>NZ_JAGDDZ010000002.1:0-1073282 GCF_049132005.1 Aurantimonas sp. NFXS3
TGATAACGATCGATCGTTCTCTCATGGATGCCTCGCAATCGGAAAGGAAACCGACACGAAGCTCCAGGCAAACAATCCGCCGCCCACGCTTCTCTTTCTTCTCAATCTTCAGTTTTCAAAGAGCACGACACCGAACAAACGATGGCGGCGGGCCGGTCGGGACTTCCATCCCCTGGACCCTGTCGAAGACCAGCCGTTTCCGGCGAACTCTTCTGGATGTCTGCGGCGGGGCCAAAACCAGAGCGAACCGAAGGGCTCGCCGGCGGCGCCCTCGCCGTCGATGAGTGGCTTATAGGCCCTCCCCGCTTTCGAAGTCAACACGGCTTTCTGGAAAAAACGACGGAAGCGAACTTTTTCCGAAACAGGCCGGATCGCCTGCCCCACAGGCTTCCCCGGCGTCATCGCGGATTCACAAAGCGTCCCGGCGCGTGGAAGCCCACAGCGCACCGGGATCGCCCTATGGGGCCCTGCAGGAGCCATCCCCTTGGTGCCGTCGTCAGCTTCGACGCAGGAGGGAGGCGACACCCGGCGCGGCCGCACGGCTGTCGGCTTCTGCCTGACCCTGGCCCGGCGTGCGAGATTTTCCTTTCGCGCCGTTTGGTATTAGGCCGGAACGACAGGCCTGCAGAGGCGCGACGGGGATGGCACGGGGACAGGCAGATGGGCGACAGGACCGAGGCGAACCCGCCGGGCCGTTACGAACGCATCCTGCGTGACGCCGGTGTCCGCATCACCCGGCCGCGGCGGATCATCCTGACGATTCTCGCCGATGGCGGCGACCATCCCGACGCGCTGGAGATCTTCCGGCGCACCGCGGCAATCGATCCCTCGATCTCGCTCTCCACCGTCTACCGCACCATGAAGCTCCTGGAGGAGAAGGGCGCGATCCAGCGCCATGTCTTCGAGGGCGGCCCGTCGCGATTCGAGCGCGCCGACGGCGATCACCACGACCATCTCATCGATATCGAATCGGGCGAGGTCGTCGAGTTCCGCTCCGATCGCATCGAGAAGCTGCAGGAAGAGATCGCCCGCGAGCTCGGCTACGAGATCGTCTCGCACCGGCTCGAACTCTACGGCCGCAAGCGCCGGCCGGACTGACCGCCCCTCACGCGGGGAGACGCCCGACGCGAATCGGCCCGCGTCCTCTCGAGCACGGGCCGATTCGTTCCAGTGTTCGTCGCGACGCGGGCCGGCTCAGACCAGCCTGGCGTCGAGCGTCACGCTGATCGCGCCGAGGGCCTTGGACACCGGGCAGCCTTCCTTGGCGGTGTTGGCGAGTTCGTCGAACTTGCCCTGCTCGATCCCCAGGACCGTCGCTTCCAGGACGATGGCGCTGGACTTGATCTCGAAGCCGGCCTCGACCTGCTCGACATTCACCGTGGCGGTGGCCTTCAGCTCCTGCGCCGGCGTGCCGTTTTCGGCGAGGAAATGCGACAGCTGCATCGCGAAGCAGCCGGCATGGGCTGCGGCCAGCAACTCCTCCGGATTGGTGCCCGACTTGCCGCTCTCGTCCTCGAAGCGCGCCTTGAAGGAATAGCCATGTTCGGACAGCGCGCCCGACTGCGTGGTGATCGCGCCGGTTCCGTCCCCGAGTGCGCCCTTCCAGATTGCCGTTGCATGCCGTTTCATGAGAATCTCCTTGATCTGGCGCCGACCGGGCCGCTGCGTTTGTGGCAGCGGCCGAATGGGAGGTCGGCCCGCCTTGCCGCAACAACCGTCGGCGCCCGCAACAGTTCCGGCGAACACGATGCGTTCACCAAGGCGGCGATAGGCTGGCCGGGCCCGCGCGCACGCCGCGGGACCGGCGGCAGCAGGAGACACCGCGTTGACGCAGACGACGCTCATCCACGCGACCCGGCCGCTTCTCGACGAGAAGGCGGCCTGGCTGACGATCCTTGCCGACGAGCGGCGCAGCAGCCCCCACACGATCGAGGCCTATGAGCGCGATCTGCGCCAGTTCCTGGTCTTCCTCACCGACTATCATGCCCGCCCGGCGCAGCTTGCCGATCTCGCCGATCTGAAGACGGCCGATCTGCGCGGCTTCCTCGCCGCGCGGCGCCGTGACGGGGCGGGCGCCAAGACCATGGGCCGGGGGCTTGCCGGCGTCAGGTCCTTCATCCGCCATCTGGAGCGCAAGGGCCTTGCCTCCTCGGCCGGGGCCAAGGCGATGCGGGCGCCCAAACAGCCGAAATCGCTGCCGCGCCCCCTGACCGTCGGCGACGCGATGGCGGTGACGGAAGAGGCCGGCGCCTTTGCCGCCGAGGCCTGGATCGCGGCCCGCGACGTCGCTATCCTCACCCTGCTCTATGGCTGCGGCCTGCGCATTTCCGAAGCCCTGTCGCTGCCCGGCGATGCGCTATGCGACGCAACGGCCCGTTCGATGCCGGTCGCCG
Organism: Aurantimonas sp. NFXS3; assembly: GCF_049132005.1. NCBI lineage: Bacteria > Pseudomonadati > Pseudomonadota > Alphaproteobacteria > Hyphomicrobiales > Aurantimonadaceae > Aurantimonas > Aurantimonas sp. NFXS3. The sequence continues at coordinate 2,394 of NZ_JAGDDZ010000002.1, forward strand.
GCAAGGGCGGCAAGACCCGGCTGGTGCCGCTGCTCCCGGCCGTGCTGCAGGCGGTCGCCGAATATCGCCGTCTCTGCCCCTATCCGCTCAACGCCCACAACGCGCTGTTTCGCGGCGCGCGCGGCGGACCGTTGCAGCCGCAGATCGTTCAGCGCGCCATGGCGCGGCTGCGCGGCGTTCTCGGCCTGCCCGAGAGCGCGACGCCCCATGCTCTGCGCCATTCCTTCGCGACGCATCTCCTGGCCGGTGGCGGCGACCTGCGCACCATCCAGGATCTCCTCGGCCATGCCAGCCTGTCGACCACCCAGAACTATACGGCGGTGGATCAGGCCCGGCTGATGTCGATTTACGAGGACGCCCATCCCCGCGCCCGGCGCCGGCGCGCCGGCTGATTCGCCCCCCGGTGCTTAGGTCTTTGGTCGCAATTGCCGCCTAGGCTCGCGCCATGCTGCACCTGATTTCCGCCGTCGCCGCCCCCGATCGCCTGCCCCCGTCCCACACGGCCCTGCGCCGTCTCGAACGCCTGTGCCTCATGGTGCCGCTTGCGCTTCTCGCCCTGCTGTTTGCCGGCATCGCCGCGGCGCAGGCGGCCGACGCCGGGACCTGCAAGGCGACCGATCTCCTGGCGACGCTCGAAGCCGATGGCAGGCTTGCCGCGGTCGAGGCGGAAGCGGCCCGGACCGTCAATGGCGAGGGCAAGCTGTTCCGCATCGAGAAGCCGGGTGTGCCGCCCTCCTTTCTTCTCGGCACCATGCATCTCGCCGATGCGCGTGTGCTGGCGCTCGGGGAGACGGCCGAGGCCGCGCTGACCGATGCCCGGCGCCTGGTGATCGAGACCACCGACGTCCTCGAGCCGGCAAAGGCCGCCGCCGCGTTTCTCGCTCATCCCGATCTGATCAATCTGCCCAAGGGCCAGACCCTCGCCGATCTTCTCTCCGACGAGGAGGAGGCGCGAATCAGGGCCGCCCTCGACGCCCGCGGCATGCCGTTCCATGCCGTGCGCACCCTGCAGCCCTGGTTCCTGTCGATCAGCCTGATGCTGCCGGCCTGCGAGATGGCGCATCGCGCCAAAGGCGCGGCGGTGCTCGACGCGGCCCTTGCGCAGCGCGCCATGGCTGCGGGCAAGCCGGTGGAGGGCCTCGAGACGTCGGCCGAGCAGCTGGCGGCCCTCGCCTCCCTGCCGATCGAGCTGCAGCTCGAAGGTCTCGTCGCCACGGTCGATCTGGCAGAGCACCTGCCCGACGTCATGGAGACCATGGTCTCGCTCTATGTCGACGGGCGAATCGCCATGATCATGCCGACGATCGAGGCGGCGATCCCCAATGGCGGTGTGCTGGTCGGCGCCGGCGACGGCTATGCCGAGTTCGAAGAGCGCATCGTGACCGATCGCAACCGCCGCATGGCGGAACGCATGCAGCCGATGCTGACGGCGGGCGCCGCCTTCGTCGCCGTGGGCGCCCTGCATCTGCCGGGCGAAGAGGGCATCGTCGCCCTGCTGCGCGAGGCCGGCTGGACCGTGACCCGGGCCGACTGAGCCTGTGCAGAGAACCGGGGGCAGCCCGGCATTCCCGGACCCGACTGCACCGAAACGTGAAGACGCCCGGCATTTCGCCGCTGGCCGGAGCGGGCGTGGCGACCTTAAGCTTTGCGGATCGCAACAGCCAAGGAGACATGCCGCATGAAATCCTTTCTCGCTGTCACGCTGGGCGCCGGCCTGCTGGCCGCCGCCTCCACCGGAGCGGTCGCCGCCTGCGCGTCGCATGTCACGGCCGACGCGCCGATGACCCCGATCGTCACCGCCGACACGAGCGGCACCGACACCGCACCGGTCGCGACGCCCGACAAGAAGAGCTGATCGCGCGCTCCCAAACGAGAAAAGGCCCGGCTGCTTCTGGCAGCCGGGCCTTTTTCATGGCGCGCAATGATTCACGTGAAACGCCGGCGGGCGATCCCGCCCGGCGCTCCGGTCAGATATGGATCGGCTTGGCGAAGGCCGCGAGGGCCGCCTCGCGCATGGCTTCCGACAGGGTCGGATGGGCATGCGAGGTCCGTGCGAGATCCTCGGACGATCCGCCGAACTCCATCAGCAGCCCCGCCTCGGCAATGAGGTCGCCGGCATCGGCGCCGAGGATGTGGCAGCCCAGCACCCGATCGGTCTCGGCATCCACCAGGAACTTCACGAAGCCGTCGGTCTGCAGCATGGCGCGGGCGCGGCCATTCGCCATGAAAGGGAACTTGCCGACCCGGTAGGCGACGCCCGCCTGCTTCAGCTCTTCCTCGGTCTTGCCGACCGAGGCGACTTCCGGCGAGGTGTAGACCACCGACGGGATCGCGTCGTAATTCACGTGGCCGGCCTGGCCGGCGAGGATCTCGGCCAGCGCGACGCCCTCGTCCTCGGCCTTGTGGGCGAGCATCGCCCCCTTCACCACGTCGCCGATGGCATAGATCCCGTCGACATTTGTCTTGAAATGCGCGTCGATCTCGACCCGGCCGCGATCGTCCAGCGCAACGCCGGCCTCTTCGAGACCGAGACCTGCCGTGAACGGCTTGCGCCCCGTGGCCACGAGCACGACGTCGGCGTCCAGCGTCTCCGCCTCGCCGCCCTTGGCCGGCTCGAAGCTCACGGAGGCGCCCTTGTCCGATTTCGTCACCGCGGTGACCTTGGCGCCGAGCTTGAAGGTGAGGCCCTGCTTGACCATCAGCTTCTGGAAGGCGGTGGAGACCTCGCTGTCCATCGGGCCGAGCACCTTGTCGAGATACTCGACCACGGTGACCTTGGCGCCGAGGCGGGCCCAGACCGAGCCGAGCTCCAGCCCGATCACGCCGCCGCCGACGACGACCATCGTCTCCGGGACCTTCTGCAGGGCGATGGCATCGTCCGAGGACACGATCGTGTCCGTATCGAAGGCGACCTCGACGCCGGGAATGCCGGCGACGTCCGAACCGGTGGCGATGCAGATGTTCTTCGCCGACAGGGTCTCGGTGGTGCCGTCTTCCTTCGCCACCTCCACCTCGGAGGCCGACTTGATGCGGCCCGTGCCGATGACGCCGGTGATCTTGTTCTTCTTGAACAGGAAGGCGATGCCGTCGACATTCGACTTCACCGTCTTGTCCTTGTGGGCCAGCATCTTCGACAGTTCGAGCTTCGGCTCGACGGCGATGCCGAGCTCGCCGAAGCTGTGATTGGCCTCGGCGAACATCTCCGACGCGTAGAGCAGCGCCTTGGACGGAATGCAGCCGACATTCAGGCAGGTGCCGCCATAGGTCTTGCGCTTTTCGACGACGGCGACCTTGAGGCCGAGCTGCGCCGCCTTGATGGCGCAGACATATCCGCCGGGTCCCGATCCGATGACGACGAGGTCGAAGGGTTCAGCCATGTCCAGTCCTGTTCGTGCGGTGCGGGCCGTGGCCCGGTGTCTTGAAGATAAGGTCGGCGGAAGCCAACGTCAGGCGAGGAGATCATAGACCATCAGGATCAGCCCGAAGATCGAGATCACGAAAGCGAGGGTGCGGATGACGGGGATGCCCGCATAATAGATCGGCGCATAGGCGACGCGGGCCCAGAACCAGAGCTGGGCGCCGGTCAGCCCGAGCCCGCCGGTCTGGCCGGACACGATCAGGCCGAGGATCGCCGCGGCGAAGAACGGGTAGGTTTCCATGTAATTGGTGAAGGCGCGCCGGGCGCGGCCGGCCAGTCCGCCGGTCGGCCGCGGGTCACCCTCGCGCGACGAGGCGGCGGTCTTCGGGCCGATGGCGGGGATCGCCGTCACGATGTGGACGGCCAGCATGACAAGCCCCAGGATCACCGACCAGACGAGGAGCGTCAGCTCCATCGGCGTTGCGGCGAACGTCGCGGCGATCTCGGTTTCCATGCTGCGCGTCCTTCTGCCGGCCCGTCCTCTGCGATCGTGGCCATGCGTTGATGGAAGCCGCTACGCTGCGATTACGCGCAGCGCGGATCGTTGGATCACGGCCAGATCGAGCGTGCGCCGGACACGTCGAGGATCGCGCCGGTCGAATAGCTGGCCGCGTCGGAGGCGAGCCACAGGATGGCGCCGGCGACTTCCTGCGCCGTGCCCGCGCGCTTCATCGGCAGGCCGGGCCCGAGCTGGGCCACCCGGTCCGGCTGGCCCCCCGAGGCGTGGATGTCGGTGTCGATGATGCCCGGACGCACCGCGCAGACGCGGATGCCGTCGTCGATCAGCTCCTTGGCGAGACCGACGGTCAACGTGTCGATGGCGCCCTTGGAGGCGGCATAGTCGAGATACTGGCCCGGTCCGCCGAGCTTGGCCGCGACCGACGACAGATTGACGATCGCGCCGCCCTTGCCGCCATGGCTCTTGCCCATGCGCTTTGCCGCTTCGCGGGCGCACAGGATGCTGCCGGTGATGTTGATGCGGAACATGCGCTCCAGCCGCTCGACCGTCATCTCGGCCAGCGTCCCGGCCTCGTCGACAATGCCGGCATTGTTGATCAGCGCGGTCAGCGGGCCGAGCCGGTCGGCCGCCTCGAAGATCGCCAGGATGTCGGCCTCGACACCGACATCGCCCTTGACCGCGACGGCCTTGCCACCGGCGGCCTCGATGTCGGCGACGACGGCGTTGGCGGCGGCTTCGTTGGACGCGTAATTGACCACGACCGCATAGCCGGCCTTGGCACCGGCCTTTGCGGTCGCCGCGCCGATCCCGCGCGAGCCGCCGGTCACGATCATCACTCCGTCAGCCATCAGGCCGTACTCCCTTACTCAAACTCGGGACCGGCCGGGTCCATCCCGGCCAGACGCATGTGTTCTTCGCCAAACGCCTAGAGGTCGAGGACCAGACGCTCGGGATCTTCCAGGCTCTCCTTGACCCGCACGAGGAAGGTTACGGCCTCCTTGCCGTCGACGATCCGGTGGTCGTAGCTGAGCGCCAGATACATCATCGGCCGGATCACCACCTGGCCGCCAATGGCCATCGGCCGCTCCTGGATCTTGTGCATGCCGAGAATGCCCGACTGCGGTGCATTCAGGATCGGCGTCGACATCAGCGAACCGTAGACGCCCCCATTGGAGATGGTGAAGGTGCCGCCCTGCATGTCGGACACGCCGAGCTTGCCGTCGCGGGCCATCAGGCCGAGCCGGCCGATCTCCTTCTCGACCTCGGCAATCGACATCTGGTCGGCATCGCGCACCACCGGCACGACGAGGCCCTTGGCTGTGCCGACGGCGACGCCGATATGGGCGTAGTTCTTGTAGATCAGGTCGGTGCCGTCGATCTCGGCATTGACCGCCGGGACTTCCTTCAGCGCGTGGCAGACCGCCTTGGTGAAGAAGCCCATGAAGCCGAGCTTCACGCCGTGCTTCTTCTCGAACAGGTCCTTGTACTTCTTGCGCATCTCCATGACCGCGGTCATGTCCACCTCGTTGAAGGTGGTCAGCATGGCGGCCGTGTCCTGCGCGTCCTTCAGGCGCCGGGCGATGGTCTGGCGCAGGCGGGTCATCCTGACCCGCTCCTCGCGGCTCTCGTCGTCACCGGCGGACGGCGCACGGGCAGCGGGAACCTGCGGCTTTTCCTGCGGGCTAGACGGCGCGCCGCGGGCGATGGTCTCGAGGACGTCGCCCTTGAGGACCTGGCCGCGCTTGCCGGAGCCGGCGACGTCGCCGTCGGACAGGCCCTTCTCTTCCATCATCTTGCGGGCCGACGGCGCCGCCGGCATCTCGCCGGAACCCTTGCCGGCCTCCTGCGCGGGCGATGCGGCATCACCCTTCGCGCCGCCGCCGTAATCGGCCTTGGTCTCGCCGCCGGCATCCGCCCTGGCTTCCTGGCTCTTCGGCTTCTCCGTCGGCGCCGTGGTGCCGGCATCCGAACCCGAGCCCTCGCCGATCGATCCGATGACCGTGCCGACCGCGACGGTCTCGCCTTCCGGTACGGCGATGTCCTGGAGCACGCCGGCGGCGGGAGCCGGCACCTCGACCGTCACCTTGTCGGTTTCCAGCTCGGCCAGCGTCTCGTCCATCTCGACCCGGTCGCCGGGCTTCTTGAACCACTGGCCGATGGTGGCCTCGGTAACGGATTCACCCAGCGTCGGGACTTTGATTTCGGTGCTCATCGCTCTTCAGATCTCTTCTGGTCGGGTTCGGTCGGGACGACCTTGTTTCAGCGCGGCGTCTGGGTGGCTCAGCCGAGGGCGTCTTCGAGGAAGGCCGCCAGCTGCGCCTGATGCGTCGACATGGTGCCGGCCGCCGGCGAGGCGGCGGGGTTGCGACCGGTATAGCGGACGCGACGCTTCTCGGCACCGATATGTTCCAGCACCCATTCCAGATAGGGGTCAACGAAGGACCAGGCACCCATGTTCTTGGGCTCTTCCTGGCACCAGACCATCTCGGCCTGCTTGAAGCGGGCGAGCTCGTGGATCAGCGCCTTGGCCGGGAACGGGTAGAGCTGCTCGAGACGCAGCAGGTACACGTCGTTGGTGCCGCGCTTCTCGCGCTCTTCCAGAAGGTCGTAATAGACCTTGCCGGTGCACATCACGACGCGCCGGATCTTGTCGTCCTTGACCAGCTTGATCGGCGAATTCTTGCGCATCTCGGCATCGTCCCAGAGCAGGCGATGGAACGAGGTGTCGCCGGACATTTCCGACAGGTCGGACACCGCCCGCTTGTGGCGCAGCAGCGACTTCGGCGTCATCAGGATCAGCGGCTTGCGGAAGTCGCGCTTCAGCTGCCGGCGCAGGATGTGGAAATAGTTTGCCGGCGTCGTGACGTTGGCGACCTGCATGTTGTCCTCGGCGCACATCTGCAGGAAGCGCTCCAGCCGGGCCGAGGAATGCTCCGGCCCCTGCCCCTCGTAGCCATGCGGCAGCAGGCAGACGAGGCCCGACATGCGCAGCCATTTGCGCTCGCCCGACGAGATGAACTGGTCGAAGACCACCTGCGCGCCATTGGCGAAGTCGCCGAACTGGGCCTCCCAGAGGGTCAGGGCATTCGGTTCGGAGAGCGAATAGCCGTATTCGTAGCCCAGCACCGCCTCTTCCGAGAGCATCGAGTTGATGACCTCGTAGATCGCCTGCCCCTTGGCCAGATGGGCGAGCGGCACGTAGCGGGTCTCGTCCTCCTGGTCGTAGAGCACCGAATGGCGCTGCGAGAAGGTGCCGCGCTCCGAATCCTGGCCCGACAGGCGGACCGGATGGCCTTCCGTCACCAGCGTGCCGAAGGCCAGGGCCTCGCCGGTCGCCCAGTCGATGCCCTCGCCGCTCTCGATCATCTTGGAGCGGTTGTCGAGGAAGCGCTTGACGGTGCGGTGGACGTTGAAGCCCTTCGGCACGGCCGACAGCTTGGCGCCGATCTCCTTCAGCGTCTTCAGCGGCACGCCGGTCACGCCGCGGCGCGGCTCGTCGACTTCCTCGGCCTTGCGCAGGCCGGCCCAGGCGCCGTCCAGCCAGTCGGCCTTGTTGGGCAGATAGGACTGGCCGGCCTCGAACTCGGCCTCCAGCGTCTTGCGCCACTCGGCCTTGCGCTCCTCAACATCCGCCTCGGAGACGACACCCTCGGCGATCAGCTTCTTGGTGTAGATCTCCAGCGTCGTGGGATGCTGGCGGATCGCCTTGTACATGATCGGCTGGGTGAACGCCGGCTCGTCGCCCTCGTTGTGGCCGTAGCGGCGGTAGCAGAACATGTCGATGACGACCGGCTTGTGGAACTTCATCCGGTATTCGGTCGCCACCTTCACCGCGTAGACCACGGCTTCCGGATCATCGCCATTGACGTGGAAGATCGGCGCTTCGACCATCTTCGCCACGTCGGACGGATAGGGCGAGGAGCGCGACAGCCGCGGATTGGTGGTGAAGCCGATCTGGTTGTTGATGATGAAGTGCAGCGAGCCGGCGACCCGGTGGCCGCGCAGGCTGGACAGGCCGAAGCACTCGGCGACGACGCCTTGGCCGGCGAAGGCCGCGTCGCCGTGAATCAGCAGCGGCATGATCTTGGAGCGGGTGTCGAGCGGCACGAGCTCGGTGCGCGTGCGCCCGGCAATGGCGTCCTGCTTGGCGCGCGCCTTGCCCATCACGACGGGATCGACGATCTCCAGATGCGACGGGTTGGCGGTCAGCGACAGATGCACCTTGTTCTGGTCGAACTCGCGATCCGACGAGGCACCCAGATGGTACTTCACGTCGCCCGAGCCCTCCACGTCCTCGGGCTTGTAGGAGCCGCCCTTGAACTCGTGGAAGATCGCCCGGTGCGGCTTGGCCATGACCTGGCTGAGAACGTTCAGGCGGCCGCGATGGGCCATGCCGAAGACGATCTCCTTGAGGCCGAGCTGGCCGCCGCGCTTGATGATCTGCTCGAGCGCCGGGATCAGCGATTCGCCGCCGTCGAGGCCGAAGCGCTTGGTGCCCTTGTACTTGACGTCGAGGAACTTCTCGAAGCCCTCGGCCTCGATCAGCTTGTTGAGAATCGCCTTCTTGCCCTGCTCGGTGAAGGCGATGCCCTTGTCCGGGCCCTCGATCCGCTCCTGCAGCCAGCCCTTCTCCTCCGGATTGGAGATGTGGGTGAACTCGACGCCGAGCGTCGTGCAATAGGTCCGCTCGAGGATGTCGACCATCTCGCGGATCGACGCGAACTCGAGGCCGAGCACCTTGTCGATGAAGATCTTGCGGTCGAAATCGGCCTCGGTGAAGCCGTAGGCCTGGGGCGACAATTCGTTGTAGTCGTCGTCCGCCGGCTTGGCGATGCCGAGCGGGTCGAGCTTGGCGTGCAGATGGCCGCGCACGCGGTAGGCCCGGATCAGCATGATCGCGCGGACCGAATCCTGCGCAGCCTGCTGGACGGCCGCGCTGGACAGGTCGACGCCCGATTCCTGCGCCTTCTGCTTGACCTTGGCCTCGATCTTCTGGGCCGTCGGGCCCCAGTCGCCGTCGAGCGCCGAGACCAGATCGCCATTGGCGGCGATCGGCCAGTTGGCCCGCTCCCAGGAGGGACCTTCCGCGCTCTTGATGACGTCGTCGCGATCGTCCTTCAGCTCCTTGAAGAAGTCGCTCCATTCGGCCGGGACCGAGGATGGATCGGTCTCGTAGCGAGCGTGAAGATCCTCGATATAGTCGGCGTTGCCGCCGTACAGGAACGAGGTGAGCGCGAAGGTTTCGTTCGCCTGATTGCGTGCCATCGTATCGTTGCGACCACCGTTCGGGGGCCGTCTCCTATCAGCGATTCATCGATGATGCCGGACGCGCGAATCGCGGCCGGCACCCGTGTTTCGATCCTTCTTCCCCGCGTTTCGGGCATTGCCGTGACGCGGGAACCCGTTCCTGTCGCGGGGCATCGCCTGGACGCCCCGCCTGTCCGACATGAGCCGGACGATCAGCCCTTGAGCAGCTCGACCAGCGTCTTGCCGAGCTGTGCCGGCGACGGCGACACGCGGATGCCGGCCGATTCCATCGCCGCGATCTTGTCCTCGGCACCGCCCTTGCCGCCGGAGACGACCGCGCCGGCATGGCCCATGGTGCGGCCCTTGGGCGCCGTGCGGCCGGCGATGAAGCCGACGGTCGGCTTGGAGCGGCCCTTCTTGGCCTCGTCCTTGAGGAACTGCGCGGCTTCCTCTTCGGCCGAACCGCCGATCTCGCCGATCATGATCATCGACTTGGTTTCGTCGTCGGCTAGGAACATCTCCAGCATGTCGATGAACTCGGTGCCCTTGACCGGGTCGCCGCCGATGCCGACAGCCGTGGTCTGGCCGAGCCCTTCATTGGTGGTCTGGAAGACCGCCTCGTAGGTCAACGTGCCCGAGCGCGAGACGATCCCGACATTGCCGGTCTTGAAGATGTTGCCCGGCATGATGCCGATCTTGCACTGCTCCGGCGTCAGCACGCCCGGGCAGTTGGGGCCGAGCAGGCGCGACTTCGACTTGTCGAGCTTGGCCTTCACCCGGACCATGTCGGACACCGGAATGCCCTCGGTGATGCAGACGATCAGGCCGATCTCGGCGTCGATCGCCTCCTCGATGGCGGCGGCTGCGCCGGCCGGCGGCACGTAGATGACCGAAGCGGTGGCGCCGGTCTTGTCGCGGGCTTCGACGACGGACGAGAAGATCGGCAGCTGGACGGTGCGTCCGTCGGACTGCCCCTCCCACATCTCGCCGCCCTTCTTGGGATGGGTGCCGCCGACCATCTGCGTGCCGTAATAGGCCAGCGCCTGCTCGGTGTGGAAGGAACCGGTCTTGCCGGTCAGGCCCTGGACGATGACCTTGGTGTTCTTGTCGACGAGAATGGACATGGGTTCTGGGGAACTCCGTAGAGGGTCAGTCAGCAGTCGGGATGGCGGCCGCGCCGATCGGGCGGCCGGATCGCATCAGCCGACCGCCGCAACGATTTTCTTGGCTGCGTCGTCGAGATCGTCGGCCGCGGTGATGGCGAGGCCGCTGTCGTTGAGGATCGCCTTGCCCTTGTCGACATTGGTGCCTTCCAGGCGCACGACCAGCGGCACCTTCAGCCCGACTTCCTTGACGGCTGCGACCACGCCCTCGGCGATGACGTCGCATTTCATGATGCCGCCGAAGATGTTGACGAGGATGCCCTTCACGGCCGGATCGGCGGTGATGATCTTGAACGCCGCCGTCACCTTCGCCTTGTCGGCGCCGCCGCCCACGTCGAGAAAGTTCGCCGGCTCCTTGCCGTAGAGCTTGATGATGTCCATCGTCGCCATGGCGAGGCCGGCGCCGTTGACCATGCAGCCGATGTCGCCGTCGAGGGCGACATAGGCGAGGTCGTATTTCGACGCCTCGATTTCCTTGGCGTCTTCCTCGCTCTCGTCGCGCAGCGCCTTGATGTCGTCGTGGCGGAACAGCGCGTTGCCGTCGAAGGAGACCTTGGCGTCGAGGACGCGCAGCCGGCCGTCGGTCATGACGATCAGCGGGTTGATCTCCAGAAGGCTCATGTCCTTCTCGGTGAACGCCTTGTAGAGGATCGGGAACAGCGACATGCCGTCCTGGCGAGCCTGGCCGTTGAGCTCCAGCGCATCGCAGAGCTTGCCGGCATCCGCCTCGGTCACGCCCTCGAGCGGGTCGATGGCGACGGTGATGATCTTCTCCGGCGTCTCGTGGGCGACGGTCTCGATGTCCATGCCGCCCTCGGTGGAGGCGACGAAGGCCACCCGGCCGACCGCGCGGTCGACGAGGATCGAGAGATAGAGCTCACGGTCGATATCCGCGCCGTCCTCGATATAGAGGCGGTTCACCTGCTTGCCGGCATCGCCCGTCTGGGCGGTGACCAGCGTGTTGCCGAGCATCTCGGTGGCATGCTGGACGACTTCCTCGACCGACTTGGCGAGGCGCACGCCGCCCTTGGCGTCCGGGCCGAGTTCCTTGAACTTGCCCTTGCCGCGGCCGCCGGCGTGGATCTGGCTCTTCACGACATAGAGGGGACCGGGCAGCTGCCGGGCGGCGGCCTCCGCCTCGGAGACCTGCGTGATCGGCACACCGCTGGCGACCGGCGCGCCGAAGCCCTTGAGGACTTCCTTGGCTTGATACTCGTGGATGTTCATGAAGTGCCTTCCTTTTGAGAAGCCTGCCGGCGGGAACGATCCGGCATGATGGGAGAAACGGTCATTGCAGACCGCCGAAGGATGAGGCGGGACCGCCGGCCGTGCCGATGAGCACCGGCCGGTCGCGTCCGCATTGGAAGATGGTGCTGAGATCGGCGGCGCCGCGCGCCATGCCGTTCGCCTGTTCGTTGCCAGCATCGAGCACGGCTACCGCACAGCCGGGTGTCTCGCCGTTGCCGACGCGCGAGACGAGGAGCACGTCGCTCGTCTCGCCGACCTCGGCGCCGTCGAGATGATAGCGCACGATCGCCGCATAGGGCGCGCCGCGCTCGTCCACCCGCCACTCGATCGTCGATCCGAGCGAATTGAACGGGGCGAAGCTCTGGAATTCCGGCACCGCGCCGAAGCCGATCGAGACGCGCAGATCGCCCTCGGAGACGAAGACCGCACGGCCCTCGATGCCGGGACAGATCCACTCGCCCGAGCCGCCGTCTTCGGCGGCGATGGCGACGGTCTCGCAGACGTCGAGATCCAGATCCGTGTAGACGCTCTCGCCCGCCAGTGCCGCGACCGGCACCGTCAGGGCGGCGAGGACGCCGCCCATCAGCGAGAGAGAGGAGGACACGGATCCGGTCACTGGCTTACTTGAGATTGGGCGCGATGCCCTGACAGGCTTCCATGAGCCCCTGCACCGAGGCAACCGACTTTTCGAACTGGCCCTTCTCGTCGGAATCCAGCTCGATCTCGATCACCCGCTCGACGCCGTCGGCGCCGATGACGCAGGGCACGCCCACATACATGTCCTTCAGGCCGTACTCGCCCTTGAGGGCGGCGGCGCAGGGCAGGACGCGCTTCTTGTCCTTCAGGAAGCTCTCGGCCATCTGGATCGCCGAGGAGGCCGGCGCGTAATAGGCCGAGCCGGTCTTCAGCAGGCCGACGATCTCGGCGCCGCCGTCGCGGGTGCGCTGGACGATCTCCTCGAGCCGCTCGGCCGAGCACCAGCCCATCTTGACCAGATCCGGCAGCGGGATGCCGGCCACGGTGGAATAGCGGGTCAGCGGCACCATCGTGTCGCCATGGCCGCCCAGAACGAAGGCGGTGACGTCCTCGACCGAAACCTTGAACTCGTCGGCGAGGAAGGTGCGGAAGCGCGAGGAATCCAGAACGCCGGCCATGCCGACGACCTTGGACTTCGGCAGGCCCGAGAACTTCTGCAGCGCCCAGACCATCGCGTCGAGCGGGTTGGTGATGCAGATGACGAAGGCGTCGGGCGCGTATTTCGCGATGCCGGCGCCGACCTGCTCCATGACCTTGAGGTTGATGCCGAGAAGATCGTCGCGGCTCATGCCCGGCTTGCGCGGCACGCCGGCGGTGACGATGCAGACATCGGCGCCCTCGATGGCCGCATAGTCGTTGGCGCCCGACAGATGGCCGTCGAAGCCCTCGACCGGGCCGGACTGGGCGATGTCGAGGGCCTTGCCCTGCGGCGTCCCCTCGGAGATGTCGAAAAGGACGACATCGCCGAGGTCCTTCAGGCTGGCGAGATGCGCCAGCGTGCCGCCGATCATGCCGGAACCGATGAGTGCGATCTTCTTGCGTGCCACGGGCTGATCCTTCTGCTGCAGGCCGGGCCGCAACGGCACCGGCAACCGCCTGGATGGTCTTCGAACACAGCAAAAGGGAGAGTGTCGCCCGTCTCGCCGAATCCGACCTTGTCCGGGACAGCCGCAGCGAGTTCTTCCGCGCGCGCGAGCGAGTGGACGAAAGACATCGCAACGGTGCCCCCGTTGCGGCATGGCAATAGACCGCACCGGTAGCTTATGCAACCGGCGAAAACGGGCCTCAAGGAATTCAAACGGTTAGATGCATTGGGGGTTACGTAAACGTAAAAGCAATTGGCAAGCCCGATCAAGGCGGAAGCGCCAGAGCGCAAGAAGTCCGTGTCGGCGCAGAAACATTCGTCCGCAGGGCCAATTGCAGGCCTCGCAGGGCCTCATGGGCCACCGAACCGCCGAAACGGGCGACGGTCAAGCCGGGGCCAGGACCCCCGATCCAGCCGCAACCGGATGCACAAACCGGCCGCAGCCCTGCAATCGCCGGCTGGCCTAGGCGCCCGGAACCGCGTTGCGTTCGAGATATTCCGCGCTGCGCATTTCGTGCAGCCGCGAGATGGTACGGTCGAACTCGAACTTCTCGGTGCCCGAGCGGGCGCGGTAGAGCTGGTCGGCCGGCGCCTCGGCCGAGATCACCAGGCGGCGGCCGCCGTCATAAAGCGCGTCGACCAGGGTGATGAACCGCTTGGCCTCGTTCCGCTCGGCTTCGGCCATGACCGGAACCCGGTCGAGAACCAGCGTGTGGTAGCGCCGTGCCAGAGCCAAAAAGTCCTGCGCGCCGAGCGCGCGGGTCAGGAGGTCCTCGAAGGCGAAACGCGCGGCGCCGTTGCCGGCCCGCGGCACCGCGATGGTGCGGCCCTTCACCGAGAGCGAGGCCGACGCCTCCTTCGTGCCGTCGAGGAGCCGGGTCCAGATCGTGTCGAGTTGTGCATCGGCGGCCTCGCCGAGGGGCGTCACATAGAGATCGTCCCGTCCCAGCACCGCGAGACGGTAATCGTCGGCCCCGTCGAGCTCGAAGATCTCGACATGCTCTTTCAGCGTATCGACGAAGGGCAGGAACAGGCCGCGGTTCAGCCCGTCGCGATACAGATCGTCCGGCGCGACGTTGGAGGTGGCGACGAGGACGATGCCGTTGTCGAACAGCGCCTTGAACAGCCGCGACAGTATCATCGCGTCGGCGATGTCGGTGACGGTGAACTCGTCGAAGCACAGAAGCCGCGCTTCGTCGGCGATCTGCCGCGCCACGGGCGGGATCGGGTCGTCGCCCTTGGCGGTGCCCGCCTTGACCGCCGCCCGGTGCGCGCCGATCCGTTCGTGCACGTCGGCCATGAAGGCGTGGAAATGCACCCGGCGCTTGGCCGCGACCGAGGCGCTGCGGAAGAACATGTCCATGATCATGGTCTTGCCGCGGCCGACATCGCCGTAGATGTAGAGCCCGCGGATGGGATCGGCTTCGCGCTTCTTGCCGAACAGCCAGCCGAGCGCGCTCTTCTTGGAGGCGACCATGTCGGCCGACAGGACCTGGTCGAGATGGTCGAGCTTGTCGGCCAGCCTGCGCTGGATCGAATCCGCCTCGATCTCGCCCGAGACGATCAGGCGTTCCAGCGCCGACCGGACCGGCCCGCGCGACTTTTCCCTGGCATTCACGGCCACTGACACGCCTTCACGACTCAACGACTGGAAAACGGCCGATACGGCGACGCCGGCCGCGTCACGCTGGCCGGCGTCGATCGTCTCTAGGTCGTTCTAGCGGTACAGCTCGACCGGCACGCCCGTGGTGGTCTGGCCGGTGAAGCGGTTCTTGCCCGACGAGGTCAGGGTGGCGATCACGTTCGCCGACGTATCCTTGAGCTGCAGCTGGTTGCCGGTGGTGGACCAGCGGCGCACATCCGCCAGCCGGCCCGGGCAGCCCATCGAGGCGGCGTTGTAGTTCTCGTCATACTGGGTCAGCGTCAGGCCGACCCGGCAGTTCCCGCCGCTGGCCGAGACCTGGTAAAAACCGGTCATGCTGGTGCGCGACAGCGGCTCGGAGCTGGTCGAGGCGACCTGGGTGTTCCCACCGGCATCGGCCGTCGCGTCGCCGTCGTTCCCGGCCGAAGCGTTGAAGTCGGCCGAGGCGTTGGTGCTGGCGCCGGGCGGCGGCGGCGGGGGTGGCGGCAGCTGGTCGGCCGACACGCGGCCCGCAGGTGCCGGCGGCAGCGGAGCCGGCCCGGTGTCGCGTCCCATCTCCGGCATCGACCGCGAGCAGCCCGCCACGAGGAGCAGTGCCACGACGGCCGCTCCGGCTTTCATCTTATGCGTCATTGAAGACTTTCCCCGGCATGTCTGTCCCTCGCCAATCCGACCTGCCGGCCGGTCCGTCGCATCCATAGATCGAACCCTGCGATCATTTCGCAAGATGCCATTGTGCCAAAACGTAACGCAAGCACGTGATTGTGGCCATTGTCACACGCAAATCGCCCGGTGCGGCGCAGCAAACGACCTGATCACTCGCCGGCCAGCGGTCGCTGGAAATCGCCGGTATCCGGGTCCATCGCCCAGAGCTCGCCCGAGGCGATGTCCACCCAGGCGCCGTGCAGCGACAGCTTGCCTTCCTTCACCAGCGCCTCGACCGTCGGGAAGGTGCGCAGATTGGCGATCGAATAGCGGATGGCGATGCGCTCCAGCGCCGCCTGGCGCTCGCGCGCCGTCATGTGGTCGTTGGCGCCGACGGCCTTCGACACGGGATCGAGCAGGCTCATCCACTTGCCGATGAAATCGCCCGGCGACAGCGGCTCTGCCGAGGGCGACAGCGCGGCGTGGATGCCGCCGCAGCCGCCATGGCCGAGGACCACGACATGCTCGACCTTCAGGGCGTGCAGCGCGAATTCCAGCGCTGCCGAGGTCGCGTGATACTCGCCGTCCGGCTCGTAGGGCGGCACCAGATTGGCGACGTTGCGCACCACGAAAATCTCGCCCGGTGCGGCGTCGAACAGGGTTTCCGGCGCGGCGCGGGAGTCGCAGCAGGCGATCACCATGGTCTTGGGATGCTGGCCCTGCTCGGCCAGGTCGCGCAGGCGGTCGCGCTCCTGCGGCAGGCGGTTCGCCAGGAAGGCGCGATAGCCGTTGAGGAGATGGTCGGGAAGATACTTCGTCATGATCAGATCACTACCGGCTTGCCCCGGCGCAATCAATCAGGCCGGGCCCGCCCCGCTGTCGTCGCGGGGACGCGTTCCTCGAACTAGATACAGGCAGCGCCGACGGCAAGCGATGTTTCACGTGAAATCCACGCGGCCACGCAGTTCAGGCGCGCCGGCCGCCGCCCGGATAGGCCAGACGGCGCATCTGCACCATCGCCATCGGATGCTTGAGGCTGTCCGTATCGGTCTCCAGCGTCAGCTCGTCGGCCCCCCGCTTGGTCGTCCGCGCCAGGATCTCGACCACCGTCGCCGTTGCGCTCTGCAGCGCCTTCTCGCCCTTGGCGCCCGACAGGGTGCGGGCAAGGAACACCGCCGCCGTCAGGTCGCCGAGCCCGTGGGGCGCATTCTCCACCACCCGGTGTTCGGCGAGAATGGCCTGGAAGTCACGCACCAGAAGATTGCCGATCCCGCCGCGCAGCATCGGGAAGGCCGAGGTCACCACGACGGCCTCGGGCCCGAGCGTCGCCGCCGCCTCGATCAGATGGGAATTGTCGGTGAATTCCAGCCCGGTGAGGAATTCCAGCTCGAAGCGGTTCGGCGTCGCGATGTCGGCCAGCGGGATCAACCGGTCGCGGATCGCGTCGACCGTCGCCTGCGACTGGTACATGCGCCCGCGATCGCCGAGCACCGGGTCGCAGATATAGGTGGCGCCGGGATTGGCGCGCTTGACCGCCTCCACCAGCCGCGCCGTCGGCTCGACCTGTTCGCCATCGCCGAAATAGCCGGTCAGCACGGCCCCGACCTCGCCGAGCCAGGGCGATCCGGCCAAATCATCCATCAGCGCGGCGAAATCGCCGGCCGGCGGCACGATCCGCGTCGCCGGCCCATGCCCCGGATGCCAGGGCAGCGTCACGGTGGGCACCGACCACACCGGGAACCCCAGCGATTCCAGCGCGAAGACGGCGGCCCGGTTGCCCACCGTGCCGCGCGCCACATGGCTGGAGACGCAGATGACCGCCGGACGGTCGTGATGGGCGGAAGACGCGGCTATCGACATGTCGGATGTTCAGGAACGCATGAGGAAATCGGCGAGCATAAGCCCGAACACGATGAAGCCGACAATGCCCGCCAGCCGGCCGATCCGCGTGCCGATGACCTCGATGCGGTCGTTCGGGTCGGCATCGGTCGCCATGAAATGGTCGCGGGTGCGGAACAGGAGCGAGAAGGTATGGGCACCGATCTGCGGCTCCGTTTCCTGCCGGATGCGTTCCAGGATCGCCTTGGCTTCGCGTTGCTGCGCGTCGTCGTCGTGAGGCCGGGTCATGGGAAAGCTCTGTCGCAAAACCCCCGCGAGGGCAACAGCCCGGACGCAACGATTGTCTTCTGCGCTACGGCCGGATGCGCTAGACATGCCGGACAAGCCCTTTTGACCGGAGACCGTTGATGCTGTCCGCTGCCAAGATCCTTCCGCCGCTCCGGCTCCGCCCGTATCTGACCGCCCTCGTCGTGGCGCTCATGGCGCCGATGCTGTCGGCCTGCGGGATCAACGCCATTCCCACCTATCAGGAGCAGGCGCGCGCGGCGTGGTCGCAGGTCGAGAACCAGTATCAGCGCCGGGCCGATCTGATCCCCAACCTGATCGAGACCGTGAAGGGCTTTGCCGCCCAGGAGCGCGAAGTTCTGACGGCGGTGGTCGAGGCACGGGCCAAGGCGACCCAGATCACCGTCGACGCCGACCAGCTCAGCGACCCGGCCATGGTGCAGAAATTCCAGGCGGCGCAGGACCAGCTCGGCGGCGCCCTGTCGCGGCTGCTGGCGACCGTCGAAGCCTATCCGGACCTCAAGTCCAACCAGAACTTCCTTGCCCTGCAGAGCCAGCTCGAGGGCACCGAGAACCGGATATCCGTTGCCCGCCGCGACTATATCGAGGCGGTGCGGGTCTATAACACCGAGCTGCGGACGATCCCCGGCCGCTGGATCGCCTCCTTCTTCTATCCGGAGGCCCAGCCGATGGAGCCCTTCACCGCGACCGCCGGCTCGGCGACGCCGCCGAAGGTGGATTTCGGCCAGTGAGCCGGCTGGCAGCCAACTGACCGAAAGGCCCGCGCCCATGGATCGGATCCGGCAAATGTCGATGGCAGGTGGACGCGGCGCGCTCGCCGCGCTGGGCCGCCTTCTGGTGCTGGCGGCCGTCCTTGCGCTGGTCGCGCCTGCCGCCGCGCAGGAGTTCCCGCCCCTCACCGGACGGGTGGTCGACACGGCGGATCTTCTCGATCCGGCGACCGAGACCGCACTGACCGAGAAGCTGGCGGCCTTCGAGGCACAGGGCAGCGACCAGGTCGTCGTCGTCACCGTTCCGGACCTGCAGGGCGCCGAGATTGCCGACTACGCCAACCGGCTCGGCCGCGAATGGGGCATCGGCCAGGCGGAGGAAAACAACGGCGTCGTCCTCCTGGTCAGCCGCGACGACCGCGAGGTGCGCATCGAGGTTGGCTACGGGCTCGAAGGCACCCTCACCGACGCCCTCTCCTCGCTGATCATCCAGAACGACATCCTGCCGGCGTTTCGCAGCGGCGATTATCCCGGCGGCATCAGCCGCGGCGTCGACGGCATCATCCAGGTGCTCTCCGGCGACGCGGCCGAGCTTCAGGCCCGGGCCGAACGCAACCAGGACTGGAGCGGCGAGGATTTTGCCGGCATCGCCTTCACCCTGATGTTCGCCGGGGTCTGGATTCTCGTTCTCGGCGCCTTTGCGATGACGGGCCTTGCCCGCCGCTTCGGCAAGAAGATCGGTCGCAACCGCTATCGCTGGCTCGGGATCGTCTGGACGCTCGGCCAGGCGAGCCGCATGTCGGGATCGCGCAGCGGCTTCGGGGGTGGCTTCGGCGGCGGTGGCGGCTTTTCGGGGGGCGGTGGCTTTTCCGGCGGCGGAGGATCGTTTGGCGGCGGCGGATCGTCGGGGAGCTGGTGACCATGGCAAGACTGACCTTCACCGAAGCCGATCATGCCCGCATTGCCTCGGCGATCCGCGAGGCCGAGATCGCTACGACCGGCGAGATATACGCGGTCTTCGCCCGGGCGAGCGACGGCTATCATTTCGTCTCCGCCACGGCCGCCCTCGCCATCGCGCTGCTGGTGGCCGGCGTCACCCTGCTGCTGGCGCCGCTCTTCGGCGTCACGGTCTCGGCCGCGGCGCTCTTGGGCGGGCAGATCGTCATCGTCCTCGCCATGCTGGCGGCCTTCGCCCTGTCCCGGACCCTGCGCATGGCCTTCGTGCCCCGCGCCATTGCCGAACGCCGGGCGCACCGGTCGGCCCTGCAGCAGTTCTTCGCCCATAACCTCCACACCACGGCGGGGCGCACCGGCATCCTGATCTTCGTCTCCGAAGCCGAGCGCTTTGCCGAGATCGTCGCCGACGACGCCATCGCCGCCAAGGTCCCGCAGGAGAGCTGGGACGCCATCGTCGCAGACCTCGTCACCGCCGCCGCCGAGGATCGCCTGGCCGACGGCTACGTCGCCGCCGCCCACGCCGCAGGCGCCATCCTCACCGCGCACTTCCCCGGCGACCACCGCAATACCAACGAGATCCCCGACCGGCTCGTGGAGATCTGAGGGGCGGCGGGGCGCATCCGGCAGCGGAGCGGATGGCCGGCAGCGGGTGGATGGTCGCCAGCGGAGCGGATGGCCGAACCGGCGAGGCATGGGTCCTCGGGTCAAGCCCGAGGATGACGCCGAGGTTGGATGTTGCGGCTCGCCGTCACCCTCATGCTGAGCCGGACCGGGCCGGGCCGGACTGAAGCACCGCGCCGTCTCAGGATGATCATTCCCCATCACCGCGCGTCATCCTCGGGCTTGACCCGAGGACCCACGCCAAACCGTTGCCGCCGCCGCTGCCCACAACGGACATCCCCCCAACCGTCGCCGCCCGGAAATCGGGTGGGCGCCCCCGACGGCCCCCACTAACGTCCTCAGCCGAGGAGCAGACCGTGCGCGCCATCCAGACACACCCCGCCAATCGCAGCATGACGTCGGCCGAATGGGCGATGCTGCTGGCGCTGTCCGTCCTGTGGGGCGGGTCCTTCTTCTTCACCGGCGTTGCGGTGCGCGAACTGCCGCCCTTCACCATCGTCGTCCTGCGCGTCGGACTGGCGGCGATGATCCTGTGGGCGGTCATGCGCGTCCTCGGCCACGCCATGCCGCGTGACCGGCGGATCTGGGCCGCCTTCGTCGGCATGGGCTTCCTCAACAATCTCGTCCCGTTCAGCCTGATCGTTTGGGGTCAGACGCAGATCGGCTCGGGCCTCGCCTCGATCCTCAATGCGACGACGCCGCTCTTCGGGGTGGTGGTCGCCCATATCCTGACGCGCGACGAGAAGGTGACCGGCCACCGGCTGGCCGGGGTGGTGCTCGGCTTCGCAGGAGTCGTGGTGATGCTCGGGCCCGGGGCCCTCCGCACCGTCGGCAGCGACATCGCCGCCCAGCTTGCTTGCCTCGCCGCGGCCTTCTCCTATGCACTGGCCGGTGTCTTCGGACGCCGCTTCCGGCGCATGGGCGTGGCGCCCATGGCGACGGCGACGGGCCAGGTAACCGCCTCGACCGCGATGCTTCTCCCCCTCGCCCTTCTGGTGGACCGCCCCTGGACCATCGCCATGCCGGGCCCGGCGACATGGGGCGCCATCCTCGGCATCGCCGCCCTGTCCACCGCGCTGGCCTATGTCCTCTATTTCCGCATCCTGGCGACGGCCGGCGCCACCAACATCCTGCTCGTGACGATCCTCGTCCCGGTCAGCGCCATCATTCTCGGCTCGCTGGTCCTCGGCGAAGTCCTGGAACTGCAGCACCTCGCCGGCATGGCCCTGATCGGCACCGGCCTCGCCGCCATCGACGGGCGACTGGCCGGGATGGCGAAGCGCCGGTTCGCGGAGCACACCGGCGGCTAGCGGGCGTGATGCGGGTGGGTGGTGGGTGGCGAGGGCCGACTGTCGTTGCCCGGACCATCTCGACGTGCGGTCCGCTTGTGCGGGTCTTCTGCAGCAGAGAGGATGCCGGCACGGTCGAGGCATGGGTCCTCGGGTCAAGCCCGAGGATAGCGCGCGGGGGATGGGTGGGCGCTCGTCTCGGAGGACAAAGTGGCGCCCATAGTCGTACCGATCGCGGCACGGTGCAGCGGATGACGGGGAGTTGCCTCACCCAAGACGTGCGTCATGATCCGCGCCGTGCGGCTTCTGCACCGCAGAGGATGCCGGCACGGTCGAGGCATGGGTCCTCGGGTCAAGCCCGAGGATGACGCGCGGTGGGGTAGGAGCGTTTGCCGGCGCACGAAGCAACGCCTGCGTTTTTCGACCGATCGCCCTCGACACGGCGATGGACGGGGAACCGCATCACCCAACTCAGGTGTCATCCTCGGGCTTGACCCGAGGCCCCATGCCAAACCGCCGCCACTGCACAAACGGTCGCGGCCCGAGCCAACAATCTAGCGGCCCGGACCGCTGCCACCGCGTGTGCCTCGCCGCACCGGCACCTTCGCAGCACCCAGCGCCATCGCACCTCACGAACGCCGGCGCCCCCATCACCCCGCGCTACCGCGCCATGGCGTGATAGTCGTCATTGGGGCGCATGTCGGTGGCCGAGGCGACGCGGTTGGACATGGCGAAAAACGCCGCCACCGCGGCGATGTCGAAGATGCCCCGGTTCGTATAACCCGCGTCGCGCAGCGCCTGCCGGTCCGCCTCGACGATGGTGTCCGGCCGCTCGGTCAGCTGGACGACGAAATCCAGCATCGCGGCGCGCTGGTCGTCGAGCCCGGCGGCGCGCCAGTTCTGGGCGATCGCCTCGCCGAAGCCGGGGTCGCCGGAAAGCTGGCGCACGGCGGCACCATGGGCGGTCAGGCAATAATGGCAGTGATTGATCGAGGAGACGACGACGGCGATGATCTCGCGGTCGAGCTTCGACAGCTCGCTCTCCCCCAGCATCAGATCGTTGTAGAAGGTGGAGAAAGCCTCCAGCTTGCGCTCGTCGAAGGCGTAGGCGAGGAGGACGTTCGGCACGAGGCCGAGCTTTTCCTGGCATTTGGCGAAGAACGCCCGGGTGCGCTCCGACAGGGGCTCGGCCATCGCCAGGCCGAGTGCTGTCACGGGCCTGTCCTGTTGCTGCGTCATGCTTCCTCCCACGTTCCAGCGACGCCCGGGACACCACTTGCCCTCGAAGGTCGTGGCGGGATTCCTATGATAGGGTGTCGGACACGACAAGCAGTCGCATCGGAGGGCACCCCATGGACCATCCCGCAACGACCAAGACGGAGATCCTGTCTGTGATCGAGGCGGCCATCGGGGAGGATGGCGCCGAAGCCACCCTCGCCCCGCTGCTCTTTGCCCGCCCGCCGGCCGAGGATCTGGCCGAGTTCACGCCCGAGGCGCTGGCGCTGGCGGCCCGCGCCGGCTTCGAGGCGCTGTGCGATCACCGCCGGGGCGCGCATCTGGTGCGCATCGAACAGCCGGACGGATTCGTCCTGCGCGACGGGCGCAAGCTGGAACTGATCACCGTCGTCAGCGACGACATGCCGTTCCTGTTCGACTCGGTGACCGCCGAGATCGCCGATTCCGCCGTCGGCATCCGCTACATCTCCCATCCGATCCTCGACGTGCTGCGCGGCGCGGCCGGCGAGGTCACCAGCTTCTCGGCCTCCCATCCCCGCGACATGGTGCTGGGCGAAGCCGACCGGACCAGCCTGATCCAGTTCGCCGTCGATCCCCTGGGCGACGGTGACGCGAACACGGCGCTCAAGTCCCGGCTCGAGGCGATCCTCGGCCAGGTCGCCAACGCCAATGCCGATTTCGATGCCATGCGCAACCGCGCCAGCGAATCCGTCGAGGCGCTGCACCGCCAGGCCTCGCGCCTCGACGACGCCGATCTGAAGACCACCTTCGAGGAAGCCGCCCGGCTGCTCGAATGGCTGCGCGACGACAATTTCATCTTCCTCGGCTGCCGCGAATACGACTATCTGCCCGGCAGCGAGGGCGAGGCGCTGGAACGGCGCGACGATGCCGGGCTCGGCATCCTGGCCGATCCCGACGTGCGCATTCTCGGTCGGCCCGGCCGCCGCATGACGACGACGCCGGAGATCCGCGCCTTTCTGGAAGCGCCGACCCCGCTGATCGTCACCAAGGCCAATGCCCGCTCACTGGTCCATCGCCGCGCCTATATGGACTATGTCGGGGTCAAGCAGTTCGACGCCGACGGCAATTTCGTCGGCGAGCTGCGCATTGTCGGCCTGTTCACCTCCAGCGCCTACACGCGCTCGATCCTGACCATTCCCTATCTGCGGCTGAAGGCCGAAACGGTGATCAGCCGCTCGGGCCTGCGCCCCGGTTCGCACTCGGCCAAGGCGCTGCTCAACGCGCTGGAATCCTATTCCCGCGACGAGGTCTTCCAGATCGACGTGGCGCTGCTGGAGCGCTACGCCTCGACCATCGTGGAGCTCGGCGAACGCCCGCGGGTAAAAATCCTGTCGCGCGTCGACCGCTTCCACCGTTTCGTCTCCATCCTCGTCTTCGTGCCGCGCGAGCGCTACGATTCTCGCCTGCGCGAACGGATCGGCCTGATGCTTGCCGAGGCCTATGACGGTCATGTCTCGGCCTATTACCCAGCCTTCCCCGAAGGGCCGCTCGCCCGCGTCCACTTCATCATCGGACGCGCCGGCGGCACCACGCCCGAGGTCGACACGGCGCAGCTGGAAGCGCGCGTCGTCGAGATGGCCAAGAACTGGGAGGACGAGTTCACCGCCGCCCTGTCGGCCGCCGGCCATGCCGGCGAATACGGTCGCCTCGCGCCGGGCCTGCCGGAAAGCTATCGCGACGTCGTCTCCCCGACCGAGGCCGTGGACGACGCAGGGATCATCATGGCGCTCTCAGAAGGCGAGGAGGTACGCGTCACCTTCCATCGCCGCGAGAACGATGCGCCCGACCTCCTGCGGCTGAAGATCTATCATCTGGGCGCGGCCCTCGCGCTCTCGACCCGCGTGCCGATCCTCGAGAACATGGGCTTCTCCGCCGTCTCCGAACGCACCTACCGGATCGTGCGGCCCGACGGCGAGACGGTGCATATCCACGACATGGACCTGAAGCGCAGCCGCGGCGGCGACATCGCGCTCGACGACGACGGCGCCGCGCTGGAAGCGACCTTCGCCAATGTCTGGGCCGGCCGCATCGAAAATGACGGGTTCAACGCGCTAGTGCTGGAGGCCGGGCTGGACCTGCGCCAGGCCAATGTGCTGCGCGCCTATTCGCGCTATCTGCGCCAGACGGGCCTCGCCTATTCGCCCGACTATCTCGGCGCCGCCCTGATGCGCCAGCCACAGATCGCCCGCCTGCTGTGGGATCTCTTCGCGGCAAGCTTCGATCCCGAGCACCCGGCCCCGGCCGAAACCGATGCGGCATCCGAAGACGGCGAGAGCGAGCCGGATGCGCGGCAGGCCCGCCGCGCAAAGGCGCGGGGCGCCGGCGAGATCCATGCGGCGATCTGCGAAGCCCTGGAAGACGTCGATTCCATCGACGACGACCGCATCGTGCGCCGCTTCATGGGCGCCATCCTCGCCACGCTGCGGACCAATTACTACGCCGTCGACGGCATCTCCGCCGAGCCGGTTTCCGAACCCGGCGCGGTCGCCCCGGCGCTCGCCTTCAAGTTCGAATCCGCCGCCGTCGAGGGCCTGCCGGCCCCGGTCCCCTATCGCGAGATCTTCGTCTTCGACGCCCGCGTCGAGGGCGTCCATCTGCGCTTCGGCCCGGTCGCCCGCGGCGGCCTGCGCTGGTCGGACCGCGCCCAGGACTACCGCACCGAGGTGCTGGGTCTAGTCAAGGCGCAGCAGGTCAAGAACGCGGTGATCGTGCCGGTCGGCGCCAAGGGCGGCTTCTACCCCAAGCGCCTGCCCGACCCGTCCGACCGCGACGCCTGGTTTGCCGCCGGCCGCTCGGCCTATGTCGTCTTCATCGCTTCCCTCCTGTCGATCACCGACAACATCGTCGGCGAGGATGTGGTCACACCACCCAACGTCACCCGCTATGACGGCGACGATCCCTATTTCGTCGTCGCCGCCGACAAGGGCACGGCGACCTTCTCCGACACCGCCAACGCCATCGCCCAGTCGAACGAGTTCTGGCTCGACGACGCCTTCGCCAGCGGCGGCTCGGCCGGCTACGACCACAAGGCCATGGGCATCACCGCACGCGGCGCCTGGGAGGCGGTCAAGCGCCACTTCCGCGAGATGGACCGCGACATCCAGTCGGAGCCCTTCACCGTCGTCGGTTGCGGCGACATGTCGGGCGACGTCTTCGGCAACGGCATGCTCCTGTCGAAGACGACGCGGCTGATCGCGGCCTTCGACCACCGCGACATCTTCATCGACCCCGATCCCGATCCGGCGACCTCCTTTGCCGAGCGCCAGCGTCTGTTCGAGACGCCGCGCTCGTCCTGGAACGACTACGACCGCGCCACGATCTCGCAGGGCGGCGGGGTGTTCTCGCGGCGCGACAAGATGGTGCATCTGTCGCAGGAAGCCGCCGACGCGATCGGCTGGGACAAGCGCTCGGGCACGCCCGCCGAGATCATCAGCGCGATCCTCAAGGCGCCGGCCGACCTGCTCTGGTTCGGCGGCATCGGCACCTATGTGCGCGCCGGCAACGAATCCAACGCCGATGTCGGTGACCGCGCCAACGATCCGGTGCGCGTTGCCGCCGCCGAAGTCAGGGCCCGGGTCGTCGGCGAGGGCGCCAATCTCGGCGTCACCCAGCGCGGGCGCATCGAGTTCGCGGCCGCCGGCGGACGGATCAATTCCGACGCCATCGACAATTCGGCCGGCGTGAACACCTCCGACGTCGAGGTGAACATCAAGATCGCCCTGAAGAGCGCGATGGAATCCGGCCGCCTCACCCGCGAGGAGCGCAACGCGCTTTTGGCCGACATGACCGACGAGGTCGCCGAGCTCGTCCTCGCCAACAATTACGAACAGACGCTCGCCCTGTCGCTGGAAGAGCGGGCCGGGGCCTCGGCGCTTGCCCTGCAGGCGCGGTTCATGAGCGTTCTGGAAGATGCCGGCGAGCTCGACCGGGCGGTGGAGACGCTGCCGTCGGAAGCCGCCATCGCCGATCTGCGGGCGACCGGTCGGGGCCTCACCCGGCCCGAGATCGCGGTGCTGATCGCCTATGCCAAGATCACCCTGTTCGACCAGCTCGTCGCCAGCGACCTGCCCGACGACCCGTATCTGGAAGACCGCCTGAACGACTATTTTCCGGTGCCGATGCAGCGGGACTTCGCGCGGGACATCGAGGGCCATCGCCTCGGCCGCGAGATCATCTCTACGGTGCTGGCCAACGAGGTGGTCAACCGCACCGGCCCGACCTTCGTCACGGTGCTGCGTGAATCCTCCGGTGCCTCGCCGGCCCAGATCGTGCAGGCCTTCATTGCGGCGCGCGACGGCCTCGACGTGCGCTCGCTCTACGAACGGGTGGACGCGCTGGACGGCACGCTGCATGGCGAGACCCAGAACGCGCTCTATGCGGAGATCGGCCGGTTCCTGATCCGCACGACCCGCTGGTATGTCCAGAACGAAAGCTTCGAGGGCGGCCTGACCGGCGCGGTCGTCGCCAGCCGCGACGCGCTGGACAAGCTCAAACCGCAGCTCGTCGAGCTGGCCACCGAGGCCGGCCGGGCCGAGGCCCAGTCGCGCGCCGAGGCTTTCGTCGAGAAGGGCGTGCCGGAGGATGTGGCCGAAGCGATCGCACTGCTGCCGCTCCTCTCGCTGGTGCCGGATATCGCCTCTGTCTCACGTGAAACATCGACGGGGCTCGAAGCGACCATCGGCTGCTATTTCGGCATCACCCGGCAGTTCGAGATTGGCCGGCTCGAAGCCGCGCTCTTCGCGTTGCAGACGGACGATTACTACGAGACGCTGGCCCTGGAGCGGGCCGGCAGCCAGATCGCCGGTGCCCGGCGCAAGCTGACGGCGACGGCCCTGCGAGACTTCGGCGCGGAGAAAGACCCGGCCGCGGCCTGGGCGGAAAGCCGACGGACGGCGGTCGAGCGGATCGGGGGGCAGATCGGCGCCCTCGCCGGATCGGGCGGCACCTCGGTGGCGCGGCTGACGGTCGCCGCGGGCCTGTTGTCGGATCTGGCCGGCTAGACGCCGGCAGAGGGGGAAATGGAAGTGCCGCGCGAGGGCGGCTGGTGGCCGGCCAGCAAGGCTGGCCGGCGCATGAGGGACCGGGCCGGGCCTCAGCCCTTCTTGGCGTCGGGCCGGGCCGCCGCGAACTTGCCGGGCACCGTCACTGGCACCGCTGCCTTCGTCTTGTCCGCCTTCGGCTTTCGGACTTCCTTGTTGCCGCGCACCTGACCCTTGGCCATGATCGTATCCTTTGTGGAATCCTGATTGATCCGCTGACAGAATAGCACGTGGGGGACGTCGTGGGGGATGGCATCTTTCGGATGTCACGCCCAGCGAATAAGGGGGAGTGATGGAACTCGGATCCATCCACATCCATCCGGTGAAAGCCGGACGGTCGATCGAACGCGACGAAAATGCACTGGAGGTGTGGGGCCTCGAGGGCGACCGCCGCTGGATGCTGGTCGACGAGACGGGCCGGTTCCTCTCCCAGCGCGAGCATCCGCCGCTGGCGCTGCTCGACGCCCAGCCGGATGTCGACGGGCTTATCCTGTCCTACGAGGAAATCGGCGAGCGCTTCGTTCCCGTACCGGAGGGCGACGACCGGCTGACCGTCACCATCTGGGGCGACGCGGTCGATGCCGCCCTCGCCGACGACGCCACCAACGCGGCGCTGTCGCAATGGCTGCAGCGGCCAGTCCGGCTCGTCCATCTCGACCGGACGGATGCCCGCCATATCGATCCGGTCTGGGCGCCAGAGAGCACCGACGGTGTTCCGCCCGTCGCCTTTGCCGATGGCTTCCCGCTGCTGATCGCCAATCCGGCCTCGCTGCGCGCGCTCAACGGCGACATCGTCCGCCAGGACGGGGACGCCGTGCCGATGAGCCGCTTCCGGCCGAACCTGGTCATCGACGGCGCCGAGGCCTGGGCCGAGGACGACTGGGCCACCATCCGCGTTGGCGAGGCGGTGATCGATCTGGTCAAACCCTGCGCCCGCTGCATCGTCACGACCGTGGACCAGACGACCGGCATGATCGCCGGCACCCAGCCGATGGACGCCATGCGCCGCATCCGGTTCTCGGCAACGCCGCGCGTGCCCGGCCTGCTGTTCGGCTGGAACGCGGTGCCGCGCGGTCCGGCCGTGATCCGCCCCGGCGACCCGGTGGAGGTCGTCGCCCGGCGCGGTGGCGCACCCGCCGTGCGCGACGCATCGGGCCGCGGCGCCGATCGATGACCGAACTCGCACCGACCGTCGCCGGGCTGCCCTACCGGGTCCCGCTGCGCCAGCGCGCCGTCTGGGGCTGGATGACCTTCGACTTCGCCGCCCAGCCCTTCTTCACCGTCGTCATCACCTTCGTCTTCGGGCCCTATTTCGTCTCCCAGCTCGCCTCCGATCCGGCCACCGGCCAGGCCTGGTGGAGTGGCGCGGTGACCCTCGTCGGCATCTGCGTGGCGATCCTGTCGCCCTTTCTCGGCTCGATCGCCGACCGGGCCGGGCCCCGCAAGCCGTGGATCGCCAGCTTCGCCGTCGTGAAGATCCTCGCGCTGCTGCTCCTGTGGTTCGCCGCGCCCGGCACGCCGCTGATCTTCGCTGCCGCGCTCATCGTCTTCGCCATGGTGGCAGCGGAATTCTCCATCGTCTTCAACGACGCCATGATCCCCCGCCTCGTCCATCGCGATTCCATCGGGCGGGTGTCCAACCTCGCCTGGGGTCTCGGCTATGTCGGCGGGATCGTCTTCCTGTTCGTCACCCTCGCCTTCCTGGCGGGATCGCCAGAGAGCGGCCTGACCCTGCTTGGCCTCGAGCCCTGGTTCGGCCTCGACCCGGCCGAGGGCGAAGGCGCACGGGCGACCGGCCCGCTCTCGGCCCTCTGGTACCTGGTCTTCGTCCTGCCGATGTTCCTGCTGACGCCCGATCGCAAGAAGGCCGAGCCGATCCGCGTCGCCGCACGGGACGGGCTGAAGGACCTGAAGGCGACCTATCGCGAGATCCGGGTGCGCGGCACGCTGTTCCGCTTTCTGATCGCGCGGATGATCTACCAGGACGGCGTCAATGCGCTGCTCGTCCTCGGCGGCGCCTTCGCCGCCGGCATGTTCGGCTGGTCGATCACCGAGAGCGGCCTGTTCGGCGTCATTCTCAACGTCACGGCCATTCTCGGCTGCGTCGGCGCCAGCGTTCTCGACGCGCGGCTGGGCTCCAAGGCGGTCATCGTCGCCTCGATCCTCTGCCTGATGACGGCGACGATCGGGATCATCTCGACGGCGCCGGACTCCACCCTGTTCGGGCTTTTGACCTTCGCGCCGTCCGAGGCGACGGGCCTCTTCGCCACGCCGGCGGAGAAGAGCTACATCGTCTTCGGCCTGCTGATCGGGCTGGCCTTCGGCCCGGTCCAGGCCTCGTCGCGCTCTTGGCTGGCGCAATCGGTCACCGCCGACGAGGCCGGCCGCTATTTCGGCTTCTACGCCCTCACCGGCCGCGCGACGTCCTTCCTCGGCACGGCGGCCGTCGCGGCCTTCACCGCGGTCGCTGCCGGCCTGACGGACCCGGCGACCGCGTCGCGCATCGGCATGTCGGCGCTGATCCTGTTCTTCGTCGTCGGGCTGGCGATCCTTCTGGGAACGCCGGGCCCCCGCGCGGTCGGCAGGGGCCAGGATGCCGGCGGAGAGCGCCAGCCGGCCGCATAGGCCGGCCGGCACTGGCCTAGTGCCGGAAGTGGCGCATGCCGGTCATCACCATGGCGATGTCGTTGTCGTCGGCGGCCTTGATGACCTCGTCGTCGCGCATGGAACCGCCCGGCTGGATCACCGCGGTGGCGCCCGCCGCGACGGCCGACAGCAGGCCGTCGGCGAAGGGGAAAAAGGCGTCGGACGCAACCACCGCGCCGCGCGTCAGCGGCTCGCCATGGCCGGCAGCAGCCGCCGCGTCTTCGGCCTTGCGCGCCGCGATGCGGGCCGAATCCACCCGGCTCATCTGACCGGCCCCGACGCCGACCGTGGCGAGGTCACGGGCATAGACGATGGCGTTGGACTTGACGTGCTTGGCGACCCGGAAGGCGAATTTCAGGTCGGCCAGCTCGGTCTCGCTGGGCGCACGCCGGGTGACCACCTTCAGGTCGAGATCGTCGACCACGCCCGCATCGCGCGACTGGACGAGCAGGCCGCCGGCAACCGACTTGACCGTGCGCCCGGCGGCGCGCGGATCGGGAAGGCCGCCGGTCAAAAGCAGGCGCAGATTCTTCTTGCCGGCGACGATCGCGATGGCGTCCTCGTCGGCCTCCGGCGCGATGATCACTTCGGTGAAGACCTGCACGATCGCTTCCGCCGCCGCCCGGTCGAGCTTGCGGTTGAGCGCGACGATGCCGCCGAAAGCCGAGACCGGATCGCAGGCCAGCGCCTTCCGATAGGCGTCGAGAAGGTCGGAGCCTTCCGCCACGCCGCAGGGGTTGGCATGCTTGATGATGGCAACCGCGGCGGTGCGGGCCGGATCGAACTCGCCGACCAGCTCGAAGGCCGCGTCGGTGTCGTTGATGTTGTTGTAGGAGAGCGCCTTGCCCTGCAGCTGCCGCGCCGTGGCGACACCGGCGCGGCTCTCGCCGGTCCGGTAGAAGCCGGCGCTCTGATGCGGGTTCTCGCCGTAGCGCAGCGCTTCCGACAACGTGCCCGACACGCTGACGCGCTGGGGCATTGCATCACCCACTACGCCGGCAAACCATGTCGACACCGCCGCGTCATAGGCCGCGGTGCGGGCAAAGGCCGCCGCGGCCAGACGCTGGCGCAGGGCGAAGTCGGTCTCGCCATTCGCGGACTTCAGCGCCTGAAGCACCGTGTCGTATTCGGCCGGATCGACCACCACGGTGACATAGCCATGGTTCTTGGCGCCGGCGCGGATCATCGCCGGTCCCCCGATGTCGATATTCTCGACGATCGTCGCGGTGTCGGCGCCGCCGGCCAGCGTCTCCTCGAAGGGGTAGAGGTTGGAGACCAGCATATCGATGCCGGCAATGCCGTGGGTCTCCATGGCCTTGGCATGCTCGGCATCGTCGCGAATGCCCAGCAGGCCGCCATGGACGCCCGGATGCAGGGTCTTCACCCGCCCGTCCATGATCTCGGGAAAGCCGGTCAGCTCGGAGACGTCGTGAACGGCAAGGCCCGCCTCGCTCAGCGCCCGGTAGGTGCCGCCGGTGGAGACCAGCTCGACATCGAGCGCCGCCAGTTCACGGGCGAAATCGACGAGGCCGGCCTTGTCGAAGACCGACAGCAGCGCGCGGCGAACCCGCACGCGATCGGGGGCCTGCGTGGCATTGGCTTTGAGAGACATCGGCTTTTCCTGCGTGGCACGGATGGGAGGGGTCCGCCCCTGATAGTCAGCCGCGCCGCTTCCCACAATGGTGGTCGGCGGTCAGAGCCGCTATCGCACTGGCGCAGGCGTCGCCGCGGTGCCGGAATTGACCATGTCGTCGGGGGCGTCGCGCGCCGCGGCCGAGCGCGCCTCCAGATCGTCCAGCGTGTTCGGCAGGACGCCGACGGCGCGGTTCATGCCGCCACAACCGGCAAGAAGCGCAAGGCAGAGCGAGAAAAGTGCGATCCGGGTCATGACCGGGAGATGGGGAGCGGAGCGGCGCAATCCAGCCCAGTCATGCGCGGCGTGACGGCCTGCCCGGTCTCACCCTCATCCAATCCTCGGTGGGAAACGGGCTGCGCCCGTTCCCGTCAGGCTTCGCGCTCGAAGCGCCAGGCGATGCCGGCCGGATCGTAGGCGTCGAAGGGCACGGCCAGTTGCAGCGTACGCCGCGCGCCGCCGGCATCGGCGAAGAAGATCGAATCCTCGATCTCGACCCGGGCATCGGCCCGGAACAGCCAGCGCTGCCCGCGCACCGCCAGCCTGACGCCGTCGCCGATCACCTCGACGCTGACCGAAGGATGCAGGTGGAAGCGGGCCGTCGCCTTGCCGGCGTCGCTGCCGGTGCGAACCGTGGCGCTGCGCTGGAAGCTGTCGTGGCCGTCCACCGTCCAGCCGTCTTCGGCCAGGCTCACCTGACGGCGATGCAGCAGGCCGGACTGGCGCTCATAGCCATTGTGGGTCGCCTCGAAGCCGCGCACCGGATCGCCGAGTTCGCCCGACAGGACCTCCGTCGGCCCCGGCACCAGCGGCGTGCCGAGAAACCGGTCGAGGCTTTCGGACCGGGCGAAATGCGACGACGAGCGATCGTCGAGCGTCACCGTCGAATGGGCGGCGGTCGAGCGCGACAGGCGGCGCCATTCGGCGTCGGCGGTCAGCGGGCGGCCGCAATTGACCACGATGCGGTTCGCCTCGCAGGAGAGCTCGAAGCCCAGCGTGCCGGCATGGGCATTGCGCGAGACCAGCGCCGGCGGCGGGCAGCCGGTATCGGCGACGATGACGCTCGAGCCGGCGGCCAGCCGGTGGTAGCCGGACTGCCGTGCATGGGTGATCGGCTCGCCCAGCGTCTCGTCGTAGCGCAGGAGCACCGTCATTAGATGGATGTCGGAGGCGCCGGAGCCGTTGAACAGCGCCAGCGAGCCGTCGGAATGGCGGAAGAAGCGCACCGCCGGCAGCATCCGGTCGATCGCCGAATAGAGCCCCCGCGGCAGCGCCTGGCCCTGGCGCAGATAGGTCTGCCGCAGCG
Source organism: Aurantimonas sp. NFXS3 (assembly GCF_049132005.1). Classification (NCBI taxonomy): domain Bacteria; kingdom Pseudomonadati; phylum Pseudomonadota; class Alphaproteobacteria; order Hyphomicrobiales; family Aurantimonadaceae; genus Aurantimonas; species Aurantimonas sp. NFXS3. The sequence continues at coordinate 35,441 of NZ_JAGDDZ010000002.1, forward strand.
GGATCAGATCGGCGAGGATCGCCACCGGCGCGGCCGGATCGCGCGAGATGTGGCCGCCATCGGGAAACACCTGGCGGTCGAGTTCCTCGGCCAGATGCCGCGCCGCGATCTTGATGCGACCGCTGGCGGCCGGCAGGCAGAGCGAGACGAAGGCGAGCGCCGTGCGCACCTGCAGGCGGGGCGTGCCCTCGGGCGCCTCCTGGGCGACGGAGCGCAGATAGCGGGCCTGCGACGACAGGCTGCGCAGAAAGCGCTTGTGGAAGCCGGCATCGGCCTCGGCCAGCAGCATGTCGGCATGGCTCAGCCAGGCGATCATCCGGCGCGCGGCCACCGCGGGCTCGAAGGCGGGATCGGCCAGCGTGCCGCCCTTCTGGCGGATCCAGTCGTCGACGAGGGTGCGGGCGTTCTGCACGGCCAGGGCGTCACCGGCCTCGGCATGGTGGCGCAGCCAGTCGAAACCGTGGAGTTCGGCCGCATAGGCTTCCGACGGCAGCGTCGCCTGAAAGATCGAGGTGCGGCCGGGTTCGAGCAATTGTCCGGCGAAGAAGAAACGGCCGGCATAGATCGCCTCGGCGATCATCGGGTCGCCATGGCGCAACGAGGGCGGCACGACCAGGAGCTTGCCGGCGCGGCCACCGGCAAAACGCCAGCGGTGCAGCGGACCGGTCCGCAGCCGCCGCCGCGCCCGGCGCCACACTTCACGTAGCGTCAGGACAGCGAGGAGCGGTTGACCTGCCAAGCTCGTCGTCACTCCCGGACCCCACTGCGGGCAACGCGCCCGTTCGACTGGTTGATATCCTTCGCGAAACCCGTCTCCGACCCCATTGGGGCAGGATCAGCGGGTCAGCGCAACAGCCATCACTTTCTCCGAATGTGGTAAAAACTTCGCTAAGACTTGCGGCGAAAGCGGGACCGCGCCCTTTTGGCCGGGCGCGGCCCGCTCAGATCCGCTTCAGCCGCGCGGCGTAGAAGCCGTCGAGTCCGCCGGTCGCGGCTGCATCCGCGGCACCGCCCATCATGTCCGGCGTGGTGCGCAGATCGCCCTCCGGGGTGAGCGCGAACTCCATGCCCGGCAGCTCGTCCGGCTGCACGGGATCGCGCACGATGTCCGAACGGTCGGCGAGGAGGGCCGCGACGATCGCCTCGCCCTCGGCCGGGTCCAGCGAGCAATTGGAGAAGACCAGCCGGCCGCCCGGCGCCAGAAGCCGCACCGCCTCGCCGAGCAGGCGCGCCTGCACACCGGCCAGCTTGGCGATTTCCTCCGCGTCCTTGGTGTAGGGCACGTCCGGATGCCGGCGGATCGTGCCGGTGGACGAGCACGGCGCGTCGAGGAGTATGGCGTCGAAGGGTTCGGCCGGCTCGAAGGCGGCGATGTCGCCCACCACGGTCTCGGCCTCCAGCGACAGGCGCGCCAGATTGGCCTTCAGCCGCTTCATCCGGTTGGCGTTGATGTCGAGGGCGGTTACGGCGCCGCCGGCGGCGATCAGCTGCGCCGTCTTGCCACCCGGCGCGGCGCAGAGATCGGCGACGCGCTTGCCCGTCAGATCACCGAACAATTGCGCCGGCAGCGCCGCGGCGGCGTCCTGCACCCACCATTCGCCCTCGGCAAAGCCCTCGAGCGCCGTCACCGGTCCGTCGAAGCTGCCGAGCCGCACGGTGCCGTTCGGCAGGGCGACGCCGCCCAGCTTCGCGGCCCAGCCCGCAGGGTCGCTCTTGACGGTGAGGTCGAGCGGGGCCGGCGTCAGATGCGCCCGCGCGATCGCCTCGGTGCGCTCGGGCCCGTAGGCCGCCACCATGCGCGCGGCCAGCCAGTCCGGCATGTTCTCCGTTGCCGTGGCGACCTCGCGCAAGGCCTCCTTCTCCCGCGACAGGCGGCGCAGCACGGCATTGATCATGCCGGCGAAACGACGGCTGCGCGAATCCACATTCGCCGCCGCGACGGCAAGGTCGACAGCGGCCGAATCCGGCACGTCGAGGAACAGGATCTGCGTCGCGCCGACATGCAGGATGTGCTTCAGCGCCGCTGCGTTGGGCGGCAACGGCCGGTCGAGACAGGCGTCGAGGGCACGGCCGATGGTGCCGCGGAACCTGAGCGCGGAAAGGATGATCGCCTTGACCAGCCCCTGGTCGCGGCCTTCCAGCGCACGGAAGCCGGGATGCCCGCCGGCCGCATCGAGAAGACCATCCGCCGAGGTGCGGGCATCGACGATCGCCGACAGGAGCTTCGTCGCCACCAGCCGGGCGCCAAGGCCGGGGCGGTCGTTCGCCGAGTAGCCGTCGGGCACGAAACCGTCGGCGCCGTCGGAAATTCGCGGGCCGTTGCCGGCGCCGTCATCGCGCCGGGGCGCCTTGCCCGGCAAGGGCCGCTTGCGCGGCGCAGAGCGGGAGGCATCGAAATTGCCGCCGCGGCGGGTCTTGCGGCCGTCCGATCCAGCGCTCAACCCCACGGTCCCCGCTTGCGGCCGCCGGCGGAGGGGCGATCGCCCCTGCCCCACGGGCCCGAACGGGTCCGGTCGATCCCGGCCTGCGGCGCGGCAGCAACGAAGCCGCCGTCGCCACCGTCCATCTCCAGCGCCATCTGTTTCAGTGCCGCGATCCGGTTGGCGGTGTCCGGATGGGTGGAGAAGAGATTGTCCATGCGCTGGCCGGACAGGGGATTGATGATGAACATGTGGGCCGTCGCCGGATTGCGCTCGGCGTCCTGGTTCACCGTACGCCCGGCTGCGCTGGCGATCTTGCCGAGCGCCGAGGCGAGCCAGCCCGGATTACCACAGATTTCCGCGCCCCGCCGGTCGGCGGCATATTCGCGCGTCCGGCTGATCGCCATCTGCACGATCATCGCGGCCAGAGGCGCGACGATGATCGCCGCGATCACGCCGATGAAGCCGAGGGGATTGTTGTTGTCGCGGTTGCCGCCGAAGAAGAAGGCGAAATTGCCCAGCATCGAGATCGCACCGGCCAGCGTCGCGGTGATCGTCATGATCAGCGTGTCGCGATTCTGCACATGGGCGAGCTCATGCGCCATGACGGCGGCGACCTCTTCGGGCGTCAGGCGCTCCAGGAGCCCAGTCGTCGCGGCCACGGCCGCATTCTCGGGATTGCGCCCGGTGGCGAAGGCGTTCGGCTGGGCATTGTTGATGACATAGACCTTCGGCATCGGCAGGCCGGCCCGTCCGGCCAGACCTTCCACGATGCGGTAGTATTCCGGCGCGCTGCGCGCGTCGACCTCCTGCGCATGGTGCATCTTCAGCACCATCTTGTCGGAGTTCCAGTAGGAAAACAGGTTCATGCCGGCCGCGAAGACGAAGGCGATCATCATGCCGGCGCGGCCGCCGATCATGAAGCCGAGCCCCATGAAGAGGGCGGTCATGAAGGCGATGAGCATCGCCGTCTTGATCATGTTCATCGCAGGTTCCACCACCAAGGAGTTTGCGCGGTCCACCCGCGCCAATCGCCCGGGAAAATGGGGATTGCGGGGTTCCGCTTCAATATTGCCGGGAAACCACCGCGGCTGCAGCGGCCCGGGCAGGCTGCGACACCGGCAAGGGTTTCAAGCCTTCGTCCCTGCCCTTATCTGATGGTGACGAACCGCAACATGGCACCGGCCGCAGCAAGGGGCAGACGAGCAATGAGCGACAGCGAGGCAAGGGATCCGGCACTGGCAGCGCCGGGCGATGGCGCGCCGGCCGAGCGCGAACTGCCGGCCGCCGCCCGCCGTGCCCTCGCCGAAGCCGAGGAACGCCGCCGTCAGGCGGACGCGGAGGCCTCAGCATCCCAGGCCAGGGAGATCAACGGACCCAAGGGGCCCGAACCGATCCGCTATGGCGACTGGGAGAAGAACGGCCTGATCTCGGACTTCTGAAGCCAGTTCCCGTTGCAGCCTGTCATTCTGCCCGTGCCTGAGGCGCGCAACGGCTTCCCGCGATGATTGTGGGCCCATCGTCCTAGACACCCGCACCGCGAGCCCGCGTCAATCTTCCGCTGCGTCAGGAATGCGCAATATTGCGGGCTCCCAGGTCGCCGCTTGATCTCTCACCTGCATAGGAATATTGTCCGGAGACCGTCTCCGATTCGTTGGCCGTTGTCGTGACGCATTCCCGTCGAACCATCTGCAGTTGTATGCTCGCGCTGTTGCTCGCCATCCCGGCCGGCGCCGCGCACGCGGATGACGACGACTACCCGCGGGCAATCTCCGGCCCGGTCGAGGCGCGCGTCCTGAAGGTCCGCGACGGCGACACGATCGAGGTCGAGGCCTTCGTCTGGCCGATGCAGGCGGTTCAGGTCGCGGTCCGACTGAAGGGGATCGACGCACCGGAGAAACGCGGACGCTGCGAAGCCGAGAAAGCCGCCGCGGAGATCGCGAGAGACCGGCTGGTCGCCCTGATCGGATCGGGCAACGTCACCCTCACCGGCATCTCCGGCGACAAATATTTCGGGCGCGTGCTGGCGACACTGTCAGTGCCCGGCCAGCCCGATCTCGGCCGCGTCCTTCTGCGCGAGGGCCTCGTGGTCCGCTACGAAGGCGGCAAGCGCCGCGACTGGTGCGACGGCACCCTCCCCGCCGATCTGAGCGCCGTGGACACCGGCGGCCGGCGTAAGGGCTGACCCGCGCGCAGACGCCGACGGCGGCATCTTCCAATGCCCCTTGCCCATCGCAGACCTGGCGTCCGATACTCCTGAACCAGACACCCGGCCGTAGCGTGCCGTACAGCCGACGATACCGTTTCACGTGAAACAGGATGCTCCATGACAGCCGGGGAAGCGCGACTCGAGGCTATCGTCCGTCAGGCGATCGCCGCGTTCCAGCCAAAGATCGCCGTGCGGCTGTGGACGGGTGAACGCATTGGCCCCGCCGACGGTCCGGTCCTGGCGCTGAACGATCCGGCGGCGATCGCCCGGCTGGCCCTCAGCCCGCGAATCGTGACGGCAGTCGAACTGTGGATGTCCAAGGCGATCGATGTCGAGGACGGCACGATCTTCGACGTGGCGACGGCGCGCTCCGACATCCGGACGCGGGACGCGATGAAGAAGATCGACCGGCTGGCCATCGCCACCGCCCTGCCCGCCCTCTATACGCTGGCACGGCGCGGCCGGAAGGCGGCCCGGTCGGCGCCCCAGAGCGGCACGGGCGCCGGCGCCAGCGGCTCGTCCAAGGCCGCAATCCAGTTCCACTACGACATCTCGAACGATTTCTACCGCCTCTTCCTCGATGAGCGCATGCTGTATTCCTGCGCCTATTTCGATGGCTGGCACGACGACATCGACAAGGCGCAGCACGACAAGCTGGACATGATCTGCCGCAAGCTGCGCCTCAAGCAGGGCGAGCGCTTTCTCGACATCGGCTGCGGCTGGGGTGCCTTGCTGATCCATGCGGCCGAGCATTATGGCGTCACCGGCCACGGCGTGACCCTGAGCCAGGCCCAATACGACCTCGCCCGCGAGCGGATCGTCGCCAAGGGGCTCGAAGACCGCGTGACGATCGAACTGAAGCCTTTCGAGGAGCTCGACGGGCGCTTCGACAAGATCGCCTCGATCGGCATGTTCGAGCATGTCGGCTGGGACAACCACGCGACCTACCTGACCGCGGTACGCAAGCTGCTGCGCCCGAACGGGCTCTATCTGCACCATGCGATCACCCGGCCGGCCAAGACCAGCGATGCCAAGTTTCGCAAGGGGACGCGGGAATATGCGGCGATCATCCGCTACATCTTCCCGGGCGCCGAACTCGACCATGTCGGCCATTCGGCCCAGCTTCTGGAGGCGCACCGCTTCGAGGTCCACGACGTGGAGAACTGGCGCGAGCACTATGGCCGCACCTGCCGGCTGTGGCACGACCGCCTGCTCGCCGCGATGCCGGAGGCCAGCCGCATCGCTGGCGAACCCCGCGCCCGGCTGTGGCTTCTGTATCTCGCCGGCGTATCCCTCGGCTTCCAGCGCGGCGGTCTTCTGATCTACCAGACACTGGCCTCCAGACGGGCCAAGGGTCCGGCCGAGCTGCCGCCCACCCGTCGCGACCTCTACGACTAGCCCGGCACCCGCAGCGCTTGCTTCCGCAAAGCTCTGCCTTCCGGCCGAGAGGTTGCGCCTTCCGCGGGGTTTCCATTGCTCCGGCCGGATCTCCACTGCGCGGCACGACCCATGGGTTCCGTCTAATGGGCGCCCTACCCAGACAGAAACACACCGGCGAAAATCCCTTCGCCACCGCCACACTCCCCCCTTCGCTGTCACCCCGCAACGCTACTCCCCGAGGCGTCCTTATGGTCCGTAAGGTTCAGGGATCAATGGGTTAGCTGCAAGCAGACGCCTCATGCCCACTTGCATGCGGTGCAGCAAACACCCTGCCGTTACCGCTTGCAACAGCCCGTGAGCTTTTCGCCACAGAAAAGCCGCAAGTCTAAAAAGTGCGGTTATTTGCGTCTTTCGCGGAACCACCTGTCGGAGCCGGTCATTGTGCGGCTATCTGTAATCGGGAGTAAGCACGATGAAAAAGTCCTTCTATACCGCCCTTCTCGCCGGCGCCGTCATGCCCTTCGCGGCTTTCGCGCAGGACGCCCAGCCCGCGGCTCCGACGGACACCCCGCCGGCCGCCACCGACAGCGCCATGCCGTCGGACAGCTCCGACGCCGCGGCACCGAGCAGCACGATGGACCCGGCTGCTCCGACCGGCGACGCCTCGGCTGAGACCGACACCGCACCGTCGGCCACCGACGCGCCGACCGACACTGCGGAGAGCCCGGCCGGCACCACCGAGGAACCTGCCGACATGGCCGCCGAGGAGCCGGCTGAAAATGGCGACATGGCCACTGCCAGCGCGGGTGCCGATGGCCCCTTCGTGACCGTCCCGCCGTCCGGCGCCTGGCGCGTGACCGATCTCGACGGCAAGGACGTCTATGACACGGCCGGCGAGAGCATCGGCTCGATCACCGACGTGCTGGTCTCCGAGGAAGGCGACGTGATGGCCGTTCTGGTCGGCGTCGGCGGCTTCCTGGGCATCGGCGAAAAGGATGTCGCCGTCTCGATGAGCGCGCTGGAATTCGGCCCGGGCAAGACCGAAGGTCTGCCGACCGAGGAAGAGGCCAACGCCCAGGCGAGCGCCGCGGCGCCGGCCACGGGTGGCACCGGCATGGCGGCCGATCCGGCTGCCGGCGGCACGGGCATGGGTACGGGCGACGCCAACATGTCGACCGCCAGCACGGACGCGTCGGCCGAACCGGTGACCCCGGTCGTCGGCGAGGACAATCTGCCGGACCGTATCGTCCTCAATGTCTCGCGTGAGCAGCTCGAGCAGGCTCCGGCCTACAACGAGCCGGAAGAGGCCGATGACGGCATGGCGGAAGCCGATGGCGGCGCTGCCGATGGCACGATGGCGCCGGCCGGCGACGCTCCGGCGGCCCAGTAATCCGCCAGGATAAAGCTGTACCGGGCCGTCCAGCATAGCCGCAGATAGACAGAAGGCCCGTACCGATTGGTGCGGGCCTTTTGCGTTGCGACGTCGGGTTTCAAAGCCGGAATGGCACCGCCCCTCGCCGCAACCGGACAGCAGACAATCAAAAGGCCGCTCCCTTTCGGAAGCGGCCCCGTGATGAACGTCAGCCGGCGGTCGTCGAAGACCGCTTTACGGCATCCGCAATTCTCAGGCGAAGCGAGGAGGCTGCTCCGTCGAACCACCGAGAATCATAGACCCAACCGGCTTCAGATTATCACTCGACATTGGATCACCTCCTTCCACTTCGTTGAACACAGGAGGGAGTATGGGAACCCAACGCCTTGGGCGCAAGAGGGTTTTTCGCCCCCGCCTCCCCCCGGCATGGTTCGCGCAAGCCTGAGGTCAGCCGACCGGGTTCACGTCTCCCACGAAGTTCAGAAGATCCACCATCGTGAACTCGCCCGGATTGGCCGATGGCAGCTCCGGCTTCCAGTTCGACCGCAGCCACATGAAGGATTCGTGGTCGCCATGGACGAGGCCGAGGAAGGTCTCGGCGATGATCGTGCTGCCGACGGGGCCGAGGCGACGCCCGTCATGCATGACGCTCGCCTCCTTTAGGATGTAGTACCAGAGCGGCGATGCCTTGTGCATGCCGTGCGCGGCGGCGGCCGCACCATCGTCCCCGCTGTTCGCGATGTCGGACGGAGACAGCAGGTCCGCCCCCATCGCGCGGGCGATGTCCTGACCGCTCGGCAGCAGCACCTGCACCCCGCGCTTGAGGTTGCGGAACGCCAGTTGCGCATGCCGGCCTTGCTCCCCCGGCAGGGAATGCAGGGCCGGAACGATGAACGGGTCGAGCCTGCGGGTCTGGTTGACCTTGAAGTTCGGCTCGGGCGGCGTCCCGAAGTCGTAGAACCGCCGCCAGTCGATGACCCAGTTGGACGGCAGATGGGCCTGTGCACCGCCCGGCGCGTTGGGAAAATCGGCCGGATCGGCCTGGGCGGCGAGATCGCCGATGATCGCGCCGGATTTGCCGGTGAAGGTGAACAGCAATCCGAGGCTTCCCGGCGCCACGCCACCGTCGCGGAAGACGCGATTGTGGTCGTAGGTCTCGCGCACCATCGAGTGCCCGAGACGATAGGCGGCGGCTCCGAACTCGGCCGGGATGTAGGGCCGTGTCTTGAAGCGGTAGAAGCGCCGCCCCCGCTCGCGGATCTTGTCGATCAGTCCCTTCTCGGTAAGGCGCTCCACCAGATCGTAGAGAACGATCCACTGGTAGTGCCATTGCGCCAGACGCCGCGCCTCCTCGAAGGTCTCGCCGCCATCGAGACCCGGCCGTGTCTGCCCGAGCCAGTCGACGATCGCATTGTGGAATTTCAGGAAAGCCAGATGGGTCTGGGCGACCAGCAGGTTCTCGTCGTTGCGTTCGTCGCCGATCAGCGCCCGACCGACCGTGTTTCGGGGCAGGTCGTTCGGCAGCTCCCCTATGTTGCCGCCATCGGGGTCGAAGGACTCCGTTGCCTTGCCGATCAGCAGTTTCGGCGTCTGCCGGCCACGCAGGTCGCGCTGATACATGAAGGGCGCGAGCGCCGGTCCCGGCCCGTAGAGAGAATCGAGATCGAGCGCCGGCGTGCGGAAATTCTGGGTGGCCAGCGGATCCGCAGTCTGCTGGTCCAGCGGCGTCAGATCGAGGGTGATGTCGTGATCGACGAATTGCCCGAGATAGGTGAAGCCGCCGGGAATGTCGGGATTGTCGCCGGCGACGTCGGTCGGCGCCGCGTCCTTCATGGTCGTTGCGAGCTCGAACAGCGGATCGTCGTCGATGATCAGCGGCTCGAGCTTGGGAAACATCCGGCCGAACTTGCCGGGATCGGCATGCCCGTCCAGCGCCTGGAGCGAACGGGCGCTCATCTCGCGCGTCCCGCGACCATGCAACATCTTGATGATATGGGTCATGTCCGTCGTCTCCGAGCAAATGGCCTCGGATCAGAAGGTCAACGGATCGATTGCGCGGAACGCCGATGATGCCGATATCTGTGGCTGCCAGACAAAACAATCACTGAATAAGTGTTCGGCCGCGACGAATTCATTGAATACGCGATCGATGCAGTCAGTTCTTCTGTCCTGACGAAACATACCACGCGCTTACGCTAAGTCAAAACACCGAATGGCGCGTCGGCCGGCATCGCTGCCGGCCGACCTGGCAGTCACCCCTTGCGGTTCTGGCGGTGCTCGACAAGGTCGTCGACGACGCCGGGATCGGCGAGGGTCGAGGTATCGCCCAGAGCGCCGAAATCGTCCTCGGCGATCTTGCGCAGGATGCGGCGCATGATCTTGCCGGAACGGGTCTTCGGCAGGCCCGGTGCGAACTGGATCTTGTCCGGCGAGGCGATCGGGCCGATCTCGTTGCGCACATGGGCGACGAGCTCCTTCTGCAGCGCCTCGGACGGCTCCTCGCCTTCCATCAGCGTGACATAGCAGTAGATGCCCTGCCCCTTGATGTCGTGCGGATAGCCGACGACGGCGGCTTCCGAGACCTTGGCGTGGGAGACCAGCGCCGATTCCACTTCGGCCGTGCCCATGCGGTGGCCGGAGACATTGATCACGTCGTCCACGCGGCCGGTGATCCACCAATAGCCGTCGGCGTCGCGCCGCGCCCCGTCACCGGTGAAGTACTTGTTCGGATAGGTCGAGAAATAGGTCTGCTCGAAGCGCTCGTGGTCGCCATAGACCGTGCGCATCTGGCCGGGCCAGGAATCGGTGATGCACAGATTGCCGTCATTGGCGCCGTCCAGCACCGTGCCGACATTGTCGACGAGCTGCGGCTGGACGCCGAAGAACGGCCGCGTCGCCGAGCCGGGCTTCAGGTCCGTGGCGCCGGGCAGCGGCGTGATCAGGATGCCGCCGGTCTCGGTCTGCCACCAGGTATCGACCACCGGCGAGCGCTCGTCGCCCACAACCCGGTAGTACCAGCTCCAGACCTCCGGATTGATCGGCTCGCCGACCGTGCCCAGCACCTTCAGGCTGGCGCGCGAGGTCTTGGTGACCATCTCGTCGCCGGCCCCCATCAGCGAGCGGATCGCCGTCGGCGCGGTGTAGAAGATGTTGACCTTGTGCTTGTCGATCACCTGCCAGAAGCGCGAGGCGTCCGGGTAGTTGGGCACGCCCTCGAACATCAGCGTCGTCGCGCCGTTGGCGAGCGGCCCGTAGACGATGTAGCTGTGGCCGGTCACCCAGCCGACATCCGCCGTGCACCAGTAGACGTCGCCGTCATGGTAGTCGAAGACGTATTCGTGGGTCATCGAGGCGTAGACGAGATAGCCGCCCGACGTGTGCAACACGCCCTTCGGCTTGCCGGTCGAGCCTGACGTGTAGAGGATGAACAGCGGGTCCTCGGCCTGCATCTCGGCCGGCGGGCAATCGGCGGAGACCGTCTCGCGCGCCTGGTGCCACCACACGTCGCGCCCGTCCTGCCAGGCCACCTCGCCGCCGGTGCGCTGGATCACCAGCATGGTCTTCACCGTCTGGCCGGCCTTCTCGGCAATCTCGCAGGCCCGGTCGGCATTCTTCTTCAGCGGCACCTTGCGGCCGCCGCGCAGACCCTCGTCGGCGGTGATCAGCACATCCGATTGCGCGCCCTCGATCCGGCCGCCCAGCGCGTCCGGCGAGAACCCGCCGAACACCACCGAATGGATCGCCCCGATCCGGGCACAGGCCAGCATGGCATAGGCCGCCTCGGGCACCATCGGCATGTAGATGGTGACCCGGTCGCCTTTCTTGACGCCGCGATCCTTCAGGACATTGGCCATGCGCGACACCTCCTCGTGGAGCCGCCGGTAGGTGATCGCCTTGGAATCGGCCGGGTCGTCCCCCTCCCAGAGGATGGCCGTCTGGTCGCCGCGGGTTTCCAGATGCCGGTCAATGCAATTGGCGGCGACGTTGAGCGTGCCGTCCACGAACCAGCGGATGTCGATATTGCCGGGTGCGAAAGAGGTGTTCTTCACCCGCTCATAGGGCTTGATCCAGTCGAGGCGCTTGCCGTGCTCGCCCCAGAAGCCGTCCGGGTCCTCGACGCTGCGACGGTACCAGTCCTGGTACTGATCGTCCGTCAGCTTCGCCCGCGCCTTCCACTCGTCCTTGACGTGGATCGTGCTCATGCTTTCGCCTCCCGCAGTATCGCCGAAACAGGTCCGGCATTTGGAGGCAATCTAGGGTGAAAGCGCCGGAAGGGTCCAGTTCGCCGCTGTCATACTTTCGCGGGGCAAGGGCACGCGGCGCACCGCCCTAGCCGAACAGGCCGATGGTCACGCTCATGATGATCAGGACGCCGAGCCAGTGACCGGCATTCAGATAGGTTAGCCGGCGCGGACGCGCTTCGTAGGAGTGATTAACGACCATCGCGGTGAGAACGAAACCGGCCCAGGCGAGGATGCCGGTGATCAGCGCGTTGCCGACGGTGACCGGACCGATATGACCAACCAGCCCCGCCAAGACGCCGGCCATCACCAGTTCGGCGATGAAGACGATCGCCAGCGGACCGGGTTTCAGCGCCGGCCGGCCCTCATAGCCGCTGGCCGTCATCCAGGATTTTTCGAGAGCACGGTGCCAGCCGAAACCGAAGGCAAACGCGAGGAGGGCGGCGATCAGCACGCCGAGCGGGCTGAAGTTGGAAAATCCCATGGCGTGATCCTTCGCTGGCCTTGGCAATCCTGCCCGTAACGAGCGAAGCCGCCGGCGGTTTCATGCGGCGGCTACGACAACGCCGCTCGCCGGTTCGCGTGGCGGACCCAAGCCGGCGAAGACAGGGCGCCCCGAACCTCAGCCATAATCGCGGGCGCCAAAGATCGCCGAGCCGACGCGCACGGAGGTGGCGCCGAAGCCGATGGCGATCTCGTAGTCGCCCGACATGCCCATCGACCGCTTCTCCACCCCGGCCTCGGCCGCGATCTTTTCCAGCAGCGCGAAATGCGGCCCCGGCTTCTCCTCGGCCGGCGGAATGCACATCAGCCCTTCGATCGTCAGGCCATGCTCGCTGCGACAGCGCTCGACGAAGGCGACCGCCTCCCTCGGCGCGATCCCGGCCTTCTGGTCTTCCTCGCCGGTGTTGACCTGCACATAGAGGCGGGGATGGCGGTCCTGCTTGGCCATCTCCTTGGCGAGTTCTTTCGCGATCTTTTCGCGGTCGACGCTCTCGATCACGTCGAACAGCGCCACCGCGTCGCCGGCCTTGTTCGACTGCAGCGGCCCGATCAGCCGCAATTCGATGTCGGGGAAGCGTTCGCGCAGCGCCGGCCATTTGGCCTTGGCCTCCTGCACCTTGTTCTCGCCGAAGATCCGCTGGCCGGCTTCCAGCACCGGCAGGATCGTCTCGGCGTCATGGGTCTTGGACACCGCCACGAGGGCCACCGCATCATCCGCGCGCCCCGCCTCCCGCGACGCCTGCGCAATCGCCTGCCGCACCGTCTCCAGCCGCTCCAGCAGCGCTTCGTTCATGTCGTCTCCTTCCTGTGGGGCCGTCAGCGCCGCACCTGCATCACTATCGCCGCAATCGGCGGAATTTCCGCCCCGTCATGTTGAACGCAGGCGTGACAACAGAGTAAGTCAAGCCGCATCCCCCATTCGCCTGCCGGTCGAGATCCGGCGGGACCAGCATCCCGATCGGCCGCATGACCACAGAACGCTACAATCCCCGCGCATCCGAACCTCGCTGGCAGACCGCCTGGAACGAGGCGAAGCTGTTCGAGACCCAGACCGACGCGCCGGGCGAAAAGTACTACGTCCTCGAGATGTTTCCCTATCCCTCGGGCCGCATCCATATGGGCCATGTGCGCAATTATGCCATGGGCGACGTGGTCGCGCGCTACCGCCGGGCCAAGGGGTTCAACGTGCTGCATCCGATGGGCTGGGACGCCTTCGGCATGCCGGCCGAGAACGCCGCGATGCAGAACAAGGTGCATCCGCGCGAATGGACCTACCAGAACATCGCGACCATGCGCGGCCAGCTGAAGTCGATGGGCCTGTCGCTGGACTGGTCGCGTGAATTCGCGACCTGCGACGTCGAATACTACCACCGCCAGCAGATGCTGTTCCTCGACTTCCTGGCCAAGGGCCTGGCCTATCGCAAGAAGTCCAAGGTCAACTGGGATCCGGTCGACATGACCGTGCTCGCCAACGAGCAGGTGATCGACGGCAAGGGCTGGCGTTCGGGCGCCGATGTCGAGCAGCGCGAACTGACCCAGTGGTTCTTCCGCATCACCGATTTTGCCGACGACCTGCTGTCGGCCCTCGACCATCTGCCGGGCTGGCCGGAGAAGGTCCGGCTGATGCAGAAGAACTGGATCGGCAAGTCCGAGGGCCTGCTGGTGCGCTGGGCGCTGGACGCCGCAACGAAGCCCGAGGGCTTCGACGACGTCACCGTGTTCACGACGCGGCCCGACACGCTGTTCGGCGCCTCCTTCGTGGCCGTCGCCGCCGACCATCCGCTGGCCGCCAGGGCCGCCGAGACCGATCCCGAACTGCAGGGCTTCATCGCCGAATGCCGGCGTCAGGGCACCTCCGCCGCGGCGCTGGAGACGGCCGAGAAGAAGGGCATGCCGACGGGGATCTCCGCCACCCATCCCTTCGACCCGGAATGGAAGCTGCCGGTCTATGTCGCCAATTTCGTGCTGATGGATTACGGCACCGGCGCGGTCTTCGGCTGCCCGGCCCATGACCAGCGCGACCTCGACTTTGCCCGCAAATACGATTTGCCGGTGCGCGCCGTCGTCTTGCCGCAGGGCGCCGATGCGGAGACCTTCGACGTCGGAACCGAGGCCTATGTCGGCGACGGCACGATCTGCCGCTCGGATTTCCTCGACGGCCTGTCGCCGGATGCCGCCTTCGACGCCGTCGCCGAGCGGCTGGAAGCCACCACGCTGAACGGCCGGCCCCAGGCCGAGCGTCAGGTCAATTTCCGCCTGCGCGACTGGGGCATTTCGCGCCAGCGCTACTGGGGCTGCCCGATCCCGGTCCTGCATTGCGAGGCCTGCGGCGTCGTGCCGGAGGCTCGCGAGAACCTGCCGGTGAAGCTGCCGGACGACATCGATTTCGAAAAGCCCGGCAATCCGCTGGACCGTCATCCGACCTGGCGCGACGCCACCTGCCCGCAATGCGGCGGCACGGCGAAGCGCGAGACCGACACGATGGACACCTTCGTCGATTCCTCGTGGTATTTCGCCCGTTTCACGGCGCCGCAGGCGCATGAGCCGACCGATCCACAGGCCGCCAATGCCTGGCTGCCGGTCGACCAGTATATCGGCGGCATCGAGCACGCGATCCTGCACCTGCTCTATTCGCGCTTCTTCGTGCGGGCGATGCGCGAATGCGGCCATGTCGCCCTCGACGAGCCCTTCAAGGGCCTGTTCACGCAGGGCATGGTGGTCCACGAGACCTATCGCGACGGCCGCGAATGGGTCGCTCCGGTGGACGTGGCGATCGCCGAAGGCGAGGGGACCCGCACCGCGACGCGCCTGTCGACCGGCAGCCCGATCGAGATCGGCGGCATCGAGAAGATGTCGAAGTCGAAGAAGAACGTCGTCGATCCGGACGACATCATCGCCTCCTACGGCGCCGACACGGCCCGCTGGTTCATGCTGTCGGATTCGCCGCCGGACCGCGACGTGATCTGGACCGAGGCCGGCGTCGAGGGCGCCCACCGCTTCGTCCAGCGCCTGTGGCGCCTCGTCTCCGAGACCGCGCCGCGCATCGCCGGTGCCGACGCCAGCCCGCAGAGCGAGGACGAGGCGGTGCTGACCATCCGCCGTGCCGCCCACCGCGCCGCGGCCGGCGTCGCCGACGACATCGAGCGCCTCGGCTTCAACAAGGCCGTCGCCCGCATCTACGAACTGGTCAACACGCTGGCGGCGTCGGTCGCTGGTGTCTCGGCCGACAGCGACCCGGCCCTGAAGGCCGCAGCTCGCGAAGCGCTGACCATCCTGGTGCGTCTGATCGCGCCGATGATGCCGCATCTGGCCGAGGAATGCTGGACGACCCTGGGCATGGACGGCCTTGCCGCAGCGGCCCCCTGGCCGGACGTCGACTCGGCGCTCCTGAAGGACGACAGCATCACCATGCCGGTCCAGATCAACGGCAAGAAGCGCGGCGACTTGACCGTACCGGCTTCGGCCGGCAAACCTGATATCGAACAGGCGGCGCTGGCGCTCGACGTCGTGCAGGCAGCGTTGGCCGGCAATTCGCCGAAGCGCGTCGTGGTCGTCCCCGGGAGAATCGTCAATGTCGTTCTTTGATGCGGGCCGGCCTCGCGCTCTCGCGGCGCTCTGTCTCCTTGCCGGCGGCCTTGCCCTGTCGGGCTGCACCGGACGGCCGCTCTATGCCGGCGGCCTGACCACCGATGTCATGGCGCCGGACGGGCAGCTCGTCTCCCTGCGCGGCCGGATCGCCGTCTCAGAAGCCGGCAATCGCACCATCCAGATCGTCCGCAACGCGCTGTTGTTCCGGTTGAACCAGGGCACGCGGGTGAGTGAGCCGCTCTATACCGTCGCCCTCAGTGGCAGCGGCAGCGAGATCGGCATCGCGGTCGAGCCGGGCGGGCAGGCCGCGGCGTCGCTCTACTACATGAGCGCCAGCTACACCCTGACCCGGAACTCCGACGGCACCGTGCTGGCGACCGGCACGCGTACCGAGACGGTGCCCTTCGACCGGACCGGCCAGCTCTACCAGAGCCAGCGGGCAGTGATCGACGCGCGCGACCGGGCCGGCAAGGCCGTCGCCGGACAGATCGAGCTGGAAATCGCCCGTGCGCTAACCAAGGCCGGCGTGTAGACACGTCCCCAGGCGAAACGCCGGCAGGGTAGGCGGTCCAGGCGGCCCCTTGCCGGCGCAACAGGGACCTTTTCATGGCGCAGAAGAAACCTGGCGAGGTCGAGGCGTTCCTGTCGCGGCCCGACTTCTCCTATCCGGTCATCCTCCTCTACGGCCCCGATCCCGGCCTCGTCTCCGAGCGTTCCGAGAAGGTCGCCGAGCTCTCCGGCGTCGACCGCAGCGATCCCTTCGCCGCCGTAACGCTGGCCGCCGACGAGCTGGAGAAGGACATTGGCCGCCTCTACGACGAGGCGCAGACCGTCTCGATGTTCGGCGGCACCCGCCTCATCCGCGTGCGCGGCGCGGGCAACGGCAAGTCCCTGGCCGAAGCCGTGGCTGAGCTCTCCGCAAAGAAGCTCGACGGTGCCATCGTCATTCTGGAAGCCGGCGACCTGAAGAAGAGCTCGGCCCTGCGCACCAATGCCGAGCGCGGCAAGTTCGCCATCGCCTTGCCCTGCTACCAGGACGAGGGGCGGGCGATCGACAGGATGATCGACGAGGAGATGCGCGAGAGCGGCCTGACCATCGGCCGCGCGGCGCGGGACGAATTGCGCGCGCGCCTCGGCGCCAACCGCATCGCCTCACGCGGCGAGATCCGCAAGCTCTGCCTCTACGCGCTGGGAACGTCGTCAGTAACGGAAGAAGACGTGCGCGCCATCGTCGGCGACGTCTCGGCCGACACGCTGGAAGAGACCATCGATGCCGCGGCCAGCGGCGAGGTGCGGCGATTGCCGCATCTGATCGACCGGCTGGTCTCGGCGGGCACCGCCACCTTCCAGCTCCACCAGCAGCTCTTGCGCTATTTCCAGCAATTGCAGACCATGCGGGAGATGGTCGAGAAGGGGGGCGAGCCCGTCGGCCGGGTGGTGGAGCGACGTCGCCCGCACTTCCGGCGCAAGCACGCCATGGAGGTTGCGCTCTCGGCCTGGCCGCTCGACGCGATCACCATGATCCTGCAGCGGATCGATGCCGATATCCTGGCCAGCCGCAAGGAAGGCGGGCTGGCCCTGACCATCACCCGGCAAACCCTGCTCGACGTCGCCGTCGAAGCCGCCCGTCTGCGCACGCGCCACTGATTCACGGATCATCGTGGCGAAATAGCCAGCTGCGACAGCGGCTTATTCGCGTACGCAGCAGCTATACGCGGAATGTTTCACGTGAAACGGAGCGCTCGCGCCCTGTCAGAGATCGCGCGTCCGCGCCGTCTCGGAGACGCGCTGGACCCGCGTCTGGAGCAGGCCGCAGATCTCGTCGAGCTGCTCCAGATCGGCATATTCGATCCGGATCGATCCGCCTTCGCCCTTGACGTCGATCTCGACCGGCATGCCCAGAAGCTCCGCCAGCAGCCGCTCCAGAGCCAGCGCGTCGGAATCCTTCTCGAGGGCCAGTGCGGCCTTCGGCCGGCTCTTGCCGCCGGACGCCTTCTTCGGCTTCGCGGCCTCGCCCGCTGCGGGCTGGCGCGCCAGCTCCTCGGCCTCGCGCACGCTGAGGCCGCGCGAGACGATCTGCTTGGCCACGGACACCGGGTCCTCGGCCGTGACGACCGTGCGCGCCGCGCCCGGCGACAGCGTCCCGCTGGCCACCATTGTGCGGACTTCCTCGGGAAGCTTCAGAAGCCGCAGCGTATTCGCCACATGGCTGCGGCTTTTGCCCAGCACATCGGCGAGATCGGCCTGGGTATAGCCATGCTCGTTGATCAGCATCTCGTAGCCCAGCGCTTCCTCAACCGCATTGAGGTCGGCGCGCTGGACGTTCTCGATGATGGCGATTTCCAGCGACTGGCGGTCGCCGATCTCGCGCATGACCACCGGCACTTCGGTGAGGCCCGCCGCGCGCGCGGCCCGCCAGCGGCGCTCGCCGGCGACGATCTCGAAACCGTCCGGCACGCCAGGGCGCGGCCGCACCAGCAACGGCTGCACGACGCCATGATTGCGCACCGACGCGGTCAGATCGTCGAGATCGGCCTCGTGGAAGGTGCGCCGCGGATTGTTCGGATTTGGCGAAATCGCGTCGATCGGAATATGCCGCTCGGCCGGGATGGCCGGCGGTGCCGGCTGCTCGGCCTGGGCGCCGAAACCCTGGCCGGGACGGGCAGGGGCCGATCCACCGGCCCCGATCAGCGAGGCGAGTCCACGCCCGAGACGCTGGCGCGACTTGTCTTCGTTCATCTTGGTCTCCCCATTCCTCGGCGCGCCCGCGCCATCCCCGTCCGTTGCATCGGGGTCTTCGCCCGCCCTTCCGTGATCGCCATATCGGTTGTTCATGCTGCCTGCAGCCCGCGTTCGCGCTGGATGATTTCCGAGGCCAGCCGGATATAGGCCTGGCTGCCCGGACATTTCATGTCGTAGAGGATCGCCGGCTTGCCGAAGGACGGCGCTTCGGAAACCCGCACATTGCGCGGGATGATCGTCTCGTAGACATGGTCGCCCATATAGGACCGCACGTCCCGCACCACCTGAGCCGCCAGATTGTTGCGACCGTCATACATGGTCAGCACGATGCCATGCAGGTCGAGCGTCGGGTTCAGCGAATCCCGCACCTGCTCGACCGTCTGCAGGAGCTGGCTGAGGCCTTCGAGTGCGAAGAACTCGCACTGCAGCGGCACCAGGATGGAATCGGCCGCGGCCATGGCGTTGATGGTCAGGAGGTTCAGCGACGGCGGGCAGTCAATCAGCACGAAGTCGAATTGCGGCGTCTCGACCTGGTGGAAATGCAGCGCGTCGCGCAGCCGGTAGGCGCGGCCGGTCGCGCCTGCGATCTCCATCTCGAGGCCGAGAAGGTCCAGCGTCGAAGGGATCAGGCTGAGATTGGGCACGGCCGTCGGCATGGCGGCCTCGGTGATCGAGGAGGCTTCGGTCAGCACGTCGTAGGACGACACTTCGCGATTGTCGCGATCGACGCCCAGCCCGGTCGAGGCATTGCCCTGGGGATCGAGGTCGATCAGCAGCGCACGCTTGCCGATCGCGGCCAGTGCCGTCGCAAGGTTGATGGCGGTCGTCGTCTTGCCGACCCCGCCCTTCTGATTTGCAATCGTGATGATCCGCATCGGCTGTCCGCTCATCGCATCCATCGATCCGCTCCCGCTCCGCCATCGAGCGGTGTCGGCTGCCGACCGGAGAGGACCGGTCCCGTCTCCGCCTGGGCTGCCGCCGCTCAGCGCGGCGCGATCTCGTCGATCTCGAGGACGACAGATCCGTCATCGAGGCTCGATTCATGCTTTATCATGCTGAATCGCCAATGGGCAGTCGCCGCGTTAATTTCCTGTTCATGGTTGCGCCCCTTCTGGAAGAAGCAGCGCGTATCGGCCCGGATATGCGGCGCCACGAGGGCGAAGAGCTCCGTCAGCGACGCCAGCGCCCGGGCGGTCACGATATCCGCCTTGGCGAGCACGCTTCCGCAATCCTCGATCCGCGCCGCATGGGCCGTTCCGGTGAGGCCCAGATCGCGCTGGACCGCCCGAAGGAAGGCGATCTTCTTGCTGTTCGCCTCGACGAGATCGACGCTGAGGCCGGGGCGCGCGGCGGCGATTACCAGTCCGGGCAGGCCCGCGCCCGACCCCAGATCCGCGCAGAGCGTAGCTTCAGGAAGAAGCCGCTCGAGCGCCAGCGAATCAGCGATGTGCCGTGACCAGACATCGCCGATCGTCGCCGGCGCGACGAGGTTCATCCGGGTCTGCCATTCGGTCAGCAATGCAACGTAGCGGTCTAGTCGCTCGAGCGTTTCACGTGAAACATTATGTGTGGACAGGAACTCCGCCCGTCCGCGCTCCTGCGCCGCCGCCACTTCTGCCGGACGCGGCTTCGGGGCCGAACGCGTCTTGGTTACCGGGCGAACGTAAGGCCTCGCCGGCTTTTCCGAATCGCGATCACGCCGCATGGGAGATCTCCACCCGGCGCAACGCGACCAGAATGATCGCCAGGGCGGCGGGGGTCATCCCGTCGATGGCTTCGGCCTCGGCAATCGACGCCGGGCGCCGGTCCATCAGCTTCTGGCGCAGCTCGTTGGAAAGGCCGACCATCGCCATATAGTTCAGATCGGCCGGAAGTGCCCGCTTCTCGTCCCGGCGCAGCCGCTCCTGATCCTTGCGCTGACGGTCGAGATAGACGTCGTAGGCTGCCTCGATCTCGATCCGTTCCCGGATCGGACCGGAAAATTCGGCAAGCTCGGGCCAGACAATGGCGAGCCGATCGAGATCGACATCGGTCTGGGACAGGAGTTGCCAGGCCGACCGCCGACGCCCGTCGAGATTGACCGGCAGCCCATGGCGCTGGGCTTCCGACGGCGTCAGGGTCGATGCTTCCAACTTTGTGCGCGCTGCTTCCAGCGCGGCTTCGCTCGCCTCGAAGACCGTGCGGCGCTCGGCGTCGATGATGCCCAGCGACAGCCCAAGCGGGGTCAGCCGCCGGTCGGCATTGTCGGCGCGCAGCGACAGCCGGAACTCGGCCCGCGACGTGAACATGCGATAGGGCTCGGAGACACCGGTGCGGGTGAGATCGTCGATCATCACGCCGATATAGGCGTCGGCCCGGCCGATGGTGACGGCCTCGCTGCCAGCGGCCAGCAGGGCGGCGTTCAGGCCGGCGATCAGGCCCTGTGCGGCAGCTTCCTCATAGCCGGTCGTGCCGTTGATCTGGCCGGCCAGGAACAGCCCCTCGGCACGGCGCACGGCCAGGCGGCGGTCAAGTTCGCGCGGATCGACATGGTCGTATTCGATGGCATAGCCGGGCTTGCGCAGCTCGACCCGCTCAAGGCCGGGGATCGACCGCAGGAAGAGTGTCTGAACGTCCTCCGGCAACGAGGTCGACAGGCCATTGGGATAGATGGTGTCGTCGTCCAGACCCTCTGGCTCCAGGAAGATCTGATGACCGTCGCGATCGCCGAACTTGACGATCTTGTCCTCGATCGACGGGCAGTAGCGCGGACCGTTGCCAGAGATCTGTCCGGAGTACAGCGCCGAACGTCCGAGATTGTCGCGGATGATAGCGTGGGTTTCCGGCGTCGTCCGCGTGATCCCGCAGTCGATCTGGCGGTTGGCGATGGTCCTCGTCAGATAGGAGAAGGGCACGGGCACATCGTCCGGCGCCTGGCGGTCGAGACCGGCCCAGTCGATGGTGCGGCCATCGAGCCGCGCCGGCGTGCCGGTCTTCAAACGGCCGAGCGTCAGCCCCAGACGGGCGAGCGTTCCCGACAGGCCGGACGAGGGATCTTCGCCCATCCGACCGGCGGGTATCTTTTGGTCGCCGATATGGATCAGCCCCGAGAGAAAGGTCCCGGTGGTCAGGACAACGGCGCGGCAGGTCATGGTCCGGCCGTCGCCGAGAACGATCCCGGTGACACGGTTCGTATAGTCGAGGGTGAGATCGGCGACATCGCCCTCGATCACCTCGAGGCCCGACTGGGCGCGAATGGCGGCCTGCATCGCCTCGCGATAGAGGCGGCGATCGGCCTGGGTGCGGGGGCCGCGCACGGCCGGTCCCTTGCGGCGGTTGAGCAAGCGGAACTGGATGCCGGCAGCATCGGCGACCTGACCCATCAATCCGCCAAGCGCATCGATCTCGCGGACGAGATGGCCCTTGCCGATCCCGCCAATGGCGGGATTGCAACTCATCGCCCCGATCGTATCGAAGCGGTGGGTGACGAGAGCAGTGCGGGCACCGGCGCGCGCGGCCGCGCTGGCCGCTTCGCAGCCCGCATGACCGCCGCCAATGACGACGACATCGAAAGAGTGTTCCATGGCGATGGGTAAAGACCGCGCCGTGCGGATCTGTCAATCCGGGCGACGTTGCCACGTAACGAAACCGGGTTCAGTGCGACCTGTGGACACTGACCCGGTGTTCCACGTGAATCATTTGCCGATGCAGAACTCGGAAAAGATCACCTCGAGCAGATCCTCGACGCCGACCTGACCGGTGAGCGCGCCAAGCCGATGGCTCGTCCGGCGCAGGGTCTCGGCGCGGACTTCCGCCGGCATATCGGGCGCCGCCTGGAACTCGGTCAGAAGCCGCAACGCATCGTTGATCAGTTCCCGGTGGCGCGTGCGGGCGGGGACGACATCGTCGGGATCGCCCACGGCTATCGCGGCGATATTCGCGATCCGGTCGACCAGGTCAGCGAGCCCTTCACCGGTGCGAGTGGAGATCGCGAGATCGCAGCCGGGGTCGTGGGGAGGAGCGCCGCCGGTCAATTCGTCCTGATCGATCTTGGTGCGGATGGTGAGGATCGGCCGGGTGGATGCGGGCTGATCTTCGGGCGTCTCGTCCGGTGCTGGTTCCTGTCCGGCGAGCATCAGCGGGTGTTTCACGTGAGTCAGCAGTCCGCTCAGCCATTCCAGCGTCGTCGCGCCGGCATGCGGGTCCACCAGCGCCAGGACGAGATCGGCCTCATCCATCACCGCGCGCGCCCGCTCGATGCCCATCGCCTCGATCCGGTCGGCCGTCTCGCGGATGCCTGCCGTGTCCGAGAAGCGCACGGGGATGCCGCCGAGGTCCAAGGTTGCCTCGATGACGTCTCGCGTGGTGCCGGGGATTTCCGTGACGATGGCGACTTCCCGGTCGGCCAGCGCATTCAGAAGGCTGGACTTGCCGGCATTGGGCGCGCCGACGATCGCCACCTTGAAGCCTTCGCGCAGGATCTCGCCGCGGTCGGCCTTGGCGAGATGCGTCCGCATGGCCTCGGCGACCACGGCGACTTGGCGTTCGACGCCGCTGGCGACGTCGTCGTCCACATCGCCTTCGTCGGCAAAGTCGAAGGACGCCTCGATCATCGCCCGGGCATTGGTAAGATCGCGCATCCAGCCTTCGTAGAGGGCCCGCAGGGCACCGCCGGCCTGGGCGACGGCCATACGGCGCTGGGCTTCGGTGCTGGCCGCCAGGAGGTCGGCAAGGCCTTCGGCTTCGGTCAGGTCGATCCGACCATTCTCGAAACCGCGCCGGGTGAACTCGCCTGCCACGGCCAGACGCACGCCGGGGATGGTTGTCGCTGCCTCCAGGAAGGCCGATACGACGGCGCGGCCACCATGCAGGTGGAATTCCGCCAGATCCTCGCCGGTAACGCTGCCCGGGCCCGGGAAGAACAGCGCGATGCCCCGATCGATCGTCCGGTCGGCAGCGTCGCGGAAGCGGCGCAGGCTGGCGCGGCGCTCCGGTGGCACCGATCCCGCCAGGCGCTCCATGACCTCCCGCGCAGCCGGACCGCTGACGCGCACGACGGCGACCCCGGTGGGCAGGGCGCCTGAGGAAAGGGCGGCGATGGTGTCGCTATGGGTCAAGCAGGGCCTCGATAGGCTCGATTCAGATGGCTGCGGGTTCAATGGCGGCCGGGGCTGGACAGAGGCCGTTAGGCTACCCGACAGATCACCGCGCCGGTCGCGCTGCGCAATTGCAGCGGCACGACTTCGAAGACATGTTTCGGCGTACCGGCAGCGGCCCACACAGTCGCATGCTGGAAGAGGTCCTCGTCCATATAGACGGAGAGTTCCGCGGTTGCACCGAGCGGCGAGACGCCGCCGATGGAAAAGCCCGTCGCAGAGCGGACGAAATCAGCGTCGGGGCGCTCGAGGGCCTCGCCGATGGTCTGGACCGCCAGCGCCTCGTCGACGCGATTGGCGCCGGATACCAGCAGCAGATAGGCCTTGCCAGTGTCCTTGCCGCGGAAGACCAACGACTTGACGATCTGGCCTACACTGGCGCCGACCGCCTGGGCCGCCTCCTCGGCCGAGCGCGCGGAGCTGCTTGTCTCGATGACGGAAATCTTCAGTCCCTTGTCGATTGCCGCCGCCTCGACCCGTGCCACGGCTGCCGGTTTCTCGCCCATTCTCATCCTCCCCCCGATGCGTCCTGCCGTTTTCGGGCCGGCGCGGAGCGGAATCAAGAGGCCTCTCGCGTGGCTCCGTGCTGACGCGCGCTCCATACGAAAACGGCGACCGCTAGGGGTCGCCGTTTCACGTGAATCATGCCCCTCGGCGTTCGATCAGGTGTTCATCTGATCGAAGAAATCGGCATTGGTCTTGGTCTGCTTGAGCTTGTCATTGAGGAACTCGATCGCGTCGGTCGTGCCCATCGGCGAGAGGATACGGCGCAGCACGAAGATCTTCTGCAGATCCGCCTTCGGGACCAGGAGGTCCTCCTTGCGGGTGCCGGACTTGAGGATGTCCATGGCCGGGTAGATCCGCTTGTCGGCGACCTTGCGGTCGAGGACGATTTCCGAATTGCCCGTGCCCTTGAACTCTTCGAAGATGACCTCGTCCATGCGGCTGCCTGTATCGATCAGCGCCGTCGCGATGATCGTCAGCGAGCCGCCTTCCTCGATATTGCGCGCCGCGCCGAAGAAGCGCTTCGGCCGCTGCAGGGCGTTGGCGTCGACACCGCCGGTGAGCACCTTGCCGGAGGACGGGACGACCGTGTTGTAGGCGCGGCCGAGACGGGTGATGGAATCGAGGAGAATGACCACGTCGCGGCCGTGCTCGACCAGGCGCTTGGCCTTCTCGATGACCATTTCGGCAACGGCCACGTGGCGCTGCGCCGGTTCGTCGAAGGTCGAAGAGACGACCTCGCCGCGCACCGAGCGCTGCATGTCGGTGACTTCCTCGGGCCGCTCGTCGATCAACAGAACGATGAGGTAGCACTCGGGATGGTTGGCCGTGATCGAATGGGCGATGTTCTGGAGCAGCACCGTCTTGCCGGTGCGCGGCGGCGCGACGATCAGCCCGCGCTGGCCCTTGCCGAGCGGGGCGACCAGATCGATCACCCGGGCCGACATGTCCTTCTTGCCGGTGGGCTCGTCGAGCTCCATCTTGAACCGCTCGTCGGGATAGAGCGGCGTCAGGTTGTCGAAATGGCTCTTGTAGCGGATCTTCTCCGGATTGTCGAAGTTGATCGTGTTGACCTTCAGAAGAGCGAAGTAACGCTCGCCTTCCTTGGGACTACGGATCGGACCTTCGACAGTATCGCCGGTCTTCAACTGAAACTTGCGGATCTGCGACGGCGAGACATAGATGTCGTCGGGGCCGGGAAGATAGTTCGCCTCGGGCGAGCGCAGGAACGCGAAACCGTCCTGCAGGATCTCGACGACGCCTTCGCCGATGATCTCGACTTCCTGCGCCGCAAGCTGCTTGAGAATCGCAAACAGCAATTCCTGCTTGCGCAGCACGGAGGCGTTCTCGACGTCGTTCTCTTCGGCGAACGCGATCAGTTCCGGCGCGCTCTTGTTCTTCAGGTCCTGAAGTTTCATTCGGGAAAGGCTCTTTACGGGGTTCGTCCGGAAAGTTCTTCCAGACAATCAAGGCGGAGATGGGAAAACGCTGGGCCGGAAACGCGAACTGGTCTGCGGCGGGGGATCGACGCGGCGGAAACGTCGCGCATCGCCCAAAGGCGGGATGTAGGCGCTACACATAGACCGACAATCCCGGCAGCGCAAGGCGTTCGGCGACGTGTGGTGGCCGCGGCGAGGGCGTTCGGGCGAGGGGCCTGCCGCAGGCGGTCCGTGTCGGACGCAGCAACGGATCAGCGGCGGCGGCAGCGCGGGCGGATCAGCCTGCCTCTGGAGCCGGCTTCAGCCGCAGCGCCCGCAGCGCCGTTGCCACGACCTCGTCCGCCGGCAGATCCACGGACACCACGATGCCATCCTCGTCGACCTGCAGCGGCTCGAGCGTGTCGAACTGCGATTTCAACAGGGACACCGGCATGAAATGGCCCTGCCGGGTCGCCATGCGCCGGCCGACCAGATCGGGAGTGGCGGTCAGGCAGACGAAGCGCACGCGCGCATCGGCTTCGCGCAGGAGATCGCGATAGCTGCGCTTCAGGGCCGAACAGGTGACGACAGTGGACCGCCCGGCATGGGCCTCAGCGCTGATCCAGTCGCGAATGGACGCCAGCCAGGGTGCCCGGTCGGCGTCGTCGAGCGGTGTGCCGGATTCCATCTTGGCAATATTGGCGGCGGGGTGAAACTCGTCCGCCTCGGCATAGGGCCAGGCCAGCATTTCGGCGAGGCCCGCGGCGGTGGTCGTCTTGCCGACGCCGGCGGGTCCCATCACCACGAGGCACGTTGCCCGGTCCATCTGCGTATCAGTCATCGATCCCTCGGGGCACGGTCGGCGTCGCGGCACGCGATACGATTGCGACGACCCGTTTCGCACGGGTGTTGAGAAGAATGCGTCCTGCGCGGCAGCATAAGACAGGGATCAGAACGGTTTCACTACGACGAGGATGACGATCACGATCAACAGGACGGTCGGCACCTCGTTCATGATCCGCCAATGGCGCGACGGCTTGGTGTTGGCGTCATTGGCAAAGCGGCGCACCGAAGCCGAGAAATAGCCGTGAACGCCGGACATCAGAACGACCAGAGCGATCTTGGCGTGCAGCCAGCCATTGCCGCCGGAAAACCAGCCGCCCCTCACCGCCAGCCAGAGGCCGGCGACCCAGGTGACGATCATCGCCGGGTTGATGATCGCCTTGAGCAGCCGCCGCTCCATGATCTTGAAGGTCTCGGACTGGGGCGTGCCGGTCGCAGCGTCGGCGTGATAGACGAACAGCCGCGGCAGATAGAGCATGCCCGCCATCCAGGCGATCACCGCCAGGATGTGCAGCGTCTTCATCCACAACAGGGCTTCCACCGGCACCAGCCAGAACACGGCGGTGATCACGGCGGCCATGACGGCGAGGGCGATAATGGCCTTCTTCATGCAACGATCCTTCGAGGCTGATGCAGCGCGCCTTCACTGAATGACGCCCGGGACGAGAGACCGGCGGCAGAGCGCCCCGCGACATAACCCGAAGCCGGCAGGCTTCCAAGTCCGGCGCGTGGCGCATGCTCGCACAGCGAAGGGCTTACCCGCGGATGCGCTTCAACAGCGCCTCGACATGGGCGATCGGCGCATCCGGGGTGATGCCGTGGCCGAGATTGAAGATCAGCGGCCCGTCGCCGAGCCCTTCCAGGATCCGGTCGACACCCTCGTCCAGCGCCTTGCCGCCGGCAATCAGCCGCAGCGGATCGAGATTGCCCTGGATCGCGCCTTCGGTCTGCAGCGCGCGCGCCTGGTCCATCGGCACCGTCCAGTCGAGACCGACGGCATTGACGCCGGTCTTCTGGCGATAGCCGTTCAGCAGCGAACCCGCGCCCTTGGCAAAGCCGATGATCTTGGCGTCCGGCACCGCGGCGCGGACCTTTTCGACCATCCGCGCGACGGGCTTGACCGCATAGGCCTCGAAGGACGCCTCATCCAGAACGCCGGCCCAGGAATCGAAGATCTGGACGCAGTCGGCACCGGCCTGGAGCTGCCGGATCAGATAGTCGGCGCCCATCTCGGCGAGGAGATACAGAAGCTGCTCCATCTCGTCGGGATGGCGATAGCCGAACAGCCGTGCCGGCGCCTGGTCGGGCGTGCCGTGGCCGGCGATCATGTAGGTCGCCACCGTCCAGGGTGCGCCGCAGAAGCCGATCAGCGACGTCTCTTCCGGCAGTTCCTTGCGCAGCCGCGCCACCGTCGCGATGACCGGCGCCAGATGCGTGTCGGCACGGCTCGGATCGAGGCGGGCGATCTCGTCGGGGCGGATCGGCGTCAGCTTCGGTCCCTCTCCCTGCACGAAATGCAGACCGCGATCGAGCGCATCCGGGATGACCAGAATGTCGGAGAACAGGATCGCCGCGTCGAATCCGAAGCGTCGGATCGGCTGAAGCGTCACTTCCGTCGCAAAGTCTGGATTGTAGCAGAGCTCGAGGAAGCCCCCGGCCGTCTGACGGGTGGCCCGATATTCCGGGAGATAGCGACCGGCTTGCCGCATCAACCACACCGGAGGGGGGAAGATGCGTTCGCCTTCCAGGACACGGACAAGCTTGCGCGTCTTCATCAGGTCAGGGCTCCCATTAAAAAAGAAAGATTTCTTTCAGATGAGTCTTTTGATTCTATGACTCGGTGGATTGCAGGAATTCACAGGGTCCCGCCTAGATGGAGCCCTTAGCAGGATCGTCCACAGGCCGGAATGCCGCATCGTGTCGTCAGGGGACAATCCCGGGGACGATCGCCGGATCCGATCGGTCTATCAGCAGCTTGCGCCCACGGCGATGGACGCCCCGCCTGGGGATGAGTTTGGGATGGCGGGGGACGAATCGCTTTTGTCCCCAGTCTTCCGCAATCGTCATGCCCAAGCGGATCCTGTTGCCGATTGTGGACAAGAGGGGGGTTTGTCACCGGCCCGACGGATGGCGCCTCAGACCAGTCGACTACTCCCGCACAACCCACAGGCTGCGAAGAATCCCGGGAGGGAATCGGCTTCGCCCTTGTGCCGACGGGGAGAATCGAGTCCGGCGCCCTCCATGGCAATTCTGCCGGTCAGCGGCTATCAGTCGGGCCGTACGTGACGAAACCGGTACAATGGGATTCACATGTCCAAGGGCATCGTACTCGCCTCGAGCAGCGTCCACCGCCGCGAGCTACTGAAGAACGCCGGCATCGATTTCACCGCCGAATCCAGCGATCTCGACGAGCGCGCCATCGAGGCGCCGCTCCTGGAATCCGGTGTCGGGCCTGAGGACGTCGCGGCGATCCTCGCCGAGGCCAAGGCGACGGACGTGTCCGAGCGCCATCCGAACGAGATCGTCATCGGGGCGGACCAGACGCTGTCGCTGGGCGACGAGGTCCTGCACAAGCCGGCCAATATGGAAGAGGCGCGGCGCACGCTTCTGAAACTGTCCGGCCGCACCCACCAGCTCAACAGCGCCGTGGTGCTGGTGGAGGGCGGCAAGGTCACCTGGCGGCACGTCGCCACGGCGACGATCACCCTGCGCGCGCTCGACCCCGGTTTCGTCGGCCGCTATCTCGCCCAGGCCGGCCGCAAGGCGACCACCAGCGTCGGCGCCTACCAGATCGAGAAGGAAGGCATCCAGCTGATGGAGCGGATCGAGGGTGACTATTTCACCATCATCGGGCTGCCGCTGTTGCCCTTGCTGAAGGAATTGCGGGAGCGCGGCGAAATCGATGGCTGATGCGGACTGGACGCCGAAACCCTATGTCAGCGGCGCCGAGCGCCCGCGCGGCGAAGGCTCGATCTTCGATCCGAACGTCACGCCCGCCAGGACCGATGGCCCGCGTGCCTTCGTCACCGGCTGGCCGGTCTGGCATTCCCGCTCTCCGGCCATCCATCGCAGCTGGCTGAAGGAATTCGGCTTGCCCGGTTCCTACGAGCGGGTGGGGGTGTCGCCCGAGGAGATCGGCGAATTCCTCAAGACGCTGCGCCGCCAGGGCTATGTCGGCGGCAACGTCACCATTCCCCACAAGCTGGCGGCGCTGGAAGCCGTGTCCCGCCGCGACGCCGCGGCCGAGGCGATCGGTGCGGTCAACACGATCTGGTTCGAGAAGTCCGGCCGCATGGTCGGCGGCAACACCGATGCCTACGGCTTCGCGGCCAATCTCGACGAAAGGCTGCCGGGCTGGGCCGATGCGGAGGTCGCCACCGTGCTGGGGGCCGGCGGCGCCTCCCGGGCGGTGATCTTCGCGCTTCTGAAGCGTGGCGTGAAACAGGTGCGGGTCGTCAACCGCACCATCGAACGGGCCGAGGAACTCGCCGCCCGCTTCGGCCCGCGCGTCTCCGCCCATGCCGAATCCGAACGCAAGGCGCAGCTCGCCGCCGCCGACCTTCTGGTCAATACGGTGCCGATCCCGGCGCCCGATCCGGACGACGAGACGCCCGACTGGTTCGAGCCGCGGCTGCCGGATTTGTCGGCCCTCCGCGACGGTGCCCTCGTGACCGATATCGTCTATGTGCCTCTGATGACTCCGATTCTCGCCGCCGCGGCGGAGCGGGGGTTGCGCCATTGCGACGGTCTCGGCATGCTGCTGCATCAGGCGGTGCCCGGTTTCGAACGCTGGTTCGGCCAGCGGCCCGAGGTCTCCGAGAGCCTGCGCGCCAGGATCGTCACCGACATCGAAAACGGCGTATGAGCAGAAATTCTGCGATTCATACACATCGACCGACATGCGGTTTAGCGCGCCTGTGGTGCTGCCGATGATCGTGCTCGGCCTTACCGGCTCCATCGGCATGGGCAAGTCCACCACCGCGGCAATGTTCGCGGAACAGGGCGTGCCCGTTCACGATGCCGACGCCGCCGTCCACCGCCTCTATGCCGGACGCGCCGCGCCGCTGATCGAAGCTGCCTTTCCCGGCACCGTCGTCGACGGGGTGGTTGATCGCAAGGCGCTGTCGGCGAGCGTCGTCGACGATCCGGAGGCGATGCGCCGCCTGGAGGCGATCGTCCATCCGCTGGTCGGTGAAGAGGAGCGCGCCTTCCTCGACGGCGCCCGCCAGTCCGGCGCGGCGCTGGCGGTCCTTGATATTCCGCTGCTGTTCGAAACCGGCGCCGACACGCGGTGCGACAAGACATTGGTCGTAACCGCCAGCCCGGAGATCCAGCGTGAGCGCGTGCTTGCCCGGCCGGAGATGAGCGAGGCCAAGTTCGCGGCGCTGATGGCCCGCCAGATGCCCGACGCCGACAAGCGCGAACGCGCCGACTATGTCATCGACACCGGCAACGGCATGGAGGCCGCGCGCCTCGCGGTGACGGCGATCATCATGCGCCACGCCGCCGGCTGACGCCGTTTGCGCTCGCAGCTCCGTCAGGCAGCCGCGACGAGACGGGCCGGCTTTGCGGCCGCGGCATGGACAGACACACGGTTGCGCCCCTCGCGCTTGGCCCGGTAGAGCGCGTCGTCCGCCCGCGCGATGGCATCCTGCGCCGGTTCGGCGCCCTGCAGCATCGCCACCCCGAAGCTTGCGCTCAGAGCGTGCCCGTCGTCGAGCGCGGGATCCCGCCAGGCATGGAAGGCCAGCCGGATCGCCTCGGCCGCGCTAGCCGCGGCGTCGAGGGTCGCGCCGGGCAGCAGCAGCGCGAATTCCTCGCCGCCCAGCCGGCCGGCCGTTCCCTCGGTCCGCGAGAGGATCTCGGCAAATCCCTGGATGACGCGATCGCCGACCGGATGGCCGTAGCGGTCGTTGACCGTCTTGAAGTGATCGATGTCGCAGACGATGATCGCGGCGCCAGCAGGGGCGGCCTGGGTGGCCACGCGCTCGAAGGCGGCCCGGTTGAGGAGATCGGTGAGGTCGTCGCGCTCGCTGCGGATGCGATAGCGCCGGATCACATTGCCGACGATCCGGGCGATGATGAGCAGCACCGCGGCGGGAGCCAGCAGTCCCGAAACCAGCATCAGTGCCCGCTCCAGATCGCTCTGGGCGATGTTCGCGACCGGCGTCGTTCCCTCGAAGAGCAGCGGGAACAGCGGCATCCGCACGATCAAGAGGACAGCCATCCCCGCAAGCGCGACGAGGAGGCCGGTCTCGACGACGCCGCGGCCCTTGAGGCGCCAGAGGCAGAGGATCGCGTCGCCCAGCGCCAGCAGTGCCGCGAACTGGAAGGGCAGGGTTTGAAGGATCGGGGTGGCATTCCCGGCGAGGAGCAAGAGCGACATCGCCGTCAGGCCGGCGGTCGCCATCCACAGGGGCCGGGGCGACAGGCCAAGGCCGAGCGCCCGCCGGACCGATTGGGTGACACAGAGATAGGCGGCCGGGATCAGCATTGTCACCGCCGCCATGGCGGCAAGCGAGCCGCCATCGATCCCCAGGACGACGGTTTCAACGGCGCCGCAGGCGAGGCCAGCAGCGAGCCACACCAGCGCCGACTGGCCGCGCAGGCCCAGATAGATCAGACCGCAGAGGAGCGCGAGCGAGGCGACGACCCCGAAAATGACCGCGTGCAGGCTGACTGCCACATCCAATGCCCGTTCTCCCCTGATTGCATTTCGCAACTGACACTAAGACGCTGCGACTTGCGCGGGTCTTGCGAGGGCCGGTCGACGCGCAGACCGATGCCGAGGATCGCCTCGGCACGTTCGGCATAGACTTCGCCTAGTAAGAACGAAAAGTGAACATACAGCGAAGCTCGGGGATACTTCGAACGGATGCCGGTGAGCTCTTGTCTCGGCTCTTCCAGTCACGGAAAAGGGGCGGTCAGCGGGAGCCTTCATGCGCGAAATCGTCTTCGATACCGAAACCACCGGCCTCGATCCGGATGTCGAGCGGGTCATCGAGATCGGCGGGGTGGAATTGTGGAACCATATTCCGACCGGCAAGAACTACCACGCCTTCATCCGTCCGGCCGGGCGCAAGGTCGATCCGGCCGCCTTCGACGTGCACGGCATTTCCGACGACTTCCTGGCCGACAAGCCGCTGTTCTCCGAGATCGCCGACGAGTTCCTGGAGTTCTTTTCCGGCGCCAAGCTGATCGCCCATAACGCCGCCTTCGACGTGCGTTTCCTCAATGCCGAACTGAAGCGCATCGACCAGCCGCCGATCGACCCGAGCGTCGTGATCGACACCCTGCCCATGGCGCGGCGCAAGTTCCCCATGGCGCCGGCAACGCTGGACGCGCTCTGCTCGCGCTTTTCGGTCGATACCTCGCGCCGCGACAAGCATGGCGCCCTGCTCGATTCCGAGCTTCTGGCGGAAGTCTATATCGAGCTGATCGGCGGCCGGCAGGCGGCACTGGGCCTGGCGGTCGAGGAAGATGCCCACGAGGACGCCGACGGCAATGTCTGGCGGATCGCGCCGCGGCCCGTGCCGCTGCCGCCGCGCCTGTCGCAGGACGAGATCGCCCGGCACCGTGCCTTCGTCTCGACCCTTGGCGACGAGGCGATCTGGTGGAACTATCTGGAACGGCCGGAGGCCGAGGCGTCCGCGGGCTGAGCCCGGCCGCATTCCTTCGAAAGCGCTGCCATGAAAAACGCCGGCAAACCCGATGGGCTGCCGGCGCTGTCTTGCGTTCTGAAACCGCAGCTTAGCTCGGCTGAACCTGCTGGCGGGCGCGCTCTTCGGCCATGCGCTGCTGGAACAGCTGGGCGAAGTCGATCGGGTCGATCATCAGCGGCGGGAAGCCGCCATTGCGGGTGATGTCGGCCATCACCTGGCGCGCGAAGGGGAACAGCAGGCGCGGGCACTCGATGAACAGCACCGGCAGGAGATGCTCCTGCGGGAAGTTCTGCAGCTTGAAGACGCCGCCATATTCCAGCTCGACGGCGAACATCATCTCTTCGCCTTCGCCGGCCTTGGCGTTCAGCGTCAGGCGCACGTCGTAGTCGCCGTCCGAACCCTGGATCGGGTTGGCACCGACATTGACGCCGATATTGATGTTCGGCGCCTTGGTCTGGCCGCGCAGGACGCCCGGTGCATTCGGGCTCTCGAAGGAAAGGTCGCGAATATACTGCGTCAGGATGTTGATGCGGGGCGGGTTGGCGTTCTCGTCGCCGCCGGCGCCATTGCCGCCATTCGTCGCATTCAGATCGTTGGTCTCGGACATGGTCTGCTCCCGTATCGCTGATGACCCGGCAGGGCCGGCGCCTGTTCGCGCGCTCGTGCCGGGTGAAGAGCCGGAGGGGCCGACGGTCCGTCCGGCAGGAAAAACACGGGGGCGAGCGCTATCACGCGGGGGGCATCAGAACAAGACGATCCGCGGCCGGGCGCGAGCGGCCCGGCACCGCGCCACCCGCTCAATGCAGGCGGCGGCCATTGGTCTCGCCGTCGCCATCCTCCGGCTCGTGCCAGGGCGACGCCGGATCGGGCCCGCGGCGAAACTCCTCGCCCGACAGATCGACGACGTCGGGACCCGCCGAGTAAGGCGGTTCGCGGCGCGGCTGCCCGCCCATGCCGGACCGGAAGCTGTTCTGGCCGACGACGACGACGCGGGACTTCAGGAAGTCGAAGATGCGCGAGCGGACGCCCGGCACGAACAGCAGGAAGCCGAGCGCGTCGGTGACGAGGCCCGGGGTCAGCAGAAGGACGCCGGCCATGGCGATCATCACGCCGCTGACAAGATCGCGGCCCGGCACCCGGCCGGCGCCGATTTCCGCCTGGATGCGGGCCAGCGTCGAGATGCCCTGCTGTTTCAAGAGGATCGAGCCGATCACGGCGGTCAGGATGACGAGACCCAGCGTCGGCCACAGCCCGATGGCGTTGCCTACCAGGATGAACACCGCGATCTCCAGGATCGGGATGGCGAGCAGCAGAAAGGGTATCAGGGCGAAGGGCATGGTCCGTCTTCTCCTTGCGCGGCCGTTCGATGGCCGAAACCCGCCTTTGCGGGCCCGTGGCCGGACATGTGCGGTTTGGCCGCCGCCTCGGGACATAGGAACTGTGGAAACAAATTTGAATGCGCCGCCCCTCGTCTCTATATGACGGCGAATGACTTGACCGGCCATTAGGGGTGACGACGCGCAATGAGTTTTGGGACGATCTTCTTTATCATTGTTGCGGCGATCGTCCTGTTTCAGCTGCGAAGCGTTCTGGGCAAGCGTACGGGCAACGAGCGCCCGCCCTTCGACCCCTATTCGCGCCGGGATGCGCCGCGCGACGACGCGGCCCGCAACGACAATGTCGTGACGCTGCCCAACCGCCGCGGCGGCACCGAGATCGAAGGCGAGGCGGCCCCGGCGGCCACGCCCTACGAGTCGATCGACAAGGTCGCCAAGCCGGGCACCCCGGTCAATGCCGAGCTGCGCCGGATCCGCGACGCCGATCCTTCCTTCGATCCGAAGGAATTCCTCGACGGCGCCAAGGTCGCCTATGAAATGATCGTGACCGGCTTTGCCGATGGCGACCGCAAGCTCCTGAAGAACCTGTTGTCGCCGGATGTCTACCAGGGCTTCGAGCAGGCGATCAGCGAGCGCGAGCAGCGCGAAGAGCGCATGCAGTTCTCCTTCGTCGGTATCGACGATGCCACCATCGTCTCCGCCGAGCAGAAGGACCGTGAGGCGATGGTCACCGTGCGCATCGTCGCGCAGATCATCTCGGCCGTCGTCAAGCCCGACGACACCGTTGTCGACGGCGATCCGGAAACGGTGGTCGAGGTCAAGGACGTGTGGACCTTCGCCCGCGACACGCGCTCGCGCGATCCGAACTGGAAGCTGGCCGGGACCGAGTCCGAAGACGCGTGAGCCGGAGCGGCGACGATGACGGCATTCGTTCGCCGGCAATGGTCCGATCTGGAAGGCTGGGACGGCGCTGATCATGCAGCGGCGCTGTCGGCCTTTCGCGCCGGCGCCGCCCGGCTCGAACAGGGCAGCTTTCCCACCGGTTCGCTCGGGATCGACGCCGAGGCCTTTGCCGAGGCCGCCCGCGCCGCGCTGCAGCCGGCCGGTGCGCTCGGCCAGGTCGAGGCCCGCACCTTCTTCGAACGCCATTTCGAGCCGCTGCATATCCGTCCCGACGACGCCGACATGGCGCTGTCCGGCTTCGTCACCGGCTATTACGAGCCTGTCGTCGCCGGCTCGCCGGTGCGCACCGAGCGCTATCGCTTTCCCCTGTATGCGCCGCCGCCGGATCTGGTGAAGATCGACGACGTCTCGCGGCCACCCGGGCTCGATCCCTATTTCCGCTTTGCGCGCCGCAAGCCCTGCGGCCTTCTGGAGGAATATGCCGACCGCGCCGCCATCGAGGCAGGTTCGCTGGATGGGATGGGCCTCGAGATTGCCTGGCTGGCCGATCCGGTCGACGCGTTCTTCATCCATATCCAGGGCTCGGCGCGCCTTGCCTATGATGATGGCCGGCAGGTCCGCGTCGGCTATGCCGCCAAGACCGGGCACCGCTTCACCGCCATCGGCCGCATCCTGGTGGACGAGGGCGAACTGACCCTCGCCGAAGCCGACATGGACGGCATCCGGGCGTGGCTGGCGGCGCATCCGGACCGCGTGCGCAGCCTGTTCGACCGCAACCGCTCCTTCATCTTTTTCCGCGAGACGCCGGTGGAGGACCCGGAGCTCGGTCCCGTCGGCGCCGCCAAGGTGCCGCTGACGCCGCTGGCCTCCATCGCCGTCGACCGCGAACTCGCGACCTTCGGCGTGCCCTATTTCATCGCGGCGCCGGATCTTGTCATGGACGGCGCACCGTTCCGCCGCCTGATGGTGGCGCAGGACACCGGCTCGGCCATTCTTGGCCCGGCCCGCGCCGACATCTTCGTCGGCTCGGGCGACGCGGCCGGCCGGATCGCCGGGCGAATCCGCCATGCTGCCGACTTCACCATTCTCGTGCCGCCGGCGCTGGCGGCACGCCTCGCCCGATGAAGCGCCGTCATCGCACGCTCAGCGTCGAGGACGCGCGCCTGTGGGCGAGCGTCGCCCGCTCGGCGGTGCCGCTGAAGGGCAAGTCGCATCCGCAGATGCCGCCCGAGGACGCGCCACAACCCGCGTCTGCGCCGCCACCGGTCGGTCGCAAGGGGTCGAAGGCGGCGGCGCCCGCCCTGCCGGCGCCGATCCAGCAGCCGGCGCCGCAGTCGCGACTTACGCAGCACCCGATCGAACGTCCGACCCGTCGCAAGATCTCCAAGGGGCGACTGCCCATCGAGGCGCGGATCGACCTGCACGAGATGACCCAGGGCGTCGCCCATGACGCGCTGGTCGGCTTCCTGCGCCAGTCCCAGGCCATGGGCCTGCGCCATGTGCTGGTGATCACCGGGCGAGGCGGATCGGGCGGACATTTCGGCTCCCGCGGCGTCCTGCGCCGGGTCGTGCCCATGTGGTTCGGCAGCCCGGAGTTCCGCCCGCTCGTCTCCGGCTTCGACAGCGCCGAGCGCCATCATGGCGGCGACGGGGCGCTCTATGTGCGCGTCAGGCGGTTCGGATGACCCCGTTCGGCGAAAAGGTCCGGGCATTCCGCAAGGAGCGCGGCGTCACCCAGAGCCAGATGGCGGCGGCGCTGGGGGTCTCCAGCGCCTATCTCTCGGCGCTGGAGCACGGCCGTCGCGGCCGACCGACCTGGGATCTCCTGCAGCGGATCATCGGCTACCTCAACGTCATCTGGGACGATGCGGAGGAGCTGGAGCGTCTCGCCGAACTCTCGCATCCCAAGGTGACCGTCGAGACCGCCGGCCTTGGCCCCGACGCGACAGCGCTTGCCAACCGGCTGGCCGAAACCATCGCCATCCTGCCCGAAGCGGATCTGAAGCGCCTGCGTGCCGAGCTGGAAGAGGCTGCCACCCGGGCCGAAGAAGCCCTGCGGGCCCGTCGCCGCCGTCGCTGAACGCCGGCACGGACGGGAGACTCACGTGAAACAGGGCAGGTGTCGGACTTAAGCCTTTGTTTACCATACTGGCCGGAGACTGCGGGCAAGGGCGCTGCTGCGGCGTCCCATGTCCAGTGGTGTCGCCGTCCGATGTGCCGCCTTCTCGCCTATGCCGGTCCGCCGGTCTTTCTCGATCGCCTGCTGATCGAGCCGCGTGCCTCGCTGATCTCGCAGTCGCTGGCCGCCCGTGAGGCCAAGACCGTCGTCAACGGCGATGGCTGCGGCATCGGCTGGTATGGCGAGCGGCCGGAGCCCGGCGTTTATCGCGCCATCCTGCCGGCCTGGTCGGACGCCAATCTCGTGTCCCTGTGCCGTCAGATCCGCGCGCCGCTCTTCGTCGCCCATGTGCGCTCGGCGACCTATGGCGAGGTCTCGACGGCCAATTGCCATCCCTTCGCCGACGGCCGGCACCTGTTCCTGCACAATGGCCAGGTCGGCGGCTATGCCCGTCTGCGCCGCCAGATCGACGCCCTGATCCCGGACGCGCTCTATCCGCGGCGGCGGGGCACCAGCGATTCCGAGGCGATCTTCCTGTCGGCTCTCGGGCGGGGTCTCGCCGCCGATCCGGTCGGCGCCATTGCCGCGACGCTCGCCGAGATCGAGGCGACAGCCGCACGAACTGGCGAGGCGGCACCAATCCGCTTCGCCGCGATCCACACCGATGGCGAAACACTCTGGGCCTATCGTTGGGCCAGCGACGGCCCGCCGCCCTCGCTTTACTGGCGCAGGGAAGGCGAGGGCGTCGTCATTGCCTCCGAGCCCTGCGACGACGCCGAGCGCTGGACGATGGTCGCCGCGGACACGGTCCTGACCATCCGCCGCGACGGCACGATGCGCAGCCAGGCGTTCTGTCCCCGCCTGCCGGACCGTGCCGCCGCCTGAGGGCAGCGCGCCTCAGAGAATGAAGCGCGACAGGTCGGTGTCGCCGGCAATGCCGTCCAGCGCCTTGTGCACATAGGCGGCATCGACCGTGTAGCTCTCGCCGGACTTGTCCGGCGCCTCGAAGGAGATGTCGTCGAGGACGCGCTCCATCACCGTCTGCAGCCGCCGCGCGCCGATATTCTCGATCGAGCCGTTCAGCGTCACCGCCGTGTCCGCCAGCGCGTCGATCGCATCGTCGGTGATGATCAGATCGACATTCTCGGTCTTCATCAGGGCGATATACTGCTTGATCAGCGAGGCTTCGGTCTCGGTCAGGATGCGGCGGAAATCCTCCCGGGTCAGCGCCCGCAGCTCGACGCGGATCGGCAGCCGGCCCTGCAGCTCCGGCAGGAGGTCCGACGGCTTCGATACGTGGAAGGCGCCCGAGGCGATGAACAGGATGTGGTCGGTCTTCACCGAGCCGTGCTTGGTCGCCACCGTGGTGCCCTCGACCAGCGGCAGCAGGTCGCGCTGCACGCCCTCGCGCGAGACGCCGGCGCCGCTCTGGCCTTCCTTGTTGGCGACCTTGTCGATCTCGTCGAGGAAGACGATGCCGTTGTTCTCGACCGACGAGATCGCCTCGCGCACCAGCTGTTCCTGATCCAGCAGCTTGTCGGATTCCTCGCCGATCAGCAGATCGTAGCTCTCGCGCACCGACGTCCGGCGCTGCTTGGTGCGCTGGCCCATCTTGCCGAACATCTCCGACAGGTTGAGGACGCCGATATTGGCGCCCGGCATGCCGGGAATGTCCATGCCGCCCATCGGGTTGGACGTGTCGGAGACCTCGACGTCGATCTCCTTGTCGTCGAGCTCGCCCGAACGCAGCTTCTTG
Organism: Aurantimonas sp. NFXS3; assembly: GCF_049132005.1. NCBI lineage: Bacteria > Pseudomonadati > Pseudomonadota > Alphaproteobacteria > Hyphomicrobiales > Aurantimonadaceae > Aurantimonas > Aurantimonas sp. NFXS3. The sequence goes on from NZ_JAGDDZ010000002.1 coordinate 74,574, forward strand.
CGGAAGGAATCGCGGGTGGCCGGCGAGGCGGTCTTGCCGACCAGGGCGTCCAGCACCCGTTCTTCGGCGCCCTGATGGGCCTTGGCCTTCACCTCTTCGCGCTTCTTCTCGCGCACCAGCCCGATGCCGATCTCGACGAGATCGCGGATGATCTGCTCGACGTCGCGGCCGACATAGCCGACCTCGGTGAACTTGGTGGCCTCGACCTTGATGAAGGGTGCGCCGGCGAGCCGCGCCAGGCGGCGCGAGATCTCGGTCTTGCCGACGCCGGTGGGTCCGATCATCAGGATGTTCTTGGGCATCACCTCTTCGCGCAGGCTCCCCTCCAGCTGCTGGCGCCGCCAGCGATTGCGCAGCGCGACGGCAACGGCGCGCTTGGCGTCCTTCTGGCCGATGATGTGGCGGTCGAGCTCGGAGACGATCTCGCGGGGGGAAAAATCTGTCATGGATATCTCTTTCCAGGCCGGCGGGCCGCGCCGACACACGCTGGCATCGATGGGGGTCGGCCGGGCCGGCCACCATGGCAACTCGCCGCTAGATGGGGGTGGCGGCGCCATCCTGCCACCCTTGGCGACGGGTCGCCCGCGGCAGCCGGAAACGCAAACCATCCGATCGTCATGTCAAGACTTCAATCCTCGGCCCGGAGGGGCCAGTATGAGCCTTGTCCGATTCGCGGCGGAGGCGCGCGAGGCGGATCTCAGAGATCGCGAGAGGCTGTGCCATCATGCCATCTTCGAACGGTTCGACGAGCGCCCCCGCGGGCGCCCCGGCCCTGAGCGACAGACTGCCCGGCGCAAGCGGCCAGGCGGATGTCGGCGCGGCCGTGCCGGGCGCCCCCATGAGCGGCGCGCTCGACCGTCTCAACCGGCTCGCACCGCCCTGGGACGAAATCGCGCTGACCCAGCTTCTCGGCGACGTGGCGACGGATTTCGGCTTCTCCCATGCCGCGGTTCTGTCGGTCCCCTCGACGGACGATGGCGGGACGGCGACGCGGCTTCTCCTGTCCAACTGGTCGGAGAGCTTCGGCCAGGCCTATGAACAGCTCGGCCTGCACCGCTCCAAGCTGGTCGTCGGCGCCCTGAAGACCGATCCCATGCCCTTCGTCTGGGACATCGACACGCTCTACGGCGCCGATGAACCCGATCCCTCGCCGGCGGCCCGCATGCTGCTGGAAGCGGAGTACCTCGCCGGCGCCTTCTTCCCGGTGCACGGGCTCACCGCCTTCAACGGTGCCCTGTCCTTCGCCGGACGCAGCTGCGCCCTCCCGGCGGAGGCGATCCGCGAGCTGCATCTCTTCGCCTTCGCCCTGTTCGGCATGCTGGCGGCGGCGCGCTTCGAGGAGAACCGGCGCAACAATCCCCTGTCGGTGCGCGAGCGCGACTGCCTGAAGCTCGCCATGCTCGGCAAGACGTCATCCGAAATCGGCATCATCCTGAGCCTGTCCGAATACACCATCTCGCAATATCTGACGGCCGCCCAGCGCAAGCTCGACGCCTCCAACCGCACCCACGCGGTCGCCCTCGCCGCCCAGCTCGGCTATCTGTCCTGAAGCAGCCTGCAGCACGTCAGCTGTGCTCGTTCAGGGTCCGTTCGAGCGTCGGAGCTGGGAATCTTCGACGCTGCTCTAGATGACCGCCCATGAACGTCCTGCCCAAAGGCGTCCGGCACATTCCGGGCCATCTCTCCCGCGGCGAACAGGTCGCGCTGGTCGATGCGGTGCGCGAGGTGGTGGCCGCCGCGCCGCTGTACCGGCCGGAAATGCCGCGGACCGGAAAGCCCCTGTCGGTGCGCATGACCAATTGCGGCGATCTGGGCTGGGTGACCGACCGGTCCGGCTATCGCTACCAGCCCACGCATCCGGTGACCGGCACGCCCTGGCCGGCGATCCCCCCGGAGCTTCTGGAGATCTGGCAGGACCTCGCCGCCTTCGATCATCCGCCGCAGGCCTGCCTCGTGAATTTCTACGAGGACACCGCCAAGATGGGCCTGCACCAGGACAAGGACGAGACCGATCTGTCGGCACCGGTCGTCTCCGTCTCGCTCGGCGACGACTGCCTGTTCCGTGTCGGCGAGACCACCCGCGGCGGCCGCACGACCTCGATCCGGCTGCATTCGGGCGACGTGGTCGTGCTCGGCGGCGAGGGGCGTCTGGCCTATCACGGCGTCGACCGGATCTACCCCGCGACCTCGACGCTCCTGAAGAAGGGCGGCCGGATCAACCTGACCCTGCGCCGCGTGACGGCCCATGCGGGCACCTGATCATTCCGCCGGCTCGGTCTTCCCGGCTTCGGGCGGCTGCAACTTGGCAAGCAGCTCTGGCGGGAATGTCTGGTTGTAGATCGCCCGGCGGCTGACGGCTTCCCAGAACTCCCCCTGGACCGCCGGGTCGTCCGGCAGCTTGTAGCCGAGCTGCTTTGCCAGCGCCGGCAGATAGCAGTCGAAGCCGGCCCGCACCACACGGCCCCATCCCACGGCCCGATCGATGGCGAGTTCATAGCTTCCCCAGGCGACGCCGAGGCTCACAACCGCCGCCAGAAGCAGCCCGTACTCGCCGGAGTCCAGAAACGGGCGGACCTGCGAAATCCGCAGCGCATAGTCGAAGCTCATGGCGAAGACGACGATCAGGCCGATGGCCAGAAGGCCTGCCAGGAAGACGAAATTCATCGCGCAGTTCACCGCCGTGCGGACATCCTCGACCGCCTCGCGAAAATCATCCGAGAAGACCGTCGAGAGGTGAATCCAGAGCGGGATCGAATCGACCCGGTAGACGGCGCTCGAATAGGTCTCGAAGGCCCGGATGGCGTTGCCGAAGCGGGTCGGCAGGACGGATTCGGGTTTCTCCGGGTACCGGTCCACCCGCTGCCTGATGAGTTCGGTGTAGCGCGCGATATCACTTGCGGGAAAGGCATCGCCCTCGGCGATCCACCGGGCCCGCAGGGCCGCGATCTCGCTGTCGATGGCGTCGAGCTTCCGTTCTTCACGCGCCTTCAGTGGCTTGATCCAGGACACGGGAGGCCAGTAGCCCTCGAGCAGCTTGTAGAGAGGATCGTTGCCGAGCATCAGGAAGATCGCCAGCGTCCAGACGAGCAGGGCATTGTAGAGAACGTCGCCCAGCGTCACGGACTCGGTCAGTGTCGTGTAGAGCGCCGGATTGACCGGTTCGACGATCAGCAGCAGCGCGCAACTGTAGAAGACCAGCGCCGGAAACAGGAAGCCGACAATGAACGATCGATCGGCCAGCTTGGCGAGATTGGCGACCATGCTGCGGCTCCCGGCGGACTAGAAGGTATCGTCGGGCTCGTCGGAGCCGGGCCGCGGCCGGCCCGGCCCGATCGTCGGCTCACCGGGCAGCCCCATCCGCTCCATCTGATCGTGCCCCGGCGGGCCGACCTGCCGCCGCACCCTGCCCGCAACGCCGCGCGCGCGATCCCCCGGCCCCTTATCCGGCTCCGCTTTACGCGTCGGCGGGGCCGGACCCGTGGTCGGCTCGCCGGGAAGGGCGGAACGGTTCATCACGCCGAGAAGCTCCGACATGCGGACAACCAGGAGATCCTGGCCCGATACCTTGCGCTGCCTGCCGGCCGTTGGCGCGAAGAGCACATGGTCCCCCACCGCCATGTTCATCGAAGCGATCCGCCCCTTGCGCCGCCGTCCGGGGCCCACAGCGACGATCTCCCCTTCGGTCGGCTTGTTCGCTGCACTATCCGGCAGGACGCGGCCGGACGATTGCTCGGGTGGCGCCACGGGGCGGACGAGAATGCGATCCTGCAGCCGTCGGAACTTTATCGGCCGGAACTTCATCGGTCCCACCTCGATCGGCGTCCTGCTGAGGACCGGCGAACGGGCCGGCGCAGCGGCACGAGGAAAGAGGCAGGATAACGTAACGGAAGATATGCGCAAGGTTGCGGCCTCCGCGCCCGTCCGACGCGCTACGCGGCCGGCAGTCAGGCCAACCGAATGCCGCGAGCCTGCGCCCGGCTCAGAGCTTGCGCAGCGCGACCTGCTCGATGAGGTGATCCGGCCCCTTGCGCAGGATCAGGTCGGCGCGCGGCCGCGTCGGCAGGATGTTGGCGTGGAGATTGATCTCGTTGATGTTCGACCACAGGCCCTGGGCGATGGTCAGCGCTTCCTCGGGCGAGATCTGCGAGTAGCGGTGGAAGAACGAGCCGGTCTCGCGGAACGCCGTCTCGCGCAGCCGCATGAAGCGCTCGATGTACCAGCGCTTGATGTCGGCCTCGTCGGCATCGATGTAGATCGAATGATCGAAGAAGTCCGACACGAAGGGCACCGCCGTGCCGTCGGCCGGCATGTCGCGCACCTGCAGGACGTTGAGACCCTCGAAGATCAGGATGTCCGGCCGGTCGATGGTGACCCTCTGGCCCGGCACCACGTCATAGTAGAAATGCGAATAGACCGGCGCCTCGACCCGCGGCACGCCGGCCTTGATCTCCGACAGGAAGCGCAGGATCGCGCCGATGTCGTAGCTCTCGGGAAACCCCTTGCGCTGCATCAGCCCCTCGGCCTGCAGCACCGCGTTCGGGTAGAGAAACCCGTCGGTGGTGATCAGGTCCACCTTGGGCGAGGACGGCCAGCGGGCGAGCAGCTCCTTCAGGACGCGCGCCGTGGTCGACTTGCCGACCGCGACCGAGCCGGCGATGCCGATGATGAACGGCGTCTTCTGCCCCGAATCCTCGGCGAGAAAGCTCTGGCGCTGCCCGAACAGCAGCTGCGAGGCCTCGACATGGGCATAGAGCAGGCGCGAGACGGCAAGGTAGATCCGCGCGACTTCGTCGAGATCGACGGGGTCGCCGATCGAGCGGAGCCGGCGAACTTCATCGGCGGTCAGCGTCAGCGGCGCGTCGGCGCGAAACTTCGCCCATTCGGCCGCCGGAAAGATGCGGTAGGGCGAGAAACGCGACGGGGCGAGCTGGTCCATCATCCGGCCGAACTGTCGGGCCGCCCCGCCTTTTCCTGCAGGCCGGTCTGGGCCGTGCGCCTGCCGAGCTCGGCCATCACCGCCGATACCGGCACGTGGCGCAGATGCAGCGTCACGAGCAGGTGGTAGAGAAGGTCGGCGGCCTCGCTGGTCACCCGCGCATCATCCTGGGAGACGGCAGCGATCACCGTCTCCGTCGCTTCCTCGCCGAGCTTCTTGGCGACATGGCCAATTCCCTTGGCCGCGAGCGACGCGGTGTAGGAGCCGGCGTCGTCGGAGGTCGCGCGGGCGGCGACGATGGTCTCCAGGTCGGCAAGCGTGAAATCGGTCATGATGCCCTTTCGTAGGCCGGCGCTCGCTGCGCGGATCCGCCGAGGCTTCGGTCAGTCCGGCGGGTCGAGCCGCATCGGGATGCCGGCGGCGGCCATATGGGCCTTGGCTTCCGCGATCGTATAAGTGCCGAAGTGAAAAATCGAGGCGGCCAGAACCGCCGTCGCATGGCCGTCGCGCACGCCGGCAACGAGATGATCCAGCGTGCCGACGCCGCCCGACGCGATCACCGGCACGTGGACGGCATCGGCGACCGCCCGGGTCAGCTCGATGTCGAACCCGGACTTGGTGCCGTCCTTGTCCATGGAGGTGAGCAGGATCTCGCCTGCGCCCAGCCCCACGACCTGGCGGGCGAAGTCGACGGCGTCGATGCCGGTGGCGGTGCGGCCGCCATGGGTGAAGATCTCCCAGCGCGGCGCGGCGCCCTCCTCGGCCACCCGGCGCGCGTCGATGGCGACGACGATGCACTGGTCGCCGAACTTGTCGGCGGCTTCCGCGACGAATTCCGGCCGCTTCACCGCCGCGGTGTTGATCGACACCTTGTCGGCACCGGCCAGGAGCAGCTTGCGAACGTCGGCGACCGTGCGCACGCCGCCGCCGACGGTCACCGGCATGAAGCACTGCTCGGCGGTGCGCGCGACGACGTCGAAGATCGTGTCGCGGTCGTCCGACGAGGCGGTGATGTCGAGGAAGCAGAGCTCGTCGGCCCCGGCGCTGTCATAGGCCCGCGCCGCCTCCACCGGATCGCCGGCGTCGACCAGACCCTCGAAATTGACGCCCTTGACCACCCGGCCGTCCTTGACGTCGAGGCAGGGAATGATGCGTGCCTTGAGGCTCATGGAAGGGTGGCCTTCTCGTCGGCGGGGCAGGGGATGGGTCGGGAGGGCACGGGCAATGTCCGGATGGGCGGAAACGGCGAATTTTCCGCCTTATGCGATGCCGCGATAGAGGTGGGCAAGAGCCAGCGTGATTCCAAGCCCGTCAAGGGCAACCTCCGCCGCGCTGCCGACCGTCATTTCCGGCCGCTGGAAGGCGCCGTCGTCACCGCGACGCCAGAGCCAGACCCGCGCCTCGTCCTGGGACAGGACGAGATAATGGGCGAGCGAGGGGATGGCCGTGTATTCCTCCGCCTTCTCGCCGAAATCGACCGCCAGCGACGATGGCGAAAGAATCTCCGCCAGGAAGACGGGTTCGCGCGCGGCGAGATCCTGGCCGCTGCCGCCGGCCCGGTCGACGAAGACATCGGGATAGCGGATGCCGCCCGGCGTGCGGATGGCGAAATCCGCCGTGCCGATATCGTAGGCGGTCTCGTCCAGTGCGCCGATGAGAATTGCCGTCAGCCTCGCAGCGAGCTTCGCGTGGTTGCGGGAGACGTTGACCATCATCTCGACGATCCTTCCCCGCACGAATTCACGCTTTCCCTCGCGCCCTTCGTTCCAGCGCAGGAAATCATCGGCCGTCCTGATGGCACCGGCATGGATGTTCATACGCGCATCATAACCCGGACCCGCACGGCGATGAAGACCGCCACGGTGTTTGACGCCTCACGGCAGCCTCTTGGCTCAGCCCTTGCCGGACAGGACGTCCAGCGCTTCCTTCGGGTCGATGCGGCCGTCATAGAGCGCCCGGCCGGAGATCGCGCCTTCGAGGCGTCTGGCGTCGGGCATGGTCAGGCGCACGACATCGGCCAGCGAGGCGAGGCCGCCGGACGCGATCACCGGGATCGAGACCTGTTCGGCCAGATCGATGGTGGCGTCCCAGTTGATGCCGGTCAGGATGCCGTCGCGATCGACATCGGTGTAGATGACCGCCGCCACGCCGGCATCCTCGAACTGGCGGGCGAGATCGACCACGGTCAGCTCGGAGGTCTCGGCCCAGCCCTCGACGGCGACCTTGCCGCCCTTGGCGTCGATGCCAACGGCGATCTGGCCGGGGAACCGCCGGGCCGCCGCGCGGACGAGGTCGGGATCGCGCACGGCGACCGTGCCGAGGATGACCCGGGCCAGGCCCTTGTCCAGCCAGCGCTCGATATCCTCCATGGAGCGGATGCCACCGCCAAGCTGCACCTTCATCTGCGAGCCGACTGCCGCCAGAATGGCGTCGACGGCGGCGTCGTTGATCGCGCGGCCGGCAAAGGCGCCGTTGAGGTCGACCACATGCAGATGGTCGAAGCCGGCGTCACGGAACTCGCGCGCCTGGGCGGCCGGGTCGGCATTGTAGACCGTCGCCTGGTCCATCAGGCCGAGCTTCAGGCGCACGCAGGCGCCGTCCTTGAGGTCGATGGCGGGGAAGAGAATGGGCATGGCGTCCAGGCTTTCAGGTGGCCGCGTGCGGCCGGATCAGGGGTTCCACGACAGGAAATTGGCGATCAGGCCGAGGCCCAGCGTCTGGCTCTTTTCCGGATGGAACTGGGTGCCGGCCTTGTTGCCATTGGCGACGATCGCCGTGACCGGACCGCCGTAATCGGCAGTGGCGACGACGTCGTCCGGGTTACGCGCCACCAGATGGTAGGAATGCACGAAATAGGCGTGCAGCCCGCCTTCCTCGGTGGGGATGCCAGCCAGCAGCGCGTGGTCGTGATTCACGTGAATGGTGTTCCAGCCGATCTGCGGCACCTTCAGCGTCGGGTCCGCCGGCTCGATCCGCACGACGTCGCCCGGGATCCAGCCGAGGCCTTCCGTGACCGCCTTCTCGCGGCCATAGGACGACATCAGCTGCATGCCGACGCAGATGCCGAGAAAGGGCCGGGCCCTGGTCTCGACGGCTTCGCGCAGCGCCTCGGTCATGCCGGGGACGGCATCGAGGCCGGCACGGCAATCGGCATAGGCGCCCACGCCCGGCAGGACGATGCGGTCGGCGGCCAGCACCACCTGCGGATCGTCGGTGAGGACGATCTCGGCATTGGCATTGCTCTCTCGGGCGGCGCGCTCGAAGGCCTTGGTGGCCGAGCGCAGATTGCCCGAACCGTAATCGACGATGGCGACGGTCTGCATGTGTCTATCGTTGCTCCATGGCACCGAAGAACCCGGCGCTGCGGGTCGAGGTTCCGCGTCGGCGCGACATCGGCCCCGGCGCCGGCCACGGCGCGGTGGCGCTCGCGGGATCGGCGGGCCGTCCGGCCGTGGAAAAATAGGTGAGCTCGGCTTCGGCCCGGTCGCTGGCCAGGAAGGCGGCGCTCTCGCGCCATCCCTTGCGGCGATAGCGCCAGGCGCGCAGGCTCGGGCCCTCCAGCGCGACGAGAAGGCCGACGAGAAGCTGCAGAAGCGAGGCCGCGAAGGAATGGCCGCTGGCCTCGCCCCACAGGCTGATGGCGACGAGCACGAGCAGCGTCGCGAGACCTTCCAGCCAGAGCCGGTACCGCCACAGCCACAGGACGGTGAACAGGAACGCCCAGAAGGAGAAGCCGTCGCGCACGAAGACCACGCCGTCGGAGCGCGCCCCGGCGGCGGTCTCGCCGGGCTCGAAGGCGATGAAGCGCTTCAGGCCCATGGCCGTCCCGCCGCCCGCCCGGTCACGCCAGCGTGCCCTTGGTGGAGGGCACGAGGTCGGCCTGGCGCGGATCGATCGCCACGGCGTCGCCCAGCACCCGTGCCACCGCCTTGAAGCAGGTCTCGGCGACATGGTGGGCGTTGCTGCCATAGAGATTGGTCAGATGCAGCGTCACGCCGGCATTCTGCGCCAGCGCCTGGAAGAATTCCTGCACCAGCTCGGTGTCGAAGCTGCCGATCTTGTGGCGCGAGAACTCGGCCTTGAAGACGAGGAACGGCCGGCCCGACACGTCGATCGCAGCGCGGGTCAGGCACTCGTCCATGGCAAGGTCGAGCGAGGCGTAGCGACGGATGCCGCGGCGCTCGCCCAGAGCCTGCCGGATCGCCTGGCCAAGCGCGATGCCGGTGTCCTCGACCGTGTGGTGGTCGTCGATGTGGTGATCGCCCTTGGCCGAGATGTCCATGTCGATCAGCGAATGCCGCGACAGCTGTTCGAGCATGTGGTCGAAGAAGCCGACGCCGGTATCGATGGTCGAACGGCCGCTGCCGTCAAGGTCGACGCGCACGCGGATCGCGGTCTCGTTGGTCTGTCTCTCGACGACGGCATCACGCCGCCCGGCAGTCTGGCCCATCGCTGTCACCTTCGCGGGGAATGTCCCGGCGCTCTTACCACCGCCCCATGGCAGATGTCACCTCGCAGGCCGCTTCCTTGGCAAGGCCGGCCCGAAGGCCCACATGGGGCCCGGATCGGCGGTTCCTGCGGCCTCGAACGGCGCAGCGGCCTGCTGGATGGAAAAGGACAGTGCGATGAGCATGGAAAACCACGACCCCGCCACGATCTACGGCACCACCATCGTCACCGTGCGCAAGGGCGGCAAGGTGGTCATCGCCGGCGACGGGCAGGTGTCGCTCGGCAATACGGTGATGAAGGGCAATGCCCGCAAGGTGCGCCGGATCGGCAAGAAGGGCGATGTCATCGCCGGCTTCGCGGGCGCGACCGCCGACGCCTTCACCCTCTTGGAGCGGCTGGAGGCCAAGCTCGAGCAATATCCCGACCAGCTCATGCGCGCCTGCGTTGAACTCGCCAAGGACTGGCGCACGGACCGCTATCTGCGCCGTCTGGAGGCGATGATGATCGTCGCCGACCGGCAGGTGACGCTGACGCTCACCGGCAATGGCGACGTTCTCGAGCCCGAGCACGGTGTGATCGCCATCGGCTCGGGGGGCAATTACGCGCTGGCCGCGGCGCGGGCGCTTGCGGATACGGATTACGACGCCGAGGAGATCGCCCGCCGCGCCATGAAGATCGCCGGCGAGATCTGCATCTACACCAACGACAATGTCGTCGTCGAAAGCCTCGACGAGACCGCATGACAATTCGGGGGCGTCGCGAGGCGTCCCCCTTTTATACCCGCCAGCCATGATACGCCGGCGACCAGCGCCGGCAAAGCAATCGCGGATCAGTCCGCCGCGCGCTCTCCGATCATCGGGAAATGCGGTGCCGCCTGCCGGTCGAACAGGCCAATGAGGCGCGGATCGTCGGCGACCTCCACCATCTGGCGCACCGGCGTGAAACCCGAGCGCCGGTAGAAGGCCATCGCCTTGGGATGGTCCATCGTGTTGGTGTGCAGCCAGAGCTTGTCGATCGACCGGGCGAAGGCGGCGGCGATGGCGCGGCCCATCATGAAGCGCGCCGCGCGGGTGCCGATCAGCACCTCGGTCACGCCGAAGAACACCAGCTCGCAGGCGCCGTCCTCGCGGAAATCCAGCTCCACCAGCCCCTGCGGCACCCCGTCCACGTCGAGCGTGTGGATCGCCACATCCGGATGCCGGATCGTCGCGGCCAGCTCTTCTGCGGTCAGCGCCAGCCGCGAATACCACAGATGATTGCCGCCGATGCGGCGATACAGCGCCTCGTACCAGGCCGGATCGGGCTCGGTGACGCGCTGGAACTGCCAGTTCGCCTCGCCCGGCAGCGGCTCGAGCCCGGCCGGCGGCGCGGTCATCTCCAGCACCGTGGCGATGGCGGCGATCTTGCCGGGCGGGATGGCGGTGAAGCCGTCGGGAAGCTGCATGGCGGTGCGCTCTGTGTCTGGAGAAGCTGACGAGAAAAGGCCCGCGGAGAGCTCTCGCCGCGGGCCTTTTTGATTCACGTGAAACATTCCGCGCCACCTGAAGCGGCGCGGAATGCGAAGGCCCTAGGGCCTATTCTTCGTCGCCACGACCCTTCAGGGCCGCGCCGAGGATGTCGCCCAGCGACGCGCCGGAGTCGGACGAACCGAACTGTGCGACGGCTTCCTTCTCTTCGGCGATCTGCAGCGCCTTGATCGACACGCCGACGCGGCGCGCCTTCTTGTCGAACTGCGTGACGCGGGCGTCGATCTTCTGGCCGACCGAGTAACGCTCGGGGCGCTGCTCGTCGCGATCGCGGGCGATGTCGGAGCGACGGATGAAGGAGGTCAGATCGGTATCGACGATCTTCACTTCCAGGCCGCCATCCTTCACTTCCGTGACCTCGCAGGTGACCACGGCGCCGCGACGCACGTCACCGGCTTCAGCCGCCTCGACGAACGGATCGCCACCGACCTGCTTCATGCCGAGCGAGATGCGCTCCTTGTCGATGTCGACGTCGAGCACCTGGGCCTTGACGAGGTCGCCCTTGTTGAACTCCTCGATGACCTGCTCGCCCGGACGGTTCCAGTCGAGATCCGACAGGTGGACCATGCCGTCCACGTCGCCGTCCAGACCGATGAACAGGCCGAACTCGGTCTTGTTCTTGACCTCGCCCTCGACGATCGTGCCGATCGGGAACTGGTCGCGGAAGCTCTCCCACGGATTGGCGAGCGTCTGCTTGAGACCCAGCGAGATGCGGCGCTTGTTCGGGTCGACCTCGAGAACGACGACCTCGACCTCCTGGGAGGTGGAGAGGATCTTGCCCGGATGGACGTTCTTCTTCGTCCAGGACATCTCGGAGACGTGGATGAGGCCTTCGATGCCCGGCTCCAGCTCGACGAACGCACCGTAGTCGGTGATGTTCGTGACGCGGCCGGTGACCTTGACGCCCATCGGGTACTTGACGCCGATGCCATCCCAGGGATCGGCCTCGAGCTGCTTCATGCCCAGCGAGATGCGATGCGTCTCCTGGTTGATGCGGATGATCTGGACCTTCACCGTCTGACCGATCTGCAGGATCTCGGTCGGATGGTTGACGCGGCGCCATGCCATGTCGGTCACATGCAGCAGACCGTCGATGCCACCAAGGTCGACGAAGGCGCCGTAATCGGTGATGTTCTTGACGATACCGTCGACGACCTGACCCTCTTCGAGGTTCTGGACGATCTCCGAACGCTGCTCCGCACGGCTCTCTTCGAGCACGGTCCGGCGCGACACGACGATGTTGCCGCGACGCTTGTCCATCTTCAGGATCTGGAACGGCTGCGGCGTGTTCATCAGCGGGCCGACGTCGCGGATCGGACGGATGTCGACCTGCGAGCGCGGCAGGAAGGCCACGGCCCCGTCGAGGTCGACCGTGAAGCCGCCCTTGACCTGGTTGAAGATCTGGCCTTCGACCTTCTCGTTGTTGTTGAACTTCTCCTCGAGGCGAACCCAGCTCTCCTCGCGGCGCGCCTTGTCGCGCGACAGGACGGCTTCGCCGAGGGCGTTCTCGATGCGCTCGACATAGATCTCGACGACGTCGCCGACCTGGAGACCACCGTCTGCGCCCTTGGCGCCGAATTCCTTGAGGGCGACACGACCCTCGACCTTCAGGCCGGCGTCGATGACGGCCATGTCTTTCTCGATCGCGACGACGGTGCCCTTGACGACCATGCCTTCGGCGACGTCCTGCTCATGGAACGAGGCTTCGAGCAGTGAGGCGAAATCTTCGCGCGGGGATACGTTGGACATTCCTACTCCTTGGGGACTCTCTCGGTCTGGTCGAGAGAGCAGCGCGCCGTGGGGCGAGGCCCCGGGTCAGACGTTGCAAACGTCCGGGATCGCGGTCCGGCCCATCCCGGCGTTGACGGCGGGGAGGGGCCCGAAGGACGACCGCCTCTAGGCGGGTCGGCATTCGTGCGGCGCGCGGGACCGCGGCCGGACAGGTGATATCGAAGCTCTGGGCAGGGCCGGCAGATACGCGCAGGCCGATAGCCGAAAAGGACGTGGTCCAGTTCTGAACCCGCCCCGCAAACTCCGTTCCGTCAGGCCAGGGCGCGATCGATGACCGCGCAGGCCGCCTGGAACGCCGCTTCTATACCCAATTCGCTGGTGTCCAGCAAGTGTGCATCGGGCGCCGGCCGCAGCGGCGCGATGGCACGGCCGGCATCGCGGGCGTCCCGCTCGCGCACTTCGGCGAGAATCCGCTCGTAATCCACGTCGCGGCCCTTGGCGGCGAGTTCGTCAGTGCGCCGGCGCGCCCTCACCTCGGCGGAAGCCGTGACGAAGATCTTCACCCGCGCCTGCGGGCAGATCACCGTGCCGATGTCGCGGCCATCCAGCACCGCACCCTCGGCGCGGGCGGCGAAGCTGCGCTGGAATTCGGTGAGCGCCGTGCGGACCGCGCCGTGCACGGCGACGCGCGAGGCGAGTTCACCGGCCTCGCGGCCGCGCAGCGATCCGTCGTCGAGATGGCTGGTGTCGAGCTCCGTGGCGATCGCGCCGGTCGCTTGCGCATCGTCGAGATCGACGCCGCGATCGTCGGCGAGCTTGCCGACGGCGCGGTAGAGCAGCCCGGTGTCGAGATAGGGCAGGCCGTAATGCGCCGCGACGCGCTTGGCCAGCGTGCCCTTGCCGGCCGCCGCAGGGCCGTCGATCGCGATGGTGAGCGCCGTGGTCATGGGGTCAATCCGTATTGGCCGACGCATCCGGTTCGGGCGTCGGAGTGGCAAGGGTGGTGACACCGCGGGCGTCGAGAACCAGCAGCACGGCGGCGATCACCGCGCCGAGGAGATAGGGGATCGCCACCATGAACAGGATCAGCGCCAGTTCGCCGATCTTGCGGGCTGCGCCGATGACGAAGTCGATGACGCCGTTGCCGGTGGCCAGCACCGCGTCGCCCGCGCCGAGCGGCGCATTGGCATGGAGGACGGCCAGGACGACGCAGCCGGCGACGAAGAGCGGCATGGGAAGCAGTGCGGCGAGGCGGCCCTTCAGGGTTCCCGGCGCGGCCCGCAGCTGGCGGGCGCGATAACGCCCGTAGATGAAGGCCAGCGGCGAGAAGAACAGGAGCGCCAGAAACGCCGTCAAATCATGCTCCGTCGGACAGATCGGCGCCGAGGCCGGCCATCATCGCCTGGAACGCCGGGAAGCTGGTCGCGATCATCCGGCCGTCATCGACGGTGACGGCGCGCTCGCAGGCCATGCCCAGCACCAGGAAGCTCATGGCGATGCGGTGGTCGAGATGGGTGGCCACCGTGCCGCCGCCATAGGCGCCGTCCGGGCCGCGGCCGTCCGGATTGCCGGTCACGGTCAGCCAGTCGGCGCCCTCCTCGTGGACGATGCCGTTGACGGCGAGCCCGGCGGCAACGGCGGCGAGGCGGTCGCTCTCCTTGACCCGCAGCTCGTCGAGGCCGCGCATGACCGTGGTGCCCCTGGCGAAGGCGGCGGCCATGGCCAGCACCGGATATTCGTCGATCATCGACGGCGCGCGCTCGGCCGGCACCTCGACCGCCGTCAGCTCCGAATGGCGCACGCGCAAATCGGCGACGTCCTCGCCGCCGGCCACGCGCCGGTTCAGGATCTCGATCGACCCGCCCATCTCGATCAGCGTCTCGACGAGGCCGCTGCGGGTCGGGTTCATCAGGACGTTCTCCACCGTCACGTCGGAGCCCGGCACGATCAGCGCGGCGACGACCGGGAAGCCCGCCGAGGACGGATCGCCCGGCACGGTGAAGTCGGCGACGCCCTTGAGGTCGCCCTGACCCTCGAGCCGGATATGGCGCACGCCCTCGGCGTCGGTCTCCACTTCCAGCGCGGCGCCGAAGCCCTGCAGCATCTTCTCGGTGTGGTCGCGTGTCATCACCGGTTCGACGACGGTGGTGATGCCGGGTGCGTTGAGGCCGGCGAGCAGCACGGCCGATTTGACCTGCGCCGACGCCATCGGCACCCGGTACTCGATCGGCGCGGCGACGCGCGGCCCGTGCAGCGACAGCGGCAGACGGTCGCCCGAACGCGCCACGACCTGGGTGCCCATCAGCCGCAGCGGATCCAGGACCCGGCCCATCGGGCGCTTGGAGAGCGAGGCGTCGCCGACGAAGGTGGCGCCGAAATCATAGGAGCCGACCAGCCCCATGGTCAGGCGCACGCCGGTGCCGGCATTGCCGAAATCGATGATGCCCTCGGGCTCCAGGAGGCAGCCATTGCCGACGCCCTCGACCACCCAGGTCTCGCCCTCCTTGCGGATCTGCGCGCCCATCGCGCGCATGGCATTGCCGGTGGCGATCACGTCCTCGCCTTCCAGAAGCCCGGTGACGCGGGTTGTTCCGGCTGCGATGCCGCCGAACAGGAAGGCGCGATGCGAGATCGACTTGTCGCCGGGAACCGTGACCGTGCCGGTCAGCGCGGCCGAATGGCGAGCGGCGATCGGCCGGGGGTTGGCTGCGCTTCCATGCATGTGACGTTCTTCCCGGTTCTCTCTGGCCCCGCACGGGTGGCCTGGCGTCGTGGCGCGGCGGGCGAAGGGCCCGGTCGGCGGCATCGGGGCCGCGCGGCGGCCACCCTGTCGTCCCGCCTGCCGGGGTGGAAATCGGCGGCCGGGACGGCGGCCCTTTCTGTCGCCCGAATCGGGCTTTGACAAGGGCCGGTCTAGGCCGTATGGGACCAACCGATTTTCAACGGACCGGCACAGCGTCGCGAAAGCGCCAGATACCGGCCGCGTCACGGGCTTGCCGCGGCGGGGCCGGCGGCTTCGTCGCAGCGCTCGGCGGCCCGGTCTGCCTGTTCCGGCCTGGGCCGCGGATCGGCGGACATCGACCGCCGCATGCAACCCGGACCCCGATCAACCAGTTGGACGCGTCAGGCGACCATCCCGATCATCACGAGGCGATAATGGCGAAACCCGAACTTGGTACCAAGCGGACCGATCCCGAGACCGGGAAGAAATTCTACGACCTGAACCGCGATCCGATCGTCTCGCCCTTCACCGGCAAGACCTATCCGCTGTCGTTCTTCGAGACCGTCGAGGTTTCGCGCTCCTCCGCCGCTGCCGCCAAGGCGAAGGCCAAGGCAGCGGCCGCCAAGCAGGCGGCCGACGAGGAAGAGGAGGATGAGGACGATACGGTGGAGATCGAGCAGACCGACAACACCGTGTCGCTCAACGACGTCGAGGAAGAAGAGGGCGCCGGCACCGCCAAGGCCAAGCCGGATGTCGACGAGACCGACGACGAAGACGCCACCGACGACGACGACGACGACGCCGCCTATCTGCCGGACGACGAGGATGACGACGACGACGTCTCCGACATCATCGGCGGCGGTCGCGACGACGACGAGGACTGATCCGGTCTTCAAGGCGCACAACCGTCGGCCGACCGGCCGGCGGGACCGTTGCGAAAACAGGCGGTTCCGGAAAATTTGCCGGCATCGCATCCTGACGAGGGAAAACCACTTGACCCTCGCGGCGGGCTTGATTAAACCCCGCCCACACAACGCGAGCCCGACCACCAGACGGGCTCCGACATTCGCCGGTCAACCGGCGGCGTGGGGCCATAGCTCAGCTGGGAGAGCGCTACAATGGCATTGTAGAGGTCAGCGGTTCGATCCCGCTTGGCTCCACCATTTATTTTTTGCCTTACAAAAACGCATATATTACAGTGGCCTAGCCAGTTTCGAGCTAGAGTGCGTACCTCATCGCGTACCCGCGCGAAATACCCTATGCAGTGCGGCTACGAGTAGGCTGCAGGGCTGTGAGTAGGTGGGTACAACACCGTCGCAAACCTGCTAGCTGCCAGACTGACCCTCCGGCGCCAGCCACTTCGCGTATTCACGAAGATCCAGCATTGGCACTGTCGCCGAGAACTGTAGCCGGGTGATCAGTTCGAAAAGGAACGCGGCGGCTGGACGGCCTTCTTCCTGAACACGGTAGCCGCCGTCCTCCATGCTCTCGAATGTTCCGTGTGCGGCAACACAACCTAGATCGAGCTTTTCGTTCGGGTCGTCTGCCACCAAAGCGTCGGTCAGTGCCCTCCCAAGCGCGGGTTTCCACTCGCTTTCGAACGTGAGGATCCCGGCGAAGATGTAAATTTCTGCACGTGCTGGCGCCACGCCGTTCGCCGTTGGGATCGGCAAGCTGGTCCGGTGTAGCGCACGGACCGTCGCCGCCTTCTTCCTTGCATACGCAATGTTCCGGGCATCAAGGGACTGCTTGGCCTCGAAAACTGCGTAGACACTCTCCGCCGGGATGATCTTGTTACCCTCAGCCTGGAAGGTGATTGGAGTGTACTGCCGATCATAGATCACGATGTCGATCTGATCAGAGAATTGGCCTTTGCTATCGCAGACAAATGCCTTGTCGACGGTGTATCGCCTTGGCAGGTACGTCTGTAGCAACTCGATCCAGATGCCCTCGGTAGCATCTCCTTTCGCCACCGGATGACCAACATTGTTGCGCGCTCTCTCTAAGCGGTCCTGAATTTCTTCGTGAAGGCCGGATAGGAGAGCGTGTAGATTCCAACTCATCTCACGAAGTCGAGCCATTTGCCGTTCGGTCCGAGCAACGCCTCGGCCGTGCGGGCGACGTGGAGTTTTGTTCCTTCATCCACGTCGTCCGAGACAATGTTCGCCCCGTTCGCTGGATCCACTACGCGGGCGGTCTGGAAGCGGGCGCGGACGTGTTCGAGCGTCATCACCACCCGCCGTTCCAAGTTGCTGAACAAGTCGTTCCGCAACGCTTCAATCACCGTCAGTTCGAGAAGAAAACTCGGAACGTCGAAGCCGCGCTGGTCGCGCCACAGCTTCATAAGGCGCATGACGTCTCTGTGGGCGCTTCCTGACACGACGCGTACGTGCTCCCGGACGTTCGTCTTGGTCCAGGTGTCCGCCTTCCTTCGGTAGAGACTGTGATCGTCGCTGAACACGTTCTGCAACTTACCGGGGACCAGATCTACGTCGATGCCCTGCACTGTGACGCCGATCGAAACGTTCTGTCGGCGAGGAGCGTAGCCTTTGACCTGAAACCGGTCGAACAAGCTCTCGTAAACTTCCTTGAGCGTCTCGTTCACATTCGACGCAAGCGAGATGAAGAGGTCGATGTCGGTAGACGACCCGTTTGCCGTGCCTTTGGCAAACGACCCGCTGGGCTCGAAAGAGATTAGGAACTGCCCTGCCCATTCGCCGACGATCGGTTCGATCGCTTCTCTCACGGCCAAGGCCGGCGAGAATGGTCCCGTGTCTACTGCCTCGCGCGTCAGGATGTCCGAAAGGTATTGGTCGATCGACATTTTGGCAGCCTCCACGCATATCTTTAGTTGCTATGCGCCGAGTTGGGTACGCCTCCGTATCAGTTCCACAACATTCTGTGCCTTGCCTTGCGCCGGACAGCCTGGAATGTCTAGCGTTCCAATGGCACTTCGCTGAGCTACCGAAGTCCCTATGCGCACTGGCGCGGACGCGGATCAAACCGAAGCGCGAGCCTTTCAAGATTGAGCACGTGGAACGGCCGGCCAGCTTAGCAGGGTCACGATCGGGAGCCGACCGTGATTCGTTGAAAATGGAACGCGAGGCAACCTCTGACCACCCTTGGTATCGCGAGCTTCCTAGAAGTACCAGAAGACCGATACGCCCCCCGGCGTGCGATCATCAAAGTAGGTGGCGTTTTTCGTCGAATCTCTAAACAGCCTGATCTGTGGCGCGCGTCTTCGAGCCCACCCGTTTGGCAAGCTTTGATAGGGTCGACCGGGAACAGCCCGTCGCCGCGACAATGCTCGACCAAGTTTGCCCGCTCTCCAGCAGACGCACAATGGCCGCGTTGCGCTCAGTGTCTTCCGGCCTTCCCCGATACTTCCCCTCGGTCTTGGCCTTCGCGATGCCCTGTTGCTGCCGCCTGCGACGATCATCGTAGTCCTTGCGAGCTACAGCCGCGAGCATGTCGAGAAGCATGCCATTGATGGCTTCCGCCATGCGTGCTGTGAAACTCTCCGCGTCGGCATCCGCAAGCATCCAAGAGGTCGGAAGGTCCAGAGCGACCACGCGGACCTGACGAGCAGCAATCTCAGCGCGCAGCTTCTGCCAGTCGCCTGAGGTCAAGCGGGATAGCCGGTCGACTTGCTCGACCAGCAGGATGTCCCCCGGACGACTGTCGGCGAGAAGGCGAAACAGCTCAGGACGGGCTAGCTTCGCGCCACTCTCGTTCTCGCGATAGTAGCCCGCGACGGTGAGACCACGGTCGGTCGCGAAGCAATCGAGGTCGGCTTGGGCGCGGCTGGCGTCTTGGTCATGGGTGGAGGCGCGGAGGTAGGCGCGGACAAGCATCGAATCACCATAAGTTCGGTTTGGGTGGTCCGATAAATATCAGTTCGCTTTGAGTGGTCAATTGATATTTCAAGAACCAGCACCGGACCGGTTCTCCGGAGGCATACCTGAACTGAACCGTCGCCAAAGGAGGCTATGGGTGGGAAGCGGTCGATCCGGTTTCAAGACGGATAGTTGATAAGCGGGCGCGAGAATCTGGTATTTTGATCTCGAGAGATGAGCCATATTCTGGGAACGCATCGGGCATGCCTAACAAGTCGCCGTTGGAGCTTGATCTAAGACAGCTATCGAAAGCGCTTATCGATCGACAATGGACTGCGCGCGAGGTTGCCGAGGCATCTATATCGCGTATCGAAGCGCTCGACCGTGATTTACACGCCTTCTGCACTTTGGATGAAACGGCACTCGCTCAAGCCGAGGACATCGATCGCCGCCTTGCTGCTGGATTACCCGTCGGGCCGCTGGCAGGTGTTCCCGTCGCTGTAAAGGACCTAATCTGCACCCGCGGTCTGCGCACGACGTTTGGCTCGCGTTTGTATGACGATTTTGTGCCCGATCAAGATGATATCGTAGTCCAACGCCTCAGAGAGGCGGATGCAATCATCGTCGGCAAAACCAATACGTCCGAGTTTGGGTACGGTGCTGTCGGCCACAACCACCTTTTCCCCACGACGCGGAATCCATGGAACACGGCTCTGACCCCGGGTGGTTCCAGTGCCGGCTCGGCCGCTGCTATTGCCGCTAGGATGGTTCCATTGGCCCTGGGAAGTGACGGCGGCGGCTCAATACGGATCCCCGCGTCGCTATCCGGCGTCTTCGGCATGAAGCCATCCTGGGGACGTGTGCCTCTTTATCCGACGTGTCGCGACGAACGCTATCCTGGCCAGTCCAGTTGGGAGTCCCTGGAGCACATCGGCCCAATGACCCGCAACGCGGCGGATGCCGCTCTGGCCCTATCTGTTATCAGCGGCTCCACCCCGTACGACAGGCATTCTCTCCCATCGGAAGCCAGCGATTGGGCTTTGGACGGCGTGGAAGCGATGAAAGATGTCCGCATCGCATATACGCATGACCTGGGCTTTGCGCCCGTCGATCAGGAAGTGCGCGCGGTCTTCGAAAATGCCGTCCGGCAGTTGGCAAGGATATTCGGGACCATCGACTGCGCTTATCCGGCCGTTGGCAACACAGAAGTCCTGCTCGACACACTCGTTGCGCTTGAGACGGATCGGGCGGGCCTCAAAGCCATGGCCGCCGAGCGCGGGATCGAATTGGACGGCTGGATAGGGAGCATCCTTGAGCGCACGTGGAGCGCGGACCAGTTCACTGCCGCACTTTTGGAGCGGAAGCGGGTTGTCAATATCACCGCCAATTTCATGGCCGACTTTGATTTCCTGCTTATGCCGACAACCGCAACGGCGGCGTTTCCAGTAGATGCATACGGCCCGGCGGAAATAGCGGGGCATTCCCTTCCTCCGTCAGCGTGGGTTCCATTCTCTGCGCTCGCAAACTTTACGGGTCAACCTGCGGCTTCAGTTCCGATCGGCTTCACAAATGACGGCCGCCCGATCGGCTTGCAGATCATGGGCCGTCACCTGCATGACCGGGGAGTTCTTTCCCTGTCTGCTGTAGTCGAAAAACTCTTTCCAAATAATCGCTGGCCTGGTCCGACACTGTGACAATGGATGTGCGGTGTCGGTTGGCATCTCATTGAAAGGAAAGCAACGACAACTATCGCAGCTCGCGATTTCCGGTTTCAAGATTGATGCCGACACTAACGACCGACATGGGTCGAACTCTGTCGGTTTTACTGGTCCGCGCTGCATCAGCCGGGTGGGGTGATGGCGATTGGTTTGGGAGGGGTAAGGGGGGCCGGAAGAGCCGGTTTTCATCGATGCCCACTCAGATTTTTCGGCTCCCAAAACGGCCCTCTAGAACACCCCTAAGGCGTACCCGAGATGCCATCCCCAGTGGGTCCGCGTCTCAGTTTCGTTAAGGCACTTCTGGTGGGCGATGGGATCGCCTGAATGCTCTGTGCACATTCCCGTCTGAACGGCGTAGTGGAAGTTCTCCAAGCGGATCACCGTGGTGGCCAACCAGAGATTAGCGAGCAGGCTGATGGCTAGGATAACCTTCATGCGTTGGGGGCCTTCAGGAGGGGGGCAGAATGAGCGTTCAGGCCCTCCCGTGGATTGGGCAACGGGAACATACAAACACTCTTGTAGGGGCTGCTGTGTGGCACTGAAGGGCGGCGACGCCCAACTGAGCCACGGATAGAAGTGTCCTGGACCCGCTACTCCACCGTCAAATTATACAGGACGTCGGGAACGGAACTTGTCGGCTCCGCCTCGCAACGTGTCTTGATGACCAACATGGTAGTGGCCGTACTCCGGTGAAACCAGTCAACCCTACCTTCCTTCGCCATGTTGATGCCGTTCATGACCCCCATGACGTAAGAGAATGAGTTGGCGAAGCCCATGTCATAGTAGACCCCCTCTCTGGGAGTATTCACTCGTGACCGCGCGGCTTGCTCGTCCGCGTAGGTCTGAAGATAGCGCGCGCAGGTGTGCGAGCCATGAATGTGCACTAGTGCTGCGCCGCTTTCATCGACTGCGATGGCCGATGCAGGTGATGCTGTCACGACGACTGCAAGAAGACCAGCTCGGAGTTTCATCGGAGATATCCCGTCGACGCGAAGGGACCGTCTTAGGTGGTTATTCGTGCCTGACGAGGGGCCGCCGATTTGCTCCTCGTGTGCGAGACCGGTCCTAGGGTCGATACCCATTCATCCTGTTGAAGCTTCGGAGCAAATCGGATTCCCTCGTGCGCAAAGGAGCCAAGGGAGGATCGGATGGCACGACTGTTCTGGCTGAACGACGAGGCGTGGGCCGCTATCGAGCCGCATCTGCCAAAGAACCAGCCAGGGGCGCGTCGCGTAGATGATCGCCGGGTCATCAGCGGCATCCTGCACGTTCTCAAGACCGGCAGCCGTTGGCAGGACTGCCCGAGCGAATACGGACCTGCAACGACGATCTATAACCGCTTCAACCGCTGGTCCCGACGGCGAATCTGGACCAGCATTCTGGAGGCACTGGTCGCAACAGGTGTGCTGAGCCGCTCAGCCTCGATCGACTCCACCTACGTGAAAGCACACCGATCTGCTCATGGAGGAAAAGGGGGGCGAAGGCGCAGGCAATCGGCCCTTCCCGAGGCGGGCAGACAACAAAGATCCATGCCATCACCGACTGCCTCGGCCGCCCGGCGATCCTCCGGCTGACACCCGGCAATATCAGCGACGTGGGTGCTGCAAATGACCTGCTGGATGCTGCGGGACCGGTGCGCTGGTTCACCGCTGACAAGGGCTATGATGCTGATGCCCTGCGGCAGCGGCTTCGCAATGTCGGCGGGAGGCCCGTGATCCCAGGCCGATCAAGCCGGAAGACACCGGTCGTCTACGACAAACGACGCTACCGTGAGCGCTGGCGGATCGAAGCTGCCTTCTGCCGCCTCAAGGACTTTCGACGCGTCGCAACCCGCTACGACAAGCTCGCCGCGAACTTCCTGTCCGCCGTCGCCCTCGCGACCATCATTGCCTTCTGGGTTTGATCGAGTCTCGACCCTAGTGGGCACACCTATAGGTCTACTATAGGTTCCCCTCTCTCTCTTGGTCTAGGTGGGGATGATCGTCTATCCACCATCATCATCGCCATTAGAGAAACAGGGAGAGGGGAGACCTCATCAGGAACTCCCTGATCAAGACCTCTCCTCCCCCTAATACCTCTGGTCGCTCTCCCCGTAAGGGTCGGGTAATCGGCACCGTTAGAGGGTCGGGTAATCAGCTGGTCTCCCTGTCCGGGTGGTCAGAATCTCGGTCGGGTAGCCGCACGGCCTCGACGCAGCGACGTGCCTGTTCCATGAGAGGCCCTGCCGAATACCGTCCAAGGGTCATACCCTGTCTCTTGTGCCCGACAACGGCGGCTATGATGTGCTCAGGCTGATCGGCTCGCTCTGCCTCTGTGATGAACCAACGGCGGAACGAGTGGAAATTCGTCAGCGCTCGGCGCTTCCCCGGAACGGTTGCATCCACATTGACCAATCTACGATAGCTGGTGAAGGCATTGGATGCCTTGAACGACCGCTCCCGCAGCGACCCGTTCTGAGGCGATGGCCACTCGGGGAAGAAATCATCGTCGTCAGCGCGTCCGTTCACGCGCCGCTCGACTATCTCCGTGAGGGCCGAGTGGATCGGCACCGCGCGGGGGGACTTCTCTTTCTTCTGAGGCTTGAACATGAAGACGCCGTCACGGCAGTCTTTCACCTTCAGGTCGACGATGGGGTCGATGCGGGCACCCGTAAGCGCCGCAATCCTCATGAGGTCATGCATTGCCTCAGATGCCGGTCCATTCAGAAGTCGCAGCATCTCGTCTTCGGAGAACGGTCGCTCAAGCTCGTCATGGGGCACGACCGGCTTCGCGTACTTCAGCCCCTGCCAGACGTTGGAGGTGACGTGCTCCCGGTGAAGAAGCCACTTCCAGTAGCATCCAAGGCGATTGAGGTACTTCTGAAGGGTGACGGGGCTCTTGGAGCCAGCGACCGTGTGGAGCCCATCCATGAACCTCACAGCGACCTTACGGCTGATCGACTGAATATCGGGCGGGACACGCTCGCGCTCGCACCAAGTCAGGAGGTAAGCGAGCGCACGCTCATCGTCCGCGCGCGTCCGAGGTTTGACTTGGAGCTGTGCGAGGTAGGCAGAGTGATAGTGATCGAGCGGTGTCATCTCACCCCGCGCCATGCGAACGTAATCACCCGCTAACTTGGCGCGGTCTGGATCGAGCTCGTACAGCGGACCGCCGCTCTCCGGGTCCACTTCAGTTGCAACCGGATCACCTGCGAGTTCGTCCGCGCGCAAGGATATGCCAAGGTCGAGGAGCTCACGTTCCTCATCCGTTTGCGCGCGCTGCAGATAGGCTGCCATTTCCAGCGCCTCGCGCCGCAGCTTGTGGTGATCTGCCGCCCCCGTGGCGTGGTCGATTATCGCCTTCAGGTCAGCAACCGCTTGCCACTTCATCTGATTGGCGACTGCGAGACTGTCCGTCTGAAGGGACCGCTTGAGCCGAGTCCCCAACTTCTTGTGAAGGCTCCGTGGAACGGCGATGGTAACCCGCCACCCGCCGTTTCCCATCCTTTCCAGATAGCGGGTATCGCCGCCAGACGCTCTCGACAAACCAACCCCCTGCGTACCCCACTGCGTACCTCGCTCGCGTACCCTGAAACGCTTGGCCTGTCTAGCCTTTCAGCGTTTACAAGGGGATGGAAACTTCTTTCAGAGCCCCCGCTTGGCTCCACCAAATTCTTCCCTCACCATTCTGAACAGACAGCGAGCCACCGGGCGGTCCGTCCCTGTGCCCTGATGACCGATGGCCTGTCCTGGCTCCTGCCACGACGAGTGCCGATCGCGCGATTGTTTCGCGGCCCTTTGTCGGTCCTGCCGACCGTACTCTCAGCTCTCACTCCGCCGGGCACGGCCAGTCGGCCGGGCGCTGCAGGCCGTCGGGCAGGCGCGTCGCATCGTCGCCGCAGGCAAGGTCGAGCTGCGCCTGTTCCAGGCCCGTCGCCGTCGCAAGATCCAGCCCTTCCAGCCGTGTCAGATACAGATAGGCGCCGGTGAAATCGGGCTGCCCGGTCAGGGTCGCGCCGGTGAACTGGGCGCGGGCGAGATTGGCGTAGCTGAAGCGGGCCCCGGTGAGATCGGCGCCGCGAAACGACGCGCGGCCGAGTTCCGCCTTGTCGAAGCGGCTGCCGGGCAGCTTGGCGGCATCGAAGCTCGCCCGCTGGAATTCGCCGCCCTCGAAGGCCGCGTCCCTGGCCGCCAGATAGGACAGATTGGCGCGGTATCCCTCGACCTTGCGGAAGCTGGCCCCGTCGGCCTTTGCCCCGGCCAGCGACGCGCGCACCAGCGTCGCCTTCTCCAGATTGGCTTCGGCGAGACTCACGTTGCGCAGATCCGTAAGGGTGAAATCGGTGTCGGTCAGGTCGGCGCCTGCGAGGTCGACGCCCGACAGCATGAGATTGCTGCGGTCGCAATGGCTCCAGTCGATGCCCGGCTCGGCCGATGACTTGCAGTCGGCGGCCAGCGCGGACGGCGCGGCGAGACCGAGGGCCAGCCCCAAGGCGCCGCCGAACAGCGTGGCGGCCATCTCCCGCGAATTGCCCGAACCGATCGCTGCCGCGTCGCTCATGGCGCGCTGTCGCCTGATGAATATCACCTGCGTTCCTCCCGCGCCGCCGGGCGCTTCCTTGCGACTATCGCCGTCTCGGCGTTGCGAGACAATCGCGCCATGTGCCTCATGGTGATGAAACGGCGAGCCTTCCCCACCGGTTGCAGCGGCCCGGCGCCGTCACCCATCGTGCGGGACGGCCGCCCCGTCCCATGCTGCGGCGATCGCGGCGCGATCGCGATCGGCTTGCGCTTTTGTGCTGGCCTGATCGGCAAGCGCACGGGCCTGATCCTCCAGGAATCGCCGGATCCCGGCATCGCCGATCATGCCGGTCGCCCGGCGCAGCATGGCAATCAGCCGGATCGCCACCTGCGGATTGGGCGCCGCCGCGTTTCGTAACGCGTCCAGCGGCGTCCGGAACAGGCGGATGAAGGGCTCATCGACCACGAGGACGCGGGCATTGCCGGCCGCGTCGGCCACCCATTGCGGATGCTGGGGGAGCTGGCCCTGCGCGATCACGATCGGGCCGAGCCCGTCGATGCAGGCAAAGGCCGTGTAGAAGTCGTTCACCGCCGGCGACAGGGCCCGGCCGGCGATCTCGACCAGAAGATTCACGTGGAACGGCGCGCCCTGCGCACCGCTGCGGAAGCGCCCGATGCCGAAGGCGCGCGTCAGAGCCGTCGCCTGCCCGTCGTCCAGCGGGTTGCTAGCGAGAAGGGCCAGCGGCTCGCCGCGCATCACATAGTCGCCGACGCTCACGACGAGCTTCAGATGCCCGCCCGCCTCGCCCATCCGGTCGGCCAGCGCCAGCCGGTCGATCGTCTCCACATAGCCGTCGCGGGGTGCGGCGAGCCCGCGGCCGGCGGTCCAGTCGATCGCGGGGGCTGTGGCCGCCAATCTGCGGAGCGGCGTCGCGTCGGCCACCGCATCCCTGCGGAGCGCCGTGATGTCGGTGTCGACATGGATGATGCGGCCGAGATCGTGCAGGGCGAAGGCCAGCCACGAAATGACGAAGAGCGTGACGACGAGCAGGGTGAACAGGGTCAGCCGCGCATAGCCGTCCTCGCCGTCGCCGGCATTGACCGCGGCCAGCGCGATCAGCGCCCAGGCGAGGGAGCCGAGCAGGAGGCCGATGGTGAAGCGGACCCGGCCATGCCCGATCCAGCGGTCGATCAGCCGTACGCCGAGATTACCGGCAGCGAGCGTCAGCACCAAGAGCGTGATCGAGAAATACAGGGAGACGAAGGTGGCGTGGACCGCGGCGAAGGTGTTCGCCAACTCGCGGGCCGTGCCGCCCGACAGGGCGAAGGGGTAGCCGAAGCTGCCGATCCAGGCCGATGCGCCGCCGGCATCGAGCAGCAGAAGGGTGAAGGCGATGCCGATCGCCGCTGCGATCATCAGGACCGGCAGACCCCAGAAACTGTGCCACAGAAGGCTCGCGAACCAGCGCAGTTGCGAGTTCGGGCCGGCCATCAGCGGCGCGGTTGCCGGCTCAACCGAGCGATCCCGTCAGCCGGAAGACGACGCCGGACGGCGGAAAGTCGAGCTGGCCGCCGCCGTCGAAATACGACCCGACGATCCGCTCGATCAGCCGCGAGCCGAAGCCCCGCCGGCTCGGCTCGTTCACATGGGGGCCATCGCGCTCGATCCAGTCGAAGCGGAAATCCTTGTCGGGCCCGACGTCCCAGCTGATCTCCACCTTGCCGGACGGCATCGACAGCGAGCCGTATTTGGCCGCGTTGGTCGCCAGCTCGTGCAGCGCCAAGGACAGGCCGAGCACCTGCTGCGGGCTGAGGACGACGTCGGGACCCGAAATGACGATCCGGCCCTGACCTGCGCGATGGGCGGCCAAGGCCTCGTCCACGACCTGCCGGATCCCGGCGCCGGACCAGCTCGTCTGGGTGAGGATGTCCTGCGCCCGCGCCAGCGCCTGCACCCGGCTGGAGATCGCGTCGCGCCCCGCATCGAGGGATTCGGCGGTGCGCAGGCTCTGGGTAACGATCGACTGCACGGTCGCCAGGACGTTCTTCATCCGGTGCGACAATTCGTGGGTCAGTTCCTTGCGCTGTTCCTCGGCCTGGTACTCGACCGTGCGATCGCGCAGGATCTTCAGATAGCCGATCTGGACCTCGTCCTCGCCCATCAGCGGCATGATCTCGCCCGATGCCCAGAACCGGCTGCCGTCCTTGCGCTGATACCAGCCTTCGCCGATGCCCCGGCCGGTCTCGCGCGCGGTCGCCATCTCGCGAACGGCCAGGTCGGCCTCGCGATCCACGGCCGTGAACACCAGCGCGGCGGGGCGGCCCAGCGTCTCGGTCTCGCTCCAACCGAAGATCTGCTGGGCGCCCGGGCTCCAGGAGGTGATCTTGCCGTCGAGATCGGTGGTGATGATCGCGAAGTCCACGGCGCTGTCGACGATCTGCCGGTATTGCGATTCCAGCCGGCGCACGTTGCCGAGGGCGGCCTTGGTGCGCCGCAGGGAGCGATGCAGCTCGAGCTGGACGGAGACCTGCCGGGCGAGAAGGCGCAGCGTGCGGATCTGGTGTGCGTCGAGCTCGCGCGGCGTGTGGTCGAGGACGCACATGGTGCCCAGCGGCAGGCCTTCGGCCGAGCGCACGAGAACGCCCGCGTAAAAGCGCAGCGGCGGGTCGCCATAGACCAGCGGATTGTTGTCGAAGCGGGAATCCTGCGTCGCGTCGGGCACGATCATCATGTCTTCGGCCAGCAGCGCATGCTTGCAGAAGGAGATGTCCACCGGCGTCTCGCGCACGCCCAGCCCGACCTCGGCCTTGAAGAACTGGCGGGTATCGGAGACGAAATTGACCACCGCGATGGGCGTGCCGCAGACCTCCGACGCGATCCGGGCGAGATCGTCGAACTCCTCCTCGCGGGGGGTGTCGAGGATCTCGTACGCCTCAAGGGCCTCGATCCGTTCGGCTTCGGTGTAGGTGGGGGTAAGGATGGTCAATGCTGATACGGGCCGCTGGCGCATTCTTCGAAGGTCATGGAAGGGAACTAGACGTCTACCCCCTGTCATCGCAAGAGTAAGGGGGTTTTGCCGCCGAACAATGGCTGCGGCACAAATGCCGCCGGATACCTCTCCGGGGCGCGCAGCGTCAGTCGGTCAGCTCGATCCAGACGACATCGTTGGGCTCGTCGGGCGAGGTTCGGGCCGCGATGACCTCGCCGTCGAAACCGCCGGTCACGGTCTGCGGCGTGTCGCCGGGGATCGCGACGGCGGCCCGCCAGACCGAGGGAACCGGCTCGTTTTCCGGGCGGCCGGCGATCGGCAGGGCATCCAGCGTGGCGTTGTCGTCGATGCCGAAATAGCCGCGCGGCCGCATCATCCCGACGATCTCGCCGGGCGCTGACAGGTCCGGCGCCGGATACAGCCGCAGATGGGCGAGCGTCGTGGAGCGGGGGAAGGGCGCGCGGTAGATCCGCGTCAGCGGATAGTTTTCTGCGGCGATCACGAATTCGTAGGCCGCGTCCGGCGTGGCGCGAAACGGCCCGTAGCGCCCATCCTCGCCGACCGTCTGGCTGAACACCGCGTCGCCAAGGCGTTCGCCGGTCCGGGCGTCCACCGCGAAGATGTCGAGCGTGGCGCCGGCGAGGGGACGGTTGGTGGGGGCGCCATTGGCAAAGCCGGAGATTTCCCCGCCGATCTGCGGCCGCTCTTCCGGCGTGATCTCCAGCCTGGCCGGCGGCTTGCCGGTGATCGCCGTGTACATGGCGATGAAGGCCTCGGGCGAGGAGGCCGTCTCGCGATGGTCGGCACCGTCGAGCACCACCGTCGGCGCGCCGTCCAGTTCCGGCGCGTCGTAGGAGATCCCGGTCTCCTGCTCGGGCAGGCCGAGAAACCGGCCGTTGGGCTGGGCGTAGAGATCGAAGCGGT
This sequence comes from Aurantimonas sp. NFXS3, assembly GCF_049132005.1. Taxonomy (NCBI): domain Bacteria; kingdom Pseudomonadati; phylum Pseudomonadota; class Alphaproteobacteria; order Hyphomicrobiales; family Aurantimonadaceae; genus Aurantimonas; species Aurantimonas sp. NFXS3. The sequence goes on from NZ_JAGDDZ010000002.1 coordinate 103,905, forward strand.
CGGACCGCAGGATCGTCGTCGGGATGCCGTCGGGAATGGCGGGTGGCGTGTTGAGGGCGGTCAGGAACGCGCCGGCGCCGTTATATTCCGATCCGGTCCGCTCCTCCGGGTTCACATAGACGCCGTGATGGACGCAGCCGGCCAGCACCATCGTCACCGTCCTGGCCGCCCCGCCGAAATTCTTCACGTAATTGCGGGCGCTCTGGCAGCCGCGGGAGTGACCGACGATGGCGACCTTGTCGGCGCCGGTCTCGGCGAGCGCCCGGTCGACCGTTGCCGCAACGGCGCGGGCGGCGTCTTCGGTCGAGGAGCGGTTCTCCTGTGCCACCTGGTCGTCGAGCCGCGCCGCCGGGTGGTCGATATCGACGGCGAACAGCCGCTCGGCCGGCACGCCGTTGCTTTCGAAGCGCCAAAGGACCGGCATCCAGAAGGCGGCGGAATCGCTGTCGCCATGCACGAAGACGATGGGCGGCACGGCCCCGCCAGGCGCCGCCGCGGCGACGGTCGGTCCGCCGGCGACGATCCCGCAAAGGGCCGTCGTCAGCGCGGCCAGGCCCATGCCGCGTCCTGTGCGTGTCCAGCGTGTCATGGGGTCCTCTTCCACCATCTGCGTGGTCGAAGAAAGGGCGCCGCCGGACCTTGGCAACCACCCGCACCGCCCGGACGGCGTTCGGGGCCGGCTGCGGCCCGCCATCTTGCACATGAGGGGGAAAGTTGTCTTACTGCCGGCACTTGGCCCGACCGAACTCTCCGCTAGGATTGAGGGTCTGACCGAACAAAAAAGAGGAAGCTCCCAATGAAGAAAACCGGATGGGTCGCAGCCGGGCTTGCAGCCCTTGCCATGTCGACCGGCGCGGCCACCGCGCAGGAAAAATTCATCACCATCGGCACCGGTGGTCAGACCGGCGTGTACTACGTCGTCGGACAGTCGATCTGCCGTCTGGTCAATCGTGAGAGCGAGAAGAACGGTCTGCGCTGCACGGCGCCGTCGACCGGCGCATCGGTCGCCAACATCAACGCGATCAAGGCCGGCGACCAGACCATGGGCGTCGCCCAGTCGGACATGCAGTACAACGCGCTCGAGGGCCAGGACCCCTGGAAGGACGATCCCTTCGCCGGCGAGCGTGCGGTTTTCTCCATCCATCCCGAGCCGATCACGGTGGTTGCCCGTGCCGATTCCGGCATCGAGAGCTTCGACGACCTGAAGGGCAAGCGCGTCAACATCGGCAACCCGGGCTCCGGCTCGCGCGCCACGATGGAAATCATCATGGACCGCAAGGGCTGGTCGATGGACGATTTCTCGCTGGCTTCCGAGCTGAAGGCCGCCGAGCAGTCGCAGGCCCTGTGCGACAACAAGGTCGACGCCATCATCTACACGGTCGGCCATCCGAACGGCTCGATCCAGGAGGCCACCACCTCCTGCGCCTCCAAGCTGGTCCCGGTGACCGGTGAGGAGATCGACAAGCTGGTCGACGAGAACCCGTATTACTCCAAGGCGACCATCCCGGGCGGCCTCTATGAGGGCAATGCCGAGGACACCGAGACCTTCGGCGTGCGCGCTACCATGGTGTCGTCCGACCAGGTCGACGAGGAGACCGTCTACCAGGTGGTCAAGGCCGTGTTCGAGAACTTCGACCGGTTCAAGAAGCTGCATCCGGCCTTCGAGAACCTGACCAAGGAAGAGATGATCTCGGCCGGCAATTCCGCGCCGCTGCATCCGGGCGCCGAGCGCTACTACAAGGAAGCCGGCCTCCTGTAAGGCCCGCCATCCGGCCGGCCGGCGGCAGATGTCCGCCGGCCGGCACTTTTGCGCTCCGCCCATGCGGGGCGTCGGCGACGACGAGAGGCCGGTCATGCGACCCGCCGCCCTTCGCCCCGAAACGTTCCTGTAGTCGCGTATCAGACAGGCGGAGTGACCAGCTGCGATGGCCCGAGACCCACGTCATTCCGACAGCCTCGACGACGAGCGCAACCGCACCATCGATTCCGTCGACGTCGAATCCGCCACCTCCCGGCAGGAGAAGCTCGACGAGCTCGTCGCCTCCTCCGACACCGGCGGACGCAGCCCCGCCAGGCCCGTCGCCTACCTGATCTCCGGCGTCGCGCTAGCCTGGTCGCTGTTCCAGCTCTGGATCGCCTCGCCGATCCCCTTCATGGTCGGCTTCGGCGTCTTCAACGACACCGAGACGCGCTCGATCCATCTCGCCTTCGCGCTGTTCCTGGCGTTTCTCGCCTTCCCGGCCTCGCGCTCGATCCCCCAGCTCGTGCTGGGCGCCGGCGTGCCGCTGCTGCTCGGCTATCTCTTCCTGGAGGGCGCGACCGGCGTCCTGCCGGGCTGGTACATTCCCGTCATCACGGTGACGATGGTCGTTTTCGCGCTGCTGCCGTCGCCGTCGCGGCGCGTCCTGCCCCATGAATGGGTGCTGGCGATCGCCGGCGCGGTGACCGCCTCCTACCTGTTCTTCGCCTATACCTCGATTTCGGGCCGCGTCGGCGCGCCCAACATGACCGACTTCATGGTCGGCACGGTCGGCCTGATGGTGCTGCTGGAAGGCACGCGCCGGGCGCTTGGACCGGCGCTGATGGTCGTGGCGACCGTCTTCCTCGTCTACACCTTCCTCGGCCCCTACATGCCGTCGATCATCGCCCACAAGGGCAACTCGCTGTCGGAGGTGGTCAACCACCAGTGGATCACCACCGAAGGCGTCTTCGGCATCGCGCTCGGCGTGTCGACCTCCTTCGTCTTCCTCTTCGTGCTGTTCGGCTCGCTGCTCGACAAGGCCGGGGCCGGCAGCTACTTCATCAACGTCGCCTTCTCGCTGATGGGCCACATGCGCGGCGGACCGGCCAAGGCCGCCGTCGTCTCCTCGGCCATGACCGGCCTGATCTCCGGCTCATCCATCGCCAATGTGGTGACCACCGGCACCTTCACCATTCCGCTGATGAAGCGGGTCGGCTTCTCGGCCGAAAAGGCCGGCGCCGTCGAGACGGCATCTTCCGTCAACGGCCAGATCATGCCGCCGGTGATGGGCGCGGCGGCCTTCCTGATGGTCGAATATGTCGGCATCCCGTATTTCGACGTGGTCAAGCACGCCTTCCTGCCGGCGATCATCTCCTACATCGCGCTGGTCTACATCGTGCATCTGGAGGCGATGAAGGCCGGCATGCAGGGCCTGCCGCGCTCCTACGAGCCCAAGCCGTGGCTGCAATGGCTGGTCGGCGTCGTCTTCGGCATTCTCGTCCTGTGCGCCCTGTCCTTCGGCGTCTATTACGGCATGGGCTGGATCCGCCCGGCCTTCGGCGACAATGCCGGCTGGGTGGTCTTCGCGCTGCTCGTGGCGGTCTATGTCGGCCTTCTCTGGTACGGGGCGAAATATCCGGCGCCGAAGATGGACGATCCGGACAAGCCGATCACCGAACTGCCGCGTCCCGGCCCGACGGTGAAATCCGGCCTGCACTTCATCCTGCCGGTCGTCGTCCTCGTCTGGGCGCTGATGGTGGATCGCCTGTCGCCCGGCCTGTCGGCCTTCTGGGCGGCCGCCTTCATGATCTTCATCCTGATCACCCAGCACCCGATCACCGCCTTCTTCCGCGGCACCGGCGATTACGGGTTCCAGACCACCCGCGGCTTCCTCGACCTGATCGACGGCCTGATCACCGGTGCCCGCAACATGATCGGCATCGGCATCGCCACCGCCACGGCCGGCGTCATCGTCGGCGCCGTGTCCCAGACCGGCGTCGGCTCGGCGCTGGCGGAAGTGGTGGAGGTCCTGTCCGGCGGCAATCTGATGGCGATCCTGCTTCTGACCGCCGTCCTGTCGCTGATCCTCGGCATGGGCCTGCCGACGACCGCCAACTACATCGTCGTCTCGGCGCTGCTCGCCCCGGTCATCGTCACGCTGGGCGAGGCCAACGGCCTGATCGTGCCGCTCATCGCGGTGCATCTCTTCGTCTTCTATTTCGGCATCATGGCCGACGTGACGCCGCCGGTGGGGCTGGCCTCCTTCGCGGCGGCGGCCGTTTCGGGCGGCGATCCGATCAAGACCGGCGCCATCGCCTTCTTCTACTCGCTGCGCACCGCCGCGCTGCCCTTCCTGTTCATCTTCAACACCGACCTCCTGCTGATCAATGTCGACATCCCGCACGGCATCTTCATCGCCATCGTCGCGACGATCGCCATGCTTTTGTTCGCGGCGGCGACGCAGGGCTGGTTCCTCACCCGCAACCGCGCTTATGAATCCGTCGCGCTGCTGCTGATCGCCTTCACCCTGTTCCGGCCGGGCTTCTGGATGGACATGGTGGTCGCGCCCTATTCCGAGCGGCCGGGCAGCGAGGTCGTCGAGGCGGCGGCCGAGACGCCGCAGAACGAGCCGCTGCGCCTGCGCATCGATTATCTCGATGCCTTCGGCGAGCCGTCCCAGCGTTCGGTCGAGCTACCGCTTCCGGCCGGCGCGACCGGCGAGGAACGGCTGCAGAATGCCGGCCTGGAACTGATCGACCGCGACGGCAAGACGATCATCGACAATGTCGCCTTCGGTTCGGCCGCCGAGAAGGCCGGGCTCGACTGGGACCAGGAGATCACCCTGGTGCGCACGCCCACCGATCAGCCGTCGAAATACTGGATGTTCATTCCCGCGCTCGCGGTGCTCGGCCTGATCGTCTGGGCCCAGCGCCGCCGACGTCCGGCGGACGAGACGCATCAGGGCCAGACCGCCGTCGCGGCCTGAGGCGCATTCGCACTGTCGCGGGAAGCCGGCCGACCCTTTTCGGGTGGGCCGTCATCGAAGCAGGCCCCTCAAACGAAAGAAGCGCGGCGAACCGGGTTCGCCGCGCTTCTTGTGTCTGCGCCGACTGGAATGTCGGTCGCCTGTCGCCCATCCGGCCGGCTGTTCTCAGCGCGACGCCGGGGGCGGAAATTAGCCGACGAGCTTCAGCAACGCGACAGTCGCAAGCAGCGCGACGGTAAGCATGCCGGAGACGGCGAGGGACTGCATCAGAGGGCTGCGGGTCATGGTGTGCGCCTTTCGTCGAGCGCGTTGCTGATGCCGCGCATATGCGTTGGACGAAGGGGCCGATCCAGTCTGTTTTGCGACACGCGATGCCGCGCCAAAGACATTCTTTCAGGCGGCTTCAGTTTCGTGCAAGCAACGCTGCCCGCACCCTGCTGGAGAGGGCCGGGAACGTCTTGTCCGCGGCCCTTTCCGGGCGGTTTTGAACGCGTCAGGCCGAGTGGGAGAAGATGTCCTCGTCGTCCCAGCCGGCGAGGTCGAGCTTGGCCCGGGTCGGCAGGAAGGTGAAGCAGGCCTTGGCCAGCTCCATGCGGTCCTCGCGCTCCAGCCGCTTGTAGAGACCGCCCATGATGTCGTGCAGATAGAGGACGTCGGAGGCGGCGTATTCGACCTGCGCCTGCGACAGGGTCTCGGCGGCCCAGTCCGACGATTGCTGCTGCTTGGAGATGTCGACGCCGACCATCTCGCGGGCCAGATCCTTCAGACCGTGCCGGTCGGTGTAGGTGCGGGTCAGGCGCGAGGCGATCTTGGTGCAGAAGATGCCGTCGGTCATCACGCCGAAGGCATGGTAGAGCGCCGCGACGTCGAAGCGGGCATAGTGGAAGATCTTGGTCTTGGCCGGGTCCTTGAGAAGCGCCGTGATGTTCGGCGCCTCACGCTGGCCCTTGGCGATCTGGACGACGTCGGCGGTGCCGTCGCCCGGCGACAGCTGGACGACGCAGAGGCGGTCGCGGCGGGTGTCGAGGCCGAGGGTCTCGGTGTCGATCGCCACCGGGCCGGTGTAGCGGGAGATGTCGGGAAGATCGCCTTTGTGGACGCGGATGGTCATGGATCGCCTTCGCTCAGGGAAAATGTCTGCTTGGCTCTACCGGATTTCGCCGGCGAGGCCAAAGGTCTTCGGCGATCGGAACGGCGCGGTGGCCTCGGCGTACCGCCGTCAGGCGTTGCCGTCGTTGGAAACCCGGCTGCGCGGCGGCGTGCTCCAGCCGGTGCGCGGATCGAAGAAGCCACCATCCAGATGGGCATGCCCCCAGGCCATGACGCCGAGAAGCGCATCTTCCAGCGAGCGGCCGCGCGCCGTCAGGTGATATTCGTGCCGCGGCGGACGGTCGGCATAGGGGCGCCGCTCGACCAGGCCCCAGGTCTCCAGCCGGCGCAGACGGTCGCTGAGGATGTTGGTCGGAATGCGCTCGGCGCTTTCGTGCAGGGCACCGAATGTGTGCTTGCCGTGCCAGAGCAGGTCGCGGACGATCAGCAGCGTCCACTTGTCCCCGAAGATGTCCAGCGTGCGGGCGATCGAGCAGCGCGAGCGAAAATGCCCTCGCGTTGTGTCACGGTCATCCTGCCCCATCCGCTGCTCCTCTTCCGTCCCCTCGCAAGTTACTTGACGGAAAAACAACTTGCAAAACGAAAGTGACGCTTCGTCTGTCGCATCCGAGCATCGGGTGATAGCGCAGCCTCGTTCCGCGCCCGGTTTCGGCGCGGCTGGCAGGTGCGAACCCTGCCGGCAGCCATGGGTCCTCAAGACCATCGCGGGCCGCCGGAGCGACGCGGGACAACCGGTTCGCGATCGTCGCCCCCCGCCAGATGTGCACTGCCGCATTCGCTGCCGTCGCACCGCTTCACAAGCCGTGCCAACTCGGTCAGTCTGCGGCCAGAAGATCCCCTTCCCGAAAGTCGCGCCATGAACGTCACCCCTCCCTATCTCATGTTCCTCGGCGACGTGCCGGACGCACTGGCCGCCAAGACCGCACAGGGCGTCGTCGACTGGCGTCGGGACTGGTGCCTGGCGCAGTTGCGGCTGCCGGGCTGCGGCGCCGATCTCGGCCTCGACGAGATGACGGTGCCCGAGGCGGTCGCGGCCGGCGCGAAGACCATGGTCGTCGGCGTCGTCAATGCCGGCGGGGTCCTGCCCGAGCACTGGATCGACACCATCGTGGCGGCGCTCGAAGCCGGGCTGGATGTCGCCAGCGGCCTGCATGTGCGGCTCGGCTCGATTGAGCGCATTGCGGCAGCGGCCGAGGCGAACGGCCGCAAGCTGACCGATCTGCGCCAGCCCGATCGCAGCTACGCCACCGGCAAGGGCCACAAGCGCAGCGGCAAGCGCCTGCTGGCGGTCGGCACCGATTGTTCGGTCGGCAAGAAATACGCCGCCCTGTGCCTGGAGCGTGACATGCAGGCGGCCGGCTTCGACGCCGAGTTCCGCGCCACCGGCCAGACCGGCGTCCTGATCGCCGGGCGCGGCGTGCCCCTGGATGCCGTCGTTGCCGACTTCATCGCCGGCGCGGCCGAATGGCTGACGCCCGATGCCGCGGAGGACCACTGGGACGTGGTCGAGGGGCAGGGCTCGCTGTTCCACCCGTCCTTTGCCGGCGTGACCCTCGGTCTGCTGCACGGTTCGCAGCCCGATGCCTTCGTCGTCTGCCACGAGCCGACCCGCACCACGATGCGCGGCGTGGCGACGCCGCTGCCGACCATCGCGGCGGTCATCGAGGCGACCATCGCCATGGGCCGGCTGACCAATCCGGACATTCGCTGCGTCGGCCTCTGCGTCAACACCGCGAAGCTCGAGGAGGATGCGGCGCGGGCGCTGCTGGCCGAACTGGCCGAGGAACATGGCCTGCCGGCCACCGATCCGGTGCGCTTCGGATCGGCGCCGGTGGTGGACGAGATCGCCCGGATCTACGGCAGGCCTTGACGGGGGAGGCCATCGTGCCGGAAAGGGCGGTCGCCTTTCGGGGGCGATGATGTAAGGTCCGGCCGTGACAGGCCTCTGGGAGGAGCCGTAGATGAGTCAGGGTACGCCGGGAGAACTGGAGAAGCATCACGAGCTGGCGCCGGACGGCGAGCCCGTGAGCCACCACGATCCCTTGTCCTCGGGCTTCCCGCTCGGCACGGAAGGGCGGATCCTGTTCTGGATCGCCTTCACCTTCTCGATCTTCCAGCTCGCCACCGCAGCGCATCTGTGGGACCTGCCGAGCCAGATCGTGCGGGCCGTCCATGTCGGCTTCCTGTGCCTGCTCGGCCTGCCGCTGGTCGCCGCCATCAAGGGCGAGAATGCCGGGCTGAGGGCACTGTTCTGGCTGCTCGGCCTCGCCGGCATGGGCGTCGCCGTCTATCAATGGTGGGAATACGAGGCGCTGATCTTCCGCGCCGGCATGCCGTCGCTGGCCGACACGATCGTCGGCGTCGCGGCGCTGGCCGTGCTCTTTGTCGCCACTTGGCGGATCATGGGGCCGGCCCTGCCGATCATCGCCGGCCTGTTCCTGGCCTATTGCCTGTTCGGGCGCTTCCTGCCGTCGCCCTTCGTCATCCGCTACTACCCGTTCAGCCAGATCGTCGATCACATGGCCTTCGGCACCGAGGGCATCTACGGCATCCCGACCTACGTCTCGTCCTCCTACATCTTCCTGTTCATCCTGTTCGGCTCGTTCCTCGAGCGGGCCGGCATGATCAAGCTGTTCACCGACATCTCGCTCGGCCTCGTCGGCGGGGCCAAGGGCGGCGCCGCCAAGGTCGCGGTCATCTCCTCCGGCCTGATGGGAACGATCTCCGGCTCGGGCGTCGCCAATGTGGTGACCACCGGCCAGTTCACCATTCCCCTGATGAAGCGCTTCGGCTATCGCGCCGCCTTTGCCGGCGGCGTCGAATCCACCGCCTCCATGGGCGGCCAGATCATGCCGCCGGTGATGGGCGCCGTCGCCTTCATCATGGCCGAGACGCTGAACGTGCCCTATGCCGCCGTCGTCCAGGCCGCGGTCATTCCGGCGGTGCTGTATTTCGGCTCGGTGTTCTGGATGGTGCATCTGGAGGCCGGCAAGCGCGGCCTGATCGGCCTGGAGAAGGGCGAGCTGCCCTCGGCGCTGAACGCGCTGAAGAAGGGCTGGTACCTGCTCCTGCCGCTCGGCGTCCTCGTCTATCTGCTGTTCACCGGCTACACGCCGCTCTATGCCGGCACGATCGGCCTGGCGCTGACCGCGCTGCTGATCCTCGGCGCGCCGCTGGCGGGCCGGATCTCGGTGCAGGGGCTGCGCTACGTCTTCTGGATCGGCCTCGGCCTCTCGGCCGCCGCCTTCTTCGAATACGGCATCCTGCCGGTGGTCATCGCGCTGGCCGTGCTGATCGCTCTCTGCGCCCTGTTCCGGGGTGGCCGCGAGACGCTGCTCCTGACCCGCGACGCGCTCGCCGAGGGCGCCAAGACGGCCCTGCCGGTGGGTATCGCCTGCGCCATCGTCGGCATCATCGTCGGCACGATGACGCTGACCGGCGTCGCCAACACCTTCGGCCAGTTCATCGTGGCGGTCGGCGACACCTCGCTGTTCCTGTCGCTGGTGCTGACCATGATCACCTGCCTGATCCTGGGCATGGGCATCCCGACCATCCCCAACTACATCATCACCTCCTCAATCGCAGGCCCGGCGCTGCTCGCCCTCGGCGTGCCGCTGATCGTCTCCCACATGTTCGTCTTCTATTTCGGCATCCTTGCCGACCTGACGCCGCCGGTGGCGCTGGCCTGCTTTGCGGCCGCGCCCATCGCCAAGGCGCCGGGGCTGAAGATCTCCTTCGAGGCGGTGAAGGTCGCGCTGGCCGGCTTCGTCATCCCCTTCATGGCGGTCTACACGCCCGCTTTGATGCTGCAGGATGGCGGCCCGCTGGCCGAATCCATCGGCTACTGGCCGGCTGTCGCCTACATCGTCTTCAAGGCGTGCCTGGCCATCGGCCTGTGGGGCGCCGCGGCGATCGGCTACCTGGTCGCGCCGCTGAAATGGTGGGAGCGGGCGGTGGCGACCGTCGCGGCCTTTACGCTGATCGCCGCAATGCCCATCACCGACGAGATCGGCTTCGCCCTGGCGGCGCTGATCCTCGGCTGGCATGCGCTGCAGATCCGCCGGCACGGGCGGCCCGAGGCGGTCAACCGCACCGGCGGTGGCAGCGGGCCGGCCAAAGCCGGTGCCGCGCCCCGCGACGAGACGGTGTCGCCGGCCGAATGATCTGCATCGCCGCCGGCGCCAAGACGCTGACCCTGGCCACCACCGCCTTCTCGCTCTCCTGGACCCATTCGGTCGAGAAGACCCGCTGGGAGGAGCGCTGGGTGGCGGGGCCGCAGGGGCTGACGGTCGTCGAAGGCCGCGTCGAGGGCTCCGGCGCCGGCATGGAGCCACCGCCGGACGCCGTCCTGCGCGACGGCGCCTATGTCTACACGCCGCATCTGGCGCCGGTCCCCGAACTCGTCCTCGCCGCCTCCGGCGCCACCGGCTCCGGCTGGACGCTTTGCCCTCTCGGCGATGTCGCGGACACCCCGGACACCGACGCCTGCCTCACCCTCGGCAAAACCGCCGCCGCCCCGGTGCGGATCTCGGTGTGTCCGGCGGCCGGTGGTGAAGGCGCCGCCACGCACCGCTGACGCAGCTGCTGGAATGACGCGAACCGCCGTTTGCGGGGACAGCTTGGCGGCAAGCCGGCAGATGCCACGCCCACCATCCGCACGACGTCCTACACACGGCCCCCAACTATAACGCGCGTCATCCTCGGGCTTGACCCGAGGACCCATTCCTCTGCGGTTCGGTGTCCACTCCGTCTGAGAATAGCGATGCGGCACCGGGAACGGCATGGGTCCTCGGGTCAAGCCCGAGGATGACGACCTTGTTTGATGGAGCAGCTCTTCCGGCGAGGTCGGCAGTTGCTCGGCGCCACCACCACGCGACGCCCGACCCGAGGCGCACCAACCCCCGACGCGCGTCATCCTCGGGCTTGACCCGAGGACCCATGCCTCCGCGCTTCAGTGCCCCCTCCCTCGAAGACCAGCCCAGCGCCCAAGGTGGCGTCCCGCGTCGGGATCGGGCAGGCTGGCGATGCCGGCAACCGGCCGGCAGACGCAAGGGGGCACGCCATGTCGTTCACCGAAGCCATCCGTTCGGTCTTTGCAAATTACGCCACCTTCCGGGGCCGCGCGCCACGCTCGGAATTCTGGTGGTTCGCGCTGTTCACGCTGCTCGGCAATTTCGTCCTGGGTATCCTCGATGCGATTCTCGTCGGCCCGGCCATGGGCCTCGCGCCCTTCTCGGGCGAGGGTTACCAGCCGCTCGGTTCGATCTTCTCGCTGGCGATCTTCATCCCGTCGCTGGCCGTCTCGGTGCGCCGCCTGCACGACACCGGCCGCAGCGGCTGGTGGTTCCTAGTCAATCTGGTGCCGCTGATCGGCTGGCTGGTGTTCCTCTACTTCGCCGTCCAGCCCAGCGACGCCACCAACCGCCACGGTCCGCCGCCGTCGACCGGCGCGGTCGTGCGTTGAGGCGTGGCGATGCTTTGATGCGGTGTGTTTTGTGGATAGGGGATCTTCCGTCGAAGGATCTGGCGGCGCCACCGGGGACGGCATGGGTCCTCGGGTCGAGCCCGAGGATGACGACCTTGATTGATGAAGGCGCTCTTCTGCTGAGGTTGGCAGCTGCTCGACGCGACCACCCACGCGACGCCCGACCCAAGGCGCACCCCACCCCCGACGCGCGTCATCCTCGGGCTTGACCCGAGGACCCATTCCTCTGCGGTTCGGTGCCCACTCCGTCGGAGAATAGCGACGCGTCACCGGTGCCGGCATGGGTCCTCGGGTCAGGCCCGAGGATGACGACCTTGATTGATGAAGGCGCTCTTCCGGCGAGGTTGGCAGCAGCTCGACGCTGCCACCCGCACCACGTCAAACACGCGCACCCCACCCTCGACGACGACCTTGTTAGACGAGGTCACGGCCTCGCCGGCGCTCTCCGCACGAACATCGCCCGCCAGCCGCCCGCCCTACCGCTGGCGTTCGCGCCAGTGGGGGTCGATCCAGGGCTGCTTGTCGGGCTCGGGGGCCAGCATGCCGTCACCGAGAATGTGGTCGGCGGCCTTCTCGCCGACCATGATCGAGGGGCCGTTGAGATTGCCGTAGGGGATGCGCGGGAAGATCGAGGAATCGGCCAGCCGCAGGTTCTCGGTGCCGATCACCCGGCAGGCGGGATCGACCACCGCGTCCGGATCGTCCGGCGCGCCGAGGCGGCAGGTGCCGCAGGGGTGATAGGCGCTCTCGGCATGTTCGGCGATGAAGGCGTCGAGCTCGGCATCGCTCTGCACCGCCGCGCCGGGCTGGATTTCCGGCCCGCGATAATCGTCGAAGGCGGCCTGGGCGAAGAGCTCGCGGGTCAGCCGGATCGCCTGGCGGAACTCGGGAAAGTCGTCCGGATGCGTCATGTAGTTGAAGCGGATCGAGGGCGCAGCGCCCGGATCGTCGCTCTTCAGCCGAATCCGGCCGCGCGACTTGGAGCGCATCGGTCCGACATGGGCCTGGAAGCCGTGGCCGGGGGCCGCGGCCTGGCCGTCATAGCGGATCGCGCCGGGCAGGAAATGATACTGGATGTCGGGATATTCGATCCCCGGTGCCGAACGGATGAAGCCCGCCGCCTCGAAATGGTTGGTGGCGCCGTAACCGGTGTGCATCAGCATCCATTCCAGCCCGACGCGGCCCTTGGCGAAGAGATGCAGATAGCCGTTGAGGGTGATCGGCTGGGTGCAGGATTGCTGGATATAGACCTCCAGATGGTCCTGCAGGTTCTGGCCGACGCCGGGCCGCGCCACCCGGGTGCGGATGCCGACGCGCGACAATTCGGCCGGATCGCCGATGCCCGAATGCATGAGGATGGTCGGGGAATTGATGGCGCCGGCCGCCAGCACCACCTCGCGCCGGGCCCGCACGATGCCGGTGCGCCGGCCCCGCCGGCCGATCTCGACGCCGACGGCGCGGGTGCCCTCGAAGGCGATGCGCGCGACATTGCCATGCACCAGCCGGCAATTGCCGCGGGCCATGGCGGGACGCAGATAGGCATTGGCGGCCGACCAGCGCCGGCCGCGCCAGATCGTCTGCTGCATCGGGCCGAAGCCCTCCGGCTTTTCGCCGTTGTAATCGTCGGTCAGCGGATAGCCGGCCTGTCTGCCGGCCTCGATGAAGGCACCGTAGAGCGGGTTCTCCATGGCGCCGCGCTGGACATTGAGCGGGCCGGACATGCCGCGCCACGCCGGATCGCCGGCCGGCAGCCCGTCGGCACGGGGCTCGGTGCCGCCGCCCTCGAAGCATTCCATCCGCTTGAAATAGGGCAGGACGTCGCCGTAGCCCCAGCCCGCCGCGCCGCTCTCGGCCCAATGGTCGAAATCCTTGGCGTGGCCGCGCACATAGACCATGCCGTTGATCGAGGACGAGCCGCCGATGACGCGGCCGCGGGGCGTCGCCAGCCGGCGGCCGGCCAGCGTCTCTTCCGGCTCGGCCCGGTAGCCCCAGTCGTAGCGCGCCATGTTCATCGGGAAGGACAGCGCGCCCGGCATCTGGATGAAGGGGCCCGCATCGGTACCGCCGGCCTCGACCACGACGACGTCGTAGCGTCCGGATTCCGACAGGCGGTAGGCCAGCGCCGAACCGGCCGAGCCGGAGCCGACGACGACGTAGTCGGCTTCGTCGAGGGTCTTCATGGGGCAATCTCCGCATCGATGACCCGCTCGATCATCCGCACGGCGGCGGCGCGATCGGGCGCGGTGAGGGGTGTCAGGGCCTGGCGCAGCCAGACGCCGTCGATCATGGCGCCGGCGGCAGCGGCGACGGAGACCGCGGCGACCGGGCCGACCAGCGGCTCCAGGCCCGAGATGAGATTGGTCTCCAGCCGCCGGAAATAGACGCGCAGCAGGCGCGCCGCTTCCGAGGAGCGCCGGGCGTAGACGTAGAAGACCAGCCAGGCGCTGATCGCCTCGCGGCGGAACTGGCTTTCGTCGAAGGCCGCCTCGATCACCGCCGAGACGCGCTCGCGCGGCGTGCGCGAGGCGATCAGCCGCCGGGTGACCTCGGCGCGGAACTCGCGCAGCAGCTGGCGCATGGCGGCGATCAGCAGATCGTCCTTGGCGCCGAAATAATGGTGGGCGAGGGCGGGCGAGACGCCGGCCCGCGCCGCGATGTCGGCCATGGTCACTTCGATCGAGCCGGCCTGCTCGACGGCGCCGATCACGGCACCGATCAGCGCCTGGCGACGCTCGGTCTCGATTCCGCCACGGCCGAGGCGGGGCGTTTTCAACTGGGTCATGCCGTAAAGATAATGATGTTGATTGATCAGTCAATCAATTGTGGCGAGGTCCTTGCCCCAGAGGTGGGGGAAGCGGCTGCGGAGCCTGTCCGCCACCCTGTTCAAACCGCCTCTCCTCTGCCTATCATCACGGATGCGCGGCACGCCCTGCGATCCGCCCGGCCTACTTCGGGATCCTGGCATCCCCCAGCGAAAGAGATGTGACATGAGGCTACTGACAGGGGTCGCGGCGATCGCGCTGACGGCGGCAATGGCGGGCCCGGCGCTCGCCGATTACACGCTGACGATCCTGCACACCAACGACATGCACAGCCGGATCGAGCCGATCAACAAGTACGATTCCACCTGTTCGGCCGACGAACTGGCGGAAGCCAAGTGCTTCGGCGGGTCGGCGCGGCTCCTGTCGGGCATCCGGGCGGCGCGCGAAGCCCATCCCAACACGCTGCTCGTCGACGGCGGCGACCAGTTCCAGGGCACGCTGTTCTACACCCGCTACAAGGGCAAGGCCGCCGCCGAGATGATGAACACGCTCGGCTATGACGCGATGACCGTCGGCAACCACGAGTTCGACGACGGTCCGAAGGTGCTGCGGGCCTTCATGGAAGAGGTCGAGTTCCCGATCCTGCTCGCCAATGCCGACATCTCGGCCGAGCCGGAACTGGCCGATACGCTGAAGCCCTCGGCGGTGATCGAGAAGGACGGCGAGACGATCGGCCTGATCGGCGTGACGCCGGCCGACACCGGTGAGTTGTCGAGCGCCGGCCCCAATGTGCGCTTTTCCGATCCCATCGAGGCGGTCCGCGCCGAGGTCGACCGGCTGACCGGCGAGGGCGTGACGAAGATCGTGCTCCTCAGCCATTCCGGCTACGCCGTCGACCAGCGCATCGCCGCGGCCGTCAGCGGCATCGACGTCATTGTCGGCGGCCACTCCAACACACTCTTGTCCAACACCGACGAGAAGGCCGCCGGTCCCTATCCGACCATGGTGCCGAACCCGGACGGCGTCGACGTGCCGATCGTCCAGGCCTACGCCTATGGCAAGTATCTCGGCGAACTGACCGTGACCTTCGACGATTCCGGCGTGGTCACCGCCGCGGTCGGCAATCCGGTGATCATGGATGGCGAGATCGCCGAGGACAGCGATCTCAAGACGCGCATCGAGGAATTGGCCAAGCCCCTGCAGGAGATCCGCGAGAAGGTCGTCGGCCGCACCGAGGACCCCATCGACGGGTCGCGCGACACCTGCCGGGCGCAGGAATGCGAAATGGGCAATCTCGTCGCCGACGCCATGCTGGCCCGTGTCGCCGACCAGGGCACGGCGGTCGCCATCGTCAATGGCGGCGGCCTGCGCGCCTCGATCGACGCGGGCGAGATCACCATGGGCGACGTGCTGACGGTGCTGCCCTTCCAGAACACCCTGTCGACCTTCAAGCTGACCGGCGCCGACATCAAGGCGGCGCTCGAGAACGGCGTCTCCGAGGTCGAGGAGGGCGGCGGCCGCTTCCCGCAGGTGGCGGGTCTCAGATACAGCTGGTCGCGGGCCGGCACGCCGGGCGAGGACCGCATCCGCTCGATCGAGATCCGCGAGGGCGACGGCTACGTGCCGCTCGATCCGGAGAAGACCTATCTCGTCGTCTCCAACAATTTCATGCGCGGCGGCGGCGACGGCTATGGCGTCTTCGCCGAGAAGGGTACCGAGGCCTATGATTTCGGCCCGGCGCTGGAAGAGGTGGTGGTCGAGTATCTCGCCCGCGACAACGCCGCCTATGCCCCCTTCACCGAGGGCCGCATCACCGAGATGCAGTAGGCGCGTCCCGCGCGCCGCGCTATGGGGAAAGGGCCGGCGCCAGCGCCGGCCTTTTTGCGTGAGGGGCGTCGATGACCGAGAGACTGAACAGGATCGGCTGGATCGAGGGACTGGCCGCGCTGGCGATCGTCGTCGCCACGGCGGCGATCCTTCTGGCCATGGGCCGCACGCCGATCTGCGAATGCGGCACGATCAAGCTGTGGCACGGCGTCGTGGTCAGTTCGGAAAATTCCCAGCATCTGTCCGACTGGTACTCGCCGTCGCACCTGATCCACGGCTTCCTGTTCTTCTTCGCCGCCTGGCTGGTCCTGCGCCGCGCCAGCTTCGGCACGCGGCTCATCCTGGCGCTGGTGGTGGAATGCGCCTGGGAGATCGCCGAGAACACCGATGCGGTGATCCAGCGCTACCGCGAGGCGACGATCGCCCTCGACTATTACGGCGACAGCGTCCTGAACTCGGTGGCCGACATCGGCTTCATGGTGCTGGGGTTCTGGCTGGCGAGCCGGCTGCCGATCTGGCTGGCCGTGACCATCGCTTTGGGGCTGGAGATCTTCGTCGGCTGGATGATCCGCGACAATCTCACCCTCAATGTCCTGATGCTGCTGTGGCCGCTGGACGCGGTGAAGGCCTGGCAGGGCGGCGCCTAGGCGCGGCCGGGCAAAAGGCAGCAGTTCAGATAAGTCGGGCAGCGGCGCGTCCCTCGAACGCGCCGCTGCCATCCGTTCGTCTCAGGCCGCGGTGGCGGGTGCCGGTTCGAGCCGTGCGCCGAGCGACTTGGCGGCATCGCGGAACGACACCAGCCGGCGGGCGCTCTCGTCCCACAGGACCAGCTTCACGCAGTTGAAGCTCTGGCGAATGGTGATGCGGCCGAGCCCGTGCAGCTCGGGAAATTCGCGCAGCACCTCCGGCAGGCGGTAGAACGGCACCGTGCTCGACAGGTGATGCACGTGATGGATGCCGATATTGCCGGTGAACCAGCGCAGCACCGGCGGCAGGTCGTAATGCGACGAGCCGTGCAGGGCGGCGTGCTGGAACTTCCACTCGTCGCTCTCCGACCAGTGGGTCTCCTCGAACTGGTGCTGCACGTAGAACAGCCAGACGCCTGCCGTGGCGGCCATGAGGGTGATCGGCAGCTGCACCGCCAGGAAGGGGACGAGGCCCATCGCCCAGATCAGCAGCGCCGCCGGAATGGCAATGCCGAGATTGGTGGCGAGCGTCGAGGTCCAGGGCTGCACGCCGGCGCGCATCAGGCCGACCGGCAGGCGGTACTGGCAGATGAACAGCCATGCGGGCCCGAGGCCGAACATCACCGCCGGGTGGCGGTAGAGCCGGTAGCGGATGCGGCCCCATTTGGTCAGGGCATTATACTCGGCGACCGTCAGCGTATCGACGTCGCCGATGCCGCGCTGGTCGAGATTGCCGGTGGTGGCGTGGTGCACGGCATGGGTGCGGCGCCAGTAATCATAGGGCGTGAAGGTGACGACGCCGATGACCCGGCCGGTCCAGTCGTTGACCGCGCGGCGGGCGAACAGCGAGCCATGGCCGCAATCGTGCTGCAGCATGAACAGCCGCACCAGGAATCCGGCGGCCGGCACGGTGAGGATCAGCCCCCACCAGTGGCCGTGGGTGACCGCGACGGCGGTCAGGGCCCACAGGGCCACAAAGGGGATGGCGGTGACGGCGATCTCCCAGACGCTGCGCGCGGTATCCGGCTTGCGGTACCGTGCAAGCGCTTTGGTCCAGGAGATGGTCTTGGCGTCGGCTGCGGTGCCGACCGTATCGGTGGAGGTCAAGGAGTATCCAAGCTGGGGTGCCCTCGCCGACCGAGCGCCATCGACCGATCGCGGATCGGGCGGCTGGCGGGAAAACGAGGAGAGATGCGGGAGCGAACCGGCTCGCGCTCCTCCGAGGGCAGGGGGTATTCCCTGCTGACGTGTCTATCATCATGGCGCATTGAGGCAAGGTTGCGACGCGTCCGGCCGATCAATTTCCCCGTGACTCGTGTTGCCGCCCTCACGCTGCCTCGGCGGACAGCCCCCGGTGGTCGAGCAGGAACCGCGCGAAGAACGGCAGGCTCGCCGAGCCGATCTCGCGGGCGCTGGCGCCCATCGTCCCGGCGCGGATATCGAGGGGCGTCAGGCCCTGGCGCCTGAGCCGCACCATGGCCCGCCGGGTCGCCTCGACCAGCCGTGCCCGCACGTTCTCGGGAAAGCCGCCGTCGATGACGGCGCATTCGAAATCATAGACCGCGCTGGCGGAGACGATGGCATAGGCGAGGCCGCGCGCGGCGATGCCCAGCCAGTGGTCGAGGACGGTGCCGAGTTCGTCCCAGGCGCCGGCATCCTTCCACAGGACCAGCGGATCGCCGCCCTCGGCCGCGATCATCTTCTCCAGGACATGGATCGAGGCAAAATTGATCAGCTGCTCGAAGCCGTCCAGCCGGACGCCGGCCACCCCTTCGCGGGCGGCGCGCGGCACCGGCATCGAGCCCAGCGCGCCGGCATTGCCGGTGCGTCCCGTGACGAGGTCGCCGCCCATGACGATCCCGCCGCCGACGAAGGCGCCGACGAAGAAATAGACATAGTCCAGCGACGTCGTTGCGCCGAAGACGTTCTCGGCGGCGCAGGCCGCCGTCGCGTCATTGGCCAGATTGACCGGCAGGCCGGTGATCGCCACGAGTTCGGCGACGATGTCGACCCGGCGCCAGGCGTCCATCCGTTCGGCCGGCGCGCCGATCTCCTCGGCCCAGGACCACATTTCGTAGGGCATGGCGACGCCGAGGCCGACGATCCGCAGGCGCAGCCGGGCGTCGATCGCGCTGGCGACCCGCGGCTGCGCCGCGCGCACGAAATCGAGGACGAGGTCGACGTCCGGGTAGGCATAGGTCAACCGTTCGCGCGCCCGCACCACGCCGAGGAAATCCATCAGCACGAGTTCGACCGAGCGGCGGCCGATCTTCAGGCCGAAGGCGAAGGCCCCGGAGGGATTGAGCCGCATCGGGATCGAAGGCTGGCCGACCCGGCCGCGCCGCGGCATGTCCCGCAGCACCAGTTCCTCCGCCTCGAGCGCCCGCATGATGACCGATGCAGTCTGCGCCGAAAGGCCGGTGCGGCGGGCGATCTCGGCCTTGGCGAGCTCGCCGTGCTGGCGGATCAGGCTGAGGACGGTGCGCTCGTTATGGGCGCGCAGCCCGGACTGGTTGGATCCCCGCATGCGGCCGGAGATCGGCGGAAAGTCGGCGGGAACGCCGTCGGCCTGGGGGTCCATGCATCCTCCCTGCGTGCGCTGCGATGGCGCCGCCCGGTCGACGCGACCGTACGGCGACCCATATTCCCACATGGCGCGCAACGGCCGGAGCGTTGCATCGATCCATGCCGCCGTCAATAAATAAATCAACGTGATTTATTATCGTTGACAGCGTTCTCGGCTTGGTGTTTCGTAAGGTCGACGGGGCTGGCGAGGAGGCCGGCCCGCCGCGTTTCACGGCGCGCAATGTCGGCATCGGCCGACGGTTCTGGGAGGTTCTCAACGTGACATTCCGTACGCTACTCGCATCCACCGCCATTGTCGGCCTCGCGGCCCTCGCCACGCCGGCCGCCGCGCAGGACGCCAAGACCAGCGCCTGCCTGATCACCAAGACCGACATCAACCCGTTCTTCGTCAAGATGAAGGAAGGCGCCTCGGCCAAGGCCGAGGAACTCGGCATCGAGCTGTCCAGCTATGCCGGCAAGGTCGATGGCGACCATGAGACCCAGGTCCAGGCGGTCGAGAGCTGCATCGCGGCCGGCGCCAAGGGCATCCTGATCGCCGCCTCCGACACCAAGGCGATCACCGACGTGGTCAAGCGGGCTCGTGACAACGGCGTTCTGGTGATCGCCCTCGACACGCCGCTGGAGCCGATCGACGCGGCCGACGCGACCTTCGCCACCGACAATTTCAAGGCCGGCCTGCTGATCGGCCAGTGGGCCAAGGCGACGATGGGCGACAAGGCCGCCGACGCCAAGATCGCGCTGCTCGACCTTTCGCCGGCCGCGCCGTCGGTCGACGTTCTGCGTGACCAGGGCTTCCTCAAGGGCTTCGGCGTCGACGTGAAGGACGAGGCGACGATCGGCGACGAGGACGACCCGCGCATCGTCGGCCACGACGTGACCGCCGGCAACGAGGAAGGCGGCCGCACCGCGATGGAGAGCCTGCTCCAGAAGGATTCGGGCATCAACGTCGTCTACACGATCAACGAACCGGCCGCGGCCGGCGCTTATGAGGCGCTGAAGTCCTTCGGCATGGAGGAGAACGTCCTGATCGTTTCCGTCGACGGCGGCTGCCCGGGCGTCAAGAACGTCGAAGAGGGCGTCATCGGCGCCACCTCCCAGCAATATCCGCTGGACATGGCGGCCAAGGGCATCGAGGCGATTGCCCAGTATGCCAAGGACGGCACCGTGCCGCAGCCGACCGAAGGGCTCGACTTCTTCGACACCGGCGTCAACCTGGTGACCGATGCGCCGGTGGACGGCGTGGAGTCGATCAGCGTGGCGGAAGGCCTCGATCGCTGCTGGGGATGATGGACGAGCGGGCGGCCTTCGGGCCGCCCCTTTCCATCCCTGCAAACCCGCTTCCACCTTCGCCGAGCCGGCCCGATGCAGGGGCATGGCAGGGCCGACCGGAGTGAGACGACATGAGTGATCCGACCAGCCGGGGAGCGGATTTCGAATCCTCCCTGAAGGACAGCGACGTGACGGTCGCCGCCTTCGAGCGCCGCTCGCGCGGCCCGCTCGACGCGGCCCAGCATTTCCTTCACGGCGCACCGACCATGGTGCCGGTGATCGTGCTGCTCCTGTCGGTCGCCGTCTTCGGCGTGGTCTCCAACAATTTCTTCTCCGCCTTCAACCTGTCGCTGATCATGCAGCAGGTGGCGATCGTCGGCATTCTCGCCGCCGCCCAGAGCCTCGTCATCCTGACCGCCGGCATCGACCTGTCGGTCGCCGCGGTGATGGTGATGATCTCGGTGATCATGGGACGGCTCAGTGTCGAGGCCGGGCTGCCGGTGCCGCTCGCCATCCTCTCCGGCTTCGTCGTCGGCACGCTGACCGGCCTTCTGAACGGCATCCTGGTGACCAAGGTGCGGCTGCCGCCCTTCATCACCACCCTCGGCACCTGGAACGTCTTCCTGGCGCTGAACTATTATTTCTCCAATCGCGAGACGATCCGCAGCCAGACGCTGGATGCCGAGGCCCCGCTGCTGAAGCTGTTCGGCGAGCGCTTCAACATCGGCGGCGCGGTCCTGACCTGGGGCGTCGTCCTGATGGTCGTGATCTTCGTGGTGCTCTGGTTCGTCCTCAACCGCACCGCCTGGGGCCGGCATGTCTACGCCATCGGCGACGACAAGGAAGCGGCGGAACTGTCGGGCATCCGCACCGACCGAACGCTGATCTCGGTCTACATGGTCTCGGGCTTCATCTGCGCCCTGGCGGCCTGGGCCTCGATCGGCCGCGTCGGCTCGGTCAGCCCGACCTCCTTCTTCGAGGCCAATCTGGAATCCATCACCGCCGTGGTGATCGGCGGCATCTCGCTCTTCGGCGGACGTGGCTCGATCATCGGACCGATGATCGGCGCCCTGATCGTCGGCGTCTTCAATTCCGGCCTGCGCCTCGCCGGCGTCGACGTCCTGTGGCAGCTCTTCGCCACGGGCTGGCTGATCATTCTCGCGGTCGCGATCGACCAGTGGATCAGGAAGGTCTCCGCATGAGCACGTCCCAGACACCCGTCCTCTCGGCCCGCGGCATCGTCAAGAACTACGGCCGCGTCACCGCCCTCGATCACGCCGATTTCGATCTCTATCCCGGCGAGATCCTCGCCGTGATCGGCGACAACGGAGCCGGCAAGTCCTCGCTGATCAAGGCGATCTCGGGGGCCGTCAGCATCGACGAGGGCGAGATCCGCCTGAACGGCGAGCCGGTGCGCTTCACCTCGCCCATGCAGGCGCGCGATGCCGGCATCGAGACCGTGTACCAGAACCTCGCACTCTCGCCGGCGCTGTCGATCGCCGACAACATGTTCCTCGGCCGCGAGATCCGCAAACCCGGCTTCATGGGCAAATATCTGCGCATGCTCGACCGCACCGCCATGGAGCGGATCGCCCGCGACAAGCTCTCCGAACTCGGCCTGATGACCATCCAGAACATCGGCCAGGCGGTCGAGACCCTGTCGGGCGGCCAGCGCCAGGGCGTCGCGGTGGCGCGCGCCGCCGCCTTCGGGTCCAAGGTGCTGATCCTCGATGAGCCGACGGCGGCCCTTGGCGTGAAGGAATCGCGCAAGGTGCTGGAGCTGATCCAGGACGTGCGCTCGCGCGGCATGCCGATCGTCCTGATCTCGCACAACATGCCGCATGTTTTCGAGGTCGCCGACCGGATCCATGTCCACCGTCTCGGCAAGCGGCTCTGCGTCATCGACCCGAAGACGGCCTCGATGAACGACGCCGTGGCGCTGATGACCGGCGCCAAGACTCCGGAATCCGACATGATCGCGGCCTGACGGCCGCTACCCTCGTCGGGACGTGCAGCCCTACAGCGCGCCGGCGATGGCCCGCGCCAGCCCGAAGGCCCGCTGTTCGATCAGGATCGGCACCTCGCAGACATAGGTCAGCGACTCCCGGCGCTCGTTGAAGATGCGCGTGTCCCACAGCAGCGCCTGCCGGGCGTTCTCGATGTCGTTGTTGCTGGATGCGGGATCGCGCTGCACCTCGGCGAAGTCGGCCGACTGCGCCCGCAGCTTGGCCGCCAGCGCCTTCTGCTTGGCGCCGTAGCGCTCGATGCCGCCCATCACCTCGCTGCGCTCGTTGTTCAGCCGCGCCAGCATGTCGACGAACAGCGCGGTGGCGACGGCCTCGCGCTCGGCCTCCGGCAGGTCGGCGACATGCGCCCGGACCAGCGCTTCGGCCTCGTCCAGCGGCAGGCGGCGGGCCACCACCCGGTCGATCAGCGCCCGCATCTCGGTTGTCCGTTCGACCGTGTCGGCCAAAGCGAGATCGGGTCCCGCCCAGATCTGCGCCGGGGTGATCGATTCCACCCGCCGCTGGACGCAGGGCCAGTCGGTGGTGCCCTTCTCGCCGCCGCGCGCAAAGCTCATCGGATCGGCCGGCGCGCCGTCGCCGGCAGCCGGCTCCCCGTCCGTCTCCGCGGCGTTACCCTCCGGCGCCGCTGCATCGGCCGGCGGGGCATTGGTGGGGGCGGGGCCGGGCACGACGAAGCCCTCCGGCACGGCGCGCGGCGATGCGCCGTCCTGCGCCGCTGCGGTGCCGGCGCCGATGGCGGTCGCGAGGGCCAGCAGCGACACGGTGGCAATCGCGAAGTGACGGGCGGTGAGACGGACGAACATGGGGATCCTCCCTTTATCGCGGCGCGCAATGGCGGCCCGGCATCGGCGGCCGCCGGATGCTGCCTATTGCTGGCGCTTGCGGCTGATCAGCCCGCGCTGTGGGTCGTAGGAGATGATCGCGCCGCCGAGGAAGACGATCGTGCAGCCGACGACGATCGCCAGCGCCGGGGCGTTGAGCTGGCCGTACAGCGCGAAGCGCACCAGCTCGACGGCGTGGGTGAACGGGTTGAACAGGCAGATCTGGTAGAGCAGCGGGCTCGATTCCTGCACCCGCCACAGCGGGTAGAGCGCCGAGGAGGCGAAATACATCGGGAAGATCACGAAGTTCATCACCCCGGCGAAATTCTCCAGCTGCTGCACCAGCGACGACAGGAGCATGCCCAGCGAGCCGAGCATCAGGCCGCTGATGATCAGCGCCGGCAGCACGTAGAGATAGCCCGACCAGTGAGGCTGCACCTCCCAGAACCAGGCGATGGCGAAGAACACGTAGACCTGCAGAATGCCGACGGCGACGCCGGCGCCGAGCTTGGCGACCAGCAGGAACCAGCGCGGCAGCGGCGACACCAAGAGCGTCTTCATCGTCCCGGTCTCGCGGTCGTAGACCATCGAGAGCGACGATTGCATGCCGTTGAACAGGAGGATCATGCCGACCAGTCCCGGCGTGATGTAGACCTCGTAGAGAATATAGGTCTGGTAGGGCGCGGTGATCGACACGCCGAGCACCTGCCGGAAGCCGGCGGCGAAGATGAACAGCCACAGGAGCGGGCGCACCAGGGCCGAGACGAAGCGTTCGCGCTGATGCAGGAAGCGCAGCGCCTCGCGCCCGACGATGCCGCGCAGGCAGATCGCATAGGCCGCGAGCGGAAAGCCGCGGGCCGGCTCGCGGCCGGCCATGTCGGGCGTGGCGCTCATGGCATCGTCTCCGGTTCCACCTTCGGCGTCGCCAGCCCGGTGAGCCGCGAGAAGGCGTCGCGGATCGAGCCGGCGCTTTCCGCCGCCACGACGTCCGGCACCCGGCCTTCGGCCAGCGCCTTGCCGTGATGCAGAACGACAACCCGGTCGCTTTCGTCGATCTCGTCGATCAGATGGGTCGCCCACAGGACGCTGACGCCCTCGTCGGCGACGAGCCGGCGGACCTCGGCGACGATCTCGGCGCGCGAGCGGATGTCGAGCCCGACCGTCGGCTCGTCGAGCAGGATCAGGCGGGGCCGATGCATGAAGGCGCGCACGATCTCGACGCGGCGCAGCTGGCCGCCGGACAGGCTGCGGGCCTTGTCGCCGAGCCGGTCGATCAGCTCCGAGCCCTGCAGGATCTCCGCGATGCGCTGCCGGGCGGCGGCGCGGGACATGCCGTGCAGCGCGGCGTGATAGGTCAGGTTCTGGCCGATCGACAGTTCCAGATCGAGGGTGCGCGCCTGGAATACCACGCCGAGACGGCGCAGCGCCTCGCCGGGATGGCGGTCGAGCGGCCAGCCGAGAATGTCGATCCGGCCCTCGCGCACGTTGAACAGGCGCGTCACCAGCGAGAACAGCGTCGACTTGCCGGCGCCATTGGGGCCGAGCAGCGCGGTGAAGGAACCCTGCGGCACCGTGAAGGACACGTCCTCGAGCGCCTTGCGGGCGCCATAGGCATGGCTGACATGGGCGACGGAAAGGGCAGCGACCCCTGGCTCATGCGGCTTGGTGGCTGAAACCATCGTCATCCGTTGCAATCTGTGCGCCCGCCCGACCTTACCGCGAGGGCTCGGAGAAAACACCCGCCAAAACACCGGCAACCCGCCCGCCGGACCGGCGGGGCGGGCTGCCCGTGATCGTTTGGAAAGTTGCGGATCAGGGAACGACCGTGATCGTGCCCTTCATGCCTTCCTTCTCGTCCAGCCCCTCGACATACCAGTCGTAGCGGCCAGGACGGATGGTCTGGAACTGCACGGTGATCGGGCCCTTGGCGTCGAATTCCAGCCAGGCCGGCGCGCCGTTCATGTGGATCTCGCGATCCTCGATGACGATCTGGTTGTTCCAGACGCTCCGGAAGAAGGCCGGGGCATGGAACTTGTACTCGACGCCGCCATCCGAGACGATGTCCCAGCGATAGGGCTGGCCCGCGCGCAGGACGAAATCCTTGGCGCTGACCGCATAGGGATCGTCACTGGAGCCGATCGTCAGGGGCGTGATGATCTGCGAGGAGAGCGACAGCGGCGGCAGGCCGATCTGGTCGCCGTTGAGGGCGCTGGCCGGCATCATTTCCGAGCCCGGCATCATCTCCAGTTCGCTGGCCGGCGGCACCATGGCGCCGCCATGGGCGTCGTCATCGTCATCGTCGTCATCATCATCATCGTCGTCATCGGCGGTGACGGACGCATTGCCGCTGTCCTGCGCGGCGGCGACGGTCGCCGGCGCAAAGGCCAGGAAGGCCGCCATCAGCGATAGCCAGACTGGTTTCATTCTCTCTCTCCCCAAAACACGGCTGCGGGACGCAGCCCTTCAGATCCTCCCCGCGACGCGCGGCCGGCTATTCGTCCCCCGCCACGGCCACGCCCCAGGGCTCGCGTCCCACCTGCACCGACTTGATGACCTTGTCGGCTGCCACGTCGATGATCGAGATGTCGTTGGAAATGCCGTTGGTGGTGAACAGATGCGTCTGGTCCGGCGAGAAGGCGAGCTGCCACACCCGCTGGCCGACCAGCAGATAGTCCAGCACCTCGTAGGTGTTGCCGTCGATCACCGCGATCCGGTTGGCGGGTCCGAGCGCCACATAGGCCTTGGAGCCGTCGTCGGTGATCCGCACGCCCACCGGCTGGATCGCCTCGGAGCGGATGCCGGGAATCTCGAAGGTGATCTTCTTCTTGATCTCCTTGGTGTCGGCGTCGATCACGCTGACCGTGCCGCCGATCTCGGCGGTCACCCAGACCTCCGACCCGTCGCTCTTGTACTGGGCGAAGCGCGGCCGCGAATCCACCAGCACATTGGCGACGATGCGGTGGGTCTCCCGATCGATGAAATGCGCCATGTTGGTGGTTTCGGAGGTGTTCACGATGATCGCGCCGTCGGGCGAGATCCCCATGCCTTCCGGCTCGACGCCGACCGGGATCTCGGCCAGCCTTGCCCCGGTTTCCAGATCGATGACGGTGACGAGATTGTCGTCCTCATTGGCCGCATAGAGCCGGTCGCCGGTCGCCGAAACGACCAGGAGCTCCGGGTCGGGGCCCGACGGCAGGGTGCGGATGAATTCGTAGGTCTCGGTGTCGTAGACCTGGATCGTGTCGCTGTCGCTGGCGCAGACATAGAGATGCTTGCCGTCGGGGCTGACGGCGATGCCGCGCGGCCGCTGGCCGACCTCGAAGGTGTCGACGACGGCGAAATCGGCCGAGTCGAGCACCGTGATGTCGTTGCCCTTCTCGTTCGACACGAAGATCTTGTAGGCAAAGGCGGGGCTCGCCGACAGAGCGAGCGTGGCGGCGAGCGCCGTCAGGGTCAGTCGTCTCATCTTTCCTCCCGGCGGGGCTGGCCCCGTCTGCGTCTGTCTCGGCGGCCCTCAGGGGCGGCCGACCATACGCCATGCCGACCCGTCCTCGCGAGCCGTGTTTTTCCCGTCGCCCGCCGATCCGTGCCCGTCTGACCGGGCCGTCGCAACCGGCGATGGACGGATGACCCGCGGATCGGCCTCCATTCCGGGACCGCGGGAAAACTGGACCCGGTCGCCCCGGCCCCGCTGCCTTTGGGAGGGGCAGGAAGCCGGGAGACGACCGTTGCAGTGACGCTAGCCCGGCGTCCTTACGGTCGGCAACGGGACAAGTTCCCGTCTTTGTCGCAGGCGGCTTTTACGGTCTTCATGGGGCGTTGGACGATGCCATCCATTGCCGCCTGTCACTGCGGGTCAGCGTTCGGCAGGCCGGTCAGGTGGCGGCGGTCGGGGCCGATTTCTCGATCACGAAGACACTGCGCTCGCCCTCGCGTTCGGTGGTCGCGAGCCGGTAGCCCATCTCGGCGACCAGATTGGGAATGTCGATCACCGCCAGCGGATCGGTGCAGCGCACCTCCAAGAGCTCGCCCGGCGCGATGCCGCCGAGCGCCTTGCGGGTCTTCAGGGCCGGAAGCGGGCATTTCAGCCCGGTGAGATCGAGGATCGTGGTCATGCGGGCGACGATGGGCGAGCGGCGACGGCCCGTCAATCGCCGCGATGGCGCCCGGCGCCGATGACCCCAGCCGGGCCGGGCAAAGAGGCTGATCCGGTATGATATGGCAATCTTGCTTTTACGCTTGTCTGCGAAGCTCGGCGCAGGAGACATCACCAATGTGCCGCGCATGACCGTTCCGCCCGCGTCCGTTCCGAAGCGACGATCCGGCCCGCTTGCGCGCGTCCGGTTCTACGGCTCGCGGCCCGTGATCACCGATGTCGAGCAATTGCTGGCCATGCGGACGCGCGACATCCGCCTGGACGGCGAGATCGGCAAGCTCTTTCGCGATCGCATCTGGTCCCAGTCCGCCAAGATCATCCGGGCCTGGATGATCTGGGTCGCTCTCCTCAACGTCCTGATGCTGACGCTGTCCTGGTTGACGCTGCCGCCGGCGGTGACCCTGTCGATGCTCGTGCCCGGCGCGGTCCTGTCGCCAGTGGCCATCGCGGTCTTCCTGATCTGGCGCAAGCCCCGCGCCCAGCGCCTACAGCGCGTCGCCCTGGTCGTCGGGATGGGGGTCATCCTCCTGGGCGTCGCGCTGATCGGCGAGGCGGCGGGCGGCGGCTATCACGAACGCTATCTGAACATCATGATGGTGGTGGCGATCTCGGCCATCATCATCTTCGGCATCCCGCTGCGCTGGACGGCGGCGATCGCGGCCATCACCGTCTGTCTCTACTGCATCTTCCAGCTCCGCAATCCGGATCTGGGAACCGGCAGTGCCCTCGCGTGGACGCTGTTCTTCGCCTGCGGCATCGGCGCGACCGTGGTGGCCCGGCGCAGCATGACGCTTCTGGCCCAGAAGGCGTTTCTCCTCGACCTGCGCGACAAGACCCGCGTGGCGGAACTCGCCGCCGCGAACGACCGACTCGAGGAACTCGCCCGGACCGATCCCCTGACCGGCGTGGCCAACCGGCGCTGGATGACGGAGATCCTCGACGCGCTGTGGAGCGCGCCGCGGAGCCGCGTGTCCGGCGCTTTGCTGATGTGCGACATCGACGACTTCAAGAACCTCAACGACCGTCTCGGCCATGGCGAGGGCGATCGCTGCCTGATCGAAGTGGCCAGGCTCATCGGCGATTGCGTGCGGCGGGACGGCGACAAGGTCGCCCGTTACGGCGGCGAGGAGTTCCTGGTTCTCCTGCGCGGCGTCGATACGCAGGCGGCACTCGCCACCGCCGAGCGGATCCGTCGCAGCATCGCCGATGCCGGGCTCGCCAATCCGGGGTCGCAGGTCTCGCCCCAGGTGACGATCAGCATCGGTGTCGCGGCATTGGAGCCGGGTGACGGCGACGTCACGCCGCAACAATTGCAGAAACGCGCCGACGAGGCGCTCTATCTGGCCAAGCAGTCCGGCCGCAACCGCGTCGTGCTCTACGGCGCCGATGCGGCCTGCCCGGAACGATCACGGCTGACCGAGGACGCCTGACGGCCTCCCGCAGCCCTCCGCTCGGCCGTCAAATCCGTTTCCGGCAGACGTTCAGGCGGTGGCGCGGGCCGCCGGGGTTCCGCAGGCCGCGCCGCCGGACCGGGCGATCCGCCAGGCGGCGCTGTCGAGCGGCGTGTCGCGCCAGTCGGCCAGAAGGGCCGCCGCGTCGAGGAGACCTGCCGGATCGACATCGGTCGCCACATCCATGGCATGCAGCATCGCCACCACGTCCTCGGTCGCCGAATTGCCGGTCGCGCCCGGCGCGTAGGGACAACCGCCGAGGCCGCCGACCGCCGCGTCGAAGGACCGGATGCCCGCCTGCAGTCCGGCCAGCGTGTTGGCCAGCGCCTGGCCGCGCGTGTCGTGCAGATGCAGCTCGAACTCGGTGTCGGGAAACCGGCTCAGCATCAGCGTCGACAGGGCATGGACCTGCTTGGGATTGGCAACGCCGATCGTGTCGCAAAGGCCGATGCGCGGCGCCCCGGCCTCGACGAAGCGGCTGGCGATCTCGGCCACATGCTCCGGCGCGACGGCGCCGTCGAAGGGGCAGCCGAACACCACCGACAGCGAGACGCGGGTCTTCAGGCCGGCCTGCCGGGCCTCGGCCTCCAGCTCCAGCAATTCGGTGACCGAGGCTTCGGTGGTGCGGTTGAGATTGGCGGTGTTGTGGGCGTCGGTCACCGAGACGACCAGCGTGACGCCCCCGGCCCCGGCGGCCATCGCCCGGTCGAGACCGCGGCGGTTGGGGATCAGCGCGAAGGGCGTGATGGGCAGGTCGGCGACGGCGCGCGTCACCTCTTCCGCGTCGGCAAGGTTCGGGATCCATTTGGGATGGGTGAAGGACGTCACCTCGATCTCGGTCAGGCCGGCCGCCGCCAGGCGCCGCACGAGTTCGATCTTCTGGTCGGTCGGCAGGTATTTCGGCTCGTTCTGCAGGCCGTCGCGGGGGCCGACCTCGACGATGCGGACCTTGGCGGGCAGGGACATGGTCATGGCGATACGCTCCTCGAGGTCCATCATGCGCCGCCTGGAAGGGCGCGGGGGTCGGCCGATCCGGCTGCGTCAAGCACACGGTCCGGATCGCTGCGGTTCTACGCCGAAGGCCGCCCGCCTGCCAAGCATCCGCCGGGATGCCGGCGGGTTCGCCCGCGGTGGCGATCGCTGACCCGGCTATGTCATGGCGCCACGACCTCACCGCGCCACAATCGAACATAACAAAATCACATAGGGTGTGTTGCGAATTCCCTGCGGCCTGTTACATCGAGGCGGGATCGCGCGGGCGGTCGGGAAGGGCAGGTCATCGTGAAGCGGGACGATCGCAGGCGCGGCATCGTCGATATCCTCGTCGAGGAAGGCGCGGCGACGCTGGATCGCCTGGCGCTGCATTTCGGCGTCTCGAAGATGACCATCCACCGCGATCTCGACGAACTGGAGGCGGACGGTCTCCTGCGCCGCACGCGCGGTGGCGCAACGATCGAGGCCAGCGGCCAGTTCGAGAGCGATTTCCGCTACCGGGCGCGCATGGCCGCGGCGGAAAAGCGGGCCATCGCGGCGCGGGCGGCGGATTTCGTCCAGCCCGGCATGTGCGTCATGGTCGATGACGGCTCGACGGCGGGAAGCCTGGTGCCGTTCCTGCGCGAGAAGCGGCCGCTGACCGTGGTCACCAACAACATGGCGGTGATCGCCGGCCTTGCCGGCGAGGCGGGGATCGAACTGATTGCGCTGGGCGGAAATTATTCGAAGAAGTTCAACGGCTTCTTCGGCGTGGTGACGGAGACGGCGCTGGCCTCGCTACGGGCCGATATCGTGCTGCTGTCGAGCTCCTCGATCAAGGGCCGGACGGCGTTCCACCAGGACCAGGAGGTGCTGGCCGTCAAGCGGCGGATGATCGCCTCGTCGGCTGAGAGCTATCTGATGGTCGATCATTTCAAGTTCGGGCGCACCGCCCTGCATCTGTTCACCGATCTCGGCGTCTTCGACGGGGTGGTGACGTCGCAGGCCCTGCCCCGCGAAAAGGCCGCCGCGCTCGAAGAGGACGGCATTCGATTGTATCTGGCAGAGGAAGACGCGTGATGGCCGAAGCGCCGCAAGTCTGGATCGGCACGAGCTGGAAGATGAACAAGACGCTGGGCGCGGCACGGCATTTCGCCGAACAGCTCGCGCGAGCGCCCGGCGACGGCCGCATCCAGCGTTTCGTCATTCCGCCCTTCACCGCCCTGCGCGAGGTGAAGGCGATCCTCGCCGGCACCGACGTCAAGGTCGGCGCCCAGAACATGCACTGGGCGGAGGAGGGCGCCTGGACCGGCGAGGTCTCCGCGCCGATGCTCACCGATTGCGGAGCCGACATGGTCGAGCTCGGCCATTCGGAGCGCCGGGCGCATTTCGGCGAGACCGACGAGACGGTGGGGCTGAAGACCGAGGCCGCCATCCGCCATGGCCTGATCCCGCTGATCTGCATCGGCGAAAGCGCCGAGGACAAGGCCTCGGGCCGTGCCGACGCGGTGCTGCGGCGCGAGGTGGAGGCCGCGCTGTCGAAGCTCTCAGAGGCCCAGATGGCCGCGCCGATCCTGTTCGCCTACGAGCCGGTCTGGGCGATCGGCGAGGGCGGCACGCCCGCCGCGCCCGACTATGCCGACGAACGCCAGGCGCGCATCATCGCGGCGACCGAGGAGATCACCGGACGCCGGCTGCCATGCCTTTACGGCGGCAGCGTCAATTCCGGCAATTGCGCCGAACTCATTGCCTGTCCCCATATCGACGGGCTGTTCATCGGGCGGTCGGCCTGGAACGTCGAGGGGTATCTCGACATCCTGTCCCGCTGCGCCGCCACCATCTGAAGAAAGGACGTCCCATGAAACTCGCGATCGCCGGCGACAGCGCCGGAGCCCCCCTCGCCAAGGCCCTTGCCGAGCACCTGACCGGCAAGGCCGGCCTCGAGGTCTCCGAGGTCAGCAATCCACCCGAAGGCGCCGAGAAATTCTATGCCGATCTGTCCGACCGGGTCGCCAGCGGCATTCTCGACGGCACCTATGACCGGGCCATCCTGTGCTGCGGCACCGGCATCGGCGTCTGCCTGTCGGCCAACAAGGTGCCGGGCATCCGCGCAGCCCAGACGCACGACACCTATTCGGCCGAGCGCGCGGCCCTGTCCAACAACGCCCAGATCATCACCATGGGCGCCCGCGTGGTCGGCTCCGAGCTCGCCAAGAGCATCGCCGAGGCGTATCTGGCCTGCGAATTCGATCCCAACGGCCGCTCGGCCGACAATGTGAAGGCGATCGACGCCCTCGACGCCAAATATCACGGCGCCTGACCGGCTCGACCTGCGCGGCGCGTCCCGGATGCGCCGCGCAGGTCCTCAGATCCGCATGCGGCGCGTGTCGCGAAGCAGCGTCGTCACCGCCTCGATCTCCGCCGCCCGCCGTTCCGGCGACCATTTCAGCGCGCTCGCCGCGACAATGGCGATGGCCTCGATGTCGCGCGCCGTGAACAGGCCGGCGACACCGAGATTCAGGCGGCGCAGGACGATGTCCTCCAGCCGCACCACATCCTCGTTGCGGGCGATCCAGTCGATCTCGCGCAGGCTCACCGAGCGGGCGTCCGGCAGCCGGTCGGCATCGACATGGTCACAGATATGGTGGGCGATGGAGAGCGCCGTCGTACCGTAACGCTCCAGCAGGGTCTCCAACCGCGGCTCGTCGAGCCATGTCGCCACGGAGGCCTCGGCGAGCCACACCGAGCGCGCCAGGGGATTGCCCGGATAGTTGCGACCGCCGCCGATCGCCATGTGCTCGGTCGACTGGATGCGGCTGCGCTGAAGACGCCGAAGAACCGCGTCGCTCGCCGTTTCGGCGAACTGGCGATAGGTGGTGAACCGGCCGCCCACCAGCGACAGGATCGGGAAGGGCCGGTCCTCGTCGGCCTCCATGACGGGTATGGACCCGCCGGGGCGCGGCGTCTGGCCGGCCGCGTCGTCCGGCGCCGGC
The DNA here is from genome assembly GCF_049132005.1 of Aurantimonas sp. NFXS3. Classification (NCBI taxonomy): domain Bacteria; kingdom Pseudomonadati; phylum Pseudomonadota; class Alphaproteobacteria; order Hyphomicrobiales; family Aurantimonadaceae; genus Aurantimonas; species Aurantimonas sp. NFXS3. Next base: position 136,777 of record NZ_JAGDDZ010000002.1, read on the forward strand.
GACGGAACGGTCCTTGCATAGGTGCAGACCGCCTGATCGGCCGCAAAGTCGAGATCCGGCAGGACGGCGCGCAGGGCATCGAGCAGCGCCGCGATGTCCTCGTCCGGACAACGCGCCTCGTCCGGATCGTCGGTGGGGGCGTCCGTCGCCCCGACAAGCACCCGGCCGAGATAGTCCTGCGCGGTCAGGACCCGGCCATCGCCCGTCATCTCGAAACGCAACACCCGGCCATCGAGCTGCCGGCGCAGCGCCTCGTGGTCGAGCAGGATGTGGCTCTGCCGCCGCCCGGCGACTTGCGCCGCGGGCGCGCCGAGAGCGGCGTTGACCTCGTCGATCCACGGTCCCGCCGCATTGACCACCAGCGTCGGGCGCACGGCGAAATCCGTGCCGTCCTCGCTCTCGAAGGAGAGGCCTCCGCCGAAACAGGAGACGAGGCGCGTCCAGTTGGCGGCCCGGGAATCGGGGCAGGCCTCCAGCCCGTCCTTCACCAGCTCGTAGACCAGCCGCTCGGGCGCGGTGATCCGCGCATCCTGGTAGAGGCCGGCGGCGGTGATGTCCGTCGAAAGCTCAGGAAACGTTGCCCCCGCCGCCTGCCGGCTCAGGAGCTGGTGGCGCGGCGTGTCGACGGGCGCCGCGGCAAAGCGGTCGTGAAGGGCAAGGCCGAGCCGGGCGAGGATCGCACCGCGCTGCCGCGGGGCGGTGGGCGTGCCGAAAAGCGTCGCCAGTGCCGCACCCACTCCGCCGAGCCAGGAGAAGACTGGAAACACCACCGGCAGCATGTCGACGAAATGCGGCGCGTTCTTCAGAAGGCGGTTGCGCTCGCTGGCGGCCTGTCTCGCGCCGGCGAGATCGCCGATCTCCAGCTCGGCAAGCCCGCCCTCGATCAGCCGCGAGCCGGCCGCGCTGGCGCCACCGCCGAAATCGCCCCGATCCACGATCAGGCAGCTGACGCCTTGGGCGCAGAGATCGCGGAAGAGCCCGGCGCCGTTCACCCCGGCGCCGAGAATGACGACATCCACGGGATCGCCTTCGACGAGGGGAGGCAGGTCGAAGGGGAACGCAGCGTCGAGATCGTCCGGGGCATCGGGCACGTCGGCCGGAAAGTCCGTGGCATTCATTCCTGCGTCCGGTCCCCCTGTGCCGCCGGTGCGCGACCCGCCGCCCGGCAATCGGCGGGGCCGGAACAGGATAGCCACGCCGGCGCCCCGACTGCAATCGTCCGCGCGCCGTGGCGCGAGCCTTCCGGTCGCAGGATCATCGTCCGAGGCCGGCCACCGCCCCGATCAGGCGACGCGGTGGATGGCGGCGGCGGGCGTTTCGATCGCCTGCCGCGTCTTGACGATCATCAGCGCCGCCTCGGCGGCCTCGCGGCCCTTGGTGACGAAATGCTCGCGGAAGATCGCCTCGTGATGGGCCGTCTCCTGGTAGTGATGCGGCGTCAGCGACACCGTCAGGACCGGCACGCCGCTGTCGAGGCCGGCGCGCATCAACCCATCGATCACGGCCTGGGCGACAAAATCATGCCGGTAGATGCCGCCATCGACGACGAGGGCCGCGGCGGCCACCGCCTTGTAGCGGCCGGTCATCGCGAGATCGCGGGCCATCAGCGGCATCTCGAAGGCGCCGGGCACGTCGAAGACGTCGACCTGGTCGGCGGGAATGATCTGGGTGAAGCCTTCGAGGGCGCGCGAGACGATGTCGGCGTGCCAGTTGGCCTTGATGAATGCGTATCGGGTGGGTGCCATGGTGTGATCTCCTTCGCAACGGACACGTCACCCAAGGCGATCACGGACGCGAATACGCGAGGCGTTCGCCTGGCGCGCATTGCGTACGTTCTCTCTCATCCGGACTATGACCGTCGGCTCAGGCATCGCACCTGATCTGCTGACCCCTTCGAAGCCGAAGGGCGCTCGCGGGCTCGCGGCAAGCGCCGCATACCGCCGGTGGGGACTTTCACCCCGCCCTGAGAACGGGTGGAGATAAAGCACCGCCGACGCGTGCGCGCAAGCCGCATGGCACGGGAACGGGCAGGATGTCAGGGCGGATCTCGCGCGATGCGATCATCCCTGCGGGGGCGAAGCAGCGCCACAATCGGGCCAGTCCTGCGGCGCGCTGTCAGCCCTTGCGGCGCCCCGCCTGCAGCGCCGCGACCCGCTCCTTCGTATGGTCGAAGGACACGACGCCGGCATCCGAGCCGAGGCCACTGGCCACCAGCGACGCGACGCCCTGGGCGAAATCGATGGCGGCTTCCGGGTCCATACGGTGGGTCAGCGCGGTGATGAAGCCGGCGTCGAAGGCATCGCCGCAGCCGGTCGTGTCGACCACGTCGATGTCGTAGGCCGGCACATGCAGGCGCGTGCCGTCGGCGGCGGCGTAATAGGCGCCCTCGCCGCCGAGGGTGAAGACGCAGGTTTGCGCGCCCCGGTCGAGATAGAATGCGGCGCAGTCGGCCGGCGTCGTCTGGCCCGACATGTCGCGGGCCTCCTCGATCGAGGGCATGAAATAGTCGATGGACGGCAACAGCGGCAGCACCAGACCGGCGGTCTCCGCACTGGCGGCGATCAGGTCGAAGGTCACCGTGCAGCCGCGGCGCTTTGCTTCTTCCAGGAGCAGCCTGCTGCGCTCGCCGTCGAGGGTCTTCAGGAGGCCGGTGCCGCCCAGATGCAGGATCGGCGCGTCGAAGATCTGGTCGTGGAGGCGCGGCGGGACGTCGAAATGGTCCGAGGCGCCGCGCATGTGCAGGGCCGGGCGTTCGCCATTCGGCCGGATGTTCAGGATCGTCGCCGAGGTCGGAATGCCATCGAGCCGCTGCATGGCGGAGATGTCGATGCCCAGCCGGTCCATCGCGCCGAGGACGAAATCGGCCTTCTCGTCATTGCCGACGGCGCCGACCGCCAGGCTGTTCAGGCCGAGCTTGGCGGTGTTGACCACCACGCCCCCGGCGGTGCCGGCGACGGTCAGGCGGATCTCGTCGATGAACTCGACATTGCCGCGATCCGGGATGCGGCTGACGGGGCGCCCGAGAATGTCGAGGATGTAGAGCCCGACGACGGAGACATCGTAGCGCATGGTCGGCCCTTCCCTGTCAGGAGACGCGGTTGCCGTCGGCAAACAGCATCAGCCGGTCGCGCGGCACCGACAGATGCACGGCGCCGCCGAGCGCCGCCGGCGGCCGGCCGTCGGTGTTCACCTTGACCACCGTCTCGCCGATCTTCGCCTTGGTCAGGTAGCGGCCGGCAATGCCGATCGCCTGGTCGACGAGGATGGCGCCGACGCTGCCCTCGGTGGGCTCGCCGGTCATGCGCACGAGTTCCGGCCGGATGCCGAGGGTCAGCTGGCCGCGCGGCGGGCTGGCCGGCGCCGGCAGCGGTTCGGCGAGGATCGGCGCGTGGATGCCGCGGCTGTCGAGTTCGGCGGGAATGAAGTTCATGCCGGGATTGCCGAGGAACCAGCCGCCGAACTCGGTGGTCGGCTGGCCGTAGAGCACCTGCGGGCGGTCGTATTGCATGATCCGGCCGTCCTTCATCAGGGCGATCCGGTCGGCCAGCGTCATCGCCTCGGTCTGGTCGTGGGTCACGTAGACGATGGTCTGCTTCAGCCGCTTGGTGACCCGCTTGAAGGCGCGGATCAGCTGCAGCTTGGCATTGACCTCGACATTGGTGGTGGGCTCGTCGAACAGGACGATCTCGGACTGGCGCGCCACGGCCCGGCCGACGGCGACCTTCTGGCGGCTGCCGGCGTCGAGCTGCTCGATGAAGGCACCGGCCAGCGGTCGCAGGTCGAGGACGTCCAGAACCTCGTCGACGCGGCGCTTGCGCTCGGCAGTCGAGACGCTGCGGTCGTGGCGCATCGGCAGTTCCAGGTTCTCGGCCACCGACAGGGTCGGGTACATGACCGGATACTGGAAGACCATGCCGACATTGCGCTTGCGCGGCGGCAGCCGGGTCACGTCGCGCCCGCCGAAGAGGACGCGGCCTTCGCTCGGGCGCTCCAGCCCCGCCAGCATGCGCATCAGCGTGGTCTTGCCGCAGCCGGACGGGCCGAGCAGGCAGGCGACCTCGCCGTCGGCGAAGGTCATGTGGACGTCGTCGACGGCGGTGAAGCTGCCGAAACGCTTGGTGACGTGCTCGATGACGATTTCAGCCATGGATGTTCTGTCCCGTTCGAACGCGTTGGGCCTGCGACACGGTCATGGCGCTGCCGCCAGGCGCTGCCCGCTGGTGCCGTCGAACAGCAAGATGTCGGCCGGGTCGATCCGCACGCCGACCGTGCTGTCGAATTCGGGCGGGGCGCGATCGAACAGCGGGATCGCGCTGGTCAGGGAGTGGCCGTCGAGATCGAGATAGACCACCGCCTCGCCGCCGAGATTTTCCACCAGCGTCACCCGCGCCGGCTGTGTGCCGATCGCCGGGCCTTCGGGGTTCAGCCTCACATGCTCGGGCCGGATGCCGGCGATCACCGCGCTGCCCTCTTCAAGGCCGGCGGCGGGATGGCGCAGCGGCCCGGCCGTCACCGTGCCGTCGGTGACGCTGCCGGAATAGAGATTGGCGTTGGGAAAACCGATGAGGTCCAGCGAGCGGGCCCGGGAGGGCTGGTGATAGACCGCGGTTACCTCGCCATCCTGGATCACACGGCCCTGGTCGATGACGGCCAGCCGCTGCGCCATGGTCAGCGCCTCCAGCGAATCCGAGGTGGCATAGAGGAAGGTGGCGTTCAGCTCCTCGCGCAGCGATTTCAGCTCGTCCATCAGCCGCTCGCGCAATTTGTAGTCGAGCCCGACCAGCGGGTCGTCGAGGACGAAGATCTGGGCGTCCTTCAGAAGGCCGCGCGCCACGGCGACGCGCTGCTTCTCGCCGCCCGAGAGCTGGTCCGGCGTCTTGGCCAGAAGATGGGTGATCGACAGGATGCCGGCGGTCCGGTCGACCCGGGCCGCGATCTCGTCCTTGGGAAAGCGCGCCAGCGTCAGCGGATAGGCCATGTTCTGGGCCACCGTCTGGTGCGGGTAGAGCGCGAAGTTCTGCGGCACGTAGCCGATCGGCCGCTCGGCCGGCGGATCGCCGACGATATCGCGGCCCGACAGAAGGATCTGCCCGGCATCGGGCTTTTCCAGCCCGACGAGGATGCGGAACAGGGTCGACTTGCCGGACTGGGGCGGGCCGCACAGGACGGTGAAGCTCTGCGGCGCGACGTCGAGGGTCAGCGCGTCGAGAGCGACGGTCTTGCCGTAGCTCTTGGTGATGCCTTGGAACTGCAGCGACATGGAGATCAGCGACCGAGTTGCGAGAATGTCGGGACCATCAGGATGCCGACCGAGAACACGGCCGCGATGACCAGGAGGACCTTGAGGATGAAGAACAGGCTGGCCCCGGCCGAGGCGTCCTTGCGCAGATTGCCGACGGCGATCTGCAGGAGGGTGGAGGCGACCAGCACGCACAGGCCGACCTTGTAGACCATCAGATTGTAGCGCTGGGCGATCATCAGGATGCCGGCCAGGAGGCCGAAGATCAGGATCGTTTCCAGCCGTTCGGGAAAGGTGCGGGTGGCTTTCATGGTCAGACCTCTCCCCGCACGGTGCCGAAGGTCATCCCGACCAGCAGATATTTCTGGAAGATGTAGATGAAGACCACCGGCACGATGATGTAGACCGAGGTCATGGTCGAGATGAACGTCCAGTTGACGCCGCCGTCGGAATAGGTGCCGACCGACAGGGCATAGGGAATGTTCTGGGTGTTCACGCCGCCGATGATGAAGTTGAAGAGATATTCGTTCCACACGAAGATCAGGTTGAAGATGAAGGCGGCGATCAGGCCGGGCCGGACCTGCGGCATCACCACCTTGAAGATCACGTGGAACCACGAGCCGCCATTGACGATGCCGGTCTCGTCGAAGCGCGTCGAGACGCCGTCGAGGAAGCCCTTCAGGATCCACACCGAGAAGGGGATCGAGAACATCGCGTAGAACAGCATCAGCCAGAGATGCGAATCCTTCCAGCCGAAGGCGACATACATCAGGAAGACCGGCAGGATCACCGCCGGCCCCGGCAGCATGCGGATCGACAGCAGCAGGAACATCAGGAAGTCGGTGCCCTTCGGCCGGAACCGCGAGAAGCAGAAGGCCGCGAGGAACGAGACGACCACGGCGATCAGCACGGCGCCGATCGACAGCACCACCGAATTGGCGATCTGCAGGAAGATCTCGCCACGATTGAACAGGTCGACGTAATTGTCGAGCGTCGGCTTGAAGAACAGCTTCGGCGGCACCGCCAGGATGTCGCTGCGGGTCTTGAAGGACGACATGACGATCCAGGCGATCGGCGCGAAGAAGATCAGCGCGATCAGCCACAGGGCGGCGTAGTACAGCCATTCGCGCAGGCGGCTCATGCTCCGTTCTCCCGGCGGCGACGCAGGCTGAGGACGAAGATGAAGGCGCTGGTCATGGCGATCGATATCAGGAGGAGAAGGACGGCATAGGCCGACGACCAGCCCATGTTGAAGCTTTCGAAGGCCTGCTTGTTCAGCTCCAGCGCCACCAGCCGCGTGGTCTGGCCCGGCCCGCCCTTGGTCATCGGGATGATCAGGTCGAGGGTCTTGAAGCTGTCGATGGTGCGCAGGAGGATGCCGAGCATCATGATGAACTTGCCGTGGTGCCAGATGACCAGGGTCAGACGCCTCAGGAACGGCACGCGGTCGATCTCGGCGGCCTCCAGTTCGGCCTTGGGCACCGAGCCGAGAGCGGCCAGCGTCATCAGCGTCATGAACGGCGTCCACATCCAGCAATCCACCGCCAGCACCGCCCAGAAGGCGAGCTCGGGATTGCCGAGGAAGTCGATCGGCCCGCTGTCGAACAGCGCCCGGCCGAGATAGTTCAGCACGCCGAAGGTCGGGTCGTAGATGAAGCGGAAGAAGGTGCCCGAGGCCACCGGCGTCAGTACCATCGGCGCGAACAGGAGGGTCAGGGCGATGCGCCGGCCCGGCATGTCCTTCGACCCCCAGAACAGGAAGCCGAGCATCGCGCCGAGAAGGGTCTGGATGGTGACGCCGCACAGGACGAATGTGAAGGTCCGCGACAGGTCGAACCAGATGCCGTTCTTGCTGGCGAGGATGGCGAAGAAATTGCGGAAGCCGACGAAGTCCGGCGGCATGCCGCTGGTCAGCGAGAAATTGTAGAAGGACAGGCCGAGCAGCCACAGCGTCGGGATCGTGTTGAACACGATGAAGAAGATCATCACCGGCGCCAGCAGCGTGAGGATCAGCGTGGCGCGGTTGTCGAACAGGCGGGCAAAGGGCCGCCGACGCTGCTGGACGGGGGGCATTATCGGGCCTCGAGCTTGGGACTGGATGGCCGGACGCGGAGGATTTGTCCGCGTCCGGCCGATCGGTGGACCTGCTTACAGCGAGGTCATCGCGCAGCTGTCGGACGGCGCTTCTTTCGCCGTGCCGGAATCGTAGAGGATCTGCTGCTGGGCGCAGGCGATGTAGTCCATCACCGCCTGGGCGTCGGTCGACTGGCCGGTCACGAAGGAGGAATAGCCCTCCTGCTGGACCGACAGCATCTCCGAATATTTCGGGTCATGCCAGAAATCCTGCGAGCGACCGTCCTCGAGCATGAACTTGTAGGTGCGGTTCCACGGGTTGATGTCGTCGAAATCGTCCCGCGACAGGGTCGCCTTGTCGCACGGATTGCCGCCGCGCTTGGCGAATTCCAGCGCCGTCTCGGGCTGGTACCACCAGTTCATGAAGTCGATGGCGACGCGCATCTTCTGCTCGTCGTTGAAGGCGTTGATCACCCAGGGCTGGCCGCCCATGGAATAGATCCGCTTGGGCTCGGCGCCCGGCGCCTGATGCTTGGGCGGCGGCACGACCAGCACCTTGCCCTGCAGTTCCTCGGTGATCATCGCGGGGCCGACGGCGGCCCACTGGATGGTGGCGAAGACCTTGCCCTGGGTGAAGACGTCGATGCCCTCGGCGATGCCGATATTGGTGGCGCCCGGCGGGCAGTATTTCAGCCAGCGCTTGTATTCTTCCAGCGAGGCCGCGTTCTCCGGCGTGTTGAGGACGCCCTCGACCTGGCCGGTCTCGGCGTTCCACAATTCGCCGCCGCGGCTCCACAGGAAGTTGTTGAAGGCGCAGGTCGCGAAGTCGTAGACGCGGCTGTACTGCTGGGCAAAGCCCCAGCGCTGCTCGTCCGGCCGGGTGAAGAAGTCGGCGACCTTCTCGAACTCGTCCATCGTCAGGTTCTCGAAGTCCTCGAAGGTCGAGGGCAGCTCGACGTCGTACTTTGCCTTGAACGCCTCGCGCTCCTTCGGGTCGTCGAGCCAGTCCTTGCGAACGAACAGCGCTTCGACGTCGCCCTCCTGGGGCAGGCCCCAGATGTTCTGGCTGCCGTCGGGATAGGTCATGTAGGTGTCAACGACGGTCTTCGAGTACCAGTCGATGTCGAGCGCCGGGTTCTGCGCGATGACGTCGTTCAGCTGCAGGATCCAGCCCGGCTGGGCGAGTGCGCCGAGCCACTGGCTGTCGGAAATGATGATGTTGAATTCCTGGCTGCGCGTGACCAGCGAGGTCGCGGCCTTCTGGAACAGGTCGGCGAAGGGCGCTTCCTGGAAGTTGAAGGAGACGTCGTAGCCGTATTTCTCCTTCACATATTCGGCGAAGAGCGGCGACATCTTCACGCCCAGCGACGACGGCACCCAGCCGGCGATGCCGAGAATGTTCATCTCGATCGACTGGCCGGCGAGCGGATGGCTCTCCTGGGCGTGCAGCCGGTTGATGAAGGGCGCGCCGAGGACGGTCGACAGCCCGAGGGCGGCGCCGCCTTTCAGAAGGCTGCGGCGCGGGACCATCAGTCCGGAGCCGGCCCGTTTGTCGAATGAATTCGTCATGCCTGTTTCCTCCCAGTTGCAATAGTGGCCGCCGGCGACCCGTGGCGTTCCGGCGCTGCTGTGCAACCGCGTGGCATCGACGGCTGAATCCCTCCCAGGACCGTCGGATCGCGATTGGCAAACCCTATTGGCGACAATATTCAAATCCTATAAGACAAATGTCAAGATGGCTTCCTTGAACACCTCCACAGCGCGCAAGAGCGCCTCCGGTCGGCCCACTGCCGGCGCCACTCCGGTCCCGCTGCCGTTCCGCGACGATCCGCTGCTGTGGGCCGGCTGGCTCTATGCCCGCGACGGCATGACCCAGAACGAGATCGCCAAGGCGATGGGCGTCTCGCGGGCTACCGTGAACGGCTATCTGGCCGAGGCGCGCACCCGCGGCATCGTCACCCTGTCGATGGAGACGTCGCGGCTCAGCGAGCTGATGATCGCCCAGGCGATGAAGGACCGCTTCAATCTCAGCGACTGCATCGTCATTCCCAGCGCCGAGACCGACCAGGGCCTCGACGAGCGGCTGGGCGAGACCGGCGCGCGGGTGCTGCAGCGGCTGATCCGCCCCGGCGACACGCTGGGCATCGCCTGGGGCCGCACGATGATCGCGCTGGCACGGCGCATGGGGCCGGGCCGGGTTCCGGACCTGTCGGTGATCCAGCTCACCGGCGGCACCTCGGCGCCGGTGGATTTCACCCCCGAACTCTGCGCCTCGCAACTGGCGACGGCGCTCGGCGCGCGCTCGATCAACATCACCGCGCCGGCCGTCGTCTCCAGCGCCGCGGTCCGCGACGTGCTGATGGACGAGCCGCAGCTGCGCGAGCAGTTCGACATGGCGCGCCGGGCCGACAAGGTGGTCTTCGGCATCTGCTCGACTAGGCCCGACAGCACGATCCACGCCAGCGGGCTGGTGCGCCAGGAGGAGCTGGCGCATCCGGCCTTTCACCGGGCGACGGCGGTCGTTGCCGGCCGCTTCATCGACGATCGCGGCGTGCCGGTGCGCGCGCCGCTGGATGCGCGCACCATCGGGCTGACGCTGGAGGAGATCAGCGCGATCAAGGTGCGCATCGCGGTGGCCGGCGGGGCGCGCAAGGTGCCGGCGATCCTGGCGGCTTTGCGCGGGGGCTATGCGAACATCCTGATCACCGACGCGGCCACGGCGCACAGCATTCTGCAGGCGGAGGGGGTGCCCGAGTCGCTCGGCGCCCTGCGAGGAACCAGACGCACACAGCTACAGGGAGGCAATCCAGTGAAGACCAAGAAGCTCATCAACGACCCGAAGAACATCATCGAGGAGATGCTGGACGGGATCGTGAAGGCGCATCCCAACCATGTGCGCCAGCTCGAACACAGCCCGCGCTCGGTGATCGCCGTCGACGGCCCGCGCAAGGACAAGGTGGCGATCGTCATCGGCGGCGGCTCGGGCCACGAGCCGTCCTTCGTCGGCTTCGTCGGCAAGGGCATCGCCGATGCCTGCGCCATCGGCAACGTCTTCGCCTCGCCGCCGCCGGACCCGATCCTGGAATGCACCAAGGCCGTCGATGGCGGCGCCGGCGTCCTCTACATGTACGGCAACTACGCCGGCGACGTGATGAATTTCGACATGGCGGCCGAGATGGCGGCGATGGAGGACATCGAGGTCCGCACGGTGCTCTCCACCGACGACGTCGCCTCGGCGCCGCTCGACCAGAAGGAGAAGCGCCGCGGCGTCGCCGGCAATTTCTTCATCTTCAAGATCGCCGGTGCGGCCGCCGATCACATGTGGTCGCTGGACGAGTGCGAGCGTGTCGCCCGCAAGGCCAACGACCACACCTTCACCGTCGGCGTGGCACTGGCGCCGTGCTCGCTGCCCCAGACCCTGCGGCACAATTTCGAGATCGGCCCGGACGAGATGGAAATCGGCATGGGCATCCATGGCGAGCCGGGCGTGACGCGCGAGCCGCTGCGCACCGCCGACGACGTGACCGACGACATGCTGGAGCGGATCTTCGCCGAGATGCCGGCCAGGAAGGGCTCGAAGGTCGCGGTGCTGATCAACTCGCTCGGCTCGACGCCGCTGATGGAGCTCTACGTGATCAACCGGCGGGTGCACGAGCGCCTCGAGCGCAAGGGCATCGACGTGCACGCCACCTGGGTCGGCACCTATTGCTCGTCGCTTGAAATGGCCGGCATGTCGGTGACGCTGATCCTGCTCGACGACGAGCTGACCGAGCTCCTCGACCATCCTTGCGATTGCGCGATGTTCCGTGCTGGCTAAGCCTCGCCGGACCCCGCCAACCCGATACGGACCATGCCCATGACCATCACCACCCAGCATCTCGTCGCGATGTTCGTCGCGATCGCCGATGCCATCGAGGAACACAAGGATCATCTGTCGGAGCTGGACGGCGTCATCGGCGACGCCGACCACGGCGTCACCATGGGGATCGGCTTCACCGCCGTCCGCGAGGCGCTGGGCCAGCTCGACACCGCCGAGAACGAGCCGGCCGTCGTCTTCAACACCGCCGCCAAGACCTTCCTCAACGCCGTCGGCGCCTCGTCCGGGCCGCTCTATGCCACGGCCTTCATGCGGGCCGGCGCGGCGGCCAAGGGCAAGCCCGAGCTCGACCGCGACGCCATGGTCGAGGCGTTCTGCGCCATGGCCAAGGGGATCCAGGATCGCGGCAAGGCCGAGCGGGGCGACAAGACCATGGTCGATGCCTGGCTGCCGGCCGCCGAGGCGATCGGCGAGGCGGCCGGGCGCGGCGACGATCTGGCCGCGTGCTTCCAGGCGGCCGCCCGGGCCGCCGAGGAGGGCGCCGAGGCGACCAAGGCGATGCGGGCGTCCAAGGGCCGCGCCGCCCGGCTCGGCGACCGCTCGCTCGGCCATATCGATCCCGGCGCCGCCTCGACGGCGCTCATCGTCGGCGTCATGGCGACCCAGCTGACCGGCTGAGCCCGGCTTTACGGCGATCGGGGTATTGCGCTAGCGGCGGACCAGCCCGGCCTCGATCGCCACCCAGACCAGATGGGCGTCGGTGCGCGCGCCGAGCTTGGCCTTGATCTGGTAGTGGTTGTTCTGGACCGTCTTGACGCTGAGGCAGAGCCCGGCGGCGATCTCGTCGGAGGTCATGCCCGAGGCGAGCATGCGCAGGATCTCGGTCTCGCGCGGGCTGAGATCGGCGATCGCCGTCGCACGGCCCTCGACCCGTTCCTCGGCGATCTCCTGGGCAATGTCCGGGCTCATCGCCCGCCGGCCGGCGAGGATCGCCTCGATGGCCTGCACCAGTTCGGCCGGATCGCTGCTCTTCGTCACATAGCCGGACGCGCCGGCCTCGAAGGCCTTCAGCGCGAAGGCCGCGCCCTGGTGCATGGTGAAGATCAGGATGCGGGCGGCGCCGTCCCATTGCCGGATATGCCGCGTCGCCTCGATCCCGCCGGGGCCCGGCAGGGTCAGATCCATCACCACGATGTCGGGCGTCGTCTCGCGGTAGAGGCGATAGGCCTCGCCGGCATCCGCCGCTTCGGCGACCACCGCATAGCCCGGCCGCCGCTCGATCAGCCGGCGATAGCCCTCGCGCACGATCGGATGGTCGTCGACCAGCATGATCCGGGCGGCGCTCATGGCCGCAGCGCCCCGGTGGGGATGGTCGCCGCCACGCGGATGCCGCCCTGTGCCTCGCCGATGGAGAGCGTGCCGCCCAGCGCCGCGATGCGCTCGCGGATGCCGGCGATGCCGAAGCCGGTGCCCCTCTCCAGCGCCTCGGGCCGTCCGCCGCCATCGTCCATGACGGTCAGCTCGACGCCCGGCGCGCCGCCGGCGCTGTCGCGGACGACGCGGACGACAATCCGCCGGGCCGAGCCGTGCCGGGCGGCATTGGTCAGGCATTCCTGCACGATCCGGTAGAGGTTCAGCGCCGCCGCGTCGTCGAGGCCGGTGAGGTCGCCCTCGGTTTCCAGAACGAAGCGGGTTCGCCCGCCAAGGCTCGCCTCCCAGCCATGCAGCATGGTGCGCAGGCTCGGCTCGAGGCCGAGCTGGTCGAGGTCGGGCGGCCGCAGCCGGACGAAGGCACCGCGCAGCGTCGCCATCATCCGCTTGACCATGCGGCCGATCGCGCGGGCGTCCTCGGCGATGTCGTCGCGCCCCTGCGGCGAGGCCGCCTCCAGCGACGCAGCCATGGCGCCGGCGGCGGTCAGGCACTGGCCGAACTCGTCGTGCAGTTCGCGGGCCAGCGTGCGGCGCTCATCCTCCTGCACTTCGAACAGCTTGCGCATCAAGACCGCGCGCTCGGCGGTGGAGCGTTCCAGCCGGCTGGCGAGGCGATTGACGGCGATGGCGAGGCGGCGGAACTCGGCGGTGCGGAAGGAGGGCAGCCGGCTGCCGATGTCGCCCATCTCCAGCCGTTTCAGCCCGTCGACGATCGCCTGCACGGGAAGCAGCGCATGGGCGATGGCAAGGCTCGACAGGGCGATCATCGCGGCCGCCAGCGCCAGGGCAAGCGCCGCCGCGATCCGCACCTGCTGCCAGATCCGCGTGGCCGCGGCGACCGGATCGAAGCTGGTGCGCAGCCGCCGCCCGTCCTCGCCGAAGATGCGCACCTCGCGTTCGACCGCCGCCGGATGCCGGAAGCCTGCGGCCAGCGCGGCGCGAAACCAGCCCGGCGCGACCGAGCCGAAGGCGTTCCAGCCCGAGCACAAGCGACGCGTCCCGCCGTCGCGCTCGGTGAAGGCGACGCAGGTGCCGGGGGTCATCACCGAGACGATCTCGATGGAGCGCCGCGCGATATGGGTCGATTCCACGCCGCCGCTGCCCAGCATGTAGATGCGCTCGAGCTGGAAGGCGACGCGGGTCTCGGTGGCCTTCAGCTCGGTCCGGATCGCCGCCTGGGTATCGGCGACGACATAGACGATCGCGCCGGCGAGGCACACGCAGGCGACGCCGAAGAGCCGCAGGATCAGCCCCATCATCAGGCTCATGGCGATCGCTCCCCCTGTCGATCCGACGATCAGGCCCAAGCTGGAGCCCCGCCGCAAGGGGGGCGCGACCGATCGGGCAAATTGCCTGTGTGCGGCCGGGCGTGATGCCCTACCCAAGACCCGATGCATCCGACATAGTGCCGGCGTCCGGGTGGAGTGGCACCGGCCCGCGGCGCCGACGTGAATCTATCGGGATATGAGTGCCATGCAGGATGCAACCGCGGTCTCGCGCGACGCCGAACCCGCTCTGTCGAATGACGGGCCGGATGGCGGCGACGCCCATGCCCTCTCGGCCCTGCAGCGGGCCGTCGAGACCGGCCTGATCGGCCACCAGCCCCTTGTCGAACGCCTGATGATCGGGCTCCTGACCGGCGGCCATCTGCTCATCGAGGGCGCCCCGGGCCTTGCCAAGACCCGCGCCGTCAAGCGGCTGGCCGACGGGCTGGAATCCTCCTTCTCGCGCATCCAGTGCACGCCCGACCTGATGCCGGCCGACCTGACCGGCACCCAGGTCTTCCGCCCCGAAAAGGGCGTCTTCGAATTCGTCCAGGGCCCGGTGTTCCACTCCCTCGTTCTCGTCGACGAGATCAACCGCGCCCCGCCCAAGGTGCAGTCGGCCCTGCTCGAGGCGATGGCCGAGGGGCAGGTGACCGCCGGCGGCACGACCTATGCGCTGCCCGATCCCTTCATGGTGGTGGCCACCCAGAACTCGATCGAGCACGAGGGCACCTTCCCGCTGCCCGAGGCCCAGCTCGACCGCTTCCTGATGCATGTCCTCGTCGACATGCCCGACGCCCGCTCCGAGCTCGCCATCCTCGACCTCGTCGAGCGCGAGGCGAGCGGCAGCGAGGCGGCCATGCCGCATCCGGTGACCAGCGCGGCGATCGTCGCCGCCCGGCAGGCCGCCGCGAAGGTGCATCTGGCGCCCGCCCTGAAGGACTACATTGTGCGCCTCGTCATGGCGACGCGCGAGGACCGGCCGGCCCCCGACATCCGCAAGGCGATCGAGCATCCGGTGTCGCCGCGCGGTACGCTGGCGCTGGCAGCCTCGGCCAAGGCCCGTGCCTATCTGCGCGGCCGCGACTACGCCGTGCCGGAGGATGTGAGCGAACTCGCGCCGGACATTCTCGCCCACCGCATCGTGCCGACCTGGCGGGCCGCGGCAGACGGCGTCACGGCGCGCAGCCTCGTCGCCCGGCTCGTCGACCTCGTCCAGCCCCTCTGATGAGCCGCATCGTCCCGCCGGCGGACCAGGCTGGCATCGCCGTCGATGCCGACGCGCTGTTCCGGCTGCGCCATTACGTCCGCCACATCCCCGAGCAGCGGCTGGCCCCGACCGGCCGGCCCGGCGGCTTTGCCGGCAAGCGCCGCGGCAACGGGCTGGAGATCGTCGACGTGCGGCCCTTCTCGGAGGGCGACGACAGCCGCCATCTCGACGCCGCGACAACGGCCCGCACCGGCCGGCCGCATGTGCGCACCTTCCGCGACGAACGCGAGAAGACAGCGCTGCTGGTCGCTGATTTCCGCCCGGCCATGCTCTGGGGCACCCGCCGGCGACTGCGCTCGGTCGCGGCCGCCGACGCCCTGATGCTGGCCGGATGGCGTGTCGTGCAGGCGGGCGGCCGTGTGGGACTGCTGGCCCTCGGCCTCGGTGAGCCGGCTTATGTCGCGCCCCAGGCCCGCGAGAAGGGCATGGCGGCGATCGCCGGCGGTCTCGCCCGCGCCCATGCCATCGCGCTCGAACGGGCGGCCGCCGGCCATCTCGACGACGCGCCGCTCGACCGGCTGCTGGAACCCGCCGGCCGGCTTGTGCCGCGGGGCGGCACGCTGTTCCTCGCCACCGGCCTCGACGTGCCGGGCACGGATTTCGACGGTCTGGCGCTGGCCCTGCGCCGCCGGGCGCGGATCGTCACGATCCTGGTGCGCGACGCTTTCGAGGAGGTCCCGCCGCGCGGTGCCTATCCGTTCCTGTCCGGCGATGCGCCGGCCGGGCTGACAGGCCTGCGCTGGGCCTTCGTGTCGGGCGCGGACACGGCCGCGAGGTCCGATCCGCGCCGCGAGCGGCTGGAACGGCTCGGCGCGGAGGTGCGCATCGTGGCGGCCGATGCCGAATACGACAGGATGGCCGAGGCTCTGGAGCGCGACGATGTCGACCGATCCTGATCTCGTCGCCCGGCTGCGCCCGGTGCGGCTGCCGGCCGATTTTGCCGCCTTCGACGGGTCCGAAGTGCTGGCCGCCGCGGCGCTCGGCATCCTCGCCGGGCTTCTGCTCCTGGCGCTGCTGCATCTCGTCACCCGCCGGCGCGACACTGCGCTGACCATGGCCCGGCGCGAGATCGCCGCCGCGCGCCTTTTGCCGGCCGAGGATCGCCTGTTCCGGCAGGCGGCGCTGATCGACCGGCTGCGCCGCGACGCCGCGCCGGCAAGGCCTGGCACCAGGCCCGATTCCGGCGCAATCCTGCGCGAAGACATCGGTGCCTCCCTCTACCGGCCGGGCACCACGCCCGATCTCGACGCCATCGACGCGGCGATCCTGACGATGGCCCGCGGCCGCCGGCGTCTGCGGGCGAGGGCATGACCATGTGGAGCTTCGCCACCCCCTACGCGCTGCTTCTCTTGCCGCTGCCCTTCGCCGCGCTGCTGCTCCTGCCGCCGCGCCAGGCCGCGACCGGCGCGCTGGTCGTGCCCGGCTCCATCGCGGCGCGCTTGGCCACCGGGGCGGCGGACGGCATGCGCGCCCGCGTCCGCCAGCTCCTGCCGGCGCTCACCTGGATCGCGCTGGTCGTGGCGCTGGCCGGCCCGCAGCAGCTCGAAGCGGTCGAGGCCCTGCCGGCCAGCGGCCGCGACCTCGTCCTCGCCATCGACCTGTCCGGCAGCATGGAGCAGGAGGATTTCGTCCTCGACGGCAAGACCGTCTCCCGGCTCGACGCGGTGAAGGCGGTGGCTCGTGATTTCGTGCGCGCCCGAGCCGGCGACCGTGTCGGGCTGGTGATCTTCGCGGAGACCGCCTATTTCGCCGCACCGCTGACCTTCGACGTCGAGGCGGTGGGCCACCTCATCGACCAGGCGACGATCGGCATTTCCGGCCGGTCCACCGCGATCAGCGACGGGCTGGGCCTCGCCCTGAAACGGCTCGCCCGCTCCGATGCACGCTCGCGCGTCGTCGTCCTTCTGTCCGACGGCGTCAACAATGCCGGCGCCGTCCAGCCGCGCGATGCCGGATCGCTGGCCGAGCGGCTCGGCATCCGCGTACACACCATCGCCCTCGGCCCTGCCGATCTGGAGACCGACCCCAAATCCCGCGACGCCGTCGATACCGCGACCCTGCGGGCCATTGCCGAAACCAGCGGCGGCGAGACCTTCCGGGTCCGCACCACCGACGATCTGCGGCAGGTGGCGCGCGCCATCGACGCGCTGGAGACCAGCGCCTTCGAGCGGCCTGCGGCCGAAATCTACAGTTCCTACTGGATCTGGCCGGCCGGTTTCGGCTTCCTCTGCGCCCTCGGCCTCGTCATCGGATGGAGGCGCGGCGCATGAGCCTGCCGGGCGATCTTCTGTTGCTGCGGCCCTGGTGGCTGGCGGTCCTGGTGCTGACCCTCGTGGCCGGCGTCGTCTTCGCCCGCCGATCGCGGGGTCTCGCCGGCTGGGAGCGCGCCGTCGACCCCGCCCTGATGGCGGCGCTGTCGCGGCTGGGCCGGCTGGTGCCAGGCAGTGCCCGCCACGCCTTTTTGGCCATCGCCGTCGCCGGCCTGGTGGCGCTGGCCCTCGTCGGCCCTGCCCAGCGCGATAGCGGCGCGCCCACCTTCCGCAATCTCGACGGCATCGTCGTGGCGATGGACCTGTCGCGCTCCATCGCGGAAGGCGGCAGCCTCGACGACGCCGAGGCCGCCGCGCAGCTTGTCCTGCAGCGGGTCGGCACCCGCCCCGTCAGCCTCATCGTCTATGCCGGCGAAGCCTATGTGGCGACGGCCTTCACCACCGATCCGGCGGCGCTCGGCTCCATCGTCGCCGTCCTCGACGGCGAGACGGTGCCCGACCCCGGCAGCCGCAGCGACCGGGCGCTGGCGCTGGCCCGCCGCACGCTGGCGGAAGCGCAGATCCTGCGCGCCGACGTCGTGCTGGTCACCGACGGGGAGGGGCTCGGCCCCGCCGCCTTCGACGAGGTGGCGGCCTTGCGCGCCGACGGCGCTTTCGTCTCGGCGATCCATGTCGCGCCGAGCCAGCGCCCCGGTGACATGCCGCCCCCCGATCCGGCGGGGCTGGAGCGTCTGGCCGCCGCCGGTGAGGGCTTCTTTGCCGACGCCACCACGCCGCTCGCCGTCGCGGACGGGATCGGCCGGCGCCGTTCCGATGCTCTGGCGGAAGGCGACTACGCGGTGCTGCACTACACCGATTATGGCCGTTATCTCCTCGTGCTGGCGCTGTTTCCGGCGCTCGCCCTGTTCCGCAGGAGCGTGTGATGCGGCGCTGGGTTCTGCCATTCCTCGCGCTGGTCGTGGCCGCATGCGCTACGCTCGCCGCCGGTCCCGCCGCCTTCGGCCGGCTGGCGCTCTCCACCGGTCTGCCGGGATTGGCCGCCAGCCTGACCACCGAGCCGGCGGTGCGCGGGGTCGCACTCTACCGTGCGGGCCGATACGCCGAAGCCGACCTGGCGTTTCGCGAGGCCGGCTCCGAGGCCACCTACAATCGCGGCGTCGGGCTTGCCGCGCTCGGCCGCTACGCGGAAGCCGTCGCCTATTTCGACGCCGTGCTGTTCGCCGATCCGTCCGATGCCGACGCCCGCTTCAACCGCGCCCTCGTCGCGGCCCGCATCGACCCGTTGGTCGGTGAATCCAACGACATCGACGGCATCGCCGCCAATATCGAGGCCGAGGACGCCGCCGCCCAGCCGACCAAGCGCGACGTGCCCAAGGCGCTCACACTGGCCGAGCAGCGCTCCGTCGTGCGGCCGCGCACCGGCCAGGGGGTCGTCGCCAGCGAGGACTGGCTGACGACGCTGCCCGACGATCCCGGCGCCTTCCTGAAGCTGCGGCTGCGCGCCGAGCATCAGCGCCGGCAGGATCTTGGCATCGCCAACCCGCC
Organism: Aurantimonas sp. NFXS3; assembly: GCF_049132005.1. Lineage (NCBI taxonomy): Bacteria > Pseudomonadati > Pseudomonadota > Alphaproteobacteria > Hyphomicrobiales > Aurantimonadaceae > Aurantimonas > Aurantimonas sp. NFXS3. The sequence goes on from NZ_JAGDDZ010000002.1 coordinate 155,687, forward strand.
GGAGGACACCGCATGGTAGGACGGCTCCTGCTCACGCTGTCACTGCTCCTCTTTGCCGCGGCTGGCCCCGCCGGAGCGGCGCCGCAGGTGTCGGCGCGCGACGCGCGGCTGGCCGTGGTGGTCGATGCGATGCCGGCGGACCCCTATGAGGACGAGATGGTGCTGGTCACCATTCGCGGCCTCTACGACGTGACCATCGCGCTGGAGACGCTGGTCCAGCCGGATCTGCGCAATTTCTCCTGGATGCAGCTTGGCCGCGACAGCTGGACGACACAGCGCATCGACGGCCGCCAGCTGACCGTCTTCGAGCGGCGGCTGGCAATCTTCCCCGAACGCGGCGGCGACCTGACCGTCGGGGCCTTTACCCACCGGCTGACGCTGGTCGCCAACAATGGCGAGCGCTTCGTCCACAATGTCGTCTCCGAGCACGTCACCATCACCGCCATCCCGCGCCCGGCCACAGAGGGCGGCTGGTGGCTTCCGGCCCGCTCGCTGAGCTACAGCGACGAATGGGACATGGACCCGGCCATGCTGGCCAATGGCGAGACCGCGACGCGCACCGTGACGATCGTTGCCGAAGGGGTGCCGCCCGGCTCGCTGCCACCGCCGCCCCGGATGATCGCGCCCTGGCTGATCTCCTTCATCGCGCCCGAACGGCGCAGCGTCGAACTGACCGAGAACGGGCCGGTGTCCACCGTCGTCTGGCAATGGCGCATGCGGCCGGTCTCCTCGCAGCCAGGCCGGCTGGAGGCCTTCCACATTCCCTGGTTCGATACCACGACGCGGGAAATGCGCGACGCGGTGCTGAAATCCCAACGCATCGCCTTCGCCGCGATCGCCGAGGAGCCCGAGGCCAGCGGCTGGTCAGGCCTCATCGCCCGCAGTGCACCGCTTCTGGCAGGGCTCGGAAGCTGCTTGCTCGTCTTGCTCCTGGCACTGCCGGGCCGGCGCCTGGTCGCGCCCGCCGAGATCGGCCGCCGCCTGCGCCGGTTCCTGCCGGACCGCAACGCCGTGGCGCTTCGCCGGGCCGCCGCCCGCAACGATCCCCGGGCCACCCGCGCCGCCGCCGCCGGCCTGTCGGGAGCGCGCGGCGAACTGCCCGCCGACGCCCGGACGGCCTTCGCCCGCCTCGACCGTCACCTCTACGGCCCGCAGCCATCTCCGGCGGTCGACCTCAAGGGTTTCGCACGCCAGATTTTTCTCGCGCAAAGGCTGCGCCGCCAGCGGGGATGACCCCGCTGGAAGTCAACTCATAAGTGGCCTGGCGCTCCCTGCCTGTATAGCGCCTGAGTGGCAGTGCCGAGTTGCGCGCCCGTGGCCTACTTACTTACCCGCGAGCCGGAACAAGGCGCTGCGGGCCCGCGACAGAAATCGCCGGGGCATCGGAGAAGCCGCGCTTCTCCCCGGCGCCAACACAGAATACTCGTAGAGTTGTCGCGATAGGCGCTGCGCTTCTTCGTAGACGCGGTCCGATAGCTGCGACGTGCGGCTTCCTGCCTCGGCCGCCAGAAGCCGCGCCTCGAGCCGGGCAAGCCGGGTATCAGTCCCGATCTGGTCGAGCCTCCTGAAAATCGCGTCCGGCAGGCTGATCGTGCTGGGCGTGCCGAACCGCGCCACCGGCCGGACCGTGATCTGATCGCTGATCGGCGGCATGTCGGGGACCTCGGCGCCCGGCAGCGAGAATGCCGGTTGGGTCGAATCATGGAAACGCTTCGCCGACGTCAGATACGGCTCCACGTCCTGTCCGCGATAATGCTTCTGCACGGCCATGCGGTGATGCGTCGTGGCTACGCCCTTTTCGGCGATGCAATAGGTCGATCCGTAGCCCGGAACGCGCACATAGGCCGCTTCCGCCACCGGCCCGTTCGGCGTGTCGATATAGGGATGGTAGTGGAAGAGATCGACGCTCTGCCCGAGCTTCGGGTCGTCGAAGGGCATGTCGCAGCGCGACGCATAGACCTTGGCGTCGGCGAACTCGTTCACCAGGCAATAATCCATGATCCAGTCGGGCGTGATCTTCACATAGGCCGACGGGAAACCGTTCGACCAGGCGAAGATGAACATCCGGCCGCCCGGGCGCAGCATCTTCGTCATGTTGCGGACCATCGACAGGGGATCGAAGACGTTGTCGAGCGAGCCGCCATCGATGATGAAGTCGAACCGGCCGATCAGCTCTTCCGGCACCTCGCCGCAGACGTCGAAGATGTAGTCGGCGCCTTCATACGGGCTGATGTCCGCGACGAAGTACGTGTCATTGCCCATGGCCCGGAACAGCGAGGCGTCGAGGATCGGATGCTCGCCCTCGCCATGATGCGTGTTCAACGTGTCGGGTTCGAAATCGGTGCGGACGGGCGTCACGCCGTGCCGCGCCATCATCGCGAGAATCTCGTCCGGGCTCGGTGAGATATGTTGTCGCCCGACCGCCAGCACTTCGCCGGTGATCGGCTTGTGCGCGTGTTCGTGGATCAGCAGCTCGACCTCGATATGCCCCATACCCATGGACGTTCCACCTTATTGTTTTGAGATGTCGGTCCGGTCGCCGCACATGGAGCGGCCCGCAACTGGGGCGGGAGCACTGCACCGCCCGGTTGAGATAGACATGTAAGGGACACTTACGTCAATGACGGCTTCAGCCGGGAGCGTGATCACCCCGACCACCATATTCGGTAGGCCCGAGGTCCCCGGTGTTTTGCCATAAGAGTCAGGAGCTTGCGCCACAGGAGACTTTTCGCCGGGACGGTTCAGGCGCGAAGTTTTCGCGCGCCGTTCGGGACGCCGGCACGGGCGCCGGCATCGCCCGGCAGGTCCGGTCCCGCCAACCGCTCGAGCCTGGCGGCCTGAAGCGCCGAGAGCGTTCCGAGCAAGGCGCCGAGGGCGAGGACGGCGAGGATCGCCTGGCGCAGGCCGGCGGGGCCGGTAAAGACATGGTCGCTGAACCATCCGACCGTCAGCGGCCCGAGCCCCAGCGAGACCATCGTGACGATGAGGACGAAGAGGCCCGTGGCCCGGCCACGCAAGCCCGGTGGCGTCATCCGCTGGATCGCCACGAGCCCCGCCGGCGTCGTGAAACCGAGGCAGAAGGTGATCGCCGCAAGGGCGCAGAGCGCGACAACGAGGTCGGCCGAGAGGCAGAAGACCGCGCCGGCGAACAGCGCCGCGGGCAGGGCGACGATTGCGGCCCAGGCCGACGGGGCACGCACCCCCCGCCGTGTCAGCGCATCGATCGCCCAGCCCCCGAAGACGTTTCCCGCCGGGCCGAAGCCGACCACGATCGGGCCGAACAGGAGACCGCTGGCGGCCGGGGTCAGGTCGAAGCCCCTGACCAGCAATGTTGGGCCCCATGCCGCCGTGACCTGGACCAGCAGGATCGCCGCCGCCGAGGCCCCGAGATAGGCCAGATACGTTCCCCAGCGGCCGGCGGCGGCGGCGAACATGCCCGGCGGGCGGGGCGCGTTGCCCTGGCTGCGCGGTGTTTCGTCCATGGCCGAAAGCCAAGCGAAGGCGACGAGGTTGAGGATCAGCGAGAGGAGCAGCAGGGTGCGCCAGGGCGCAAGGCTCGCCAGGGGACTGCCCGGCCCCCACAGGCCGATCCAGCCGAGCGCCACGCCACCGCCGAGGAGCGCCAGTCCCCGGCCGAACGTCGCGGCGGAGGTGAAGACGGCGATCGGCTTGCCGATCCCGCGGCCGGCGAAGCTGTCGGCGAGGAGGCTGGTCGCGGCCGGCACGAGCGCCGCCTGGCCGAGGCCCACCAGCATGCGCGCCAGCACCAGTTGCGGATAGGATTGCGCCAGCGCGCAGGCGACCGTTCCCACGGTCCAGGCGAGGATGCCCGCCTGGATGATGCGGCGCCGGTCGAACCGGTCGACCAGATAGCCGAGCGGGACGATCGCGGCGGCATAGAGCAGGACATAGGCCGTGCCGTGCAGGAACCCGAGCTGGGTGTCGCTTAGTCCGAGCTCTGTCTTGATCGGACTGAGGACGAGGCTGAGGAGATGCCGGTCGAGCGAGGAGACCAGATGCACCATGGCCAGGGCGAGCGCCAGGTTCCACGCCGCGTTCGGCCCCGCCCGCATGACAGGCTTCATGAAGTTGAGGCTTGCGCCCGCATGTTGAGCGAACTGACCCAGGGCGCGAAGCCGTCGCGTCCCGGCACCGCCATCACCGCAGCCGGCGAGGCGGGGCCACCCTGGCGTCGCCGGAATTGTCCGGGCGGCATGGCGAAGACCTCGCGAAAGGTCCGGCTGGCATGGCTTTCGCTGGCAAAACCGCAGGCGAAGGCGAGTTCGGCGATGCTGCGCATGTCGCGCCGTTGGCTGAGCAGCGCGCGAAAGCGATGCACCCGGCGCCGCCGGATGTAGCTCGCGACACCGCCATGGGGCTTGAACATCTCGTAGAGCCGCGAGCGGGAAATGCCGGCCTTCGCGGCGATCACGGCCGGGTCGAGATCGTGCCGCGACAGCCCCTCCTCGATCAGCTCCTGGGCGAGCTTCAGCTTGCCCCGCGCCTCGGCGCTGGCGGTGCCGTCGTCCTGGCGTAGCGTGATCATCAGGAGCTCGGAGAAGATGCCGACCATGCCGTTGACGGCGTCGGCCGACAGCGTGCGGGCATTGCGGGTCAGCGACGCCATGAAGTCCGCCAGGAGCGCACCGCGCTCGGCGCCCAGGACGCGGCCGTGCAGATCCTGGCCACCCAGATAGGCGCGCTCGACGACGTATCGCGCCACCGAGAAGGTCAGGACATGGGCGTTCCCGCAGCGATTGCCGTAGGGCCGCCCGGTATCGAGGATGATGATCTCGCCGGGCCTGACGGTCGCAGCCCCGTCGGCGGTCTCGACGACCAGCACGCCGGAGAGGTTGAGCTGCATGACAAAATGTTCGAAACCGTCCTGCCGGATCCGCTGCGCCGACCGTTCATGGGCGACGTCGTTCAGCCAGCGCTCGAAAATGACCAGCTCGCCCAGCGGTCGCGCCTCGAACTGCGCGGCAAAGCCGGCGCCGAGACGGGTCACTTCGGTGCCGCCGGCATAGAGATCGCGATAGGCTTCGAAACGGTCTTTCAGGGCGAAGGTGTCGCTGGAAAAACGCAGGACGGGAACGTCGGGTCGTGCGCGCCCATCCTCACTCGTCGACACCGGTCACTCCCCGCCACATGCAACGTCCCCAATCGTGTCTAAGGGGAAAATCCGTTCAATCGCAATGGCTCAGAGGCGAAATGCCGAAGGGGTGACCGGCCTGCACCGATCGGGACGTGGAGGGGCGCCGGGGACCGCCCGCCGGAACGCTCAGCGCGCGGCCGCGGACCGGCGACGCGTAACGCGCCGAATGACCAGCGCCGCGGCGCCGGCGAGGATCAGGACGACGAATTGCCAGACGGCCACCATGGCGACGACGATGGCGTTCTGGCCATCCGGCGCCGCGAAATGCAGGGCATGGGCGTCGAGTGCGGCGCCACCGGCCGTGCAGATCAGGAGAAGGGCGAGAAGAACGCTGCGAAACCGGCCGGATGTTGCGAAGACCAGCCCGGCAAGGCCGGCGACCGGCGCGATGCAGGCAGGCAGCATCAGCGCGCTGAAGCCGATGTCGGACGCCATGGTCAGGGCGCCGGCGACAAGGAACTCGCCGGTCAGATAGAGGCTGTAGAGCGCCAGCGTCGTCAGCGCCAACGGCCGGGCGAGGGCCCGGCGCGCTGGTGAATTGTTCGGACCCATCAACTGGGCCGGACCGGGGGGCGCAAGGCGAAGGGCGGCACCGGCAAGCCTAGTTGGGGTAGGTATAATAATAGAGGGCGCACATGTCGGCGTCGCTGCCCGGAATGTCCTGGGTGTCGAAGACGGCAACCGCGACGTCGCTGTCGCTGCCCCAGCTTGCGACATAGGTCACCGGTCCCGAGCCGCAGAGCCGGTTCCCGTTGAGCAGCACCGGATCCATGGGCGCCGCGACGGAATAGACCGAGGCGTTGACGGTTTCGCCGTCCACCACGAAGCTGTCGCCCACCAGTTCATCGAAATCGAGACGGGTCCCGTCGGCGAAGACCATGCTGAAATCGTCCATCTCGACATCGCCGGTGATCGCCATCGCCGTGGTGCTGGTGGCGAGTAGAGTCTCGGCCAGGACGATCGACGTGGCGCCGACGAGGAGCGCGAAGCCGACGGAGCCGGCAATCAGAACGGGGCGGTTCATGCGGATTTCCTCGAGGTAGGGGGATGATTGGCGGCTCGAATGGCCCCGCGCCGGATGTCGCGGTTCAGTTGCAGCTCGACAGGATGCCGTCGACGCTGACGCCGCCTTCGTGACAGAAGATGCCGCCCCAATGGAAACCGGTGCCGCGCGCCGTGGCGACCCGGAACCATTTGTAGCCGTCGAACCAGATCCCGGTGTCTTCCAGGATTTCGATCTCGTCGCCGTCTCGCAGCGAGGCGATCCTGCGGAAATCCATCCCGGGCCCTTCGCGCAGGATGCCGCCATAGGAAAAGCCGAGCATCATGCCGGAGGGCAGGGATGCCGACCCGCCGCCGACGCCGGCTTCACGCTCCATCTCCACCATGGTCTGCAGGTCGCCGACGCATTCGTTCGGAATACCGGACCAGAAATCCGGCTCGCTGCTGCAGTCGGTCATGCTCAGGACACCGTCCCGGTCGCCGCAGGTCAGCCGGGCCTGCTGCTCGCACCACGGATCGAGCGCCTGTGCGGCAGCGGGACCGCTCGCATGGAAGGTCGATGCCAGCATGACGGCCGCGCAGAGTGTGACGAATTTCATCGGCTGGATACCTGTCGGAACGTGGACGTCCGGCGCCACCGGTCGGCGCGTTGCGCGCGTCAATTGACGTAGACGTAGAGGTAGCCGGGATAGACCTCGACGCAGATGCGCGGCGTTCCCCGGACGATGGCCCGCAGAACGCTGGGGTCGGTCTGGCCATTGTCGAGCATGGCCGGAATCTGGGCGCGGGCACTGCTCGAGCCGAACGTGCTGTCACCCTGATCGCCGCGGTCGCGATAGCCGAATTTGTGGAAATTGGCCCGATCCTGACGCAGGATCGAGGCCGCATCCGTCAACTGGAAGCCATCGGAGGCCGACTTGTCGTTCTCGGTGATCGTCGTGCAGAATTCGTCGACGATGCCTTGCGCGGCCGCGGGCGACGCCAGCGCCAGGCCGGCGACCACGAGAATACCGCGGATGGTTGAGGTCATGGTCGTCGCCTCGTTCGGGTGGGGGCTGGACATGAATGCCGCGCCGAGCGGCACGGAACAGTCGAAGCCGGTGTCCGGTATCAGGCAAGTCTAGGCGGGGCGCCGCACCTGCGGAATGCCTGTCCATCCCGCTCTTTGGCCTGTGCGTCCATCCTCGGAGCGCATCGCCTCAGTTGCGCGGCACGACGATCTGGTTGCCGTAGATCGCATCCGCCCGCATCTCATCCGAAGGCGGGTCGAAACACTGGCCGATCAGCACGAACCATCCGGACGGAAAGCTGGGCTGGTCAAAGGTGATGATGGCCTGGCCGAAAGCCGCCGACCGGGTCCCGTCGGGGCCGGTCAGCGTTGCGGCGCAGTCGGAATCGCCGCTGGGACCGATCCAGTAGCCGTGGAATGTGCCGCGATCGTCGATCGCCGCAGACAGCCCCGGAACATACAGGCGCACCCGCTGCCGCGAGCGGCCGACGGGATAGCTGAGCACCGAGACGCCGTTGACATCGTCGTCCCAGGTGACCTCGCCGCCACCGGGCAGGACCCAGGCTTCGTCGGCGAGTGCCGGCGCCCCGCAAAGGGCCGCGCCGATGAGCGCGGCGAACACTCTCTTCTGCATGGGAACGCTCCGTTCGAGAGGGGACCTGCTGTCGCTGCACTGGACCGGAACCCGCCATGGCGGCGAACCGGTGCCGGATCGTCAGTTGATCGAGGGCAGGGCGGGATCGGCGAGGCAGGCGTTCAGCGGGCGCGGCTGCAGCCGGTCGATCCGCACCACGTTGGCGCTGCGGTGATCGACGACCCCGTCGAAACAGGCGCACCCATAGCCGTAGGAGCCATTGGTCTCGACCCATTGGTCGGCGGCGAATTCCGGCCAGGAGATGTCGTGGAACCGGTTGCCGAGATCGCGGCCCTGTTCGGAGAGGGTCCAGGTGCCGTCGGCATCCGTCAGCCAGAAATTTGCCGGTGTCGGATTGGCCAGCCAGCCGCAGCGACGCTCGGCCATCTCGCGCACCCCGTTGGCGGCCATGCGGACCGGGGTGTCCGCCGAAACAGGCGCGGCCACCGTCAGCGGGGTCTGGCCGGCCGGCGCGGAGACGGAGGATCCGGCAAGCATGACGGTGCAGAGGGCAAGGCGGAGGGCCCCGCGACGAAATTCGGACACGCGTTGTCACTCCCGGTTTCCGGTGCGCCGGCAGGATTGCCGCGACCGGAGAATCTGTGCGCGGCGGGCGACGGTTCGTTCACCGCATTCCCGTCTCGCGCTGCGCCGCCATCATCGGCAGTGGCGGCGGTCGCGGCAATGCCTCCGCGTCCCGCATCCATGCCCCAGAATTTCAGGGCCTCGAGCCGCCGCACCGTGGAGCGGCCTGCGCGACAGAGGCCGCCGGTGCTGGCCGGCAACACTGCCGGCGGCGGCGTCCTGTCACTCTTGCGCTGCGACGCCGGCATCCCCATTCCAAGGGGATCAGCGCCAGACATTCGAGGATATGACGATGGAGCCCACTCGCTCTGCAGGCCGGGTCGATTCCTGCGACACCGGGACCTGGCCGCTCCATCGCACGCGGCTCCTCGACTGGCTGGTGCGCGAGACCCAGGACGAGCGGTTCATCGACGACATCTTCCAGCAGCTCTGCGACCGCCTGCGGGCGGGCGGGCTGCCGGTGGCCCGCGCCACGGTGCATTTCCGCATCCACCATCCGCAATGGCTGGGCGCGCGCATCCTGTGGCGCCACAATACGCCCGACGCCGATATCCAGACCTATCAGCACGGCGCGCTGGAAACGGCGGAATATCTCGAAAGCCCGATCGCCGCGGTGCATGGCGGCGCCAGCGAAGTGCGCCTGCGCCTCGCCCGGGAGCCGGCGGCCGCCGACGAATACTCGCTGTTCGGCGAGCTTCGCGCCGAGGGCATGACCGACTATGTCGCCTGGCCGCTGGAGCACACGTTCGGCCGGCGCCATGTGGTGTCCTTTGCCAGCGATGCGCCGGAGGGCTTTTCCGACGCCGAGCTCGCCTTCCTCGCCGACCTCCTGCCGGCTTTCGCCTTGGTCAGCGAGATCCGGCTGAAGAACCGGCTCGCGCGCACCCTCCTGGAGACCTATGTCGGCCCCCATGCCAGCGACCAGATCCTCGCCGGCGCCATCACCCGGGGCAGCGGCACCACGGTCGCAGGCGCGATCATGGTCTGCGACCTTCGCGACTTCACCCGGATCTCCGAGCTGTGGCCGCGCGACGACGTGATCGAGCTCCTGAACGGCTATTTCGACGCGATCTGCGAGCCGGTCGAGCGCCATGGCGGCGAGATCCTGAAATTCATCGGCGACGGCCTGCTGGCGATCTTCCCCCTCGACCGGCCGACCGCCTGCGACGACCTTTTGAAGGCCCTGGCCGAAGCGCAGCAGGCGATGGATGTCCTCAATGCCGGCCATGTCGCGGCCGGCCGGGAGCCGTTGCGCTATGGCGTCGGCATCCATGTCGGCGACGTGATGTACGGCAATATCGGCTCGCGCAACCGTCTGGACTTCACCGTCATCGGCCCGGCGGTCAACGCCGCCGCGCGCCTGGAAAACCTGACCAAGACGGTGCAGCGGCCGGTGCTCCTGTCGCGGGCCTTCGCCGAGCGGGCGAGCTGCAGTTCGGCCCTCGAAAGCCTCGGCAGCTTCCCGCTGCGCGGCGTCGGCGAGGACATGGAGGTCTTCGCCTTCTCCGGCGCCGGATGCGATTCGGCTGTCATCACCGAAACGGCCGTCGCAGCGGCGTCGTAGCGCTGCCGCACGTCGCCCGCCGCCCGGCGCGTTCAGCCGCCGGCTGGCGCCACCGCGCGGCGGTAGAGGTGCCAGCTGGCGTGGCCCAGCACCGGCAGCACGACGGGCAGGCCGATCAGCAGCGGCAGCGAGGCCGCGAAGACCAGCCCCGCCACCATCAGGCCCCACAGAAGCACCGTCCCGGGATTGTGCAGCATCACCCGCACGGAGGTCGCCATCGCTTCGGCGACGCCGCCATGGCGGTCGAGCAGCAGCGGAAACGAGACGACGGTGATGGCCAGCGTCACGAGCGCGAAGCCGAGGCCGACCAGATTGCCGACGCCGATCAGCGTCCAGCCGCGCGTGGTGGTGGGCAGCTCGCCGAGAAACGCGCCGTAGGACGTCGTCACGAACAGGCTGCCATAGAGCCAGATATAGATCGCCTGGGCCGCATAGAGCCAGGCCGCGAAGATCAGCAGCAGCAGGCTCGCCAGACCGAGGATCGACGGCAGCGCCGGCGAACGCAGCACCTCGAAGGCGTCCGACCAGCTTGCGTCGAGCCCGCGCTCGCGCCGCCGGCTGATCTCGTAAAGCGGGATCGCCGCCACCGGGCCGATGAGGGCAAAGCCTGCGACCAGCGGGAAGATCAGCGGCAGGACGTCCTGATCCGCCGCCCAGACGCCGATCGCCAGGCCCATCAGCGGATAGACCAGGCACAGGAAGGCGTAATGGGTCGGCCGCGCCGTGAAATCGGCGATGCCGGCCTTCAGGCAGGCGACGAGATCGGCCGCGCCGATCCGCCGGATGTCCGGGCCGATTGTCTCTGCGGAATGCGGGATGCTTGGTGCGGTCGTCATCGTCCAGCTCCTTTCAGAAGTGGTCGAATGAAGCGAAACGGCCGGGCCTGAGCGCCTGCCGGCCCGTCGCCGCCGCTCGTGCCGCAAGGGTACACCCGAAGGCGAAAACGGTCCATCGCGATCCGGATTGTGAGGCAATCGCGCATCACGTTTTCGTTCACGTCACACGCCCGTTTGCGGTGGATGCGACCGGTGCGCAGCCGGCACAAGTCAATCCCCAGATTTACGGACTTGCCGATCCCGCCATATCCGATAGCTCCGAAAACGTGCTGACGGAGGCTGCAGGGATTCGCGCGAATTCTGCGGTGATGCCAGCAACGGGCCGCATCGTGGCTGGATCAGCCAGGAGTTCACACGATATTTGTGATCGAAAGGCGAGGTTATACTGCGACATGGGCACGGATGACTTCCGCAGCAGGATATTCGCGCTTGGCCAGCGGTTCCATGCCCGCTTTCCGGGGCAGATGACCGAGATCGAGACGACCCTGGCGACCGCGACCGCCGACCCCGCGGCCGTGGTCTCCCTGCGCATGGCGCTGCACGCCATGGCCGGTAATGCGCCGACCCTCGGCTTTCCGCAGATCGGCGCGGAGGCCCGGCGGCTCGAAGCCGTGATCGCCCCGGCCGCCGAAACGAACCGCAGCCTGACGGACGATGAGATGCGACAGGTCGAGGACGGCCTCGAAACCCTTCGCGCGCTTCGGGACGAACAGAACGAGACCTATTCATGATGCTTGCCCGCAAGACGGTCGCAGTCGCGATCTCGGTCATGGCCTGTGCGGCCGCCTCCGGAACCGCGATGGCCCAGACCGCACCGGGGGGGCAGACGGACCAGAGCGGGCAGGCCGTGCAGGGCGCACCGGCGACGACGCCGACCGGGACCGCGGCCTCCACGAACGACCCGGCGACGCGCGCAGCGGGCGTGCGGCGCGTCATCGGCCTCGGCGAACTCGGTTTCGACGAGGGTTTGCAGTTTTCCGGGCTGAACGGCGAGCGCGAACTGTTCTTCCCGGTCGTGGCGGAGGCCGCGAAGGACATGGTCCTGCGCCTGTCGCTGCGCTCGCAGAGTGCGTTTGCCAGCCGGCGCAGCATGCAGGTGCTGGTCGGCGACCGGATAGTCTTCGCGCGCGGGCTCGGCAACGAGGACGAGAGCTTCACCGTCGAGAAGGCCATCGATCCGGCCAGCGTCGAGAACGGCTTCGTCAAGGTGACCCTGCGCTATAGCGGGGCGATCACCGAGGATCGCTGCGTCGACCAGCGCGTCGCCGGCGACTTTCTGTCGGTCTTGCCGGATTCGGCTTTGGAAGTGGCGCTCGATCCGGCAGCGCTCGACACAATCGACCGCGTCCTGGCGATGATGCCGGACGACGTCGTCATCCGCATGCCCGAACGCGACCTGCGCGAAGCCGAGATGGCGGCGCTGATCCGCATCAACGCGGCGCTCGTCGCCCGCAACGCCCGTGTCACCTTCGACCGCGCGGCCGATCCGGCGGCGGCGGACGGCTCCGGGGACGCGCTGTGGACGACCGGCACGATCGCGCTGGGCTTCGAACCGCCGGCCGACGCCGGCCCCGCGCTCGCCGGCGCGGGCGGCCTGTCCGTGCTGTCTCTCGGCAGCGCGCCCGGCCTGCTGGTCAGCGGCGACCGTCCCCAGGCCGCCGCCGAGCTGCTGTCGTCGCGCTGGCAGGCCCTGGCGCTCGGATCGTCCCTGTCGGTCGCGGCGGCAAACGATGGCGAGGACGCGGCTTCGGCGACCAGCTTTGCCGATCTCGGCATCCCGCTCACCAGCGCCAGCCTGGTCGATCAGGTCGTCTTCGACGCCGCCTTCCTCGGCTCGCAACTGCCGGCCGGCACGCGCCCGTCCCGGCTCGATCTCGATCTGGCGGTGGCGACCGACACCCGCGGCTCGAACGTCACCATCGCCGCCTTCCTCAACAACTACCTCTTGGCCAGCACCACCTCGCCGGGCGGCAATCCGGTGACCCTGTCGGCATCGATCCCCGCCGGGCTCGCCGGCCGCGAGAACGCGCTGCGGGTTCTGGCCCAGCGCCAGCCCGATACCGGCGATTGCGCCAACCCGCCGCAGGGCTTTCCCGTGCAGCTTCTGCCGACGAGCAGCATCGAGACGACCGCGCTCGGCCGGCCAGCGGCGGAGTTCTTCGAGGCGACCTCGGCCTTCGGTTCCGGCGTCACGGTCTTCATGCCCGAGGCCGCCGCCGGCTCGCTGAAGGGAGCCGCCGCCGCCTCGCTGGTCGCCGGCATGATCTCGGCAGAGACGCCCTTCGATCTGCGCTACGGCCCGGTCGGTGACGCGCCGCAGGCGCCGTTCATCCTCGTGGCGGACACGCTGCCGGAAGGGATCGACAGCCCCGTCCGCTTCGACGAGGGGCGCGTCCGCCTGACCGATGCCGGGGGCGATCCGCTGCTCGATATCGGCGGTCTCGACGACTACACCATCGTGCAGATCGTGCGGGCCGGCGATGTCACGGGGCTCTGGATCCGGCCCGACGCCGATGCGGCGTCCGGCGACGCGGCCGCGCCGATCGTGCCGGTCGCCCTCGACCGGGGTGACGTCGCCCTCGTCGACGAAGCCGGCCTGGCCTTCGCCTTCTCGACCACGCGCGACCAGCTGGTGCAGGTCACCTATCCCGATCGCCTGTCGCTGACGGATCTGGCGCGGCAATACTGGCCGTGGATCATCGGCGCGCTCTGGATCGTCGGCACGCTTGTCTTCGTCACCCTCCTGTCGCGCATCTACCGGCGTCGCCGGGCCGGCTGACAGCGATGGCGTTGAGCGCAACCGACGTCGCGATCGGCAACCGTCTCGTCCAGAAGCGGCTCATCACGCTGGCCCAGCTGGACGAGACGCGCACCCGCGCCGAAGCCTGGAATGTCAGCCTGATCGACGTTCTGTTGACGCGCACCTGGGCCCGGCCGCTCGAACTCTACCGGACCGTCGCCGAGCATTTCGATCTGCCCTTCGTGAACCTGATCGACGAGCCGCCGGACGACGCGCTGCTCGATCCGGCCGACCATGACGACTGCGCCCGCAACCTCGTCCTGCCGTGGCGCCGCGTGAACGGCCGGCTGCAGATCGCGACGGCCCGGCCGGGTCCGGAGGTCATTCTCTTCCTGCGCCGCAAGTTCGGCCCGGCCTTCGACCTCGTCGTCACGTCGAAATTCGACATCGTCTGGTCGCTGCAACGGGTGTTCCGCGAGGACCTGTCTCACCGGGCGGTCTACGAGCTCGCCGAGATCGACCCGGAAATGTCGGCCCAGCGGGTCATTACGACTAACCAGATCGTCGGCGCCTATGGCCTGTTCACGCTGCTGGCCGTCGGCTTCTATCTCGCGCCGCTCGGCACGCTGATCGCCATCAACTGCCTGGTGACGCTGTTCTATCTCGGCAATTTTGCCTTCAAGGCCGGCCTCGTCTGGTATGGCGGCTTCGGCCAGTCCCGCCGCCGCCGCACCATCGAGGTCGACGCGCGGCTGCTGCGCGAGGCGGACCTGCCAGTCTACACGATCCTGGTGCCGATGTTCCGGGAGCCCGAAGTGCTGCCGATCCTCGCCCACGCCCTGCGCAATCTCGACTATCCGCTGGCCAAGCTCGACATCAAGATCGTCCTGGAGGAGACCGACGACGAGACGATCGATGCGGCCAAGGCCCTCGGGCTGGAAGGCATCTTCGAGATCGTCCGGGTGCCGGCCTCGATGCCGCAGACCAAGCCGAAGGCCTGCAATTACGCGCTGAAATTCGCCCGCGGCGATCTCCTCGTGATCTTCGACGCCGAGGACAAGCCGGAGCCCGACCAGCTGCGCAAGGTCGTCGCCGCCTTCCGCCGGAGCGAGCCGAACACCGCCTGCATCCAGTGCCGCCTGAACTACTACAATGCGCAGGAAAACTGGCTGACGCGCATGTTCACGCTGGACTACGCGCTGTGGTTCGACCTGATGCTGCCGGGCCTCGAACGTCTCGGTGTGCCGATCCCGCTCGGCGGCACCTCGAACCATTTCAAGATCGACGTCCTGCGCGAACTGCACGCCTGGGACCCGTTCAACGTCACCGAGGACGCCGATCTCGGCATCCGCATGACCCAGAAGGGCTACCGGGTCCGGGTGATCGATTCCACCACCTTCGAGGAAGCCAACTGCAACACCGGCAACTGGATCCGGCAGCGCTCGCGCTGGATCAAGGGCTACATGCAGACCTTCCTTGTCCACACCCGGCGGCCGCTGCATCTGATCCGCACCATCGGCCCGCTCGGCGTCGCCGGCTTCGTCTTCTTCATCGGCGGCACCATGCTGTCGGGGCTGCTCAACCCGATCTTCTGGCTGATCTTCGCCGGCTGGCTCCTGACCGAGACCACCGGCTTCGACGCGCTGTTTCCGCAGACGATCCTGTATTTCGCCCTGCTGAACCTCCTCGCCGGCAATGGCCTGTTCATCTACCTGACGATGATCGCGCCCTTCCGCCGCGGCTGGCTCGAACTCGCCCCCTACGGCATCACCGTCGTCTGGTACTGGGTGCTGACCTCGATCGCCGCCTACAAGGGATTGTGGCAGCTCATCGTCAATCCGTTCTACTGGGAGAAGACCCAGCACGGCATTTCCAAGTTCACCGCCAACGAGCTGGAACAGGCCAAGAGCGCCGACGGGGAGAAGCCCAAAGCGGCGACGGCGGTGGCGGCATGATCGCCGCCCTGCGCCTCCTTGCCATCTGGGCCGTCTTCTTCCTGGTCTGCCTCGCCGCGCTGCTCTGGACCGCCGCCCATGGCTATGTCTCGTCCGGCGTTCTGGCCTCCTCGGGGCAGGCGATCCTCGCCGCCGAGGGGCGCGACAGCTTCGGCGCGGTCGCCACGGCCTATCCGCCGCTGCCCTATCTCCTGTCGCTGGGCACCGCGCTGGTCGGCGATGCGTCGCAACTGCCGGCGCTGACGGCTGCCGCGCTGGCCGGCGGCCTGTTCGCGGTCGTCGTCGCGTCGAGCCTCGGCAGCGCCGGCATCGGGCGGGTTACCACCGCCATCATCACCCTGCTTCTGGTCGCCAACCCGCTGTTCCTGCGGGCACTGGCGGACGGGCCAGGCCTGGTGCTGCTGATCACCTCCGTCTTCATGTTCGCCGCCGGCTTCATCGGCCTGCGGGCGGACGGGACCGCCTCGAACGTGATGACGCTGGCCTTCGCCCTGGCGCTGATGGCCTTCTCGCATCCCTATGGCATCGCGCTCGCGCTGGCCGCCCTGCCGCTCCTGGCGCTGGCCTCCGCACCGCATCTCATCGAGCGCACGCCGGGCAGCCTCTACCTCTCGCTGCTCTTCCCGCTCGGCTTCGCCTTCCTCGCCTTCGCCTATGTCGGGCAGGTCTTCGCCGACGCGCCCTGGGCGTTTCTCGGCACGCTGGCCGCGCCTTTTGACGCCTATGCGCTGCCGCAGACACCGGGCGCGGCGGCCCTGCGCATGATCGGCGGGCTGGTGCTGTGCGCTCCGGTCCTGATCTTCGCCACCGTGCGGGCCGGCCGCAATCCGGCGCTGTTCGTGCCGATGATCGCGCTTTTGAGCCTGCCGATCCTCGGTTTCGCCCTGTCGGGCCTCCTGGGTGCCCGCTTCGATCCGACGGTGGCGCTGGCGCCGGTGCTCGGCCTTGCCGCCGCCTTCACCATCTTTGCCTCGGGCAACAGCCGGCGCATGATGCGCACCAGCCTGTTTCTCGCCGCCGGCCTCGTCGGCAGCGTTTTCTGGCTCGCCGACAATCCGACCGCCGACACCGCCGCGTGGCGCGATGCGGCACTCGGACGGTCCGAGGCCGCGCCGACCCCGCTCGGGCAGCTCGCCGGCTTCCTCGCCTCCCGGTCGGAGATCCTCGTCGACACCAATGCCTATCCCGAACTGGTGGCGCTGCGCGGCACCGGTGCCGGCCTTGTCGTGCCGGGCTCGACGCGCTTCGAACTCGATCTCCTGGCGGCCCGGCTGCAGACGCGTTTCGTCGCGGTCCGCGACCCGGCGGCCGACATCGTGGTGCGCGATCGCATCAACCAGGCGTTTCCGCGACTCTTCCGCAACGGTGCCCGCGATTATGGGCTCGTTTACCATTTCGAGGGATGGCGGGTGTATGAAAGACTGGTCCGCGATGCACGCCGGCCGGAACCGGAGCCGCAGCCTGCCGGATGAGACAGGGGCGGCCGCGGCGGCCCGCACCGCGCCCGCGCTGTAGCGGGGACGGGACGGGCCGGGCGCGTTCAAGGGGGAAGTGATGCGCATACTGGTGGTCGACGATTCCGAGGATGCCCGGGACATCATGGCCGTCACCCTGTCCTCCGGCGGCTACGAGGATCTGACCTTCGCCACCTCCGGGCAGGAGGGGCTGGATCGGCTAGTGCAGGGCGGCAGCGGGCCGGATGGCGCCTTCGACCTCGTGCTGCTCGACGTGATGATGCCGGGCATGGACGGCATCGAGGTCTGCGCGCGCATTCGCGCCGACGCCCGGCACCAGGATCTGCCGATCCTGATGGTCAGCTCCCTCAGCGATTCCGAATCCCTCTCCCAGGCCTTCATCGCCGGCGCCAACGATTACGTCACCAAGCCGATCCATCGGCTCGAGCTCCTGGCGCGGGTGCGCAGCATCGCCCGCCTTCGCGGCGAGCGCGATCTGCGCCAGGCCCGCGAGGCCGAGCTTCTGGAAACCGGGCGCAAGCCAGAAGCCGGCAGTCGCGCCGGCAACATGACCCTCGTCGATCCGCTGACCGGTCTTCTCGGCTGGGAAACCTTCGAGGCGCTGGCCCAGCGGGCCCCCGCCGCCGACGCGCCCCGCTTCGGGGCGCTGGCCTGGCAGATCGACGATCTGGACCGGCTGCGCGTTCGCGATGGCGACCAGGCGGCGCGCGATCTGATCAAGAGCACCGCACGCGTCCTGCAGGCGCTGCCGGCCCGCATCGGCGATCATCTGGCACATTACGACGACGGCATCTTCGTCGCCTTTGCAAGGAACTGCACCGAAGCCGAACTGGCGGAGCTCGCCGCGCGCGCGCGCTCCGGCGTCGCCGGCACCGGCACGACCTTGAGCGTCGGCACGGTCATCTCCGACGGGCGCGAGCGGACCCCGCGCGACGTGGTCGCGGACGCGATCGCCGCGGCCGAGCGCGCCGCCGAGGATGGCGGCGACCGCGTCGTCACCCGCACCGCGCTGCTCGTCCCATGATCGGCGCGGTCGCCCTGCGGGCGCTGCTCGCCGCCGCGGTTGTTGGAGCCGGTACGGCCGCGGCGCATGCCGGCGCCTGGACCCAGGCGAAGGGCCACGGTCAAATCATCGTCTCGGGCACCTATACGGATTCGCCCAAGGGCTTCGACGACGATGGCAACGCCGTCGATATTCCCGACTATCGCAAGTTCGAGCTGAACACGCTGATCGAATACGGCATCACCGACGCGGTGACGGCAATCCTGCAGCCGCAGATCCAGTCGGTCGATATCGGCCAGCCCACGGACGCCGCGCGCTTCGGGCTCGGCTATTCCGAGCTGGGCGGCCGCGTCCGGCTGTGGTCCGACGACGTCTCGGTGCTGTCGGGACAGGTCGTCGCCCGCATTCCGGGCACCTATGATGACGACGATCCGGCCTCCATCGGCAACACCGATCCCGAACTCGACATGCGGATGCTCTACGGCCGCTCCTTCGGCATCGGAAGCTGGTCGTCCTTCCTCGACGTCCAGCTCGGCTATCGCGCCCGCTTCGGCGACCCGCCGAGCGAGTTCAAGGCCGACGTGACCTTCGGCACCCGCCCCGCCGACGATCTCCTGCTTCTGGTCCAGTCGTTCAATTCGATTGGCGACGGCAGCGAGAAATCGTTCTTCGTCAGCGGCAGCGAACACAAGCTGCAGCTCAGCGGCGTCTGGGACGTCAATGAAAGCTGGTCGCTGCAGCTCGGCGGCGTCGCCACCATCGCCGGCGAGAACGCCCTGCGCGAACGCGGCCTCGTTGCCGCGGTCTGGCACCGGTTCTGAGCCGTCCGGCGGCTCAGCAGCCGCCGCGCCACTGGCAGAACAGCACGCCTTCGGCCAGTTTCCCCTGCACCGTGAAATCGGTGTCGGTCCGCCCGCCGGCGTCGGGATCGGTGAACCACCGCCAGACCCAGGCGCCTTCGACGACGGCCGGGTCGAACTGGCAGTGCCATTCGGCGATCACTGCCGCCTGCAGGACGTCGTCGGGCGCCGCGTCGCGTTCCTCGGCGCTCTCCCAGGGCTTGGCCGCAGCGCCCACGGCCGACCGCAACCCGTACTCCGCCACCCAGACCTTCCGCCCGCTCTTCCGTGACACGGCCGCGATGCGGTCCAGCTGATCGGCCATCGCTGCCGCCCAGTCCTGACGTGCGTCGTCGGCGCCGAGCGGCGGATAGAGGCTGACGCCGATCCGGTCGAGCTGCGCCCAGAAGGGCACCGTCTCGGCCTCGTCGGCATTGTGGGCGACATAGACGAGCGTGCCGGGGAAGATCGCCCTGATCTCCGCAATCAGCCCCGGCCATTCCGGCCGGCCTGTGGATTGCACCAGCTCGGTGCCGACGGCGAGGGAGGTGGCGCCCGCATCCGCCGCCACCTGCGCAATGTCGATCAGCGCCGTGCGGTAATGGCCGAACCAGGTGGCCCACGCCGCATCGTCGGGCATGGCGATGGCGCCGGCCCATGTCTCAGGCACCCACACATGCGGCTTGACGAAGGCGTCGAGCCCCGCCGCCTGGGCCGCCGCGATCGCCACGCGCAGCTCGTCGAGGCTCATGTCGGACCCGAGCCCGATTTGCGGATCGCCCGGCCCCGGCTGCCAGAGGAACGGCACGATCGCCACGTTGTCGGCGCCGAGCTTTGCCAGCCGGGCGAGGCTCTCGCGGCTGGCCGGCGATCCGAAGGGCGCATTCTCGGTGCGGATCAGATTGACGCCGTTGGTCTGCAAGCGCGGCTCCCCGGAACAGGCCGGCGCTGAAACAGCGGCCCCTGTCGTCATCGTCAGCGCGATCCCTGCCGCGAGCAGGCGGCATCCCCAGGCGCCGGCCGGAGCCAGCCAGCCTGTCGCGCACCGCGCCGGGCGCCTGCCGATACCCTCCGCGCAGCGGCGTCCCGCATCTGTCGTCGCTCGCAAGCCCAAACCGGCACCACTCCCTCGATCGCAGCCCGCCGATGTGCGGCGACCGCGTCCCGATCATTATGCCCGCCGAACCCTCCGCCGGACCAGCGCCGATACCGCTGATCGCGCGATCGTGTGGCGCGATGCCGGGACGCGGAGGCGTGCCGGTCTTCCCGCCCACTAGCCAAACGGAGGCGATTTATCAGACGCCTGGGTACGGCATGCCGCGCGCCGGGCTTGAGCCTATGCGACCGGGCGAGGACGCTTGGCCGGTATCAGGACGGAGGGGCGAAAGCATGCAGGACGAGCGGTGGCGCGACGACGAGCGCGACGTGGAACCCCGCCAGGCCACGCCGGCGGCCCTGTCGCTCTATCGCGCCTTTGAGCGCCCGGCCCAGATCGTCCTCGTGGTGTGCCAGATGCTCCTGGGGCTGGGCCTTGCCATCGCGCTGATCCTCAAGCTCTACATGCTGCTGTTCACCGACAGCGTCTGCGTCGTGGATGCCGCGAGCCTCGGCAACATGATCCGCTGCACGCCGGCGCTGGCGCTGCTGGGGCAGACGCTGATGCTGGTCGCCGCCTTCCGCGTCGCCGCCCTGTTGTTCTCGCGGCGTCTCGACGGGCTGTTCGAGGCGCTCGCGCTGGGCGTTGCGGGCGCCCTGATCCGCATCGTCTCGACCCTGCCGTCGGACGGGCCGGTCTGGCAGCAGACGCTGATGATCGCCGCTCTCGTCGCGGTCGGCGGCGCGCTGGTGCTCGGCCTGCGCCTCGGCGGCCTGTCGCAGCGTGACCCGGCGGACCGACAGTAAGCGCCAGGGTGCAAAAAAAAGATCGCAGGATACGCCAGCGCACTTCCGGTGATCGGTCTTTCGGCCGGCTCGGTCAGGCTTGGCATTCGGGCGGCCCGTCTCAGGAGCGGCGTGGTGCGGACCGAAGTCTATGGGAGGATAACAGATGAAAACTACATGGATGTGCGGTTTATCGACACTCGCCCTGCTTGCCGCCGGCGCAACGCAGGCTGTGGCGCAGGATAGTTCCGACCCGGTCAAGATCGGCGTGCTGGTGACGCTGGAAGGGACCTATACCGTACCGGGCCAGGACGGCGTGCGCGGCCTGGAGGCGGCGCTGAAGGCGGCCGACTACCAAGCCGGTGGCCGCAAGATCGAGGTCATCACCCAGTCCACCGACACCACGCCGGACAGCGCCACCCGCGGCGCCCGCAAGCTGGTCGACCAGGACGGCGTCGACATCGTCATCGGGCCGTTGTCCGGCTCCGAGGGCATCGCGATCCGCGACTATTCCAAGACCCGGCCGGACGTCACCTTCATCAACGGCATCTCCGGCGCCATGGAG
The DNA here is from genome assembly GCF_049132005.1 of Aurantimonas sp. NFXS3. Taxonomy (NCBI): domain Bacteria; kingdom Pseudomonadati; phylum Pseudomonadota; class Alphaproteobacteria; order Hyphomicrobiales; family Aurantimonadaceae; genus Aurantimonas; species Aurantimonas sp. NFXS3. Next base: position 176,930 of record NZ_JAGDDZ010000002.1, read on the forward strand.
ACCACCTACGTCACGCCGTCCGAGAATTTCTTCCGCTTCAACATCGACGGCGCGCAGTGGTCGGCGGGTCTCGGCGAATACGTCTTCAACGAGAAGGACTACAAATACGTCGCCACCATCGGCGAGGACTATTCCTTCATCTACACCCAGGTCTTCGGCTTCGTGACCGAGTTCTGCCGGGCCGGCGGCGAGATCACCGACCGGTTCTGGGTGCCGCTGGGCACTAAGGATTTCGGCTCGATCATCGCGGCGCTGCCCGATGACGTGGACGCCATCTATCTGGGCCTGGGCGGCGGCGACGCCGTCAATTTCCTCAACCAGTATCAGCAGGCCGGTGGCCAGGCGAACCTCATCGGCGGCTCGATCATGGTCGACGGATCGGTGCTGTCGTCGGAAGGCAGCGCCAAGCAGGCCCTGATCGGGGTGCCGTCCTCGGGCCCGCAGGCCGACACCTGGGACGATCCGCGCTGGCAGGAATGGGTGAAGCTCTATCAGGACAGCTTCCCCGAGAGCGATCGCTTTCCGACCCCGTCGCTGTTTGCGACCGGCTACTACAACGCGACCAGCGCGGCGCTCCAGTGCCTGAGCACGGTGGAGGGCGACCTCTCCGACGGCCAGACGAAGTTCCGCGACTGCCTGTCGAACCTCAAGCTCGAGGCGCCGAACGGCGACATCACCCTCGACGAGAACCGCCAGGCGATCGGTGCGAACTTCGTAACCGAAGTGGTGGAACTCGACGACGGCACGCTGGCCAACAAGATGGTCCGCAAGGTCGACGACGTGAACCAGACGCTGGGCATCGAGAAGGCCGCCTTCGATGCCATCGGCCTGCCGAGCCGCGACGTTCCGGCCTGTCAGAAGTCCTACTGACGCGAAAGCCAGCGGCCCGGGTGCGCATGCGCCCGGGCCGCCGTCTTCCCGACATATCGCATCGGCCGGGGCAATGACGCTCATCACCTATCCCACGCGCGTGCACTTTGCCGACGCCGTTCTCGCCGAGGCGCTGCATTCGGAGATCGAGAGCATGGCGCTGCTCGCACCGCTGCTGATCGTCCCCGACGCGCCCGACGCCGCCGAGAGCCGCGAGGTCATCCTGTCCGGCCTGCCGGTCGCAACCGACATCCTGTCCTTCGATCTCGCCGAAACGGCCGATCTGTCGACCGCCGCGGTGGCGCTGTGCGAGCAGTTCGCCGGCCAGCGCGTCGACACCATCATCGCCTTCGGGGCCGCGCGGGCGATCGAGCTCGGCCGCAAGGCCCGCAAGATGCTGTCGCAATTCGGGCCGCGGCCCAAGCTCTATGCCGTACCGGGCATCGACGGCCTGCCCGACCCCTGCCGGCGCAATGTGGAAAGCTGGCGCAGCGGCCTGCCCGACGTCCTGATCTGCGACCCGACGCTGATCCTTTCCGCCGGTCCCGAGGACAATCTGCGCTCAGCCCTGCGCAGCCTCGTGCGCAGTCTCGAATCCTATCTGGCCTCCACCTACAATCCGACCGCCGACGGCATGGCGCTCGACGCCTTCAGCCGCAGCGTCGCCAATTTGCCGCGGCTCGCGGCGGCCCCCGACGTCACGGTCAGCCGCGAGCTGATGGCCGCCGGCCTCAATGCCGCGCTGAGCCAGCAGAAGGGGCTGGGCCCGGCCCAGATGCTGGCGGTGGTGCTGGCCGCCCAGCATTCCGGCCTCGATGCGCTGGCCGCCGCGCGGCTGCTCCTGCCGGGAACGCTGGCGGCGATGGAGGCCGAAGTCGAGCGCACCGATCTCCTCGGCCGGATGATCGGTGCCGGCGCGGATCGGCGCGAGGGCGCCGCGACGGAGCGGCTGTCGGCCTATCTCGGCGCGATCCCCAGCCTTGCGCCGCGCCTGTCGGATCTCGGGCTGACGCCGGACGATCTCGACGAGGCGGTGTCCGAGGCCGAGCGCGCCGACATCCTGCCGAAGGGCGCTGCCCGCACGGTGCTGGAGGGGGTCTTTTGAAGCCGTTGCTGATCGCCGGGGAATGGGTCACGACCTCCCACGCCGTGCCCAATGTGAACCCGTCCGACGTCTCCGACATCGTCGATGTCCATGCCCAGGCCGGCCGGTCCGAGGCGGAGGCCGCCATTGCCGCGGCGAGCGCCGCCGCTCCCGCCTGGGGTCGCACCGATCCGCAGACCCGGTCCGACATCCTGCACCGGGCCGGCGAGGAGGTGCTGCGCCGGTCCGACGAACTCGGCCGCCTGCTGGCCCGCGAAGAGGGCAAGGTGCTGCGCGATGCGATCGCCGAAGTGGCGCGGGCCGGTCGCATCCTGCGCTATTTCGCCGGCGAGCCGCTGCGCACCGGCGGGCAGTTCCTGCCGTCGGTCCGTCCCGGCGTGAATATCGAGATCACCCGCGAGCCGGTCGGCGTCGTCGGCATCATCACGCCGTGGAACTTCCCGATGGCGATCCCGGCCTGGAAGATCGCGCCGGCGCTCGCCTGGGGCAACACGGTGGTGTTCAAGCCCGCCGAACTGGCGCCCGGCTGCGCCTGGGCGCTGGCCGATATCCTGCAACGCGCCGGATTGCCGGCCGGCGTCCTCAACCTGTTGACCGGTCCGGGCTCGGTCGTCGGGCAGGCGATGCTGGACGACGCCCGTGTCGATGCGATCAGCTTCACCGGCTCGCAGGCGACCGGTGCGCGGGTCATGGCCGCCAGCGCGCCGTTGCAGCGCAAGGTGCAGCTGGAAATGGGCGGCAAGAACCCGCTCGTCGTCCTCGACGACGCCGATCTCGACCGCGCCGTCGCCGCGGCGGTGGACGGCGCCTATTTCTCCACCGGGCAGCGCTGTACCGCCTCGTCGCGGCTGATCGTGACCGAGCGCATCCACGACCGCTTCGTCAGCGCCGTCGCCGAGCGCCTTGCCGGGCTGCGGACCGGCCACGCGCTGGAGGAAGGCACCGACATCGGTCCGGTCGTCGACGCAGCGCAGCTTCGCATCGACGAGGCGGCCATCGCCCGCGCCCGCGCCCAGGGCGGCAGCCTGCGGGTCGGAGGAGACCGCGTGACGCAGGCGACCAAGGGCTTCTTCCTGTCGCCGGCCCTGATCACCGAAACGACCAGCGACATGGCCATCAATCGCGAGGAGGTGTTCGGCCCCGTCGCCTCCGTCATCCGGGTGCGCGACTATGACGAGGCGCTGGCCACCGCCAACGATACCGATTTCGGCCTGTGCGCCGGCATCTGTACCGAGAGCCTGAAATACGCCAGCGATTTCAAGCGCAACGCACGCGCCGGGATGGTCATGGTCAATTTGCCGACCGCCGGCGTCGACTATCATGTGCCGTTCGGCGGGACGCGGGCCTCGAGCTTCGGGCCGCGCGAGCAGGGGGCCTTCGCAGCGGAATTCTACAGCACCGTGAAGACGGCCTACACCGCCTCTTAGGCACGTTTGAAGCACTCGCGACCGTCCTGCGCTGTATACCGCAAAGTCTGTTTCTTTGTTCTTCGAACTTGTCTGGCCGCGCGGAACATGGCCCGATAATTGGCCGGTCGAAGCGGAGGGAGAAGCCGCGCGGCCGTCGTTGATCGGGAGGATCACGAAATGAGCCATGCTATCGCGGTGTGTCACGGCGCCTTCGGCCGTGCCGCGCTGTACGAGCTTGATCGCACCATCACCACCCATGCCCATCGCGAGGGGCATCTGGTGTTCTATGTCGGCGGCGATGCCGCCAGCCTGATGGTGCACAATGCGCGCAGCGACCTGACACCCGGCCATGCCGTCGCGGTCAGCCCGTGGGAGCCGCACTCCTTCCACGTGCCGGAAGGCCGGATCAACATCTGCCTCGTTCTCTACATCAAGCCGATGTGGTTCCTGGAAAACAGCGACATGGCGGAGTTCTCGCTGTCCTTCGGTCGGTCGCGGCTGACCCTCAACCAGAGGCAGCGCGAATTGCTGACCCGGATCACCGTCCTGTTGATGGGCAACGAGAACGCCATGGCGTTCGACGAATTGCTGTTCACCCTGACGCAGGAGTGCTTCAGCCTGTCCTGGGACCAGCGCCACGGACGCCGCCCCTCGGCCCTGCGCCGGTTCTCCGACTTTCGCGTGCGCCGCTCGCTGCGGCTGATCCAGGAGAAGGTCGGCGAGGAGATGCCGATCGACGAGGTCGCCCGCTCCGTCGGCCTGTCGCGCCCCCATTTCTTCAAACTGTTCAAGCAGTTCATGGGTGTGACGCCGAATGTCTACATCAACACGCTGCGCTCCGAAAACGCCATTTCGGACCTTCTGAGCACGCCCAAATCGGTGACCGACATCGCCTTCGATCTCGGATTTTCCAGCCAGGCGAGCTTCACCCGGTTCTTTTCCTCCAATGTCGGCATCGCGCCGAGCGAATACCGCCGGGTGGCGCATGTGACGTCGGGCGCTTTTCCGATGATGGGGGACCGCACCAGACTATCGGGTATGCCGCCGAGCCCCCGCCCGAACTAGCATCTGTCCCTGAAGAGCCATTGGCTCGGGGGAGATGAGCCGTGATCTTTGTGACGCGACCTGAGGTTTGCCAGGCACGGACCGGCCGGAGGGCCGAGACGTGAGGGTCTTTGCGACCCGGCATCCGATCTGGACCGCGATCCTGGCGATCCTGGCGGTCGTCCTCCTGTGGGCGATCTTCGCCGTCTGGCCCGAGGGCCTCGAAGACGTCATCGGTCGCAAGAAGATCTTCCTCAACGCGCTGTTCAACGGCGTCACCCTCGGCGGGCTCTACTTCCTCGTCGCGTCGGGCTTCACCCTGATCTTCGGCCTGATGCGCAACGTCAATCTCGCCCATGGCTCGCTCTACCTGATCGGCGGCTATGTCGGCTTCTACACCGCCGACATCACCGGCTGGTGGCTGCTGGCCTTCCCGGTGGCCTTCATCATCGTCGGCCTGATCGGCGTTCTCATGCAGATCTTCGTCTTCCGCCGGATGGAGGGGGAGGATCTGCGCCAGACCCTCGTGACCATCGGCATCTCGATCGTTCTGGCAGACCTGATGCTGTGGAGTTTCGGCGGCGATTTCTACAACATCACCCCGCCGCAATGGCTGTCGGGGCCGCTCGATACCTTCTTCACCACCGGCTACGACCGGCGCGGCGAGCTGATCTTCCTGCGCTATCCGTCCGTGCGCATCGTCATCTTCCTCGCCGCCGTGGTCGTCGGCCTCGCCATGTGGCTGATGCTCAACCGGACCCGGATCGGCATGCTGGTGCGCGCCGGCGTCGACGATCGCGACATGCTGTCGGCGACCGGCGTACGCATCCAGCTCGTTTTCGCTTGTGTCTTCGCCTTCGGGGCCGGCCTTGCCGGGGTCGCCGGGGTGGTGGGCGGCACCTTCCAGTCGGTCGCGCCGGGCGAGGATACGCGGTTTCTCCTCGCCTCCCTCGTCGTCGTTATCGTCGGTGGTATGGGCTCGATCCCCGGCGCGGCGCTCGGGGCCCTGTTGATTGGCATGGCCGAGCAGTTCGGCTCGGTCTACTTTCCGACCTACGCGGTGGTGCTGACCTTCCTGATCATGGTCGTGGTGCTGGCCTTCCGGCCCTACGGCCTCCTGGGGCGCGCCTAGATGGTGGCGATCGACAGGCCCTCCGTCACGGCGCGGCCCTCGGGCCTCGAGCGGGTGCCCGCGGCCTACTGGGTGGTCGGGCTGCTGCTTCTGGTGATGCCGGCCTTCGCCTCGGGCTTCTTCCTGTTCCAGATCATGGGCTGGGCCTTCGTCCTCGGCCTCATCGCCCTGAGCCTGATGTTCCTCGCCGGCTATGGCGGCATGGTCAGCCTGGCGCAGATGTCCTTCGCCGGACTGGCCGGATACCTCGTCGCGATCTTCGGCGTGAGCGGCGTCAGCGCGGTCTCGCAGGGCTGGCCTTGGTGGCTGGTGATCCCGCTGTCGCTGGCGATCACCATGCTGTTCTCCACCGCCGTCGGCTGGCTCGCCGTGCGGACCGAGGGCATCTACACGATCATGATCACCCTCGCCATCGCGGCGGCGTTCTTCTACTTCACCCGCCAGAACTACGACGTCTTCAACGGCTTCTCGGGTTTCAACTCGGTGCTGCCGCCGCAGCTGTTCGGGGTGAACTGGCGCGAGTCGGTGCCGTTCTACTATCTGTCGCTGTTCTGGGCGGCGGTGGGTTATTTCGCCGTCCTCTACATCAGCCGCGCGCCCTTCGGCCTGGCGCTGCAGGGCGTGCGTGACAATCCGCGCCGGATGGCGGCACTGGGCTACAACGTCACCGCGCACCGGGTGGCGGCCTATGCCTTCGCGGGACTGATCGCCGGTGTCGGCGGCATCCTCCTGACCTGGCAGAGCCAGCAGATCTCGCCCGGCACCGTCGGCATCCAGCCGGCCATCGACATTCTCGTCATCGCCGTCGTCGGCGGGTTGCGCCATCCGATCGGGGCCTTCATCGGCGCGCTGATCTACGTGCTTCTGAAGACCTTCTCCACCGACGTCCTGATCTCGCTCGGACTGTCGGGCGAGCGCTTCCAGCTCCTGGTCGGTATCGGCTTCCTGGTCGTCGTGTTCTTCTCGCCCGACGGCTTTCTCGGCATGTGGGACAAGTTCCGTGAGAGCCGCAATCGCGATCCGCTGACCGGCACCGACCGGAGGCAGGCGCCATGAGCGCCGCCGCACCCTCGCGCGGCGCCAGCGCCGACTACGCCCTCGAACTGCGCGGCGTCTCGAAACGCTTCGGCGCCCTGGAGGCGCTGGGCGGCATCGACCTGAAGGTGCGCCCCGGCGAGCGCCACGCGGTGCTCGGCTCGAACGGCGCCGGCAAGACCACCCTGTTCAACTGCATCACCGGCGATTTTCCGCCGACCACCGGCGCGATCCGCTTCTTCGGAGAGGACGTGACCGAGTTTCCTGCCCAGGAGCGGATCCGGCGCGGCCTGCGGCGCACCTACCAGATATCGCTGCTATTCAGCGGGCTGAGCGTCCGCGACAATGTCTATCTGGCCTGCCGCGGCGTCTCGCGCGGCCGGTTCTCGTTCCGCCGGCCGGGCAATCGCGACGCGCTGGTCGCCACCGCCGAAGATCTCGTGCGCACGGTCAATCTGGGCGACGTGATGGACCAGACCGTGGCCGATCTCAGCTACGGGCAGCAGCGCCAGCTGGAGATTGCCATGGCGCTGTCGGGGGCACCGCGCTTCATCCTGTTCGACGAGCCCGCCGCCGGCCTGTCGCCGACCGAGCGGCGCGAACTGATCGGCATCCTGACCGGCCTGCCGGGCCATGTCGGCTTCATCATCATCGAGCACGACATGGACGTGGCCCTCAGGGTCAGCGAGCGGGTCACGATGATGCACAACGGCCGTGTCTTCAAGGAAGGCAAGCCGGCCGAGATCGAGGACGATCCCGAGGTCCAGGCGCTGTATCTGGGAGGTGGGCATGGCTGAGGGTACGCCCATCCTCGAGGTCCGCGACCTCAACGTCTATTACGGCCACAGCCACGCCCTGCAGGGCGTGAACCTGCGCATCGGCGGCGGCATCCTGTCGGTCGTCGGCCGCAACGGCATGGGCAAGACCACCCTGTGCAAGGCGATCATGGGCCTGGTGCCGGTGCGCGCCGGGTCGATCGCGCTGGCCGGGCAGGCCATTGCCGGACGCACTCCGGCCGAGATCGCGCGCATGGGGGTCGGCTACGTCCCGCAGGGGCGCCGCCTGTGGCGCTCGCTGACGGTCGACGAACATCTGCAGCTCGTCGCCACCAAGGGCGGCGCCTGGACGCCGGAGCGCATCTATTCGGTGTTTCCGCGCCTGGCCGAGCGCCGCAGCAATGGCGGCGGGCAATTGTCCGGCGGCGAACAGCAGATGCTCGCCATCGGCCGGGCGCTGCTGCTCAATCCGCGTCTTCTGGTGATGGACGAGCCGACCGAGGGCCTTGCCCCGGTGATCGTCAACCAGGTCGCCGAAATGCTGGTCCGTCTGGGCGAGGAAGGCGACATCGACGTCCTGGTGATCGAGCAGAATATCGGCGTCGCCTGTTCCGTCGCCGACCGCGTCGCGATCATGATCAACGGCAAGGTCGACCGGGTGATGGAGGCGAGCGTTCTCGCCGCCGACCGTGACTTGCAGCAGGCGCTTCTCGGCGTCGGACGCCACGCCCATGACGAGACGCCGGGGCCCGATGCGCCGCGCCGCGAGGCCGCGACGCCGGCCGAGAGCGGCCCGGTCCGCATCTATCTGTCCAATCCGAAGCTCCCGACCCGCTGGTCGGCGAACGTGCCTGTCCATGTCATCGAACGCGCCGCGCGCACCGTCACGACGCCGGCCGAGACCCCGGCCACGGCAGGCCGGCCGATGGCGCCCGCGGCGACGCGGGGCGGCACCGTCTATGTCTGCGGAACGCTCGACACCAAGGGTGCCGAGCTGCGCTACATGCGCGACATCGTCAAGGCCGCCGGCCTGCGCGTCGCCATGGTCGACCTGTCCACCAGCGGCAAGCCGTCGGGCGCCGATATGCCGCCCAATGTCGTGGCGGGTCACCATCCGCGCGGCGCCGCCGGCGTCTTCACCGGCGACCGCGGCAGTGCGGTGGCGGGCATGACCCTCGCCTTCGAGCGCTGGATGCGGGCCCAGACCGATGTCGCGGGGCTTCTGGCAGCCGGCGGGTCGGGTGGCACGGCCCTGGTGGCGCCGGCCTTCCGCAGCCTTCCCGTCGGCGTGCCCAAGCTCGTCGTCTCGACCGTCGCCTCCGGCAACACCGCGCAATATGTCGGCGCCTCCGACATCACGCTGATGCCGTCCGTCGCCGACGTGCAGGGGCTCAACACCATCACCCGGCAGGTCCTGGCCAATGCCGCCAATGCCGTCGCCGGCATGGTGAAGACGCGGGCGAGCGCGGCCCCGGCAGCCGACCGCCCGACGGTGGGCCTGACCATGTTCGGGGTCACCACGACCTGCGTCCAGGCCGTCGTGAAGGAGCTGGAGGCAGATTATGACTGCCTCGTCTTCCACGCCACCGGCACCGGCGGGCGAGCGATGGAAAAGCTCGTGGCGAGCGGCATGCTCGGCGCGGTCCTTGACCTGACCACCACCGAGATCTGCGACATGGTCGCCGGAGGCGTCTTTGCGGCCGATGAGACCCGGTTCGATGCGATGATCGCCAGCGGGCAGCCCTATATCGGCGCCTGCGGCGCCCTCGACATGGTCAATTTCAACGCCCCCGAAACGGTGCCCGAGCGCTATCGCGACCGTCTCTTCTACGAGCACAATCCGCAGATCACCCTGATGCGGACGACGCCGGCGGAAAACGCCGAGATGGGCCGCTTCATCGGCGAGAAGCTCAACCGCATGAACGGTCCGGTGCGGTTCTACCTGCCCGAGGGCGGCGTCTCGGCGCTCGATGCGCCGGGCCAGCCCTTCTGGGACCCGGCCGCCGATCGCGCGCTGTTCGCCGCGCTGGAAGAGACGGTGCGCCAGACCGCGTCCCGCAAGCTCGTTCGCGTCCCCCACAACATCAACGACCCGGCCTTCGCGGCGGAGATCCTGCGCAGCTTCCGCAGCCTGCATTCGCGCCCGCAAAGCCCGTCGAAACTGTCCCGGAGAGCCTGACCATGCACGACCGCCAGACCCTGATGACGAGATTTCGCGCCATGCGCGACGCGGGCGAGCCCATCGTCGGCGGCGGTGCCGGCACCGGGCTGTCGGCCAAATGCGAGGAGGCCGGCGGCATCGACCTCATCGTCATCTACAATTCCGGCCGGTTCCGCATGGCCGGGCGCGGCTCGCTGGCCGGCCTGATGCCCTATGGCGACGCCAATGCCATCGTCATGGAGATGGGCAACGAGGTCCTGCCGGTGGTCAAGCGCACGCCGGTCCTGGCCGGCGTCTGCGCCACCGACCCGTTCCGGATGATGGATCGCTTCCTCGACGAGGTGAAGGCGGCGGGCTTTTCCGGCGTCCAGAACTTTCCGACCGTCGGCCTGATCGACGGCAGCTTCCGCGCCAATCTCGAAGAGACCGGCATGTCCTACGCGCTGGAGGTCGAGATGATCCGCCTCGCCAATGCGCGGGACATGCTGACGACCCCTTACGTGTTCTGCGAGGACGACGCCCGCGCCATGGCGGCGGCCGGCGCCGACATCATCGTCGTGCATCTGGGCCTGACCACCGGCGGCGCGATCGGCGCGGCAACCGGGGTGGCGCTGCAGGATGCGCCGGCGGTGACCGACCGGCTGGCGCATGCCGCGCTGGAGGTCAATCCGGACGTGCTGGTCCTCGTCCATGGCGGCCCGGTCGCCCAGCCCGAGGACGCCGAATACGTCCTCGCCAACACCACCAATTGCCACGGCTTCTACGGCGCCTCCTCGATGGAGCGGCTGCCGACGGAAATCGCGCTCACCGAACAGACGCGACGGTTCAAGATGATCGGCCGCAAGGCCGAAGCGGGGAGGGATCAGTAATGACCGGCGAACTCATCGGACAACTCATCCTGTGGCTCATCCTGGCCGTCATCGTCGTGTTCATCCTCTACTGGGTGATGAACTGGCTCTACCGGCGGTCGACCAAGGAAATCGCCTTCGTGCGGACCGGTTTCCTCGGCGAGAAGGTGGTCATCGACGGCGGCGCCTTCGTCTGGCCGATCGTCCACGACATCACTCCCGTCAACATGAACTCGATGGACCTCAACGTCACGCGCGAGCGTGAGCGGGCCCTGATCACCAAGGACCGGATGCGGATCGACGTGGAGGCGTCCTTCTATGTCCGCGTCGCCCAGACCAGGGAGGGCGTGACCCTGGCCGCCTCGACGCTCGGTCGCCGCACGCTGGAGCCCGAACGCATCCACCAGCTTCTGGAGGGCAAGTTCGTCTCGGCGCTGCGCACCGTCGCGGCGGAGATGACGATCGAGGAACTGCACGAGCATCGCGGCGACTATGTGCGCCGGGTCATCGCCACCGCGCAGGAGGGGCTCGACAAGAACGGGCTCGAACTGGAAAGCGTCGCGATCCTCGACATCGACCAGACCGAGATCGAGTTCTTCAATCCCTCGAACCGCTTCGATGCCGAGGGCCTGACGAGCGTCATCGAGGCGATCGAGAGCCGGCGCAAGATGCGCAACGACATCGAGCAGGAAACCTCCCTCCTGATCCGCGCCCGCAATCTGGAGGCCGAGAAGCAGTCGCTGGGGATCGAGCGCGACAGCGAGAACGCCCGGCTGGAGCAGGAGCGCGAGATCGAGTTCCGCCGCGCCCAGCAGCGCGCCGACCTGGCCCGTGAACGCTCCGAACGCGAGAAGGAGGGCGAGGAGGCCACCCTCCTGAACCGCGAGGCCATCGAGAAGGCCCGCATCTCCAACGAGCGCAGCATCGCCGAGGCGCGCATCGCGTCCGAACAGACGATCCGCCAGCACGAGATCGAGCGGGCCCGCATCATCGATGAAGCGGAGATCACGACCCGCGAGGCCATCGAGAAGGCCCGCATCCAGCAGGAGCGCGTCCTGTCGGAAACCCGCATCACCTCGACGCGCGACACCGACGCCGCCGAGATCGCCGCGCGCGAAGCGATCGAGAAGGCGCGCATCGCCCAGGAGCGCGAGCTGACCCGCGCCCGCATCGAGAAGGACCAGGACACCCAGTCCAACGAGATCGCCCGCAAGCGCGCCGTGGACGAAGCCGAGATCAGCGCGAAGGAGAGCGTCGAGAAGGCCCGTATCGCTCAGGAGAACGAGGTCAGCGAGGCCCGCATCTCGCTGGAGCGTGCGACGCGGGAACGCGAGATCGCCCGCAATCTGGCGATCGAGGAGGCCGAGATCGCCGCCCGCGAAGCGGCCGAGAAGCTGCGCATCATCCAGGAACGCGCCGTCAGCGCCGCCCGCATCGCCTCCGACCGCGAGACCCGCTCGCTGGAGATCGAGCGCAAGAAGGCGCTGGAAGAGGCGGAGATCGCGTCGCAGCAGGCGACCGAGGCCGCGAAGATTGCCCGCGAGAAGACCCTTGCCGCCGAGCGGATCGCCTCCGAACAGGAGACCCGCGCGCTGGAGATTGCCCGCCGCCGCCTGCTCGACGCCGCCGAGATCGAGGCCGCCGAGGCCACGGCCAAGGAGCGTATCGGACAGGAGGAACGGGTCCGCGGTCTGGAGATCGCCCGCAACCGCGCCATCGACGAAGCCGAGATCGCGTCGCGCGAGGCGGTGGAGAAGGCCCGGATCGCCACCGAGGCCCGCACCTCGGTCGAGCGGATCGAGAGCGAGGAGCGCACCAAGGAGCGCGATCTGGCCCGCGAACAGGCGGTGGCCTTCGCCGACACTGCCAAGCAGGAGGCCGTCGAGGCCAAGCGCATCGCCAAGGAGAAGAAGCTCGCGGCCGAGCGCATCGCCTACGAGCAGGACATGCGCGAGCGCGAAATCGCTCGCAACCGCGCCGTGGACGTTGCCAGCGTGACGGCGCAGGAGGCGATCGCCACGGCCCGGATCGCCGAGGAGAAGCGCACCCGCGCTGCCGCCATCGACCGCGACACGGAAATCCGCTCCCGCGAGATCGAGCACCAGGAGGCCATCGAGGCCGCCGAGATCAGTTCGCGCCGTCTGGTCGAGGGCCAGCGGATCGAGAAGGAGGCGGAGACCACGGCCGAGAAGATCGCCCGCGACCGCCGCATCCGCGAGCTGGAGATCGAGCGCAACAAGGCGATGGATGCCGCGCAGATCGCCGCCGACGAGGCGATCGAGGCGGCCCGCGTCTCCAAGGCCAAGACGGTCGATGCCGAGAAGATCCTCGCCGAGCAGGATCTCGATTCCCGCAAGCTCGAGCGCCGCAAGGTGCTGGAGCAGCTCGAGATCGCCCGCATGCAGGCGCTGCGCGAGGCCGAGATCGCCAGCCAGGAAGAGGTCGAACGCGCCAAGATCGCCTCGGAGCGCGGTCTCGACGACGCCCGCATCGGCCATCAGGCCGAGCGTCGCAAGCTGGAGATCGCCCGCGAACGGGCTGTCGAGGAAGCGACGATGGAAAAGACCATCGCGCTCTATCGCAAGTCGCTGGATGAAAGCGCCGCCGCGGTCGAGGCCGAGAACGCCCGCGCCCGTGCCGTCGAGGCCAGCGAGAAGGTCAAGACCACGGCCGAAAGCGAGGTGGCACGACGCGCCAAGACGGTCGGCGTGACCGGCGCCGAGCTGGAAGCCGAGCGCAAGCGGATCGGCGCCGAGGCCGAGAAGATCCGTGCCGCGGTCGAGGCCGAGGCGCAGAAGCTGATCAACGAGGCCGAGAACGTCCTGACCGACGGCGCCCGCGCCAGCCTGTTCAAACGCAAGATGCTGGAGCATGTGGAGGGCATCGTGGCGGCCAGCGTCAAGCCGCTGGAGAAGATCAACGACATCCGCATCATGCAGCTCGGCGGGTCGGGGACACAGGGCCTCGACTGGGCGAATGGCGGCGGCAGCGGCAATGGCGCCAGCGGTGGTGGCGGCGGGCAGGGTCCAAGCCCGACGGACGAGGTGATGAACTCGGCCCTGCGCTACCGCGTCCAGGCGCCCTTCGTCGACAGCCTCCTCTCCGACATCGGCATCGACGGGGCGAACATCGCCAAGTCCGACATCTTCCGCAACGCCTCCGACATGACCCGCGCGGCGTCGGAAGCGGCGCGGGCCAAGGCGCCGAAGGTCGCCGCCGACAAGAAGGAGGGCCGCTGACATGGCAAGGGTCTATGTCAGCTCGGTCATTCCGGCCGAGGCGTCCCGCGTCTGGGAGCGGATCCGCGACTTCAACGCGCTGCCGAAATGGCATCCGCGCATTCGCGACAGCCGCATCGAGGACGCCCTGCCCTCCGACAAGATCGGCTGCATCCGCAGCTTCCACCTGCAGAGCGGCGACAACATCAGGGAGCAGCTCGTCGGCATGTCGGATTACGACCTGTTCGTCACCTACGTCATGCTCGACGGCCCGCAGCCCTGGTCCGACTACATGGCGACGCTGCGCCTGACGCCGGTCACCGACACGGGGCACTGCTTCGCCGAATGGTCGGCCGAATTCAGCTGCGATCCCAAGGACGAGAGCGATCTCGTCACCGGCACCGGCCGCAACGTGTTCCAGGGCGGTTTCGACGCGCTCAAGCGGCATTTCGGGGGCTAGGCGGCGCTCATGGTTCACGTCGTTCGCAGCACCGTTCTGGAGGCGCCGGTCGAGGCGGTCTGGGAGATCGTGCGCGATTTCAACGGCCACGACCGCTGGCACCCGGCGGTCGCCACCAGCCAGGTCGAGCGCGGCCGCGTGACCGACCAGGTGGGGGCCGTGCGCCGCTTCCGGCTCGAGACCGGCGAGGAGCTGCGCGAGCAATTGCTGACCCTGTCGGATGCCGAGATGTCGATGACCTACTGCCTGCTCGATACGCCGATCCCGCTGCTCAACTACGTCGCCCACATAAGGCTGTCCCCGGTCACCGATGGCGACGCCACCTTCTGGCACTGGGAAAGCCGCTTCGACACGCCGAAGGGCCGGGAGGCCGAGTTGGGGGCCGCGGTCGGCGACGGCATCTATGTCGCCGGCTTCGAGGCGATCCGAACCGAGCTGGGGGCCTGACATGCTGAGCGTTCAGACCTGCGCGACACTTGAAGAGGCGGCCCGGCAGATGGGCGATCGCACCCGCTTCCTGGCCGGCGGCACGCTGGTGATGCGCGGCGTGAATTACGCCGATCCGTCCTTCGACCGGATCGTGCGGGCCCGCACCATGCCCCGCGAGATCCGCTCCGACGGCACCGGCCTGAGGATCGGCGCCGGCGCGACCATGGCCGATCTTCTCGCCGCGCGCGACGCCGAGATCCTGCATCCGGTAGCCCGGATGATCGGCGGGCCGGCCGTCCGCAACATGGCGACGGTCGGTGGCAATCTCTTCGCGGCGCATCCCTATGGCGACCTGGCCACCGCGCTGCTGGCGCTGGATGCGCGGGTCGAGATGGCCGGTGGTGCCACCGAGCCGATGGAAACCTTCCTTGCCGGCCGCGACCGCCAGCGCGGACTGGTGACGGCGGTCATCCTGCCGCGCGCCACGGCCTCGGAATTCCGCTGGGCCAAGATCAGCCGGGTCAAGCCGAAGGGCGTGTCGATGCTGTCCATCGCCGCCTGGCTGCAGGGCGGCAGTCGCATCACCGACGCGCGGATCGCCTTCGGCGGCATGGGGCCGACCCCGCTGCGCGCCAAGGCGGCGGAACGCGCGTTGCGGGACCGCACACTGGACCCGGCCGGCATCGAGGGCGCGCTCGCCGCCTGCCTCGACGGGCTGGCCCCCGCCGACGACGCCCTGGCGAGCGAATGGTACCGGCGCGAGGTCGCCCCGGTGCATCTGCGGCGCCTGTTGCTGAGGGAGGCGCGCTGATGGCCAAGACACCCGTCCGATTCACGTTGAACGACGCCGAGACCGCGCTGTTTGTCGACGAAGGCGCCAACCTGATCGACGTCCTGCGGCGCGGCGCCGGCGATCTGTCGCCCAAGCAGGGCTGCGCCCAGGGCACCTGCGGCGCCTGCACCGTGCTGATCGACGGCCAGCCGCATCTGGCCTGCCTGACACTGGCCGAAACCGTCGAGGGGCGACGCATCGACACGACCGGCGGGCTGGCCGGCGGGCCGCAGCTCCACCCGCTCCAGACGGCCTTCATGGAAGAGTTCGCTGCCCAGTGCGGCTTCTGCACCAGCGGCATGCTGATGGCCGCCAAGGCGCTGCTCGACCGGCAGCCCAGCCCCAGCCGCGACGAGGTGGCCGAGGCGATCTCCGGCAATCTGTGCCGCTGCACCGGCTACGAACCCATCATCGACGCGGTCATGAGGGCGAGCCAGCGGATGAGGGGCGCGGCATGACCAGCATCGAGTTCCGCAAGGACCTGTTCGCCGACGAACGCGACGACACGCTGAAGGAGATCGGCCAGCCGACCATCCGGCAGGACATTCTCGGCCATGTCACCGGGCGCACGCCCTATTACGACGACCATCTGTTCGACGGCCTGTTGCACATGCGCGCCGTCCGTTCGCCCCACCACCATGCGCGCATCCGCTCGATCGACACGCGCGAGGCCGAGCGGATGCCGGGCGTGCGCCGGGTGGCGACCGCCAGGGATGTGCCGAACAACCTCAACACGCTGCTGTCGCTGATCAATTTCGGCAAGGACGACGAGCCCCTCTGCGCCCATGACAAGGTTCGCTACAAGGGCGAGACGGTGGCCTGGGTGATCGCCGACACCGAACGCCTGGCGCGCGAGGCGGTGGCGCAGGTGCGGGTGGACTACGAGGTGCTGCCCCATGTCCTCGACCCCGAGGAGGCGCTGAAGCCCGGCGCGCCGGTAGTCAACGAAGTCTATCCCAACAACAGCTTCGACTATCACGAGCGCTACGATCACCAGAAGCTGCGCTTCGGCGACGTGAACGCGGCCTTCGCCCGCGCCGACCATATCGTCGAGGCCGAGTACCAGATGTCGCCGATCGAGCAGGCGCCGATCGAGACCTGCGGGGCCATCGCGGCGCCCGAGCAGAACGACCGCTATGTCTGCTACACCAACACGCAGGCGCTGTTCTTCTCGCTCGGCACCACGGCCAAGCTCCTCGACATCCCGTCCTCGCGGCTGCATTTCATCGGCGGCACGGCCGGCGGCGGCTTTGGCGGCAAGGTCGACAGCATCGTCGAGCCGACCGCCGTTCTCGGCGCGATCCTGACCGGGCGGCCGGTGCGCTTTGCCTGGGACCGGGAAGAGGAGATGCAGGTCGGCGCGCCGCGCGGCGCCGAGCGCTGGCGGCTCAAGGACGGCGTGATGGCCGACGGGCGCATCGTCGCGCGCGAATTCACCGGCTTCTTCGACAGCGGCGCCTATACGCGCCTGTCCTCCTACGCCATCGTCAAGGGCACCGGCCATCTGCCGGGCCCCTATTTCATCCCCAATGTGGCGTCCAACGTCTATTGCTGCGTCACCAATCGCACCCCGGCGACGGCGATGCGGGGCTTCGGCATCACGGCGGTGGATTTTGCCATCGAATGCCAGATGGACCGTGTCGCCGAGGCCGTCGGCATGGACCCGATCGAGCTGCGCATCCTCAACGCCTATCGCGACGGCGACATGAAGGCGCATCGGCGCAAGGCCAAGAACACCGCGCTGATCGAATGCTGCCAGGTGGCGGCGGGCAAGGCGCAATGGCCGCTGTCCGGGGAGGCGATGGCGCAATCGTCGCTGACGGGCGGCGGCACGCCGGAGCGGGTGGCGATCCCCGAGACGGTGACCGACGACGAGGGCCGGATCGGCGAGCGCCGGGCCGGGCGCACGGCCTCGACCGCCCCTTCGAAAAACGGCCGCGGCCGGGTGCCGGCCGGCCAGCATGGCGCGACCATCGTCGCGGCGCCGCCGCAGAACCCCGACATGCAGATCGAGGCGGACCGCATCGGCCACCGGATGGGTAGCGAGACGCCGCCTGCCGCAATGGGCCCGGCCTCCGGCGCCGCACAGCCTTCCGCGCCCTATCGGCCGGCGTCCCAGACCGGCGGCGGTATCGTGCCGCCCCGGCCGACACCGCCCCCAGCCGCGCCGTCCCCGGCCGCGCGATCTGCTCCGCCGCCCGCGTCACCATCCTACGGCACGCAGCCGGCGCCGGGCTCGCCGCCCGCCTCGACAACCGGGGCGCCGCACGATGCGCATTACCAGCGGCCGGCACCGACCGAACCCGAGCCCTATCGGCCCGACAAGCCGTTCTCCCGCGGTACGCGCCGTCCCGGCAGTTCGCCCTTCCTGTCCGGCACGCGGAGGCGATGACATGACCATTCACAAGGGCAGGGGCTTTGCCTGCATCAATTATCCGATCGGCATGAATCTCGGCGGCGACCCGTCGCAGGCGCTGGTTCATTCGACGCCCGACGGCAAGTTCATGGTGGCGCTGTCCGCCATCGATCTCGGCCAGGGAATGAAATCCGTGTCGCGCCAGATCGCCGCCGAAACCCTCGGCGTGCCGATCGAGGACGTCTATGTCGACACCGCCGACAGTGACACCGGCCCGCACGACATGGGCTCCTTCGCCTCGCGCGGTACGCACCGGGTCGGCAATGCGGTGATCCGGGCGAGCGCCGAGGCGCGCCGGCAGATGCTGGAGGCGGCGGCCGAGGAGATGGAGGTCGATGCCGGCGACCTGACGACCGACGGCAAGGGCAACATCCACGTCAAGGGCGCGCCGGGCCGCGCGATCACCGTCGCCGAAACGGCCATCGCCGCGCAGTTCAAGCAGGGCCGCACCCTGTCAGGACGCGGCATCTTCCTGATTCCGCCGTCGAGCGCCGACCCCGAGACCGGTGAGATGACGCCGGTGACCTGTTTCGCCCATGCGGCCCTCATCATCGACCTGGAGGTGGACGACGAGACCGGCGAGGTCGAGGTGAAGGAGATCAACTCCGCCTATGAGGTGGGGCGGGCGCTCAATCCGAAACTGGTCGAGCAGCAGCTGATCGGCGGGGCGTGGATGGGCGTCAGCCACACGCTCTACGAGACCACCGAGCCCTATTATCCCGATCGCCGGCACGGGGCGACGGACTTCAACCACTATCTGATGCCGGGGCCGGCCCAGGTCGTGCCGCACCACATCGCCGTCCTGGAACGCCCGGCCGAGGATGCGCCCTTCGGCGGCAAGGGGCCGGGCGAAATGTGCGCCAACCCCGTGCTGCCGGGCATCGCCAATGCCATCTACGACGCGATCGGCCTGCGCTGCGACACGCTGCCGATCACGCCGGAGAAGATCCTGCGCGGCCTGCGCGAGATGGGCGGCGCCCGGCCGCCGGCCCGCTCGAAAGGACGCGCCGCCTGATGGTGACCCGGGCGACCATAGCCGGCATCTCGTCTCCCGCGGAGCTGCAGACGGCGCTCGACGGCGCCCAGTACATCGCCGACGACGCGCTGGCGACGGCCGCCTATCTGGCGCTGGCGCTCGGCAAGCCGCTGCTTCTGGAAGGCGCGCCGGGGGTCGGCAAGACCGAGGCCGCCAAGGCGCTCGGCGGCGTCCTCGGCCGCAGCGTCATCCGGCTGCAATGCTACGAGGGCATCGACGCGGCCTCGGCGCTCTACGAATGGAACTATCCAAGGCAGATGCTGGCCATCCGGCAGGCGGGTCAGGACTACGTCAATCTCTATTCCGAAGATTACCTGCTCGAACGGCCGCTGCTGGCGGCGCTGCGCAATCCCACCGGCACGCTGCTGCTGATCGACGAGATCGACCGGGCGGATCACGAGTTCGAGGCGTTCCTCCTGGAGTTCCTCTCCGACTTCACGATCTCGATCCCCGAGACCGGCACGGTGCGCGCGGCGCAGCCGCCGGTCGTGGCGTTGACGTCGAACCGCACCCGCGACCTGCACGAGGCGCTGCGGCGCCGCTGCGTCTATCACTGGATCGACTATCCCTCGCCGGAGCTCGAAGCCCGGATCGTCATGACCCGCGCCTCGCGCGTCGCCGAAGCGACGGCCCGGGCCGTGGTGGCCTCGGTGGGCCTCTTGCGACAGGAGCCGCTGGCCAAGCCGCCAGGTGTCGCCGAAACCGTCGAATGGGCCGAGGCCGCGACGCTTCTGAATTCGCAGGGCGCTCGCTGGCCCGACGCCTTCGCGCGCGCGATCGGGGTGGCGCTGAAGGACCATGACGACCTCTCCTACGTGCGGGACCGGCTGGCGGCGATCCTGCCGGGCGAGGCGGCATGACCCCGCGCGCGCTCGATCCGTTCCTGCGCTTCGCGCCGTCCCTGCGGCAGGCCGGTTTTGCGGTGTCGCCCGACCAGACCGTGGACTTCATCGCGGCGGTTGGCGTTCTCGGCCCGCGGGACATGACCGACATCTGGCGCGCCGGGCGGGCGCTGTTTTCCGTGCCGCCCGAACGCGTGGCCGAATACGACGCGATCTTCCGCGCCGTGTTTCTCGATCAGGTCATCCGGGCCCCGACGGAGACCGAGGACGAGGAATCGGAAGCCCACGAGCCGACCGGCGGAACGCAGGACATCGAAGCCGGGGACGAGGAGAGCGAGGCGGGGGCGGATGCGACCGAGGCCGAGCGCCTGACGTCGCGCAGCATCGCCAGCCGCGACGACGCGGCCGCAGCGCGGCTCCTGCGGCAGGCGCCGGCCGCGCTGCCGCGCCGCCTGTCCTATCGCCGGCGCGCAACCCGGCACGGTGACCGGATGGATCTGCGCCGGACCCTGCGCGAGGCCGCCCGCCGCGACGGCGAGGTGCTGCGCCTGCACGAGACGCGCCGCAAGTTGCGCCAGCGCCGGGTTCTGCTGCTGATCGACGTCTCCGGCTCGATGAAGGCGCAGAGCGAGGGCATGATCCGCCTCGGCCATGCGCTGGTGCAGGCCGCCGACCGGGCGGAAGTGTTCACGCTGGGCACCCGCCTCACCCGGGTCACCGCGGCCCTGAAGCCGGCCGACGCCGAACAGGCGCTGCCCCGCGCCGCTGCGGCCGTTGCCGATTTCGATGGCGGCACGCGGATCGGCGAAGCGCTGCAGGCCTTTCTCGCGGTGCCGCGCTACGCCGGCTTCGCGCGCGGCGCGGCGGTGACCGTGGTGTCGGACGGGCTCGAGCGCGGCTCGCCGGCGGCCATGGTCGACGCAGTCAACCGCCTCTCCCGCATCGCCTGGCGGGTCGACTGGCTGTCGCCGCTGGCCGCCGATCCGCACTACGCCCCGCGCACCGCGGGGCTGCAGATGATCCTACCCGTCCTCGATCATCTCGGCGACGGCGCCTCGCCCGGCCGGGTGGCCGATCACTTCCTCGAATATGCGAGACGAAAATGATCGACGCGCATCATCACATCTGGCGCCAGGTGGACCTGCCCTGGCTGATCGGCCCGGAACAGCCGCGCATCTTCGGACCCTACCGCGCGATCATGCGCGACTATTCGATCCGCGAATACCAGGCCGACCTCGCCGGCACGGGCATTGCGAAATCGGTCTATGTGCAGGCCAACTGGGCCCCGAACTGGGCCGCCGACGAGGTCGCCTGGGTGCAGGAAATCGCCGAGGAGCACGGCACCATCGCCGGCATCGTCGGCTATGCGGACTTCACCGAACGCGACGTGACCGCCCAGCTCGACAAGCTCAAGCGCCACGACCGGATGCGCGGCATCCGCCAGCAGCTCCACTGGCACGAGAACCCGCTCTACCGCTTCGCCAGGACCCCCGATCTGGCCCGCGACGAGACCGTGCAGAAGAACGTCGCCCGGCTCGCCGACTATGGCTGGAGCTTCGACCTGCAGGTGTTTGCGGGCCAGATGGAAGGCGCCGCCGAGCTCGCCCGGGCCTGTCCCGAGGTGACCTTCATCCTGCAGCACGCCGGCATGAAGGAGGACCGGTCGGAGGCGGGCGACGCGGCCTGGCGCGACGGCATGAAACGGCTGGCCGACTGCCCGAACGTCGTCACCAAGCTCAGCGCCTTCGGCACCTTCATTCATCGCAACGATCCGGCCTTCATCGAGGAGATGATCCTCGCGACCGAAAAGCTCTTCGGCGCCGAGCGCTGCATGTACGGGTCGAACTTCCCCATCGAGAAGCTCTGGACCTCCTACACCGAGCTGTTCAACGCCTTTCGCGCCGGGGCGAAGTCCCTGTCCGCGAAGAAGCAATCCGCGATCTTCAACGACACCGCAGCCCGCATCTACCGGCTGTAGACGACACAAGGGGGGAGACCATCATGGCCTTGCAGATCCACATCCTCGACTATGGCGACATCGAGCTGGAGACGAGCTTCCTCGTCCTCGGGCACGAATGCGGCCGCACCCGCCGGGTGCCGGTCTACGGCTTTCTCATCACCGGCGGCGAATATCCGATCGTGGTGGACACCGGCTACCGCGACAACGCCATCATGGAGAGCCTCGGCATGCGCGGCCTCCAGTTCCACGAGAACATGATCGAGAACCAGCTCGCCCGGCACGGTCTGAAGCTCGGCGACATCCGCTACGTGCTGCACACCCATCTGCATATCGACCATGCCGGCAAGGACGATCTGTTCCCGATGAACACGACCGTGGTCATCAACCGGCGCGAGATGGAGTTCTCGGTGTCGGGGATCATGTTCCCGCAATATCCCAAGCCCGACATCAAGCATCTGGTCGACCGCATCTACGAACCCGAGGCGATGCGCTTCCTCGACCTCGACATCACCGGAGCCGAGGAGATCATCCCGGGCGTCTGGTGCGAGCCGGCGGGGGCCCATACGGAAGGCTCGATGAACGTCATCGTCGAGACCGCCGAGGGCCTCGCCTGCATCTGCGGCGACGTCATCTACGACTTCAACGACCAGATCGTGAACCACGTCCACACCAACAACTGGATGGAGCCGCGCGTCACCGGCAACCATTCCGAATCGAAGCGGGCCGAGAAGGGCGCGATCAAGAAGCTGCTGAACAACTACACCTTCCTGCTGCCCATCCACGACCGGCCGGCGAAGATCGAGCGCCAGAAGGTGGTCGGGCGGCTCGGCATGACGGTGCCCGGCCCGATGACCGAGACCCTGCCGAACCGTCCCTGGTTCCCGGTCTGACTTTGCCGGCTCACCGGAGTGCAGGGGCATGAACCGCGCCGCCGGTCCGGCGCGACCGGCCGGTGCCGAGAGCGGCATTCATTCGCGACGAGAGGGGCAAGGCCATGGCACATGAAGCGATCTCGGACGGCTTCTTCCGCGACATCGTCGAGGAACACGCCCCCGTCCGCCTGCTGGGGACCGGCTTCACCTTCACCGAGGGGCCGCTGTGGCATCCGGTGAACGGCAACCTCATCTTCTCCGACATGCCCGCCGATACCCGCCGCCAGTGGACGCCGGGGCAGGGCGTTGCCGTTATCCAGAAGCCGACCAACAAGGCCAACGGGATGACCTACGACGCCGAGCTGAACCTTCTGGTCTGCGAGCATTCCACCTCTTCCGTCGCGCGCATCGCGCCCGACGGGACCCGCACCGTCCTCTGCTCGCATTATCAGGGGCGCGAGCTGAACAGCCCCAACGACATCGTCGTCGGCAATGACGGCGCGATCTGGTTCACCGACCCGACCTATGGCCGCCGGGAGCATTTCGGCGTGCCGCGCCCGCTGCAGCTCGGCTTTCAGGGCGTCTATCGCCTCGCGCCAGGACATGTTCCGGGGGACGAGCCCGAACTGGTCGTGGACCGCTATCTGTTCAGCCAGCCCAACGGCCTCACCTTTTCGCCCTGCCAGCGCTGGATGTGGGTGAACGACACCGAGCAGGCCAATATCCGCCTGTTCGACGTGACGGCGAAGGGGCTGGAGAATGGCCGGCTCTTCGCCGGCGGCATCCAGGACCGGCTGAAGCCCGGCCTGCCCGACGGGATGAAGGCGGACAAGGACGGCAACATCTACGTCACCGCCCCCGGCGGCGTCTGGGTCTACTCGTTCCATGGCGAACTGATCGGCAAGATCAACTGCCCCGAGATGGTCGCGAACCTGCACTGGGGCGGCGACGATTGGTCGACGCTGTTCCTGTGCGCGACCTCGTCGCTTTATTCGGTCCAGACCCTGACCCGTGGCCGCGATGAACCCTTCATGTATCCGCGCACCACGCCGCGGCGTGCCACGCCGGCCCCGACACCATCCCCCGCGCCGTCGTCCGCGCGGGTGGCTGCTCCGGCGCTGAACCTTCGTCCGCGGCTCGATGCCCGGATCGACCCGGCGCGTACCGCCCTGATCCTGCAGGACCTGCAGAACGACGTGATCATCGACGGCGGCGCCTTCGCGGCTTCCGGCGCGCCCGACCATGCCCGTGCCCAGAACGCCGTCGCCAACGCCGCGCGGCTGGCCGAGGTGGCGCGCCGGCGCGGCATCATGGTGCTGCATGTCTGGATGCTGATCGAGCCGGGCGCGCCCTATCTCGCGCAGCATGCCGAACTGATGAAGGGTCTGAAGCGCGAGAATGCCCTGGTGCGCGGCACCTGGGGCGCAGCGCCGGTCGATGGTCTCGCCCCGCAGGCCGGTGATCTGGTGGTCGAGAAGATGAGCATGAGCGCCTGGGAGACGTCGCGGCTGGAAGCCTATCTGCGCCATGGCGGCCGCGACACGATCATCAATTGCGGCGCCTGGACCAACATGAGCGTCGAGCACACCGCCCGCACCGGGGCAGACAAGGGCTTCCACATGATCGTGCCGCAGGATGCCTGTTCGACCATGAATGCCGACTGGCACCAGGCCTCGATCAACTACGCCATGCAGAACGTCGCTACAGTGACGACGACCCAAGGCGTCATTGACGCACTGGGGTAGAACGGCGCGGATACGGCTGTCCGATCCGCGTCTCATCCGCCGGGACCGAAGGTCTCGAAGTGGATTCGGCCGGGATCGACGCCGCCGGCTTCGAGGCCCGCATGAATGTCCGCGAGAAAGCGCTCGGGACCGCAGAGCATGTAGTCGGCATCCGCACCTGCATGGAGGGCGATGAGGTCCGCGGCCGTGATCCGCCCCGCTTTGTCGAAGTGAACGCCCGGCGCGTCCGCGGCCTCCGGGGCGCTGTAATAGACAAGCCGCTCGATGGGCGCGCTCGTCGCGGCCAGCGCGTCGATTTCGGCAGCAAAGGCGTGGCTGCGCCGGTTTCGGGCGCCGTGGACGAACCGGATCGGCCGGCCCGATCGGCGTTCCACGGCGGCATGCAGCATCGAGAGCATCGGCGTCACACCGACCCCGGCGCTGACCAGCACCAGCGGGCTGTTGCCGGGCGGAGCCTGGAAGGCACCCGCCGGCGGCCCCGTCATGATCGTGTCGCCCACAGCGACCTGATCGTGGAGGAAGCGCGAGGCGATCCCCCGGTCCTCCCGCTTGACGCTGATGCGGTGATGATCGGCCGCTGGGCTGCCGGACAGCGAATAGCTGCGCCGCACCGGGCCCGCCTGTCCGGGAACCCTCAGTGCGACCGGCAGATGCATGCCCGGCTGGAACGGCGCCCGCGGCCCGCCGTCCCTCGGGGCGAGATGAAACGAGGTGATGGCATCGCTTTCGACGACCCTGTCGATCACCGTCATTCCCAGCGTCTCGACGCCGTCCCGGCGCCAGCGCAGCGACAGGGCACCTTGACGCTCCACCACGCGATCGATCGCGACGCGGATCATGCGCTGCGCCTGCGGATCGTCGCTGCCGGCCGCATCCCACTCGATCTGCGCCCGCCCGGCGATATGCAAAAGGCTGCCGGTCTCGAAGGCCACGAACAGCAGCCCGACCCGCGGATCGCGGATGAGATTGCCGATCGTGTTGAAGAAATTGTTGCCCGGATAGTCCGGGATCTGCAGGGAGCCGTCCGTCGCGACCTGCACGAAACCCGGCTCGCCGCCGCGATGCGAGGCATCGAAGCCGCCTGCCGTGCGGCGTTTGTCGGCCCCGACGCCCGAGCCGATGAAGAGCGTATCCGCCGCCGCGATCCAGGCCGCGTGGGATGGCTGCAGCCGGTCGAAGTGTCGGGCGGGAGGGGCCTGGCGGGCGTCGACCCGGTGCCATTCCCGCGCGTGGATATATTGCGGGCAATTGCCGAAGCTCTGGTGGACCTCGACGACATAGCCCGTCCCGTCGGGGTGGATGAACCCGTTCAGGCGGTTGCGCCGGCGACTGGCCAGCGCGATGCCGAGCATGCCGATCTCGCTGCCGGAGGCGAGGGTGGCGGCCAGCGGGTCCGCCCGGTCGAGGGTGGCCGCCAGCCGCAACTGGCGCGGGTTCGGCGAGGTGGCAAAGCCTTCCGGCCCCTCCATGATCGACACCCAGGGCTGGCCGGTTTCGTCGCCGCCCGCAATGACAAGGAACGGCAGCGAGGCGAAGAAGGCCCGATGCTGCTCGGGCATCCGGTCGCGGATGAAGCCAGCGGCCGCGGCCGCGACGTCACCGACGCCGGCCCGGCGCTGCGCTTCCAGTTCGCCTGCGTGGAAGGTGGGGAACGCCATCGGGCTCCTCCTGGGGTTTGCAGCGGATCGTGTACGGGCGGCCTGCCTGTCGGTGTCAGGCGAGCGCCGGCGACCGGGCCATGCCGATGAAGTCCGGGAGCGCCTCGATCCGGGCGAGCCAGGCGCGAATCTGGGGGTAGGGCGCGAGGCTGACGCCGCCCTCCGGCGCATGGGCGATGTAGCTGTAGCCCGCCACGTCGGCGAGGGTCGGGCGATCGGCGGCCAGCCAGTCGCGGCCGTCGAGATGGTTTTCCATCACGGCGAAGAGCGCATGCGCCCGCGCTTTCGCCAAATCGTGGTCGAGCCTGGCGCCGAAGAGGGTCACCAATCGCGCCGCGCAGGGGCCGGAGGCGATCTCGCCGGCGGCAATGGACAGCCAGCGCTGAACCTCCGCCGCCTCGACCGGCGTACGGCCGCCCCACGCCGGGCCGTCGCCGTAGCGCAAGGCGAGATAGGTGATGATGGCGTTCGAATCCGCCAGCGTGACGCC
Source organism: Aurantimonas sp. NFXS3 (assembly GCF_049132005.1). NCBI lineage: Bacteria > Pseudomonadati > Pseudomonadota > Alphaproteobacteria > Hyphomicrobiales > Aurantimonadaceae > Aurantimonas > Aurantimonas sp. NFXS3. The sequence goes on from NZ_JAGDDZ010000002.1 coordinate 203,268, forward strand.
ATTGTCCTCGATCGCCGGCACCTGTCCGAGCGGGCTGAGCGCCAGGAAATCCGGCTGCTTGTGGGCGCCATTGGCCATGTCGAGGTCGACCGTCACATAGGGCCGCCCGAGGAAGCGGAGCATCAGCTCCACCCTGTGGCAATGGCCGGATTTCGGGTTGCGATAGAGGGTCACCGGTCGGGTGGCGGAAGAGCTGTCCTGGCGCATGGATCGCGTTCCTTCGGAAGGGCGTGGCTTGCGTCTCGCCGACAAGCTAGCGATGCTCGTCTTCCGCAAGAATAGGCGAAGTCTGCAGCGCACTGTTGCAGTTCTCGAAGCAATGGAGCCCGGGGTGGATCGGCTGCAGTCTCTCCGGATGTTCGTTGCCGTCGCCGAGGCGGAGAGCTTTGCCGGTGGTGCCCGGACCCTGGGCCTGAGCAGCCCGTCGGCCACGCGGGGCGTCAACGCCCTAGAGACGAGGCTCGGCGCCCGGCTGTTCACCCGCACGACGCGCAAGGTTCGGCTGACGGATGTGGGGCGGCGATATCTGGGGGAGGTGCGGGAAATCCTCGCCCATCTGCAGGCCGCCGACGAGGCTGCGTCCGGCGCAGCCGGCAAGCCGGTCGGGCAACTTCGCATCACCTGTCCGCAGGAGTTCGGGCGGATCTACATCGCGCCGTTGCTGACCGGGTTCCTGGACGCCTTTCCGGGGATGAGCGCCGAGGTGCTGATGCTCGACCGGGTCGTGAATCTGGTCGAGGAAGGGATCGATGTCGCCCTGCGGATCGGTCCCCTGGCGTCCTCCGATCTCGCCGCGGTGCGGATCGGCCAGGTCCGCCGGGTGGTCTGCGGGGCGCCGGCCTATTTTGCCGAGCACGGAATTCCGCAGGACCCGGCCGATCTGGCGCGCCACCGCCTCGTCGCGACCATGCCCGATGGTCCGGCCCGGGCGTGGCGGTTCGGCCCGAACGGAACCCGGATCGTCAGGGTGGAGCCGCGCCTGACGGTCAGCAGCGTGGCCGCCTCGATCGCCATCGTGCGCAGCGGCTGGGGCCTGTGCCGGGTGCTGTCCTACCAGATCGGGCCCGATCTGGAGGGCGGAACCCTGCAGACGGTGCTCGCCGATCACGAGCCCGAACCGCTGCCGATCCATCTCGTCCACGTCGAGGGCCGCCGGGCCGCCGCAAAGGTCCGCGCCTTCGTCGACTTCGCCGCCGACCGCCTGCGTCAGGTCGCGGTGCTGAGATGATTCAGGCCGTCGCCCAACCGCATCTGCTCGCATGGAGAGAAAGCGAGGCGGGCTGATCCGCCTCCGTGAGTGACACGCCGATCAGACCCAGCCTGCGAACGCGGAACTGCCGGGCCGCCCCACTCGAAATGAGGCAAATGCTGCGGACGACTGCCGCGTCAGTCCGTGCGAGCCGTCAGAGCCACTCCCGCGCCTGCTCTTCGGTCGGGAAGGTCGGATGCGCCGGGGCAGCCACTTCGCCGGCCTGAACGTCATGAATGGTATCCTGCCCCCAAAACATGGGCGTCCAGATGCCGTCGGGCTTCCTGATCTCGAATCTGTAGATCGCGCGCTCGCCGTTCTCGGCGATCAGCGTGTCGTTCCGCGTCTGCTCGACTTCGTGTTCTGCCATGGTCATCTCCGCGTTGCGTCGGAGGTTATATGAGTCTGCGACAGCGACGAGGCCAGCCGCGTCGAGACGACTGGCACCGCAATGTTGATCGCCACCGCCGCCGCTCTGCGCGGACCATCGCGCCGGATCCGGGATCCCCGCGCGGTTCGCCAGCCGATCGGAACAATGCGGAACAGGAGGAATTTCGCTGCAGAAGGAGGACGAGATGGCGAAGTTTTCCGAAGGCGACCATGTCAGCTGGAATTCCGAAGCCGGTCATGTGACCGGGAGGATCCTCAGGGTTCACCATGCCGATTTCGACTACAAGGGCCACCGTCGCCGTGCGTCGAAAGATGACGCCCAATACGAGATCGAGAGCGACAAGACCGACCACATCGCGGCGCATAGGGAGAGTGCGCTGACGAAGGTGGATTGATGGTCGCGCAGTTCACGACCATCGGTCATTCGAACCGCAAGCTCGAGGAGACCATCCGGATGCTGCGGGAGGCCCGGATCGGCCTCCTCGTGGACGTTCGCTCCTTCCCACGCTCCCGCAGCAATCCGGTCTACAATATCGACAACTTCGCGGATGAGCTCGGACGGGTTCAGATCGGCTATCTGCACGCGCCCGACCTTGGCGGTCGACGTCGCAAACAATCCGGCGTCGATAAATGCTGCAATGCCATGTGGCGCCTCCAGAGCTTCCACAATTACGCGGACTACGCCCTCGGCGAAGCATTCGCGTCTGCGTTCGAGGACCTTGTGAGCCGTGGTCGTGATCAGCGGATCGCCATGATGTGCTCGGAGGCGGTCTGGTGGCGCTGCCACCGCCGGATCATCACGGACTATCTCCTGCTCAACGGACACTCTGTCGATCACCTGATGGCCCCCGGCCGCATCGACCCCGCCACCCCCACGCCGGGAGCGGAGAAGACGGGAGACGGAAGAATCGTCTATCCGGCCCAGGTACCTCAGGATCAGCGATGAATCCCGTCACGGAACCCCGATCCGATCGGCCGGGCCATGCGCGAGAACACCCCACCGGTGACGTCTTGCTCTCCGAGGCGTACCCGCGCGCCCTCTCTGAGCAGGTCGAGGCGAACGACGCGACGATCCGCATCGTCGGCGAGGCGGCGATACTCGAGCAGGTGATGTTCGGGACGGCGAGCCGTGCAGAAAGCAAAGCCGCTGGCGCTTCGATGTTCGCAGATCTGTACGGAAGTGGTGCACCCGACAGGATTCGAACCTGTGACCTCTGCCTTCGGAGGGCAGCGCTCTATCCAGCTGAGCTACGGGTGCCCGGGTCGCGGGCGGGATCCGGTGAACGGATCGGCATGACCGAAATCTCCCTAACCGATCCGGGGGCGCACGGCAAGAAGCGATGATCGTTGGGATGCGGAGCTTGCGCTCCTCTCCGAAGGCGGAGGTCACAGGTTCGAATCCTGTCGGGTGTATCGTCGTCGGGGTTGGCGCTCTGCGGCGTGGCGGTCGCGAGCCGATGAGAAACGGTGCAGGAGAAGGGTGCCGAGGGTGTGGCTTGCGCTGGCGCGTGTATCAAGCGACGGCGGTCCGGTAGACAAGCAGCATCTGCGCTGCAGCGTGCTGCACCTTACCGAGACGTCCACGGGGAGCCGGGATGGTGGTAGGCGGAACCCGGTATTGCGTTCGCGCATATTGGTGCGAAGAGAAGTGGCGTAGCAGGAGGGCGAGATCGCTCATGGTCGTCAGCACCCGGAGGCAAGATGAATAGTCAGACCGAACCGATCGAACTTCTCATCGACCGGCTGCACCGTGCCTCAGGCCTTGACTACGAGACTCTTGCGCCGTTGCGGACCCTGCCGGTGTCGATCAAGGAATTCAGCAAGAATGAGACGATCGCGCATGAGGGCGAACGCCTTGATCAGTGCATGCTGCTTCTGGATGGTTTCCTTGTCCGAAGCTTAGATACGCGGGAGGGAGACCGACAGATCCTGTCATTCTACGTTCCCGGCGATATTCCGGATCTGCTGACGCTTGAGTTGCCAACGATGGACCATAGCGTCGCCTGCATATCGGACGCAAAGGTGGCTGTCATACCCCATGCGCCTCTTCGCGAAATCTGCGACCGCAGTTCAGCGATTACGTTCGCGTTGTGGCGAGAAACTTTGATCGATGGAGCGATCACGCGGCGTTGGGTTCGGAACCTGGGACGATTGCAGGCTCGTGAGCGAATAGCCCACGTTCTATGCGAACTCTACATCCGGCTGGACGCGGTGGGGCTAGCAAGCCAACCTATCCATCTGCCTGTCACGCAGTCGGATTTTGCGGACGCGATGGGGCTTACCGCAGTCTCCATCAATCGAGCCTTCAAGGAGTTACGGGAAGAGGGCGTTGTCACGGTTTCCAGACGCGAATTGGTGATCCACAATTGGCCGCGTCTCCAGCACATTGCTCAGTTCGATCCGCTCTACCTGCATCTCCCTTCCACAGCCGGATCGTAGCCAGCAAAGAAAGAGATCTTGCGGCGTGCGGAGCGAAAACCACCTCTGCAACGTCTACCGACCATCATCGACCAGTCTGGAACCGCCGATGCCGGTCTACTTTTTCGATATTCAGGATGGGGACGAATTCATCGAGGATGAGGTCGGGTTGGAGTGTGAAACATACGCGACCGTGCGCAAGGCCGCGATAGCAGCACTTCCCGACATGGCTCAAGCGGTCATGCCCGACAGTGACCATCATGCCATTACAGTTACCGTCCGTGATGAAGCGGGCAGTAGGATATTCACTGCGTCGTTGACGCTGAACGCTCAATGGTCGGATTCCAACTGAAGCGCGGCCCTTCCTGCTGCTTTTCGTCTATGCACCGGAATACCCGCGGCCCTCTCGAAGCTCCCTTCGAAAGGCGGTTCGGTTTCGGCTGTGTCGACGTGCTTCGTGCAGGAGCAGGCGGCAAGATCAGCATGAAAATGCTGGACAAATTCGATAATCGCGTCCTTTTGCAAGGGTAGCCGACAAAGCGCCGTCGAATAGAGCAGAACATCATGCAACCGCACCACGATCTCGTGTTCGTTCTCCTGTCCTCGGTGGTGGCGGTTCTGGGATCATGGACAGCGCTGGATCTTTTTCGTCGTGTGAGAACCCACCTTGGACAGGCAAGGCGGGTCTGGCTGGCAATCGCGGCTCTCGCCATGGGGCTCAGCATCTGGTCCATGCACTTCGTTGCCATGCTTGGCTTCGATCCGGGCTCGGCCGTGCGATACGATCCGCTGCTGACCTTCGTCTCGCTGGTCCTGGCCATCGGCGCCACAGGCGGAGCATTCTTCTTTGTGGCACGGGAACGTGCTGGGCCTAGGCATGTCTACGCCGCAGGCATCGCGATGGGCATCGGCATCTGCTTGATGCACTATGTCGGCATGGCAGCGCTCCGTAGCGCGATATCGCTGGGCTATGACGCGAGCTTGGTGATCCTCTCGCTAGTCATCGCCATCGCAGCTTCTACCGCTGCTCTTTTTGCAGCGGATCGAGAAAGGGCGTTCAGTTGGCGCATGATCGCGGCCTTCACGCTCGGCGCTGCGATCGTCGGAATGCACTATACAGCCATGGCCGCTTTAGAGCTTATCCCGACTGACGAAGTGCGTATGGAGCCCTCCGGCGCGCCACCTTACATGCTAGCCGTATCGGTTGCGGGCGGGACGCTGGTGATCCTGCTGCTTGCACTATTGGCTTCCCTCTACGATCAACGCGGCAATGTATTATCGGCCCTGGAAGCGGGCGGTGTCGGCTATTGGGAATTGGATCTCCGCTCTCAAACTCTGCATATCTCACCGAGAGGGAAAGAGATCTTCGGGCTGACGCGCGATGCCGGCTTCACACACGAGCAGTTCCTCGCCCGCCTGTCGCCGGAGGAGCGCGCAAAACGTGACCAGGCATTTGCAAGTGCTGTGCTTACGGGATCAGAATACGACGTCGAATATCGCTTGGCCGATGAGGCTCGATGGGTGAACCTGAGAGGGCGCGCCGTTGCTGACGGACGAGGGCGACCTCGCCGTATGATCGGTGTTGTGCTCGATGTCACGGAGCGACACATGGCCTTCGCTGCAGTCTCCGAGAGCGAGCGGCGCCAACGTCTGATGATCAACGAATTAAACCATCGCGTGAAGAACACGTTGGCGACCATCCAATCGATCGCATCTCAAACTGCCAGACGCGCCCAAACGCCTGAGGACTTCCGCAAGAGCTTCGAGGGGCGCCTCGTTGCCTTGTCCGAAACGCATAATGCGCTGACCCGAGGTGGATGGGAGGCTGCTTGCCTGCGCGAGCTCTTCGAGCATGAACTCAGACCGTATTCCACGGAGCAGATACGTCTCGATGGTCCTGTATTCCCCCTTAATCCTCGTGAGGCTCTAGCACTCGGGATGGTCATCCACGAACTCGCCACCAATGCCGCAAAATACGGCGCGCTCTCCGTGCCTGCCGGCTGTGTTCGTGTCTCGTGGGAGGTTGAGCCAACAGACGGTGACGCCCGCCCGTTGACCTTGTCGATCGCATGGACGGAACTTGGAGGCCCCACTGTTGCAGTCCCAGCGCGCAAGGGATTCGGGTCGCGGCTACTTCATCTCAGCATTGAGAAGGAATTGGGTGGGAAGGTCGAGCTCCGGTATGACCCAGAGGGCTACGCGTGCTCTTTGACCATTCCTCTTGCTCAGATGGCCAAAACAGAGTTCGAGGTGCCCAACTTTGCTTCTTGAGCCAAGCCAGCGCCTGTCCGCCGCATCAGCACGCTGTTTGCTGGCGGCTCTGCTCGCCGTGGAGTAGGTGCCGCATGGAGCGGTAGGCAAGAGGAGCGCGGGAAGGTCGGCACCCCAATATCAGCGACTAATGCGCTGGATGACTACGGGCACGTTTGATCCGTTCAACATAGCCGATTGAGTGTGGCTGAAGGCACGGAAGGACAGAGGCCGGAGGCGAGGCAGCTCCATCCAGCGTATGCCGCATTTCGAGTGCGGTGCATTCGACCACTCTGCCACCTCTCCGGCCGTTGCCCCGTCGGTCGGGACCATCTTGTTCGAAGATATCGCGCCGGATGTGGACGACGGATGTCCGGACGATGCGGTCTCAAGTCAACCGAGGCATTGGTCATTGCGAGCGCGCAGGTCTCTTATCAAAGTCGGGTGCGGAGATCGCGAATGCGTGACGACGGCATGTTGGTTGAAGAGAAATGGGCCGCCGGTTGAACCGACAGCCCATCACGGTGCCTGCACCAGGATGTTTACTGCTGGCCGACAGTGATACGCATCTCGTTCTCGAGGCTCGGATACTGCTCAGGATCGAACTCGTCCAACGCGTCGATCTGGCCTTCCGAAACGCCCGGCGCGATCATTCCGCGGTCAGTGGCGACAAGCGAAGACAGCGGAATAGCTACCTGCTTCTCCCCCAGCCCAAGGAAGCCGCCCGAACCGATGACTGCATAGAGACGGCCATTCCCTTCCACGATCTGCTCGATATCACCGAGGGTGTCGCCGTCGGCACTGATGACATCGTAATCCGTCAGTTCCTGAACGGTCAGCTCGCGCTGGCTCGTCGATGACGGATTGATGGCCATGGTCGCGTTGTCGGTATCAGACACAGCTGACGGCTGATCGCCGGCCACGGGCGCGGCACTTTGCTGATTTTCAGGCGTCGTGGTCAGCTCACCGCCGGCTGCGGGGCTCGTCGGCTGCTGTTGAGTTGCTGCTGGATCAGTGGCCTCGGTCCTGCGCTCCTGAGCGGGGTCAGCGGCGTTGGCACCCTCCGAGCCGTCCATCGGCGAGCCATCTGCGTTCTGATAGATGATCTTTGGCTCGCCCTTCTCCTGATTGACGGTCACCTTGGCGTCTTCGCTCTGATAACTGATCTTCGGGCGCTGGTCAGACTGGCGGACCTGCACGTTCGCGTTCGCTTGGTCGACGGTCACGTTGGCCTGTTCGGAATCCTTCGCCGTCTCAACTGCGGCATTGCCTGCCTCGCCGACAGAGACCTTCGGCTCGCCTTGGCTGACCGAAACTTCCGGCTGCGCCATGTCGACGTTGACGTTCGGCTCCGGCATGCGGACGGTGATGGTTGGCTGGGGAATGTCGACAGTGATTGTCGGCGCCGGCTGGTTCACCGTGATCGTCGGCTGCGGCTGGGAGACGGTCACGTTCGGGTCGGCCTGGTTCACCTTAACATCTGGCTCGGGAACGTCGACCTTGACCGCCGGCGCGTCCGGCTGGACAACCACATCGGCTTCTACTTCGGCATCGACGTTCGCTGCCGGGGCCGCTGCCTCCGCATTTGCGGGTTTCTCGACGTTATCAGTCTGGGCGAAGGCGGCACCGCTCAGTGCGGAACCAGCCAATAGGGTAGCGATAAAGATTTCGCGCATTTCGTAGTCACCTTCTGGTCAGATGGAAGCTGATGACCAAACGAAGTCATAGGCGAACTGTTCCCCCGAAAGACCGCCCGGCTGCGATGACCGAGCGAATCGCAGCTATATGCCCTGGGAGACGATCGACTGTGCACGCGTAGAAGAAGCGACGAGTTCAGACCATGGCGACATAACTGGCCGAAAACTCTTTGGACCCGGACCTGCATAAACCCTGAAGGTCGATTGCTAACCGGCGCCGGTTTGGCCCTGGCGTTTGAGATCGGGGCTTGATCCGAAGTCGTCGCAAAGTTCCAACGAAAACCCGCGGCGGCTCAGCCGACTTCTGAACTGCGGCTGAACGGCACATTCAGGTCGAACTCAAAGTCAAAGGGCTAAAATCCCAGCGAAGGTTGATGCGCCCCATGGTCGCCAACGTGGACCTAGACTTCCAAGAAGCAGGCGGCATCCAAAGAAACCAGCAGCGGCGTCACGTCTTTCCGCTGCTGCCGCTGGACCGGGAGTCTGCGGGGGGCGGTCACCTTCTAGGTTTGTTCAGTCGAGGCTTATGCCAGGGCATCCGTAGCGTAAGGAACGAAACCAAGGTTGGACGGCAATATGAGGAGAATGCTTCAGATCCCGGCTCTTCTACTGATGCTGGCGTTTATGCTCGCACCGGTCTCCGCGACTGACATCCCGATTGCTGCTCCCGCCGAGGGCGCCGGCAGCAACGCTATGTTCGTTCCGTCGGACCTGATCGGCAAGCCATTGTCCACGGATAATGGCGTGAGGGTTGGAACGGTGTCGAAGGTGGTTGCGCTGGCCGTTGGACACTTCCTGATCGTTGCCGAGCTCAATGACGAAGGTGGCGGCGGGCAAAGAACAGTGCAGATCTCCAGCAAAGCTGCCTCATTCACCGAGAATGGGGTGCGGCTGGAAACGACGGCAGACGCATTCTGGAAGTCTCTCCCGCCGCAGAAGCTGAATCCTCGGGATCCTCCGGGCGGTCGCAATGACTGATACAAAGGCGGACTGTGGCGATCGCGCAGGGATGCGGTAGTCCGCCGAATATCGCTACTTGGGAACCCCCGGGGGACGGCTTCATGGATCTTTCTCTGGTCTTGATCGCGGTCGGCGCATTCCTACTCGGCGGCGCGGTCAAGGGTATCGTCGGGCTGGGCCCGCCGACCGTTGTGCTGGCCCTGCTCGGCACGGCGCTTGGTCTGCGTGAAGCGGTGTTTCTGCTTGTGGCGCCGGCGTTCCTGACCAATGTCTGGCAAGCAGCCACTGGCGGCTTTTTGGCGGAGCTGCTCAGGCGGCTGTGGCCGATGTTGCTGGCGACTGTGCCCGGAATATTCCTGGGGACAACGGTGCTCTTGCGCGCCGAGCAAGGCACCCTCGACATCCTGCTCGGGACGGCGCTCAGTGGCTTCGCTGTGCTCGGGCTTGCCGGTGCTAGCTTTGCGGCGCCGGGTGGTCACGAGCGAGTTCTTGGACCTGCGATCGGCTCATGACGGGCCTGACAGCTGGCGCAACTGGCACGCTGGTGCTTCCGGTCGTGCCCTATCTGAATGCCCTGGGGCTCCAGCGCGACGCACTTGTCCAGGCGATGGGACTGTCGTTCGCCCTGTCCAGCTTTACGATTGGAGCGATCCTGTCCGCTCAGAATGCTGCGGCGATCGAAGGGATTCTTACGTCGGTTCTGCTAGTCGTGCCGGCGCTGGCCGGGATGGCCGCTGGGCAACGCCTCCGACAACGGATACCGCCAGCGCGCTTCAGGGTATGGCTGTTCCTCAGCCTTCTCATTCTGGGAGTAAACCTCGTCTGGCGCGGGATGGCAGCGATGTTCTAACCCATAATCGATCCAAGGCCCCGTGGCAGCGTCCGCGGGGCATCGTGTCAGTCGGGTCAAGCCGCGTGGCCCAGTTCGGATTGCGGCGATGAGCCTCCCTAGATAACGGCTCGCCGAGCGCTTACGCCCCCGTCGATGGTCAGCACCACGCCGCTGACATATCCGGCGCGAGGACTAGCAAGAAAAGCGATCGCGTTTGCCATATCCGCATCAACTGCCGCCTTGCCGCCGGGCAGGTGTGCCATCGCTTCCTCCCACCGTTCGGCGTCACCGAACTCTTCGACCGCGTAACGGCGCATGAACATCAGGCCGCGCTCGTTGACCATATCGCCCGGGTTGATACCAACCACGCGCACACCATCGTCAAGGCTTACCCCTCCCATAGCGCGGGTCAGCGTGATGAGAGCTGAATTGGCCACTATACCTGGCAAATGGTTTGACGGAGGCTGATCGCCTGCTGTGCCACAAACGTTGACGATCACTCCGCTGCCACGTTCAACCATCTGAGCATAGATGAGCCGTGTGAGGTTGATGTAGCCATAAACTTTCAGGTCCCACCCGCTGCGCCAAGTGTCTTCGTCGACCGTTCTTATCGTTCCGCCAGGGATTGCCCCAGCATTGTTTACAAGGATGTCAATGTCCGCACAGCTCGAGGCCAGCCTGCTGATCTCCTCCGAGCGAGAAAGATCGACAGAATAAACAGACACATCAACTCCGCAGCCGGACCTGATGGCGGATCGAGCTTGTTCGAGAGTATGGGGATCTCGCGCGGCCAGATGCAACGAGACGCCTTCCGCAGCGAGCACTTTCGCCGTTTCCAAACCAATCCCTTTTGAGCCGCCTGTAATCAGCGCCGTCTTGCCTGCTAGGTCCAGATCCATGCTTGCCTCGATTACATAATCACGAAGTGCAATTGGCATATACGTCCGATTTCGCCAGTGTCTGACAACAGCTTCGTCGGCGGCTCGGTCTCCGTGCTTGGCGTCTCGAGAGACCTGCAGAAGCCACTCGGCGACAGTTCGCCGGTGCAGACGGTGGGTTGAGCCCACACGGGGGCACTTCTTCACCGATGCTCCCACATGCTGCTCTATCCGCCGCGCTCAAATGAGCCGTGTGCCGCATTCCCGAGTGTGGTGCATTCGATCACTCTGCCACCTCTCCGGCCGCCGTCCCGTGTCGGGACCATCCTGTTCGAAGGTGTCGCGCCGGGCGGGGAGGTTGGGGAGCCCGGACGATGCGGCTTCAAATCAATCAAGCATTGGTCCTTGCGAGCGCGCCGGTCTCTCTTATCAAAGCCGCATTCGTATCGGGGAGACTTCAGCGCGTGCCGGCAACGTGACGGCATTTCACGCCGGCCAGCGAACGCGCTTCATCGGCAGGAGCTGTTCCGTTTTCATGTCGAGCTTGTCGTAGTTCTCGACCAGCGACTCGACGAGTTCGTCGATCGTCATCAGCGCCAGCGGGATGTTGGCGCGCTCGGCCTCGTAATTGGCTTCCTTGGTGAAGCTGCCGGTTGAACGCAGAGGGCTTCGTCGTGCGGGTGGCGACCGCCGAGGAAGCTGCGGATCTTCCGCGATCCCGATGCTCCGTCAGGAAGATGGGAGCATGAAAGGACGAGTCGGGAGGTTCTTCGACGTCCCAAGCTTGTTAGCGATACGCCGCAGGTTTGAAGACACACGACAAAAATCCGTGCTACGATCATGACGCTGCGGTAAGCCGACCCTGACTGCAGCGGGGCCCGATGGTTAAATCCCCAGATTTCATAGCTGTCGGGCCACCACCACCCCTAATGCAGTTCCGCTCCCACATTGTGGGTCAGGATCATCCTATGGAGGCGAATGCAACTATCTGATATGCCTGAATGTCGTGACCCCCCACGGTGTCAAGGGCGGAGAGTCGGCGCACCGGAGCATGCATCCTTCCTACCGAGGGGCAAGCCCGAGTGTGGTTGACGGCCCGAAGGCTCTAGACTGATCGTCCGCGCGGACTCTGCAAATCCTTAAAACCTTCTCATGGGGACGATGCTCCCGGGCTTCCAAATCTCAACGTAGGTTTCGCGCAAGATCGGCGACGTATTATGTAGCATTAGGTTGAGGAAGCCGTCGCCACGAAGCGAGTTCTACATCCGATCCGTCCACATTTGTCACCATAGCTCCCTGAATGGATGTAGATAACCGGACGTAGCCTCTGACCGCTCGAAGGAGGAATGCGCAATGGCCAAGGTGCTCGTGGTGACTTCGGGAAAGGGCGGGGTTGGCAAGACCACCTCTACGGCAGCGCTCGGTGCAGCCCTCGCCAAAAACGGGCAGAAAGTCGTGGTCGTTGACTTCGATGTCGGTCTGCGGAACTTGGATCTGGTGATGGGCGCCGAGCGGCGCGTTGTCTACGATTTCATCAACGTCGTGCAGGGCGACGCCAATCTCAGCCAAGCACTGATCCGCGACAAGCGCGTAGACACGCTGTCGCTGCTGCCTGCCTCGCAAACACGAGACAAAGACCACCTGTCTCCCGACGGCGTTGAGCGCGTGATTGGTCAGTTGCGCGAGATGTTTGATTGGATCGTCTGCGATAGCCCTGCCGGGATTGAACGCGGCGCCACCCTGGCAATGCGCCATGCGGACGTGGCTGTCGTCGTGACAAATCCAGAGGTGTCGTCAGTGCGCGACTCCGACCGGATCATTGGGCTTCTCGATTCCAAGACAAAGAAGGCGGAAGAGGGGGGGCAGGTCGAGAAGCATCTGCTTCTTACGCGCTACGACCCCGCCAGAGCCGCCCGCGGCGAAATGCTGAAGGTCGAGGATGTCTTGGAAATCTTGGCCCTGCCTCTTCTCGGTATTATCCCGGAAAGCCAAGAGGTGCTGCGGGCATCAAACACGGGCACGCCGGTGACTTTGAGCAATGCGACGAGCGCGCCTGCGCGGGCCTATTGCGACGCCGCCAGGCGGCTCTGCGGCGAGAGTATCCCGATCATGATGACAAGCGAGTCCAAAGGGTTCTTCGGCAAGTTCTTCGCCAGGAGAGCGGCATGAACTTGCTGGCACTCTTCAGACCCCGCGACAGCTCGGCGTCCCAGGCGCGCGCCAGACTGAGATACCTTCTGTCGGACGAGCCCATTGGCGGGCCTTGCACGAGTTCGGCTCAACAGGCCCGCGAACGCCTTCAGCTTCTGCTTTCGCATGAGCGTGAGACGACGAACCCATCCGATCTCGTTGCCCTACTGCGGGAAGAGATCCTAGCTGTGATCGCCAAACACTGCTCGGTCGACCGGGAGCAGATGCGGGTCAAGGTTGATCGCGGCGCCTCGGTCTCCATGCTTGGCGTCTCGATGGACCTGCCGAAGTCGCTCGGAAGTCGTTCGCCGGTGCAGACGGTCACCTGAGCCGACGCGCGCTCTCTTTCACCGATGTTCCAACAGGCTCCTTGACGCACCGCGTTCGAATGAGCCGTATGCCGCATTTCGAGTGCGGTGCATTCGACCACTCTGCCACCTCTCCGGCCGTTGCCCCGTGGGTCGGCGGCATCGTGTCTTCGGAGGCTGGACCGGTGCGGCCGAGGCCGCCCGCATCCGCCGCCGAACTGTCAAGGCATGGTCGGCGCCTTCCAGCGCGCCGCAGACGTGGCGCGTCAAGCTCGCCTGGCTACAGAGCTGCATCACGGAGAACCAGCTTCGCCTCCGTCGGCGCATACTCGTAACGATGCAGATGACCGCCCTGCAGATGCTCGACTGCCTCTCGGATGACCGTGAGCGGAACGATGAACCATTCCCGAGGACGGATCGGGTTTCCGAAGCGATCGGAGATCTTCAGGTCGAGGGCTCCCGGCGCAAAGAAGCGATGGAGGAGGTTTTCGAGCGCCGTCCGGTTGATGTCGATCAGCCGAAACGTCGCTACGATCTCGACCGGGGCCATGAGAAAAGTCGGGTCGAACTCGGCCCTGGCGACGCGCTTGTCGACAGATCCGCCGGTCACGCCGATCTTGTGCAGAACATCCCGCATCTCCGCAATCCTCGGATCGCCGGAAAGGCTGCGGAGCACATAGATTGTGCCGGTCTCCGTGCCTTCGAGCTCGGCTTCAGCGTGGAACAAGGGCCCGGCATCGGGTTCGATGATCCGTCGGCCGGCCGGGTCCTGCGTCAACGCCTTTTGAAGCGAACGCGCCAGAAGGTTGTTCTCAGTGCCGTTGTCGTAGACGACCCTCAGGCGCCGGTCGCGATTGCCGGAATCGTTGAGGAACTCCTCGCCCGCCTCGGCGACATAGGCCAGCAGCCCCTCAACAATAAACAACCGCCCCTGTTCGATCTCCGACCTTCGCTCGAACCGGCGAGACTGCCGAGTGCCCCTCTCCAGGTCTTGCTTCACGGCCTGGAACAGTGGCGCAAACGTCTCGAAATCGGCGCAGGGCTGGCGGACCGCAATCTCCTCAGCTGCCCGCCTTTCCGCGGGAGAGCGCACATGCCGGAGCTCGGTTAAATCTGAGCCGACCACCCCTCCTACACCTAGGGTCGCTAGGATAATGTCGTCGTCGAGTTCCGACAGCAACGTCGGTTGGTCGTCCGCTGCTTCCTTAAGCAAGCCCTCAAGGTCGAGATCGCGCAGCAGCGCCACGCAGTCCGCCTGGCTCCGCAGCCGATCGAGCCGCACGGCATAGATCCGCTCGAAGATATCCCGATCCGCACCATGCTCAGGCACGCGTCCATGCTCCTCGACGAACTTTTGAATGTCCTCAAAGCCGGCTATGATGCGGACATCGCGGGCGCCTAGTTCAGTCTTCGTCTTCCGGATTGGCTCGACGCCGAGCTCCTCGAGAATTTCAAGATCGCTCAGCTCAGCCATTCTCTGCCGCTCTCATTTGCAGGAAGGCGACCCCTTCGGCCATCTTCTTCTCATATGGGTCCGGGGAGGTAAGAGACGGCAAGCGACCGCGCTCCTTCTTGAACTGGATCGCGCGCTTTGCCAACTCGCGGGCCTCTTCATAGGTCAGCTTGATCTGTTTCCTCGCGATGATCTCCTGAATCTGCCCAAAGACCTCAGTGTCCATGGACTTGGAGATGATGGCACGCGACGTCTGAAATGGGTTTATCCGATCAATCAGATCGATCTGCAGATCCTTCACCTGCAGCACGAACTTGCGCACGCCGTCGATGAAGGAGGTATTGGTTCGCACCTCAGCGCCGGCTTCGTGGGCTGCTGTTTGCTGCTTAGCCTGCTGCGTGATGGTGAGGGCGGCAATGGCATGCTGGCGCACGGCCTCGCGGTCTTCCTCGGCGAGCTCGGGGAAACGATCAGCGATGATCCGACCCATTCGCACCTGCGTCAGCTCCTCGGCCGGCATCTCATCGTCGAAAAGCCCCCGCTCGACTGTCTGGCGGTCCTGAACGAAAGCAGCGAGCACCTCGTTGATGTCCTGCTCACAGATTCGCCTGGCCTCGGTGCTCTTCGGCTCGACCAGCCCGCCGATCTCCAGATGAAAGTGGCCGGACGCCTCATTGAAGCCGATATTCGTGCCACCGGCCTGATATCCGCCCTCGCCGTAGTCAAAGCCAACCTTATCGCCGGCATTTTTGATCGTGAAGGTGAAGCGCGGCGCCAGCACCTGCTCCATCAAGAGGCTCGCCGCGATCGCCTTCAGCGTGTCGTTGACCGCCTCGTTGACCGCTTCGTCCGAGCCGTCGGGCTCGGCGATCAAATTGGTGAAGCGCGTCGACGTCTTGCCCGGCGCGTCACGCGTCGCCCGACCAATGATCTGCACGATCTCGGTCAGCGATGAGCGATAGCCAACGGTCAGCGCGTGCTCGCACCAGATCCAGTCGAAGCCTTCCTTAGCCATGCCGAGCGCGATGATGATGTCGACGTAGTCGCGGTCGTCCGCGTGGGCCGGATTCTTCAGTGCGCTGATCACCCGGTCGCGCCGCGCGCCGTCGTCGTCCACCAGATCGGCGACCTTCAGCATTCGGCCATCTGGCCGCTCAACGAGCTGGAAGCCGGTCTCAGGGTCCGTCCCCTTCCAACTGCCGAGCGCCTGCATGATGTCCTCGGCTTCCTTGATCTTGTCGCCCAGGCTTTCGCGCGCGTTTACGCTTGGAATGTGGACGATCGTCTTCTTGACTGGATCCAAGACCTCGCGGATAGCCCCCATGTAAGGGCCAGAATAGAAGTAATAGCCGATGTCGAGCGACTTCAAATAGTCGTAGCCGTTGAGCTGCTCGTAATAGGTATAGACGGCGGTTTCGAAGCGCGCCTCGTCCTCCGGCATCAGCACGGCCACGGCATCGCCGCGGAAATAGGAGCCGGTCATTGCGACGATGTGCACTCGGTCGCGCTCCATGAAGGCGCGCAGATGGCTGCCGAGTTTATTGTCGGGATTGGCGCTGACGTGGTGGAACTCGTCGACAGCGATCAGCCGATCGTCGAAGGCCTCCACCCCGAGTTCATCCACCGCAAAGCGGAAGGTCGCATGGGTGCAGACGAGAATATTGTCGCTCGATGCCAGGAACGCCTTTACCGAGGCGATTTTGCCCCTGGCCGCGCGCGCATCGTCGGCGCCGGGTGCGTTGCAGAGGTTCCATTGCGGCGCAACCCGCCAGTCCGCCCAGAAACCATATTTCGACAGCGGCGTGTCGCGGAAGGAAGCGCCGATGGAGCGCTCAGGCACGACGATCAACGCCTGCTTCCGGCCCTGGTTTTCCAGCTTGTCGAGGGCGACGAACATCAGAGCGCGCGACTTGCCTGAAGCCGGTGGCGACTTGATCAGCAAATACTGCTCGCCGCGTTTCTGATAGGCGCGCTCCTGCATGGCGCGCATACCGAGCTCGTTGGATTTCTTCGACGCCCCGGTTGCCGCATAACGGGTGGAGACCGACGGCGCCGGTCGCACGCGATGGGTCGTCACACTGCCCCCCGGCTGCTTCAATTTTGCGCCTGAAAACCAACCCTCAGTGGCTTCGGGAATGTCGCTGGTGTCGATCGCCTCGTCAGCGATCGCAGCGATCGCCGCCAAGCGCTCAGGTGAGATGGACATTGAACATCTTCCTTTCGCCTCGGGTCGCTTTTCGCGCCGTGATGATCCTGATCTTTCCATGTCTGTCCGTGTGCACCACGCACACCACAATAGTGCCGCCGAGCAGGCCGTAACTGCGCTCGCGGACCTCATTGATGTGGTCCGGATCGGTCCGCGTCACAACAGGCCCGTCGAAGATGGTCGCCGCTTCCTCGAAGCGGATGCCATGCTTCTTCAGATTGCTCGCGTTCTTCGCCTCGTCCCACTCGAACTGGTCAGCCACGACGCGCGCCTTGGGCACCCATGAGCTCCAAAGCGTGGACCGCCCCTGACCGTCGATCGTCCTTCCCCTGCTCCCTCATGCCGACTTGCGGTCCCCGTCCGTCATCGTCGTCATCTTGGTATACATGTCGAACAGCTTTTCCAGCCGCTCGGTGTCGTTCCTGAAGCGGCGGCCAATATAGATGCGCTCCACAGTCTCATCGTTGCGATCGTGGGCGGCGCGCAGGTCGGCGGGCATGGCTTCCGGGTCGTAGAGATCGGCGATGGTGGCGGGAAAATGCGCCTCTCGGGTGAGCAGGATGTCCTCGGCGCAGCGGGTCAAATCCGACTTGTTCTGCTCGGTAAGTCGAGGGACAGGAAAGGTGTTCCATCCAAGCGTGTTCGAGTAAGAAAAGTCGGTTCTCATTCGCACACATACCGTAGAGATCCAGACTAAATGAATACGTGACGCTATAAGTGAGAGGTTCATCAGTTCTGAGTCATATAATGCGAAGCATTTGTTAGAAATGACGGTATCGTATCCAAGAAGATCGACAGGAAGGTATTCCCTTCTCTCTGAAGACACGACCGGAACAACTAGCATATGATTTTTTGGGTAGTTCATCTCGCGGAATTGATGCGGTCTTGCGAGCATTCCATTCTTAACACAGTCGGCTGACTCAGCTCGGTCTTTTCTTCCGCGCTCCATACGATTGGCAATGTCTCTAATCGATAACTCCTTATCAGTGGGCTCGGTCTCAAACCAGAGCGTGCCTCTCGGAGCGCCGCTAATAGTTTCGGCGGACCCGTAAAACTTTCGAAGCCGTGTTGCTGATAATCCTGCCCGCCGAAATGGAGTTATTTCTTCAACAGGAAATAGCAAGTGATGGGACTTTGCGTAATAATTTCCTTTTGTCATACGTTCTCGTCCAAAAAGTGGGACTCTAGACTCAACAACGTAAATATCCTTCATCGGCAGAAGGTATGCATTAATATTATCTACGTTCCGTCGTTCATCGCCCGAATATAGCCACCGCTCAGATCGAAAATCGGTCACCCCCACGCATACTACTGTGACGCCAGCCTCGTTAGACGCTAGATTAGTCCACTTGAAAGACTGAACTCCGAACGTAATGCGCATTCCTTTCTGCCTTAATGGCTTCCAAAAATTTCCAACGTGCTGACCTTGCACTAACGTATTTGTCGAAACGAAAGCAAAACCGGACTTGCATGTCTTTGAATACTGGTAAGAGAGGAATATCCATCCGGTAACGTAATCGAAAAGTCCCCACTTGTCTAATACTCCATCAAACAGCCATTTCAGATCTTCCTTTTCAGAAGCTGCTTTTTTAGCGCTACCGCGGTATGGTGGGTTTCCGCAAATATACGTCTCCCAATCGTCCCCGGCGTCCTCCAGGTTTAGTCGTCCGGTCGGTCCGCCCAAATCCTCTTCGGCAACCGACGTCTTGGTCGGCGGACAGACATCTCCCCAATTGATTCGAAGCGCATTGTGACAGACGATTCGGCCGGTTGCATGCAGCGGTAGGACCAGCGCTCGCGCTTCAGTTTGGCCGATGAAGCGCACGTCACACTGGAACTCGGCGATCAGCAGCGATAGCCGGGCGATCTCCGCCGCGAAATTCTTGATCTCGATGCCAAAGAACTGTGTGAGTGCAATGATCGAGCGCTCCGGGATCTCGCCCCGGCGGCGCACGATCTCGTCCTCGATCTCGCGCATGCGGATATATGCGATGACTAGGAAGTTGCCGGAACCGCAGGCGGGGTCAAATACACGGATGCGCGACAGCCGCCTGCGCAGATTGCCGAGCATTCGCTTATTGGTGCCAGCTTTTTCCAGCTGCTCTCTGAGATCGTCAAGAAACAGCGGGTCGAGCACCTTCTGGATGTTCGGCACCGAGGTGTAATGCATACCGAGTTCGCCGCGCTCGTCGTCGTCGGCAACGGCCTGTATCATTGAGCCGAAAATGTCTGGGTTGATCGCCTTCCAGTCGAGCTCGCCGGCCCGTATCAGATAGGCGCGGGATGTGCGTGAAAAGACCGGGCAGCCGATCTCGTCCTTAAACAGGCCGCCGTTGACGAAGGGAAAGACGTCGGCATAGGGGCGCACGCCTTTCCGTTCGCCCTTGCGCGCGTCGAGGTTCATTGCCCGAAAGGATTCAGCGATCACTTCGGCGGTGTTCGAGCCGTCCGCTTCGCTCATCTGCTGGATGGTGGCGGTGAACAGCCTATCGCCGCTAAAAATGCCAGTGTCCTCAGCGAAGAAGCAGAATATCAGCCTCGCCATGAAGCGATTGAGATCGCTGCGCTTGTCCGCAAAACCCCAGTCCGCATTGTCCTTCAGAAGTTGAAGATACAGCCGGTTGAGCCGCCCCGTCGCCTTGATGTCGATCGGGTTGTTCTTGACCTCGCGCACCGTTGAGATGCCGGCGAGCGGCAGGAAGAAGCCGAACTGGTTGGCGAGATCGGCGAAGGGGAAGGAACGGACTTCGCCCGAGCTGATTTCCTCGGCTTCGATCTGGAAGCCGTCCGTCGACAGCACGAACTTCGCCTTCTGTCGCTCGGTCTGCGGACTGGCCCGAAGGGCGGCGACCGTCTCGACGGTCCGCCCAGGCTCTGCGACGGCGATATGGATGTTGCTGCGTTGAAGCACGCCTCCCACGTCAGACCGGTTCGATGCCCCGGTCCTCAGCTTCTTGATTGTCGTTTCCTTGTTGCCGAAGGCCTGGAGGAAGGCAAAGGGAAACTCGTCCGCATTGAACGGTGCTTCCGCCAGCTGCGATGCCGCTTCCTCGATCTCGACTGCGTTCATGATTCCCACTTCCAAATATGCCCGTATAACAGCGAATGATTCTGCGGGCATTGACCCAGACGATCGCTATCGCGCTTCACTGTGGACGTGTAGCGCCTACGGGAATAGCTTTGTCAGGAACTCCGTGCAGTCGCTTTTCCATATCGCCGTCGATGGCTCGTTCTCCGAGATGCGAGCCCATCCCTACGATAACGAGGATCACATCCAGCGTCTCCTCGCCGACTATCCGAACATCCTAGGCGGTGACGCCTATACCGGAGCGATGCCGCGCCGCTGGGCTTTGATCAGCCGAGAGATGCCAGTTCCAGATCCGGAGTCGTCGGATCGCCGCTGGTCGTTGGATCACCTCTATGTCGATCAGGACGCGATCCCGACGCTGGTCGAGGTGAAGCGCGGCCGCGACACCAGGAGCCGACACGAGGTCGTCGGCCAGATGTTCGACTACGCCGCCAATGGCCCCGCCCTCTGGTCACTCGAGGATCTGCGGTCTTCCTTTGCACTGACGCATCGCGGCATCAGCGAGGATCCGGCAGAGGCTCTTACGCACCTCCTTGGCGATGACATCGACGTCGCCACCTTCTGGGAGCGCGTCGAGAGCGATATGCGAGACGGCCGGATACGGATGATCTTCCTGGTCGATGAGATGCCGCCGGAGCTCCTTCGCATTGTGGAGTTCCTCGCTCGCCAACTGAAGGACGCGGAGGTCTACGCGGTCGAGGTTCGCCAGCATATCGGATCGACAGGCAGCGTCTTGGCTACACGGGTGCTCGGCCAGACGCAGAACGTCGGCGCCAAGGTCGCGCGGAACCGGGACGTCGAAGAGGTCACAGAGGGCGAATGGTTCAATAGGTTTCGGCAGGCCCATGGCGATGTCGCTTGGCAGCTAGCTCAACGGGTCGCCGGCTGGGCTGGAGATCGTGACCTGAAGAGCTTCACTACCACCGCGCAGACACCATCACTCGGCTTTTCGGTTCTCCAGCAGGGCAGGGATCGCTATCCGCTGTTCATCACCGGTAATGGAAAGATCTACACGTCGCTGAGCTATCTAGCCGGATCGCCGACCTTCGAATCTGACAATGCTCGTGAACAGGTGGCCAATGAGTTTCGATCGACCGGCACCCCTTTCAGCCTGACATCCCTGATGGGCGACATTCGAATTCCGATACTGTCGCTTCAGGATGAGGGCAAACTGGACGCCTGGCTCGATGTCGTCGGCCGCGTTGTCGACCGAATGGGCACAGGGTAACGATCGAACAATCAGAAAGCGGCTAAAGGTGCGGCCCGCACTGCTCTCAAGGCGCATGCTATTACCTGCCAAACCATGGTTCACACGCGATTCCGTCATCGTCGCGGTCCAGATGGCGAGCATAACCCGGCTGCCCTCGCCTTAGCGGCGCCTTCCCTGCGGCGCGCACAGCGTCGCAGTTCCGATACCCGAAGATAGGCTTCGTCGTGATCCTGGACCCTGTGCCTGTTCGGTCCGGAGCGACATACATGGCTGCGCTGCCAACGCCGACGATTGCAACGATCTTGAACAGCAGGACCGACAGGTCCCGCAGCCACCGTGATCGCTGGCCACGTCGCGGGACGCGTTCAAATCGACGCCGCAACCGGGCGGCACTGTCGAGACGTTCGTGTCGCTTCCACGGGCTGACTGTGGACATGGCGCACACCTCCGGCGGCGAGTATCCGCCGCTCGTCTGAGCGATCCGCTAATCAAATCATGACAATTGTCGGCGGGTGCGGGATGGGATGGGCCGCCAAGACTCAGGGAGTCTCAGTGGCGCGCTCCATGGCCTCTTGATGTGGTTAGGTAGCAGCCGGCACGGAACGCTCGCTGGCGACCCCCTTATGCCGATCGGCACAGTCCGCCAGCCTACCTCTCTCCGTCAGATCCTATCAAGGGCGGCGACCGAACGATCTTCACCATCCTCATCGCCGGCGTCAGTCGCGCTCAGCCATCCGTGTCGCGGTGTCGGGCTGATGGAGATATCCAGTCTGTCGCTCGACCTCTCGCATCACAGCGTTCCAGCGGCGTGCGTCGTCCTGCGCATCGACTACCTCCGCCAAGCGGCGTTTGTCGCGGGCGGCAACCCATGCGCCTTGCGGCCCGTGCATGGTGACGAGGACCGTAGCCTCCCGTCGGATCTCCTTCGACGGACGGAACCGAGCGAGCAGCGCCGTCAGCATGCCCGTCAACCGCATTGGACTACGTCCACCTGGATCGTCTGCTGCCTTACCAGAGCGCACCGACGGCGTCGGAATTCGTGGGAGCGCTTCAATCTCTCCAAATGGATCAGATCGCTTGGACTGCGTTCAAGCAATGACCGTCGGACTGTGAACTTCATTCGTCCCTCCCGATCGCCAAGATCCCACGCTCGGCGCCCATACGATTTCTCCCAATCGTATTCCGTGCAGCAATGCCGGCTCTGCGCAAGATGTCCGAGTAGAGCTTCATCTACATGAAGAGCCCGGAGGCACACATCGCCGAAGCTGGGCATTGATTGGAACGCGTCGCCGTGACTCAGGAAGGATCGCTGGCGAGCTCTTTAGAGTGCAGGGCTATGATCCTGCATTCTATCCCAAACGCTTGCTGGTGAGTCGCTATGGCGATCCGCTCAAGACCTAGATTGTTCGATCGTTCGCCGTGTTCGAGTGCGGCAATGACGGCGTCCGGTGTGCTCCGTTTGCTGCTGGCCGGAGAGCACGATGGCGAAGGCATCCGCCCAAATCCCAACACGCCGTTATCATTTAGCCAGCTAGTTATTGTTACGTATAACGATAACGAAAACTGACGTATCAACACGCTCAGAAAGGAGCACGGGAATGGCAATGACAAATGCGGAGCGCCAGAGGCGCTATCGGGAAAGGCGGCTGGCAACCCAACGCGATCAAAAGGACTCGGCGGATCGATACTTGAAGCGGTCCTTCGCGACTTTCTTCTTGGCCGACATCGAGGATGACGCCGGAGATTGGAGCAGCGTTCAGCAGACCTTTGACCTCGCCGGCGTGACGCTTCCTGACTTCGAGAGAAACGAGTGGCCTGAGTATGACGAGTTCGAGCTGGAGGGCTCAGGAACTGAAAACCGCTTGTCACTCGGCAAGGCGGAGATGCTCGCGGACGCCATGCAGGATGGTCTCCGAATTCTGGCCGAGAAGATCTCGCGCTTCAAACGGGAGGAGGTCGAGGCCCGCATCGCCGAACTCGAGGCAGCAGAACTACCGGACGCGGCAGCAAGAAAGCAGGCGCTGGACGACATCGTCGAATTGAACCGGATCCAGGCACGACTGGCGAAGAAAGCCCGGCTGACCTTCCCGGCATACGAGATCAAAGGCTGAACAGCCGTTTGAAAGTGGTCCGACCGGCAATCGTGTTTGGAAGCCGCTGCCGATCGGACTTGCCATCAGCGCCTTCGGCAAGCGCATCAACGACGAAAGGATACCATCCATGAATGTTACTTCAACCTCTACCGAGATTCCGGGCCTTCACGCCAGCCTGAAGCCATATGTCTCCAAGACAAGATTCGGCCTCAACATCTCTTCTCCGCTGGTCCAAATTCTGCATTTGGAGCTCGCCGCACGCGAAGCCGGGCTGTCTATGGCTGAACTCGCAAATAGGTTGTTGAAGGACAAAGAGGACAGCTTGCTCCTCGCCAAAGCCCAAGGCGATTGGGAAAATTACGTTTGTCTTCATGAACGTGCATATCGCGTTGATGCCTTGGTCTCAGTTATCGAGCAGCACTCATCCAAAGGAGGGACGCACCCAGAGCTGTCAATCCAACTTGGCGAGATCGCTTCGGAAGTCTGGTATGATGCAAAATATCCTTGGCAATCTCTTGAAGATTGGCGGTTTGTCTTTCAGACGCTCGATGCAAATAAACAGTCATTGATGTCGAAATCAGAGCGCCGTGCGCTTCGTAAAATGCCAAGCGAGTTCACGGTCTATCGTGGCGTGTCGGCAGTCGATCATATGGAAGCTGAAGAAGCAGCATTCGGGCTCTCATGGACAACCCAGCAGTCTAAGGCCGAATGGTTCGCGCGACGTTTTGCGCTGGACGATTCACAAGCCTTTGTCATCGAAGCGACCATCTCGAAGAAGGCAGTCATCGCCTACCTCACAGGTCGTGAAGAAAGCGAGATCCTGATCGATCCGGACAATATCTACGAGATGAAGATTGAGGAGTTGGAGCGGGAGATGGTCGAAGCGGCGTAGGCGGTAGCGGCCGATCGCGTCGAGGTGGTCAGTTTCTATTCTTGAACTGACATGGCCGCGACCGTTACCGAGAATCAGCGAGGCCCTCAGCGGCCTCGCTGACGTCGGCCAACTCGAACGAAGCATCAATTATCCGCTTTGTATGGCGATCTGCGAGCCCAGATAGCTAAATTGTCCCCGTCCATCCGTGCTGCTGTTTAATCTTGGCAGGCACTGAGGAGGCGGCGATGACGAGTAGGATCGAGATCCAGATTGGGCACAGGTTGATGATCCGGGCGGTCGGTAGCTTCGCCGTGCTGGCGACTGTGCTCGGGCTGCTCGCTGTCGTTACGCTCATCGACAAACGGTTAGATCGGGCGAGCCCGATGCTGATTTCGGAGAACGCACGGCAGGCAGCTCGCTGAGGCGTCTCATAGGCCGGCAACCAGGTCATCGGCAGTTCGGGTAGGGACCGCCGGCCGGAGGAAAGGATAGGATCCGGGACCGCCGTGCGCACAGTTTCGGAGCGCCTTTTCGAACGCTATCTCATCCTTCGAGTATATCGAGAAGTGTGGACTTAAGGCGCGCCGTGCAGGCGGCTGAATGTGAACACCTGGAGAAAAAATCCCTCACAGGCCAGAGGGTTAATGTTTGTTAATGCCGAACCCTAGGAACGTGTAACGGACGTGAATGCCGAACGTGAACGAATGTAAACACCCCGACCCCAAAGGCTTGAAGCCGAAGCCAAGGATAGGCGGCCGGAGGTGGGCCGACACAGGACGCATCCCCCTACCGAAATCGCAGTCAACCTAGGACTTCGTTCCTTTTCCCACGCCCCAATCGCTTCAGCTGGAGCTGACACCCATCGGCTGATTCAGCACCCATGTGATGGATCGGCACGTCCAATAGATGATCGTCGTCGATGGAAACGCCAATGCAGCGAGGAATTCGAGTTGCCGAGTAGCACCATCAACATCGAGTTCGCCAAGAGTTCACGACCGCCGGTGCCTCTCGCTTACAATGCGGTCCGAATTCCTGGAACGCAGGCGCGATTCAGGGGCCGGTATGCACTCGCGCCGGCGATCTCCTTGCAGTCCTTTCGTCGCCAGGCCGTCATCGATTGGCTCGACGTCGGGGTGATCCTTCCGGCGCCAAGCCAAGCGATCCACGTCAAAAGGATGGTTGACGCCGCGCTCGGTGGGAATTGCTACGTGGAGCTCTTGCACGAGAACGATGCCGAAGAGGAGGCGCGAACCGGCAAGGCCTTCGCCGTCCGGCTGCAAGAGCCGCGGATCGCGGATGTGGTGAAACTGGAAGCCGCGCTACAAGATGCACGGCAACTGGAAATTCCTTTGTTCCTGCGGAAGATGGAAGTGAGCATCGACTTCTACCCGCGCGCACCGTCAGCAGATGCGCGCTCCCAATTGTTTGCGGTGCTGCACCGGCACCACTGGCCCCATAGAGACGTGCTGACAGACCGGACAGAACGCCCACGCTTTTCATGGGGCGAGGGCAGCGATCGAACAGCCGCTGTCTTACCCATAGCGAAATCGCCGGGACGCGCACGAAACCTCGTGAGCAGCGCTTCTGGCGATCGGACTGCGTTCGGCGACTCGACCTACTACGTGGGCAGCCGAGACGGGCCGGTCCTCTGGAGAATCATGGACAAAGAGGTCGACCGGCAGAACAGATCAGCCGGGAAGGCGCGGAACCTGGCAGAGAGCGAGAAGCGTGTTCGCATAGAGGTGACCCTCGGCTCCAGCGAACTGGACCATCTAGGCCTGATCTGGCCGGATGATTTGATGAGGTTTCGGTTTGAAAAGCTGCAGAGCCGCTATTTCGCTTTCAAGCAGCCAACCTTCAGGCGAACTGGAGCCGGGCAGCCTGTCCCGGCTTGGCTAGAACGACAACGACAAGAGAAGTTTCTAACATCCGGGATCATCGGGCTTCGGGCGATGGACGAAGCAGATGCGCAACAGAAAGCTGCTGGACGACGGGACCTTCTCCGTCATCTGAAAAACGCTGGCCGGAAGCCGCGACCGCTCAGACGCACCGGCACTGGGAGCGCGCTGACTTTTGTTGCCTATGAGGAGATGAACAAGGCTTTCGAGACAGCGCTCCGGCATCTGAGGGAAAGAGAGGAAGCAGAGATGAGGAGAGTAGGGGTCAGGTAGGGTGAGAGTGCTGTGGTTGGCTAGGTAGATGAACAAGTTATTAGACCGACAACCGGGCTTCGACCCGGCGGACCTGAGGCTGCTTGGCCTTCAAGCCCAGCCAGTATCGATCCGGCGCCGGAATTTGGTGGGATAAACTTGCTGTGGATCGGCGCCAGCCGTAGTTGGGCTGAACATCAGCGGCACCTGCCGAGCGCTGCCGTTCTTGGTAAGGTCCAAGGACGCGCCCCCTCGCTCGGGCGCTAGCTCCGACCACCGAAGCCCGAGGAGCTCGCCCCGGCGCATTCCCGAGCCACCAGCGACGATCAAGAGCGCCTTCATGCACGCAATCCATCCAATGTTGCATGCAGCGAGCAGTCGAGCCTCTTCATCATCCTGCAGAAGACGCTCTCGTGCGTCACTGACTTGGGGACGTCTGATGGCCTTCGCCGGATTGCGCGCCAGCCGCATCCCCCAATCACGCATCGCGACCTCAAGGACGTGACTCCGGATTGCGATCTCCCGGAGCGCCGTTGCGGGACTGACCGTCTGGAGGCGTTCATCACGATAGACGGGTCCATACCCCATCTACGGTATGCGTCAGGTAATTGTTTTTGCTGACGTAGTTCCGTTTGCATCACGGAAGATCCGTCATGCAGACCAACAACTGGAACTCGGTCGCTCCCAACGGCCGGGTTCCAGTATCTACCCATACCCGTCTGCCCATCATTGCAAACAATTGATCGGGACAGAGGAGACGAAGAAGGTTGCTAAAGAAACTAATTGTCGATCTAGTGTCGTTTGGCATGACTTGTGTTTCTTGAGCTTGTTCGTCTTCTATCTTACGTTTAGAGATAGGGCATTCGCGGTATTCCGGTGGAGCAAGGTCATCACAGCGCAGCAGGACCCGGATCATGTCATTATTCGGGAAATATACGATAGCGTCGTCAAGCCGGGGCTTTGGCCTAATATATTAGAGCGTGTTGCCGATTCTATCGGGGCGAGAGGCGCGTTCATGCTCGATATACATACCGTATCGAGCGAAAGGCGCGTTGTCCCTAAACACTTCACGTCGAATTATGATGCCGATGCGGTGGGGCAATATTTTCGGGATCACAATCAACGCGAGCTTGCCGATCAGGACGTGCTTACGAGCATTGTTGGGCGTGGGGACGATATCGATCTGGTTCCCGATACCGTTCTGCAGCGGCAAGAAGGCTCAATGAACGATGTATGGCGGACAATTGATAGACGCCTAGACTGGCGCGCAGCAGCTATTCTCACCAAAGACTGTCACGACAGAGGACGATTGGCATTCCAGTTCACAGGCGACGCCAACCGGACTAAGGAATGGCACCTTCGCCGCGCTGCCATTTTCCTTCCCCATATTGCAAAGGCAATGGATCTCGGCAGGTCGATTTCGGAAGCGCAGCAAGAGAAGCGACAGCTCTCGGAGACGCTGGAAAGTCTCTTGGTCGGCGTAGCTATCATGGACGCCCGTGGGCGGATGACGTTCTGCAATACCGAGTTCCGACGTCATCTAGATGCAGCTGGCTCTATTCGCTTGGACAGGCATGGTGGACTACTGATTAGTTTCGGCTCCGAAGTCGCGAGGATTGACCACCTGTATGGGAGCCTTGGATCCCATGGACGCTTCGGAGGCCGCCCACGAAAAGAAGCTGTGATTCTGAACGCTACAGGAGCTCAGCATCTGATTGTCGAGGTAATGCCGCTCTGTAGCGCACCCCAATTAGACCACTCCGACTCCGGCGGACACATTATTTATTCGATCGACATGACGCGGGCTTTTGCAATCGATAGGGCGAGAATGACGCGCCTGTTCGGGCTCACACCTGCGGAGGCCGATGTGATGGCACATCTAGCCGAGGGCTTAACGAGTGAGCAAATTGCAGATCGGCGCGACACGTCAGTGATGACTGCCCGCACGCAGCTGAAATCGATCTATTCGAAACTCGGTGTCTCAGGCCGAATTCAAGCAGTGCGCGTCGCTGCGAATAGCAGCAACGCTTTCATACTATCGGAGAAAGACCGAGATCGGACCGCCGCTGATCGGTAGGGAACCCGTAAGTCCACCAACAAGGTCCATCACCCCAAGCGCTCGACCAAGTCGACTGCCTTCAGGTGGCTGTAGCGCTGCAACATCCGGAGCTCCTTGTGGCCGGAGATCGTCGCGGTCTCGATCACGTTGAACCCGCGCTCCAGCAGCCGGGTCACTGCCTCATGGCGAAGGTCGTGGTAGCGAAGATCAGGGATGCCCGCACGAGTCCTCAGATGGCCCCAGGCTTGCTCTACGGCGCTCTTGGTGGTCTCGACCACCCTATCGCCCGAACGCTCGCTGGCGAGGCTCCTGAGCGTTTCTGTCGCGCGTTGGGACAGGGGAATATCTCGACTGTCGCCATTCTTTGTCATCGGTAAATGGGCGACGCGGCGATCAAGGTCGACGTTGTCCCAGGTCAGCGCCAGGATCTCGCCCTGACGCATCGCTGTCTCAACGGCGAGGATGATCATGGCGCGCATGAACGGGTTACGGCCAGCGTCGGCGGCTTCCAGCAGGCGCTGTTCCTCGCCATCTTCTAGGCGGCGATTGCGGCCGCGCGGTGGGACTGGGCGACGGATCATCCGGCACGGGTTCTGTGCAAGGTGAATGCCCCACTCCTTCCGGCCGATGTCGATCGCGTGCCCGAGCGTGTTCAGCTCCCGGATGACGGTCGCCGGCGCGACTTGGGCGAGACGCTCATCGCGGTATTTCGCGACGTCGGCGGGCGTGAGCATTGCGAGCGTGCGAAAGCAGATCGAGCGCGTCAGCATTCCTCGAATCCGATACGTCTCCGACGAGGCGCTGCGCTTGGCTGGCGTGATCTCGGCGACGTAGCGCTCGAGGAGTTCGCGGACTGTCATCTTTTCGGCGACGCGCGTGTCGGGCAGGTTGCCGCAGCGATCGAGTTCGGCCTCGAGGCTCCGGGCCCACTTCTCGGCGTCTGTCTTGGCGTCGAAGCTCTTGGCACGCGGCTGCAGACCTTTGCGGCGAACCATCGCCTGCCAGCGTCCCCGTAATTTCCGTATCGTCGCCATGAAAGTGCTCCTCGTCTGCACCTCCACGCGTAGGAGACCGGTGACTCGGCGCCAAGGATGAATCCCGGTTATTCCGAGCGGCGCAGGGTTGCAGCCGAGCCTGCGCACCTTCCCGCATCAGTTGCCCTCGGTTAGCTTCGGGCTCTTGGGAAATCGACAGGAGGGTAATGATGCTGATTGGCGGAGTCGTGCTGTATCTTCTCGTGGCCGCAGGCGTGCTGGCTATGGCTGCCAAATACGCTTTCGGGCCAGCCCCGGCCGTGCATCACGCCCAAGCGCTCGAAGCCGACGGGATGGAGCCTACGGTTGCGATGCAGATCGTGCTGCGCGCCGTCTACGTCCCCATGGCGGCAGCCTGCGCGGCCTTAACCGTCGTCGTCGTTGTGCTCGCCCTCGGTCCGATCTGGGATGGCGAGCTTTGGGCCTGCGTCACAGCCACCGTGGCGGCTTTGGTGCTCGGCGTGCCGACTTCAGCGTCTTCGTGGTGGTTTGAAAAGCGCACCGGCGTGCGTGGCCCATATCGTCAGGCGATGGCCCTGACGGCGCTTAACGTCGTGGCCTTCTTGCTCGCAGGCTCGTCAGCAAACGCCTAACGTTAAGAGCTCGGCCAACGTCTCTTCAGTGCCTTCGGCGGTGATGTGCCGCGATTGTGCCGATCCGCTATCGGCGCGAGCACGATCTCATCAATCGACGTCGCGGACGTCTGGCTGGCAAGGATCTCCTGGCGATAGTCAGCCCAGAGAGTGCTGCTCTGTGATGGCAGCCTACGTTCGCAGGCTCACAGCGTTGCGCCTAGCTTTCGTTGAAGGACATGCTCAGCTAGCATTCGAGCAATTGACCTGGAGCTCCGATACGAATGCCAGCGCCGACCCTGCAACTGTCCAAGACCGTCCCGCAGCTCTTGCAGGAGAAGCCGCAGCAACGTTTCAAGGCTCGTGAGTTGGCGCTTATGATTTTTGAGCGCTACCCCGAAGCTTGTCGCACAAAGATGGAGAAAAGTGCGGCGCTGAAAAATGATGATGACCTGATCCAACAGATCGTGGCTGAGATTGGCGCTCAACGTCCAAAAATTCAGGCGAGATATCCAGAAGTCCGAATTACAGAAAGTCGGCCGAGACGATTCTTTTGGTCCGACAAAAGTCTTGAGTCAGAGGTGGAAGACGCTGAAGCTGAAAAATTGCCCCTACCGTCTGCGCCGGTAATTGCAACGATCAAGCCCGAACTTGTCGAAAGCTCTCTCTCGGAGCACGATCTTTACCCCCTGCTGGGCGATTATCTATCGACCGAGTTTTCAGTGGATGTCATGAGAATCGACGAAAGGCGATCTTCGAATAAGAGGGGCTACAACGGAAATCGTTGGCTCTACCCGGACGTTGTCGGCGTTGAGGATCTCACGAAGGGCTGGAATGACGAGCTGAAGCTCTGTGTCACCCAGACCGGCGACCCTCGTGCGCGTCTGTGGTCTGCAGAAGTGAAGCGACTTATCAATCGATCGAACGTCAGAGAGTCTTATTTCCAGGCAGTTTCGAATTCGTCTTGGTCAAACATCGCGTATCTCGTGACCGCAGAGATAGAGGGCACCGACACCATGCAAGAGCTGAGAATGCTCTATGCGCTGCACGGCGTGGGGCTGATCCAGCTAGATACCGAAAACCCCTCCGAGAGTCAGGTCATTATTCCCGCCCGCGAAAAAGCCTCGGTTGACTGGACGACGTGCAACCGACTGGTCCATGAAAACAGCGACTTCAAACTTTTCATCAAACGAGTCCGCCAATTCTATCAAACCGGAGATCGTCAGTCTGGATGGTCGCTCAGAAGCTAACTGGTGGCCGGACGGTGCCGATCAACTAAAATCGACTGAGCTCCGCTCGAAAAATGCGCCGGAAGACTGTAATACAGAAAGAACTGGACCGAATGACGTTACGGGCGTAGGCTGCAGGCAGGCGCTACGGTTGCGGCGGTGGATCATATTGGTTCGTATCATTATGATAATACGACGATATCCATGTCGGAGCGCACAGTAAGAGTTTGTTATTTTTATCTTTAGGAAAGTAACCTAAACGCAGAGGCTGCGATAGGATTCCGATGCGGACAAGTTTCGTATCGATAAAGCAGAAACATGCAGGGTCCGCTCTATTCCGGAGCCAAATGGAGGACCTACTATGGCGAATACCAATTGGCGTCTCGAAGGTGATTGGATCAAGAATTGCAATTGCGCTTTTGGGTGCCCGTGCGATTTCAACGCAAAGCCCACACAGGGTGAATGCGAAGGTCTTTTAGGGATGCGAATAGCCGAAGGACATTTCGGCGATACAAATCTTGCCGGCCTAACGTTTCTGGTGATTGTTCACTGGCCCGGCCCGCTTCATGAAGGCAATGGTCAAGCGCAGCCAATCATTGATGAGCGGGCTACCACAGAGCAGCGCGACGCACTCTTCGCGATCATGTCGGGACAAAACTCCGCAGAAGGGACGCTCTTTCATATTTTCAGTTTGATCGTCAGCAAGCACCACGACCCAATCTTCGCGCCTGTGGAGTTCAAGTTTGACAAGGAAGGTCGAACCGCAAGCGTAATCGTCCCCGGCGTGCTGGAAACCGACGTCGAGCCGATCAAGAATCCCATCACAGGCGCTGAGCATCGCATCCAGGTAGTGATGCCTAACGGCTTCGAACATATCGAAGGCGAGGTAGCCTCCTCCAGCATCAAAAGCACGGGGGCGATCCGTTTCGAGACCAAAAATTCGCACAGCACACTCGCCTACGTAGTGCAGACGCCCGAGGGTGTAGCAGCATAACCCAAAGGAGGCGCTCCGTGCTGCTGGACTAGCGCGAAGGGTTTGCCGGAACCGGGAGAGATTACTATGCTCGGGACCTCTCCACTCATCTTCCTGCTACGCCGCGACAGAGCCGTCGTAATCACCAGCCTTGTGGGTATCATCACGCTGGCTTGGCTCTATATTCTGCACGGTGCGGGGATGGACATGCGAGCGATCGCTGACATGGCCATGCCGACGGCCACGATGGCCTGGCGACCGGACTATTTCGCGCTCATGTTAATCATGTGGGCGGTGATGATGGCGGCGATGATGCTTCCGAGCGCAGCCCCAACGATCCTGCTTTATACCGTTATCGCGCGGAAACGACGAGAACAGGGTGAAATCGTCGCGTGGACTGGGATATTCGCTCTTGGATATGGCGCAGTATGGCTCGCATTCAGCCTTGCTGCTACAACACTGCAATGGCGCTTGGACGCAGCTGCTCTGCTTTCGCCTATGATGATGATCACAAATGCTGCAGTCGCTGGATCGGTGCTGATCGCGGCAGGTTTCTACCAGTGGTCGCCATTCAAGCTGACATGTCTTCGCAAATGTCAGTCGCCCTTTACTTTCTTTCTCGAAAACTGGCGTGAGGGCGCTTGGGGAGCACTTAGTATGGGGCTACGCCATGGTCTGTTCTGCGTTGGCTGCTGCTGGGTGCTCATGCTGCTGCTTTTCGTTGGCGGCGTGATGAATATCGTTTGGATAATCGGCCTCTCACTGTTCGTTCTGGCGGAGAAGACGATGCCGCCAAGCGATTGGCTCCGTCGTGCAGCTGGAACTATATTCATCATCTGGGGTGGCGTGACACTGATGAAGGTCGCCATCTAACAGCGGATCTCAAGTGTCTGAGCCGATCCCAGCCGTCTGCCTGCGGAAAGGCTAGCGATAGAGCGCACCAACATCAGGACGTGTTTGGGTGCCGCTACCGTGGCTATCCGCAATCCGGTAACCGGAATTGGCTCGAAAGGCGAGGGGCGGTAGCTATTTGGAAGATTCCGCTCGGACGCTTCGGAGGGCAGCGCTCTATCCAGCTGAGCTACGGGTGCCCGGGTCGCGGGCGGGATCCGGCGAACGGATCGGCATGACCGAAATCTCCCTAACCGATCCGGGGGCGCACGGCAAGGAGCGATGGTGCGCTGGTGGAGCCTGACGCGGCCCAAGAACGAACTTCGGCTCATCGAGCGATCCGGACGGCGCCGCGCGTCGCCGTCATTCCCTCCCGCTCTTCAGATGCGTCGTGCGCCTGCCGGTTGCCGCGGCACCGTCGCGATGGCTGCAGCGCCCCAGGCTCCTATTGTCCGCGGGGCTTGGCCCGGGCGGTGGGGTGTGCGCTGGCCGGGTCTTCCGGCCAGGCATGGCGGGGATAGCGGCCGCGCAGGTCGGCGCGTACGTCGGACCAGGAGCCGGCCCAGAAGCCGGGCAGGTCGCGGGTGATCTGGATCGGGCGATGGGCCGGCGACAGGAGCTCGACGGTCAGCTTCAGGCAACCATCGGCGATGGTGGGGTGCTGCGACAGGCCGAAGAGCTCCTGCACACGGATCGCCAGCACCGGCTGGTCGGCTTCGTAGCGGATCGGCACGCGCGAGCCGGTCGGCGCCTCGTAATGGGAGGGCGCCAGCGCTTCCAGCCGGTTGGCCGCCGCGTGCGGGACGAGGCTGCGCAGCGCCTCTGAGATCTGCCCGGGCGTGATCTGGGCGAGCCCGGTGACGCCCGGCAGATAGGGCATCAGCCAGTCCTCGAGGCTGGCGAGCAGCGCGGCGTCGGAAAGGTCCGGCCAGGGCGGGCCATAGGCGGCGGCCAGGAAGCGCAGGCGGCGCAGCAGCCGCTCGTTGTCCTTGCCCAGCGGCAGGGCGGCGAAGCCGAGACGGCGCAGGCCGTCGGCCAGCGCGCGCGTCGTCGCCTCTCCGGTCGGGGTCGGCAGCGGCGCTTCGGACAGGGTGGCGCGGCCGAGCCGGCGCACCCGGCGGGCGCGCACCTGCCTCGACGCCGTGTCGAAGGTCACGACGTCCTCGCTGACGCCGCGTTCGGCAACGAGGCGCTCCATTGCGTCGGACGACAGGCGCGCGGCCGAGAGAATGCGCCCGGCCCGGGCCTGGCCCTGAAGTTCGGCGACGACGAGGAATCGTTCGCGGGCGAGACTCGACGCCGCGTCCACGACGCCGCCGCGGCCATTGGCCAGCACGAAATGGCCGTGCGCCCCGCGGGCGATGGCGATGCGGTCGGGATAGGCGAGCGCCAGCAATTCGCCGGGCTCGGTGGCAGGCTCCGCCGAACGCGGCGGCGCGGTCGCCCTGGCATCGCTGGCGATCCGGCCGGCAAGACCGGCGGCGGCCTTGGCGCGCGGCGAGCGGTCGCCGCCCAGCCGGCGCAGGCGTTCGCCGAGATCGATGTCGGTGCCGCCGAGGCCGCGTTCGGTCAGGAGCACCGCCAGCAGCGCCGCGTCGCGTCGCGCCGTATCGCCGGCCGCCACCACCATATGGGCCAGCCGCGGCGGCAGCGGCAGGCCGCGCATGGCCTCGCCCGTCGGCGTCAGCCGACCATCGGTGTCGAGCGCGCCGAGCTCGGTCAGGAGCGCGCGCGCCTCGGCGACGGCGGGGCCGGGCGGGGGATCGAGAAAGGCCAGGTCGGCCGGCTCGGCAACACCCCAGGCAGCGCAGTCGAGGACGAGACCCGACAGGTCCGTGGCGAGGATTTCCGGCCGGTCGAAGGGGGCGAGCGCCGCCGTCTGCTCCTCGCGCCAAAGGCGAATCGCGGTGCCCGGCGCGGTGCGTCCGGCGCGGCCGGCGCGCTGGTCGGCCGCGGCCCTGGAGATGCGCACGGTTTCCAATCGCGACAGGCCTGTCGCCGGCTCGAAGACCGGCTGGCGGCGCAGCCCGGCATCGACGATCATCGACACGCCGTCGATGGTCAGCGAGGTCTCGGCGATGGAGGTGGCGAGCACCACCTTGCGCCGTCCTTCCGGGGCCGGGCGCACGGCGCGATCCTGGGCGGCGCCTTCCATGGCCCCGTATAGCGGAGCGACATCGACCTTTTCTCCCACCAGCGGTCGCAGGCGCTCGGCGACCCGCTCGATCTCCCGCTGGCCGGGCAGGAAGACTAGCAGGCTGCCGCACTCCTCGGTGAGCGCGGCGCGGATCGCGGCGACCACGGCGTCCTCAACGGGCTCGGTGCCCGGCCGGTCGCGATAGTGCAGGGTCACCGGGAAGGCGCGGCCATGGCTTTCGACGACGGCGACCGGGTCGCCCGCCGTATCGCCCAGAAGCGTCGCCACGCGGGCGCCGTCCAGCGTCGCGGACATGACGAGGAGCTTCAGATCCTCGCGCAGGGCCGAAGCGACGTCGATGGCCAGCGCCAGGCCGAAATCGCCGTCCAGCGAGCGTTCGTGGAATTCGTCGAAGAGGACGGCCGAAACGCCGGCGAGCTCCGGGTCCGACAGGATCATGCGGGTGAAGACGCCTTCGGTGACAACCTCGATGCGGGTCCTGCGCGACACCTTCGTGTCGAGCCGCATGCGCCAGCCGATCGTGTCGCCGACCGCCTCGCCGAGAAGGTCGGCCATGCGCCGTGCGGCGGCGCGGGCGGCGAGGCGCCGCGGCTCGACAAGGATGATCTTGCCGTCGCCCAGCCATGGCTCGGCCAGGAAGGCGAGCGGCACCAGCGTCGTCTTGCCGGCGCCGGGAGGCGCGACGAGGACGGCGCGGCCGCGCGCCGCCATCGCCGCCGACAAGTCGCTGAGAACGTCCTTGACCGGGAGATCGGGCAGGGGCACGGGCGTCACGGTGCGGCTCCGGCTCCGGCGCCGAGATCGACGATCGGCCCGCCGGCGGCCTCGGCGTCGGCCCGGTCGTGGGTGACCAGCAGTGCCGGGATCTGCCGCTCGGCGACGAGATCGAAGACCAGCTGCCGCACGGTCTGGCGCAGGTCCGTGTCGAGCCGCGAGAAGGGTTCGTCGAGAAGCAGCGCCTCGGGGTCGGCCAGCAGCGTGCGGGCAAGAGCCACCCGAGCCGCCTGGCCACCCGACAGCGTCGCCGGATCGCGGTCGAGATGGCCGGGCAGGCCGACGCGCTTCAGCATCGCCTCGGCGGCGGCGCGGCGGCGGCTGCGGCCCTTCACCTGCGCCGACAGGCCGAAGAGCAGATTGCCGCCGACCGACATGTGCGGATAGAGCAGCGCGTCCTGAAAGAGCAGGCCCACCCGGCGCCGCTCCGGCGGCAGCCCGGTCAGGTCGCGGCCGTTGAGAAGCGCCCGCCCGGTCGCGGTGAAGGCGGGATCGAGGAAGCCGGCGATCAGCGCGAACAGCGTCGACTTGCCGGAGCCGGACGGTCCCATGACGCTGAGCGTCTGGCCCGGTGGCACCAGCCGGTCGAGGGTGAGGAGCCGGCGGGTTCCAAGGCTGATCTCGACCGCGTCGAGGCGCAATCCTTCGTCTGTGGTCATGGCGCCCTCATGCCGCGACGGCCGCGCGCAAGCAAGACCGGCACGAGACTGGCGGCGGCGAAGGCGAGGAAGGGCAGTGCGGTCTGCAGGAGGGCATAGGCGCCGATGACCCGCCGGTTGCCGCCGGCGGCCAGCGCCACCGCCTCGGTGGTGATCGTCGGCAGGCGTCCGGCGCCGATCAGCACAGTCGGCAGATACTGGCCGATGGAGACGGCAAAGCCGATGGCCAGTGCGGTCAGGATCGGCGCCGTCAGCATCGGCAGGCGGACGCGGAAGAAGATCGCCCGGCGCGACCGGCCGAGCCCGGCTGCGACCCGCTCGTAGCGCGGGTCGAGGGCGAACCACGGATCGGCCAGCGCCAGCGCCGCATAGGGCGCGACGAAGATCAGATGGGCGGCGACCAGCAGCGGCACCGAGGGCGTCAGTCCGGCAACGAGGATCAGCACCTGCAGGCCGAAGACGAAGGCGATCTGGGGGACGATCAGCGGCAGGTAGATCAGGCCGGCGATCGCCGAGGGCAGGCGGACCTCGCCGGCACGCGCGGCGGGGAACCGCCGGCGACGGGCTTCCAGGAGGGTCACGACGAGCCCGAGGGCTATCGTCGTCGCGGCCAGCGCGACGGCGAAGCTCGTCCACAACGGCCCGCTGGCGGCATCGACGGCGCGGCGCCAGCTTTGGAGGTTGAGGGTCGGCGGCAGGAGATCGGGAAAGCCCCAGAAGCCGGCGACCGACCACAGGAAAAGGAGCGCAAGCCCGACGAACACCGCGAGAGCGGCGAGCGGCACGGGCAGGGCGGCAAGGCCGCGCAGCGCCGCGTCGGAGGCATGGCGCCGGCCCTTCGCCGCCTCGCGGCGAATGAGCCAGCCACCGACCCGTTCGAGGCCGAGCCAGGCGAGGATGACGGCGAGCGTCACCACCAGCTGCACCAGCGCGCCGGCTGAGGCCTGGAAGCGCATCGCCAGATCGGGATCGTTCATCCAGCCGATCAGTCGGACGGCGAGCGGCGCTGGCGTCGAGGGTCCGAGGATCAGCGCCACGTCGACGACGGCCGAGGCGAAGGCAGCGACCGCGATCACCGGCAGCCGGATCTGGCGATAGACCGATGGCCAGACGATGAGGAGAAAGGCGGCCATCCGCCCATAGCCGAGCGACCGGCCGAGCCGCTGCCGGCGCTCGGGATCGGCCTGCGGCAGGGCCGCGAAGGCGACCAGCATCAGGAAGGGCATCTCCTTGGCGACGAGCGCCGCCATCATCGACAGGGCCAGCGGATCGCCGACGATCAGAAGGTCCGGCGGACGCTCGAGGCCGAGCGGCACCGCGGCAAGGCGGAAGAGAAGGCCGGAGGGCGCGATCAGGAACAGAATGCCGAAGGCCGCCGCCGCATGGGGAACGGCCAGAAGCGGCGCCAGCGCCTGCCGCACCACGCCCATGCCCCGGCTACCGGAAAAGGCGGCGAGGAACAGCGCGACGCCGACGACCGACACGGCCGTGGTCAGGAGCCCGGCCGCGAAGCTGAGCCCGACGGAGACGCCGATGCCCGGCGCGGCCAGAACGGCCCGCAGCGGTTCGAGGGAGACGGCGTTGCCGCCGAGCGCCGGCAGATAGCCGAAGGCCGGCAGCGCCACCCCGGCCAGCCCGACGGCGACGGGCGCGGCAAGGAGCAGCGTCAGAAGCGCCGGCAGGATCGCCGTGAAGCACAGCCGGCAGGGGGGCGCGTCGCCCTTCATGGCGTCAGGCCGCCGAGCGCCCTTCGAGGCGGACCGGGTGTTCGGGCAGGGGCATCCGTGCGGGTCATCAGCCGCCGTAGCGGCGCTTCCACTCGTCCTCGATGCGGGTCATCCAGGAGGCGTGGGGTTCCGGCAGGACCGGACCGAGCTCGGACGGAGGCAGCGTGGCGACACCCCGGTCGATGGCGGCGAAGGCCTCGCGATCGGCCGCATCCAGCCGGTCCACGGCGAGAACCGTCGGGTCGCCCCAATAGGCGGGGTCTTCCTTGCGCAATTGCGCTTCCGGCGAGATCAGGAAGTCGGCGACCACCATCGCCCCGGCCTTGGCCGAAGAGTTGTAGGGAATGGCAACGAAATGGGTGTTGCCGAGCGTGCCGCCGGGAAAGGTGAAGGAGCGCACGGTGTCCGGCAGTTCGCCGGCGGCGATACCGGCCGAGGCCTCGGACGGGTTGAAGGCGAAGATGATGCCGAGTTCGCCGTCGCCCAGAAGCTGCTTCATGGCCGGGTAGTTCTGCGGATAGTCGCGCCCCTCGCGCCACAGCACCGGGCGGATCGCGTCGAGCCAGGCCCATAGAGGCGCCGTCGTTTCGGCGAAATTCGCGTCGGTCGCGGCCTGCTGCAGGACGGCGGCGTCGGGTGCCTGCTCGATCAGCACCTGCTTCAGGAGGCTCGAGCCGATGAAGTCCGGCGGCGCCGGATAGGAGAACTGGCCGGGATGGGCCTTGGCCCATTCCAGCAAGGCGTCGGTGTCCTGCGGCATGTCGGCGATGGCGCCGCTGCGGGCGGTATCGGCGAAGAACACCATCTTGGCGCCGCCCCAGGGCGATTCCTGGCCCCTGGTCGGCACGGTGAAGTCGGTGGTCACGCTGGGATTGTCGGTATCGACGAATTTCCAGTTGGGCAGGGCGGTGGCGAAGCCATCGGCCAGGAGGCCCTCACCCTGCATGGAGACGAAGTTCTCGCCATTGATCCAGATCAGGTCGACCGAGCCGCCCGTATCCTTGCCGGCGGCCTTTTCCGCAACGACGGCGGCGACGGCGTTGGCGGTGTCGTCGAGCTTGACGTGCTGCAGGGTGACGCCGAAGCGGTCCTTTACCGTGTCGGCGACCCAGCCTATGTAATCATTGATGTTCTGCGAGCCGCCCCAGGCGTTGAAATAGACGGTCTGCCCCTCAGCCGCGTCGAGAACCGCGGGCCAGTCGGACGGATCGGGATCGGCCGCACGGGCAGGCGCTGCCAGCAGCAGGGCCGTCGCCAGAGCAGCGACGCACTGTCTTGCGACGAGACGAGCATTTTTGCCGACACGCATCATCAATTGTTCGTCTCCGCTTCCCGGATCGCCTATGTGCATCGGCGAACGTGCTAGAAGCAACCGCATGTCGCGCGCCATCGGACAAGTTGATCATTCCGTGATCGCCGGGCGCGGGAATTCGAGTTTCGAAGAGGGCCTCTACCAATGGCGGACACCCCGCAGGACGACCGCAAGACGCTGGTTCTGACCGGCGCGTCGCGGGGCATCGGTCACGCGACCGTAAAGCGCTTCTCCCGCGAAGGCTGGCGGGTGATCACCTGCTCGCGTCAGGATTTCTCCGACGACTGCCCGTGGCCGGCCGGCCCCGAGGATCACATCCGGGTCGATCTATCGGACCAGGAGGATGTCGGCTTCGCCGTGTCGGAGATCCGGCGCCGACTGGAGGCGAACGGCTCGGAGCTGCATGCGCTGGTCAACAACGCGGCGATCTCGCCCAAGGGCGAGGGCGGCTCGCGCATGGATTCGATCCGCACGCCCATGCATGCGTGGCGGGACGTGTTCCAGGTGAACTTCTTCGCCCCGATCATGCTGGCGCGCGGCCTGTTCAAGGAATTGTCCAAGGCACGGGGCTCGATCGTCAACATCACCTCGATCGCCGGCGGCCGGGTGCATCCTTTCGCCGGGACGGCCTATGCCACGTCGAAGGCGGCGCTGAACTCGCTGACCCGCGAGATGGCCCATGATTTCGGCCCGGCCGGCATCCGGGTCAACGCCATCGCGCCGGGCGAGATCGAGACGGCGATCCTGTCGCCGGGCACCGAGAAGATGATCGACGACATCCCGCTGCGCCGCCTCGGCCAGACCGCGGAAGTCGCCGACGTGATCTACTTCCTGTGTTCGGGGCAGGCGTCCTACGTCACCGGCTCCGAGCTGCACATCAATGGCGGCCAGCACGTCTGAGGCCGGGGGTCAGCCCTTCGCGATCTCGTCGAGCGCCTTGTCGAGATCGGCCTTGAGAAGCGCGGCCAGGAGCGCCGGAAAGCGTGGCTTCGGCACGAGGCCGGCCAGGGTCTCGGCATCCTTGCCGAGGCCGAGCTCTTCGGCAGCCTTGAGCGCGCGCTTGTCGGCGAAGGGATAGATCTCGTCCCAGGCGATCTGCGCCTCGCGGAAAAAGATGTCGACGCCGACATCGCCGATGCCCTTGAAGGCTTTCAGGAGCCGGCGCTCCTCGGCCGGGTCCTCTCCGGCCGCCGCGCGCAGCTTGCGCAGGTCGCCGTCATATTCGGCGAGGCAATGGTCGGCCATGTCCTGCAGGAAGCGCGAGGTCTTCTCGTCGAAGCGCGCATAGCCGTTGCGGTTGAGGATGACGACGCGCTCCTTCCAGGTCGCGTCGGCCATGTGCTGCGCGGTCGTCAGCCCGGCATCCTTGAGGGCCCTGGCCGCGCGCAGCGCCTGATCGGCGGAAATGCGCGCCGACGACAGGTTCGCGGCGACCAGCCACAGGAACAGCCCCATCGGCTCGTTGCGGCCAAGATCGACGCCCAGATCGTCGGCGAAGGTCGCGCCGCCGCTGCGCTCCAGAAGGCGCGCGACCAGATCGTCCTGCGACCGGCTCATGTCACACCCCCCGGCTGGGCGCGTTGTTGCGCGCGTCGAGCGCCGAGAACAGGAGCGCCATGCCCGACGTGATCAGCGAGATGCCGAGGAACAGGCCCACCGCCCAGACCGCGGTGCCCGGCAGGCCGAGAATCAGGAAGACCGCCAGCACGATGTCGACGAGGCCGGAGACCACCAGCAGCCAGAACCGCCCGGTCGACGGCTGGAAGGCGCGGGCGATGGAGAAGTTGAACACGCCGGACAACAGGAAATAGAAGCTCAGCATCCAGGTCAGGGTGATCGAGCCGGCCAC
The DNA here is from genome assembly GCF_049132005.1 of Aurantimonas sp. NFXS3. Classification (NCBI taxonomy): domain Bacteria; kingdom Pseudomonadati; phylum Pseudomonadota; class Alphaproteobacteria; order Hyphomicrobiales; family Aurantimonadaceae; genus Aurantimonas; species Aurantimonas sp. NFXS3. The sequence goes on from NZ_JAGDDZ010000002.1 coordinate 244,751, forward strand.
CGGATCGTAGATGATGACGGCGCCCAGCACGACCGCGAGCAGCGACAGGAGGAGGCTCGACCAGAAGCCCGGTGCGCCCTTCGCCCGGAACGCGCTGACGGCACCGACGATGCCGGCGAAGATCAGCAGCCAGCCGAACAGCAGGGTCGTCGCCAGCGTCGCCGCGAAGGGGGCGAGGATCGCCAGGACGCCGACGACCACCATCAGGCCGCCCTGAAAGGCGTAGGATTTCCAGTGATCGTGGAGATGGCGTTCCACCGTGCGCTGGAGATCCTGCGGACGCAGCGTCTGCGGATGGTCCGGGTCGATGCTCATGTCGCGTTCCCTTGCCGTCGCCTGTTCGAACCGGAATTCGCGGCGCCCGTGCCCGGTTCCAAGCCGCAGCGTTCGACGCTCGGCGGAATGAGTCAGCCGCGGCGGCTGAGGCTGCGCGAGGTATCGAGCAGCTTGTCGACCAGCGATTCCAGCGAGGTGCGGGCGATGTCGTCGGACAGGCGGCCGTTCTCGTCGAAGCCATTGGCCGCGTCGGCGACGCTGCATTGCTGGGTGAGCACCTCGGCGCCCAGCGCCCGCATCACCAGCCGCAGCGCTTCGAGGCCCCGCGCGCCGCCGAAGCGGCCGGGCGAGGCCGAGGCAAGGCCTACGACCAGCCCCTTGAAGGGCTGCACGGGCCGGCCCTGCACCTTGCGCACGCGGCTCGCCCAGTCGATGGCATTCTTCAGCACTGCCGGGATCGAGTGATTGTATTCGGGGCTGACCAGAAGCAGCCCGTCCTGCACCGCGATACGGTGGGCGAGCAGCACGGCGTTCTCGGGAATGCCGTTGTCCTGTTCGTGGTCGCCGTCATAGAGAGGCAGCGGATAATCGGCGAGATCGAGCCGGGTCACCACTGCGTCGGACAGCGCCAGCATGCGCGTCGCCTCGGCGGCCAGCTTGCGATTGTGCGAGGCGAGCCGCAGCGAGCCCGGCAGGACGAGGATGTTGGCGCTCACGAAGCCGTCGCCGCATTCTCAGCCGGCGCCGTGTCCTGCGAGTAGATCCACACCCGGGCGGGCGGGATGTTGTTCCAGACCCGCGGCGAGGACGACACCGAGAACACGCCCGGAACCGGCCGGACGGGCGGGGTGAGCATGTAGGACAGTTCCGTCAGGTTTCCGCCGGGCATGAGCCGCGAGAGATAGTCGGTGAACAGCGCCTGGCGCTTTTCCTGCGAGAAGCTGACGATCGGGATGGCCATCAGGATCGCGGCGAATTTCTCGTCCCGGCGGTCGCCGAGGGTCCGGTCAAGGTCGAAGCCGTCGCCGTTGATGACGTTGACGCCGGGAAAGCGGCGCTGGAGCTGCCGGGCGAAATCGGAATCATACTCGATCGAGGTGATGCGCTCGGGCGCGACACCATGCTCGAGCAGGGTGCGGGTGACGACGCCGAGGCCGGGTCCCAGTTCCAGGATCGGTCCGTCGAGATCGATCGTGGCGTGGCGGACCATCATGTTGCAGTAAGCCCGGCTGGACGGGGCGACCGCGCCCATCTTCACCGGATGGCGAACCCAGTTGGCGAAGAAGCGCGCCCAGTCGCCTTCGTAGCGTTCACCTGCCTGCGTCGTCTCGCCCCGTGCGCCGTTGCCCGCCATCTGCCGTCCTCTCCCGTGATGCTGCCGCCGTCAGGCGGATCGATACACCAACACGCGGGCGGGCGGCAGGTTGCGCTTGATCCACGGGCTGGTGATCAGTTCGGCGCCGATCCGCTCGGGTTTCACCGGCATGGTCAGCGCATAGGAAAACTGGATGAAGGGCGCGCCGCGGGCCATGCGCGCCAGCGAACCGCCGATGACGGCCTCGCGCTTGGCGTCCGGCTTGGTGAACAGCGGCAGGCTGGAAACGACGGCTTCCAGGCGCTTTCCCTCCATTGCCCGGCTCACCGCGGCGCTGGGCGCGTAGGCATCGCCCTGGATGACCAGCGCGGCGGGAAAGCGGGCCCGCAGGAGGATGCAGAATTCGGGAGAATATTCGACGAGGACGAGGGCGGCTTCCGGCACGCCCCGGTCGACGAGGCACTGGGTGACGACGCCGGTGCCCGGGCCCAGTTCCAGAACGCGGGAATCGGCGTCGAAACCGGCGGGATCGGGCACATAGGCGGCCATCGCCCGGCCGAGCGTGCGCGAGGAGGGCGACACCGCCCCCATCACCAGCGGCCGCTGCAGCCATCCCCGGAAGAAGCGCGCCTCGTCGCTGACCTTCTTGCGCTTGCGCAACGGGTTGGTCTGACGCGGCTCCGGGGTTCCCAACACTCGTGTCCTCCAGTCCGGCCCGACGGCCGAGGTCCGGCAACACGTGATGCCGTGCCTGTGTAACGGCTTTACGACGCAGCCGTCGATGCGCTCTGCGTCTCACTAAACATGTCGCGGATCAATTTTCACTCAACCCCTCGAAGAACTCCTTCATCCGCGAGAAGAAGCCTGTGGACTGGGGAGAATTGTCGGAAGAGGAAATCTCCTCGAATTCCTCCAGGAGTTCGCGCTGACGACGCGACAGGTTCTGCGGCGTCTCGACGGAGACCTGGATGAACAGGTCGCCGACCTGCGGCGAGCGCAGCACCGGCATGCCCTTGCCCTTCACCCGGAACTGCTTGCCGGTCTGGGTGCCCTCCGGCACCTTCACGCGGGTGGTGTTGCCGTCCAGCGTCGAGACGTCGAAATGGCCGCCCAGCGCGGCCGTCACCATGGACAGCGGCACCTGGCAGAACAGATCGGCGCCGTCGCGCTGCATGAATTCGTGCGGCTTCACCGACAGGAAGATGTAGAGATCGCCCGGCGGCCCGCCGCGCAGGCCCGCCTCGCCCTCGCCGGCGAGGCGGATGCGGGTGCCGTCCTCGATGCCGGCCGGGATGTTGACCGACAGGTTGCGCTCTTCCGGCAGCCGGCCGTCGCCGCCGCACTTGCCGCAGGGGTCGGCGATGACCTGGCCGCGACCCTGGCAGTTCGGGCAGGTACGCTCGATGGAGAAGAAGCCCTGAGCGGCCCGGACGCGGCCGACACCGGCGCAGGTGGGGCAGGTCTTCGGGCTGGTGCCGGGCTTGGCGCCGCTGCCGGTGCATTCGTCGCACTGGATCGTCGTCGGCACGCCGATCTCGGCAGTCTTGCCGTCATAGGCCTCTTCGAGGCTGATCTCCATGTTGTAGCGCAGGTCCGAACCGCGCTCGCGGCCGTTGCCGGGCTGGCGTCCGGCGCGGGCGCGCCCGCCCATCATCTCGCCGAAGATGTCGTCGAAGATGTCGGCCATGGAGGAGGAGAAATCGCCGCGGAAGCCGGCATTGCCGCCGCCGCCATTCTGGAAGGCGGCATGGCCGAAGCGGTCGTAGGCGGCCCTCTTCTGCCCGTCCTTCAGGACCTCGTAGGCTTCACCGAGTTCCTTGAACTTCACCTCGGCGTCCGCGTTTCCGGGATTGCGGTCGGGGTGGTATTGCATCGCGAGCTTGCGAAACGCGGACTTCAGCCCCTTTTCGTCGACATCGCGGGGCACGCCGAGCATCTCGTAGTAATCGGCCTTCATTCAGGACTTCCATGGGTTCTGGACAGACGATTTGCGCGGCAGCAGGGGCTCTCGCCCGCCGCGCCCGCGACAACATGCCTTCGATGTAGGAACGGCTGGGGCGCGATACCATAGCGGCGTCCCGAAAGGAACCGCGGCTTCCTTTGCGGCTCAGGCCGAGGCCATGCGCGCAGGCTTGCCCTCGGGCCGGCGCGGACCGGCGATCCAGCCGCCGAGCCGGCGCTCGACGAAGCGGTCGGAGAGCATCGCCACGGCGACCGTCGCGACCATCGGCAGGGTCCAGTAGACGTAGAAATCGATGATCCCGAGGGGCTCCAGCACACGCTGCCAGATTACCGTCAGGAAGACGAACTCCATGACGGGATGCAGGAGGTAGATCCCGAAGGAGACCCGCGTCACCGGCATCAGCGGCGCCAGCATGGCAGTGGAGTCCGGCCGGGCGGTCTCGGCCAGCGCCGTGGCGGTCAGCGCCAGCGCCAGGAGCAGGAGGGTCGGGTAGGGCGGCGCCTGCAGGATCATCGCCGCGACGGCGGCGACGCTGAGGACGATGCCGGGCCAGTGGGCGGTGATGGAGATCATCCGTCGCCCGACGACGACGGCGATCGCCGAGCCGGCGATGAAATCGGCAAAGGCGCGGTAGGCGCCCATCGTGTCGGCGCCGGTCCAGTGGCCGGAGGGAAAGAGGCCGCGCCAGGAGGCGTATTCCAGCCCGCCGACCCAGACGGCCAGCAGCGCGAACAGTCCGGCGAGCCCCTTCCAGCGGAACGCCAGGAGGATGACCGGGAACAGCGCATAGGCGAAGAATTCCGCACTCACCGACCAGGACGGATAGTTGAGCGCCAGCTCGTCCGTCGTGCCGAGGCCGTGGAGGGCGAGAAGGTGCAGCGGCAGCGCCGCCAGGTCGCGGGCCCAGGGATGGTGGGCCGAGCCGACGAACAGCGCCACCAGCGCGATGGCGGCGAAGAACATCGTGGTCAGGAAATGCAGCGGATAGAGCCGCGCGATGCGCCGGCGCATGAAATTGGCGTAGTCGGCGACCGAGGCGATGCGGGTCGCGTAGCGGCTGGCGATCAGGAAGCCGGAGATCATGAAGAACATGTCGAGCAGCGGCAGCAGCCGGTGCAGGAATTGCGTACCGGCTTCGACGCCGTAGGGCGCGAAGAACAGGAAGTGATAGGCCATGATCAACATCGCGGCGGTCAGACGCCAGCAATCGAAGACACGGAAGTGCATGGCTGCTCCTGTCGCGACCCGATCGGAACGGGCGGGCCTTGCGCCGCGCGCCCTGTCCGCCGTGCCCATAGGCGCGCGAGACACCGCAGCCTGCAAGCCAAGGATGAATTAACGGTAAACGCCGTGCTTGTTGGAGCGGCGCGACCTCAAACGACAAAGCCCCGGCGCGAGGGCCGGGGCTTTGCAGGTCTTGGCGATCGGCGGGCAGGCCGATCCGGCCCGCCCGCTGCCTGTTGGATCAGGCCGACTTCTTCTGGTCCGCGTCGTCGTTGACTTCCTCGAAGTCCGCATCGACGACGTCGTCCTTGGCCGCTTCCGACGCATCGGCGCCGTCCTCGCCCTCGGGCTGTTCGGCCTGGGCGGCCTCGTACATGGCCTGGCCGAGCTTCATCGACGCTTCGGCGAGCCGGTCGCTCTTGGCCTTGATGGCCTCGGCGTCGGCTTCCGGCTTCTCGACTTCGGCCTTCAGGTCCTCGATCGCCGCGCTGATCGCAGCGCGATCTTCCTCGGAGACCTTGTCGCCGTAATCCTCGAGCGACTTCTCGGCCGAATGCAGCAGGCTCTCGGCCTGGTTCTTCGCCTCGACGGCCGCGCGACGCTTCTTGTCGGCGTCGGCATTGGCCTCGGCGTCCTTGACCATCTGCTCGATATCGGCGTCGGACAGACCACCGGAAGCCTGGATGGTGATCCGCTGCTCCTTGTTGGTGCCCTTGTCCTTGGCCGACACGTTGACGATGCCGTTGGCGTCGATGTCGAAGGTGACCTCGATCTGCGGCACGCCGCGCGGTGCCGGCGGGATGCCCTCGAGGTTGAACCGGCCGAGCGACTTGTTGTCCTGCGCCATCTCGCGTTCGCCCTGGAAGACCTGGATGGTCACGGCGTTCTGCGAGTCCTCGGCGGTGGAGAACACCTGGCTCTTCTTGGTCGGGATCGTCGTGTTGCGATCGATCAGGCGAGTGAACACGCCACCCAGCGTCTCGATGCCGAGCGACAGCGGCGTCACGTCGAGCAGCAGCACGTCCTTGACGTCGCCCTGCAGCACGCCGGCCTGGATGGCGGCGCCCATCGCGACGACCTCATCCGGGTTGACGCCCTTGTGCGGCTCCTTGCCGAACAGGTTCTTCACCGCTTCCTGGACCTTCGGCATGCGGGTCATGCCGCCGACCAGAACGACCTCGTCGATGTCCGACGCGGTGACGCCGGCATCCTTGAGGGCCGCCTTGCACGGATCCATCGTGCGCTGCACGAGGTCGTCCACCAGGCTCTCGAACTTGGAGCGGGTCAGCTTCATGGTCAGGTGCTTGGGACCCGACGCATCGGCGGTGATGAACGGCAGGTTGATTTCGGTCTGCGAGGCCGAGGACAGCTCGATCTTGGCCTTTTCGGCGGCCTCCTTGAGGCGCTGCAGGGCGAGCTTGTCGTTCTTCAGGTCGATGCCCTGGTCCTTCTTGAACTCCGAGGCGAAGTAATCGACCAGACGCATGTCGAAGTCTTCGCCGCCGAGGAAGGTGTCGCCATTGGTGGACTTCACCTCGAAGACGCCATCACCGATCTCCAGGACCGACACGTCGAAGGTGCCGCCGCCCAGATCGTAGACCGCGATGGTCTTGCCGTCGTTCTTGTCGAGGCCGTAGGCCAGCGCCGCCGCGGTCGGCTCGTTGATGATGCGCAGGACGTCGAGACCGGCGATCTTGCCGGCGTCCTTGGTCGCCTGACGCTGGGCGTCGTTGAAGTAGGCCGGAACGGTGATGACCGCCTTCTCGACCTTCTCGCCGAGATAGGCCTCGGCGGTTTCCTTCATCTTCTGCAGGATCATCGCCGAGATCTGCGAGGGCGAATATTTCTCGCCGGCCGCCTCGACCCAGGCGTCGCCATTGTCGGCATTGACGATCTTGTAGGGGACCATGCCCTTGTCTTTTTGCGTCGTCGGATCCTGGAAGGTCCGGCCGATCAGGCGCTTGATCGCAAACAGCGTGTCTTCGGGATTGGTCACCGCCTGGCGCTTGGCCGGCTGGCCGACGAGGCGCTCGCCATCGTCGGTGAAGGCCACCATGGAGGGCGTGGTGCGCGCGCCCTCGGCATTCTCGATCACCTTGGCGTTCTTGCCGTCCATGACCGCGATGCAGGAATTGGTCGTGCCAAGGTCGATTCCGATTACCTTCGCCATGCATAGTCTCCTTGTTTAGCGAGCCGCCCGGGACCCTCGAAGAGGCATTCCGGATTGGGCAGCCCCTGGAAATTCTGGGATGAACCGCAGGGCCGAAACGACTGCGTCGCCGGCTTCGGCGGGGCTGGCGGGTATATATGAAGTGGCATTTGGGGGTGCAAGACGGATGGTCGCGCTTTCGTGAGTTCGCGTCCTGCGGGCCTTGCGGGCGGCTGAATCCGAAAATGGTTGGAACCGCAACGGACGGTCGGGACTTACCCCACCGAATACGCCGGCGCGCGGATGGTCCGCCTCCTGCCGGTCTGAAGGAGACAAGCCATGAACAGCATCATCTATCTCGTCGGCCTGGTCGTCGTCGTCGCCATCGTCCTGTCGCTGCTCGGCGTCCTGTAAGGACTCGACGCGACGCGTCCACCTCACGCGGCCCCAAGGGTCGCGGAAGGTCCTCGAACGCGCAGAACCGAGAAAGACAGCCGGCGGACAGGCCGCCGGCCAATGCAAGGGCCGGTCAGCCCCCGAAGATGCTTCTGAACAGCGAGCGGTCGCTGGAGCGGCCCCGGGCCGGCCCCTCGACGGTCACCCCCGGCGGCGGTGCGCTGTCATAGACGCGGCCGCCCCCTTCGGCCGGCAGACCCTGCGGCGGGATAGGCGCCTCGCCGTTCTGACGGTAATAGGGATCGGCCGATTCCCCCTCGTAGAACCCGCCATCCGAATAGCCGCTATCGGCCGTCAGCGGCGCCTGCGCCTCGCCGATCCGGTAGTCGCCGGGCAGCGGGATCGGGTCGAGCCCCTCATGGGCGGCCGTCATGAAATCGTGCCAGGCCTCGGCCGGCAGCGAGCCGCCGGTGACCTTGCGCATCTTGGCGCCATTGTCGTTGCCCAGCCACACGCCGGTGGTGAGATTGGCCGTGTAGCCGACGAACCAGGCGTCCTTGAAGTCCTGGGTCGTGCCGGTCTTGCCGGCGGCCTGCCAGCCGTCGATCGCCGCCCTGCGCCCGGTGCCGGCCGACACGACGCGCGTCAGCATGGCGTTCATCATGCCCACGATCTCCGGTGAGACGACGACAGGCGGCACTTCGGCGCCCCGTTCCCACACCACCTTGCCCTGCTCGGTGACGACGCGGTTCACCAGATGCGGCGTCGCGCGGTAGCCGCCATTGGCCAGTGCCGTGAAGGCACCGGTCAGTTCGACCAGCGAGACTTCCGAGGTGCCGAGCGCGATGGAGGCGTTGTCGACGAGGTCGGACTTGATGCCCATGCGATGCGCCGTCTCGATCACCGCGTCGGCGCCGGCGCTGTCCACCAGCCGCGCCGCGACGGTGTTGAGCGACTGGCGCAGGGCGTCGGCGACGGTGACCGGACCGCGGAACTTGTTGTCGTAGTTCTGCGGCGACCAGTTTCCGATCCGCACCGGGGCGTCGTCGATGATCGATTCCGGCCGCCAGCCCTTTTCGAGAGCGGTGGCGTAGACGAAGGGCTTGAAGGTCGAGCCCGGCTGGCGCTTGGCGTCGACCGCGCGGTTGAACTGGCTCTGGGCATAGTCGCGGCCGCCGACCAGCGCGCGGATCGCACCGGTGCCGTCCACCGCCACGAGGGCGCCCTGGCTGACATTCTGCGAGGCGCCGTCGACGGTCTTGCGCACGACCTCCTCGGCCTTCTTCTCGAGGGCGAGGTCGATGGTGGTCTCGACGATGACGTCCTGGTCGATGTCGCCGACCAGCTGCTTGATGTCGCGCATCACCAGATCGGCGGCGTAATGCTCGCCGCCCGTCCAGTAGCTCTTGGCATTGGTCGGCTTCTGGGCCTTGGCGTCGGCATATTCGGCCTGGCTGATGAAGCCCTCGTCGCGCATCGCCGCCAGCACCACTTCGGCCCGCGCCTTGGCGGCGGCCGGATCGTTGGCCGGCGACAGCCGCGAGGGCGCCTTCAGGAGGCCCGCCAGCAGCGCTGCCTCACCAAGATTCACCTCTTCGGCCGGCTTGTCGAAATAGCGCCGGGACGCTGCCTCGACGCCGGTCGAACCGGAGCCGAAATAGACCCGGTTCAGATACATCTCGAGGATCTGGTCCTTGGTGAATTTCTGCTCCAGCCACAAAGCCAGGATCGCTTCCTGTATCTTGCGGCGGATGGTCTGGTCGGGATTGAGGAAGACGTTCTTGGCGAGCTGCTGGGTCAGGGTCGAGCCGCCCTGCACGGTTTCGCCGGCCGCCATGTTCTGCATGAAGGCGCGGGTGATGCCGATCGGATCGACGCCCCAATGGTCGTAGAAGCGCCGGTCCTCGATGGCGATCACCGCCTGCGGGATATAGGGGCTCATCTCGTCCAGCGAGACTTCCTTGCCGCCGGTCAGGCCGCGATTGGCCATCAGCTCGCCGGCTACCGAGACGATCTTGACGTTGGGCGGCCGGTCCGGGATCGCCCAGGCTTCCTGCGGCAGCTTGACGGCCATGTAGCCGACCACGGCCGCCACCGTCAGCCCGCCGACGACGCCGAGCATCAGGAACAGCCGGAAGACATGGCCGAGGAAGCTGCGCCGGCGGCGTCCTCCGCCACGGCCCGAGCCACCGCCGCCCTGCGTCTTGCCGCGGCCGCGCCGGCTGGAGGCGGCGGGCTTGGCCGTCTTGCGGTCGTTGACGGGTTTCTTCGCGGTCTTGCGGCGCGGACCGCTGGAAGCGTTCGGAACGGCGCGATCGTCGGCGCTGATGCGGAAGTCGTCGTCGCCGAGTTCGGAACCGCCGAAGCTGGGTTCGATGCGCTCGTGCCGTCGTGCCGCCATTCGGACGTCTTTCCCTCACGAACCGGCAGGGCCGGTCCTGTTCGTTACGCGAAGGCCGTTGCGCGTCGCGCGCGGATCGGCCTCCAACCCCAAGTGTCGCGCAGGAGACGTCGCCCGGCCGGATCGCCGACTTGCGTCGGACCGGTCCATGCGCCAACCGACCGGGCCCCCAAGCCCCGTCGCAAACGTCTCCGCAGATCCGCGATGCAGCTTAAATGCGGCGAATTAACGGGGCATTAAGCAATGCGGCAGCGGCCGGAACGCCGCGAACCCCCACCTGCCAGCCGTCGGGCGCGCCCCGAGACCCCATTGATGCGCCCGAAGCGCTGCGCCATGTCCCGCCGAAACGGGGACGCCTGGCGCCCCGACCCGGAGATTTGCGAGAAGGAAGACGCCATGAACATCGACCTGTCCGGCAAGCGCGCCGTGGTCACCGGTTCGACCGGCGGGATCGGTCTGGCCGCGGCCATCGGCCTTGCCCGTGCCGGCGCCAGCGTGGTGGTGAACGGGCGCGGCGAGGACCGGGTGGAGACCGCCGTGCGCAAGGTGGTCGACGCCGTGCCGCGCGCCGACGTCTCGGGCGCCGCCGCCGACCTGATGACCGCCGACGGCTGCAAGGCGCTCGTCCGCGCCGTGCCCGACCCCGACATCGTCGTCAACAATGTCGGGATCTTCGGGCCGAAACCCTTCTTCGAGATCGGGGACGATGTCTGGGAGGATTTCTTCCAGCTCAACGTCATGTCCGGCGTGCGCCTGTCGCGGGCGTGGATGCCGGCCATGATGGAGCGCGGCTGGGGGCGCTTGGTGTTCCTGTCGTCGGAATCGGCGCTGAACATTCCCGCCGACATGATCCATTACGGCTTCACCAAGACCGCGCTGTTGTCGGTTTCGCGGGGGCTCGCCAAGCTGGCCGGCGGCTCCGGCGTCACCGTCAATTCGGTGCTGCCCGGACCGACCATGTCGGAGGGTGTCGAGGGGATGCTGGCGGAGATGGCGTCGGAACAGGGCATCTCGATCGAGGAGGCGGGCGTCGCCTTCGTCAAGGCGGCGCGGCCGAGCTCGATCATCGGCCGACCCGCGACGGTCGAGGAGGTCGCCAACATGATCGTCTATGCCTGCTCGAAGGAGGCGTCGGCGACCACCGGCGCGGCCTTGCGCGTCGATGGCGGCGTGGTCGACACCATCGCCTGACGATTAAGCTACCGGCGCGCGGCGCCCGATACGAAAAGGGCCCGGTCGCTGGCGACCGGGCCCTTGAAGAGAAAAGCGCTGAAAGCCGGCCGTCCTACCAGAGGTCGAGCGAGAAGCGCTTGGAGACGCCGAGGCCGAAGAAATACTGGTTCTCGTCGCCCGCCTGCACGATCGGGGAATCCTTGGCGTCGCCGACCAGCCGGTCGTATTTGGCGTCGGCATTGATGAACCAGTCGGTGAAGATCTCGTAGCGCGCCGAAGCGGCGACGCCGACGCTCTTGAAGCCGCCATCGGGATCGTAGGCGCCAAGGCGGAAGCCGGACGCAACCGATTCGCGGGCGCTGACGCCGAAATAGGAATCCATGTAGTCGCTGGAGGCGAAGCTGGCGGTCGGACCGGCCTTCAGCACCAGGCGCTCGGTCGGCCGGGCGATCAGATTCGCGCCAATGTCGCCGACGAAGCCGTCGGCACCGCCGAAGGCATAGCGCACGGCGCCGTAGACTTCGGCGCTCTGCCACTCGTAGCTGGCCTTCAGGCCGAGCTCGTAGGTGGCATCGAGATCGTCGAGGCCGGTCAGCTCCGAATAGTCGCTCGCGTCGCGGTCGCCGATATAGTCGAAGGAGGGTCCGATCGACAGGCCGAGGCCGTCCTTGCCGCCGAAGGAGCCGATGCCCGGCAGGTTCAGATATTCGACGCTGATGATCGGCGACGGATTGATCTGGTACTCGTCCGAGCCGAGATATTCCGGCGACACGATGCCGGAGATGCCGAGCTCGAAGACGAAGTCGGTATCGCCATAGTCGTTGGCGGCGGGCGCCAGCGGCGCCGGGGCCGGGTCGTAGGGGGCGTAGACGGCATCGGCGGCAGCCGCGCTCAGCGAGGTCGCGAGCAGCAGGGCGAGGGCCGAGGCGGCGGTACGAATGCGCATGTCTGATACTCCAGCCTGTCACGCCATTCTTCGATCCATCGGACCGCGTGGCGTGTTGTTGCCTTCGTTCATACGGGAAATTCGCGATCCATCAATTGCCGGAAGAGCCCCGCCGACGCTTTGCCGGGGCGCCGTTGCGCCGCAGGCACAGTGACGGGATGGCGCAGGCCGGCAGGGGGCGATTGCGCGCCTGGAAAACCCTCGGTCCGACAGGCAAAGGGCGCGGCCGCCGGTTGGCGCCGCGCCCTTTCGTTCGAGCGGTCGGAGAACCCGGGCGAAATCTCAGTCGCCGGCGCCCAGCGCCGCCAGTACGCGGGCCCAGGAGCGCTGGCCCTTGTGGAAGGAGCTCATCTCGTACTTTTCGTTCGGCGAATGGATGCGGTCGTCGCCGAGGCCGAAGCCGATCAGCAGCGATTCCATGCCGAGCCGCGCCTTGAACTCGCCCACCACGGGGATCGAGCCGCCCATGCCGATCATCACGGCGGGCTTCGGCCATTCGTCCGAGAGCGCGGCGCGCGCCTTGCCGAGCCAGGGCGAATCGAAGGGGAGCTGGATCGCCGGCGAGCCGCCATGGGGATGGTATTCGACCGAGCAATCGGCCGGCAGGCGGGCTTCGACGAAGGCGCGGAAGGCGGCGCGGATCTTGTCCGGGTCCTGGCCGGCGACCAGCCGGAAGGAGACCTTCACCATCGCCTGCGAGGCGATGACGGTCTTGAAGCCCTTGCCGGTATAGCCGCCGGAAATGCCGTTGAATTCCGCCGTCGGGCGCGCCCAGACCTGCTCCAGCACCGAGCGACCGGTCTCGCCGGCCGGCACCGACAGGCCGACCGAGCCGAGGAATTCCTCGGCCGAGAAGTCGAGCCCGTCCCAGATGGCGCGCACCTCGTCCGGAATGTCCTGGACGCCGTCGTAGAAGCCGGGGACGGTGACGCGGCCGTCGGCGTCGTGGATGTCGGCAAGGATGCGGGCGAGGACCCGGATCGGGTTTTGCGCGGCGCCGCCGAAATAGCCCGAATGCAGGTCCTGGTTCGCCGCCGTCAGGACGATTTCCTCGCCGACGAGGCCGCGCAGGCCGGTCGAGATCGCCGGGGTCTCGCGGTCCCACATATTGGTGTCGCAGACCAGCGCCACGTCGGCCGACAGTTCGTCGCGATTGGCGTCGAGGAACGGGGTCAGCGAGGGCGAACCGGATTCCTCCTCGCCCTCGAGGAAGATCGTGACCTTGCAGGGCAGGCCGCCGGTCTCGGCCTTGTAGGCGCGGCAGGCCTCGATGAAGGTCATCAGCTGGCCCTTGTCGTCCGCCGAACCGCGCGCCACGATCCGCTTGGTGCCGTCCGGGCCGTCCTTGACGACGGGCTCGAAGGGCGCGGTCTCCCACAACTCCAGCGGGTCGACCGGCTGGACGTCGTAATGGCCGTAGAACAGGACGTGCGGCGCGCCGTCCGGCCCGTCGTGATGGGCGACGACCATCGGGTGGCCCGGCGTCTCGCGCAGCGAGGCGTCGAAGCCGATCGCGTCGAGGTCGCCGACGAGATATTCCGCCGCGCGGCGGCAATCGGCGGCATAGGCCGGATCGGTGGAGATCGACGGGATTTTCAGGAGATCGGTGAGCCGGCCGAGCGAGCGCTCGAGATTGAGGTCGAGGCAGGCAAGGACGCTGTCGAGATTGGCCATGGGAGATCCGTTTCTGCAAGGGAGCGGCCGCGCGGCGGGCGGGGCCGGGTCGTGCCCGTGAAGATGGGGCGCAGGCACGCGATGTCCTTCGTTACGGGAGACATCGGGTGGGGATCAAGGCCGATGCCGGGCGGCGCGTCGTGGTGCCGCCCGGCAGGATGTCGCGCGCTTAGCCCAGCCGTTCGGCGTGCCAGCGCAGATGGTCTTCCATGAAGGTGGAGATGAAGTAGTAGCTGTGGTCGTAGCCCGGCTGGCGCCGCAGCGTCAGCGCGATCCCGGCATCGGCGCAGGCCTTTTCCAGGAGTTCCGGCTTCAGCTGCTCGGCGAGGAAATTGTCGGCCTCGCCCTGGTCGACCAGAAGGTCCTTCACCCGCGCGCCGTCCTCGATCAGCGCCACCGCGTCGTGCTTGCGCCACGCGGCCTTGTCGTCGCCGAGATAGAGCGGCAGGGCCTTGTGGCCCCACGGCACCTGGCCAGGCGCGACGATCGGCGCGAAGGCCGAGACGGCCTTGTAGCGGTCCGGATGGGTCAGGCCGATGGTCAGGGCGCCATGGCCGCCCATGGAATGGCCGAGGATCGACTGCCGGGCCATGTCGGCCGGAAATTCGGCTGCGACGAGCGCCGGCAGTTCCTCGGTGACATAGGACCACATGCGGTAGTTCTCGGCGAAGGGCGCCTGCGTGGCGTCGACGTAGAAGCCGGCGCCGAGGCCGAAATCGTAGGCGCCCTCGGCATCGTCCGGCACGCCTTCGCCGCGCGGGCTGGTGTCCGGCGCCACGAAGATCAGGCCGAGCTCGGCGCAGATGCGCCGGTACTCGCCCTTTTCGGTGACGTTGGCATGGGTGCAGGTGAGGCCCGACAGGTACCAGACCACCGGCAGCTTCGCGCCGTCGGCGTGCGGCGGCACGAACACCGAGAAGGTCATCTCGGTGCCGGTTTCCTTCGAGGCGTGGCGGTAGACCCCCTGCACGCCGCCATGGGCGGTGTTGGTGGAGACGGTCTTCATCAGAACACCACCACCGAACGGATCGACTTGCCCTCATGCATCAGGTCGAAGCCCTTGTTGATCTCTTCGAGCGTCAGCGTGTGGGTGATCATCGGGTCGATCTGGATCTTGCCGTCCATGTACCAGTCGACGATCTTCGGCGTGTCGGTGCGCCCGCGCGCGCCACCGAAGGCCGAGCCCTTCCAGACGCGGCCGGTGACGAGCTGGAACGGCCGGGTCGAGATCTCCTTGCCGGCCTCGGCGACGCCGATGACCACGGAGACGCCCCAGCCGCGATGGCAGGCTTCCAGCGCCTGGCGCATGACCATGGTGTTGCCGGTGCAGTCGAAGGTGTAGTCGGCGCCGCCGCCGGTCAGCTCGACCAGATGCGCGACGATGTCGCCCTCGATCTCCTTCGGATTGACGAAATGGGTCATGCCGAAGCGCTCGCCCCATTCCTTCTTGTCGTTGTTGAGATCGACGCCGATGATCTTGTCGGCACCGACGAGGCGGGCGCCCTGGATGACGTTCAGGCCGATGCCGCCGAGGCCGAAGACCACGACATTGGCGCCCGGCTCGACCTTGGCGGTGTTGACCACGGCGCCGACGCCGGTGGTCACGCCGCAGCCGCAATAGCAGGAGGTCTTGAAGGGCGCGTCTTCGCGGATCTTGGCGACCGCGATCTCGGGCAGCACGGTGAAGTTCGAGAAGGTCGAGCAGCCCATGTAATGGTAGATCGGCTTGCCCTTGTAGGAGAAGCGCGAGGTGCCGTCGGGCATGACGCCCTTGCCCTGGGTGGCACGGATGGCGGTGCACAGATTGGTCTTGCCCGACAGGCACGACTTACACTGGCGGCATTCCGGCGTGTAGAGCGGAATCACGTGGTCCCCGGGCTTCACATAGGTGACGCCAGCGCCGACCTCGCGGACGATGCCCGCGCCCTCATGGCCGAGGACCGAGGGGAACAGGCCTTCCGAATCGAGGCCGTCCAGCGTGTAGGCATCGGTATGGCAGATGCCGGTCGCCATGATCTCGACGAGGACCTCGCCGGCTTTGGGGCCTTCGAGGTCGAGTTCGACGATCTCCAGCGGCTTCTTGGCTTCGAATGCGACGGCGGCGCGGGTCTTCATAGAGGTCTCCAGACTGTCGGTGCCGGGTTCCTGCTAGACGTTTCGGGCCGCGATGCAAATACCCCGAAAGGCGGTCGGCGCCGACAAATGGCAGCCGGCAAGCCGCGACAAACGCTTGCGATCAGCGCCGAAGCGATAGCAGCCGACGAGATTCAGCCTGCGACGATGATGGTCTGGAAGAGGGGTGGGGACGCGAGAAGAGAGCCGCCGCGGCCTGGAGGGGGATACACCGCAACGACTCTCTCGCTTAGTCCGAGCGGCGCGCCCCGGAGAGGGGGAAAGGGGCCGTGTCGCTCTCCATTCCGGCACATAAGCGGGGGACGTGCTTGTGGCCGAACACGACGCTCGGGGCGTCGTTGAACAAGAGATGCGTCGTGGGGTGGGGGAAATCAAGCAATGGACTCGTGAAGGGCGATCACATCGCCGTGATCGCACCATTGCCAAACCGTAACAAACAGCAACAATCGTGTGATTGCAAGGGGGGCGGGCTAATTTGTGCGCCAGCGCGCCGCGCCGCGGCCCGGGAAAGGCGCAGAAACGGCGGCGGCAACCCCGTCTCCGGGCCATGCCGGCAGACGCTTTGGAGAGGCCGCAAACCGGATGGACTCGCGCGAGACGCCAAGCTACGACCGGCCCATGAACAAGGGCGACCATCTCTTCCTCGTCGACGGATCGGCGTATATCTTCCGGGCCTACCACGCGCTGCCGCCGCTGACGCGCAAGTCCGACGGCCTGCCGGTCGGCGCCGTCTCGGGCTTCTGCAACATGCTGTGGAAGCTGGTCGAGGAATCCCGCGATACCTCGGTCGGCGTCGCGCCGACCCATTTCGCGGTGATCTTCGACCATTCCTCGACGACCTTCCGCAACGAGCTCTATGCCGACTACAAGGCCAATCGCGAGGCGCCGCCCGAGGACCTCGTCCCGCAATTCGCGCTGATCCGCGAGGCGGTGCGCGCCTTCGACCTGCCCTGCATCGAGAAGCAGGGTTTCGAGGCCGACGACCTGATCGCCACCTATACGCGCCATGCCGTCGAGGCGGGCGGCGACGTGACCATCGTCTCCTCCGACAAGGATCTGATGCAGCTCGTCGGGCCGCGGGTCATCCTCTACGACCAGATGAAGGACAAGCGCCTCGGCCCCGACGAGGTGAAGGAGAAGTTCGGCGTTCATCCGGACAAGATGATCGACCTGCAGGCGCTGGTCGGCGACACCTCCGACAACGTGCCGGGCGTGCCGGGCATCGGCCCGAAGACCGCCGCGCAGCTGCTGGCGGAATATGGCGATCTCGAAACGCTGCTGGAGCGCGCCGCCGAGATCAAGCAGAACAAGCGCCGCGAGAACCTGATCGCCTTCGCCGACCAGGCGCGGCTGTCGAAGACACTGGTCACCCTCGACCAGAACACGCCCCTCGACGTGCCGCTGGACGACCTGTTCATCCACGAGCCGGATGGCGAGAAGCTGATCTCCTTCCTGAAGGCGATGGAGTTCACCTCCCTGACCCGCCGGGCCGCGGCCCAGCTCGGCACCGATGCCTCCGAGGTCGAGAGCGCGGCGATCGCCGTCGACACGCCGGCGCGCGGGCCCGACCTCGACCCGGCCGGATCGGCCGTTGCTGCGCCCGGTGCCGGCGACGCCGCCCTGCCGCTGACGCCCTCAGCCCTCGTCGAAAGCCGCCGGGCGGCTGCCGCGGCCGCGGTCTTCGACCTCAGCGCCTATGTCACCATCCGCGACGCGGCGACGCTGTCGGCATGGATGGACGAGGCGCGCGAGACCGGCCTTCTCGCCTTCGATACCGAGGCGAGTTCGCTGTCGGCGATGAAATGCGACCTCGTCGGCGTGTCGTTCGCCACGAAAGCGGGCCGCGCCGCCTATGTGCCGCTCGCCCATGTCTCGCCGTCGGGCGAGGCCGACCTCCTGTCCGACAAGGCGGTGGAGGACGAGATCGGTCCGCAGCTGCCGATGGACGAGGCGCTGGCCATCCTGAAGCCGGTGCTGGAGGACGATGCCGTCCTGAAGATCGGCCAGAACGTCAAATATGACTATCTCGTCATGCGCCGCCACGGCATCACCATGGCGCCCTTCGACGACACCATGCTGATCTCCTACGCCCTCGACGCCTCGGCCTCGCTGGCCGGCCACGGCATGGACGAATTGTCGGAGCGTTTCCTCGGCCACAAGCCGATGAGCTACAAGGAGCTCTGCGGCTCCGGCAAGGGCGCCAAGCCGATCGCCGCCTGCGCCATCGACAAGGTCACCGCCTACGCCGCCGAGGATGCCGACGTTACGCTGCGGCTGTGGCAGGTGCTCAAGCCGCGCCTGGTCGCCGAAGGCCTCGCCTCCGTCTACGAGCGGCTGGAGCGGCCGCTGGTCGCCGTGCTCGCCCGCATGGAAGAGCGCGGCATCAAGGTCGACCGGCAGATCCTGTCGCGCCTGTCCGGCCGCTTCGCCCAGAAGCAGGCGGGCCTCGAAGCCGAGATCGCCGAGATCGCCGGGGAAACCTTCAATCCCGGCTCGCCCAAGCAGCTCGGCGAGGTGCTGTTCGGCAAGCTCGGCCTGCCCGGCGGCAAGAAGACCAAGAGCGGCCAGTGGTCGACCGACGTGCGCGTCCTCGAGGACCTGGCCGCCGAGGGCCATCCGCTACCGCGGCGCATCGTCGACTGGCGCCAGCTCACCAAGCTGAAGGGCACCTATACCGACACGCTGCCGGGTCACATGGATGCACAGGGGCGCATCCACACCTCCTATTCCATGGCCTCGACCACCACGGGGCGGCTGTCCTCCTCTGAGCCGAACCTGCAGAACATCCCGGTGCGCACCGAGGAGGGGCGGGCGATCCGCACCGCCTTCGTCGCGCCGGCCGGCCACAGCCTGGTCTCGGCCGACTACAGCCAGATCGAATTGCGGATCCTCGCCCATATCGCCGACATCCCGCAGCTGAAGGAGGCCTTCCGCGAAGGGCTCGACATTCACGCAATGACCGCGTCGGAAATGTTCGGGGTGCCGGTGGAGGGCATGCCGTCGGAGATCCGCCGCCGCGCCAAGGCGATCAATTTCGGCATCATCTACGGCATCTCGGCCTTCGGCCTCGCCAACCAGCTGTCGATCCCGCGCGACGAGGCCGGCACCTACATCAAGCGCTATTTCGAGCGCTTCCCCGGCATCCGCGACTACATGGATTCCACCAAGGCCTTCGCCAAGGAACACGGCCATGTGGAGACCCTGTTCGGCCGGCGGGTGCACTATCCCGACATCCGCTCGCCCAATGCCTCGATCCGCGCCTTCAACGAGCGGGCGGCGATCAACGCGCCGATCCAGGGCACCGCGGCCGACATCATCCGCCGCGCCATGATCCGCATGGAGCCCGCGCTGGCCGACGCCGGCCTGTCGGCGCGGATGCTGCTGCAGGTCCATGACGAACTGATCTTCGAGGTCGAGGACGAGGAGGTCGAAGCGACCATTCCGGTGGTCCGCAAGGTGATGGAGGAAGCGGCCCTGCCGGTCGTCCAGCTCTCGGTGCCGATCGAGGTCGATGCCAAGGCCGCGGCGAACTGGGACGAGGCGCACTAGGTCGGCGGCATCCGGACATTGCCTGACGGGCAATCGGCTTTATCTTTGGCCGACGGCCCGACACGCGGGCAGACGACGGTGAGAGAGGTTCGATGGGGCGTTTCGACGGAGATGCGCATGGCACGCCCGCCATGCCCGAGGACATCAGCACGACTGCCCTCGCCAAGATGCCGCTGGCTCTGGTCCTCACCAATCCCAATCTGGACGACAATCCCATTGTCTATGCCAACCGGGCATTCGAGAAGATCACCCGCTATTCCTCCGACGCGGTGATCGGCCGCAATTGCCGGTTCCTGCAGGGCGACGACACCGACCCCGCGCAGGTTCGCCAGCTGGCGCAGGCCGTGCGCGAGGAGCGTGACTTCTCCGTCGACATCGTCAATTACCGCTCCGACGGCACGAAGTTCCTCAACCGGCTGATGATCACGCCGCTCTATGACGAGGACCGCAATCTCCAGTGCTTCCTCGGCGTCCAGCGCGACATGAGCGAGGGGGCGGATTTCGACCCGTCGCGGCAGGGCGGCGAGGCCGAGCGGATCGACGCGGCGCTCGGCGAGGTCCAGCACCGGGTCAAGAACCATCTGGCCATGGTCGTCGGCATGATCCGCATGCAGGCCCGGGCCAAGACCAGCAAGGAAGCCTTCGACGCGCTGGCACGGCGCATCGAGAGCCTGCAGCTGCTCTATCAGGAGATGACCGAGGCCGGGATCGCGTCGACCCGGTCAAAGCGCGTGCCGCTGGGCGCCTATGTCAGCCGGATCGCGGCGACCATCGGCCATCTCGACGGGCGTCGCTCGATCCGCGTCAACATCGACTGCGACGCCATCGAGGACGACGTGGAGCGGGCGGCGCGGATCGGGCTCCTGTTCTCCGAGCTCCTGACCAATGCGCTCAAGCATGCCTTCGAGGGCCGCGAGGAAGGACTGGTCGAGGCGCGCCTCAAGATGCTGTCCTCCGGCGTCATCCGCATGACCGTGTCCGACGACGGCATCGGCCTGCCCGACGGCAGCCAGTGGCCTTACCGGAGCGACGACCGGCCGGCCGATCGCGCCCGCGCCGCCGATGCGGCGCAAGAGCCCAATGTCGCCCGCCAGATCGCCGAATCCATCGGCCATGGCCGCGCCGGCAGCGACGACGATGCCGATGCAGAGACCGGCAGCGAGGTCGTCGATACCAGCGGCAACGCGCTCGCCCGCCAGCGCCGGACCCAAGCGCAGGGTGGCCTCGGCGGACGGATCACCCTATCGCTCGTGCAAGGGCTGAACGCCCGGATCGATGTCAGCAGCGAGATGGCGGGGACGGTCGTGACCGTCGACATTCCCCCGGAGGATTCCAATTGAATGCAGTGACAAACCGCGCGGCAGCCCGTGACCGGCTGATCGTCGGCCTCGACGTGCCCACCTGGGCGGAGGCGGAGACGATCGTCGATACGCTCGGCGACGAGGTGCTCTGGTACAAGATCGGCTACCAGCTCGCCTATGCCGGCGGCCTGCCGCTGGTCAGCGAGCTCGCCCGCGCCGGCAAGCAGGTGTTCCTCGACCTCAAGCTCCTCGACATCTCCAACACCGTCGCCAAGGGCGTCGAGAGCGCCCAGGCGCTCGGCGCCGCGATGCTGACGATCCATGCCTATCCCCATGCCATGAAGGCGGCGGTCGCGGCGGCCAGCGGATCGCCCCTGACGCTTCTCGGCGTCACCGTTCTGACCTCGCTGGACGATGCCGACCTGGAGGATGCGGGCTACGGCCTCACCGTGCCCGAGCTGGTCGCCCGGCGGGCGCAGCAGGCGCGCGACATCGGCATGGGCGGCATCGTCTCGGCCGCGTCCGAGGCCGGCCCGATGCGCGAACTGATCGGTCCGGACATGGCGATCGTCACGCCTGGCATCCGCCCGGCCGGCGCTGCGGCCGGCGACCAGAAGCGGGTGGCGACGCCCGGCGATGCGCTGCGGGCAGGGGCTTCGCATCTGGTGGTGGCGCGGCCGATCGTGGCCGCCAGCGATCCGCGCCGGGCCGCCATCGCCATTCTCGACGAAATGGCCGCCGCGCTGGGCTGACGACACAATCAAGCCGATGTCACGCATCGCCGCCGCGGCCGCTGGGGACGTGGTGCAACGGGAGGGAAAATCATGGCCAAGGGATACTGGATCGCGCGCGTCGATGTGCACGACGCCGAGGGCTACAAGGGCTATGTCGAGACCGCGGGGCCGGCCTTCAAGGAATATGGCGCGCGCTTCCTGGTGCGCGGCGGCCCCTTCGTCGAGCTGGAAGGTACGGCGCGCAGCCGCAACGTCGTGATCGAGTTCGACAGCGTCGAGACGGCGCGTGCCTGCTATGAGAGCGAGCAGTACCAGAAGGCCAAGGCGATCCGGCAGCGTTATGCCGACGCCGAGATGGTCATCGTCGAGGGCTATGAGGGCTGACAGCGGCCGCAGCGCATGGGACTCGCACCCGAGCTGCATGGCCGGGTGTGACGGCCCCGTGACTGTCTGGCGCAAGCATTTCGGCGCATGCTTGACCGAACGTCGTCGGCGGCTCCGGAACGCCGGGGTCGTCGCTGCGTTGCAACGTGGGAAGCCGCGTCGGCAAGGGCGCATCCCGGCGTGCCGCACCGTGAGCGGATTTGTGCATTGCAGCAATAATTGCTAGATTGCCGGAAACTAAAACGAGCGAGAGCCGATGCTGTACCACTTCTATGAATGGAACCATGCCGCGCTCGTCCCGCTCCGCGCCGCCGCGGACGCCACGAAGCTGTTCTACGAAAACCCGCTGAATCCCCTGTCCCACATGCCGGTGGGCCGCTCCATGGCGGCCGCCGCCGAGTTGTTCGAGCGCACCACCCGCGTCTACGGCAAGCCGGAATTCGGCCTGCACGAGACCGTCGTCGATGGCCAGCGCATTCCGGTGCAGGACAAGGTCGTCTGGCAGAAGCCCTTCGGTCAGTTGCTGCATTTCGAGCGCGAACTGCCCAAGCGGCACGGCAAGGACCCGCGCTTCCTCGTGGTGGCGCCGATGTCCGGCCACTACGCGACGCTGCTGCGCGGGACGGTCGAGGCGCTGCTCCCCTATGCCGAAGTCTACATCACCGACTGGCGCGACGCCCGCAAGGTGCCGCTGGCCGACGGCAAGTTCGATCTCGACGATTATGTCGATTACCTGATCGAGATGCTGCAGTTCCTCGGGCCCGACACCCATGTCATCGGCGTCTGCCAGCCGGCCGTGCCGGTGATGATGGCGGTGGCACACATGGAGGCCGAGGGCGACGATTGCGCGCCGGCCACCATGACGCTGATGGGCGGCCCGATCGACACCCGCATCAATCCGACCTCGGTCAACCAGCTCGCCCAGGAAAAGGGCATCGACTGGTTCCGGGACAATGTCGTGATGCCGGTGCCGTTCCCGCAGCCGGGCTTCATGCGCCAGGTCTATCCGGGCTTCCTGCAGCTGACCGGCTTCATGTCGATGAATCTCGATCGGCACATGACGGCCCACAAGGAATTCTTTTGGCATCTGGTCAAGGATGACGGCGACTCCGCCGACAAGCACCGCGAGTTCTACGACGAATACAACGCGGTCATGGACCTGACCGCCGAGTTCTACCTGCAGACCGTCGACGAGGTCTTCATCAAGCACTCGCTGCCGAAGGGCGAGATGATGCATCGCGGCCAGCGGATCGACCTGACCAAGATCAGGCGCACCGCGCTGCTGACCGTCGAAGGCGAGAACGACGACATTTCCGGCGTCGGCCAGACCGAGGCCGCGCAGCATCTGTGCGTCAACATCCCCGACGACAAGCGCGTCCACTACGTGCAGCCCAAGGTCGGCCATTACGGCGTCTTCAACGGCTCGCGCTTCCGGGCCGAGATCTGCCCGCGCATCGTCGATTTCGCCCTGACCCACGGCACCACCCATTCGGCGGCCTCGCTGCCGAAGCGGGGCCAGCCGGCTAAGGCAACGGGCACGCCCGAGCGTGAAGGCGCCGTCGCCGAGCGCGAGGCCAAGGCAGAAACCCTCGGCAAGGACGTGACCGGTGCCGGCGAGACGGTTCTGGCCGGCGCCGTCGTCTCCGAAAGCGGGGCGGCCAAGTCCGTGGCAGCCGCCGCGCAGGCGGCCGTGACCCCGGCACCGGAGGCTGTTGCCCCGGCTCCGGCCAAGGCGAAGAAGAGCGCGCCGGCCGTAGCGAAGACGACAGCGGCAAAGACGACCGCCAAGTCCCCGGCCACGGCCCGAAAGCCGGCGGCGCGCAAGGTTGCTGCCAAATCCGCGCCCGTGGCGGAAGCCAAGCCGGCGAAGGCGCCTGCGCCGCAGCCGCGCCCCGCCGCCAACGACCAGCCGGCCTCGGCCGGCGCTGCCAAGCCGGCACCTGCGGCCGAGACGAAGCCTGTGGCCGAAGCGGTGACGCCGTCAGTGAAGGTTGAAAAGCCGGCCGGGACCGTCGCTGCCGCCAAGCCGGCAGTCGAAGTCGCAAAGCCCGCCGAGAAAATTGCAGCGGCCAAGCCGGATATTGCGAAGCCCGAACAGGTCGCGGCCTCGGCATCCGCAGGGAACACGGCGCCGGAGGCAAAGGCTGCGGCGCCGGTGGCGGGCAAGCCGGAGACCGGCGGCAACCGCCAGACCCGGCGCGCCGCCGCCACGCGCCGCCGCCGCTAAAACGGCGCCTCGACGGAATGGCATGACGGACGGCGCCGGGGGCGTCGTCCGCGTTGTCTTGTCAGCTCGTCGTGAGCGCATCCGCCTCACCGGCGGGCCGGCGATCGGTGCGCCGGTTTCCGCGTCGGAAACGTCCCGAACCGCTACTCTCCGAAGCACATCGGCCGCGCGGGAAACCGGCGCGGCCGATGTCGTTTCTCTGTTGATCAGCCGGCCTGCTGGGCCTTCTTCTCCAGCCGGCGGCGATGCAGCACCGGCTCGGTGTAGCCGGACGGCTGCTCGCGGCCCTCGAAGACCAGTTCGCAGGCGGCCTTGAAGGCGATCGACGTGTCGAAATGACCGGCCATCGGCTCGTAGGCCGGATCGCCGGCGTTCTGCGCGTCGACCTTCGCCGCCATTTCCTGCATCGCGTCCATGACCTCGTCCTTCGAGACGACGCCGTGATGCAGCCAGTTGGCGATGTGCTGGGACGAGATGCGGCAGGTCGCGCGATCCTCCATCAGGCCGACATCGTTGATATCGGGAACGGTGGAGCAGCCGACGCCCTGGTCGACCCAGCGCACGACATAGCCGAGGATGCCCTGGGCGTTGTTGCGCAGCTCGGCCTTCACCTGCTCTTCCGGCCAGTTGGCGCGGTTGGCCAGCGGGATGGTGAGGATGTCGGACAGCACCGCACGGCGGCCCTTCTGCGCAATCTCCTCCTGCCGGGCGAGCACGTCGACCGTGTGATAATGGGTCGCGTGCAGCGTCGCGGCGGTCGGGCTCGGCACCCAGGCGCAGTTGGCGCCGGCCTGCGGATGGCCGATCTTGGCGGCGAGCATGTCGTTCATCTTGGCCGGCATGGCCCACATGCCCTTGCCGATCTGCGCCTTGCCGCGCAGGCCGCAGGCCAGGCCCACATCGACGTTCCAGTCCTCATAGGCCTGAATCCAGGTGCGGTCCTTCATGACGGTCTTGCGCACGACCGGGCCGGCTTCGATCGAGGTGTGGATCTCGTCGCCGGTGCGATCGAGGAAGCCGGTGTTGATGAAGAAGACGCGGTGCTTGGCGGCGCGGATGCACTCCTTGAGGTTCACCGTCGTGCGGCGTTCCTCGTCCATGATGCCCATCTTCAGCGTGTAGCGCTCAAGACCCAGCGCATCCTCGACCTGGCCGAAGATCTCGTTGGAGAAGGCGACCTCGTCGGGGCCGTGCATCTTCGGCTTGACGATGTAGACCGAACCGGCGCGCGAATTGCGCAGGCCGCCGGTCTTCTTCAGGTCGTGCAGCGCGATCATCGACGTGATCATCGCGTCCATCAGGCCTTCCGGCGCCTCCGAGCCGTCCTTGAGGCGGATCGCCGGGTTGGTCATCAGGTGGCCGACATTGCGGATCAGCAGCATCGAGCGGCCCGGCAGCGTCAGGGTCGAACCGTCGGGGCCGGTATAGTCGCGATCCGGGTTCAGCTTGCGGATGACGGTCTCGCCGCCCTTCTCGAAGCTGTCTTCCAGGTCGCCCTTCATCAGGCCGAGCCAGTTGCGATAGACGGCGGTCTTGTCCTCGGCGTCGACCGCGGCGATGGAATCCTCGCAGTCGCAGATCGTCGACATGGCCGATTCCATCAGCATGTCGGCGACATGGGCGGTGTCGTTCTTGCCGATCCGGTGCTCGGCGTCGATCGTCACCTCGACATGCAGGCCGTTGTGCTTGAACAGCACCGCGGTCGGAGCAGAGGCGTCGCCGCGGTAGCCGGCAAAGGCGGCAGGGGTCTTCAGCCGCGCCGTCTTGCCCGCGCCGAATTCGGCGACGAGCGCGCCGCTGTCGACGGTGTAGCGGGTTACGTCGATATGGGAGATGCCTTCCAGCGGCGCGACACCGTCGAGGAAGCTCTTGGCCCAGGTGACGACGCGCGCGCCGCGGGCGCGGTCATAGCCCTTGCCCTCCGGCATGTCGCCCATGGCGTCGGTGCCGTAGAGCGCGTCGTAGAGCGAGGTCCAGCGGGCATTGGCGGCGTTCAGCGTGTAGCGCGCATTCATCAGTGGCACGACGAGCTGCGGACCCGGCACCAGCGCGATCTCCGGATCGACATTGGCGGTCTCGATGGCAAAGTCCGGCCCTTCCGGCACGATGTAGCCGAGCTGGTCGAGGAAGGCGCGGTATTCGTCCATGTCCTGCGGCTTGCCGCGACGGGCCACGTGCCACTCGTCGATGGCGCGCTGCATGTCCGCGCGGATCTGCAGCAATTCGCGGTTCTTCGGCGCCAGGCCGTTCAAGAGGTCCGAGAAGTTCTTCCAGAAGGCGTCCGGCTCGAGGCCCGTGCCCGGCAGGGCTTCACTGTCGATGAAGGTCTTCAGGGTCGTCGCGACGCTCAAACCGTGGACGTCTGTCATTTCAGGCATGCGCTTCCTCCAGAGATGCTTTGCGATCGACATCGGACATGGCATCGGCGAAGTCAATCGAGGCACGGCCCCGCGCCCGGGCAAGTTGCCACCGACGATGGTCGGGGTACCGGACCCTTGAGCTTTCCCGTGCGGCTGGTACTTATTGGCCGAACGGGCCCGTCGGCCCGCCACTGGGAGGACACTTCATGAAGCTTTTCCACCGCATCGCCGCCTCTGCCGTGGTCGCGGGCCTGGCCTTCGCGCCGGCCACCGCCTCGGCCCAGCAGTTCATCAACGTCCTGACGGGCGGCACCTCGGGCGTCTATTATCCGCTGGGCGTGGCGCTGGCCAAGGTCTATGCCGACAACATCGAGGGCGTGAAGACGCAGGTCCAGTCGACCAAGGCCTCGGTGGAGAACGTCAACCTCGTCACCCAGGGTCGCGGCGAGATCGCCTTCGCCCTCGGCGACACGGTGAAGGCCGCCGCCGAAGGCAATGCCGACGCCGGCTTCCAGCAGCCGGTCGAGAACCTGCGCGCCATCGCCGCGATCTATCCGAACTACGTGCAGATCGTCGCCTCGCAGGAATCCGGCATCACCGATCTGGCCGGCCTGAAGGGCAAGGCCCTGTCCGTCGGCGCACCGGCCTCGGGCACCGAGCTGAACGCCCGGGCGATCTTCGGCGCCGCCGAGATGAGCTATGACGATCTCGGCAAGACCGAATATCTGCCCTTCGCCGAATCCGTCGAGCTGATCAAGAACCGGCAGCTCGACGCGACGCTCCAGTCCGCCGGTCTCGGCGTCGCCTCGATCCGCGATCTGGCCTCCTCGCTGCCGATCACCGTCGTGGCGGTCCCCGCCGAGATCGCCGAGAAGCTCGGTGCGCCGTTCGCTGCGGCCGAGATCCCGGCCGGCACCTATGACGGCCAGGACGCCGCCGTTCCGACCCTGGCGATCACCAACATTCTCGTGACCTCCGCGGAAGTCGATGAGGAACTCGCCTACCAGATGACCAAGCAGCTCTTCGAGAACCTGCCGGAGCTCATCGCCGCCCATAACGCGGCCGAGGGCATCGACCCGAAGACCGCCGGCAAGAACCTGCCGGTGCCGCTGCATCCGGGCGCCGAGCGCTACTACAAGGAAGCCGGCCTGCTCTAGTCGGACGATGTGCGGCGCTTTCGGGCGCCGCATACCTGTGACGGCCGTGTCGCCCCCGGGGGGCGGCGCGGCCGTTCGCGTTTGGCGGCCGGGCTGCGGCCCGAAGAGCGCCCGCGCGGCACTTCCCGGCCCCCGTGTCGCAGTGCTGCACTACGCAGACACCGCGCAATCGGTTAGGAAAGTGGGTGATAGGATGCACCCGGACGGTGTCCGCCGCCGATGGCCATGCGCCCCGGCGCCGCCGATCACCCCATTCGACGCAACGCGGCCCGCGCGGCCCCACGACCTGAAACGAGGAAGCAGACCCATGAAGGTACGCCTGACGTCCCTGCGGACGCACGCCGCATCGCTCGCCCTGACCATCGGCCTCGGCGCCGCCGCTCCGGCCCTTGCCGCCCAGTGCGGCAACAGCGCCGGTGGCTTCAACCAGTGGAAGCAGGAATTCGCCCAGGAAGCCGTGCGCGCCGGCATCTCCCAGGGCACCGTGCAGTCGGCCCTGATGCCGACCAGCTATTCCAACCAGGTCATCAAGCTGGACCGCAACCAGCATTCCATGAACATCTCGCTCGAGGCGTTCATGCAGCGCCGCGCGCCGGCCTCCTTCGTCAAGAAGGGCAAGCGGATCATCCAGCAGAATGCCGGCCTGCTCAACTCGATCGAGAAGAGCTACGGCGTCCAGAAGGAGATCATCGTCGCGATCTGGGGCATGGAAACCGGCTTCGGCGCCAATTCCGGCTCGATGAACATCTTCAGCTCGCTGGCGACGCTGGCCTATGACTGCCGCCGCTCGGCCTTCTTCACCGAAGAGCTGCTGGCGGCCCTGGCCATCGTCGATCGCGGCGACATGAAGCCGAGCCAGATGAAGGGCGCCTGGGCCGGCGAGATCGGCCAGACCCAGTTCCTCGCCAAGAACTACCTGCGCTTCGCCGTCGACGGCGACGGCAACGGCCGCCGCGACCTGATCAACTCCAAGGCCGACGTGCTCGCCTCCACGGCGAACTTCCTGCGCCAGCACGGCTGGCGTCCGGGCGCCGGCTACCAGCAGGGCGAGCCCAACTTCGCCATCCTGCGCGACTGGAACCGGGCCGGCGTCTACCAGAAGGCCCTGGCGCTCTTCGCCTCCAAGCTCGCCAACTGATCGGCCTGCCGCCCGGACCAGGGTCCGGCCCCTTGCTGCGTTTCGCGCCCCGGCTTCTCGCCGGGGCGTTTTCGTTTGGTGGTCAGTCCGCGTCGAGTTCCGGGTAGTTTCGGAAGATGCCGTCCTCGTTGAAGGCCATGCGGCGGTCGCTGGCGAGATACGCTGCGACGCGCGGCTCCGCGGCGACCCGCTCGACCAGCGCCGCGATGCCCGGATAGTCGGGGGCGAGCGTCTGCATGCGCCGCGGGAAGGCGTAGCGCAGGCCCGCCATCGTCTGGAACAGGCCGAGATCGGCATAGCTGATGGCTTCCCCGACGAGGACGCCGGAGCCTGCCGGGTTGCCGGCCAGGATCCGCTCGTACCAGCCGAGGAACTTCGGCAGCCGCTCCTCGTGGAAGCCGAGGGCGCGTTCGCGCGCCGCATCCCTCTGGTCCTCGTAATAGAGACCGACGCCGAGCGGGTGATGGACGTCGTGGGCCTCGGCGACGAGATCGGCCGTGGTGAGCGCGATCGAGCGGGCGAACAGCCGCTCCGCCTCGCCCTTCGGCGCCAGCCCATGCCGCTCGCCGACAAGGATACTGATCTCCGCGGCCTGCGAGACGACGCGATCGCCATCGACCAGGAAGGGTGGCGCGAATGGCGGCAGATGCCCCTTTTCACCGGCGAGGAAGGCCTGCATCGCGGCGATGCCGCCACCCTCCGATTCGGGCAGGCGGGCGACGTCGCGATAGGCGACACCGGCAGCTTCCAGGACCAGCCGCGGATATTCCCCGCGGCCCGGGATCATCGGCCAGTAATAGAGATCATAGGCCATTGTCGCTCCTGCCAGAGGTGACGCGAGCGAGCGATCTCTCGCCTGTCCATCGCCGTGACTATAGGGGCCGCGGGCCGCGTCTGAACCCCTGTCCCGCAATCGTGCCGCAGGCCTCGTCGGGGCGCTCTGCGTCGCGTATCATCGCCGGCGTCTGACATTCGAGGAGGAAGCGTATGAAATGCCCGATCTGCGAGGGTGAGGCGACATTGCTGGAGCCGGAAAAGCCGGACCAGCGCGCGATCCATTGCGAGCGCTGCGGCGAGTACCGGGTCTCGACGGAGGCGGAGGCGAAGCTGCACTCCCTGACGCCGCATCAGCGGCTGCAGGCCCTGCGCTATGCCGAGACGATCACGCCGACTGGGCGCCGGCCTTTCATCGCCGGTTTGGGCTGACGGCGGCGCGCCGATAAGGCGGCCACCCCTCGATGGGCATGGCGCGAGCCTTGGCCGGAACTGACGGAGCGGCAACCGATTTTGCTGTCATGGACTTGACGCACAGCCCTGAAGGCGTAGGCTGATAACTGCGTCAATGACGCTGCGGGAGGTGTCGAATGGAACCACCTATGCATGTCGCCGCACGGACTGCCGAGGTTGTTGTACGGGCCTCCGCATAGCGGCGTTTTCACTGACAGGCCTTGGGAGCGGCTGACGGGCTGTTGCACTCGTCGAAGGCCCGAACCATAGCTGCTCCCAAGTCTCCATCACGCCCGTCCGCATGATTGCGGGCGTCTGAGCCGAACCAATTCCCAGCGCCGGTTCGCGTGTTCTGCGATGCGGATGCTTGTGTGTGAGCCTGCGGGGCGCCGTCTCCGAGGATGCTGCGACGTTTGCTCGCCTGGCGTCTCGTTACCGCGCGCTGAGGGCCGCTGGTTGCCTTGCCGCGATGGCTGCGGGCCGGACTTGCGCGACGGCACGAACCGGTTGGCCGAGATGCCTCTGCGAGGCCGCAATTCACCGCCCTCGGACACCTCTATGGCAGGCAGAGTCGTGCCGATGGCGACGCTGTGCGACGCCCATCACCAGCGCGTCACCGCCGCCGATTCCCGTCGCATTCCCTCTGGCAGAGGCCTATAAGCGATAGCCTATGAAGGGACAGGCGGCGGCATCGTGTCGTTTGCGTCACCTCCCTGCCGATGACGCCCCGATGCTGCACCAGCCGTCGCCCAGCTCCGTCTCCCCGCGGGAAGTCGGGCACCCCGGATCAAGCCATCATCAACCCGAAGCCGCCGCACACATCGGATATGTCATCCGTCCCGCGCGGCCGGGCGATCTCGAGCCCCTCGTGGCCATCGAGACCGCCGTCTTCGAGGCCGACCGGATCTCCCGGCGCTCCTTCCGCAACCTCATCGCCTCGCCCAGCGCCGTCGTTCTCGTCGTCGAGGCGGCCGCCACCGGCGACGGGGCCGTCGACACGACGGCTGGCGCGCCGCGTGCGGCCTACGACGCGCCGCGGTCCGGTCCGATCCTCGCCTATGCCGCGCTCCTCGTGCGGCGCGGCACCGGTCTCGCCCGGCTCTATTCCATCGCGGTCTCTCCCCATGCGGCGGGACGCGGCATCGGCCGGGCTCTCCTGAAGGCGGCCGAGGCCGCAGCCTTCGACCGCGATCGCATCGCCCTGCGGCTGGAAGTGCGCGCCGACAATGCCGCCGCCATCGCTCTCTATCGCGGCGAGGGTTTCCGCCCCATCGGCACCTATCTCGACTATTACGCCGACCACGAGACGGCGCTGCGCTTCGAAAAGACCCTGCGCGGCGATCACCCGATCGACACCGGCGTGCCCTATTACGAGCAGACCACCGATTTCACCTGCGGCGCCTGCTGCCTGATGATGGCCATGGGCCGCGACATTCCCGGCTTCGTGCTGGAGCCGGTGACCGAGATCCGGCTGTGGCGCGAGGCGACGACCATCTTCATGATGTCGGGGCCGGGCGGCTGCGAGCCCTATGGCCTGGCCGTCGCCGCCCACGAGGCGGGTCTTGCCGCCGAGATTCACGTCTCCGAGCCGGGGGACCTGTTCCTTGAGGGCGTCCGCAGTCCCGAGAAGCAGGTGGTGATGGGGCTCGCCCAGGAGGATTTCCGCCGCCGGGCCGAGCGCTACGCCATCGACGTGACCATCGGGCGCTTCACCCTCGACGATCTGCGCGCCGCGATCGCCGCCGGCAAGACCGCCGTCGTCCTGATCTCGGGCTATCACATGTTCGGCAAGAAGGTGCCGCACTGGGTGCTCGCCCATGGCGACGACGGCCGCCATATCGTCATCCACGACCCCTGGGTCGCCGACGAGCGCGGCGAGACGGTCGCCGACGCGGCCAATCTTCCGATCCCCTATGAGACCTTCGACCGGATCGCGCGTTTCGGCAAGGTCGGCCTCAGGGCCGCGGTGTTCCTGTCCAGGCGCGAGGCTTAGCCGACTTCCATGTCCCAATGGGTGGTTCTCGTCGGACGCCTGTCCGATCTCGACAACGGCGCGACGCCGCACAAGGTCATGACGGTGCGCGACTATCTCGCGCGGCCGGGCCTGTTCCGCGGCCAGCGCCCCAAGATCATCAATCTGTCGCGCTCCTACGCCTATCAAAGCCGCGCCTATTACGGCTCGCTGCTCGCCGAGGCACGGGGCCATCGCATCATCCCCTCGGTCGAGACGATGATCGACCTGTCGGAGAAGAAGCTCTACGAGAACGCCCTGCCGGAACTGGACGCCGCCCTCGCCAGGGCACTGGAAAAGGGCGAGCGGCCGACATCGCCGATCCGCATCTATTTCGGCTACACCGACGATCCGCGTCTGGAGCGCTTCGCCAAGCTGGTCTTCGACTGGTTCCGCGCCCCGGCGCTGGAGGTGCATCTGGACGGCGCCGAAGCCACGGAGCGACCGGCGGCCTCGGCATCGCCGGCGCGGCGCACGAGCCAATCGGCACCGCTCGACCGCCGGGCAAAGATCAGACGCATCGGCTTTGCCGCGCCCGCCAAGCTGGACGCGGTCGAGACCGGCCGGCTGCTGGCCGCCATGCAGCGCTACACCGCCCGCGAGTGGCGCGCCGCCAAGGCGAAGACGCCTGCGAAATATGCCTTCGCGACGCTCTACGATCCCAACGAGGCGCTGCCGCCATCCTCCGTGGACACGCTCAAGCACTGGGCCCGCACGGCCGCCCGGCTCGGCGTCGACGTCGAGCCGATCACCCGCCGCGACCTGCCGCGGCTGGCCAATTTCGACGCGCTGTTCATCCGCGAGACGACCTCGATCTCCAACCACACCTATCGCTTCGCAAGGCGCGCCATGCAGGAGGGCATGCCGGTCATCGACGACCCGATCTCGATGATCCGCTGCACCAACAAGGTCTATTGCAACGAGCTGATGGCGGCGAACGGGGTGGCGACGCCGCCCTCGGTGATGATCGGCGGCAAGGAGGATTTCCAGAAGGCGGCCGACGAGCTCGGCTTCCCCATGGTGCTGAAGATCCCCGACGGCTCCTTCTCGCGCGGCGTCAAGAAGCTGGACGACATGGCCGGGCTGGTCAGGCTGGCGGGGGCATGGCTGGAGGATTCCGACCTTCTGATTGCCCAGAAGTTCATGCCGACGAAATTCGACTGGCGCATCGGCGTCCTCGGCGGCGAGCCGCTCTTCGCCGTCCAGTATCTGATGGCCGGCGAGCACTGGCAGATCATCAATCACGAGACCGGCGGCCGGCCGATGGAGGGCGGCTTCCGGCCCTTCGCGCTGGGCGAGGCGCCGCCGCATGTGCTGGACGCGGGCCTGCGCGGCGCCCGCTGCATCGGCGACGGCCTCTATGGCGTCGATCTGAAGGAGACCGACGACGGGGTCTTCCTGATCGAGGTCAACGACAATCCGAACCTCGAACATGGCGTCGAGGATTACGCCGAGAAGGACGAGGTCTGGACCCGGCTCACCCGCTGGTTCATCGACCGCATCGAACGCTAGGCCTTCGCCTGGAATCGCCCGGCCAGCGGCACGCGGCTTGAAGCGGTCAGGGGCGATGTGTAGACCGCTGGGCCTGTCTGCACATCGGAGCGGGTCATGCGCACCAATATCGAGATCGACGACCGGCTGATGGCCGAGGCGATGGCCGCCGCGGGCCTGTCGACCAAGAAGGCGACGGTCGAGGAGGCCCTGCGCCGGCTGATCGCCCAGGAACGTCGCCGCCGCGCCCTCGCTGACATGCACGGCATGGGCTGGCCGGGGCCCGGAAAGGACGGACCCGGCCAGACGGACGCGGCCGGCGGATGATTCTCGTTGATGCCTCGGTCTGGATCGCCAACCTGAGGGGCGCGGACACGCGTGAGATCCGCCTGCTGCGGGAGAGCCCCGATCTGTCGGAGATCGGCATCGCCGACCTGACCCTCTTCCGGCTGCTGGCTGGAGCGGCGGACGATCGCGACGCCGACCGCATCGGCCGCTATCTGCGCCAGTTTCCGATCCTGTCCGTCGCGGGCGAGCGGTCGGTCGGGCGGGCTGCCGGTCTCGCACGCATTCTGCGAGACAAGGGCGTCGCGCTGCAACGGCCCGAAGCGGCGCTGATCGCCGCCCATGCTATCGACCGGGGACATCGCGTCCTGCACGCCGACCCGGACATGGCGGCGCTGGCCGCCCATTGCTGGCTGCAGACCGCCTGAGGCGGAGGGCCCCCCTTAGCTCCCGCCGCCGATCAGCGCCGCATCGGCCCGCACGCTCTCCAGTCCCTCGCGATAGGTCGGATGGCGGAACCGGTAACCCGCTTCCTTGATCCTTGCGTTGGAGACCCGCTTGTTCTCGCCATAGAAGCTGCGCGCCATCGGCGAGAGTTCGGCGGCGTCGAAGGGAATTTCCGGCGGCGGTGCGACGCCTGCCATCGCCGCGGCGTGGGCAACCACGTCCTGGGGCGGGGCCGGCTCGTCGTCCGTGACGTTGTAGATGCCGCCGAGCCGCTGTTCCGCCAGGAGGCTCAGCGCCCCGGCAATGTCGTCGACATGGATCCGGTTGAACACCTGGCCGGGCTTCACCAGCCGCTTGGCCGTCCCCTTCGCCAGATTGACGAAGCCGTTGCGGCCGGGGCCGTAGATGCCGGACAGGCGCAGGATCGCAAGCGGCACCCGCCGCGTCGCCGCCGCTTCCTGCCAGGCGACTTCAGCGGCGATGCGGGCCTTCGATCGCTCCGAGACCGGCCGCGTCTCGCTGTCCTCGTCCACCCAGCCGCCGTCGTGGTCGCCATAGACCCCGACGGTGGAGAGATAGCCGATCCATTCGAGCTTCGGGCAGCCATGGGCGATCGCGTCGCCATACCAGCGCAGCACCGGGTCGCCGGGCCGCGCATTGGCGCCCCCAACGCTGGCGCCCTTCGGCGCCGCATGGCCCGGCGGCACCGAGACGAGCAGATGCGTGGCGCGATAGAGCGCCGGCGAGATGCCGTCGGTCGGGTGCTCGCCGTCGAAGACGAAGGGCTTCAGATGATGCGCCGCCAGCCGGCTCGCCTTGTCCGCCGTGCGCACCGTCACACCGGTGACGTCGTGCGGATCGAGCGTGTCGACGAAGTGCCCGGCCGAATAGCCGTGGCCGAAGACGAAGAAATGCATGGGGTCAGTCGCTCCAGGGTTCGGCGGGATCGTGCGGCCGGGCCATCTCGCCGAGCTCCAGCCGGCCGATCCGCAGCCTGCCGATGTCGGCCGTTCCGATACGGGCGCTCCCGACGGACAATCGCCCGATGGCGAACGCGCCCACCGCCACCGATCCGATCGCCAGCGCGCCGATGGCCAATGCGCCGATTGCGCCGGCACCGAGCGCCCCGGAACCCGTGGCCGGTGTCGCCGGCATTCCGTGACGCAGCTGGCCGACGGCCCGTCGCACCTTGGTCTCGACCTCGGCAGCGCGGGCACCGGATCGGGATACCTTACGGTCCTTGAAGAGCATGCCATTCGCTCCTGACGACGGGATCGTCTTCCCTATCAAGCGCGGCGGGCCGGCGCTGCAAGGCATCTTCGGGGGACAGCCGGGCAAGCGCCCAGATCGCCATGGCCCGCACGAGGGGCGCCGCGTCCGCGAGACGGTTCCTCACGGCGCCGAGCAGCGCCGGATCGCCGGAATTGCCGGCGGCGATCAGGCAGTTCGACACGAACTTGTCGCGCCCGATCCGCTTGATAGGTGAACCGGAAAACAGGGTACGGAAGGCGGCATCGTCGAGGGCCAGAAGATCGGCGAGTTTCGGCGCGTTCAGATCCTCGCGGGCGATCAGCTTCGCCTCGCTGGCTTTGCCGGCAAACTTGTTCCAGGGGCAAACGGCGAGGCAATCGTCGCAGCCATAGATGCGGTTGCCCATCGCGGCCCGGAACTCTTGCGGCACCGGCTTGCGGGTCTCGATGGTCAGGTAGGAGATGCAGCGTCGGGCATCGAGCTTGTAGGGCTCGGGGAAGGCGTCGGTGGGGCAGACGTCCTGGCAGGCCCGGCAGGAACCGCAGAGATCGCGGCCCGGCGCGTCGGGCGTCATCTCCAGCGTGGTGAAGATCGAGCCGAGGAACAGCCAGGAGCCGTGCTCGCGGGAGACGAGATTGGTGTGCTTGCCCTGCCAGCCGAGGCCGGCCATCTCGCCCAGCGGCTTTTCCATCACCGGCGCGGTGTCGACGAAGACCTTGGCGTCGTGCTCGCCAAGCCCGGCCTGGCGGGCCCTGGCGACCATGCGGCCGGCCAGTTCCTTCAGCCGGCCCTTGATGACGTCGTGATAGTCGCGGTGTCGGGCATAGACCGAGATCGCGCCGCGATCCGGGCGCTCCAGGATCGCCAGCGGATCCTCCTGCGGGCCGTAATTCATGCCGAGAACGACGATCGAGCGCACCTCGGGCCACAGCGCCCGGGCGGAACGGCGACGCTCCGCCGTCTCGGGCATCCAGCCCATCGTGCCGTAGCGGCCCTTGGCGATGAATTCGTCGAGGCGGGGTCCGGCCGCGACATCGCCGGCGCCGGGCGCGATGCCGACCGCCGAAAAGCCCAGCCGGCCGGCGTCCTTGCGGATGAAGTCGGTCAGTGTCTCGCGCGCGGTCATGGTGCCGATATAGGCGGTTCGTCGGTCCGGCGCACGCCCCGGGGGCCGCGTTTAAACTCAGAAGTCGAGTTGGACGTAGTGATGCACCGGCGGCAGGCCGCGCACGCGCTCGGTCAGGAGTGGGCGGAAGGACGGGCGCGACTTGATCCGCATGTACCAGTCCTTGGCCGCCGGCTCCTTCTCCCAGGGAATCTCGCCGAGATAGTCGAGGATCGAGAGTTCGGCGGCAGCCGCCAGATCGGCATAGGACAGCCGCGGGCCGGCCAGCCAGTCGCGGCTTTCGGCCAGCCAGCCGAGATAGCGCAGATGATGCTTCAGATTGGCCCGCGCCGCCCGGATCGCCGAGGCGTCCGGTGGTCCGCCGCCGGCATCGGCGCTCATTTCCAGCTTGAACACCCGTTCGCGGACGAGATAGCGCGTGACCTCGCTGTCGAGCTTGCCCAGGAACCACTCGGTCAGCCGCCGCACCTCGGCCCGCTCCAGCGGCTTTTCCGGCAGGAGCCGCTTGTCGCGCTGGAAGACGCCGCGGGTCTCGTCGAGATATTCGCCCGCCACCGTCGCGCCGACGATCGCCGGACCGTCATCCTCGAGCATCACCGGCAGGGTCGCGGCCGGATTCAGCGCCAGGAAGTCGCGGCGCTTCTCCCACGGACGCTCCTCCAGATATTCGGCGCGCTCGCCATATTCCCCGAGGACGAGCCGCACGAAACGCGAGGCGGCGGACATCGGATGATGGTGTAGCTTCAGCATGCGGTTGGATCGGGTGCTCTTCGGATGGATCACCCGCGCGCGGGCTGCCCCTGTTTGAAATGATCGACGGCGCGCCCGAAAGGACGTCCCTGCGCGTCATGATGGCAGACACTCGTCAATGGACCGTCAACGGGTCTGCCTTTGCTTTGAGCGACATAGCCGGAATCGCCCCGGCGGCAAGCGGCACGGGCTGCGCCGCGAACGGGCGCACTCGCCACACTGGCCGAGGATTCCGGCCATCGGATGGCCGCCCCCGTTTCCCTTCGTCGGCAGATCGGGTAGACGCCGCGCTGGAACGGGGCAGGGGATTGTCATGGATTTCGCAGCAGTCGGCGACGCCGTCATTCTGGGCATCACCGAGGGACTGACGGAGTTCCTTCCGGTTTCCTCCACCGGGCACATCCTGCTGCTGGGCCATTTTCTCGGCTTCCAGTCCACCGCCCGCAGCTTCGAGGTGCTGATCCAGCTCGGCGCGATCCTGGCCATCCTGATCCTGTATTTCGGCCGGCTCTGGCGGATCTTCGTCACCCTGCCGACCGACGCCCGCAGCCGCCGCTTCACCGCCGGCATCCTGCTCGCCTTCCTGCCGGCGGCCTTCGTCGGCGTTCTGGCGCACGACTTCATCAAGACCATCCTGTTCGAAACGCCGATGGTGATCTGCGTCGC
Organism: Aurantimonas sp. NFXS3; assembly: GCF_049132005.1. Classification (NCBI taxonomy): domain Bacteria; kingdom Pseudomonadati; phylum Pseudomonadota; class Alphaproteobacteria; order Hyphomicrobiales; family Aurantimonadaceae; genus Aurantimonas; species Aurantimonas sp. NFXS3. The sequence goes on from NZ_JAGDDZ010000002.1 coordinate 282,505, forward strand.
GCTGATCGTCGGCGGCATCCTGCTTCTGGTCATCGACCGCATGCCGCGGATCGTGCGCTACGACGACGTCATGGATTATCCGCTGTCGCTCTGCCTGAAGATCGGCATCTTCCAGTGCCTCGCCCTGATCCCGGGCACCTCGCGCTCCGGCGCCACCATCGCCGGCTCGCTCCTGATGGGCACCGACAAGCGCTCGGCGGCCGAGTTCTCCTTCTTCCTGGCCATGCCGACCATGCTCGGCGCCTTCACCTACGACCTGATGAAGAATCGCGACCTTCTATCGGTCGATGATGCCGGGCTGATCGTCATCGGCTTCGTCATGGCCTTCGTTTCGGCGCTCTTCGTCGTCCGCTTCCTGCTCGACTTCGTCTCGCGGCACGGCTTTGCCGTCTTCGCCTGGTGGCGCATCGGCGTCGGCCTCGTCGGCATGGTGCTGCTGCTGGCCCTGCCGGCCGAGGATGGCGGCGAGGCGGCGACGCCCGTGCCGGCCTCCGTCTCGCAGCCGCTCGCCACCGACGGTGGAACGCCGCCCGCGCGCTAGACTAGGAGATGGATGCCCGGGCTCACATGAGGCTGGTCAGGCCGCGGCGCAGGAGGTCGAGCGAGATCACGACGAGGATCGCCGTCAGGACGAAGCGGAACAGCCGCTCGTCGATGCGTTTGAGCAGCGCCGTTCCGGCCAGCGTGCCGGCAAAGCCCGTGACGATCATCGCGGCGATCAGCGGCGCATAGGCGGCGAGCCCGACGCCGAGGGCGAAGAAGGCGAGGCTCTTGAACAGATGCTGCAGGAAGGTCGTCGCCGCCAGCGTCGCGACCAGTTCCGAGCGGTCGTCGAAGGCCTTGGCGAAGAACGCCGCGTTGATCGGCGCGGTGGCCCCGACGAACATCGACAGAAACGTCGTGGCGAGACCCGCAAAGGCAAAGCCCGGCGGCCCGATCCGGCCGATCGCCGGCAGCTTCGCCAGGGCAAGGATCAGGATGAACGCCCCGAGCGTCGTCTGCAGCACCGCTTCCGGCAGGGTGACGACGAAGCGTGCGCCGATCAGCGCGCCCAGCGCCGCGCCGGCCAGAAACGGCAGCAACGCGCGCCAGGACACGGCCCGCCGCTGCACCAGCACGCGTCCGAGATTGGAGGCGAGCTGCACCAGGCCATGGACGGGAATCAGCACCGCCACCGGCAGCACCGTGCTCATGATGGCAAGGAGCGACAGCCCGCCCCCGATCCCGAAGGCGGCGGTGGCGGCCGAGGTGAAGAAGCTCGCCACGACCAGCAGCAGCGCGGTGCCGGCCGCAAGGCCCGGCGGAAGCAGCATCGCGTCCAAGCCGGTCAGCCGGTCACGGCCATGTGGCGCTCACCGATCGCCGTGGCTCAGACCGCCTCGTCGTCGGGCATCCGCACGCCGCCGGCCTGGGGCTGCGGGTGGGTGAACTGCCCGTGCTTGCGGAAGCGGACGAGATAGGTCGGCAGGATCGCGTCGACGGTGCGCGGCCGGATGCCGAAGGCCTCCAGCGTGCGGCCGTCCTCGATGGCGTCCTGCGACACGACATTGTCGGTCTGCAACTGGGTGACCTGGTCGGGCGTCAGCGGCGCGCCCGGCAGGAAGCGCATCAGCTTCGCCATCGAGGCGGCGGCGCCGAACGGGATGGTGACGAAGTTGCGTTTGCGCTCGATGATGCGCAGCATCTCCTCCATCATCTGGCGGAAGGTCAGCACTTCCGGCCCGCCGAGCTCGTAGACCCGTCCGCCGGGAACCTTGCCGTCCACCGTGTCGGCGATCGCCTCGGCGACATCGCCCACATAGACCGGCTGGAACCGGGTCTTGCCGCCGCCGATCAACGGCAGGAACGGCGAGAACCGCGCCATGTCGGCGAAGCGGTTGAAGAACTGGTCCTCGGCGCCGAAGACGATCGACGGACGCATGATGTAGGCGCCGGGGATGGCGTCGAGCACCGCCTTCTCGCCCTCGGCCTTGGTGCGGGCATATTCGGATTCGGAGGTCTCGTCGGCGCCGATGGCCGAGATCTGCGTCATGCCGGCGCCGATCTTCGCGGTCGCCTCCGCCACCGTGCGAGCGCCGAAGGACTGCAGCGCGTCGAAGCTCTGCTGGCCGCTTTGTGCCAGAATGCCGACGAGGTTGACGACATGGTCGGCCCCCTCGACCGCCCGCTCGACGGACCACGGATAGCGCAGATTGGCCTGGATCGGCATGATCTGGCCCATATTGCCGTTGGGCTGCAGGTGATAGGCCAGATCCGGGCGCCGGCAGGCGACGCGAATGCGATGGCCGCGGCGGGCGAGCGCCTGCACCAGGTAGCGGCCGACAAAGCCCGAACCGCCGAACACCACCACCGTCTTGTTCGTGTCGACACTCATCGTACTCAAGCTCCTGCCTTGCCTGTGGCCCGTCGGCCCGGTTCGCGTCCGGGCGGGGCCGGATGATTCGCGCCGCCCGGCGCGGGCCCCGTTCCGCCGCGTCATAGCCCGTCTGCGGCGTCAGGTGAAGGCGGCGCCGCGCCGCGAGCCGGCTGTTTCACGCCGCGTCCGCCGGACCGGGGACGCCGGTCCCGCACAATCGCGCAGATGGCGCACCGCACCCGATCCGCAAGCCCGCGGCACAAACCGTCGCAGGGCGCTGCCGCGGCCACGGGAACGCCCGCCGCCCGGCGCCATTGCCCCGCTCCCGCCGCGCGCCCTGGCATGGCCCGCGACAGCCGGCGGGCGCGTCCGGCATCCGCGTCCCGGTCTCCCTGCACTTGGCGGAACGGCGCGCCATCGCCTGCGAAAAACCGCGCCGTCCACGCCGGTCCGCTGCACTGCGACAGAAAATTCGTGTGCCGGCGCCAATCGTCGCAAAACTGCGTTGACAGCGACCCGGCCTCCCTCTAATGCTCCGCGCCGTGCCCAGGTGGCGGAATTGGTAGACGCGCACGGTTCAGGTCCGTGTGCCGCGAGGCGTGGAGGTTCGAGTCCTCTCCTGGGCACCAATTGACTGTTCGAGATGATCCGCAGCGATCCGGACAGTAGCCACACCCCCCCGAACACTTCGCGATATGATGGCTCCGGCATCGGCCGGGCATGGCGTGCGCACCATTTTGCTTCGGCGCGCGGATGCCGGGTGGTGCCTGCGCGCTGCCGTCACGGCTGGACAAAGTGCTGGTCTGCGATCCGGGCGCAATCGCCTGATGTTCCTCACGATATCCGGACCTGCTTGCAGCCTGCCGAAAGACTGACGTTAATCCTGCGCGTGCCGCAGGGCCTGTCGTCATGCTGCTTTTCCGGACGCCGGGGAGCGTGCCACGGAATCGGGGAAAAAGCGTGGCGAATCTCGAGTGTATTGTCTGCGGAGAGTTCCAGGCGAGGAACGCGAAAGCCGTCGGGATGTGTGGTTTGGGATGGATGACGACGGCAATTGATCGTCGCCTGCGCGGCGCGAGCGTCGAGGTCTCGATGAGCGACACTGCTGCCAACGGCGCGCCGCGCTTCAGGATCGGCGAAGATATCGTCACCGAGACCGTCTGTGCCTCGGTCGACCATCGGCCGGACGCCCATGTGGAAACGTTGATCCTGACCGCCGACGACGACTCCTGGGCTTAGCGCGTCCAGCCTGTCTTCCGCTGGGGAAGAAACGCGGGTAGTTTTGATGCACGTCAAGTCGGAGCGCGCGAATGGCCGTCACGCTCGGGCATCGACAACCCGGCGGGAGGCGCCCAACATGAAGATGCAGACAACTGGAACCCTGCGAGGCACGCTGATCGTCGCTGCGCTCGTCTCGTTTGCCGGCGCATCGCAGGCGGTGGCCCAGAGCTACCGGAGCATGAGCTGCGACGAGCTCTGGTATGCCCGCAACGCCATCTATGCCGACAATGGCTATTGCTTCGAAACCCGCCGGGCGCGCCGCGCCTTCGGCCGCAGCTGCTTTCCGCCCTATGGCGAGCTGTCGGGCCCCGACAGGCGGGAGGTCGCCGCGATCCAGCGATGGGAGCGCCGCAAGGGCTGTCGCTAGGCGGCGAACGCCACCGCTGATCCGTCGCCGGCCCACTCCTGGGTCGGCTCGCGTCGCAGCCTGTTTCCGCGTTCCGGGAAATTCCTCATGTTGCGTCTTCGGGGCATCCGGGCTGCGCTGTGCCTGACGGTCTTGCTCTGCGGCTGTGCCGCGTCTTTGCCGGGCAGACCGCCGCGCACCGACGCGGCACCGGTTGTGCTCGCGCCGCAGCCGCTGCGCGGTGTCGGCCTCGCCATCCATCATGTCTCGATGGCTTCCGGCGTCTATGCGCTCGCCGAACGCCTGCGGGGACCGGGCGAGCCCCCCGGACCGGAGGAGGCGCGCGAAGCACCGACATCCGCCAGGCCGACGCAACGGGGCGGGATGACGGTGGCCTGGTACGGTCATTCGACCGTTCTCCTGCAGATGGGGAAGACCGTGATCCTGACCGATCCGGTGCTGGCGGGTGCCGTCTCGCTCGCAAGCCCGCTGCCGGTTCGCTATGGCTGGCCGCAATTGCACCTCGACCAGCTTCGAGGAATCGATGCGGTGGTGCTCTCCCATGGCGACTTCGACCATCTCCACGCCCCCTCCCTGCGGATGCTCGCCGGACGGTTTCCGGAGGCGGCCGTCGTCGTGCCGGACGGTCTCGCACATCTGGCGGCCGATGCCGGATTCCGGCGCATCCATGCGCTCCCGCTGAACGGATCCGCCAGGATCGGCGCGGTCACGATCACCGGCCTGCCGGCGATCCACGCCACCCGGCGCAACCTTCTCGGCATCCCGGACGGGACGGCGTTCTCCTGGAAGCTCAGGGACCCGTCCCACCGCGTCCTGTTCATCGGCGACAGCGGCTACGCGCCGGTGTTTGCAGAGATCGGTCGCCGGCGCGGGCCCTATGACCTCGTGCTGGTGCCGATCGGCGCTTCCGAGCCCCGGCACCTGGTCGGCGACATGCACATGACCCCGGAAGAGGCGGTCCGGCTGGCGGGCGATGTAGGGGCGAAGGCGGCGATCGGCATTCACTGGGGCACCTTCGCCCAGTCGCCGGAGCCCCGCGCCGAACCATCGCGGCGGTTTCTGCGGGCCGGCGCCACGAGGAATGCCCGCACCCTGTCGATCGGCGAAACGGCGCGCTTTCCATGACAGGCCCCAGGCACCTGACGGCGCGTTGGCCGATACGCCTGCTGCTCCTGCCCTGCGCCCTGATGCTATCGGCGCTCGCCGGCTGCGTCACCGGTTCGGCAGGCGGCGATCTCGGCCCGGAGCCACCGCCGCCGGCGATCCGCAAATGCTGCGCGAATGTCGAACGCTATCCCGACTGGCTGGTGGCGGTGCTCGACCCGGTCGCGCCGGTGATCGGCCGCGTCGTGGCGGCGGTCGAATGGCGCAATGGCCATCTGTATGGCCGGGACGGGGCCGTCCGGCTCCTGCGGCGACATCTGCGGCCGCTCGACATCGTTCTCGTAACCTCGGGCGGGCGGCTGACCAACGCCACCCTGCCGGGCCTGTTCAAGCATGTGGCGATCCATCTGGGGTCGGACGCCGACATGCGCCGGCTGGGCATCTGGAGCGATGCGGTCGCGCAGGGGCAGGCACCGGACATCCTCGCGGGCCGGACCTTCATCGAAGCGGATCAGGACGGGGTGCATCTGAGTTCGGCCGAGACCGTCCTCAACGCGGATTATCTGGTCGTGCTGCGCCCGACGCTCGCCGCGCGCGCCGAACGCCGCCGGGCGATGCGGTTCCTGCTCGGCGCCATCGGCCAGCCCTTCGATTTCCGCTTCGACGCGGATACGGCGGATTGCTTCTTCTGCAGCGAACTCGTGCGCCGGGCCCTTCCGAGCCTGCCGGTGGAGGCCCGCCACATCTACGGCCGGCACGTCTTCGTACCCGACCAGTTTGCCGATCTCGCGGCCGCCCGTCCGTCGCGGCTGCGGCCGGTCCTCTATCTGGTGGGCCATCGCGACGAATGGGGAACGCGATCGCCGGCCCGGCTGCGCAGCGATCTTGCGCGCTACTGGGCGGCACAGCCCTGACGCCGACCTGTCGGCGCGGAAAGGCCCGAGCCCGCCGCGCCGCTTGATGCGGATCAAGGGGCTTGCCGCCGTCTTCGGCAGGATGGGCGCGGCACCTGCCCACGACGGGCGCTTCGAAAGGACGATCGGATGACGCGACTGACATCTGGGATCGCAGCGGCGGTTCTCGTCGCTGCGGGGCTTGGCACCGCGCCCCAGGCGCTCGCCGGCGACTGCACCGGACGGGTGAGCGGCGTGCGCCCGATCTCCTCCTACGACCACCGGACCGGCGCGGGATTTCTGGCGGTGCGGCGCGGGCCGTCCTCCAGTACGCGGCAGATCGGCGAGGTCTATGCCGGCGATCTCCTGTCGGTCTACGACCGGCGCGGCAACTGGTACCACGTGACCTGCATGGAAGGGGACTGCGAGGACCCGTTGTGGGGCCCGGCCTCTCCGTCCGGCTGGGTCTCCGCCCGCTATGTCCGCGCCCGGGGCGTCTGCCCCTGAGGCATCGCTGGATGCCGGTCCTGGCGACGGTCGCCAAAGGCCGGCCTGTCAGGAGCCGGCGTCGATCGTCTCGTGCCGCACGCAGTGCCGGCGCACGGCGCCCTCGTCGACCGTGACACCGAGGCCGGGGCCGGTGGGGATCGCCAGGCACTCGTCCTCGAGCACGAATGCCTCCGTCAGGATGTCGTCGCGCAGCGGATTGTAGGTGCGGTCGAACTCGATCATCGTCTCGTTCTGCAGCGGCACCGGACGCGCCGTGTAGGGCGCATGGGGCACGATCGCCAGCGCCTGCAGGGCCGCGGCGACGGCCACGCCCGATCCCCAGACATGCGGCACCACCATGATGTTATGGCTCGTCGCCAGCGCCAGGATGTTCTTCCATTCGGTGAAGCCGCCGGCCGCGCAGATGTCCGGCTGGGCGATGTCGATGCAGCCGCCGCCGATGAGGTCGCGGAAGCCGAAGCGGGTGAATTCGGCCTCGCCGCCGGCGATCGGCACGTCCAGCGTCTCGCGCAGGCGGCGATAGCCCTCGCGGTCCTCCGGCACCACCGGCTCCTCGAACCAGCGGAAATCCAGCTCTTCCATGACCCGGCCGATCCGCACGGCGGAGGCGTAGTTATAGGCGTGGTTGGCATCGGCCATGATCTCGACGTCGTCGCCGAGGGTCTCGCGCACGAGGCGCATGCGCTCGATGTCGTCGCGGATCGGCAGGAGGCCGATCTTCATCTTGACCGCGGCGACGCCGGTGGCGCGGATGCGCAGCACCTCTTCGCGCAATTTGTCCAGCATCACCGGGCGGTCGGCATAGTCCGGCGGATAGTAGCAGCCGGTCCCGTAGGCCCGCACGCGCTGGCGGATCGCGCCGCCGAGAAGCGCGTGGACAGGCTGGCCGACCATCGTGCCGAAGATGTCCCACAGGGCGATGTCGATGGCGCTGAGCGCCTCGACATAGGCGCCCTTCTGGCCGAAATCCCGCGTGCGGGCGTAGAACTCCTCGAAGATCGCCGTCGGTGCGGCCGGATAGCGTCCGATCAGCCGCGGGCCGATGACGTCCCGGATGCAGCTGGCCGGCGGCTCGGGCGGGCCGTACTGGCCGCCTTCGCCCCAGCCGGTCGTCCCGTCGTCGCAGGTGATCCGGACCAGAAGGCTGGTGCGTTCGGCGAAATAATCCTGCGACGAATAGAACGCGTTCTCCCGGCTGGAGACCTTGAGAACATAGGTGTCGATGCGCTCGATCTTCATCGGCGTCCCCTCCCTTGCAACCGGTGCGGCCGCGAAACGGCCGCTGGAGCCCGCGCGGGTGCGGACCGATGGCGCTCACGCGAAACCGGCCTGCCCGCGTCTCCCTCTCCCCTCGTCAGGCTGACGCATCGTTCCGTAAGCTACAAGTACGAAAATCGCCGGTTCGGGGCGCCGTTGCGGTCGCCATGTCGGGATATTTTTTGGTACGGTCTTTTGCCTCAAGGCGTTATGCGGCATTGAGGTTCATGGTGGGCACCGTGAAGGAGGAAGAATGGCGGTGCGGGAGCTTCGGCCACGGGATCGTGGGCCCAAGGGACGGGAACTCGACGAGACGGCGTGGTCGGACATACGGGAGCTCCTCGGCGAAGGGGAGCGGCGACGGGACCTACTCATTGAATATCTGCATCTGATCCAGGATCGCTTCGGCTGCCTGAGCGCGGCCCATCTGCGCGCCCTGGCCGAGGAGATGCGGCTGTCCCAGGCGGAAGTCTACGAGGTGGCGTCCTTCTACGACCATTTCGACGTGGTGCGCGAAGGCGAGGAGAAGCCGGCGCCGCTGACCATCCGGATCTGCGATTCGATCAGCTGTGCGCTGGCCGGCGCCGAAGCGCTGATCGGTGAAGTGTCGGCAGGCGTCGATCCGGCCGCCATCCGCGTCGTGCGCGCACCCTGCATGGGCCGCTGCGCCACCGCGCCGGCCGCCCGCATCGGCGACCGCGAGGTCGACAACGCCAGCGCCGAGGGGTTGGCTGCCCTGGCCGCTGCCGGCGAGACCACCGTCCGCGTGCCCGACTACACCAATCTGGCCGATTATCTCGCCGCCGGCGGCTACAAGCTGCTCGCGAAGATCCGCGACGGGTCGCTCGCCGTCGACACGCTGATCGAGACCATGCAGTCCGCCGGCCTGCGCGGGCTCGGCGGTGCCGGCTTCCCGGCCGGCAAGAAATGGGGCTTCGTGCGCTCCTATCCGGGGCCGCGCCTGATGACCATCAATGGCGACGAGGGCGAGCCCGGCACCTTCAAGGACCGCTACCACCTGGAGCGCGACCCGCACCGCACACTGGAAGGCGCGCTCGTCGCCGCCCATGCGGTCGAGGCCGAGCGCATCTACTTCTACATGCGTGACGAATACCCGGCCGTGCTGCACATCCTGCGCACCGAGATCGCCGCGCTGGAAGCCGGCGGCCTGATCACGCCGGGCTTCATCGAGCTGCGCCGCGGCGCCGGCGCCTATATCTGCGGCGAGGAAAGCGCGATGCTGGAGAGCATCGAGGGCAAGCGCGGCCTGCCGCGGCACCGGCCGCCCTACATCGCCGAAGTCGGCCTGTTCGGGCGTCCGACGCTGAACCACAATGTCGAGACCCTGTGGTGGATCCGCGACATCGTCGACAACGGGCCCGAATGGTTCACCGGCCTCGGCAAGCCGGGCTTTCCGGGACTGCGCTCCTGGTCGGTCTCGGGCCGCGTGCGCGAGCCGGGCGTCAAGCTCGCCCCGGCCGGCATCACCGTGCGCGAACTGATCGAGGAGCATTGCGGCGGCATGGCCGAGGGCCATGCGTTCAAGGCCTATCTGCCCGGCGGCGCCTCGGGCGGCGTCCTGCCCGCCTCCCTCGGCGACATTCCGCTGGATTTCGGCGGCGAGCTCGCCCGCCACGGCGCCTTCGTCGGCTCCCATGCCGTCGTGGTGTTCTCCGACCAGGACGATATCAGGGAGGCCACGCTCAACCTTCTGCGCTTCTTCGAGCATGAGAGCTGCGGCCAGTGCACGCCCTGCCGCGAGGGCACCGGCAAGCTGGTGTCGCTGCTGGAGTCCCGGGGGCCGATCGACGAAACGGCGATCCGCGATCTGGAGACCGTCCTGCGCGACGCCTCGATCTGCGGTCTCGGCCAGGCGGCGCCCAATCCCGTGAATCATCTTCTGACGCATTTCCGCGAGGAGCTGTCGCGATGACGAGCAAGATCACCTTCGAACTCGACGGCAAGTCCGTCGCCGCGGATGCCGGCGAGACCATCTGGGAAGTGGCCAAGCGCGAGGGCACGCGCATCCCGCATCTGTGCCATGTCGACATGCCGGGCTACCGGCCGGACGGCAATTGCCGCGCCTGCATGGTGGAGATCGACGGCGAACGGGTGCTGGCCGCCTCCTGCATCCGCAAGCCCGCCGAGGGCATGGTGGTGCGCACCGCCACCGAGCGCGCGGTGAAGTCGCGCCAGATGGTGGTTGAGCTTCTGGCCAGCAACATGCGGCCGCCCGAGGAAAGCCCGGACAACCAGTCGATGTTCTGGGACTGGGCGTCCTCCATGGGGGTGGCCGGCAGCGACCGCTATCCGTCGAAATTCGCCGACGGGCACGCCACGGCCGAGTTCGACGTGACCAATCCGGCCATCGCGGTCAACATGGACGCCTGCATCACCTGCGGCGCCTGCGTGCGCGCCTGCCGCGAGGTGCAGGTCAACGACGTCATCGGCATGGCCGAGCGCGGCAACCGCTCCGTGCCGGTCTTCGACATCCACGACCCGATGGGCCTGTCGACCTGCGTGACCTGCGGCGAATGCGTCCAGGCCTGCCCGACCGGTGCATTGTACGAGAAGTCGCTGATGGACGAGACACGCACCGTCCGCGCGATCCAGGACTTCGACAAGGTCGTCGACAGCGTCTGCCCGTTCTGCGGCGTCGGCTGCCAGACCAAGGTCGCGGTCAAGGACAACCGCATCGTCCAGGTCGACGGCCGCGACGGCTATGCCAACGAGAACCGGCTGTGCGTGAAGGGCCGCTTCGGCTTCGACTACGCCATGTCGCCGGAGCGCCTGACCAAGCCGCTGATCCGCCGCGACGATGCGCCGAAGGCCGGCGACATCGACATGCGCAACGTCGATCCGCTGACCGTTTTTCGCGAGGCGACCTGGGAAGAGGCGATGGAGCGCGCCGCCGGCGGGCTGACATCGATCATGGCGGCCCATGGCGGCCAGGCGCTGGCCGGCTTCGGCTCGGCCAAGGGATCGAACGAGGAGGCCTATCTCTTCCAGAAGCTGATCCGGCAGGGTTTCGGCACCAACAATATCGACCATTGCACGCGGCTCTGCCACGCCTCCTCGGTGGCCGCGCTGATGGAGGGCGTCGGCTCCGGCGCGGTCTCGGCGCCGTTCAACGACGCCATGAAGGCCGAGTGCATCATCGTCATCGGCGCTCGCCCGACGACCAACCACCCAGTCGCCGCGACCTATTTCAAGCAGGCCGCCAAGCTGGGCAAGCAGCTCATCGTCATGGACCCGCGCGGCCAGGACCTGATGCGTCACGCGACCCACTCGCTGAAGTTCAAGCCCGGCACCGACGTCGCCATGCTGAACGCGCTGATCCACGTGATCATCGAGGAACAGCTTTATGACGAGCAGTATATCCAGGCCAATGTCGCCGGCTTCGAGGCGCTGAAGGAGAAGGTCAAGGACTTCTCGCCCGAGGCCATGGCCAACATCTGCCGGGTGCCGGCCGAGACGCTGCGGGACGTCGCCCGCACCTATGCCAAGGCCGAACGCTCGATCATCTTCTGGGGCATGGGCATCTCCCAGCACACCCACGGCACGGACAATTCCCGCTGCCTGATCGCGCTGGCGCTGATCACCGGCCAGATCGGCCGCCCGGGCACCGGTCTGCATCCGCTGCGCGGCCAGAACAACGTCCAGGGCGCGTCGGATGCCGGGCTGATCCCGATGTATTATCCCGACTACAAATCCGTCGAGAATCCCGATATTCGCGGGACCTACGAGAATTTCTGGGGCCAGACGCTCGACCCCAAGACCGGGCTGACCGTCGTCGAGATCATCGACGCGATCCATGACGACGTCATCAAGGGCATGTATGTGATGGGCGAGAATCCGGCCATGTCGGATCCCGACCAGGCCCATGCCCGTGGTGCGCTGGCCAAGCTCGAGCATCTGGTGGTGCAGGACATCTTCCTCACCGAGACCGCCTGGCACGCCGACGTCGTCCTGCCGGCCTCGGTCCATGCCGAAAAGCTCGGCACCTTCACCAACACCAACCGGCAGGTGCAGATCGGCCGGCCGGCGCTCGACCTGCCCGGCGAGGCCCGGCAGGACCTCGACATCATCATCGACCTTGCCCGCCGCATCGGCCTCGACTGGAATTACGGCCATGTCTCGGAGGTCTATACGGAGATGGCGGCGGTGATGCCGTCGCTGAAGCATATCTCCTGGGAGCGCGTGGAACGGGAGGAATCGGTGATCTACCCGGCCGACGGCCCCGACCAGCCGGGCAACGAGATCATCTTCTCGACCAGCTTCCCGACCGCCGACGGCCGTGGCCGCATCGTGCCGGCCGATCTGCTGCCGCCGGACGAGGTGCCCGACGCGGACTATCCGCTCGTGCTGACCACGGGGCGGCTGCTCGAACACTGGCACACCGGCGCCATGACCCGAAGGGCCGGCGTGCTGGACGCCATCGAGCCCCAGGGCATCGCCTCGATGAACCCGCGCGAGATCGGTCGCAGGGGCCTGCAACAGGGCGAGATGATCGCGATCGAGACCCGGCGCGGCACGGTCGAGGCGATCCTGCGGGCCGACCGGGAGGTCGCCGACGGCATGGTCTTCATGCCGTTCTGCTTCAACGAGAGCCCGGCCAACATGTTGACCAACCCGATGCTCGATCCTTTCGGCAAGATCCCGGAGTTCAAATACTGCGCCGCCCGCATCGTCGCGCCCGCGACGACCCGAGAAGCCGCGGAGTAGCCCGATCACGGACCGTCGGCGCTCCTCGTAGCGCCGGCGGTCCACCCGGGCAGCCCCCGTGCGGCACGCCCTCGGCAGCTGCCTTCCTTCACTTGCGACCCGCCTCGTGGGCGCTCAAGCGCTGCCGTGGAGTGACCCTGGCGGCTTGCCGTTCACGTGCCACCCCACCCATTGCCCGCAGGCATGCGTTCAGAGGCGACAGCTCCGGGAGCGCGGCTGAATCCGGCTAACCAAACGCAATCAGGCGCGATCGACAGGCGCGCCAAGCTCGAGATTCGCGACCGCTGCAACAATGCATGCATTGACGCATTCATTGAATGGGGCTAGGCCTGATCGCGAGGATTGAGTGGCGACAGGAGTGTCCGAATGAGTGATCTGGAGATCGTGGTCCTTCCCGGTGACGGGATCGGAGTCGAGGTGATGGACAGCGGTCTGGCGGTTCTGGACGCTCTGGAGGCGCGTTGCGGCTTCCGTCTCGTGCGCCACCAGCATCCAGGCGGTGCGGCCTATTACAAGGAAACCGGCATCGCCCTGACCGACGAGGCCGCCGACGCGACGAGGTCCTGCGACGCGATCCTTTTTGGCGCCATGGGCCTTCCCGACATCCGCTATCCGGACGGCACCGAGATTGCCCCGCATCTGGAGATGCGCCGGGAATTCGGCCTCTATGCCGGCGTCCGCCCGGTCCGCCATCTGCCCAATACGCCGAGCCCGCTGGCCGATCCGCGCGCCAAGGACATAGACCTCGTCATCATTCGCGAATCCACCGAGGGGCTGTTCTATTCCCGCGGCAAGGGCACGATTGAGGACGACAAGGTCGCGCGCGAGACCATGGTCATCACGCGCTCGACCTCCGAGAAGCTGTTCGATTTCTCCTTCCGCCTCGCCGAGCGGCGCCAGCGGCTGCGCGGCAAGACCGGCCGCGTCACCTGCGTCGACAAGTCGAACGTCTTCGTGGCCATGGCCTTCTTCCGCAAGATCTTCAACGAGCGGGCCAAGAACTTCCCCGGCGTGGACGCCGATTCCGCCTATGTCGACGCGACGGCGCTGGATCTGATCCGCAAGCCGTGGGACTTCGACGTCATGGTCATGGAGAACATGTTCGGCGACATCATCTCCGACCTCGGCGGTGGTCTCGTCGGCGGCATGGGGCTGGCACCCTGCGCCGAGATCGGCGACGAGCATGCGCTGTTCCAGCCGAGCCATGGCAGCGCGCCGGACATCGTGGGCACCGGCAAGGCCAATCCGACCGCTATGCTCCTGTCGACCGCGATGATGCTGGACTGGCTGGGCGCCCGTCACAAGCTGGACGCGCTGACCGATGCCTCGCTGATCCTGGAAGCTGCGATCGACAAGGCCTATGCCGAGCGCATCCGGCCCTTCGAGTTCGGCGGCAGCAACGGCACCGCCGACATCACTCGCGCCGTCATCGCGGAAATCGAGGCTGCCAAATGAGCGAAGCCAAAGCGGTCGCCGCCGCACCCTACGTCATTCTCGTCGAATTCGCGGTCGCCGAGGGCTCCGGCCCGGCCTTCGAGAAGCTGATCGTCGAGAACGCCCGCCGGTCTTTGGCGGACGAGCCCGGCTGCCGCGTCTTCGACGTGTGCGCCCGGCCCGGCGACGCCTACGGGATCATCCTCTACGAAGTCTATGACGACCGCGCGGCGTTCGAGGCCCATCTGGCCTCGCCGCATTTCCAGACCTTCGACGCGGCGTCGCGGGACATGGTGACGGGCAAGCGCGTGACCGAGCTCACGCTTCTGGCTGGCGCGTCGGGCTGATCGCCCGGCTGCGACGGGGCGTGGCGGGCGAGGGGGCAAGCCACGCCCATTCTTCTGAGACGGGCGACCGCGGGTCCGTGCGCCGTCCGCCGGCGGCTAAAGCTGGGTCAGGCCGTAATCGCGCAGCAGGCCGACCAGCATGCGGCCATTGCGGAAGCGATGTTCGCGGTGGATCTGCCGGGCGGCATCGGCGTCCCGGCGCTCGATCGCATCGAGCAGCGCTTCGTGGTCCTCGTTCGACCCCACCGGCTTGGGGCGCAGGCGCAAGGTGAGCATGCGGACCCGGTGCGACTGGGCAAGGAACTGCGAGACCAGCGCGCGCAGACGCCGGTTCGGACAGTTCTCCATCAGCAGGCGATGGAAATGATCGTCGGACTGCGCCCAGGCCAGGAGGTCGTCGCTCTTGAGCGCGGCGTCCATGTCGTCCACCGCCTGGCGCATGGCCTTCATCGCTTCGTCGGCGACGCCCTCGCGGGCGATCTCCTCGGCCGCCTCCGATTCCAGCGCCGTCAGGATCTGGTAGATTTCCTGCATGTCGTCGGCCGAGACCGGCAGGACGCGCATGCCGTGCCGCGGCTTGATCTCGACCATGCCTTCCTCGGCGAGGCGGATCATGGCTTCGTGGATCGGCGTGCGGCTCATCTCCAGAAGAACCGACAGTTCCTTTTCCAGGACATGCGTGCCGGCAGGCATCTCGTTGTTCAGGATCAGCCTGCGGATCTCACGATACGCACGCTCGGCATAGGAGATCCGCTCCTCCGCGACGGAAGCGGGCGTTCCAGTCTCTGTCGCCACTGTCACAAGGCACCTTCCGCATGAGAATCATCTTGGACCGTCTTTAGCATTCCGTCGCGGGCGGAGGCATAGATGGCCGCCTCGATCCGCAGATTGGCCAGATAGTCCGCCGCCGCGTTGACGACAGGTATCTGGCGCAGGAGATGGTCCACCACATGGCGTTGCAGGGCGAGGACGCTGTCCCCGCCGAACCCCTCCATGTTGCGCTCATAGGCGATCTCGCTCTCGTCATTGCTGCCGAAGGCGCGGAAGAACAGCCGTCCGTAGCCGTCGAGCCGGATCGTGCCGTCCGAGCCCTCGACCAGCATCTCGCCCATGGTCAGGCGCCGGTCGTCGGCCTGATGGTCGCCCAGCCGGTTGCCGTCCAGCATGGCCCGCGCGCCGTTCGCGAACTCGAACAGGATGATGCCGGCATCCTCGCCGACGATCGCCGGATTGAGCCGCACCAGCCGGGCCATCACCGCCTCGACAGGGCCGAAGAGGTAGCGGAACGTGTCGATGAAATGGATCGCCGTCTCGTGGACGAGGAAGCGCTCCATCTTCTGGAAATAGGGCTGGCGATCGAGATAGGCCCGCGGGCCCTGCCCGTCGCCGGGCCGCAGGCGGAAGCTGGCCTGGTAGACGCTGCCGATCCGTCCGGCCTCGATCTGGCGGCGGATCTCACGGTGCCAGGGCTGGAAGCGGAAATTCTCGTGCACCACCAGCATGGTGTCCGCCTCGGCTGCGATCCGCGTCGCCTCTTCGGCTTCCGCGACGCTGGTGCAGAAGGCCTTCTGGCAGATCGTCGGAATGCGCCGCGCCGTGGTCTTGCGGATCAGGTCCAGATGGGTGTGCGGCGGGGTGATGATGTCGACGAGATCGGGGCGCTCGGCCTCGAGCATGGCGTCGACATCGGTATAGACCGCGGGCACGGCGAAGCGCTCGGCATAGTCCTGCGCCTTTGCCGCATCCTGGTCGCAGACCGCGACCAGCGAAGCGTCCTCGATGCGCGACCAGGCATCATGGTGGAAGCGGCTGAAATAGCCGGCGCCGATGGTCGCAACGCGCAGTGTGCTCATGGGTCTCGGGCTCCTCGGCGTTCAAGATCAGGACGGGTTCGGGGCGACGGTCGGCAGGTCGGCGATCCGCCGTTCCAGCGCATCGATCGGCAGCGACCAGTGCAGCGGCGCGAAACCGGCCACCGGGCTCTCGAAACTGGCGATCGCCTCGCCCTGCAGGCAGCCGAGATAGGCGGTTCGAAGGTCGGGCCCGCCGAAGGCGAGGCTGGAGATCGCCCGCAGCTTCTCGCTCTTCATCGTGTCGAGATGCGAGCGCTCGATGGTCTTCGACGCATAGGCCGCCTCGACATAGGCGACGTGACCGGCATCGCAGTCTTCCAGCATCAGGGTCTGGTCGCCGCCGGGGCTGACCCGGATGACCCGGTTGCTGACGATGCTGGTGATCCACAGATGACCTTCTGCATCGAAGGTCATGCCGTCGGGATAGGTGCCGGGGCCGAACTCGGCCACCACCTGCCGCGCCTCCAGTTTCCCCTCCGCGATGGTGAAGCGGGTGAGGCGCCGGGTGAAGGTCTCGTTGATATAGAGATGGCGGCCGTCGGGGGAGACGAGGCATTCGTTGCTGAAGCCGATCCCGTCGGCGACGATCCGCGCATGTCCGTCCTCGACGAGGACGATGAAGCCGTCGGCAACGTCGCCGCGCGCCGCCAGATGGCGCGGATTCATGCGCGTGCTGACCGTCACCCACATGCGGCCGGCCGCATCCAGATGCACGAAATTGGACGGCGGCAGCGGCGTGCCGTCCACCTCCAGCAGCACCGGGTCCACCGTGCCGTCCGGGTGAAGCCGCCACACGCCGCCGGTGTCGACGCCGAGCTCGGTCAACAACAGGCTGCCGCCGCGCTCCAGCGCGATGCCGTTCGGTCGCAGCGGCCGGGGCGGGTTCTGCGCCAGATGCCGGCTGACCCGCCCCGACGGCTCGATGATCGAGACGCCGCCGCCACCGGTCCAGTCGGCGGTGATCAAAAGCCCTGACGCATGGGCAAGGACGCATTCCGGACGGTTCAGCCCGTGGCCGTGAAAAGCGATCCCGGAAAGACTGAGCATCAGGCGACCTCGACAAGGATATAAAAGAGCAGTACCCTATCAGTAGACTAATACATAAGCGCATACAATGTGCCGAGATTGCTCCGACTGGGAGGTCGGAGGAATACCGAGTGGAACGTCTCATGGGAGGAAAATCAGATGCTTGACTGGAAAACTGCAGGCGCGGCAGCGCTGCTGGCCGGGGCCCTCGCAATGCCCGCAATGGCGCAGGACTACCCGGATCGCGACATCTCCAACGTCGTCGTCTGGGCCGCCGGCGGCGGAACCGACACGCTGAACCGGCTGATTTCGGCGGAGATGCAGGACGGGCTGGGCGTCAATATCAACGTCTCCAACCGCACCGGCGGCGTCGGCGGGTCGGTCGGCATGAGCTACGTCCATTCGCAGCCCGCCGACGGCTACACGCTGGCCGGCATTTCGGAATCCGTCGTCACCGCCGGCATCCAGGGCGGCTGGGACCAGCGCATGGACGTCTGGGACTTCTTCCTCGTCGGCGGCTCGCCGGAAATCATCTCGGTCTCGGCGAACGCCCCGTACCAGACCCTCGACGAGCTCATCGCCGCCGCCAAGGAGGCTCCCGGCACCATTCGCGCCGGCGCCAGTGCGGCCGGCTCGATCCACCATCTCAACCTTCTGGCCCTGCAGAAGGGAACGGGGACGGAGTTCAACTTCATTCCCTATACCGGCTCGGCCCCGGCCCAGAATGCGGCAATTTCCGGCGAGGTCACGTTGGTCGTCACCTCGCTCGCCGAGCAGCAGCAGCTCATCCAGGCCAAGCGTCTGCGGCCGCTCGCCATGCTGGTGGCGGACGCCACGGAGCTTCCCGACATCGGTACCGTGCCGTCGGCCTTCGACGCCTATCCGGGCCTGACCGAGACGCTGCCGGTCAAGCAGGCCATCGGCCTCGCCGTGCGGGCCGACACGCCCGACGACGTCAAGGCCAAGCTGGTCAGCGCCTTCGATGCGGCCATGGCCACCGACGCGGTCGTCGAATGGGCGGCGGACAATCACTACACCCTGTCCGGCCTCACCGGCGAAGAGGCGAGTGCCGAGATGAACCGGCTGGAATCGCTGTTCGCCTGGACGCTCGAGGATCTCGGCGCGGCGACGGTCAGCCCGGAGAAACTGGGGATTCCGCGCCCGTAACCGGCAGACCCGACAGGACCATCACCGGGGGCGATGCGGCCAGGCCGCCTTGCCCCCGGCCTTTCCGGGAATGTGAGGAGTGCCGCAGGGCATGGATCGAGATCGCTCGCTCAAGGACGCCCGCGCCGATTTCTGGGCCGGGCTCGCCATTCTGGCCGCCGCCACGGCGATGCTGGTTCGGTCGCTGACCTACCCCCTGCAGGGCAGCTATGCCGGCGTGCGCAACGCTTGGTACGTGTCGCCGGCGCTGTTTCCGCTCATCGTCGCCACCGGCCTGGTCGTCTTGAGCCTGATGCTGCTGGCCCGCGCCCGGCGCGCCGGCGGGGCCGCAGCGGCGCTGGCGTCGATCCGCCAGATGGCGCCCGGCCGCCTGTCCGAGCGCAGCGCCACCTTCTGGCTGATCGCCGCGCTCATCGTCTTCTATGTCTACGCCCTCGTGCCACGGGTCGACTTCATCGCCGCGACGGCGCTGTTCCTGCTGGCCTTCGCGACGCTCTTCCACCTCACCGCTGCGCCAGCGACCCGGCTGATCCTGGCGCTGTTCTTCGGCGTGTCCCTCGCGGTCGGCGGGGCGGCGCTCCTCGGAGTGGAGACCGGCGTGCGGACGCCTGCCGCGCTGATCGTCGACGCGCTGATCTGGCTGGCCGTCCTGGCCGCCTGCGCCGCGCTTCTGCGCGCCACCCGCATGCCGAAGGATGCCGCGCGCCATGCAAGGCAATGCGTCGGCCTCAGCCTCCTCGCGCCACTGATCCTCGGCATCGTCTTCAAATACGGGCTCCTGGTGCCGCTTCCCCACGAGGGGCTGACGATCGTGGCGAGCGACCATGTCCGGGCGCTGCTCCGCTCCAGTTTCTAGGCGATCTCCATGTGGCTCCTCGACACCTTCGGTTCGTTCTTCGCGGCCCTCGGCACGCTCTTGGCGAGCCCGTCCAACTGGGCGCTCCTCATCGGATCGAGCCTTCTGGGGATCGTCTTCGGGGCGCTGCCCGGCTTGACGGCGACCCTCGGCGTCGGGCTCCTGGCGACGCTGACCTACGGCTTCGACCTCGACGTCGCCCTGATCGCGCTCCTGTCCATGTATGTCGGCGCGGTCTATGGCGGCTCCTATTCCGCCATCCTCATGAACATTCCCGGCACGGCCGCCTCTGCCGCTTCTGCCCTCGACGGCTACCCGATGGCGCGGCGCGGCGATGGTGGCCGCGCGCTGGGACTGACCACCACCGCCTCCTTCATCGGTACCGTCATCGGCATGCTGGCCCTGGTCGTCTCGGCGCCGCTGATCGTCGAACTGGCGCTGCAGTTCACCTCCTACGAATTCTTCGTCCTGGCCCTGTTCGGCATCCTGATCTCCGGCACCCTGACCAGCCCGGACCTGGTCCTGAAGGGCTGGATCGCCGGCTTCATCGGTCTCGCTTTGTCGACAGTCGGGCGCGATCTCCTGATGTTCTTTCCGCGCTTCACCTTCGGCCTGCCGGAACTCGATTCCGGTCTCGAGGTGGTGCCGGTGCTGATCGGCGCCTTCGCCGTGCCGCAGATCATCCGGTCGCTGCAGGAGCGGCACGTCGCCGGTCCGATCCAGAAGGTCGGCCGGGTGCTGCCCGATTTCCGCACCATCTTCGGCAATCTGCGCCATATCGTGCGGTCCGGCCTGATCGGCGTCGGCATTGGCGCGGTGCCCGGCATCGGCGAGGACATCGCCGGCTGGGTCTCCTACGGCACCGCCAAGAGCATGTCGAAGACCCCGGAGGAGTTCGGCAAGGGCGAACCGGCCGGCCTGATCTCCGCTGAAACCGCCAACAATGCCTGCATCGGCGGTGCGCTGATCCCGCTGGTCACGCTCGGCATCCCCGGCAGCCCGCCGGCGGTCATGCTGCTGGGCGCGCTGATGCTGCACGGCCTGACGCCGGGCCCCATGGTCTCCATTGAGCGCCCGACCTTCCTGACCGAACTGGCCGCCATCATGGTGCTGGCGTCGCTCGCCATGTGGCTGAACGGCATCTTCCTCGCCCGCCAGGTGGTGCGGGTGCTGAGCATTCCGGTGACCCTGTTCATGCCGGTCGTCGCCGTGATCAGCGTTCTCGGCTCCTATGCGCTCGGCCTCAGCGTCTTCAATCTCTACCTGATGGTGCTGGTGGGGCTTGCCGCCTACCTTCTGACCGAGATGGACTATCCCATCGCGCCGCTGGTCATCGGGGTGATCCTCGGGCCGATGGCCGATACCAATCTGCGCCGCGCGCTGATGGTGGGGCAGGGCGATGTCACCGGCTTCTTCACCCGTCCGGTCAGCCTGATCCTGATCCTTGCCATTATCCTGATGGTGCTGGTCCAGCTGCCGGCCTATCGCCGTCTGCGCCAACGGCAGAACGCTTGGCTGGGGCGGGCCTTTTCGCGGATCCGGAACCGCGACTGAGCGACCGGTTGATGCCGCTCGGGCGTCGATGACGGAGACCGCTGCCTTCGCCTGAGGGGCGGTCCGTCACCATATGTTCGCTGTAAGCGACGGACACATCACGCGATGATCGCCGATCAGTCATGGCGCTCGCCCAATCGCCTCCCGGAACCTCAAGTGAAGGTGCCTCAGCGCCAGATCTCCCAGCCTGCCACCGCGCATTCTTTCCGTACAATCTAACGTATGCATTGACGAATGCGCTGGCATGCGACCATAGTGCGGCCGGATCGCGGGGAGCGCGAAGGCGGCCAGCGGCACCCATCGTGCCGGTCCGCTCTTCGCATGTGCGGTCCACTGGCTCTAGGGAGGAGAGATGACCATGAAGATGATGACGGCCGCGATGGCCTTGCTTCTGGGCGGTGCGCTGACGGCGCAGGCCGATGCGCGCGAGATCAATCTGGCGCATCTCGCACCGATCAACGATCCGCGCCACGAGACGCTGGTCGAGTTCGCCGAGCAGGTGAAGGAAGAGACCGGTGGCGAGATCACCGTCAAGATCTTCCCGAACTCCACCCTCGGCAAGGACCGCGAGGTGTTCGAGCAGCTGCAGGGCGGACTGACCCAGCTTGCCCTCAACGGCGAGATCGTCTCGAACTTCTATCCGAAATGGTCGATCATCAACCTGCCCTTCTTCTGGCGCGACCAGGACCACCTCAACGCGTTCCTCGCCAGCGACACCGCCAAGGGCTGGACCGAGGACATGGCCGAACAGGCCGGCGTGCGCACGCTCGCCTTCCTCAACCGAAACCCGCGCATCCTGTCCACCAAGGAGACCGAGGTGAATTCGGTCGACGACATCCAGGGCCTGAAGATCCGGGTGCCGCGCATCGACATCTACATGGACACTTGGCGGGCCTTCGGCGTGCAGCCGACGCCGCTGTCCTCGTCGGAATTCTTCCTGGCGCTGAAGACCGGCACGGTCGACGGCATGGAGAACCCGATCGAGGTCATGCACGACTGGAAGATCTACGAGGTCGCCGGCAATCTGTCCCTGACCAACCACATGCAGACGCGGCTCTTCCTGAACGCCAGCGTGAGCTTCCTCGACAGCCTCAGCGAGGAGCACCGCAAGGTCATCGTCGACGCTGCGGCCGATGCTGAAACCCGGCATGCCGAGAAGATGAGCAGGATCAGCGGCGAGTATGTCGCGCTGCTGCGCGAAAAGGGCATGACCATCGTCGAGGACCCGGACGTCTTCGGCTTCAAGGAACGCGCCGAAGAGGTCCACGAGGCCTATCGCGAGGTGATCGGCAACGACGTCTTCGAAGCCGCCAAATCCATGTGATCCCGGCGGGGGGCGGGGGGCGCCCCCGCCCGGCCGCGCGCCGCCGAATGCTTGTCTGAGACATATCCGCGACCGCTTGAGAGGCGAAACATGTCCCTGTCCACTGCCGACCGGCCGGGCCCGGCGCGCGCGCTCGCCCTGCTCAACCGGCTGGTCGCGTTCGTCATCATCCTCGCCTTTCTCGCCATGGTCTCGTCGGCCTGGCTGCAGGTCATCTCGCGCTATTTCTTCGGCTATTCCCTCGGCTGGACTGAGGAGGTCGCCCAGATCTCGCTGTTCTGGGTCACCTTCATGACGGCGGCACATCTGGCCGCCGGGCGCCGCCTGATGAAGGTCGACGCCTTTCTCGTCCTCGCCCCGCCGCGCCTGCGCCTTGCGCTCTCGGCGCTGATGCAGCTGATCGCGGCGCTCGGCTTCGCCTATCTCGCCTGGCTCGGCATCCGGCTGATGGGGCTGGCGGCCAACCAGACCTCGACGGCGCTGAAGATCCCCTATTCGGCGATCTATCTCAGCCTGCCGGCCGGCGTCGGCATTCTCGTCCTGCACCTTGTGATCCACGCGGTCCACGATGCCCGCTACGCCCTGCGTGGCGAGGTCCGTCCCGACGATCCGACCGCGTCCCGCGATCTGAGGGATCAGTAATGACCTATCTTCTCGTCTTCTTCCTGCTGCTGGCAGCCGGCATGCCGATCGCCGCCGTCATGGTGGTGGTCGGCCTCGGCTACGTGGTGCTGGTCATGGGCATGGACCCGCTGATCGCGGCCCAGCGCGTGGCGACCGGCATCGATTCCTTCCCGCTGCTGGCGATCCCGTTCTTCATGCTGGCGGCCGAGCTGATGAACCATGCCGGCATTACCGACCGCATCTTTCGCCTGGCCAAGGCGATCGTCGGCGCTGTGCCCGGCGGCCTCGGCCACGTGAACGTCGTCGCCAGCATGCTGTTCGCCGGCATGTCCGGTTCGGCCGTGGCGGATGCCGGCGGGCTCGGCAAGATCGAGATCAAGGCGATGAAGGAGGACGGCTACGACGTCGAATTCGCCGCTGCCCTGACCGCCGCCTCCTCGACCATCGGGCCGATCATCCCGCCCAGCATCTCCTTCGTCATCTACGGCCTGACCGCCGGCGTCTCGATCGGCGGGCTCTTCGCCGCCGGGCTGGTGCCCGGCCTGATGATGGGCGGCGCGCTGATGGTGATGGTCGCCGTCTATTCGATGAAGCGGGGCTATGGCCGTTCGCAGCCCTTCGGCTTCGGCGAGCTCGGCGCGTCCTTCGTCCACGCCTTTCTCGCTTTGATGACACCGGTGATCATCATCGGCGGCATTCTGGGCGGCGTCTTCACCCCGACCGAAGCGGGGGCCTTCGCGGTTCTCTACGCCTTCATCCTCGGCAAGTTCGTCTATCGCACAGTGCGCTGGGCCGACGTGCCGGAACTGGTGATGGAAACCGCCCGCAGCTCGGCCAACGTCCTGTTCATCATCGCCGCCAGCGCGCTGCTCGGCTGGATCCTGACCGCCGAGCAGGTGCCGATCCATCTGGCCGAATCGATCATCGGCTTTTCCGCCGAACCCTGGGTCTTCCTGCTGCTGGTGAACCTCATCCTGTTCGGCCTCGGCTGCTTCATGGCCTCCGCGCCGGTGATCATCATGCTCGCCCCGGTGCTGCTGCCCTCGGCGACGCTGCTTGGCGTCGACCCGCTGCATCTGGGCGTCGTCATGGTGCTGAACCTGATGATCGGCCTGATCACGCCTCCGGTGGGGCTGTGCCTCTTCGTGGTGGCGGATGTCGCCAAGCTGCCGGTCACGCAGCTCGCCCGCGCGCTGGTGCCGTTCTTCATTCCGCTGGTCGTGGTGCTGCTGCTGGTGACCTACGTTCCCCAGCTCACCCTCGCCCTGCCGGCGGCGCTCGGCTATGGTGGATGACGTTGGCGGCCGGTCTGGTTGGCCGGCCTGTCACGATGCAGCGACGATGAGGACTTTGCGCAGATGATGAGCAGCAACGAGGCCGCGCACCCGTTCTACCGCCCGCTCTGGGTGCGGGTCTGCCTGGTCGCGTCGCTGATCGGCTGGTCGGCGCTGGAGTGGTTCCACGCCGCGTCCTTCTGGGGCATCGTCACGGCGGCCGCGGCGGTCTGGGCGATCTGGACCTTCTTCGTCACCTACGATCCGAACGCGGCGAAGGGCACTCAAAACGACACCGGCCCGCACGCGCCGGAAGGCGCGAACGAGCCGGATTGATGCGACGGGCCGTGGCCCGCGCCCTCAGGGCCGCGAGATGTCCAGCGGCCGCTCCTTGATGTCGAGGATGGCGCCGATCGCCTCGCGCAGGTTCTTCGGCTGCCGGTCTTCCTGGCTGAGAACGAAGACGAGCAACGAGCGCCCGGTCACCTCGAAGACCTCACCGAATTTGAAGGACGGCACGTCGGTGCGATCCGGCGTGTTGGTGTCGATCAGGCAGACCCAGCGCTTGCCTTCCGGCACCTCGGGCAGGGTGAACTCCACCACGTCGTGGTAGGAATTGGTGATGATCAGCAGCGTGGCGTCGTCGCCGCGCTTCTTGATGCCGGTCGGCTGGGCGCGGCCGTCGAGCAGCATGCCGAAGCACTTCGCACCCTCCTCGTCCCACTGCTCCTGCGCCATCTCGTCGCCGGTCGGCGACAGCCAGGTCACGTCCTTGACGTCCAGTTCCTCGTTGTACTCGCCGACGAGGAAGCGGCCGCGATGCAGGATCGGATAGGCGCGGCGCACGGCGATCAGCTTGCGCGTGAACTCCTGCAGCGCCCGGCCGTCCTTGCTGATGTTGTTCCAGTCCAGCCAGTTGATCTCGTTGTCCTGGGCGTAGGAATTGTTGTTGCCGTCCTGGGTGTGGCCGAACTCGTCGCCCGCCAGGATCATCGGCGTGCCCTGGGACAGGAGCAGCGTCGCCAGCATGTTGCGCTTCTGGCGCTCGCGCAGCTCCTGGATCTCCGGATCGTCGGTCGGACCTTCGACGCCGTGGTTCCAGGAATGGTTGTTGGAATGACCGTCGTTGTTGTCCTCGCCATTCGCCTCGTTGTGCTTGTCGTTATAGGAGACGAGGTCGTTCAGGTTGAAGCCGTCATGGGCGGTGATGAAGTTGACGCTCGCCCAAGGCTTGCGGCCGCGGCTGTTGAACAGGTCGCCCGATCCGGAGATGCGGCGGGCGAACTCCGGCAGCACGCCGTCGTCGCCTTTCCAGTAGGAACGGACCGTGTCGCGGAACTTGTCGTTCCACTCGGCCCAGCCCGGCGGGAACTGGCCGACCTGATAGCCGCCCGGACCGATGTCCCACGGCTCGGCGATCAGCTTGACGCGGCTCAGCACCGGGTCCTGGCGGCACACGTCGAGGAAGCCGCCGCCCTCGTCGAAGCCGTGGGGCTCGCGGGCGAGGATCGTGGCGAGGTCGAAGCGGAAGCCGTCGACGCGCATTTCGTTGACCCAGTAGCGCAGCGAATCCGCCACCATCTGCAGCACCCGCGGATGCGACAGGTTCACCGTGTTCCCGGTGCCGGTGTCGTTGATGTAGTAGCGCTTCTGGTCGGGCAGCAGCCGGTAGTAATTGGCGTTGTCGATGCCCTTCTGGGAGAGCGTGGGGCCCAGCTCGTTGCCTTCGGCGGTGTGGTTGTAGACCACGTCGAGGATCACCTCGATGCCGGCATTGTGGAACTGGTTGATCATCTCCTTGAACTCGTTGACGAACGGCGTCTGGAGATAGCGCGGCGCTGGGGCGAAGAAGGCGAGGCTGTTATAGCCCCAGTAGTTCTTCAGCCCCTTCTCGATCAGGTAGCTGTCGTCGACGAAGGCATGGATCGGCAGGAGCTCGGCCGAGGTGACGCCGAGCGCCCGCAGATATTCGGCGACGCGCGCATGGGCGAGACCGGCGAAGGTGCCGCGCTCGGCCTCGGGAATGCGGGTGTTGAGCTTGGTGAAGCCCTTCACATGCATCTCGTAGGTGATCGTGCGCTCCCACGGCACCATGGGATGGGTCGCCGAGCCCCAGGTGAAGGCCGGATCGATGACCCGGCACTTGGGCATCAGATGCGCGCTGTCCTGGTCGTTGAAGGACAGATCCTTGTCGGCATGGTCGAGCTGGTAGCCGAACAGCTCGGGGCCCCATTCCAGATTGCCCACCAGCTGCTTGGCATAGGGGTCGATCAGCAGCTTGTTGGCATTGAAGCGGTGGCCGGCCTCGGGCTCGTAGGGTCCATGGACCCGGAAGCCGTAGACGGTGCCCGGACGCGCTTCCGGCAGATAGCCGTGCCAGACCTCGTCGGTATATTCGGGCAGTTCGATCCGCTCGCGCTCGGTGACGCCGTCGTCGTCGAACAGGCAGAGCTCGACCTTGGTCGCATTGGCCGAGAAGATGGCGAAATTGACGCCGAGGCCATCCCATGTGGCGCCGAGGGGGAAGGGCCGCCCTTCGCGGACCACGGCGCGCTGCTGCACTTGCGGGGCTGACTGCCTGGGCGAGTCGATCATGAATCAGGTTTCCTGGGTAAGAAGGCAGGCAGCAACGCCGGACCCCGCGGTCCGGTTCCGCGCGCATGGGCGCTCATGTGCGAATCCGTGAACCCGGCGGTAACCATGTCGCCGGCTATTGCCACGGCATTGAGGGAACCTCGCAACTTCCGTCGCCGCCGCGTGTTTCGTCTGTGACGATCGGCGGAACAGGTCCCGATAACCATTACGGGACACGGGTATCGCCCACTTAACGGGCGCTTCATCGGTTCCGGCGACGATCGGCACGCAATGAACCGAGTGACCGACGATGCCCGCCCCAAGTTTTGAACAGATCCTCGACGAGGTCGCCACCGCCGAAGCGGCCTTGGCGCAGAACGGCGCGGGTCCTCGCAGTTCGCCGGGATTCTGGTCGGCCTTCGCCCGCATCGTTCCGCCCCGTTCGGCCACGGCCGGCAGCGCCCGCAAGAAGCCGGTGACGCCGGAGCCGATGGATCTGCCCGATGCGGCGCAGCCGCCGAGCGTCGATCCGGCGGTGATCCTCGACGAACTCGGCCTGCGGCCGGGCATGACGGCCGCCGAACTGCAGGGCGTGCGCCGCAGCTTTGCCCGGCGCAATCATCCCGACGGCTACGGCCACGATTTTCCCGTCCAGGCGACGACCCGGATGCAGATCGCCAACGCGCTGATCGATCAGGCGCTGAAGAAGATCCTGCCCTAGACGCCGCTCGCGTTGCCGTCACGGCACGCCCGGTCAGCCGGGCTTCGCCGCCGCGATCTCGGCGGTGAAGCGCTTCTCGAGCTCCGGGTCCAGCTCGGCCGGTGCGAGGTTCACCCCGGCCGACAGCCGGTCCGCAATGGTCTCCAGAGCCGTGACCCGCGCATATTTCTTGCTGTTGGCGGCGATCACCGTCCAGGGCGCGGCGGCCGTATCGGTGCGATCCAGCATGTCGTCGGCCACCGTCAGATACTCGTCCCATTTGTCGCGATTGCGGAAATCCTCGTAGGACAGCTTCCAGCGCTTCAACGGGTCGTGCAGGCGCCGCTCGAAGCGGTCGAGCTGCTCGTCGCGGTCGATATAGAGGAAGATCTTGGCGATCTTCACGCCGTCGTCGACCAGCAGCTTCTCGAAGCCGTTGATCTCGTCATAGGCCCGGCGCCATTCCGGCTCGCTGGCAAAGCCCTCCACCCGCTCGACCAGCACGCGACCGTACCAGGAGCGGTCGAAGACGGCGATCTCGCCCTTGGCCGGCAGGCGCGACCAGAACCGTGCCAGGTAATGATGCGACAATTCGGTCGGCGTCGGAGCGGCGATCGGCCAGACCTTGAAGCCGCGCGGATCCATGACGGCGGCCATGCGGCGGATCGCGCCGCCCTTGCCGGCCGCGTCCCAGCCCTCGAAGACGACAACGGCCTTTTCCTTGCTGTTCAGATAGGCCTGCTGGATCTGTCGGAAGCGAAGCTGCACGGCCTCGAGCCGGGCGTCGTATTCCTTGCCGCCCAGCTTGGCGCTCATGTCGAGCGCTTCGAGGCGCCGCTTGCCGCTCTGATCGTCCATGCCGTCCTCACATCCCGTTGGTGTATGGCGTCCGCAACTAGGGCGGACGCCACCGATTCCGAAGAGCGCTGTCCAACGCAGGGGCGGCCATGCGCTGGCGGGCAGGGCCGCATGCGCGGCTGGGCATATCGTCTCGTGGACATCTGGCCTACAAGCGGCCAACCGAGCGCCGTGCTCGCTCCACATGACCAGTGCGTGCCATGCACCCGACCAATCGAATGCTCCTCGGCGGTTTCCTGACGCTGGCCATCGTCATGGGCGTCGGCCGCTTCTACTACACGCCCCTGCTGCCGCTGATGCAGCGCGATTACGGCTTCGGGCCGGACATCGCCGGCATCGTCGCCGCGGCGAACTTTGCCGGCTATCTCGCCGGCTCGCTGATGGCGACCTTCATCAGCCGGGGCGCCCCGCGGCTCGCCGCCTTCCGGATCGGCATCGTCGCCAGCATCGTCACCACCTTCGCCATGGGGCTAACCGACGATCTGGCGCTCTGGCTGGTCCTGCGCACTGTCTCGGGCCTTGCCAGCGCCTTCGCCATGATCGCCGCCGCGGGCATGGTCGCCGAAGCCCTCGCCGCAATCGGCGCCGAAGCCCGGCTGAGCTGGATGTTCGGCGGCGTCGGCATCGGCATTGCCGGATCGGGGCTGCTGGTGCATTTCGCCGCGCCCTTCATCGATTCGGCCGGGCTATGGATGGCGGCCGGCCTTCTGACGGCGATCCTGGCGCCGATCGTCTTCATCGAGATCGGCGAGCGCGACCTGCCCGCCACGCTGCGGGTACCCGATCCGCGCCGCCGCGTGCCACGCCCGCTGCCGTTCTGGCCGCTGATGCTGAACTATAGCTGCGAAGGCCTCGGCTATTCGGTCTTCGCGACCTTCATTGTTGCCATCGTCAAGTCGCGGCCGGGGCTGGAGGGCATGGGCGACTGGGTCTGGATCATCGCCGGGCTGGCCGGCCTGCCGAGCTGCCTGTTCTGGTCGCGCATGGCGGAACGCTTCGGCTTCTCCGCCGCGCTGATGGCGGCCTATGCGGCGCAGATCGTCGGCGTCTTGCTGCCGGTCGTGTCGGACTCCGGCGCGGCGGCGCTCGTCGCCGCGGTGCTCTTCGGCGGCACCTTCATGGCCATCACGCTGCTGACCATTCCGCTGGGACGGCACGGTCTCGGCGGTCGCGGCTTTGCCGTTCTAACGGCCGGCTTCGGCCTCGGCCAGATGCTCGGCCCGCTGATCGCCGGCTTCCTCGTCGCGGGCGACGGCAATTACGACATGGCGCTGGCCGGATCGGCCGCCGTGCTCGGGATCGGCCTTGTGGCTCTGGCGGTGGCGATCCGAATGCGGCCCGCCACCGTCTGACCTGTCATCATTCGCGGCGCTCGCCGATCACGGCTGCGGCGCGTCCTCCGGCAGGCTGGCGTCGGCGTTTTCCAGCGCCTCGATGAAGGTGTCGCACCAGATCTCGGACGTGCCGGCAAAGACCGCCTCGCGCATGCCCTCCCAGCGCCGCTTGCGCTCGTCGAAGGGCATGGTCAGGGCCCGCTGCAGGGCGCGCGCGACATCGTCGGTGGAGTAGGGATTGACGATCAGCGCATCGGGCAGCTCGGCCCGCGCCCCGGCAAAGCGCGACAGCACCAGGACGCCCGGATCGTCGGGGTCCTGCGCGGCGACGAATTCCTTGGCGACGAGGTTCATGCCGTCGCGCAGCGGCGTGACCAGGCAGACCCTTGCCGCGCGGTAGATTCCGGCGAGCGCCCGGCGGGTGAAGCCGCGGGTCATGATCTGGATCGGCGTCCAGTCGAGGGTGGCGAAGCGGCCGTTGATATGGCCGGCCAGTTCCTCCAGCTCGCGCCGCAGCTCGACATAGGCGCCGAGCTCGGACCGCGACAGCGGCGCCACCTGCAGGAACTGCACGTTGCCGCGGTTCTCCGGATAATCCTCCAGCAGGCGCTCGAAGCCGCGGAAGCGCTCCACCAGCCCCTTGGAATAGTCCATCCGGTCGACGCCGACGATCTGCAGCCGCTCGCCGGCCATGTCGCGCAGCATCTCCTCGTGCTCGCCGGCCTCCGGCGAGACGGCAAAGCGCTCGTAGCCCGGCGCGTCGATGCCGATCGGGAAGACCCGCGCCGTCACCACCCGGTCGCCGACCCGGATGCGGTTGTCCGACAGCTTCTGGCCGCCCAGCTCGCGGATGCAGAAGGCGAGGAAGTTGCGCCGGTCGGTGTCGGTCTGGAAGCCGACGAGATCGTAGGCAAGCATCGCCCGGACGATGTCGTGGCTGGCCGGCAGCGCCGTGAAGATTTCCGGCGGGCAGAAGGGGATGTGCAGGAAGAAGCCGATGCGGCCTTCGAAGCCGCACTGGCGCAGTTCGGAGCCGAGGAAGAAGAAATGATAATCGTGGACCCAGACAATGTCGTCGTCGTCCAGCATGGGCGCCAGCCGGGCGGCGAAGCGCTGGTTCACCGAGCGGTAGACGCGCTCCGACTGCCGGTCGAACTGGGCGAGGTCGAGCCGGTAGTGCAGCAGCGGCCAGAGCGAGCGGTTGGCATAGCCGAAATAGAAGCCCTCGAGCTCTTCCTGGTTCATGTCGATGGTGGTCATCGACACGCTGTCCTGGACCTCGGTATGGGCTTCGCTGAAGGTTCCCTGTTCCGACGTGTCGCCACTCCAGCCGAACCACAGGCCACCGCGCCGCTTCAGCGCGTCCGACAGCCCGACCGCCAGACCGCCGGCCTTGCCCTCGTCATTGAGGGGGCCGACCCTGTTCGACACCGCCACCAGTCGCCGCTGCCCGTCCGCCATCGTCTCCCGTCTCCTGTTGCAAAGCCGCCTTCGGCTTCGTCGTCGTGATTGCCGTTTGGTCCAGCCTCCGGCGCTCCCTCAGGAGGCCGCGGCGATCCAGGCGTGAACGGCGGCGATGTCCGGCAGCCGGAACTCCGCCACGCTGGTCTTCTCGGCGCCGCCCACCTTGATGGAGACGCCGCCCTGGTTGCGCACGTGGCGCAACGCGAATTCGTCCGTCGTGTCGTCGCCGACATAGACGGGAATGCGGCCGGCAAAGGGCGCATCCTCCATCATCGCGGCGACGGCCTTGCCCTTGTCCATGCCGGCGGGATGCACCTCGACGATGCAGTCGCCATGCATGACGACGAGGTCGTCGCGGCCTTCGGTCGCCTGCGCCATGATGCGCTCGGCCAGATCCTGCAGGTCCGGAGCCGTGCGGTAATGCAGGACGAGGGCGGTGTCCTTGTCCTCCAGATGCAGGCGCCGGGCGGACTCTACCGCGCTGGCGATGCGGTCACGCACCGGGTCGAGGGTCTCCGGACCGGCCAGCATCTCCACCGCGCCGTCGGGGCTGCGCCGACGCTCAAGCCCGTGGACGCCGGCCGCGGCAAAGCGGTCGGGCGACAGGAAGCGGTCGAGATCGGCGATGCGGCGGCCGCTGACGACGGCGAGCGCGCCGTCCAGCTTCCGGGCAAGGCCGGCCAGCTCCCGTTGGGCAGCGGGCTGCATCACCACGGCCTGCGGATCGTCGACGAGCTCGACCAGCGTCCCGTCGAAGTCCAGAAAGACGGCGTGACGGGTCGTGTCGAGGGCGGGGGGGAATGCGGATTCTTGTACCATCTCGGTTGCAGTACATAGCATCCGGAACGCCCGCGGCCACAGGATCGATACGAAAGTCGACCGGTTTCTCGCCGACCGCGTGAGCCGGAGGAAGTGCCGCCGGGCGCGGATCGCCGCTCCGCCGGCTAGCGGACCTTGGTGCAGGGCTTTGCCGAAACACCCAGCCGCGCCATGGTCGCGGCATCCGCTGCCGCCGAGACCGGCAGGCCGTGCGCTGCCTGGAAACTCGTCAGCGCGGCCTCGGTCCCGGCGCCGAAGATGCCGTCCACGATGAGGCGGTGACCATGGGCGACGAGGGCGCCCTGCAGCCGGCGGACACGGTCGCCGCGCGCCCCGCGGCGCAACTCGCCGGTCGCCGGGTCCGTACCCAGCAGGCTTCTCGCCTTGCGCAGGGCTGCCGCGATCTTTTCGTCATAGCGATTGCGGCGATAGGCCGGGCCGTTGTAGCGCCGGGCAAAGCCGGCGACGTCGCCGTTGACGAGGCGATCGGCGAGCCGTCCGGCGGCGAGAAACCGCGCCGCGATCTCGAACTGCCCTTCGGCCGAGGCGCGCGCCGAGGCCGCGAGATCGGCGGCATCGCCATAGCCGAGCGCCTTCCAGTGCGAGCCCATCACCTGGCAAAGGCCCCAGGAGACCGACGCGGCGGCCGCCGCCGCATCGATCGCGGCCGCCGAGTCGAAGAGCTTCCAGCGCGCGCTCTGGGAGGCGGGATTGCGGATACGCCCGGCCCGCGGATCGGCTAGCCCCGCCGCCCGGGCGCGCTGCCGCGCCGCCCCCGACAGCAGCCGGTCGAAATAATGGCCCTCGAAGCGGATCAGCGGTTCGCGGCGATCGCCGATACGCGCGAACGCCACCGCGTTGGTTTCCACCAGCGCGACGGCGACCAGCACCGCCGCGTCGATGCCGCTCGTCTTCGATACATGGCGCGCTGCGCCGAGAACCGCCTGATCCACCCTCATCGCTCCCTCCCGTCCCGTCACCGCGACCAGTGTCGCCGGATCGAAGCAGGCGGGGAGAAAACAACGGCCGCCCCTCAGGCGAGGGACGGCCGAAATGGTCGGGGTGGATGTATGCGAAGCCGCAACGTCAGGCGGCGGCCGGCAGGTCCGTCTCGGCGGGCATCTGCCTGAAACCGGCGGCACGCGGGCGGGCATAGCGGGCCTCGACCTCGCCGGCGATCATGTCCGCCGTCACCGCCGACAGGGTCCAGCCGAGATGGCCGTGGCCGGTGTTGTAGAACACCCCGGCCGCCCGGCCGGCGCCGACCCGCGGCATCATGTTCGGCATCATCGGGCGCAGGCCCGCCCAGGGCACGACCGAAACCGTCGCGATCTCCGGGAAGCGCGTGCGGCACCACTCGACCAGCGGCCGGATGCGGGCCGCCTTGATGTCGCGGTTCTCGCCGGCGAATTCCGCGGTGCCGGCGATGCGCAGCCGGTCGGCGCCGAGGCGGCTGGTGACGACCTTGGCGTGGTCGTCGAGGAGGCTGACCCAGGGCGCGCCGGCCCGGCTCGCCTCATCGGTGAGGTTCACCGTCACCGAATAGCCCTTCACCGGGTAGATGTTGACCCGGTCGCCGAGCTGGCGGGCGAAGGCGCGGCTGGCGACGCCGGCGCAGACGACGATGCCGTCGAAGCGCTGCTGGCGCGGCGCGTCCTGTGGCCGGCGGCCATCCTTCCAGGTCACGTCGACGCCGTCGGCGCCGCGCGAGGCGAGCTTGCGCACGTCGGCATCGAAGGCGAAGGTCGCGCCCTTCCGCCGGCAGGCCTCGGCCAGGTGGCGGGTGTATTTGTGGATGTCGCCAGTGAAGTCGGATTCGGTGAAGAAGCCGCCGACGAAATCCCCGCGGATGGTCGGCTCGATGGCGGCGATCTCGGCGGGCGTCACCGCGTCGCGGCGCAGGCCACCCTCGGCCAGGAGCCGGTTCACGCCGGCGGCATGGGCCATCTCCGCCCGGCTTTCATAGACATGCAGGATGCCGCGCTTCTCGGCGTCGAAGTCGAAGCCCTCGCGCTCGGCCGCGTCCAGCAGATGCCGGCGCGCCGCGATCGCCAGCCGGGTGGTGGCGATGGTGTTGGCCTCGTAGCTGCGCGCGGCGAGGACGAATTCCATCATCCAGGACAGCTTGTGCCAGGAGGGCGAGGGATGGACGAGCAGCGGCGCATCCTTGCGCAGCATCCACTTCAGGCCCTTGAGGAAGGTGCTCGGCTGGTTCCAGACCTCGGCGTTGGAGGCCGAAAGCTGGCCGCCATTGGCGAAGGAGGTTTCCATGGCGGCATGGGCATGACGGTCGAAGACGGTCACGTCGAAGCCACGCTGGACGAGCTGATAGGCAGTGGTGACACCGGTGATGCCGGCGCCGATGACGGCGATGGAGGTCATGACGATCCTTTCGCCCCGCCGCAGCGGGGGCGTCGTTCATGCCCCTCCCGTCATGAGCCTGAGAGCTTCGCAGTCGCGGAGGAATTTCCGGCGGCCACTTTCTCCTTCGGCGGACGCCCGATGAATGGCCGTCGCTCTTCGGAATTTGCAGAGACGCAGGCGGTCCTTTTGCCTGAGAGTTTCCGGGGCGGTTGCTCCTTCGGCGCCGGCCTTGCGGCCGGTCTCTCCCGCTAGCGTCTGTGCATTTATCCTATGCCTTTCGCGGGGCGCCGGCAAGCGGCCGCGTATCGGCGTCGGCGCAGGGCCAGCCATGTCGGCAGCGCGGGTATGAGCCTCGCGGTTGGCGGCTCGCTGACGGCGCGCCTCAGTCGATGCGCAGGCCGCTCGACGTGTCGAAGCGGTGCAGGGCCGAGACCGGCGCGGCGGCGCGGACCTTCGTGCCCGGCTCCAGATGGCTGTAGCCGGCCACCCGCACGGCGATCTCCGGACCCTTGTCCGGCAGCGCGCCATAGACGTAGCTCTCGGCGCCGACCACCTCGACGCCGCTGACGGTGAGGTCGCAGACGAATTCGCCCGGAGCGGCCGGCGCATCGGCGAGAAGCCGCATGTGCTCGGGGCGGATGCCGAGGGTCACGCCGGACGCCGTCGCCGCGCCGGCGTCGTCGAGGCCGCTGATGCCGGAAACGCCCGCGGCCCCGCCGCCGAGCGGCACGAGGTTCATCGCCGGCGAGCCGATGAAGGTGGCGACGAACAGGCTTGCCGGACGCTCGTAGATCTCCATCGGCGAGCCGGCCTGCTCGATGCGGCCGGCGTTCAGCACGACCAGCCGGTCGGCCAGCGTCATCGCCTCGAGCTGGTCGTGGGTCACGTAGAGGCTGGTGGTGGCGAACTGGCGCTGCAGCCGCCGGATCTCGGCGCGCATCTGGACCCGCAGCTTGGCGTCGAGATTGGACAGCGGCTCGTCGAACAGGAAGGCCGCCGGCTCGCGCACGATGGCGCGGCCCATGGCCACGCGCTGGCGCTGGCCGCCGGAGAGCTGGCCGGGCTTGCGCGACAGGAGCGGGGCGATCTCCAGCACCTTCGAGGCCTCCTCGACGCGCCGGGCGATCTCGTCCTTCGCCATCTTGCGGTTCTTCAGGCCGTATTCGAGGTTCTGGCGCACGCTCATATGCGGATAGAGCGCGTAGTTCTGGAACACCATGGCGATGTCGCGCTGGGCCGGCTCCAGGTCGTTGACCACCCGATCACCGATGGTGATCGTGCCGGAGGAGATCGCCTCCAGCCCGGCCACCATGCGCAAGAGCGTCGACTTTCCGCAGCCGGACGGGCCGACGAGGACGACGAATTCGCCATCGGGAATATCCAGCGAGACGCCCTTCACGGCCTCCACATTGCCGGCATAGACCTTGCGCACGTCCCTCAGTTCGATGCCTGCCAAGTTTACTTCTCCGCTTCGACGAGGCCGCGCACGAACCAGCGCTGCATCAGGACGACGACCAGGACGGGGGGCGCGATCGCCAGGATCGCCGTCACCATGACCAGATGCCACGGCGTATCGGCGTCGGCGAAGGACACCATCTTCTTCAGGGCGATGACGATCGTGTTCATCTGGTTGTCGTTGGTGACGAGCAGCGGCCACAGATACTGCGTCCAGCCATAGATGAAGAGGATCACGAACAGGGCCGCGATGTTGGTCTTGGAGAGCGGCAGCAGGATGTCGCGGAAGAAGCGCATCGGCCCGGCCGCGTCAACCCGCGCCGCCTCCACCAGTTCGGACGGAATGGTCATGAAGAACTGCCGGAACAGGAGCGTCGCGGTGGCCGAGGCGATCAGCGGCAGGATCAGCCCGGCATAGGTGTCGATCATGCCAAGATCGACCATCACCTTGTAGGTCGGCAGGATGCGCACCTCGACCGGCAGCATCAGCGTAATGAAGATCAGCCAGAAGAAGGTCATGCGCAGCGGGAAGCGGAAGAACACGATCGCGAAGGCCGACAGGATCGAGATGACGATCTTGCCCACCGCGATGCCCAGCGCCATCACCGAGGTGTTGAACAGCAGGGTCCAGACGCTGACGCCGCCGATCCGGTCGACGCCGCCGAACAGCGCCTCGCCGTAATTGTCGAGGAACTGGTCGCCCGGCACCAGCGGCAGCGGTGGCCGCAGGATGGTCTGCAGCGTCTGCGTCGAGGCGACGAAGGTGTAGTAGATCGGGAAGGCGACGATCGCCAGGCCCAGCACGAGAAGCACGTGGGCGACCGGCCGGCCGATGGGGCTGCGCTCGATCATGGGCGGTGGTTCCGGGGATCAGCCATAGTGCACCCGCCGTTCCACGTAGCGGAACTGTACCGCCGTCAGGGCGATGACGATCGCCATCAGGATCACCGACTGGGCCGCCGAACTGCCGAGGTCGAGATTCACGAAGCCGTCGATATAGACCTTGTAGACCAGCGTCTCGGTGGCCCGCGCCGGACCGCCGGCGGTGACCGCGTCGATGATGCCGAAAGTGTCGAAGAAGGCGTAGACCGTATTGACGACGAGCAGGAAGAAGGTCGTCGGCGCGATCAGCGGGAAGACGATGGTCCAGAACCGCTTGGTCGAGCCGGCGCCGTCGATGGCGGCAGCCTCGGTCAGGGATTTCGGGATCGACTGCAGCGCCGCGACGAAGAACAGGAAATTGTAGCTGATCTGCTTCCAGGCGGCCGCCACCACCACCAGCAGCATCGCCTGGTCACCGTTCAAGAGCGGGTCCCAGTTGTAGCCGGACCGGCGCAGCATGTAGGCGAAGGTGCCCATGGCGGGGTTGAACATGAACAGCCACAGCATGCCGGCGACCGCGGGCGCCACCGCATAGGGCCAGATCAGCAGGGTGCGGTAGAAGCCCTTGCCGCGCACCACCTTCTCGGCCGCCGACGCCAGCAGCAGCGCCAGCGCCATGGCGAGGATCGCGGTGGAGAAGGAGAAGATCGCCGTGACCTTCACCGCGTTGAGATAGCCGGGGTCGCTCAGCACCGAGCGGAAATTGGCGAGGCCGACGAATGTCGTCTTCAGCCCGAACGGGTCCTGGCGCAGCACCGATTGATAGAGCGCCTGGCTGGCCGGCCAGTAGAAGAACACCAGCGTGATCGCCACCTGCGGCGCGAGCAGCAGATAGGGCAGCCACTTGTTGGGAAAGACGGCTTTCGACACGGCGTCTCTGGGACTGGGCCGCCGCGCATGGCGCGTGGCGACGGGAAAAGGGCGACAGGCAGAACAACGCCGGGCGGTCGAACCGCCCGGCGTCGGTGACGATGGCGCTTACTGCGCTTCGGCGATCGCCTCGTTGCCGAGTTCGACGATCTTGTCGAGCGCGGCCTGGGCGTCCTGCTGGCCCGACAGCATCAGCTCGAACTGCTCGTTCTCAATGTCGCGCAGCTGCGGCAGGTTGGGCAGGCGCACGCCCTTGGAGTTCTCGGTCGGCTCCTTGCCCATCATCTGCAGGATCGGGGTCTCGCGGCCCGGGTTCTTCTCGTAGAAGCCCGAATCCTTGGTCGCCTCGTAGGCGTCCATGGTCACCGGCAGGTAACCCGACACCTGGTGCAGGCGCGACTGGATCTCGGTCTGGGACAGGAAGTTGAAGAACTCCGCGATGCCCTTGTACTCCTCGTCGGACTTGCCGCCGAAGACCCAGAGGCTGGCGCCGCCCGGAATGGTGTTCTGCGGCGCGCCCTCGGCATTGGCGTCATAGGGAAGCTGGCCGATGCCGTAGTTCATGCCCGACTTGACGATGTCGCCGAGACCGCCGGAGGATTCCGTCAGGATCCCGCACTCGCCCGACAGGAAGAGCTGCTTGGCTTCCGAGGTGCGGCCGCCGTAGCGGAAGACGCCGTCCTTGGCGAGATCGGCGATGTCCTGGAAATGCTGGACATAGAGCGGCTCGTTGAGCTTCAGCTCGACATCGGTGCCGGCCAGGCCGTTCTCGTTGGTGCCATAGGCCACGTTGTTCCACGCCGCGAAGTTCTCGAGGTGGATCCAGGTCAGCCAGGTCGAGGTGTAGCCGCACTCGGCCGCGCCCGATTCCTTGATGGTGCGGGCGGCCGCGAACACGTCCTGCCAGGTCTCCGGCGGGCTGTCGACGTCGAGGCCGGCCTTCTCGAAGATGTCCTTGTTGTAGTACAGGATCGGTGACGAGGAATTGTACGGGAAGGACAGCATCGTGCCGTCCGGCTTGGAGTAATAGGCGACGATGCCGGGCAGGTAGTTCGACTTGTCGAAATTATAGCCGCCGGCTTCCAGGACGTCGGCGACCGGCATGACCGCACCCTCGGCGCCCATCATCACGCCGGTGCCCACGTCGAACACCTGAATGATCGCCGGCGGCTGCTTGGCGCGGAAGGCAGCGATGCCGGCGTTCAGCGTCTCGGGGTAGGTGCCCTTGAAGACCGGGGTGATCTTGTAGGCGTCCTGGCTCTCGTTGAATTCCTTGGCGAGCGTGTCGACGACTTCGTTGTTGGCGCCCGACATCGCGTGCCACCACTGCAGCTCGGTCACAGCGACGGCCTGACCTGCGCCAGCGACCAGCGCGCCCAGCGCGACGGCGGCGCCCAGAATTTTGCGGTTCATCATGTTTCCTCACCCTTGATGCGACTCTCGGGCCCTGTTGCCGAGCTCGTTGCAAGCCGCTTCTCTAGGAGTGCTTCAAAACCGATCGGTGACACAAGCATGAAGGTTCGATGACAGTGGAAAAACTCGGTCTGGCGGCTGTAACGACCGCGTTCTGACGCACGTCGTGCGCCTGCTGGCTGCCATCAGCCGGTTTCAGGCTGCTACGCGCGAACCGCGTAGCGTTGGCCGCGCAAGCCGCGGCGGCATTCCCAAAATCGTTCGCAAGGATTAGGACATGTCCCCGTGCGCGTCCGCCGGAGGGGCAAGGGGCCCGCGCGCCAAAATGCCATTGGGGAGATTCGCATGGCCTTGATCACCTATCTGACGAAGATCCAGTTCGAGGTCGGGGCCGCCAGCCTGCTCGGCGCGGAATTGCGCGAACTGGGCGTTCGCACGCCGATGGTCGTCGCCGACAAGGGGATCGTCGCGGCGGGGCTGGTGGAGCGCGTGCTGTCGGCCGGCGGCCTGCCTGCCGACACGGTGGTCTTCGACGGCACCCCCGAGAACCCGACCGAAGCGGCGGTCAACGCGGCTCTGGCGCTCTATCGCGAGCATGGCTGCGACAGCCTCGTGGCGATCGGCGGCGGCTCGCCCATCGACCTGGCCAAGGCGGTGTCGCTGCTGGCCACCCATGCCGGACCGCTGGAACAATACGCCGCGATCCTCGGTGGCATTCCGAAGATCACCGCGAACAAGCCGCCGCTGATCGCCATTCCGACGACCGCCGGCACCGGCAGCGAGGTCGGGCGCGCCGCGCTCGTCACGCTCGACGACGGCCGCAAGCTCGGCTTCATCTCGCCGCACATGATCCCGAGCGTGGCGATCTGCGATCCGGAGCTGACCGTCGGCCTGCCCTCGGGACTGACCGCGGCGACCGGCATGGACGCCGTCACCCACTGCATCGAGACCTATCTGTCGCCGCGCTACAATCCGCCGGCCGAGGCGATCGCGCTGGACGGGCTGGCCCGCGCCATGCGCTGGATCCGCCGGGCGACGGAGGCCGGCGACGACATCACCGCGCGCAGCGAGATGATGATGGCGGCGCTGCAGGGCGGCATGACCTTCCAGAAGGGGCTCGGCGCGGTCCACTCGCTGTCGCATCCGCTCGGCGGACTGAAGAGCGTGCGCCTGCATCACGGCACGATCAACGCCATCCTGCTGCCGGCGGTGCTGCGCTACAACGCGCCGTCGGCCGAGGAAAAGTACCGGGCGCTGGCCGCTGCGATGGGGCTGGAGGCGGGCGCCGATCTGGCCGCGGCGATCACCGCGCTGAACCGCGATCTCGCCATGCCGACGACCCTGTCGGAAATGAACGTGCCGCGCGACTGTTTCGGCCTCGTCGCCGAGGGCGCCGAGCGCGACCATTCGACGGCCACCAATCCGCGGCCGGCCGTCGCGGCCGATTTCCTGAAACTGCTCGAAGAGGCCTATTGAGCCGAAAGGCGCAACGCCTGGCTCGGGAGGTTATCGAGGATTGACGAACCGGGCGCCGGGCGCCCGGTCGTCATTGGCTGGATCAGCCCTTCGGCTTGGGCCGCGGGCGGCGCGGCTTGGCGCTGCCGGGACCGGTGCCGCCCTTGCGGTTGAACGGCTTCTTGCTGAAGCCGCCCTTGCGGTCGGCATCGCCCCCGCCCGGTGCGCCCGTCGGGGAGATGGTGATGTCGTCGCCGTCGCTGACTTCGGCGGCGTCGGCAAAGCGCTTGGCGACGCTCTCGGAGATCTCGAACTTCGTCTCGCGATCGAAGATCTTGATCATGCCGATCTCCTGCCGGGTGATCTTGCCGCGGCGGCACAGCAGCGGCAGGATCCACTTCGGATCGGCATTGTTGCGCCGGCCGACATCCATGTGGAACCACACCATCGGGCCGCTGGCCTGATCGCGCTCCTTGCGCGGCGTGCGTTCCTTGCCGGCGAAATCCTTGCCGGCCTTCGGGTCGGGGCCGAAGCCGGGATCGAAGACGTCCTCGGGCGCCGGCAGGCGCGAGCGATAGAGCCTTGCCAGTGCCGCGGCGATGGTTTCCGGCGAATGCTTCTCCAGGAGGCTGCGGGCGGCGGCGAGATCGTCCTCGCCGGGCTCCTGCGCCAGTACCGGATCGGTCAGGAGCCGGTCCTCGTCGAGCTTGCGGATGGCGTCGGCCGAGGGCGTACCGCCCCATTCGGCCCGGATCCGCGCTTCGGCCAGAAGCCGCTCGGCCTTGCGACGGCGCGAGATCGGCACCAGCAGCACCGAGATGCCCTTGCGCCCGGCGCGGCCGGTGCGGCCGCTGCGGTGCTGCAGCGTCTCGGCGTCGCTCGGCAGATCGGCGTGAATGACCAGCGCGAGGCCCGGCAGGTCGATGCCGCGGGCGGCGACGTCGGTGGCCACACACACCCGTGCACGGCCGTCGCGCAGCGCCTGCATGGCCTGGTTGCGCTCGGCCTGGCCGAGTTCGCCCGACAGCGTCACCGCCGAGAAGCCGCGCTCCAGAAGGCCGGACGACAGATGCCGCACCGCCTCGCGGGTGTTGCAGAATACGATCGCGCTTGGCGCATCATTGAAGCGCAGGACGTTGACGACGGCGTGTTCCAGCTCGTTCGGCGCGATGCGGATCGCCTTGTATTCGATGTCGGCATGGGCGGCGCTGCTGCGCGTCGCCTCGATGCGCAGGGCATCGCGCTGGTAGCGCTTGGCCATGGACGAGATCAGCTTCGGCAGCGTCGCCGAGAACAGCAGCGTGCGCCGCTCGCGCGGGGTGGCCTCCAGCAGGAACTCCAGATCCTCGCGGAAGCCGAGATTGAGCATCTCGTCGGCTTCGTCGAGCACCAGCGCCTTCAGGCCGCCGATCTGCAGGGCGCCGCGTTCGAGATGATCGCGTAGGCGGCCGGGCGTGCCGACGACGATGTGGGCGCCCTGGGCCAGCTTGCGCTTTTCGGCGCGCGGATCCATGCCGCCGACGCAGGTCACCATTTCGGCGCCGGTCTGGGCGTAGAGCCAGGCGAGTTCGGTCGTCACCTGCATGGCGAGTTCGCGCGTCGGCGCGACGATCAGCGCCATCGGCGCGCCGGCCGGGCCGAAGCGCTCGGCCTCGCCGAGCAGGGTGGGGGCGAGGGCGAGCCCGTAGGCAATGGTCTTGCCCGAACCGGTCTGGGCGGAGACGAGGAGGTCGCGGTCGGCCGCCTGCGGCTCCAGGACGGCGTCCTGGACGGGGGTCGGGTCGACATAACCGCGCTCTGCGAGCGCGTGAGCGAGTGGCGTGCTCGTCGTGCGAAACGGCATCTGGTAATCCTTGGGTATCGGCAGTGGCGGCGGCAACGAGCACGCGCGCGAGTGGCGGCATTTCCGCCCAGCCGCGCCCCCTATTGCACAGGCAGGGCCGCGGCTCAACCGAAACGGCGCCTGACGGTGCTGTCCGGACCGCCCGCGCCGGCAGTTTTCGCGCACCGATCGCCGTCCCGATGGTGCATGCACTGTGCACTGCCGCAGCGGAATATCGTCATTCCGGGACAGCCCCCGCTTGCATCGCGCGTCATTGCCCACCATTCTGTGCCGGCGCGCGGGCGGTACGTCCGGCGCCGACTGGAAAAACAGGTAGTAAAATGGCTCAGACTGGTACGGTGAAGTTCTTCAACATGGACAAGGGCTTCGGCTTCATTAGTCCGGATGCGGGCGGAAGCGATGTGTTCGTGCACATCTCGTCCGTCGAGCGCTCCGGCATGACTTCCCTCACGGAGAATCAGAAGGTTTCCTTCGACACGGAACCCGATCCGCGCGGCAAGGGCCCCAAGGCGGTCAACATTCAGCCCGCATAATTCGGCCAGCAGGACCGTTTCGTCCGCTCCCCGTCGGGCCCGTCGCGAGACGGTTTCCGGCAGGCGCCGAAACGCCCTCTGATCGACCTGCCCGCAGACGGGCTCGATCGCTGCACCGGCCTGGCCGAAGCGATCGCCCGGATGCCCGCCGCGGGTGGCAGACACGACCGTGCCGGACCTTCCTGAGGCCCGGCACGGCAACGAGACCGATCGATGTTCTTCACGGCCGACACGCATTTCAACGATCCACGCGTCCTGCGGATCGACCGGCGCCCCTTTGCCGATCTTGCCGACCATGATGCCGCGCTGATCGATCGCTGGAATGCCGTCGTGGGACCGGACGACATCGTCTGGCATCTCGGCGATTTCGCGCGCGGCGATGCCGCCGCCAAGGCCGCGCTCCTGTCCCGCCTCAACGGCCGCAAGCAGTTCGTCACCGGCAACAACGACGATGCCGACACGATTGCCGCGCCCGGCTGGGAAACCGTCCAGGCCTATCGCGAACTCACCGTCGACGACCGCCGCGTCGTCTTGTGCCACTACGCCTTCCGGACCTGGAACGGCATGGGCAAGGGCGCCATCGACCTGCATGGCCATTCCCACGGGCGGCTGAAGAAGATGACCCGCCAGTTCGATGTCGGCGTCGACGCCTGGGATTTCCGGCCGGTCACGCTGGACGAGATGCTGGCCTCGAGGCCGCAGCGCGGCAAGGCGGCCGGTCCTGCCGACGTGACGTCTTCCAGGACCCAGGCGAGCCCCGCAAAGCCGTAGGCGTCAGCCCGCCAGCGGCAGCCGGATGGTCTGGTCGAGCCCGCCGCCGGCGCGGTTGGCGACCACGATCGAGCCGCCGGTCTGGTCGATGATCTCCTTGGCGATGGCCATGCCGAGACCGGCGCCGGGCTTGAACTGGCGGCGGCCGAGATCGACCCGGAAGAACGGCTCGAAGGCGCGTCCGAGCAGCTCTTCGGGAATGCCCGGCCCGTCGTCGGCGAGGCTGACCACGGCGTCCTGCCCGTCGCGGGTCAGCGCAACCCGGGCGCCGCCGCCATGCACGGCGGCGTTGTCGACGAGGTTGCGCAGCGCCCGCTTGACCGCCAGCGGCCGGGCCCGGATCGACAGGGGCGGCCCATCGAGGCGGGGCGGCTCCACCGGCCTTCCGATCTCGCGCAGCTCGGCGATGATCTCGGTCAGCAGCCGGTCGAGCCGCACTTCTTCGAGCGAACCTGCATCCACCTCCTCGCGCACCAGCCGGATGGCGCTGTCGGCGATGCGGTCGAGCTCGGCCAGATCCTTGAGCCAGACCTCCCGGTCCTCGTCGGGCAGGAACTCGGCGCGCAGCCGCATCCGCGTCATCGGGGTGCGCAGATCGTGGCCGGCGGCCGCGACGAGGCGCATGCGGCTTTCTACCGCCTCGCGCACCCGCGTGGTCAGCCGGTTGAGCGCGGCGGCGGTGGCCCGCACCTCGGCAGGCCCGTCCTCGGGAATATGGGCGGGCAGGCCGTCGCGGCCGACGGTGGAGACCGCCTGGTCGAGGATGCGCAAGGGGCGGGTCATCTTGGTGGCGACGAAGATCGAGACCGCGGCGGCGCCGACGACGACCAGCGTCATGTAGAAGACGAAGATCGGCCAGTTGCGGGGCGGAAACCCGGTATAGGGCAGATAGGCCCAGCGGCCCGGCGCAAATTCCAGCGCCAGTTGCCGGGTGCGCGCGGCCGGGTCGCCGACGACCCGTACCGGGATCGACAAGCCCTTGGCCGCGACGGCGCTGGCGATGCCGCGAGCGTCACGCACCCGCATGTCGTCTTCGCGCACCGGCTCCGGACCGACCTCGATGC
The DNA here is from genome assembly GCF_049132005.1 of Aurantimonas sp. NFXS3. Classification (NCBI taxonomy): domain Bacteria; kingdom Pseudomonadati; phylum Pseudomonadota; class Alphaproteobacteria; order Hyphomicrobiales; family Aurantimonadaceae; genus Aurantimonas; species Aurantimonas sp. NFXS3. Next base: position 326,856 of record NZ_JAGDDZ010000002.1, read on the forward strand.
CGAGCCTGTCGGCGGCCGCCGGGTCCTCGACCAGCAGCGCGGCGACGATACGTACCTCTTCGGCGAAGACCTCGCGAAAACTGTCGCGGTCCGGCCGTTCCAGGACGACGATGGAGACCAGTGAGGCGACCGCCACGACCCCGACAATGGCGAGGATCAGGAGCAGCGCCAGGCGCGAGCGCAGCGATCTCATGGCTGGCCATCCCCGGTGCCCGTGGCGGCTTCGCTCCGCTCCACCCGGGCGGCGAACTGGTAGCCGCCATTGCGCACCGTCTTGAACAGCCGGAACACGCCGCCATCGTTGAACTTGCGCCGCAGCCGGCTCATCGTCACGTCGACCGAGCGGTCGAAGGGGTCGGCGGTGCGCCCATGCAGGAGATCCATCAGGATGTCGCGGGACAGAACACGGCCCGGTCGCTCCAGAAAGATCATCAGGAGATCGAACTCGGCCCCGGTCAGCACCACTTCGGCCCCGTCCGGATCGGTGGCGAGGCGCCGCTCGGGATCGACGGTGAAGCCTTCGAAGGTGAAGCGCGTCGGTGCCGCCTCGCCCGGAGCGGCGTCCCCGCCGCCGCCGCGCCGCAGCACGGCGCGGATGCGCGCGGCCAGTTCGCGGGGATTGAACGGCTTGCCCAGATAGTCGTCGGCGCCGATCTCCAGCCCGATGATCCGGTCGACGTCTTCCTTCAGCGCGGTCAACAGGATGATGGCGATCTCCGGCCGCCGGTCCTTCAGGTCGCGGCAGATGTCGAGACCCGAGCCGTCGGGCAGCATCACGTCGAGCACGACGAGATCGATGCGGGCGTCGGCGATCTTCTGTTCGCAGGCCCGCCGGCTGGCCGCGATGGTGCAACGGAAGCCCTGGCTCTCCAGATACTTCCCGAGCAGGCGTCCGATCTCGGGGTCGTCGTCGACGACGAGGATGTGGGGCTGGCTCATGCGGGGCTCTCGAATGATGGCTCTCGCCCTTCTGTGACCGGGCTGCGCGCGGGACGCGAGACCATTCTTGTAACGGCGCGTTGCAGGAACCGCGTCCCGCAACATTGCGTAACAAGTTTCCGTGTCGGCGACACGCTTCGCAACATTCTGCCGCATCCTCGCAACATCGGCGCACTAGCTTCGGTTTCGGTAGTCACCAAGGGAAGGAAATCTCCATGACCTCCAATCACAGCCAGACGAACACCCGCCGTTCGCACCGCCTCATCGGCCTCGCCGGCGCCGCGCTCCTCGCCAGCGCCGCCGCCACCTCGGCCTTCGCCCAGGCGACGCCGGCACCGGCCGCACCGGCTGCGACCACCACCTCCTCCGAAAATGCCGGCCAGCGCGGCGACAACAAGCAGGTCGCCGAGCACCGGCGCGAGCGCGGCGGCAAGCATCATCGGGCCGGCCGTGGGGGCCGTGGCGGACATCACGCCATGCACCGCATGTTCACCCCGGCCAAGGTGGCCGGCGCGCTCGCCGCGATCGAGACCGGCATCGGCGTGCGGCCCGACCAGATGGAAAGCTGGCGCGCCTTCACCGCGGCGCTGGTTGACTTCGCCGACGCCTCGCAGCCGCCGCGCATGGGCCGGGGCAACGACCGCGGCGGCATGCGGATGATGCCGAATGACGACGCCGGCCCGGCCGATGGCGCCGATGACGAGGCCGCCGACGATCAGACCACGATCGATGCGGACGAGACGGACGACGCGGACACCATGGCCGAGGCCGATGCGCCCGAGGCCGGTGACGACGCAGCTGCACGGGGCGACCGCGCCTTCCGGATGCTCGACCGCATGGCCGACCACGCCATCGCGCGCGGCGACAAGGCCGAGACGCTGAAGAGCGCGCTGGCCGATCTGCAGACGACGCTGACGCCGGAGCAGGTCACCACGGCCCGCAAGATCGTGCGCTCGATGATGCGCGATGCCCGCATGGAAATGCGCGGTGGTCGCGGCGGCGAGCGCGGCGGTCATCACGGCCGGATGGAGCGCGGCGGTGGCCGTGACCATGGCGAGATGCATGGCCGGCATCACGGCGGCGACAAGCGCGATGGCGGCGAGCGCCGTCACGAGCGTCACCACGGCGGCGGCGAGCAGCGCCCCGACCGCGGCTGATCCTGCCATCTCCTGACGAACGCCATGCGGCCGGCCCTTCGGGGCCGGCCGTTTTCATGCGTGGTCTCAGCCGAGCGCGTCGGCGATGGCCTTGCCACAATCGACCGTGCCGAGCGGGCCGCCGAGATCGCCGGTGCGCAGCTTGTCTTCGGCCAGCACGGTCTCGATCGCCCGAACGATCGCCGCACCGGCGTCCTTATGGCCGAGATGGTCGAGCATCATCGCGCCGGCCCAGATCTGGCCGACCGGATTGGCGACGCCCTTGCCGGCAATGTCCGGCGCCGAGCCATGGACCGGCTCGAACAGCGAGGGGAAGTCGCGCTCGGGATTGATATTGCCCGACGGCGCGATGCCGATGGTGCCGGTGCAGGCCGGGCCGAGATCGGAGAGAATGTCACCGAACAGGTTCGAGGCGACGACGACATCGAACCGGTCCGGATTCAGCACGAAATGGGCGGTCAGGATGTCGATATGGTACTTGTCCCAGGCGATGTCGGGATAGGATTTCGCCATCTCCTCCACCCGCTCGTCCCAATAGGGCATGCTGATCGAGATGCCGTTGGACTTGGTCGCCGAGGTCAGGTGCTTCTTCTCGCGGGTCTGGGCGAGATCGAAGGCGTAGCGCAGGATGCGGTCGACGCCGGTCCGCGTCATCACCGTCTCCTGCAGCACGAATTCGCGGTCGGTGCCCTCGAACATCCGGCCGCCGACCGAGGAGTACTCGCCCTCGGTGTTCTCGCGCACCACGAAGAAGTCGATGTCGCCCGGCTCGCGGCCGGCCAGCGGGCTCTTGACGCCGGGCATCAGCTTGACCGGGCGCAGATTGACGTACTGGTCGAACTCGCGGCGGAATTTCAGCAGCGAGCCCCAGAGCGAGATGTGGTCGGGCACGGTCTCGGGCCAGCCGACGGCACCGAAATAGATCGCGTCATGGCCGCCGATCTGCGCCTTCCAGTCGCCCGGCATCATCTCGCCATGCTTGGCGAAATAGTCGCAGGAGGCGAAGTCGAATTCGTCGAATTCCAGCGCCAGGTCGAATTTCGCGGCAGCCGCTTCGAGGACCCGAAGGCCTTCCGGCACGACTTCCTTGCCGATGCCGTCGCCGGCGATGACCGCGATCCTGAGCGCGTTGGATGACATGAAAGACCTCGTTCTGGCTGCGATGGCCGGCGATGCCGGCGAAGGGGAATGGGAGGGCCGCGCACGGCCCGCGAACGAGCTATAGCGGAAGTAAGTCCGTCATAGAAATGGCCGCGTGTCGCGAAACACCGGTCGTTCGGCCGTTGCCGCGCGCAAGGCTTCCAGCCGCGGCGTGTCGGGAATCCAGTCGGCATCGGGAAACCGCAGCGCCACATAGTCGAGCGCCGTGACCGCGGCGATGGTCGCGAGATCGAGCCGTTCGCCGGGCGCCGCGTCGATCCGGGCGCCGAGTTCGGCCAGCCCGTCCACCATCGTGCGGCGGCGCTTGCGGCCAATCGGGCTGGCGTCGAAGGTCGTGACGGCAAAATCGCCGCTGACGATCTTGCGACCGACCAGCGTCTGCACCGCGGCGTCGCAGACGCCCAGTGCCAGGCCAGCGATCGACAGGACCCGCGGAGCGTCGTTTCCGGGCGAGGGCGCCTCTCCCACGTCGTCGGCGTAGCGTGCGATCAGCAGGCATTCGGCGATCGCCGTGCCGTCGTCGAGGACGAGGCAGGGCACGCGGCCGGCGCTGTTGACGGCCAGCAGCGCCGGATCGTCGTTCCACTGGTCGGCGATCTGGACAGTCAGATCAGGCACCGCCGCGTCGATCAGCGCGGCATGGGCGATCCGGGCGAAGGGCGAGGTGTTGTTCTTCAGGAGCGTCGGCATGTCACGGCTCGCGGTCGGAACAGGCGGTTTCCATCACAGCACCAGCTTCGGTTCGAGCCGGCCGCGCACCGGCAGATCGACGAGGAAGGTCTTGCCGGCATCGAGATCGGCGCGCCGGCCGGCCTCGTCGAGGCCCGTCCAGGCCGAGGTGACGATCATCCGGTCGGCATTCGGGCCGACGAAGGACGGGCAGGTGACCTGCCGCGCCCCGAGCGTGATGCTTTTTACGCGCGCGCCGTCCGGCGAATAGGCGTCGAGCCTGCCACCGCCCCAGCGGGCATTCCAGAGCGTGCCGTCGGCGTCGCAGACCGAACCGTCGAGGCCGCCGTCGCCGCCGGAATGATCGTGGAAGAGCACCGGGTCGGCGACCGGCAGGCCGCTGGCCGGATCGACCGCGACGCGCATCAGGCGGTTTGCCTGCGTGTCGACGAAATAGGCGATGGCGCCGTCGGGCGAAAAGCAGATCGAGTTCGGAATGCCGATCCCGGCATAGAGACGTTTCAGCTCGCCGGCGCGATACCAGTAGATCGCCCCGGCCTGCGGCTCGGCGTGCTTGCCCATGGTGCCGATCCACAGCGCGCCGGAGGGATGGACGCGGCCGTCATTGGAGCGGGTGACCGGATTGTCGGCTTCGAGCTGTGTGTGCAGGGACAGGTGGCCGGTGGCGGTCTCCCGGATATACAGCCCGTCCTCGGCGGCGATCATCTGCCTGTCGCCGTCGATCACCGCCAGCGCGCTGGCCATCACCGGCAGCGGATGCGCCGTCGCCTCGGCCGCATCGCCGCGCTTTTCGAGCAGCATCCGGCCCTCGATGTCGAACCAGAAGGCAGTGTCCGTCGCCGGATCGTAGGTCGGCCCCTCGCCGAGCCGGCAGGCGATGTTCGAATAGAGGCTGACGGATATGTCGGCGTCGCGCATGGTGTCGGGCCCGGATTGTCCTCTTGGCGGCTCGGCAGCCGCAGCGCGGCGGACGCGCGCCGCCGCAAATCGGGGCCGAAGATGACTTGGCCGGCCGCCCCTGTCGAGCCTCGGCCTGCGAGGACGGTCAGCTTGCGGCGCGCAGGATCTCGAGGAGCTTGCGGCGGCCGTCCTGCGGGCTGCCGTCATTGACGATGCGATGATGCGCCTCGGCGCTGGGCGGCACGGTCAGCTGCACCTGCCGGGCGATGCGGGCGGAGATCTCCTCCGGCGTTTCGCGGCCGCGCGCGGCGATGCGGGCGACCAGCACGGCCGGCGGCGCGGTGATCTCGACGATGGCGAGCCGTGCGAAGCGCTCTGCGGCCTGGGCGAGGACCCGGCGCGAGACATTGGCGACGACGATGGTTCCGTCCGTCAGCGCGGTCGTCAGATACGCCGGCAAACCATAGGCGAGGCCGTGGGCCCGCCACGACAGGCAGAACGCCCCGGACGCCTCCGCCGCGGCGAAATCGGCGGGGCTCATCACGTCGTGATCCTCGATCGCCGCGATGGCGTCCCGGGTCACGATCCGCCGGGCAAAGACGATGCCGGGTGTCTTCGCCAGATCTTCCGCCGCCAGCGCCAGCAGCGTGTCCTTGCCGGCGCCGCTCGGGCCGACCACGGCGACGAACAGGCCGGGGCCGCTCGGGGCCGTTCCGCCTGCGCTGCGGCTGGGATCAGGCGACACGCCGGCCCTCCCGCCAGACCGCGCGCACCACCGGCGGATCGCCGGCGCTGGTGGAAACCCGCACCAGATCGCCGCGCAGCCCTTGGACGATGGCGCCGCGATCCGCGAGGCCGACGGCGGCGGCCGGATTGGCGGTGACCAGCCGGATCGCCGCCGGCAGGTCGCATTCGCCGCTCTCGGCCAAAGCGAACACCGCCTGCAACATGGAGAAGGGAACATAGTCCGAGGACAGGATGTCGAGGGTGCCCCGGCGCAGGAGCTCGATCGCCGAGACATTGCCGGAATGCGATCCGCCGCGCACGATATTGGGCGCGCCCATCAGGACGTGCAGCCCGGCCTCGCGCGAAGCGGCGGCCGCCTCGACCGTCGTCGGGAACTCGGCGATGCGGGTGCCCAGTTCGATGGCTTCGGCGACATGGGCCGCGGTGGCGTCGTCATGGGAGGCGACAGCGATGCCGCGCTCGCGGCAGACGCCCGCGATGGCACGCCGGGCAGGCGGCGCGTGGCGCTCGGATTCGGCAAGCCGGCGGGCGCTGAAGGCGTCGAAATCGGCATCCGACAGGTTCAGCTTCTTCTGGAAATAGGCGCGATAGGCGTCCATGTCGGCGAACTGGCGCTGGCCGGGCGCATGATCCATCAGCGACACGAGCTTCAGCCGCGGATTGGCGGCGATCTTGTCGAAGCCCTCGACCACGTCCGCCGCCGAGACCTCGCAGCGCAGATGGATGTAGTGGTCGGCCCGCACCCGCCCCTCGGCGACGGCGCGGTCGATGGTCCGGCCCATCTCCGCCATGTCGTCGGCGGTCAGCGTGCCGTTCTCCTCGGTGCCGACCCTGAGCGCGTCGAAGACGGTCGTGATGCCGGAGCCGGCGATCTGGTTGTCGTGCGCCTGGATGGCGGCCATCTTGTTCCACATCACCCGCGGCCGCGGATTGAAATGGCCCTCGATATGGTCGGTGTGCAGCTCGACGAGGCCCGGGATGAGGATGTCGCCGCCCATGTCCTCGCCGCTGGCGGGGCCTTCGTCGAAGCCGGCGATCACGCCGTCGCGCAGGACCACATGGCCGTCGATCACCGCCTCCGGCGTGACGATGCGGGCATTGGTGAGGATGGTCTCGTCGGGCATGTCAGGCTTCTTCCGAAGGGCGGCGGAACGGATGGACCGAATGGACGCGGAACGGTGCGCCCGGCTCCGGCTCCATGAAGAGAGCCAGATGGTCGATGGCAAGCGGGGCGCCATCGAATGGGGCGAATCTGTCGCGCAGCCGCGCTTCGACCGGCTTGCGCTCGGCGGCCGGAACCTTGCCGGTCAGGGTCATGTGGAAGCGGAATTCCTCGAAGACGTGAGGATAGCCCCATTTCTCCAGATAGTCGCGCTGGCGTTCGGTCAGCTTGTGCGGCTTGCGGCGCGCGATCTCCTCGGCCGTGGCGGGGGCGCGCAGCGGCTCGAAGCTGCGGACGACGGCCGATTCCAGTTCGCCGAGAGCCGGCGGCGCGGTCTCGGGCACCAGCGCGAAGAACGGCCCGAGCCTCGCCAGCACCAGCTCTGCGATCCGCACCGGGTCGCGCGAGGCGCAGAAGGCCGCCAGCCGGGCATCCACTTCGGACAGATCGACGCCCTCGGCAAGCCGGAACGGCGCGCGCATGGTCGCATGAAAGCCGTAGCGCGCCGGTGAGGCGACGAGCGGATCAACGGCCGGATCGGGGTCTCGGGTCGGCTCGCCGTCGAAGGCGCTGCGGCCCAGCCATTCGGCGGCGGTGCGGGTCAGCGGCGCGCCGGCGGGGGGCGTGAAATAGATCGCGGCGCGCATGGTCAGGGTCCTGGGACTGGAGGGCAGCGGAAGGGCATGTCGGTCGGCGACGCTCGCGCTCGGCTTGGTCGCGGGAGAGGGTGGGTCCGCGGGGGATATAAGCGGCATTTCGATCCGGCCACCCTGCGGAGGTGTCGCACGGCACCCGAAGGTTGCGGCGACAGCGGGGACCGGCGCGGATCGCGGCCGCTTCTAGCGCCTGCGCCTGTCCGCTTGATGACACCGGCAAGCCCTGTGCGCCAGTGGCCCTGGCGATGCATGCGACACGCAACTGTCATGGGCCGGTGCTACCGGACTGGCGCTTCCCCGCAACGGAGGCGCAATCCGGTTTTTCGCCCGCGCCGTCAATGGCCGCGGCTCCCCAGAGGGTGACCCATGAAGATTTCCCGCATGTCCACGACGGCACTGGCGACGGTCCTGTCGCTGTCCACCAGCCTCGCCTTCGCCCAGTCCGGCGAGATGTCGATGGACGATCTCGTGGCGGCCGCCAAGAAGGAAGGCCAGCTCACCACGATCGCGCTGCCGCACGACTGGTGCAATTACGGCGAGATGATCGAGGGCTTCAAGGCCAAATACGGCATCGAGATCAACGAGCTGAACCCGAATGCCGGGTCCGGCGACGAGATCGAGGCGATCAAGGCCAACAAGGGCAACGCCGGCCCGCAGGCGCCCGACGTCATCGATGTCGGCCTGTCATTCGGCCCGTCTGCCAAGGCCGAAGACCTGCTGATGCCCTACAAGGTCGCGACCTGGGACGAGATTCCGGACGACGCCAAGGATGCTGACGGTTACTGGTACGGCGATTATTACGGCGTGCTGGCCTTCGGCATCAACAAGGACGTCATCGACACCGCGCCGCAGAGCTTCGAGGATCTCCTCAAGTCCGACTACGCCAATTCGGTCGCCCTTGCCGGTGATCCGCGCAGCGCCAACAACGCCATCATGTCGCTCTATGCAGCCGGCATCGCCCGGGGCGGCAAGACCGGCATGGAGGCCGCGACAGCCGGTCTCGAGTTCTTCAAGGAACTCAACGAAGCCGGTAATTTCGTGACCGTCGACGCCGAGGCGGCCCCGATCGCCCAGGGCACCACGCCGGTCGCGATGAACTGGGACTACAACCTCCTGTCGATGCGCGACAATCTCAACGGCAACCCGCCGATCGAGGTCGTGGTGCCGTCCGACGGCGTCGTCGCCGGCGTCTATGTGCAGGCGATCAGCGCCTACGCGCCGCATCCGAACGCCGCCAAGCTGTGGATGGAGTATCTGTATTCCGACGAGGGCCAGCTGACCTGGCTGAAGGGCTACTGCCACCCGATCCGCTTCAACGCCATGTCGAAGGCCGGCAAGATCCCGCAGGACCTGCTCGACAAGCTGCCGCCGGCCGAAGCCTACGAGAAGGCCGTGTTCCCGACCCTCGACGATCAGAACGCCGCCAAGGCCGAGATCGCCGCCAAGTGGGACAGCGTCGTCGGCGCGACCGTCCAGTAACAATACAGCGAGTTCGGAAGGGGCGGCCCGTTTGCCGCCCCTTCCGTCCGGATTTGTCAGCAGCGGGGGATCATGGGCGCAGCCATCGACGCAGCCACGGCTGGGGCCGCCCACGGCAGAACGGGCGCGGCGCCGTCGCGCCGGCCTTCGCGTTCCTTCGCCTGGCTGGGCCTCGCGCCCTTCTTCGGCTTCGCCATCCTGTTCCTGATCGGGCCGACGCTCTACCTCGTCGCCGGCGCCTTCCAGGATCGCAGCGGCGCCTTCACCTTCGGCAACATTCTCGGCCTGTTCACGCCCCAGATCATGGCGGCCTACGCCATCTCGATCCAGGTCAGCCTCGCCTCGGCGGCGCTGGGCGCGCTGATCGGCTTCTTCCTCGCCCACGCCATCGTCCACGGCCGGCTGCCGGCCTGGATTCGGCCCACCGTGGTCACCTTCTCGGGCGTCGCCTCGAACTTCGCCGGCATTCCGCTGGCGTTCGCCTTCCTGGCCACCCTCGGCAGGCTCGGACTGGTGACGCTGTTCCTGAAGGAGGCGGCGGGCGTCAACATCTACGCTCTCGGCTTCAACCTCCTGTCCTTCTGGGGGCTGACGATCACCTATCTCTACTTCCAGATTCCGCTGATGGTGCTCATCGTCACGCCGGCCCTCGACGGGCTGAAGGGCGAATGGCGCGAGGCTGCGTCGATCCTCGGGGCAACCCGCTGGCAATACTGGCGCATGGTGGCGCTGCCGGTGCTGGCCCCGTCGATCCTCGGCTGCTTCCTCCTGCTCTTCGCCAATTCCTTCGGCGCCATCGCCACCGCCTATGCGCTGACCGGATCGTCGCTGAACATCGTGCCGATCCTGCTCTATGCGCAGATCCGCGGCGACGTTCTCTACAATCCCAATCTCGGCTACGCGCTGGCCTTCGGCATGATCGTCATCACCGGCTGCTCCAACCTTCTCTATCTGTGGCTGCGCTCGCGCGCCGAACGGTGGCAGCGATGACGGCCTCGCGCATCGGACCGGCCGTGATCGTCCTCCTCGGCGCCCTCTATTTCGTCCTGCCGCTGGTCGCGACCTTCGAGTTCTCGCTGTCGATGCTGCGCGGCATCTGGAGCTTCGAGGCGTACCGGGTGGTCTTCGCCGACCCGCAGTTCCGCACGACCTTCAGCTTCTCCGTCATCGCGGCCCTGGCCACCATCGTGCTCGGCGCGCTGCTCGTCGTGCCGACGGCCTACTGGGTTCGCCTGCGCTTCGCGAAGCTGCGGCCGCTGGTGGAGTTCATCACCCTGCTGCCGCTGGTGATCCCGCCCATCGTCCTCGTCTTCGGCTATATCCGGCTCTACAATTCCTCGTCCTGGCTGCCCTTCACCAACAGTGCGAGCGGAACCAACCTCCTCCTGGTCTTCGGCTACGTGGTCCTGTCGCTGCCCTACATGTTCCGGGCCGTGGACACCGGCATGGCGGCGATCGACATCCGCACCCTGACCGAGGCAGCCGAAAGCCTCGGGGCGAAGCGCGCGACGATCCTGTTCCGGGTGATCCTGCCCAATGTGCGGGCCGCGGTCCTGTCCGGCGCCTTCCTGACCTTCGCCATCGTCATCGGGGAGTTCGTGCTGGCGAGCCTTCTCAACCGCCCGGCCTTCGGCCCCTATCTCGCCCTGATCGGCGCCAACCGGGCCTACGAGCCGGCGGCGCTGGCGATGATCGCCTTTGCCATCACCTGGGCCTGCATGGGTCTCCTGCAGCTCTTCGCCAACCGCGCGCCGGGTCGGCGGCGATCCGGGCGTCCCCTGTTCAAGCTTGCAAGGCGTGCCGCGCGATGAGCTTTCTGGAAATTCACGACGTGTCCAAGAGCTTCGGGCCGAGCACCGTCGTGCGCGACTTCTCCCTCGAGGTGGCGAAGGGCGAGTTCGTCTCCTTCCTCGGCCCGTCCGGCTGCGGCAAGACGACGATGCTGCGCATGATCGCCGGCTTCGAGACGCCCTCGGCGGGGCGCATCGTCATCGACGGCGAGGACGTCACCGCGTTGGCGCCCAACCGGCGACGGATCGGCATGGTGTTCCAGGCCTACGCGCTGTTTCCCAACCTGTCGGTGGCCGACAATGTCGCCTTCGGGCTGAAGGTCGCCGGTCGGTCGAAGCCGCAGATCTCGGCCCGCGTCGAGGAAATGCTCACGCTGATCGGCCTGCCGCATCTTGGCGACCGCTACCCCTATCAGCTCTCTGGCGGCCAGCAGCAGCGTGTGGCGCTGGCCCGCGCGCTCGCGCCAAGCCCACGGGTGCTGCTGCTCGACGAGCCCCTGTCTGCCCTCGACGCCAAGATCCGCCTGTCGCTGCGCGAGGAGATCCGGGCACTGCAACGCGAACTCGGCATCACCACGATCTTCGTCACCCACGACCAGGAGGAGGCGCTGTCCATGTCGGACCGGATCGTGGTGATGAGCGAAGGCCGGATCGAACAGTGCGACGCGCCTTTCGCCATCTACAACCGGCCGCAAAGCCGCTTCGTCGCGGGGTTCGTCGGCACGCTGAGCCGGGTCGAGGGGATCGTCGCGGCGGACGGATCGGTCATGGTCGAGGGCTGCCCGATCATCCTCGCCGAACCGCCTCCCGGCGCTGCGGGTACGCCGGTGACCCTGGCGCTCCGCCCGGAGGCGATGCGGCTGGAGGCGTCGCCGGACCGGATCAACCGGCTCGTCGGCGTGGTCGAGGACGCGCATTTCCTCGGCTCGGTGGTGCGGCTGAAGCTGAATGTCGCCGGCGGCACGGTGCTGGCCGACACCTTCAACCGCCCGACGACGCCGCCGCCGGCGCGCGGCGCGCGGGTCGATCTGCATTTCTCACCGGCCGACGTCTTCGCGCTCCAGCCGGACGACGCGACGTCGGCAAGGGCAGTCGAGTCCGCCTGAGGCGGGGCGGGCGCTCAGATCAGCGGAAGACCACCGTGCGGTGGTCGTTGATCATCACCCGGCGTTCCAGATGCATCTTCACTGCCCGGGCCAGCACCCGGCTTTCCACGTCCCGGCCGACGGCGACGAAATCGTCGGGCGACATGGCATGGCTGACCCGCTCGGTCTCCTGCTCGATGATCGGGCCCTCGTCGAGGTCGGCGGTGACGTAATGCGCAGTGGCGCCGATCAGCTTGACGCCCCGCTCATGGGCCTGGTGGTAGGGCTTGGCGCCCTTGAAGCTGGGCAGGAAGGAGTGATGGATGTTGATCACCTTCCCCGACAGGCGGCGCGAGAGATTGTCCGAAAGAACCTGCATGTAGCGGGCGAGGACGACCAGGTCGGCATCGCTGTCGCGCACCAGCTTCAGGACCCGTTCCTCCTGTTCGGCCTTGGTCTCGCGGGTCACCGGCCAATGGTGGAACGGCACGCCCTCGTGGTCGGCCGTGCGGCGCGAATCCTCGTGGTTGGAGACGATGGCGACCACTTCGGCTCGCAGCCAGCCGACCCGGATCTGGTAGAGCAGGTGCAGCAGCGCGTGGTCGAATTTCGATACCATCAGGATGATCTTCGGCACCCGCGCCTCGTCGGTGATGGCGAGCTTCATGTCGAACCGCGCGGCCACCGGTGCGAGCTGGCGCTCGAGGGCGTCGCGGCTGGCACTCGCCGGCGCCGTGAAGGCGATCCGCAGGAAGAACCGGCCCGTCTGGCGATCCCAGAACTGGGCGCTTTCCGCGATGTTGGCGCCGGCATCGGCCAGTTCGGTCGTCACCGCGGCGACGATGCCCGGCTGGTCGCTGCAGGACAGGGTGAGGATGAAGGCGTGTTCGGTCATGGCGGGTCCGGGATGGATGGGCGGCGGGGAGACGTTCGGGCGGGGCACGGCGGGAATGACGGGCGAGGCGACCGGGCGCCGCCGTCGGTCTGCGTCCTGTCGGCCCTTCTAGACCGCCGCAACATGGGAACGCCACCGTCGCCTTCCACCCCCGGCGCGGCGCCGCGACACGGAGGCGTGTCTTCTGCCACCCCGGGAAGGTGTGGTCGCGAAAGCACAACCAGCGTTAAGCGATCATGAAGGCGGGACTGTTATTTGACAGGGCCGTGCCGGGACGACTTAGCTTTCGGCCATCCGATCCAGACGAGATGATCTTGACCCAGCGCCTGTCGTTCCGGCTTCGCCCGCTCGCATCCCTCAAGGCCGCGCTTGCCGCGCTCCTGGCGCTGACGCTCGTCGCCTGCCAGTCGACCGAGCTGACGACCGCCGGGCTCTTGCCCTATGCCCGGGTCGGCGCGGCCACGGCGTCGCCTGGCGTTGCGGAAGTGCGCGGGGAATCGACGCTGGTGCTCGACTTTGCCAGCGGGCGCACGCTCTACGAGGATGCGGCCGACGGCCTGCGTTATCCCGCCTCGCTCACCAAGATGATGACGCTGTATCTCCTGTTCGAGACGATCGAGGCCGGCCGGCTGTCGATGAGCAGCGAGTTGCGGGTCAGCGAGAACGCCGCGTCGCAGCCGCCCTCCAAGCTGGGCCTCAAGGCCGGCGAGACGATCCGGGTCGCCGACGCCGCCCAGGCGATCGCGGTGAAATCGGCCAATGACGTCGCCACGGTGATCGCGGAGAATCTCGGTGGCAGCGAGGCCAATTTCGCCAATGCCATGACCGCCAAGGCCCGCGCGCTCGGCATGAGCCGGACGCGCTTCGTCAATGCCTCCGGCCTGCCGGACGAGGGGCAGATCTCGACGGCCCGCGACATGGCGACCCTCGGCCGGGCCCTGCTGAACCGCTTTCCGGCCTATGCCTCGCTCTTCACCCGGACCGGCTTCGACTATAATGGCCGCCGCTACAACGCCACCAACAAGCTGCTCGGCAGCGTCGAGGGCGTCGATGGCCTGAAGACCGGCTATATCCGCGATGCCGGTTTCCACCTGGCCGCCACCGCCACCCGCCGCGGCCGGCGGATCATCGTCGTCGTAATGGGCGGCCGCACCGGGCGTGAGCGCAATGCCAAGGTCGAGGCGCTGATCGACCAGTATCTCGGCCCTGCATCCGGCACCATGGCCGGGCTGCCGGGTCTCTCCCTGACCCGCTAGCGGCGTCCGGCACTGTTGCGAACGGCGTCGACGGGCTTTTGGCCGGCGGATGCGGCGAGGGCGTTGTAGCCGTCGACGAAGCGGCGGTCGTTCCAGTTCTTCCAGCGCCAGACCCAGCGTCCTTCCAGCGACAGGCCCCATTTGTCGGCGACCGCCCGGCCGTCGGCAGTGGAGAGCAGCGTCAGCCAGTGTTTCTGGGGCCGGTAGGGTTGCAGCGCTTCGCCGTCGATCGCGCGGCGCAAATTCTCTGCCAGTACCGGGCCTTGCCTGACTGCGAAGACGCCGGCCTTGGGCCGCGGATCGGGCAGCGCGGCGATGTCGCCGGCCGCGAAGATCTCGGGATGCGAGAGCGATCGCAAGCAGGCATCCACCCGCACGAAGCCCTGTTCGTCCAAGGCAAGGCCCGTCTCCCGAAGCCAGGGCGCGGCGGCGCTGTTGGTGGCCCAGAGCAGCATGTCTGCCCCGACCGTACGGCCGTCGGCCGCCCGCACCGTGCCGTTCTCGAAGTCCGTGACGTCGAAGCCGGTCCGCAGGTCGATCCCCCGGCGCGCGAGCGTGGCGGCGATGCGGCGCTGGGTGCGCCGGCTGCGTTCGGGAAGAATTGTGTCGGCGCGACCGAGCAATCGGATCGCGACCTTCGCCGCGTTGCGTTCCCCGTTCTGCAGGCCGGCGCCCGACAGGCGCCGATGCAGCGCCAGGGCCAGTTCGACCCCGGCCGGTCCGGTGCCGATCACGGCGATGCGGACGGGGTCCGGGCTTGCGGCCAGCTCCGCCGACAGATTTTCCAGCCGTTCGACGAACCCGCCGATCGGCTTGACCGGAATGCCCGGCATTCCGGTGGGCCGGCTGGGCGCGGAACCGATGTCGATCGACAGGAGATCGTAGGCGAGCGGCGGCCGGCCGGCGATGCTCAGCGTCCGGGCGGCGGTGTCGAGGCCCGTCGCGTCGCCGGTCACCAGCGTCGCGCCGGCAAAGCGGGCGAGCCCGCCGGCGTCGATATGCAGGTCGGCATGGGTGTATTGCCCGGACACGAAGCCCGGCAGCATGCCGGAATAGGGCGTGGCGACGTCTCGCGTCACCAGCATCAGGTCGACATCGGGATGCGGCCGCTCGCCGAAGGCCTTCAGGACCGCGACATGGGAATGGCCGGCGCCCAGAAGCACCAGATGCTTGCGTCGGCCGCTGTGGGTCTCGGGCAGGGGCTTGGCTCCGTTCGCAAGGGCGGCAGCGCCGCCCGGTCCTGATCTGTCGCCAAGCATCCCCTTGGCCGCAGGGCAATCCCGCGACGATCACGAACACGCCAGCGCGCGGCCAATCCTGTGGTCCGGCGGCGCGCGATCGGGCGGGGCGGTAGACTGCCGGGGGCTCGCACGACTATGTCAGCATGACCGATGATGATGTCACGCGCCGCCGTGCGGGAATCGACCAAAAGGGGAAGACGACGATGGGTAACGAGGACAACACCGCCGCAGGCGCAACAGGCGGGTCGATGCGCGTCGCCGTGGTCGGCCTGGGATCGATGGGCATGGGCGCGGCGACCTCCTGCGTCGCGGCGGGCCTGACCACCTACGGCATCGACCCGCGCGACACCGCCTGCGAGGCCTTCGTCAAGGCTGGCGGAGCCGGTGCGGCCAGCGACGGGCGCGACTTCGCGGGCGACCTCGATGCCGTTATCCTGCTCACCGTCAACGCCGCCCAGTGCCGTGATGCGCTGTTCGGCGAGAAGGGCCTTGCCGCGCATCTGAAGGCGGGAACGCCGGTCATGGTCTCCGCCACGATCTCGGTCGCCGACGCCAAGGCCATCGCCGCCGAACTGGAGGCCGCCGGCCTGACCATGCTCGACGCGCCGGTCTCGGGCGGCGCCGCCAAGGCGGCGTCGGGCGAAATGACGGTCATGGCCGCCGGTCCGGCTGCCGTCTTCGACCAGCTCCAGCCGGTGCTCGATGCGGTGGCCGGCAAGGTTTACCGGATCTCCGAGAAGATCGGCGACGGCGCCACGGTGAAGATCATCCACCAGCTTCTGGCCGGCGTGCACATCGCCGCCGGCGCCGAGGCGATGGCCCTGGCCGCCAAGGCGAACATCCCGCTCGAGACGATGTACGACGTCGTCACCAACGCCGCCGGCAATTCCTGGATGTTCGAGAACCGGATGCGCCACGTGGTCGATGGCGACTACACGCCGACCTCGATGGTCGACATCTTCGTCAAGGATCTCGGCCTCGTCACCGAGACCGGCCTGGCGATGAAGTTCCCGCTGCCGCTGGCCACCACCGCCTATTCGATGTTCGCCACGGCTAGCAACGCCGGTTACGGCCAGTGGGACGACAGCGCGGTCATCAAGGTGTTCCCGGGCATCGACCTGCCGGATTCCGGCAAGCACTGACCGACGGGCAGGGCGGCACTCGGCGTGCCGCCCGTTCCCTGGCGCGGGGTCAGATCGGGAAGGTCAGGGAGATGGCGAGCCCGTCGCTGCCATCTACGTCGATCGTGCCGTTGAGCTTGCGCACGCAGCCCTCGACGATCCGCCAGCCGAGCGACTTGGAATTGCGCAGCACCGTCTCGGCATCGGCCAGACCCTCGCCGTCGTCGGCGATGCGCAGATGCAGCGTGCCGTCCGACTGATGCGCCTCGATGGTGACGCGCCCCTTGGTCTGGCCCGCCTGCATGGCGTGCTTGGTGACGTTGGTGACAAGCTCGTTGACGATGAGGGCGAGCTCGGTGGCCGTGTCGAAGGCGACCGGCACGGCATCGACCTTGCAGGTGATGGTGAGCTGGTGATCGCCCATCGCCGACGCCAGCCGGTCGGTCAGGCTTTCCAGATGCTGCTGCAGATCGACCTGGGTGACGTCTTCGGCCCGGTGCAGGAAATTGTGGGCGTTGGCGAAGGCCTGGATGCGGTTGGTCAGCACCGACAGCGCGTCCTGCGTCTCCTCGGTGGTGGCCTGTCGCGCCTGCATGATCGCCAGTGACTGGATGATGGCGAGGTTGTTCTTGGTGCGGTGATGCAGTTCGCGCAGCAGGAACTGCTGCTCGGCGAGCGAATCGCGCAGCGCACGGTTCTGCTCGGCCAGTTCCTCCATCGGCGAACCGTGGCTCGCCTCCACCAGCGCCGAGGCGGTGGCCACCGCCAGTTCCTCGGGCCGCTTGGTCGTTGCCAGCTGCAGGCCCAGCGTGATGACGGTGCCGCCCGACCCTGTCTTTAGGTCGAAATCGTCGACGAGCTTCTGCGAGCCGCTGAGGCCGAGGCCGAGGCCCGTATGGGACTGGTGGCGGCCGCGCAGCATGGTCTCGACCGCGGCGATGCCGCCGCCCTTGTCCTGCACCCGCGCCATCAGCCGCGTGATCTTGGCGCTGCGGTCGAAGGCGAATTCCGTCACGCCGCCCTTGGCATATTGCAGGGCGTTGCGGGAAATCTCGGACACGGCCGTGGCGAAGCGGATCTGGTCGCGGGCCGGCGCCCCGGCGACCTTGGCGATCAGCCGGGCGGTGCGGCGGGTATGCGAGACATCCGCATCCTGCTCGAGA
Organism: Aurantimonas sp. NFXS3; assembly: GCF_049132005.1. Lineage (NCBI taxonomy): Bacteria > Pseudomonadati > Pseudomonadota > Alphaproteobacteria > Hyphomicrobiales > Aurantimonadaceae > Aurantimonas > Aurantimonas sp. NFXS3. Next base: position 344,298 of record NZ_JAGDDZ010000002.1, read on the forward strand.
TTGATCGAGGTGACGACGGCTTTCATTGGCGGGCCCGCGCGATGACGACACCGCTGTCGTCGCTCCCGCGCCGGCGCCGCTTGTAGAGCGTTGCCGCGATGGTCAGGACGTCGCGGAAGAACAGGGCGGACGGTTCGGGGAAGCGCTCGCCGCCCTTCAGGCCGTCGGTGGTGAGGAGCAGCATGGCGCCCTTTCCCCATGCATGTTCGGTGACCCGGGGCCGGCGGGTCGAGGCGCCGACGATCCCGGGCGAGGAGGGGATACCGTGGCGGCTGCCATCGGCCGAGATGATCTCGCCCTTGACGTTGCCGAGGCCGAGGGCCCGCAGCCTGTCGCCGCCATGGGGCAGTTCGACGATCAGCGACGCCGCCCCGCGGCTGCCGGCCATGGCGTCGGCGACGAAGATCTCGGTGTCTTCCAGCGACTTGCCCTTGGCGGCGAGGAACGCGGCCAGGCCGGTCTCGGCGTCCTTGGCGGCGGTCGGCCCATGGCCGAGCACGTCCATCAGCATGATCATCGTGGCGCCGCCATCCTTGCGGATGCCGTAGATGTCGCCGCCGGCATCGAAGCCGGGCTTGGGCACGATCAGCCCGGCAGTTTCCATCGGCCCCCTGGCCGGGCGGCCGGTCTTGCCGATGCTGACCGTCAGGGTGGTGCCGCGGCTGTCGCTGTAGATGTCGAGGCCGTCCGACATGCGGGCGATGGCGCCCAGCCCGCTGCCGAGGCTGCGCTCGCCTTCCTCGGCCGTGGTGAAGCCGTCGGCCATGGCCGCCTCGACATTCGGCAGGCCCGGGCCGTCGTCGAGGGCGATGACATCCATGCCGGCCGTGGTCTTGCCCTGGTGCGGGCACAGGAGGATCTCGCCGCCGGTGGCATGGCGCAGGAGATTGGTGCCCGCTTCGGTGACCACCAGCGCCAGCCGGTCGCGATCGTCCTCGGCCAGGCCGATCGTCTCGGCTTCCTGCAGGGCTCGTCTGCGCGCGGCGCCGATCTGACTGGTTTCCAGGATCGGCAGTGAGATCATCGACACGCGCACTCCAATATGACGGTCGTGCCCGTATCGGGCGACGACGTGATCTTGAACCGGTCGACCAGGCGCCGCGCTCCGCTGAGGCCCAGGCCGAGGCCCTTGCCGGTGCTGAAGCCGTCTTTCAAAGCTTGATTGACGTCGGCGATGCCGGGCCCCCTGTCCGTGCACTCCGCAACGACGCGGCGCTGCGAGCCGTTCCCCACGATCTCGAAAGAGATTCTGCCGCCATGGCCGTAGACGATCGCATTGCGCGCGATCTCCGACACCGCGGTCACGAATTTCGTCCTCTTGATCGCGCTCGCGCCGATCGACGTCATCGCCTGCATCGCGGCCTGGCGCGCGTAGGCGACGTCGCTCGGGCGCGACAGCGTGACGGTCAGATCGCTCTCAGCCAAGAAACGGCGCCTAGTTCCGCTCGCCCAGGATCAGGTTGATCGCCCGATCGGCGTTCAGCGCCGTCTCGACGCCCTCGAGCGTCATGCCGAGCTCGACCAGCGTCATGGCGACCGCCGGGCGCATGCCGACGACGACGGTGCGGGCGTTCATCATCCGCGCCATCTGCGCCATGGCGCCCAGCATCCGGCCGGCAAAGGTGTCGACGATCTCCAGGCTGCCGATGTCGATGATCACGCCGACGGCGTTCTTGCGGGACACCTCCTCGACCAGCTGGTCCTGCAGGGCCAGGATGTCGTGATCGTCCAGGTCATCGCGGATCGCCACGATGACGCAGCCGGTGATCGTGACGATCGGGGTGGTTCCAACCGAGGCTTCCACCCGTCACTGCTCCTTGGGGGAGACGCCGATCCGCTCGAAGGCGTAGGCGAGTCCGCTCTGCAGATCGACCCGGGTGGTGATGTTCGGCAGTTCGACGCCGAGATTGACGACCGTCTGGGCGATCTTCGGGCGGATGCCGCAGATCACGCAATGGGCGCCCATCAGGCGGACGGCCGCGGCGGTCTTCAGCAGATGCTGGGCGACCAGCGTGTCGACGGTGGACACGCCCGTGATGTCGATGATCGCGACCTCGGCTTCCCACTGGACGATGGCGTCGAGGAGGTTTTCCATCACCGTCTGGGCGCGGAAGGAATCCAGCGTACCGATCAGTGGCACCGTGACGATGCGGTCCCAGATCTTGACCACCGGCGCCGAAACCTCGGTCATTTCCTCCCGCTGGCGCTCGATGACGGCTTCGCGCTTCGACACCAGCGACTCGATCGCCTGCAGCACGATCTGGTCGACCATGCGGGTGGTGTTCCACAGCTCCGCGCTCATCTGCTTCGGCTTCTCGGCCAGATCGGCGGCCAGATGGTCGAACAGCGGCTGCTTCAGGGAGGCAATGAACCAGCCCATCTCCGAGGGCGTCACGCCGCGCTGGGTGCGGCTCTCGGTGATCTCCTCGATCGCGTCGCGCACCGGGTCCCAGCCCGGATTGGCGAAGTCGAAGCTGGCGTCGGTGGCCGCCGTCTGGCTGGACCGGGCCAGCGCGGTCAGGAGGTCCCGGCTCTGACGCTCGGTCTCTTTCGCCGAGACCAGATCGGTCCGCTTGACGCCTTCCTTGGCCTGGGCCTTCATCCAGGCCGAGAGGATCTTCTCGAATTCGTCCTGCAGAAGAGACGCCGTCGTCGTCGTTTCGCTCGCCATTTCGTGCCTTGCCTGTCCTGATATGTCCCTGACCGTCTATGGCCCGTCGCGACGCCGCATGCAACGCGGCAGCCGGAAATGCAGCCGCAACAACCCTTTGGGCCGTCGGCGGACAGGTGGCAGGCAGGAGTTTTCGAGCTGTCGGGCAGGGATGCGACGGCGGTGCGCGGCGGGCGGGACCTGTCGGCCCCGCCCGCAATACACCCGATCGGCGTCAGACGGACTTGGTGGCGCCGCCGTCGCAGCGGATCACCGAGCCGGTGACGTAGCTGGCCTTGCCGGAAACGAGGAACGCCGCCACCGCGGCGAATTCCGACACGTCGCCATAGCGCTTGGCCGGAATGGCCAGCCGCGAGGCCTCACGCACGTCCTCCACGGCCTTGCCGGACTTGGAGGCATTGGCGTTGTCGAGTTCATCGACGCGCTCGGTGTGGATGCGGCCAGGCAGCAGCATGTTCACGCAGACGCCGTCGCCGGCAACCTCGTTCGACAGCGACTTCGACCAGCCCACCAGCGCCGAGCGTAGGGTGTTGGACAGGGCGAGGTTCGGGATCGGCTGGATGACGCCCGAGGAGGCGATGGTCAGGATCCGGCCCCAGCCTGCCTCGCGCATGCCCGGCAGCACGCGGTTGGTCAGGTCGATGACCCGCTGTACCATCATCTGGAACTGCTTCTCGAGCACGGCGACATCCATGCCGACGGCGCCGCCCGGAGGCGGGCCACCGGTGTTGTTGACCAGGATGTCGATGCCGCCGAGCTTGTCGAGCGCCGCCTGATGCAGCGTCTCGACGAAGCTCGCATCGGCGAGGTCGGCGGCGATGTAGTCGGCCTTGCCGGCGCCGCGGGCGTTGATCGCCTCGCAATTGGCCGCCAGCTTGTCGGCGCTGCGCCCGCACAGGAGGACGTTGGCGCCTTCGGCGGCCAGCGCCTCGGCGATGCCGAGGCCGAGGCCGCGCGAGGAGGCGAGGACGAGGGCGCGCTTGCCGTTGAGATCAAGATCCATGGCCGAGCCTTTCCAGTTTGATTTCGGTGCGTTTCATCAGCCGGTCGATATCGGTGTGATCGGCAGGTGAGAGTTTCGGTCCCGGCGCGCGCACGCGGGCCGAGGCGATGGCGCCGCGGCGACGCAGCACTTCCTTGCGGGCGGCGAGGCCGAAGACCAGCTGCTGCTCGTAGCGCAGGATCGGCAGATAGGCGTCGAACAGATCCTCGGCGCCGTCCACGTCGCCGGCATGGTGGCGACGCACCACCTCGACCAGCATTTCCGGATAGGCAAAGCCGGTCATCGCGCCGTCGGCGCCGCGCTGCAGCTCCTGCGGCAAATAGAGCCCGCCATTGCCGCACAGGATCGACATGCGCGGCGTGTCGGCGGTGCCGGACTTGGTGCGCACCGCGGTGATCTTGGCCAGACCCGGCGAATCCTCATGCTTGAGCATGACGATCTGCTTGTGGTTGCGGGTCAGGGTCAGGATCGTCGCCGAGGAGACCGGCACGCCGGTGGTCTGCGGGAAGTCCTGGAAGCAGATCGGCACGTCGGGGCCGAGCGCCTCGCAGACCTGTCCGAAATAATTGATGATCCGGTCCTCGACCGCCGGTCCCGGCGTCGGGGCGATCATCACGCCGGCCGCGCCCGCTTCCATGACGGAATCGACCGAGCGCTTCATGTTGTCGATGCCGGCACCCGAGGCGCCGACGATCACCGGGATGCGGCCGTCGATCCGGTCGAGCACGCGCTTGGCGAAGGTCCGGGATTCCTCGGGGGTGAGCTTGTTCGACTCACCCATGATCCCGAGGATCGTCATGCCGTTGACGCCGCTGTCGAGATAGACGTCGACCAGCGTGTCGGTGCTGGCGAGATCGAGCGCGCCGTCGTCGGTGAAGGGCGTTGCGGCGATGATGAAGACGCCGCGACTGTCGCGGTCGATCATTGTGGCTGGCACGGCGATGATTCTCCCTGAATGCTGTCTGCGGCCGGCAGTCGAGACCTCGAAACCGGCCGGCGCGCGATTTCCCCCGACACGGCGTAGCCCCCTGCATGATTGTATGCAACCTGCGACAACGTCTCTCCGGTGCCCGGGAGGCGGGCCGGTAAGATCGTTGGGCGGCTGTCCATCCCGTGGCGCTGGCATGCCGGTTGCCATCGGTGCCGGACGCGGCGCATTCTCGCCGCGCAGGACTCGGGAGGGGTCCGGCTCGCCGGTTCTCAGGAGGAATAGTCCCGCATGCGCTTTCGTCACGACACGCTCTACGCGTCCCGTCGCTCGCCCGTCTTTGCCCGCAATATCGTCTCCACCTCGCAGCCGCTGGCCTCGCAGGCCGGCCTGTCGATGATCGCCAAGGGCGGCAATGCCGTCGACGCGGCGATCGCGGCGGCGGCCGTCCTGGTGCTGGTCGAACCCACCGGCAACGGCCTCGGCAGCGACGCCTTCGCCATCGTCTGGGACGGCAGCGAGCTGCATGGCCTCAACGCCTCGGGCCGCGCGCCGATGGCCTGGAGCCCGGAGCGCTTTGCCGGCAAGGCCGCCATGCCCCAGCGCGGCTGGGACAGTGCGACAGTGCCCGGCGCCGTCTCCGCCTGGCGCGACCTGTCGGAGCGCTTCGGCAAGCTGCCCTTCGCCGACCTGCTGGCGCCCGCCATCGCCTATGCCGAGGACGGCTTTCTGGTGTCGCCGATCATCGCCGAATTGTGGGCGCGGGGGGCCGACATCCTCTCGGCGCAGCCCGGTTTCGCCGAGCATTTCATGCCGGGTGGCGCGACGCCCGCCGCCGGCACGCTCTATCGCAGTGCCGATCTCGCCCGCTCGCTCCGCCTGATCGCCGAGACCCGGGGCGAGGCCTTCTATCGCGGCGAACTGGCCGCGCGCATCGCCGCCTTCGCCAGCGAGACCGGCGGCGCCATGACCGAGGCGGACCTTGCCGCCCACGAGAACGAATGGTGCGGCACCATCAGCCAGGATTTCGGCGGGGTCGATCTGCACGAGATCCCGCCGAACGGGCAGGGCATCGCGGCGCTGATGGCGCTGGGCATCCTCAAGCATCTCGGCCTCGAACGCTACGCGCCGGACAGTGCCGAGGCGCTGCATCTGCAGATCGAGGCGATGAAGCTCGCCTTTCGCGACATGTGGACCTTCGTCGCCGATCGCGAGCACATGCGCGAGGTCGAGGAGACGCATCTGCTCGATCCGGCCTATCTGGAACGCCGCGCCAGGCTGGTCGATCCGCAAAAGGCGCAGGACTTCAAGGCCGGCGCGCCGAAGCAGGGCGGCACCGTGTATCTGTCGGCCGCCGATGCCGACGGCATGATGATCTCCTTCATCCAGTCGAACTATGCCGGCTTCGGCTCGGGCGTCGTCGTGCCGGGCACCGGCATCAGCCTGCAGAATCGCGGCGCCGGCTTCTCGCTGGAAAAGGGCCATCCCAACGAGGTTGCCGGCGGCAAGCGGCCCTTCCACACCATCATTCCCGGCTTCCTGATGAAGGACGGCCAGCCGTTGATGAGCTTCGGCGTCATGGGCGGCCCGATCCAGGCGCAGGGCCATGTGCAGATGGTGCTGCGGACCCAGCTCTGGGGCCAGGATCCGCAGACCGCCGTCGACGCGCCGCGCTGGCGCATCGTCGAGGGACTGGACGTCGCGGTGGAGGCGGCGGCCGGCGACGGCGTGATCGCGCAGCTCGAGGCGATGGGCCACCGCATCAGCCGCGAGATGCCCGACACCTCCTATGGCTTCGGCGGGGCGCAGCTCGTCCACCGGGTCGAGGGCGGCTATGTCGCCGGCTCCGATCCGCGCAAGGACGGGCAGGCCGTCGGTTTCTGACCGTCCTGCTGAGAAGCCGGAGCGTCAGGGCGTGCGCGAGATGCCCGACTTGATGCGCCGCAGCGGGATCGAGGATTCGATCGACGCAACGCCGTCGATCTTGACGAGACGCTCGATCATCAGCGTCTCGAACTCCTTCAGCCCGGTCACGGCGATGCGCAGCAGATAATCGCGATTGCCGGTCATCAGCCAGCAATCGACGACCTCGGGAAAGCGCAGGATTGCGGCCTCGAAGCTGCGCAGCGCCACGTCGACCTGGCGGTCGAGCTTGACCGAGACGAAGATCGACAGGGCAAAGCCCAGCGCCACCTCGTCGATCAGCGCCGCATAGCCGGTGATCACCCCGCTCTCCTCGAGCTGGCGCAGCCGGCGGATGACCGGCGTCGCGCTGAGGCCGACCCGCTGGCTGAGATCGGCCGCCGACATCCGCCCGGCTACTCGCAAGGCGCGCAGGATGCGCAGGTCGATCTCGTCGATCTTGGGGGTATTCACCACGATCAGCCTCTCGAGAAGTGGAAAGCTGCTGTATCGCTACCCTCATGCGCTGCTCTTCGCAAGAAAGCGCTTCGCGCCCGGTGATAGCGTTCGCAGGGTCTCCGGCAGTCGCGGCCTGCGCCGCTGCGCCCCGCCGGGGAGGGAGAGACTGCCGGGAGAGCTGCCGATGTCGAGCGAAATGGACCATCTGAAAACCGTCGAGCAGCGCCTCTTGTGGCTGTCGCACTGGATGATCCACCATGCCAACCACATCCGGCCGAAGGTCGATGGCATCAAGGTCGGCGGCCACCAGGCCTCTTCGGCCTCGCTCGTCTCGATCATGACGGCGCTCTATTTCTCGGCCCTGCGGCCGCAGGACCGGGTGGCGGTCAAGCCCCATGCCTCGCCGGTCTTCCACGCGATGCAATATTTGATGGGCCACCAGACCCGCGAGCGAATGGAGAATTTCCGCGGCTATGGCGGCGTCCAGTCCTATCCGTCGCGGACCAAGGACGTGGACGACGTCGACTTCTCCACCGGTTCGGTCGGTCTTGGCGTCGCCATCACCTCCTTTGCCTCGCTCGTCCAGGACTATGTCCAGGCCAAGTCCTGGGGCGCCGACATCCCGCTCGGCCGGATGATCGCCCTCGTCGGCGACGCCGAGCTCGACGAGGGCAATGTCTATGAATGCCTGCAGGAAGGCTGGAAGAACGACCTGCGCAACACCTGGTGGGTCATCGACTACAACCGCCAGTCCCTCGACGGCATCGTGCGCGAGGGGCTGTTCCAGCGGGTCGAGAAGATCTTCGACGCCTTTGGCTGGGACGTGGTGCGGATCAAGTATGGCCGGCTGCAGCGCGCCGCCTTCGAGGAGCCGGGCGGCCAGACGCTCAAGGCGTGGATCGATGCCTGCCCGAACCAGCTCTATGCGGCGCTGACCTTCATGGGCGGCGCGGTCTGGCGGGCCCGCCTGATGGACGCGCTCGGCGACCAGGGCGACGTCACCGCGCTGATCGACCGGCGCAGCGACGACGAACTGGCCGAGCTGATGGAAAATCTCGGCGGCAATTGCGTGCACACCATGGCCGAGACGTTCCGTGCGGTCGATCACGACCGGCCGGTCTGCTTCCTCGCCTATACGATCAAGGGCTGGGGCACGCCGATCGCCGGCCACAAGGACAATCACGGCGGCCTGATGAACAAGGCCCAGATGGTCGAATGGCAGGCCCATATGGGCGTCGCGGAGGGCGCCGAATGGGACCCCTGGGCCACTGTCGAGGACCCGGACGCCCTGCGCGCCTTTCTCGCCGACGTGCCGTTCTTCGCCGAGGGCACCCGCCGGCATGCCGATCGGCCGATTGCCGTTCCGGCGATCGCCACGCGGGCCGAGCGCGAGACCTCCACCCAGGCCGGCTTCGGCCGCATCCTCGACGACATCTCCAGAACCGACACCGAGCTCGCCGCGCGCATCGTCACCATGTCGCCGGACGTGACCGGCACGACCAGCCTCGGCCCCTGGGTGAACCGCCGCAAGCTGTTCGCCCGCAAGGTCCAGACCGACACCTTCATCTCCGAGAAGATCCCGTCCACGGCGAAATGGGAGTTCACGCCGGAGGGCCAGCATATCGAGCTCGGCATTGCCGAGATGAACCTCTTCCTGCTGCTCGGCGCGGCGGGCCTGTCCCATTCGCTGAACGGCCGGCGCCTGCTGCCGATCGGCACCGTCTACGATCCCTTCGTGGCGCGCGGCCTCGATGCCCTGAACTACGCCTGCTACCAGGATGCCCGCTTCATGGTGGTCGGCACGCCCTCCGGCGTGACCCTGGCGCCCGAGGGCGGCGCCCACCAGTCGATCGGTTCGCCGCTGATCGGCATGACGCAGGATGGTCTCGCCGCCTTCGAGCCGGGTTTCGTCGACGAGCTGGCGATCATCATGGGCTGGGGCTTCGCCCATATGCAGCGGGACGGGGACCCGACGCCCGATCCTCGCACGAGCCTCGCCGATGCGGCGGGCGGATCGGTCTATCTGCGGCTGACGACCAACCCGCTGGAACAGCCGGGCCGCCGTTCCAACGCCGATTTCGAGCAGGGCGTCGTCGACGGCGCCTACTGGATGCGCGAGCCGGGGCCGAACTGCGAACTGGTCATTGCCTATCAGGGCGCCGTGGCGAACGAGGCCATCGCCGCCACCGGAAGGCTCGGCCAGCGCCATCGCGACATCGGTGTTCTGGCGGTCACCTCGGCCGACCGGCTGCATGCCGGCTGGAGCGCCGCGCAGCGGGCCCGCCGGCAGGGAGATCGCCGGGCGACCAGCCATGCCGAGCGGCTGTTCGCACGCCTGCCGCCGCATTGCCGGATCGTGACCGTCATCGACGGCCATCCGACCACCCTGTCGTGGCTCGGCGGCGTCGGTGGCCACCGCACGATCCCCCTCGGCGTCGAACGCTTCGGCCAGACCGGCACGATCGGCGATCTCTACCGCCATTTCGGGCTCGATGCCGAGGCGATCGTCGCGGCGGCCAACGGCGCCCTGCAACTGCCCGCCGAGATCGCGGCCCTGCCGGGGCGCTAGCAGGGCGCGACCGGGACGACTGTGCGGACCGGGGCCGGCTAGACGGTGATCAGGGTGGAATCCCACACGGCGACGAAATGGATCGCCGCGGCGGCCACGACAAAGGCGTGCCAGATGGCGTTCTGGAATCGCAGCCGTTCCATCAGATGGAAGATGACGCCGATCGAATAGACCAGCCCGCCGGCGACGATCAGCCAGAGCACCTGAGGCGGCAGCTGCGTCGACAGGTGGTCGTAGGCGACGATCCCGCTCCAGCCCATGGCGAGATAGAGGAGGATCGACAGCCGGTCGAACTGTCCCGGCCGGGCGATCTTCAGCGTGATGCCCACCGCCGCGATGCTCCACACGCCGGTGAGCAGCCACCAGGTCTGGCTGCGCACCAGGAAGGGCGTGTAGGTGCCGGCGATCAGCAGGTAGATCGCCGAATGGTCGAGCCGGCGCAGCATCCACTTGATCCGCGACACCGGCCAGACATTGTAGGCGGCCGAAATGCCGATCGAGAACAGCAGCGTGGCGAGATAGATCGTCACCGCTGCAAAGACCCCCGCCGACACCTCGCCGACCATGGCGATCAGGAAGACGAGGCTGCCGCTCAGCGCCGCGAGGACGCCGACGGCGTGAACGGCCGCGTCGGCGCGCAGCTCACTGACGGAATAGCTCCAGCGGACGGCGCCGGGATGTGCGTCTGGCATTCGGCTCCATCATCCTTCTTCCTGCGATCCCGCGACAAAATGCCATGGATCTGTCGTTTCGCCGACTGTGACGGCGTCGTCTTCGCTTGGGGATGCGACATGCCGTAGCGCCGTCGCCCCTCGTGGACTTGTGTCCGTAGTCTTTGATTGCAGTGTGGGTTTTGTTAATCGAAGGTTAACATCCGGGCGCCGTCGCGCCAGCCGCGATTCTCAGGAACATGGTGCGCAATGACCCAGTTTTCGATTCTCAGATCCGTTCTCTGGGCGCCGACCATCGCGATGTCCTGGCTGTGGGGCCTCGGCTTCTTCTACGCGATCCACGTCACCCTGACCCATGGCTGGCTGGCCTTTGCCGCCTTCGCCACCGCCAACATCACCGGACTGTTCCTGTTCGGCTGGGTCCTCGGCGCTCCGAACAGGGACCCCGCCGCCATCTTCCGGCAGGTCCAGAGCGCCTATGGCGGTATTTTCCTCCTGTGCCAGCTCGGCGCCGTGGCGCTGACCATCTTCGGCTTCGTCGCCTATGTGTGGCAGCCGCTCTTCGGCGGCGATGCGGCGATCATGGTGGGGCTGCTCGTCCTGATGGGCTGCGCCATCGGCCACGCCCTGCCGCTCGTCCGGCTGAAGCTCCTGCATGTGGCGATGCTCCTGGTCGGCATAACCGCGGCCGGCGTCGCCCTGACCGGCCTGCCGGTGAACGCCAACCTGCCCGACGTGCCGCTGGCCTCGCTCGATGCCACCTTCTACGGCCTCGTCATCCCGACCCTTGTCGGCTTCCTGCTCGGGCCGTGGATGGACGTGCAGCAATGGCAGCGGGTTCTGGAAATCCACCGTGAGGGCGGCTCGGTCCGCGTCGCCTATGGTGCGGGATCGCTCCTGTTCCTCGGGCTGTTGTGCCTCAACGCGGTTCTCGCCGGGGCCGCGGGGCTGATCACCTTCACCTCGGCCGATGGCGTCGCCCAGGCGCAGCCCGCCGTGGCGCTGGCGCTGGCCGGTAGCGGCTCGGGTCTGGCGATCCTCGCCTATCTGGTCTGGTCGGTGGTCGCGGCCTTGACCACCATCGACAGTTTCTATGTGGCAACGCGCTGGCATCTGGGAGCGCTGACGGAGCGCAGCCTCAGCCCGCTGCTTGCCTTCGTTCCGGCCGGGCTGGTGTCGTCGCCGCTGTGGCTTCTGGCGGCCGCTGCCGGCGTCGCCGGTCTTGCCCTGTCGGCGCAGCTCTCCCAGATCGCCCTGATGCTGCCCTTCGCCACGCTGCTGGTGGGCGGCGCGGCCTGCCTCGTCGGCGAGGTGCTGGGCGCGACACGGCGTTACGATCCGGTGCTGTGCTATCTGATCGGGCTGGCCGCCATGCTGATCTTCCTGATCGGCCATGTGGCCCCGATCCCGGCCTTCGTCGCCGGGGCGCCGCTGCTGGCGCTGATCGGCGCCTTCCCGATGCTGGGGCAATTGCTCTTCGGCGCGCCGCCGGAAGTGGCCACCGGGCTCGCGCCGATGCCGTCCGGGCCGATCCCGACGCGGGTCGAGCTCGTCCCGCGCAACGAGAACGTGCCGAGCCCGTCGACAAATACGAGCCTGTCCCACGGCTTCGACGGCCAGACCTTCGTGATGAAGCTGATGCCGACCTATGACGACACCAATTCGGTCGGCAACGTCTATTTCGCCAATTACGTGCGCTGGGTCGGCAAGGCGCGCGAGCTGTTCTTCAACATCTGCATGCCGGATTTCGACCTGAAGACGACGAGCTATTACGTGCTGACCAAGTCGTTCAACCACGACTTCCGCCGCGAGGCGAGCGAGTTCGATCCGGTGACGGTGCGCATCAGGATCGCCCGCCACAACCGCAAGTTCGTCACGCTCGCCCATGAGATCCACAGCGAAAGCCAGGGTCTGCTCGGACGCGGCGAGCAATCGCTGATGTTCGTCGATACCGAGCAATACCGGCCGCTGGACATTCCGCGCGACATCATCAGCGGCTTCCTGCCCTATTGGCCGAAGGAATCGCCGCATCTGGGCGAGACGCCGGATGTCGCCGGCCTGCCGACGCGGGCGGCCCAGAACAGCATCTGAACGGCGACCGAGAGGCGCAGGCGCGCGGCGCTCATGCCGCGTGCGGGTTTACGAGGTTCAGCCGCGGCTTGCGGATCAGGGCCTCGGCCTCTTCGGCCGGGACCGGGCGGCTGTAGAGATAGCCCTGGAACTGGTGGCAGCCCTGTTCGGCGAGGCAGGTCTGCTGGGCGAGGGTCTCGACCCCTTCGGCCGTCACCGTCATGCCGAGGCTGGTGCCCAGTTGCACCACCGCCCGGACGATGGCGACGTCGGTCTTGGCGTCGGGCAGGTCACGGACGAAATTGCGGTCGATCTTGATCTTGGTGAAGGGCGCGCGGCGCAGATAGCTGAGGCTCGAATAGCCGGTGCCGAAATCGTCGAGCGACAGGCTGACGCCCATGCCGCGCAGGGTCCGCAGGATGTCGAGGATTTCCTGCGTGGCCTCCAGGAACACCGATTCGGTGATCTCCAGCTCCAGCCGTTCGGCGGCGAGCCCGCTCTCCTGCAGCGCGTCGCGGACGATGGCGACGACATCGCTGTGGCGGAACTGGATGGGCGACAGGTTGACGGCGACCGTCAGCTTCGACGGCCAGGCGGCGGCGATGCGGCAGGCTTCGCGGATCACCCACTGGCCCAGCGGGATGATCGCGCCGCTCTGCTCGGCCAGCGGAATGAATTCGTCCGGCGGCACCAGCCCGCGGGTCGGGTGCTGCCAGCGAAGAAGCACTTCGAAGCCCTCGATGGTCGCGGCCCGCGCCGAGACCAGCGGCTGGAAGTGGAGGATGAATTCGCGCCGCTCAAGGGCGCCGCGCAGCTCCCCGGTCAGGGCGCGGCATTCCTCGATCTGCTCGTCCATCTGCGCTTCGTAGAAGCGGAAGCTGCGACCGCCCTCCTGCTTCATGCGGTAGAGCGCGACGTCGGCGCGGCGCATCACCTCTTCCGAGCCGTTCTCCGGGGCGGTGGCGATGCCGATGCTGACGCCGACGGAGATCCTCAGGTCGCCGATCCGGTAGGGCGCGCTGATCCGGTCCACGAGGTGACCGGCAAGCTCGGCCGCCGCCTCGCGGTCGTGGCCGTTGGCGACGATGGCGAATTCGTCGCCGGCCAGCCGCGCGATGGTCCGGGCCGGGTCGGCGAAGCTCAGGAGGCGTCCGGCGACATTGCGCAGCAGCGCGTCGCCGATGCCGTGGCCGAAGGTGTCGTTGACGCTCTTGAACGCATCGAGGTCGAGCCGCAGCACGGCAAAGCGGACTTGGTCCGGATCGCCGTTGCGCGCCTCGGCGAGCTTTTCCTGGAAGAGCGAGCGGTTGGGCAGCTCCGTCAGGGCATCGTGGCTGGCCAGATAGGCGAGGCGGTCGTCGGTGGTCTTCTTCTGCGTCACGTCGGAGCCGACGCCGCGATAGCCCGAGAACCGGCCGGCGGTGTCGATGATCGGCTTGCCGCTCAGCGCCCACCAGCGGTCGCTGCCCGAGACATCCACCGGCAGGACGATCTTGTGGAAGGGCAGGCGCGCGCCGATCGACGACCACAGCATGGCCGCCGCATGGGCCTCGCCGGTGCGGACCGGCGGCGGCAGCAATTCGCCGAGCGGGCGGTCCTGCAGATCCTCGATGCGGGTATTGGCGACCTCGCCGAAGCGGGCCGAGACATGGCGCAGCCGCAGATCGCCGTCGGTCTCCCACAGCCAGTCGCTGGCATTCTCCTCGAAATCGTTGAGGAGGAGATTGGTCAGTTCCTGCTGGCGTTCGAGCTCGACCTGCGAGGCGGCCCGCATGGTCACGAGCCGACTGAGATGCACGATCGTGGCGAAGATGAAGCCCGAATAAATGGCCAGGAGCACGGCCACGAAGATGTAGAAGGCTTCACCGGTGGTCGCCAGCGCCACGAAGCTCCCCGCCACGATCGGACCGGTGAAGCTGATCGCCGCACGCGGCACGACGGCGAGGCCGATGCCGGTGGCGATCAGGCCGGCGCAGGTCGATGCGATGAGCAGCCGCCCGTCGGCGCCGGCCTGCGCGAACAGCACCAGCGGAATGGATCCCAGAAGCGTGCCGGCGAACAGCGCCAGCCGGGCGAACCATTCGACATAGCTGCTGTCGACCCGCTGCGGCTTGGCCGAGCTGCGCCAGCGCCAGCAGCGCTCCAGTGCGATGACCGTCGCGGGGATCGCAAGGCACTGCAGGAGCACAAGATAGCCGGCCAGCTCGGACCGCCAGAACAGGTAGGAGACGACCTGGACGACGCTGATACTGGTGATGACGGTGAAGGGTGCGAGGCGGAGGGCAAAGTCCAGCTGCTCGACGCGGACCCGCTCCTGAAGTTGCAGCTCCAGCCGGCGGGGCTTGCGATCCATGTCGATCAGATAGGAGGCCAGGGCCCTGAACAAATCGATCCATCCTACCGCCCGCAGCGGGCTGGTTTCAGGCACACCGGCGAAGTGTTAGGGGCCGGCTCTTAATTTATGCTGAACAGCGGCCGCAACCGGAGCGAGAAAGCCTGATCCCGCATGGGGTTAAGGCGACCGGAGATTGATCTCCCGCAACGCTTTGTACGCCATGTTCGCGGCAATTCCGGGCGGCCTGACATCGGTCCACCGCAGGCGCCGAAGAGACGGAAAGGCCGCCCGGGATATCCCGGACGGCCTTGCATGTTCGTCGATGATGGGTCGCGCCGGATGGGCGCGCGGCATTCAGCCCGCGGTGAGCGGCGAGATCGCGATCTCGACGCGGCGGTTCTGGGCGCGGCCGGACTCGGTGTCGTTGGAGGCGACCGGCTGGCTCTCGCCGAAGCCCTGGGTGTTCAGGCGGCGCGGATCGACGCCCTGCGACGCCAGAAGCTGGCTGACCGAGGAGGCGCGCTGCTGCGACAGGGTGAAATTGTAGCCGTCGGAGCCCTGGCTGTCGGTGTGGCCGTACACGTTGACGATCGACTTGTCGTATTCCTTCAGGACCAGCGCGACCGAGTTCAGGGTCGGGTAGAAGGCCGGCAGGATCGACGACTGGTCGGTCGGGAAGGTGATGTTGGACGGCATGTTCAGGATGATGCGGTCGCCGACGCGGGTGACCGAAACGCCGGTGCCGCGCAGTTGGTCGCGCAGCTTGGCTTCCTGGTTGTCCATATAGGCGCCGACGGCGCCGCCGCCGAGCGTGCCGATGCCGGCACCGATCAGTGCGGCGCGGCCGGAATCTACGCCGGCGGCGCGGCCGACCAGATAGCCGCCGAGCGCGCCGACGCCGGCGCCGATGCCGGCACCGCCCACGGTGTTGGAGAGCTTCTGCTCGCCGGTATAGGGGTCGGTCGTGCAGCCGGCGAAGGCCACGGTGAGGGCGAGAACGAAAGCGAGCTTCTTCATCAGCGAAAGTCCAGATGTGTGAGGCGGGGCGAAGCCCGCACGAAATGTCCCGGTCCGATGGCCGTTAGACAGCACAGATGTCTGGAATGTGGCTGGAACGTTGCGGCACGGCCACAGATGCGGCGGCGTTGCCGACACGGGTGCCGGGGCCGGCCGCAGACCGGTAGAGAAGGGGGGCGAAACGGGCGCGGCACGAGGGCCGCGCGTCAGCGATCGCCCGGTGGACCGGGCGATCGCGGAACGGGGCCTCAGGCGGCGTCGCGCTGCTTCAGGAGACCGCGATTGACCAGCAATTCGGCGATCTGAACCGTGTTCAGGGCCGCACCCTTGCGCAGATTGTCGGCGACGACCCAGATGTTCAGGCCGTTGTCGAGTGTCTGGTCCTCGCGGATGCGCGAGATGTAGGTCGCGTCCTCGCCGGCCGACTCGTAGGGGGTGATGTAGCCACCGTCCTCATGCTTGTCGATGACGAGGCAACCCGGTGCCTCGCGCAGGATGTCGCGCGCCTCGTCGGCGGTGATCGGCTTCTCGAACTCGATGTTCACCGCTTCGGCATGGCCGATGAAGACCGGCACGCGAACGGCGGTGCAGGTGACCTTGATCTTCGGGTCGAGCATCTTCTTGGTCTCGGCCATCACCTTCCACTCTTCCTTGGTGGAACCGTCTTCCATGAAGACGTCGATATGGGGGATGACGTTGAAGGCTATGCGCTTGGTGAACTTCTTGCGCTCGATCTCGTCGGCGACGAAGACCGCGCGGCTCTGCTTGAACAGCTCGTCCATGCCCTCCTTGCCGGCGCCGGACACCGACTGGTAGGTCGACACCACGATCCGCTTGATCGTCGCGACGTCGTGCAGGGGCTTCAGCGCCACGACGAGCTGCGCCGTCGAGCAATTCGGATTGGCGATGATGTTCTTCTTGCGGAAGCCCTCGACGGCATCGGCGTTCACTTCCGGCACGACCAGCGGCACGTCCGGATCGTAGCGATAGGCCGAGGAATTATCGATGACGACGCAGCCGGTGGCGGCGATCTTCGGCGACCATTCCTTGGAGATGTCGCCGCCCGCCGACATCAGGCAGATGTCGGTGCCGTTGAAATCATACTGGTCCAGCGCGACGATCTTCAGCGTCTTGTCGCCGAACGAGACCTCGGTTCCCTGGCTGCGGCGCGAGGCCAGCGCCACGACCTCGTCGGCGGGAAATCCGCGCTCGGCCAGGATTTCCAGCATTTCGCGCCCGACATTGCCGGTAGCGCCGACGACGGCGACCTTGTAACCCATGGGATGCAATCCTTCGCTCTCCCCGCTCACTCTTCGCACGCTCGCGTCTCTGCCCCGGGGGAGACCAGCGGGGCAGGCGGCGTCACAGAGTCGACGGTTTGACGGTGCAGCGTACGGACATGAGGCGCGATATGCGCGGATGCACGGGGCTTGTCAATTGCGCGGGCCGGGTTCGGCCCACCCGACGCGCCCCGATATCAAGCCCGCGGATCCCGCTCCGGCCCCTGCGTGGCAGGGCTTCGTCGCCGCTCAGGCGGCGGCCTCGCGCGGTCGCGCCGCTTCCCTGAGCTGCCGGGCGATCTCGTCCCAGGCCCGCTGCTCGCCGGGCTTGACCGTGCGGGCGGCGCCGAGGCCCTCGAGCGCCTCCAGCGTGATCGCCTGCTGCAGGGCGCCCGCATCCTGGACGAGGCAATAGAGCATGACGTGGAACTGCAACTTGCCGATGTCGGAGGTGCCGACCGTCACCTCGTAGCCCGGCCCGGCGATCTCGGCGCCAGCCTTGCCGGCCGCCAGCCGGTGGAAGCGCGTTGCCCGGTCGAGATCGTCGGCGAGCGCAGCTTCGGCGGCGGCCTCGATCCGCGCCTTGGTCTCGCGCACCGGCACCGGGCCTTCCAGCGTCAGGGTGAAGCGGTGCGGGAAGAAGTGCCGGGGCTGGGCGCCGACGCGCACCGGCCCGGTCAAAAGGATCGCGTTCGGCAGCATCACCACGCGGCCGGTACCCGAATGGCCGAGATGATGGGGCGGCAGCTCCATGATCGTCGTGGAGAACAGGCCGTGATCGATTACCTCGCCATGGATGCCGTTGATGTCGATGCGGTCGCCGACCTTGAAGAGATGACCGCCGAAGCGCAGCACCGAACCGGCGATGCACATGATCAGCTCCTTGGTCGCTACGACCAGCGCCACCATGACGGCGGCCAGCGAGAACAGGAGGTTCTGGATCTCGCTCAGCCAGATACCGAGCAGCGCCACGGCAACGACGGCATTGGTGATGGCGCGGATGGTGAAGCGGCGCTGGCGGGCCTCGATCGGATCCGTGTTGCGGGTGGCGAACCATTCCCCGGCCCAGCGCAGGCCGAATGTCGCCACGAGGATCGCGAGGCTCCACATCAGATTGTCGGCGATCGGGGTCGGGATGAAGAACGGCACGCAACTCTCCATGGCGTTGCCGGGCCGGACCCTTGCGGGCCGGCTGCCAGACATGCGCCGACGCTTCCTTCGTATCGCCCGCTTATGGTCCCGCGCGGTTAACGGCGCCTTGACGGAACAAGGCCATTTGGCGGCATTTGTCGGGGCGCCCCTGCCGGCTCGGCCACAATCTGAGGACCGGGCGCCGGATCGGCAGGGTGTCCAGCGGCGTCCTTTGGTGTAAAGCCGGCACGATGACTGGCACCATGGAGGATACGCCAAGATGACGACCCGCAAGCTCCTGCTTTTGCCCGGCGACGGGATCGGCCCCGAGACGACGGCACAGGTGGAGAAGCTCACCGCCCTGATGAACGAGATGGTCGGCGCCGGCTTCGAGACCGAGACCGCGCTTGTCGGCGGCTGCGCCTATGACGCGGAAGGCGCGCCGATTTCCGACGCGACCATGGAGCTTGCCATGGCCAGCGACGCGGTGCTGTTCGGGGCCGTCGGTGGGCCGAAATGGGATGGCGTCGATTACGACAAGCGCCCCGAGGCCGGGCTTCTGCGACTGCGCAAGGACATGGAGCTCTTCGCCAATCTGCGCCCGGCGATCTGCTACCCGGCGCTGGCCGGCTCGTCCTCGCTGAAGCGCGAGGTGATCGAAGGTCTCGACATCCTGATCCTGCGCGAGCTGACCGGCGGCGTCTATTTCGGCGAGCCCAAGGAGATCATCGATCTGGGCAACGGCCAGAAGCGCGCCATCGACACGCAGGTCTACGATACCTACGAGATCGAGCGCATCGCCCGGGCCGCCTTCGACCTCGCCCGCACCCGTCGCGGCAAGGTGACGTCGATGGAAAAGCGCAACGTCATGAAGTCGGGCCTCTACTGGAACGAGGTCGTCACGCGCATCCATCGCGACGAATATGCCGATCTGGAGCTGGAGCACATGCTGGCCGATGCCGGCGGCATGCAGCTGGTGCGCGCGCCCAAGCAGTTCGACGTTATCGTCACCGACAATCTGTTCGGCGACATGCTATCCGACATCGCGGCGATGCTGACCGGCTCGCTCGGCATGCTGCCCTCGGCCTCGCTGGGTGCGGCCGACGAGAAGACCGGCACGCGCCGGGCGCTCTACGAGCCGGTGCACGGCTCGGCGCCGGACATCGCCGGCAAGGGCGTCGCCAACCCTCTGGCGATGATCGCCTCCTTCGCCATGTGCCTGCGCTATTCCTTCCAGATGGTCGCCGAGGCCGATGCACTGGAGGGCGCGGTCGCCGACGTCCTGGAATCGGGCGTGCGCACCAGCGACATCATGGGCGAGGGCTGCCGCCAGGTCGGCACCGAGGAGATGGGCGACGCGGTGGCCGCGCGCTTCCGCGAGACGCTCGCCAAGGCCGCCTGAACGGGGCCAGCAACGGCAAGAACGATCATCCTCGCGTGACTGGGACGCAACCGCTCGGGGACATCTGCGTTGTTTGCGCAAGATAACTTCGACAGGAGCGCAGGATGATCAAGAGCATTCTCAAGGCAGTCATCGTCGGCTGGGTGGCCAAGAAGTTCCTCGGCCGCGGCGAAGAGCCCCGCCGGGCACCGCGCCGGGCCTGACCTGACCCCGTCGGTCGAACAGATGGGCGACGACATGAAGACGGCCGGCCTCGCGAGAGGGCGGCCGTTTCTCGTTCAGGATGTTGAAAAGCGCCGTGGCGGCGAAGCCTACATGTGCTTCATCAGCTTGTTGCGCAGCGTCTTGCGATCGCGGCGGCCGCGCATCTGCCGCGTCTCCACCGAATGCGGCACGATCTGCCGGTTGCCGTCGCCGTCCTTCTTGATGGCGAAACTGCGCGTCGCACCGACCGGCATCCGCTCGGTGCCGTAGAGCGCCACCACGGTCAGCACGAAGGTGTCGATCGTGGCGTTGCGGGTGAAATCCGGATCGGTGCTGGTGATCTCCTTCAGCAACTCGTCGAAATGCCCCAGATCCATGTAGCGCCCGGTGCCGAGGCTGCCCTGGCGCATGGCGGAGTGCGGATCCTCGCCCAGGTCTTCCGGCAGGTCTCGCAGATCGGTGAGGGTGTATTCGCGCGTCTCGTCGCCCGCGGTGACCGTGGCCAGCAGGCTCGTCACATAGACCTGTTCGGCGCCCATGTTTGTGATCAGGCAGCGCGAGCGGATGCCGTGGCCGGCGCCGCGGGTGATCAGGATGGAAGACCGGCGCTGGCGCCGGTAGCTGGTCACCATGATCTGCAGATAGACACCCCAGACGCCGAGCATGGCGGCGTTCAGGACGACGTTGAGCGCGCCGCTGTTCTCGGACATCCAGGTGAGCATGCCGACCGATCCTTCCGGTTCTGCGCTGCGACCCCCGAGGGGCGACCCAAACGGCGGTCGCAGCGGCGATGCTCCGCCTAACTGAAGCGGCCGGAGCGCGCGGCAACTGGCCGATTGATCCGCCGTCTATCGACCGCTGGCCGTCGAGCGCCTCATCGACGGCTGGGGATCAGGCTCAGGCTCAGGCCCAGGGACGGCGCTCGGCCAGATCCTGTTCGTAGGAGCCGATGGTCTCGGCCTTCTCCATGGTCAGGCCGATGTCGTCGAGACCGTTGAGCAGGCAGTGCTTGCGGAACGGGTCGATCTCGAAGGTGATCTCGCCGCCGTCGGGGCCGGAGATGGTCTGGGCTTCCAGATCGATGGTCAGGCGGGCATTGGCGCCGCGCTCGGCGTCGTCCATCAAGAGTTCGAGCTGCTCGGGCGTCACCTTGATGGGCAGAATGCCGTTCTTGAAGCAGTTGTTGTAGAAGATGTCGGCGAAGGACGTGGAGATCACGCAGCGGATGCCGAAGTCGAGCAGCGCCCAGGGCGCATGCTCGCGCGACGAACCGCAGCCGAAATTGTCGCCCGCCACGAGGATCTCTGCATTGCGGTAAGCCGGCTTGTTGAGGACGAAGTCCGGGTTCTCCGAGCCGTCCCGGTTGAAGCGCGACTCGGCGAACAGGCCGGCGCCGAGGCCGGTGCGCTTGATCGTCTTCAGATAGTCCTTGGGGATGATCATGTCGGTGTCGATGTTGATGATCGGCAGTGGCGCCGCGATCCCGGTCAGGCGGTCGAATTTCTGCATGGCTCCATCCCCTTGGCTCGCCGATGGTGTCGGCGGATGTTCCTCGCCCGGGGAGATAGCATGGCACCGCCGAGGCGCAAACCGAGGCGTCGTGCGCTGCCGGCCGGGCGATTGCCTCGCGCGGCTGAATCGGCCATGACATCGGCCATGACCACGCCATTTCGCCCCCGCCGCTCGTTGCTCTTCGTTCCCGGCGCCAATGCCCGCGCGCTGGAGAAATCCGACGGTCTCGCCGCCGACGGCCTGATCTACGACCTTGAGGATTCCGCCGCCCCGCACGAGAAGGACGCGGCGCGCGAGCGCCTGCGCACGCATCTGCAGGACACCTCCTTCAAGGGCGAGCGGATCGTGCGGATCAACACGCTCGACACGCAATGGGGCACCGAAGACCTGCTGATGGCGCGCGGCGCCGGGGTCGATGCGATCCTGCTGCCCAAGGTCGAGAGCATTGCGATGCTGGAGGAGGCCGCCGTCGCGCTGGCCGAAACCGACGCGCCGGACAGGCTGAAGCTCTGGGCGATGATCGAGACGCCGCTCGGCATTCTCGATGTCGGCACGATCGCCCGCGAGGGCAGCCGGAACCGGCTCGGCGCGCTCATCGTCGGACCCAACGACATCGCCCTGTCGACGGGTATCGAACCGGGACCGGACCGGGCCGAACTGATGCCCTGGATGATGCAGATCGTCGTCGCGGCGAAAGCCTACGACCTTGCCGTTCTCGACGGCGTCTATGCCGATTTCCGCAATGCGGAGGGCTTTGCCGCCGAATGCGCGGCCGGCCGGCGCATGGGCTTCGACGGCAAGACGCTGATCCATCCGAGCCAGATCGCGGCGGCCAATCAGGCCTTCTCGCCCGATCCGGAGGCGGTCGCCTGGGCCGAGCGGATCGTCGCCGCCTTCGCAGAGCCGGAAAACCGGGACAAGGGCGTCCTGCAGATCGATGGCCGCATGGTCGAGCGGCTGCATCTGACCCAAGCGCAGGCACTTCTCCAGATGCGCGACAAGATCGCCGAACGCGGGACGACGGCATGAAACTCTACCGCTTCCTCTCCGGGCCGGACGATTCCAGCTTCTGCCACAAGGTCTCGCTGGCCCTTTCCAAGGGCTGGGAATTGCACGGCTCGCCGACCTACGCCTTCGACGCGGCGGCTGGCGCGATGCGCTGCGGCCAGGCGGTGACCAAGATCGTCGAGGGCCGCGACTACGACCCGGCGATGAAGCTCGGCGAGCAATAACCGACATTCTGCAAGGAAGCGGTTCGGCGTGTACGCCCGGATCGCGGGACCGCCATGCCGGACGCAACGAAACGCCATCTGGAATCGGCTGTCGGCTACGGCATCGGCTGTGCCGTCCTCGGCCTGTTCGGCGCCGCCTGCCTGACGGTCTTCGCGCTGCTGGCGCTGGCCATGCCGATGACCGTCTCGATCGTCACCGGCGCGCTGGGCGTGCTGGCGTTTCTGGGCTGGCGCAAGCGGCGCCGGCGTCAGGCGACCGAATCCTCCAGTGCCTCCATGTCCTCGTCCGACAGGCCGAAATGATGGCCGATCTCGTGGATCAGGACATGTGAGACGAGGCTGCCGAGCGTCCCCTCGTGCTCGGCCCAGTAATCGAGGATCGGCCGGCGATAGAGCAGGATCCGGTTCGGCAGTTCGCCGGTGACCGGGCTGCCAAGATCGCCGATGCCGCGGCCCTCGAACAGGCCGAGAATGTCGAAGGGGCTGTCGAGCGCCATCTCCTTGACGACGTCGTCGTCGGGAAACTCGGCGATGAGGAAGCGGATCTCGCCCGACAGGGCCCGGAACTCGGCCGGCAGCTCGTCATAGGCCTTGATGGCGATGGCCTCGATCACGTCGAGGCCCGGCGCCATCCGCCCCTCCCAATCCGCGGGCGTCGCGCCGTTCATGGGCGGATTTCCTGATGCTGGCCGTCGCCGGGCGCGGTCTGGCCGTACCAGGCCGCGGCGGCCTCGATCTGCTCCTCGGTGAGGTGCTTGGCGATGTTGGTCATGACATGGGCATAGGCGGTGCCGCCGCGCTCCCCCTCCTTCCACAGATGCAACTGGGTCTTCAGATACCATTCGGGCTGGCCGGCCAGCCGCGGATAGACGGCGTTGCGAGCCGGCTCGCGATTGGCGCCATCGGCGCCGTGGCAGCTTTCGCAGGCCGGCAGCTTGCGCTCCGGCAGGCCGTCTTCGGCAAGCCGTCGGCCCAGCCCCAGGAGCCCCTCTCGCGTATTCGGCGGGCCCGATGCCGCTTCCTCCGGCACGGCGCGTTCGGTCTCGGTCTTCGGCGCTTCGGCAGGTGGCGTCGCGGCGGCTGCGTCTGTTCCGACCCCACCGGTCGCCGCCGGGCTGCCGGGTCCTTCGACGGCGGCGAAATGCTCGGCGAGCCGCGCCAGCATCTCGGCATCGTAGCGCCGGGCCGGCGGCTGCATGAACCCGCTGGCGCGGTCGCCGTTGGAATAGGCTTGCAGGCTGGCCAGAAGATAATCGGCCGGCTGTCCGGCCAGAACCGGAAAGGCACCGTCAGGTCCGCGGCCATAGCCGTCGCGGCCGTGGCAGCGGGCGCAATCGGCCAGCGCGTCCTCGAAGGCGAGTTCGGCGCCGTTGGACAGGACGGCGTTCTGCGCGCCATTGCCGCCGTCGAGCCGGCCATCGGCGCCGCTCGCCAGCGCCAGATCGTCATAGGCGGCCGGCGACATGCCGGGCAGGGCGCGCAGGAAGGCCACCTGCGCCCAGACCTCGTCGGCGCGGGCCTGCGTCGGCCAGGCCGGCATGCCGGTATATTTGATGCCGTGCTGGACGATCCAGAACAGCTCGCGGTCCGACCATTCCGGCACACGTCCCTCGAGGCGTGGCGGGTGCGGCGTCATCGACAGGACGACCGGCGACTGGGCCTCGGTCGGGCTGCCATGGCAGACGGCGCAGCCGGTGGCGAAATGCCCGGCGCCGCGCTTGACCAGCGCCGGGTCGGACAGGTCGAGATCGTCGGGAATGCTGACCGCCAGCGACTGCTTCTCGGCGGCGTTGCCCATGACCCAGTGGAGGAACCAGCCGAAGGGCGGGAAATGCCCGGAGGAGGCGGAGATCGGCACCATGCCGGACCAGCCGAGGGCGAAGGCGGCAACGACGACGGCGGCCGCGGCGGCGCCGATCCGCTTCCAGGTCAGGATGAAATCGATCCGCTTGCGCATTACCGGCAGTCCGCGATCATGATGACGGGCAGGACGTCGAAGATGACGCCGACGAAGGACAGGGCGGCGAGCAGCAGCGTCGAGAATTCCAGAAACCGCTCGCGATCCTCCGGCGTGTCGCGATCGTGGCGATGGCCGCCGCCCCCGGCCGACCAGTCCCGCCAGGCGCGGCGAAAACCATAAGCGATGGCCAGCAGCGACAGGAGGGTGACGACGCCGATGGCGATCCGCGCCGTCGCCAGATCCTTGAACAGCCAGCTCTGGGGCGCGCAGGCATAGGCCGCCACCGTGTAGCTGAACAGGAAGTGCAGCGCCCAGACCAGCGGTGCCGCGATCAGCGTCCACAGATCGTCATAGGTGCGTTTGTCGACCGACATGTTCGCCTCCTAGACCAAGAGCGGGAAGAGCGAGATCGTCACCACGGTTGCCAACGCGGTTGCGGCCATGAAATGCCAGTAGAGCGCGACATTGTGGATATCGATGTCGAAGACCGGCGTCAGCCTGCCGGCCAGCGAACGGGCAAGGCAGTAGGCCAGCATCAGCGCGCCGACCGCACCATGGGCGGCGGTCCAGATGACCAGGGTCCAGACGATCGCCGGATGGACATGGACTGTCGGGTCCATGTTGGTGGCGTAGGGCGCCCAGACCAGGGCCGCCGCGGCCGCCAGGCTGATCGCCGCCGCACCGCCCATCAGGAGCCGCGACAGGCCGACATGCGCGCGGCTGTTGGCGACGAGCGCCGCTTGCGCGCCGATCCAGGCCGCCGCGAACAGCCCCAGCGACACCAGCGGCCAGAGCAATCCCGGCCCTTCCGAGACCGGCGGCGGGAAGTCGGCATGGATGGTGAAGAAGAAGTAATAGCCGAAGGCGAGCCCGGCAAAGGCGGTGCCGTCGCCGATCATGGTGATGAACATCGCCCACCAGCCGACCGAATGCGGGCCCGACGTATAGAGCGGCAGCGACAGGCCGCGTCCGACGTCCTTCTCCATCTTCTCCGGGACGACGGCGGTGCCGCGCCACAGCCAGAGGATGATCGCCGCCGTCGCCAGCACCATCGCGGCGATGGTGGCGTACCAGTAGTGGAAGGTGGCGAGGATGAAGACCGCGCCGAGGAAGACCGCCGCCCAGAAGGTCATGAAGGTCGGCCCCGGCACCCGCAGGCACTGGATCGGCCGGCCGTCGAGGACGCTGGTGACGATGGTCTCGCGCTTCATCTCGACGGCGTCGGGCAGATAGAACCGGCCCTTATCGACGTCGTCGATGAAGTTCGGCTGGTCCCAGATCGGATAGCGGGTGCGCACCAGCGGGATCGAGCGCACGCCCCAGGCTTCGCCGGGCATCTCGCCGAGCCATTCCAGCGTGCCGGCGTTCCAGGGATTGCGCTTGGCATAGGGCTCCTTGCCGCGCGGCCGCAGGACGTCGGCCACGACCACCAGGAAACCGGCGGCGAAGACGAAGGCGCCGATGGTCGAGATCAGGTTGGGGATCCCGAGCCCCAGCGCTTCCGGATAGGTCCAGACCCGCCGCGGCATGCCCATCAGGCCGGACCAGTGCATCGGCATGAAGGCGACGTTGAAGCCGACGAACATCAGCCAGAAGGCGATCTTGCCGAAGCGGTCGGACATTTTCCGCCCACCGATCAGCGGCCAGTAATAATAGACGCCGGCCATCAGCGGAAACAGCATGCCGCCGATCAAGACGTAATGGAGGTGGGCGACGATGAAATAGGTGTCGTGGGCCTGCCAGTCGAAGGGCGCCAGCGCGATCATCACGCCGGTCAGCCCGCCGATGACGAAGATCGCCAGGAAGCCGGAAACGAACAGCATCGGCACCGAATAGATCACCCGGCCGGTCAGAAGCGTCGCCAGGAAGACGAAGATCTGCACGCCGGTGGGGATCGCCACGGCTTCCGAGGCCGCCGAGAAGAAGCCGAGCGAGATCGACGGCAAGCCCGTGGCGTACATGTGGTGGACCCACAGGCCGAAGGACAAGAAGCCGGTGCCGACGGCCGCCAGCACGATCCAGGAATAGCCGAGGATCGGGCGCTGGGCGAAGGTCGGCACGATCATCGCCAGCAGCGCGATGGCCGGCAGGAAGACGATGTAGACCTCCGGATGGCCGAAGATCCAGAACAGATGCTGCCACAGCATCGGGTCGCCGCCCCGCGTCGGGTCGAAGAACGGCCAGTTGAACAGCCGTTCCAGCTCGAACAGGATGTCGCCGGCAATCAGCGGCGGGAAGGCGAAGAGGATCATCCCGGCGACGACCAGCACGTACCAGCCATAGAGCGGCATCAGGTTGAGCCGCATGCCGGGCGGCCGGCATTTGAGCGTGCCGACGATCAGCTCCACCGCCGCGGCGATCGAGGCGACCTCGATGAAGGACAGGCCCAAGAGCCAGATGTCCGGGCCGTAGCCGGGCGAGAACCGCTCCTGCGTCGTCATCGGCGGATACATGAACCAGCCGCCCTCGGGGGCCGAATCGAAGAAGATCGAGCCGCAGACGAAGACGCCGCCGATCAGGAAGCACCAGTAGCCGAAGGCCGACAGGCGCGGGAACGGCAGGTCGCGCGCCCCCAGCATCTGCGGCAACAGGATGATCGCCACGGCCTCGAAGATCGGTACCGCGAACAGGAACATCATCACGGTGCCGTGCAGCGTGTAGACCTGGTTGTAGAAGGACGCGGTCAAAAAGTCGTTGTCTGGCACCGCCAGCTGGCTGCGGATCATCAGGCCGAGAACGCCGGCAAACAGCATGAAGGCGAAGGAGGTCGCGGTGTACCAGATGCCGACTTCGGTGTTGTTGACCGCCGACCAGTAGCGCCAGCCCTTGGGGGCGGCCCAGACCGTGCGCAGCCGGTCCTCCTGCTCGCGGCGGACGGCCGGGTCCTCCTGGTCGCGATCGCTCGCGCCGGTGATCGCCGGGTTGTCGAAGGGTATCTCGCTCATTCGAGGCGTCCGAGCCATTGGGCGATCGCGTCGATCTCGGCGTCCGGCAGGACGCCGAAGGACGGCATCTCGACGCCCGGCTTGACGTGATCGGTGGAGTGGATGAAGCGGGCGATATTGGCGACATTCGTCGGCAGCAGGCCGGCGGCGATGGTCTGGCGCGAGGCGATGTGGGTCAGGTCCGGGCCGACGCGGCCGTCGGCCTCGGTGCCGCGGACCGTATGGCAGGCGCCGCAGCCATTCTTGAGGAACAGCGCCGCGCCGGGATCGTCGGTGACGGCTGCCGGCTGGGCCAGGGCCGCGACGCGCGCGTCGTACTCGGCCTGCGGCACCACCACGACGCGCAGCCCCATCTGGGTATGGGCGTCGCCGCAGAATTCGGCGCAGACGCCGTTATAGATGCCTTCGCGGGTCGGCTCGAGCACCAGCCGGTTGACCCGGCCGGGAATGGCGTCGGTCTTGCCGGCAATGGCGGGAACCCAGAAGGAATGGATCACGTCGGGACTGCCGAGCAGGATCTCCGTGCGTCGGCCAAGCGGCAGCCAGAGCTCGTTGGCGCTTTCGACGCCGCCGGCGGGCAGGCTGCGCACCGCGCCCGGCTCGCCCTCGACATCATAGGAGATGCGCCACCAGAAGCGCTCGCCCGAAACCGCGATGGTCGGCCCGTTTGCGGGGCGGCGCAGCTCCGGCATCATGGCGAGCCCCCAGATCAGGAGGCCGGCGAGGACGACGACCGGAAAGACACCGCCGCCCCAGATGATCAGGTAGAGGCCGGTGCGTTCGCTGTGGGCACGGGGCCGGGTCTTGGTGGCGTAGATGCCGAGCCCGATGACGAACAGCCAGATCGCGACCGATCCGACCAGCATGACCCAGAACAGGAAGGCGACGTCGGTGGCCTCGGCGCCGGCGCCCTCGAAGACCGATTGCGGTCCGGCGCAGCCGGCCAGGAGTGCCAGTCCGGCCGGGGCGGCGAGACGCGCGACCCGGCCCGGCCGCAAGGCGGCGGGCAATCTGCGACGGCTGGAGGTCCCGGTCGTGAGCGGCCGCGATGCCGGCATCGTCATCCTTTCGATATGGCGCGGTCGCCGGATTTCCGGACGCCCCTCGTGGCGCCCTTATCGGCAGATAGGCGCCGTCCAGGCTTCGGCCAGAACGAAAGTGACGACCGCGCCCACATCGCTCTCAGCGAGCCGGATCATTGGAAATTGCGGCCCTTGGGCAGCACCTCCCGGCTCTGGCGTTCGGCCATGCTGCGCTGGATCGGGCCGTCGCTCGCCGCCACCATGCGCAGGTGCCGGTGGGCCAGCCGCTTCTCGTCGATCGGTCGGCGCACCTCGTCGGCGCGGGCAAGGGCGGCGCCGAGCGAGACGGCGAGCTCCGCCGCGTCCACGTCGCCGGCCTTCGCCGCGTCGTGCGAAAGGCCGGGCGGACGGCTGGAGGGGCGCCGCAGCGGGCTCTTCACGTGGTCGGCAGGGGCCAGGGCGTAGTCCGTCGTCGCGCCGCCATCGGCAACGCACATCAGGAGCGGCGTCAGGTCCTCGATGGTCTGGGCGACGACATGGATGACGCCGTGGTCGGACTGCATCCGGCCGGTCACCTTGACGAAACGGGCCCCCAGGACGAGGGCGCGGTGGCTTTCGAAAACCTTCGGCCAGACGATGATATTGGCGGTGCCGGTCTCGTCCTCGATGGTCATGAAGATGACGCCCTTGGCCGAGCCGGGCCGCTGGCGGATCAGGACGAGGCCGGCGACCGTGACCCAGCTACCCGAGCGCAGGCGCTCCAGCCGTTCGTCGGGGATGACCCGCAGGGCCTCGAGGTCGCGGCGCACGAAGCTCACCGGATGCGCCTTCAAGGACAGCGACAGGAAGCGATAATCGTTGATCACCTCCTCGCCGACCGGCATCGGCGGCAGCGTCGCATCGGGCTCGGCCTGCAGGTCGCGGGTCGCCGCCTGCTCGAACAGCGGCAGCCGCTCCGACGAGCCCTTGGCGTCGAGCGCCCGGCAGGCCCACAGCGCGTCGCGGCGGCTGTAGCCCAGCGAGGCGAAGGCGTCGGCATCGGCCAGCCGCTCGATGGTCGCGCGCTTCAGCCCCGAGCGCAGCCACAGGTCGCGCACGGAATCGTAGCCCGCGCCCCGCGCCGCCACCAGCGTGCGCATGTCGGCCTCGCCGAGGCCCTTCACCTGCCGGAAGCCGAGACGGACCGCGTGGCGCGTGCGGATATGGTCGCGCATGCCGGCATTGCGCGCCTTCATCCGCCCGGGGTCGAAGTCGGCCGCCTCCAGCGTCTGGTCCCAGTCGGAGCGATTGATGTCGACCGGCCGCATCTCGACGCCGTGCTCGCGGGCGTCGCGCACGATCTGCGCCGGGGCGTAGAAGCCCATCGGCTGGGCGTTCAGGAGGGCGGCGGCGAAGACGTCCGGATAATGGCATTTCAGCCAGCAGGAGGCATAGACCAGCAGCGCGAAGGAGGCGGCGTGGCTTTCGGGAAAGCCGTATTCGCCGAAGCCCTCGATCTGCTTGAAGCAGCGCTCGGCGAAGTCGCGTTCGTAGCCGCGCGCCACCATGCCCTCGACCATCTTCTTCTGGAAGGTGTGGATGGTGCCGACCCGCCGGAAGGTCGCCATGGCGCGGCGCAGCCGGTCGGCCTCGTTGGGCGTGAAGCCGGCCGCGACGATGGCGATCTTCATCGCCTGTTCCTGGAACAGCGGCACGCCGAGGGTGCGGCCGAGCACCTCGCGCAGTTCCTCCTTGGGGAAGGTGACCGGCTCCAGCCCCATCTTGCGGCGCAGATAGGGGTGGACCATGTCGCCCTGGATCGGCCCGGGCCGCACGATCGCCACCTCGATGACCAGATCGTAGAAACAGTCGGGCCGCAGCTTGGGCAGCATGGTCATCTGCGCCCGGCTCTCGATCTGGAAGACGCCGAGCGTGTCGGCGCGCTGGATCATCGCATAGGTGGGCTGGTCGTCCTGGGCCTTCGACAGATCGGCCAGCGTCAGCGGCAGGTCGTAATGCTGCTGCAGGAGATCGAAGGCCCGGCGCAGGCAGGACAGCATGCCCAGCGCCAGGATGTCGATCTTCAGGATGCCGAGCTCGTCGAGATCGTCCTTGTCCCACTCGACGATGGTGCGCCCCTCCATGCCGGTGTTGAGGATCGGGACCACCTCGTCGATGCGGCCCTTGGTGATGACGAAGCCGCCGACATGCTGGGACAGATGCCGCGGAAAGCCGGCGAGCTCGGCGGAGAAGGACAGGACGTTGGCGGTGGTGGCGTCCTTGGCCGACAGGCCCGCGGCCGCGGCTTCGCGCTCGCCGAGATCGGCGGAGGAATAGCCCCAGACCGAGCCGGACAGGGCCGAGACCGCATCTTCCGACAGGCCGAACGCCTTGCCGACCTCGCGGGCGGCCGAACGCGCCCGGTAGGTGATGACGGTGGCGGCGATGGCGGCGTTGTCGCGGCCGTAATGCTCGTAGATGTACTGGATCACCTCCTCGCGGCGCTCGTGCTCGAAGTCGATGTCGATGTCCGGCGGCTCGCGCCGGTCCGAGGAGATGAAGCGCTCGAACAGCAGGCCGGCCCGCTCCGGCGAGACCTCGGTGACGCCGATGCAGAAGCAGACGACGGAATTGGCCGCCGAGCCGCGGCCCTGGCACAGGATGCCCTTCTCGCGGGCGCCCTTGACGATGTGGTGGACGGTGAGAAAATACGGCTCGTACTGCAACTCGCCGATGATCTTCAGCTCGTAGTCGATCCGCGTCGTCACGCTGGCCGGCACACCCTCCGGATAGCGCCAGCGGGCGCCCTCATGGGCGAGATGGCGCAACTCCTCGGCCGGCGAGCGCGACAGCTTCAGCGCCTCGTCGGGATATTCGTAGGCGAGGCTCTTCAGGTCGAATTGCAGCTCGGCGAAGAACCGGCCGGTCTCGGCGATCGCCTCGGGATAATGGCGGAACAGCCGCTCCATCTCGTGCGGCGCCTTCAGATGCCGCTCGGCATTGCGCGCCAGAAGGAAGCCGGCCTCGGCCAGCGGTACATGCTCGCGGATCGCGGTCATCACGTCCTGCAGCCGCCGCCGGCCGGGCGCGTGGTGGAAGGCGTCGTTGGTGGCCAGCATCGGCGTGCGGCACCGCGCGGCCAGGTGCGCCGCCCGCGCCATGCGGCGTTGGTCGAGCCCGTCATGGGCCGGCGCGACGGCCAGGCGGACGGCGCCGCCGAAGGCCTCGCGCAGCCGGTGCAGCGGGTCGGCGAGGCCGGCCTCCATTGCCGCGGCGTCGCCGTCCTGGCCGCAGCCGAGCGCCTGCGGCGCGATCATCGCGAGGTTCAGCCCCTCGCCCCATTCCAGAAGGTCGGCAAGGGTTAGGATGCAGCTGCCCTTGGTCGCCCGCAGATTGCCGCGGCTCAGAAGCCGGCAGAGCCTGCCCCAGCCGGCGCGGTCGCGCGGATAGGCGAAGATGTCGGGCGTCGCGTCGGAAAACACCAGCCGGGCGCCGGGTGCATAGGGCAGTTCCGCCTCGCGGGCGGCCTGATGGGCGCGCACGACGCCGGCCACGGTGTTGCGGTCGGCAATGCCGAGGCCGGCGAGCCCCAGCCGATGGGCGGTGACCACCAGCTCCTCCGGCTGCGACGCGCCGGCAAGGAAGGAAAAGCAGCTGGCGACGCCGATCTCGGGAAAGGCCCGGGGCTCGCGATAAGGCTCGATCCTCATGCGAAGATGCCGTGCAGGAACCAGGCCGGGCGCCCGTCCGGCACCTGCAGTTCGGGGTCGACGGCCGGATCGGCGCAGCCCTCACGAAACAGCCAGAAGCGGCGGCCGGCCTCGTCCTCGACGCGGTAATAGTCGCGGGCCGCCGCGTCGGGCTGGCGCCACCATTCGCCGGCGATGCGCTCCGGCCCCTCGGCGCGGCGCACCACGTGCAGCGCCCGGCGCCAGCGAAATTTCAGCGGCGCGCCGTCCGGCACCTCGAAGCTCGCCTCGATCGCTTCCGGCATGGCGAGCAGCCGCAGCGGCCGCGGCGCCGTCTGCGGCGCGGCGACCGGTGCCGGCCTTGCCAGCGCGGCCGAGCCCGCCACCATCGGCCGCCAGCGCTCGGCCCGCTCGGGCCAGTGGCTGGCGACGGCGTCGAGCCGCAGGACGCTGGCCTCGCCGAGCCGCGCCCCGAGCCTGTCGACGAGGCTGCCGAAGGCGTCGCTGCCGACGGTCTCGCCGGACAGGTCGGTCTGCAGGTCTGGCATCGGCTCGGTGGCGTAGATGGCGAGCTTGACGAGATCGTAGCCGAAGCCGGCGTCGAACTCCTCGCCGAGCCCCTTCATGCGCTCGCGGAACAGGCGCTGGATGGCGGCGGGCTCGCGCACCGGCCGCGAGGCGCCGACCACCAGCCGGTTGACCGCGCCGTCGACGCGAAACAGCGACAGTTCGAGCTGCCGCGCCCCGACGCCGCGCCGCTCCAGATCGCCCTTCATCCGCGCCGCCAGCAACAGGAGGATGCGCTCGACGTCGTCGGTCAGGCTGATCGGCTCGAACAATCGCCGCTCGGCGGTCAGGTCCGGTACCGGCCGGCGCGGGCTGATCGGCCGGGAGGCGCGGCCGAGCGCGGTGTCGAGGCGGGCGAGGAGATCTTCGCCGAAGCGCCGCGCCAGCCCGGCGCGGGGCAGCGCCAGCAGCGCGTCGATGGTCTTCAGGCCGAGACGGCGAAACATCGCCGCGACCGGCGGCTCCAGCCGCAGCGCGGCGACGGGCAGCGGCGAAACGGCGGCCAGCTCGTCATTCTCGGCGACGATGGCGCCGCCGCGCCCCTTGCCGCCGCCGACCAGCGCCAGGGCCGTGCCGGCATGGCTGGCGATCGCTGCAAGCGCGGCGAGGCCCTGATGGAACAGCCGCACCAGGAGATCGTCCATCAGCGCCTTCTCGCCGCCGAAGAGATGGGCGCAGCCGGAAATGTCGAGGACGAGACCGTGCGGCGCGTCGAGGGCGACGAGCGGCGTGTAGCGGTCGCACCAGTCGGCGACCGCCTCCAGAAGCCGCCGGTCGGCCGCCGGGTCGGCAAGCATGACCTCCATGTCCGGAAACCGCGCCTTCGCCTCGGCCAGGCCGCTGCCCGCCGCAAGCCCCATGGCCTCGGCTGCCTCGCAGGTCGCCACGATGCGGTTGGCGTTGCCGACGGTCTCGTAGAGCGCCAGCGGCGCCGGGCGGCCGCTTTCGCCATCGCCGTCGTCGGCCGCTCCCTTACGAGGCGCGTCGGAGCGCCACGACCGTCCCATCCGCTCGCGCCGGATCCGGTCCGTCGACAGCCGTGGAAACGACAGGGCGAGATAGCGGTTCGGAACGGGCCGGGGGGCCGAAACGTCGCTCATGGGAATTCCACTCCAGGACTACATGCTGCGGGCGACCGTCGCGGGATTTCTCCACCGTGACGTCGAAGACCGGGTGGCCGATGAGCTTGTCGCGATCGGCCAGGTCGGCGACGTGGCTCGCCGGCCCCGGCCGGATCCGCAGTCGCAGCGGCGCGGCGGTGGCCTCGGGACAGGCGCTCTGGCGCAGCAACAGCAGAGGCAGGCCGGCGTCGCGGGCGCGCAGATGCAGCCTCCGGGTGCCGTCGAGGCCGAGCCGGGCGGGATTGCCGCGCACTTCCAGGATCGCCATGGCCAGCGCCCGCGAGGTGGCGGCCTCCTCGCCGGCCCAGGCCGCCTCGTCGAGCTTGCGGGTCTTGACGAGGCAGAGCGCGGCGGGGTCGAGGCCGAAGCTCGCAAGCCCCGGCAGATAGGGAAGCCCGGCCTCGGAAAACGCCATCATGTCGCCGATCCACAGGAGCGGCCGGTCCGGGCGGGCGCCGAAGCGGATCGCCAGCGCCAGCGCGAAGCCGGCGAGCGAGCCGCCGTCGCGGGTCTCGTCGAGATGGATTTCGGCCAGTCCCGCCGCCGGAAAGCCGCCGCCGAGCGCCGCATCGGCCGCTGCGTCGCCGAGCGACAGGAGCTTCGGCATCGCGCGCCGCACGGCTGCCGCATCGCCCTGGTGGCGGGTGTCCGCAGCGGTGTTTTCCATCCGGCAGACCGGCTCGCCCTCGATCTGCGCGATGCGCTCGCGTAGCTCCGACAGGGCACGATTCCTAGCAAAATCCCGGTCCGTGCCATACAGGCGAACGGGCGCGGGCGGGGCCGCGCGCCGGGAGGCGGTCAGCGCGGCGGGATCGGTTGAGGCCATAGGATTCTCCTTCGATCACAAGGGATTCGCGATCGCTCCGCCTCACCAAGAGGTTTGTTCCTGATATGTTCCTATGGATTCCAGAGCGGCCCTGGAGAGTCAAGCCGAGTCTGCTCAGGGCCCGAGCGCCGTTTCCGGAAAGGGCAGGATTCCTAATCCCCTGTCTTGCGACAACCACGCAAAAAGGCCGTCGCGAGGGTGTCGCGACGGCCTTTCGAAAGGTCTGTGGATGATGGGTGCAGTCAGGTGTCCTTGGTGACGTGCGGCCGTTCGCCGACGAAGAAGAACGGCCGCAGGCGTACGCCGAGAACCGAGCCGGCATAGGCGGCGACCAGCCACAGCCAGCCATGCAGGCTGCCCGAGGCGATGCCGCCGAAATAGGCGCCGATATTGCAGCCGAAGGCGATTCGCGCGCCATAGCCCAGCAGCAGTCCGCCGATCGCCGCGGCCAGGATGGAGCGCAGCGGAATGGCGAAGTTCGGCGCCAGCCGGCCGGCGAGGGCCGCGGCGAGGAGGGCACCGAGGATGATGCCGAAATTCATCACCGAGGTGATGTCGGCGAAGATGCTGGAGGACAGCGCCGTCGCATTGCCCGGCTTCTGCCAGTAGGACCAGGCGGAGGGATCGACGCCGCCGAGTTCCGACAGCTTGGCGCCCCACAGGGCGAAGGCCGAGGTGATGCCCCAGGGGCGCCCGGCCAGCGCCAGCGTGACGAAGTTGAGCAGCGCCAGCGCGATGGCGCCGGCGACCAGCGGCCACGGCCCGCGGGCAAAGCGTGCCAGACCGTGGCGCTTCGGTGCGTCGGCCTGCTCCAGCCCGCCATGGCGGCGCTTTTCAACGAGGATCGTCACGGCCGCGATGGCCGCGAAGAGGGCGAAGGACAGGACGATGCCCAGCGGCGCGCCGACACTGTCGACGACCGAGACCGGCTCGAAGGCCGGCAGCGCCATCCACCAGTCGAAATGGATCGTCGCCAGCAGCGAGCCGATGATGAAGAAGGCCAGCGTGATCAGCATGCGGGCATTGCCGCCGCCGGCGGTGTAGAGCGTGCCGGAGGCGCAGCCGCCTCCCAGCTGCATGCCGATGCCGAAGATGAACGCCCCGACCAGCACCGAGGTGCCGACCGGCGAGACGAATCCCGAGACTTCCTGGCCGAACAGGCTGCCGGCGGCCAGCGCCGGGAAGAACAGCGCGACGGCGATGGCGAGCATCACCATCTGGGCGCGCAGGCCCCGGCCGCGACCGTCGCGGATGAAGTTGCGCCAGGCCGAGGTGAAGCCGAAGGCGGCATGGTAGAGGACGAGGCCGAAGGCGCCGCCGACGACGAAGAGCGCGGCGATGCGCGGGCTCTGGCCGAAGGCGAGACCCAGCGCGCCGATGAGGGCGAGGCCGAGCGCGACCCAGGCGGCCGGGCTCACGGCGCCGCTGCCGGGGGCGCGGCCCGCCATGGTGATCTGCGACATGGATGTCTCCGTGGAAATGCAGGCTGTTGCGACGACAGATAGGGTCGGGCTGCGGGGCCGACGACGCACAGCATGCTCCGCCCGGCAGCGGGAGGCGAAGATTGTTCCCCGCAAAGGCCGATCCGCGCCAAGCGCATCATCTCGGGCGCCGCGAGGCTTTCGTGAGCCGGCTACATCCGGATGCGGCGCAGCGCGTCGGCCGGTTCGCGGCGACCGCGCCATTGCTTGGGATAGCCGAAGGAGACCTCCTCGAAGGCGACGCCGTCGATGGTCCTGGACGAGGGCATGTGCAGATGGCCGGAGATCACGGCCCGAGCGTTGTAGCGGGTGTGCCAGTCCTCGGTGCGGGTGGTGCCGCACCAGATCGAGAAGCGCGGAATGCGCGGCAGGCGGGCCAGATCGCGGCGCAGCGGCCAGTGATTGACGAGGATGTTGGGCACGCCGTCGTCGAGCCCGTCGAGGCGGGCCGCGGTCGCCGACACGCGCGCCGCGCACCAGGCGCTGCGACTGGCATGGGGATCGGCCGGCAGGAACTGCTCGTCGGAGCAGACCGGCCCGCCCTCGCGGGCCCAGGCGACGGCGTCCTCATGGGCGACATCGGAGGGCCGGAAGGAATAGTCGTAGAGCAGGAACATCGGCACGATGCGCACGTCCTGCCCGTCGATGGCGACGACCGGATAGGCGTCCTCGGGCGTCAGCACGCCGCGGGCCCGGCAGCGCTCGACGAAGTGGCGGTAGCGCGCCTCGCCGCGCAGCGGCACGCCTTCGCTGGCCACGGCCCAGAGTTCGTGATTGCCCGGTACCCAGACCACCTGCCGGTATTTCGGCTGCAGGACGTCGAGGGCCAGATCCAGATGGCGCTCGGTCTCGCCGACGTCGCCGGCGAGGATCAGCCAGTCGTCCGGATGCGCGGCAATCTCGTGGATCGCCTCGCGATTGGCCGGGTGGCCGAGATGCAGGTCGGCGACGGCGAAGAGCTTCACGACGCGACGTCCGTGGCATCGATATCGGTAACGGAGCCCGACAGCGGAACGGTGCGCAGGAATCGCACGGTGTCAATCCGGTCCGGCGGCGAGGCCGCGAAGGCCAGGCGATGGTCGTTCGACACGCGCCGGCGCAGGAAGGCCCAGCGGGCCGGATCGTCGGGGCAGCCTTCATCGAAGGCGATGGTCGGCCGCTCGGTGGCGTCGTCGAGGGCGAAGGAGAAGCCGTCCAGCGGCAGGGCCAGCCCCATGCCGCGGGCCTTGATATAGGCTTCCTTCAGGGTCCAGACCGCAAAGAACCGCTCGGCCAGAG
The DNA here is from genome assembly GCF_049132005.1 of Aurantimonas sp. NFXS3. NCBI lineage: Bacteria > Pseudomonadati > Pseudomonadota > Alphaproteobacteria > Hyphomicrobiales > Aurantimonadaceae > Aurantimonas > Aurantimonas sp. NFXS3. The sequence goes on from NZ_JAGDDZ010000002.1 coordinate 381,552, forward strand.
CCGGACCGGTCGCCGCGCGCACCCACTCGGCTTCAGACGGCGAGAAATAGCGCCCGGCCAGATCGAAGGTGGCGCTTTCCCGGCCGACTGCCTCCACGTCGACGCCGATCTCGCAGCCCCTGGAGACGGCCAGGGCGACGAGGCCGCGCGTATGGGAAAGGTTGAACACGAGGCCGCCCGCCGCCTCGCCGACGATCGAGGGCCGGCCATGGCGGTTGGTCTCGAAGCGCCAGTCGGCGGGCGCGGTGTCGCGGTAGCGCGACAGGGTGGTGCGGACCAGCGCCCGCCCGACCAGGAACTCGTCGCGGGCGCCCGCCACCTTGTAGCGGTCGTGGCGCTCGACCTCGTGCGGGTCGAGGAGCTTGCGATAGGCCGCGCGCTCGCTGTCGCCGATATCGGCCAGGAAGGTCAGCCAGATGGCGACGCCGTTCTCCGGCAGGACAGGGGCGCTGGTGGCGGGATCGATCGGTGGCAAGGCGGTCCTCGGCGGCACGGCGGCCAGGGTTCAATGGCCGCAAAAGCATCGAGGCGCGGGGGGGCGCCCGCGCCTCGATCATCGTTCAATGTGGGGAGGCCTCAGTCCACCCGGTAGAGGGGCACCGGCCGTTCGTCGCGGCGCTCCTCGCGATAGTTGCGACGATCGTCCCGCCGGTCCTCGCGGAATTCGCGCCGGTCGTCACGCCGGTCTTCGCGGAAGTCCCGGCGGGCATCGCGACGGGCATCGCGCCGGTCGTCGCGGCGATCGAAGTCGCGGCGGTCGCGGCCCCGGCGATCGTCGTAGCGGTCCCGGTCGCGATAGAAATTGCGGCTGCGATAATGGTCATCCCAGTAGCGGCCGATGGAGAAGGAGATGACCGGCGCGTCCATCCGGTCGACATAGCGCGGGCCGGTATAGCGGCGCTCGCGGGCGTCGGCGAGATAGTTGGACGACATCCAGCCGCGCTGGCCGTCATAGCCGACATCGCACCAGGCGCGGGTGTCGAGGCAGCCGAAGACGCGGACCCGGTCGCCGGCGCCGACGACGTTGACGGCAGGATAGGAGGTCGACGGGCCGGCGCGCAGATTGACGTCGGTGGTGGCGATCGCACGCGACTGCGCCTGTGCGCTCGCCGGCAGCGTGATGGCGCTCGCGACCGCGAGCGCTGCAAAGAGCATCTTGTTCATGGCGTTCCCTCGGACTGAGCCGGAACCTCTCCGGTTCTCTTGCTGCAGTAAGCCACAGTCAGTCCGAACGGTTCCCGAACGCACCTGTTATCCGGCGTTCATCTTCCGCGACGGCAGGAGGGTCAGCGCTTCGCCTCGATCGCGTCCCACAGGACCGCGGCGATATCGGCGCCGCCGAAGCGCTTCACCTCGCGGATGCCGGTCGGGGAGGTGACGTTGATTTCGGTCAGGAGATCGCCGATCACGTCGATGCCGACGAAGATCAGGCCGCGCTCGCGCAGCGCCGGTCCGATGCGCTCGCAGATCTCGCGTTCGCGGGGTGTCAGCTCGGTCGGGGTCGCCTGGCCGCCGACATGCATGTTGGAGCGGGTGTCGGTCTCGGCGGGCACGCGGTTGATCGCACCGGCGAACTCGCCGTCGACCAGGATGATCCGCTTGTCGCCCTTGCGCACGTCCTTCAGGTAGCGCTGCACGATGAACGGCTCGCGGAAAAGCAGGCCGAAGGTCTCCAGGAAGGAGGTCAGGTTGCGGTCGTCCGGGGTGATGTGGAAGACGCCGGCGCCGCCATTGCCGTAGAGCGGCTTCATGACGATGTCGCCGAATTCGGCGCGAAAGGCCATGACCTCTTCCGGGTCCTTGGTGATCAGCGTCTCCGGCATCAGATCGGCGAATTCGGTGACGAAGATCTTTTCCGGCGCGTTGCGCACCGAGGTCGGGTCGTTGACGACCAGCGTCTTCGGGTGGATGCGGTCGAGAATGTGGGTCGAGGTGATGTAGGCCATGTCGAAGGGCGGGTCCTGGCGCAGGAGGACGACGTCCATCTCGGCCAGATCGACCTTTTCCTGGGGCCCGAGGCTGAAATGGTTGCCCTCTTCCTCGCGCAGTTCCAGCACCTCGCCGCGGGCCGTGGCGCGGCCGTCGCGCAGCGACAGCCGGTCGGGCGTGTAGTGGAACAGGCTGTGGCCGCGGTTCTGCGCTTCCAGGCAGAGGGCGAAGGTGGAATCGCCCTTGATCGAGATCGAGGAGACATGGTCCATCTGGACCGCGACTTTGAGCGCCATGGGGTTTCCTTCGCCTGGGAACGGGTACGACCGCGCTGCGACGTAGCGCCGAGCGGCGGCATGCGCAATGGCAATGGACGGATCGTCGCCGGCAAGGCCCCGGGGCGGGGCCCTGGTCAGGCGACCCAGCGGCGTCCGGTGGTCTCCAGCCCGAAGAAGCGCGGCGTGCGGGCAAAGGCGGCGAGGCCGGCCAGCGCGGCCAGCGGCTCGGTCACCACGAAGAGCGGGATCTCGCGCATCAGCGCGCTGTGCGGCGCCTTGTCCTCGAAGGCGGCGCGGACCTGGTCGGCCTTCAGGATCGGGATGATGCGCTGGAAGATGCCGCCGGCGATGTAGACGCCGCCGCGGGCCATGAAGAGAAGCGCGATGTCGCCGGCGACACGGCCGAGATAGGTGGCGAAGAGGTCGACGGCTTCGCTCGACGGCGCATCCTTGCGGTTGACGGCCGCCTCGGTGATCTCGGCGGGCGAGCTGTGGACCGGGTCGACGCCGTCGGCGGCGCAGATCGCCTCGTAGAGATTGACGAGGCCGCGGCCGCACAGGACCTGCTCGCCCGACACCCGTCCCTCGATGGTCTTCAGATGCGGCCAGATCGCGTAGTCGCGGGGCGTACGCGGGCCGAGATCGATATGACCACCTTCGCCGGCGACCGGGATCCACATGCTGCGGGCGCGCACCAGCCCGGCGACGCCGAGGCCGGTGCCGGGGCCGAGCACGGCGCGGCTGGCGCCTTCATGGACGGTGCCGCCGCCGATCTGCGAGCGCGAGGCGTCGCCCAGCGCGGAGATCGCCAGCGCCTGCGCCTCGAAGTCGTTCAGGACGATGACCTCCTCGATCCCCAGCTCGGCCAGCATCTTGCGCGGCCGCACCACCCAGGGGCAGTTGGTCAGGTCGATCTCGTCGCCGTCCACCGGGCCGGCGACCGCCAGGACCGCCGATTTCGGCTGGATGGAAGTCTTGTCCAGAACCGTCGCCTGGATCGCATCGTCGATCGTCTCGAAATCCGCGGTCTGGATCACCGGGAACGGCTTGGGATCGGCGAAGGCGTCGACCAGCAGGGAAAAGCGCGCATTGGTGCCGCCGATATCGCCGATCAGGACCGGAAACTTCAACGCGTCGTTTTCGTCGCGCTTGCCTGCCATGGGAATGCCCGCTTCAATCGATTCGTATGACTGCCACATAGGCCATTGCCGTGACGAAGGCAAAACGCCGATCCGCCGCGCGCGCCGGCTCCGCCCCCACCCGCGGGGCCGGCAGCGGCCCGCAGGACGGACCGATGCGGTTCAGCGGATCGGGCGGTTGGTCGGGATCGGAACCCGCACTTCGGGCGCATAGCCCAGCGCCCCGGCCGGGGCGGCCATGCTGGCGGCCACCACGCCGCCGCCGCCGTCGAAGCGGGCCGGCGCGTTGGCGACCTGACGGCAGGCGTCAGGCATGTCGGCCAGCATCATCGGCGGCTTTGGCTTGGCCGGCTTGCCGCCGGGCTTGGGCGGCTGCAGCGCCACGTCGAACCACCAGTCGAGATCGCCGCAGCCGTCGCCGCTGCCGGTGGAGCGCTGGGCCGTGCAGCCGGGCGAGCCGGGCTGGCAGAACAGCCGCACGTGAAAATGTTCGTGATGGCCGTAGTAAGGGCGGACCTTGTTCAGCCAGGCGCGTTCGCGCCCTGTGGTCTCGCACAGCTTCTTCTTGATGCCCGGATGGACGAAGATGCGCTGCACCTTGGGGTCCTCGGCGGCCATGCGGATAAGGTCGCGATAGTTCGAGGTCCAGACCCGGTCGTCGACCTGGAAGGTGCCGGGCTTCAGCACCGAGCGGAACGGAAAATCCTCGCGGGCCTCCGGCGTCAGCCGGGCGGCCGGCATCGGCTGCAGCCAGATGTCGGCGTCGAGGCCGATCTGGTGCGAGGCATGGCCGGACGGCATCGGGCCGCCGCGGGCCTGCGAGATGTCGCCGACGAGAAGGCCGGGCCAGACGCCGCGCGCCGCCGCCTCACGGGAGAGGCGCTCGAGGAAGGAAATGGTGTTGGGGTGGCCGTAGCGGCGATCGCGCGACAGGCGCATCGCCTGCCATGCCGGGCCGTCGGCGGGCAGTTGCGCCGCGCCGGCAAGGCAGCCCTTGGAGTAGAAGCCGTGGCTGGCCGAGGGCAGGGCCGCCGCCGCATGCTGGCTGCCGAAGATCTGCTTGGCGGTCGGCTCGGCCGCGACGGCCGTGCATGCCATCATCGCCGCGACCAGAAGCGCGCCCGCCGCCGTGCGTGTCCGCGTCTTGCCCGTTGCCGTCATCAGCCTCGTCGTCCCCCGTCGTCGCGTCCGCGAGCCTATCGGGCGCAGTTGGGCCGAGGCTTGCGGGAAGGCGCCCGGGCGCGGCGAGACGCCGGCCCGGATCGTCATGCGAAGACTGCCGCAGGCTTATGCCGTTTTCGTGGCCGTCAGCCGGAAACCTCGACCCAGTCGCCGGTCCGGCCGGCCTCGAACAGGGCGTCGATCGCCGCCTGGTTGCGGCGGCTGGATTCCAGCGAGAACAGTTCGGTGTCCTTGCCGGCGATCGCGTCGGCGAAGCTCTCCACCTGCAGCCGGTACTGGTCGATGCCGGGGAAGCGGAAGGTCTCGGTGTGGCGGTGCGTGCGGTCGTGCAGGAACACCTTGTCGCCGTCATAGAGGCTGGCGTTGAACGGCGCGGCGATCTCGATGAAGCCGTCCTGGCCGTGGAAGACGATGCCCTGCCGGTTGGCCATGCGGGTGCCCAGATACAGGCTCATCTCGAAGTCGCCGAAATCCACCGTGCCGGTGACGAAGGAATCGGTGCCGAATTCGGCATCGGTGACCACCTTGGCGCGCACCCGCACCGGCTCCATGCCGGTCGCGAAGCGGCTGGTGACCATGGGATAGACGCCGATGTCGCGCAGCGCGCCGCCGCCCAGTTCGGGCCGGTTGCGCATGTTGGCGGCGTCGACATTGTAGTAGCTGAAGGCCGCCTCGATATGCATCAGCCGGCCGATGGCGCCGTCGGCAATGAGCTGCTGCACCTTGGCCCATTGCGGGTGATAGGTGACCATGAAGGCCTCGGACACCGTGACGCCGGCCGCCTTCGCCGCATCGGCGATCGTCGCGATCTCCGCGGCGGTCATGCCCATCGGCTTTTCGCACAGGACGTGCTTGCCGGCCTCGATCGCCTTCAGCGTCCATTCGGCGTGCTGGGACGTCGGCAGCGGGACGTAGATCACGTCGACCTCGTCGGAGGCCAGGAGCTCGTTGTAGCTGCCATAGGCGCGCGGGATGCTGAACATCTCGGCGACTTCGCGCGCCCGCTCCCCGTCACGGCTGGCGATCGCCGCCAGCCGGCCGTTGGTCGCCTTGGCGATCGCGGGCATCACATGTTCCCGCCCAATCTTGGCGGTGGACAGAATTCCCCATCTGAGCATGCCGGTTCCCCCCTTGTGGTCGTTCGTCGTCATTGTCCTTGCCGCGACCGGCCGCCCCTCGCCAGGCGGCCGGTCGCAGATCCCGTCAGCCGTTCAGGACGGCCTTCACGGTGTCCAGCTCGGTCAGCGGCAGCTGCGGCCGCGGGCCGATCTGGCCGATGATGTGGCCGGCCGACGCGACACCGAGCCGGGCCGATTTCTCGTGGTCGAGGCCCATCGTATAGCCGCGCAGGAAACCGGCGGCGAAGAGGTCGCCCGCACCGGTCGCGTCGACCACCTTGTCGACCGCCGTCGCAGGCACCGTGATCCGCTGCTCGCCTTCGGCCACGATGCAGCCCTTCTCGCTGCGGGTAACCGCGGTGAAGCGCTTGACGTCCTTGGCCAGCGCGTCGATCGCCGCGTCCATGTCCTCGGTCTCGTAGAGCGCCTTGGCCTCGGCCTCGTTGGCAAAGACGATGTCGACCGTGCCCGAGCGGATCAGGTCGAGGAACTCGGCGCGGTAGCGATGCACGCAGAAGGAATCCGACAGGGTCATGGCGACCTCGCGGCCGTTCTCATGGGCGATCTTCGCGGCGGCGACGATGGCTTCCTTGGCGCGGGGCGGATCCCACAGATAGCCTTCGAAATAGGTGACCTTGGCAGCGGCCACGAGCGAAGCGTCGATGTCCTGCGGTCCGAGCTCGGTGCAGGCGCCGAGGAAGGTGCTCATCGAACGCTCGCCGTCCGGCGTGACCAGCACCATGCAGCGCGCCGTCGGCGGCGTGGTGTCCAGCGGCGTGGTGTCGAACTTGACGCCAAGCGCGCGGATGTCGTGGGTGAAGATCCGGCCGAGCTGGTCGTTGGCGACCTTGCCGATATAGGCACCCGTGCCGCCGAGGCTGACCAGCCCGGCGATGGTGTTGCCGGCGCTGCCGCCCGAGGTCTCGGTGCCCGGACCCATGGCGTCGTAGAGATGCTCGGCGCGTTCGGCGTCGATCAGCGTCATGCCGGCCTTCTGCACGCCTTCGCGTTCCAGAAAGGCGTCGTCGGCCCGCGCGATGATGTCGACGATCGCATTGCCGATCGTCAGAACGTCGTATTCTGCCATGGTCCATCCTGTCGTTGAAGCGTGCCGTCTGGTTAACCCGCGGCGGCCGAAATGGCCAGCGGGGCAAGCACGGCCCGCGTTGCGGGGGCGCGGCGGCATGCCTATCTCGGCTGGACGGAAAGGACGCCCGATGATCTTCACCGCCGCCCGGCTTGCGCTCGCCGACATCTTCTCGCCGCCCTTCCGGGCCGCCCTCTGGAAGACCCTGGGGCTGACGGCCGTGGTGCTCGTGGCGCTCTGGTTCGGCATCGGCGCCATCGCCGAGATATTCGCCGTCCCGTTCCTGTCCAACCTCTTCCCGGACGATCTGAGCTGGCTCGATCAGGCCGGCACGCTGGCCGGCTGGGCCGCCGGCCTGCTTCTGGCGGTGCTCCTGGCCTTCCTGATCGGCCCGATCAGCGCGGTCATCGCCAGCCTGTTCCTCGACGACGTGGCGGTGGTGGTCGAGCGCGAGAGCTACCCGGATGCCCCGACCGGCACGGCAATGGCCTTCCTGCCGGGGCTCGTCCTGTCGGTGAAGTTCTTCGGCGTCGTCATTTTGGGCAATCTGCTGGCGCTGGTGCTGCTGCTCGTGCCCGGCGTCAACATCGCCGCCTTCTTCCTGGTCAACGGCTATCTGCTCGGCCGCGAATATTTCGAGTTCGCGGCCATGCGCTACCGGTCGGAGGACGAGGCCAAGGCGATCCGCTCGCGCCATGGCGGCACGGTGTTCATGGCGGGCCTCCTGATCGCTGGCTTCCTGGCGATCCCGATCGTCAATCTGCTGACGCCGCTCTTTGCGGCGGCGCTGATGGTGCATCTGCACCAGCGCATCGCGGCAAAGACCGGCGGCCTGCCGGTCCAGGCGGACCGGACCGCGCGCCGCGTCAGGGGATCGGATGCAGCGGCGCCGGAACGTCGTTCGTCTTGATCTCGGCCTTGCAGAGATCGGCGATGACGCAGGCCTCGCAGTCCGGCTTGCGGGCCTTGCAGACATAGCGGCCGTGCAGGATCAGCCAGTGATGGGCATGGCGGCGATAGGGCTGCGGAATGATCCGCAAGAGGCCCTGCTCCACCGCCTCGGGCGTTGCGCCGGGCGCCAGCTTCAGCCGGTTGCCGATCCGGAAGATGTGGGTGTCGACGGCCAGCGTCTCCTCGCCGAAGGCAACGTTGAGAACGACGCTGGCGGTCTTGCGGCCGACCCCGGGCAGGGCCTCCAGCGCGGCGCGCTCGCCGGGCACTTCGCCGCCATGCTGCGCCACCAGCGTCTCGGCGAGGGCGGCGACGTTCTTGGCTTTGTTGCGATAGAGCCCGATGGTGCGGATATGCTCGCGGATCGCATCCTCGCCCAGCGCCGCCATGGCGGCAGCATCGTCGGCGACGCGAAACAGTTCGCGCGTCGCCTTGTTGACGCCGGCATCGGTCGCCTGCGCCGACAGGACGACGGCGACGAGCAGGGTGAACGGATTGGTGTAGGCGAGTTCCGACACGGGCTCGGGCCGCTGCACCGAGAAGCGCCGGAAGATCTCGGTGATCTCCTCGTCCGAATAGGGGATCTTCACGCGGCGCGGCCGGGCCGGGCGCCGCGTCGCCGCCTTGGCCGGACGCTTGGCACTGGTCGCGCGAGGCGATGCGTCGCTTTTGCTGCGCTTGACCCCTTGGCCGGATGGTCCAATCTTGTCGCTCATCGTTGCCCTATAGCGAGACGACGCCGTGACTGACAATCGCGATGGCACAGGTCAGGCCGACGCCGCGTCGGAACGGCCGATCTTCGAGGCCTTGCTGACGCCCTACCGCTCGCTTGGCCGGCGCGGCTTCAACATCCTCATGGCCTTTGTCGGCGGGGTCAGCCTCGTCACCGGCATCGCCTTCGTCGCCAAGGGCGCCTGGCCGGTCTTCGGCTTCTTCGGCGTCGACGTGCTGCTGATCTGGTGGGCCTTTCGCGCCAGCTACCGCTCGGCCAGGGCACGCGAACTGGTCACCGTGTCCCGGACCGACCTGGCCATCCGCAAGATCTCGCCGCGCGGCGAGGTCCGCGAGACCCATCACAACCCGTTCTGGGCACGGTTCAAGGTGGACCGGCATGACGAGATCGGCATCACCCGGATGAGCGTCGATTCCAAGGCCGCCTCCACCGAGATCGGCGAGTTTCTCAATCCCGACGACCGTGAGAGCTTTGCCCGCGAATTCAACCGCGCGCTGCTGACCGCCAAGGGCCGCTGACCGGCTGGCGTCTCGCTCTGGCCGATTGTCGGAAAACGGGTGGCGGACGCCGCCCGCGGAGGCGATGATCGGCCAGCAAGGGAGAATTGCCATGTTGTCGATCGCACCCGACACGGTTCGAACCGACCCCGCCGTGATCACGCCATCCGCCAGCCAGGAGAGCCTCGGCGATTACGAGACGGTCCGCCGCGCCATCGAGTTCATCTCGACCCATTACAGCGAGCAGCCGAGCCTCGGCGAGATTGCCGCCGCGCTCGGCCGCTCGGAAGAGGCGTTGACCGCCGTGTTCCGCCGCTGGGCCGGGCTGACGCCGAAGGCGTTCCTGCAGGCCGTCACCATGGATCATGCCCGCCGCCTGCTCGACGGCGGGGCGTCGCTGCTGGATGCCGCCTTCGAGGTTGGGCTCTCCGGGCCATCGCGGCTGCACGATCTCTTCGTCAAGCACGAGGCCCAGTCGCCGGGCGCTTACAAGGCCAAGGGCGCGGGCATCGCCTTCGACTACGGCTTTCACGCGACGCCCTTCGGCCTGGCGCTGGTCGTGGCCACCGAACGGGGCCTCGCCGGCATCGGCTTTGCGGAACCCGGCGATGGCGGCGAGGCGGCGGCGCTGGACGACATGCGCCGGCGCTGGCCGAAGGCGAGCTTCCGGCCGGCGCCCGACCGGACCGCCCCGCTCGCCCGGCGCATTTTCGAGCCCGGCCACTGGCAGAGCGAGCGGCCGTTGCGGGTGGTGTTGATTGGCACGGATTTCGAGATCCGGGTCTGGGAGACTTTGCTGACGATCCCGGTGGGACAGGCGACCACCTATGCCAGCGTCGCCGGGCGCATCGGCGCGCCGAAGGCGGCCCGGGCCGTCGGCGCGGCGGTCGGGCGCAACCCGATCTCCTTCGTGGTGCCCTGCCACCGAGTGGTCGGCAAGTCCGGCGCGCTCACCGGCTATCACTGGGGCATCACCCGCAAGCGGGCGATGCTCGGCTGGGAAAGCGGACTTCTGGCCCGCGACAACGGATGAGGTGCGCTGTCCTGGCGATAACCCGTGCCGGGGCAAGCGGTCGCATTCGCAGGATCGCACACGGCCCTATCTGAACTTCCCGATCAGGGGAGGACGAGGCCGGTGCCCGGACGGATGAGCGACATGGCGGTTTTGCCGGAGGCGTCGGTGGAGACGGTGTTCCGACGCCTTGCCGCCGAGATGCCGGGGCGCACGGCGACGGCCAAGGGGCCGAAGGATCAGCCCGACCCGTTCCGCTCGCTGGTCTCCTGCGTCCTCTCGGCCCAGAGCCTCGACCGCAACACGGCCGCGGCGGCCGAGGCGCTATTTGCGCTGGCCACGACCCCGCCGGCGATGCTGATGCTGGGTGAGGAGGCGATTGCCCGGGCGATCAAACCCTGCGGCCTCTACAACATGAAGGCGCGCAATCTGACGCGGCTCTGCCAGACGCTGCTCGAGACCCATGGCGGGGTCGTCCCGCAGGATCGGGCCGGGCTGATGGCGCTGCCGGGCGTCGGGCGCAAATGTGCCGACATCGTTCTCAGCTTCACCTTCGGAGAGGACGTCATCGCCGTCGACACTCATGTCCACCGGGTTGCCAACCGCATCGGCCTGACAGCGGCGCGTGGGGCCGACGCCACCGCCGACCAGCTCGCCGCCCGCGCCCCGGACTGGGCGCAGGGCGACGGGCATTTCTGGCTGATCCAGTTCGGCAAGGCGGTCTGCGTGGCGCGCAGGCCCCGCTGCGAGGCCTGCATGCTCACCGATCTCTGCCTCTGGTTCGCCGCCAACCGGGACGCCGCCGCCCCCTGAGCGGCGGTCGCCGTGACGGCCTCAGATCTTACCGTCGAGGCCCATCTGGTAGTATTTGTGGACGATCTTGTCCTGGTTCTCCAGGAGCCAGTCGATCGAGGGCTCGTTCGCCATCGCCTTGCGGATCGCCTGGGTCATGCCCTTGCGATGGATGTCGAACAGCACCTTGTGGTCGAGATCCGGCACGTCGACGATGGTCGGGGCGAGCCAGACCGAGCAGATGATGCCGAGGTCGTTGACCCGGTCCTTCGGCAGGATGCCCTCGCGCACGGCGTCGAGCACGCCATTGGCGATGGCGAACTGCACCGTGCCCATCAGGATGTTGGTGTATTTGGGATCGTCGACGGTGACCTTCGACACGCAGAGCGTGACCGGGCGGACCATGATGTCGGTGTTGAGCAGGGCGAAGACGCGGCTATGGCCCTTCACCTGGTCGCCGGTGAGGGTGGCGAGCGCGGTGCCGACCGGCCCGTCGAGCTCGCCGATGACGACTTCCGGTTCGGCGGCTGTGCCCGGAGGGCCGCCGGCGACAAGGGCTTCGCCGCTGCGCAGGACGATACGGTCGGTCATGATGGCATTCTCTCGCTGGTTTCCGGCGCCCGCTGCGGCCTAGCAGCTTCCGCCGGCGCACTCAAACCCGCGCCAAGGCGGCGCGGGTTTGTGCGAAACCGGAGCGCCGTCAGCCTTCGAGGATGGTCTTTTCGGCGACGCTGGTATCGGCGTTGAGCCGGTAGACGATCGGCACGCCGGTGGCGATCTCCTGGCCGACGATCTCCTCGCCGGTCAGCCCGTCCAGCGCCATCACCATGGCGCGCAGCGAATTGCCGTGGGCGGCGACCAGCACCGTGCCGTCGTTCATCACCTTCGGCAGGATGTCGTGGATGTAATAGGGCCAGACGCGGGCGCCGGTGTCCTTCAGGCTCTCGCCGCCCGGCGGCGGCACGTCGTAGGAGCGGCGCCAGATATGCACCTGCTCCTCGCCCCATTTGGCGCGGGCGTCGTCCTTGTTGAGGCCGGACAGGTCGCCGTAGTCGCGCTCGTTGAGGGCGACGTTGCGGATCGTCTGAAGGTCCGGCTGGCCGAGTTCGTCGAGCGCCAGCGTCAGCGTGCGCTGGGCGCGGGAGAGCTCGCTGGTGAAGGCGATGTGGAAGGTCAGGCCGGCGGCCTTCAGGCGGCGCCCGGCATCCTTGGCTTCCTCGACACCCTTCTCGGTGAGGTCGGGGTCCTTCCAGCCGGTGAAGAGGTTCTTGAGGTTCCAGTCGCTCTGGCCGTGGCGGACGAGGACGAGGGTTCTGGACATCGCGGCGGACCTTTCATGTGGGTCGGATGAAGCATCGGGGCGGGCGGGGCGCCAGCCGTCAGAGGCCGAGGACGTCGGCCATGGTGTAGAGGCCGGGCGCCCGGTCCTTCGCCCAGAGGGCGGCGCGGACGGCGCCGCGGGCAAAGATCGCCCGGTCGGTCGCCAGATGCGAGATCTCGATGCGCTCGCCTTCGCCGGCCAGGATCACCGAATGCTCGCCGGTGACCGAGCCGCCGCGCAGCGTGGCGAAGCCGATCGTGCCCTCGGGGCGCGGTCCGGTATGGCCGTCGCGCACCCGCACGCTGTTGTCGGCAAGCGAAATGCCGCGACCCTTCGCGGCGGCCTCGCCGAGAAGCAGGGCGGTGCCGGACGGCGCATCCACCTTGTGCTTGTGGTGCATTTCCAGGATCTCGATGTCGAAGGCGTCGGGGCCGAGCGCCCGGGCGGCCTTCTCGACGAGGCCGGCGAGAAGATTGACGCCCAGGCTCATATTGCCGGACTTGACGATCGGGGTGCGCTCGGCGCTGGCTGCGATCGCCGCGTCCTGATCGGGCGAGCAGCCGGTGGTGCCGACGACATGGACCAGCGAGCCGTTGGCGGCGCGCTCGGCCATGGCGACGGAGGCCGCCGGCGCGGTGAAGTCGATGATGCCGTCGGCGCCGGCGAGCGCCGCGTCGATATCGTCGGTGATGAGGACGCCCGACGTTCCGATGCCGGCGAGGAGGCCCGCATCCTGGCCGATCGCCTCCGAGCCCTCGCGTTCGACCGCGCCGGACAGGACGGCGCCTTCGGTCTCGGCGATCACGGTGACCAGCGTTCGGCCCATGCGACCGGCGGCGCCCAGGACGACCAGCTTCATCGGTGCCATCGCGTCTCTCCCTCGTTGCGCGGCCTGGCGCGTCAGCTCCGCACGGATGCGGCGATTTCCTCGGGCCGCGTTGCCGTGCCGCTGCGGCGATCGCTCGACTGCAGGCCGTGGAACCGGGCATAGAGGCCGTCGCGGCGTCCGACAAGTTCCTCGTGGCTGCCGCGCTCGACGATCTCGCCGCCATCGACGACGAGAATCTGGTCGGCGCCGACGATGGTCGACAGGCGATGCGCGACGACGAGGACGGTGCGGTTCTTCATCGCCTCGTCCAGCGCCGCCTGCACCAGGGTCTCGGAGCGCGTGTCGAGGGCCGATGTGGCCTCGTCGAGAAGCAGGATCGGCGCGTTGCGCACCAGCGCCCGGGCGATCGACAGCCGCTGGCGCTGGCCGCCCGACAGCGAGATGCCGTTTTCGCCGAGCGGCGTGTCGTAGCCCTGGGGCTGGGCGAGGATGAACTCCTCGGCCTGTGCCTGCCGCGCAGCCTCGGCGATCTCCTCATCGGTCGCATCGGGCCGGCCGAGGCGGATGTTCTCGCGGATCGTGCCCTCGAAGAGATACGGCGTCTGCGGAACGTAGGCGATCTGGGCGCGCAGCGAGGCGGTCGCCACGTCGCGGATGTCCTGGCCGTCGATGCGGATGGCACCCTCGGAGACGTCGTAGAAGCGTTGCAGCAGCGAGATCACGGTGGACTTGCCGCCGCCGGACGCGCCGATCAGGGCGGTGGTGCGGCCGGGCCGGGCGGTGAAGCTCATGCCCTTCAGGACGGGTTCGCCCGGATGATAGCCGAAGCCGACATTCTCGAAGACGATCTCGGCCCGGTCGACCTTCAGCGCCGGCGCGCCCGGCTTGTCGGCCTGGCCCGGCTCAAGATCGAGGATCTCGTAGATCATCTGGGCGTTGACGAGCGCCCGCTCGAGTTGCACCTGCAGCTTGGCGAGACGGCGGGCCGGATCATAGGCGAGCAGCAGCGCCGTGATGAAGGCGAACATGGCGCCCGGCGAATAGCCGTAGACGATGGCGCGGTAGCCCGAATAGGCGATCACCCCGGCGATCGCGAGGCCGGCGACGATCTCGGTGACCGGCGTGGTGCGCTCGGTGATGACGGCGATGCGGTTGGAGCGTTCCTCGGCACCGAGGATCAGCGTCTCGATGCGTGCGCGTAGCGGCTTTTCCATGGTGAAGGCCTTCACCACGGTAATGCCCTGCGCCGCCTCCTGGATCGAGCCGAGCACCCGCGCATTGAGGTCGATCGACTGGCGGGTGACCACCCGCAGCTTGCGGGCCAGGATGCCGATCATCAGCGCGATCGGCGGCCCGGCGATCAGCGCGATCATCGACAGGAGCGGGTCCTGGTAGATCATCACGAAGACCAGGAAGATCAGCGTCAGGAGATCGCGGGCGATCGAGGTGACCGTCAGGTTCAGCGTGTCGCGGATGCCGGCGACATTCTGGTTGATCCGGGCCGCCAGATGCGCCGAGCGGTTCTCGCCGAAGAAGTCCACCGACAGGGCCATCAGATGGGCGAACAGCCGTCGCTGGTAGCGCGCGACGATGTGGTTGCCGATGCGGGCGAGGATCACGCCCTGGCCGTAGGTGGCAAGGCCGCGCGTGGCGAAGGCCAGGAAGACGACGATCGGAAGCGTGACGATGGCGGCGCGGTTCTGGTTGACGAAGATGTCGTCGATCACGCTGCGCATGATCCAGGCGAGAAACGCCGTCGAGGCCGCGACCAGCACGAGGCAGACGATCGCCATCACGTACTGGCGCAGGAACTGCCGGCCGTTCTCCTGGATGATCCGCTTCAGGAGCCGCAGCACGAGACCGCGCTCGCCCGGCTCCTTCAGGGAGATCCGCTTCTTCGTCGTCGCGCCGGCGGCCTGCCCGGCTGTCGTTTTCTTGCTCATCGCGACGTCCTATAGAGGCTCATGCGTCCGGTGCCTATCGGGGCCGGGCGGGCGCCGCGTCGGAAATCCGCCGGCACTGGCCGATCGGCAACGGTCGGGATGCCTCGGAGCCTAGCCGCGACCCTGCCACGCGCCGGTGACATGGACCGGCCAGCGCCATGGCAGCACGGCGACGATGTCGAAGCGGCGCGAGAGCCGGGCGAAATCGGCCCGGCGCCCGATCCACAGATCGGCCGCGGCCTCGATCCGGCGCTGGGTCTGCGGGCCGACCGCATCCATCGCCTCGGCGAGCGTCGCGCGGCCCTTGACCTCGACGAAAGCGACGAGATCGCCGCGGCGGGCGATCAGGTCGATTTCGCCGGCTTTCGTGCGGTGCCGGACGGCGAGGATGCGGTAGCCCTTCAGCCGCAGCGCCATGGCCGCCAGCCACTCGCCGCGATGGCCCTTGCGAAAGCCCTGCCGCCGCCGGGCGCGGGCCGCGTCCGCAGAGGTCACTGTCGGTCCTTGAGGGCAAGGGCGCGCTGATAGAGGTCGCGTCGCCCGAGGCCGGTCAGCCGGGCCGCTTCCTGCGCCGCTTTGGTGGGCTTCATCTCCGCCAGCAGACCCGACAGGATCGCGTCGGCGTCGGCCTCGCTCGCGACCGGCGGCGCATCGGGCGGCGCGATGCAGACGACGATCTCGCCGCGCACCCGTTCCATGGCGGCGAACTGGGCGGCAAGATCGCCAAGCGTGCCGCGATAGATCGTCTCGTACGCCTTGGTCAGTTCGCGGCAGACGGCCGCCTGACGCGCGCCGAGAGCCTGGTCCATGGCCGCGAGACTGTCGGCGATCCGGTGCGGCGCCTCGAAGAAGACCAGCGTGCCGGGAATGCGGGCGAGTTCCTCCAGCCGCTGCGCGCGCGCCTGCTCCTTCTGCGGCAGGAAGCCGGCAAAGAAGAAGGCGTCCGACGGCAGGCCCGAGGCGAGCAGCGCGGCGAGGGCCGCCGAGGCGCCGGGGATCGGCACCACTGGAATCCCGGCCGCGATCGCCTCCTGCACGATCCGGTAGCCGGGGTCCGACACCAGCGGAGTCCCGGCGTCCGAGACCAGCGCCACCGACAGGCCGGCCTTGAGATCGGCGAGGAGCGCAGCGCCGGCATTTTCGGCATTGTGCTCGTGATAGGCGAACATTCGCCGCTCGATGCCGAAGCGATGCAGCAGCTTGGCGGTGACGCGCGTATCCTCGCAGGCGAGGCGATCGGCCCCGGCGATGAGCTCCAGCCCGCGCAGGGTCACGTCGCCGAGATTGCCGATGGGCGTCGCCACCAGATAGAGGCCCGGCTCCGGCTTCGGCGCCGTGTGCGCCACATCCCGAATGCGATAGCGGCGGGCGGTGGCCTGCTCGTCTTTCTGCGCCTGCAACTCTTCGGGCATCACTTGGCGATCGACCGCTTCAGCGCTTCGTCGATCCGTTCCTGCCAGCCGGGCCCTGTTGCCTTGAAATGGGAAAGGACCTCGGGGCTGAGCTCGAGCGCGACCGGAATCTTTCCGGACGGCGAGGTTCGGGACTGGCGGCCACTTTGGCCGAACTGCGCAAGAATTTCGGGCGGAAGCGTCGCGTCCGCCGCCCGGGCCTCGCGAAAATCTGCCTGCGTCCATTCGGGATTGTCGCTGTCGATGACAGGGTCTTGGCTATTGTCCGACATAGCGTTCGAACTCCTTTCGATGGGCGCGGCGGAGACTGATCGGACGCACTGAGCCGGCGCGGACGGTGAAGGCAACACAGAAAGGCTGGCCGTCGATGAAGCCGAAACCACGAAACCGCGCCTCACCATAGTCGTGGCGGTCATCCCTGATGACCAGCCGCAGATCCATATCCGCCGCTCTTGCCAAAGAGACGCCGTGCTTGGCGATATTCGCGGCATCCTTGGCGGGGTCGAAATCCAATGCGCGACGGCTCCGGCACGTGACGGTCGCCATCCACTATATAGGGCGCCGGGGGCGTCGACGAAATCCGTCTCAGGCGAGGTCGGCGACCACCGCGTCGAGGACGAGCATGCCGGCGGGCGTCGCCCGCAGCCGGTCGGGCCCGAGGCGTTCCACCATGCCGTGAGCCATCAGGTCGGCCTCGCTGACCGGATCGAGATCGCGGCCGGTCAGCTTGCGCCAGCGCTTCAGGTCGATGCCCTCGGTCAGGCGCAGGCCCATCAGCAGCAATTCGTCCGCCTGCTCGGTCGGGCTCAGCAATTCATCGACCACCGCCCCGCTGTCCCAGGATTCGACCATCTTCAGCCAGGTTTCCGGCAGCGGCTCGTTGGAGATGGCGTGGCGGCCGCCCGGCCCCATCAGCCGGCCATGGGCGCCGGGGCCGACACCGGCATAAAGCCCGTAGCGCCAGTAGGTCAGGTTGTGACGGGATTCGGCGCCAGGGACGGCGTGGTTGGAGATCTCGTAGGCCGGCAGGCCGCGTTCGGCGGTGATCCGCTGGGTGGATTCGTAGAGATCGGCAGACAGGTCGCCATCCGGCACGATCAGCTTGCCCGCCTTGTGCAGCGCGTAGAAGGGCGTGCCTTCCTCGATGGTCAGCTGGTAGAGCGACAGATGGTCGGCGGCCAGATCGATCGCCTGGTTCAGTTCGCTCTCCCAGGCGGCGACGGTCTGGTCGGGCCGGGCATAGATCAGGTCGAAGGACAGGCGCGGGAAGATTTCGCGGGCAAGGCCGATGGCGTGCAGCGCCTGGTCGACGCTGTGCAGCCGGCCGAGAAGCCGAAGGTCGCGGTCGTTCAAGGCCTGAACGCCGAGCGACACGCGGTTGACGCCGGCCTCGCGATAGCCGCGGAACCGCTCCGCCTCGACGCTTGAGGGATTGGCCTCCAGCGTGATCTCGGCGCCGTCGGCGATCGTCCAGTTGGCGGCCACGGCATCGAGGATCCGGCCGACAGTCGCTGGCTCCATCAGCGACGGCGTACCACCGCCCAAGAAGACCGAGGTGACCGTTTCACCCGCCGAGCGGCGGGCCATCTCGGCCAGTTCCCGCTCGAAGGCCGCCGCATAGCGCTCCTGGTCCACCGGCTTGTGGCGGACATGGCTGTTGAAGTCGCAATACGGGCATTTGGCCGCGCAGAACGGCCAATGCACATAGACGCCGAACCCCGGCGCGCGCGATTGCGGCTCGAAGGCGAGGACGTCGCGGCCTGGGCGGGAATGGATCGTCATTCGACTCCGAGTGCGTCGCGCGCGAATTTCTGGAAGGCCCGCGCCCGATGCGACATGGCGGTCGGCTGGCCGGGCTTCCAGGCGTGTTTTTCCGCCGACATCATCTCGCCGAAGGTCCGGTCGCTGCCGTCGGGCAGGAAGATCGGATCGTAGCCGAAGCCGAGTTCGCCGCGCGGCGGCCAGACGATGGTCCCCTCGACCTCGCCCCGGAAGAGATGCGTGCCGCCGGCCGGATCCGCAAGGCACAGAACCGCGACGAATTTCGCCCGGCGCTGCTCCGGCGTCGTGGCGCCGGCCGCCTGCAGCTTTTCCTCGACATTGCGCATCGCCATGGCGAAATCGCGATCCGGACCGCCCCAGCGCGCCGAATAGATGCCGGGATCGCCGTTCAGCGCGTCGATGGCGATGCCGGAATCGTCCGACAGCGACACGAGGCCGGTGGCGCGCATGGCGGCCAGCGCCTTGAGCTCGGCATTGGCCTCGAAGGTCGTGCCGGTCTCCTCGGGATCCTCGAGGCCCTTGTCCTTCGCCGAGGTCACCTCGAAGCCGAAGGGCTCCATCAGCTCGCGGATTTCCCAGATCTTTCCGATGTTGTGGCTGGCGACCAGAAGCGGGCCGTCCTTCGGGTCGAGACGTTTCATGGCGCGGCCTCGATGGCTTGGCGCTGCATGCCGACGAGATCGTTGATCCCCTTGCGGGCGAGATCAAGGAGCTTGAGGAACTCGTCCTGCGAGAACGGCGTGCCCTCGGCGGTGCTCTGGATCTCGACGATGCCGCCGGAGCCTGTCATGACGAAATTGGCGTCGGTCTCGGCGGCGGAATCCTCCGGGTAGTCGAGGTCGAGCACCGGCTCGCCCTTGTAGATGCCGCAGGAGATCGCCGCGACATGGTCCTTCAGCACCTTGGCCGGGTCGACCATGGCGCGCTGGCCCATCCAGGCGAGGCAGTCGGCCAGTGCCACGTAGCCGCCGGTGATCGCCGCCGTGCGGGTGCCGCCATCGGCCTGGATGACGTCGCAATCCACGGTGATCTGGCGCTCGCCCAGCGCCTGCAGGTCGACAACGGCGCGCAGGCTGCGACCGACGAGGCGCTGGATTTCCTGGGTGCGGCCCGACTGCTTGCCGGACGCCGCCTCGCGGCGCATCCGGTCGCCCGTGGCGCGCGGCAGCATGCCGTATTCGGCCGTCACCCAGCCCTTGCCGGAATTTTTCAGCCAGCCCGGCACGCGCTCTTCAAGGCTCGCCGTGCACAGGACATGGGTGTCGCCGAACCGGACGAGGCACGAGCCTTCGGCGTGACGGGAGTAGTTCCGCTCGAGGCTGACGGGCCGCAATTCGTCGAAGGCGCGTTTGGATGGCCGCATGATGAGGTCCTGACAATCGGTCCTGGAGAAGGGAATAGATGCTTCGGGTTGCGCCGGGCTTGTATCGGCGATGACCCGACGGATCAAAGATTTTCGCGTCGCCGTCATGGCGGGGCGCCGCGCGATGGCAGAAGATCGGCCGGAAAGGTGCTTGCGGCGAGGGCTATCGCGGCCGGACGGCTTGGCGAGGGCCCGAGCATTCCCTATAGTCCGGTCATGCGGGAAACGATGCGACGCCATGACTGAATTCCGTTTGCCTGTCAGCGATTTGGCTTCCGGAGCACTGCCGCTGGACGAGCGCTCGCGGGAGATCTTCCGGCTGATCGTCGAAAGCTATCTCGACATCGGCGAGCCGGTGGGCTCGCGCATGCTGTCGCGGCTCCTGACCAACGCGCTTTCGCCGGCCTCGATCCGCAATGTGATGAGCGATCTGGAAGCGCTCGGCCTGATCTATGCGCCGCATGTCAGCGCCGGACGCATGCCGACTGAACTGGGCCTGCGCTTCTTCGTCGACGCCTTTCTGGAAGTCGGCGATCTCGGCTCCTCCGAGCGCGAGGAGATTGAGGAAAAGGTGCGCGTGTCGGGCGACGGCCGCCCGTTCGAATCGCTTCTGACCGAGGCGAGCCAGCTCCTGTCCGGCCTCTCTCGCGGCGCCGGCATCGTGCTCACCTCCAAGGCCGATCTGCGCCTCAAGCATATCGAGTTCATCCGTCTGGAGCCGACGCGGGCGCTGGCGGTGCTGGTCGGCGCCAATGGCGAGGTGGAGAATCGCATTCTCGACCTGCCGGCCGGTGTCACCGCCTCGCAGCTCGTCGAGGCCGGAAACTTCCTCAACGCCCATATCGTCGGCCGTACGCTGGGCGAGGCGAGCGAGGAGATCGCCCGGCTGAAGGACGACACCTCCAGCGCCCTCGATCTCCTGTCGCGCCAGCTCGTCGAAAAGGGGCTCGCGGTCTGGTCCGGCGCCTCGGCCGACCAGCCGGCGCGGCTGATCGTGCGCGGCCGGGCCAACCTCCTGGAAAATGTCACCGCCTCCGAGGACATCGAGCGGCTGCGCCTGCTTTTCGACGACCTCGAAACCAAGAGCGGCATCATCGAGCTTCTGGGCCTTGCCGAGAAGGGCAATGGCGTGCGGATCTTCATCGGATCGGAGAACAAGCTTTTCTCGCTGTCCGGATCCTCGCTGGTGGTCGCCCCCTATCAGGGCGGCGGCGAGAGCGTCATCGGCGCGGTGGGCGTGATCGGTCCGACCCGGCTCAACTACAAGCGGATCGTGCCGATGGTGGACTATACCGCGCGCATCGTATCGCGGCTTCTGACCTCGGGCGCGGCTGCCCGCGAGGCTTGATTTTCCGTCCCGTCAATTCGATATGCGGCGCGACAACGATTTTCCGCCGCGCTGCGCGGTTCGCGTGGGAACTCCCACCGCCGGACTTGCGCAGCCAGGCCCCGACACGAGGTGATGACGCATGAGCGATACCGGCAAGCGCGAACACGACGAAGCCCGCAACCGGGCGGCTGACCCGGCCGCCCGCGATCGCGCCGACCCGGCGAGCGAGGCCGAGGCGCGGCGCGCGGCGGCCAATGCCAATGCCGAGGGCAGCGGCTATGCGGACGCCGCCAGCGGCTTTGCCGACGCCGATGCGGCCGCCAGCGCCGATGCCGAACGCATCGCCGCGCTGGAAGCCGAGAACGCCGACGTCAAGGATCGCCTGCTGCGGCTGGCCGCCGACATGGAAAACCTGCGCCGGCGGACCGAGCGCGAGGTCAAGGATGCGCGCACCTATGCGGTGACCGGCTTTGCCCGCGAGATCCTGTCGGTCGCCGACAATCTGCGCCGCGCGCTGGAAGCCGTGCCGGCCGAAGCCAAGGCCGATGGCGAGGGTGGTCTGGCCGGTCTCATCGACGGCGTCGAGGTGACCGAGCGGTCGCTGCTCAGCACGCTGGAGAAGCACGGCGTCAAGAAGCTCGACCCGGAAGGCCAGCGCTTCGACCCGAATTTCCATCAGGCGATGTTCGAGATTCCGAACACCGAAGTGCCGAACGGCACCGTCCTGCAGGTCGTGCAGGCGGGCTATGCCATTGGCGAGCGCGTGCTGCGCCCGGCCATGGTCGGCGTCTCCAAGGGCGGGCCGAAGGCCTCTGCCGCCAAGGCCGAGGCGGACGCCGCCCCGCAGGACGCCGGCGACACCATCTGATCGCCACAAAGCCCGCCGACGCTTTTCCGTATCGCGGGGACCAGTTCGCGATACGGATGCCAGGCAAGAACAGGCGACTTATGACGAAGACGATCCTCCCGCTCGCGGTTTCGGCCGGACTGCTCGTGCTCGGCACGCTGGCGGCCAAGGCCGATCACGCCGATCGGCATATGTCGGTCTGGAAGTCGCCGAGCTGCGGCTGCTGCGAGGCCTGGACGGACATTGCCCGCGCCCATGGCTTCGACGTTACCGTCACGAACACCGACGAACTGACCCCGATCAAGCGTGCGGCGAAGGTACCGGCGGCGATGGAAGGGTGCCACACGGCCAGGATCGACGGCTATGTCATCGAGGGCCATGTGCCGATGGATGCGATCGACCGGCTCCTCGCCGAGCGTCCCGCCCTGGCCGGCCTGTCGGCGCCGGGCATGCCGATGGGCTCGCCCGGCATGGGCGACGATCCGGATGCCCGCTACGACGTCTACGGCTTCGGCGGCGAAGGCGGTCCGACCGTCTATCAGGCTGTCGGCGCCCGCTGACCGGCCGCCAATTTCTGACAGGACAGGGCGTCGCGCCTGATCCTGGTGGCCCGGCTCAGAAGCGCGGCGGCGTGCGACCGGCGGCGCGGCAGGCCGCCACCAGCGTGTTGGCCATCAGCATGGCGATGGTCATCGGCCCGACGCCGCCCGGCACCGGCGTGATCGCCGCGGCCTTCTGCGAGGCGGCCTCGAACGCCACATCGCCCACCAGCCGGGTCTTCGCCGAGCCGTCCGGATTGTTGCCCTTCTCGGGGGCATCAATCCGGTTGATGCCGACATCGATGACCACGGCACCCTCCTTCACATAGTCCGCGCCGATCATCTCGGGCCGGCCGACGGCTGCGACCAGGATATCCGCGTTCCGGCAAAGGGCGGGCAGGTCCTTCGTGCGCGAATGGGCGATGGTCACGGTGGCGTTGGCGGCGAGGAGAAGCTGCGCCATCGGCTTGCCGACGATGTTGGAGCGGCCGACGATCACCACGTTGAGGCCCGACAGATCGTCGCCGAGAACGTCGCGGATCAGGATCATCGAGCCGGCCGGCGTGCAGGGCACGAAGGCCTCGTCGATCGCGCCGGTGGACAGCCGCCCGACATTGACGAGGTGGAAACCGTCGACGTCCTTGTCGGCGTCGATGGCCTGGATCACCTTGCCCTCGTCGATCTGCTGCGGCAGCGGCAGCTGGACGAGAATGCCGTGGATCTCGGGATCGGCGTTGAGCTCGGCGATCAGCTCGAGCAGCGCCGCTTCGGACGTGTCGGTATCGAGCACGTGCTTGACCGACTTGAAGCCGCATTCGACCGCGCGCTTGGCCTTGGAGCCGACATAGACCTGGCTGGCCGGGTCCTCGCCGACGATCACCACGGCCAGTCCGGGCTGAAGGCCCGTCTCGGCGGTCAGGGACGTCGTTGCCGCCGTGACCTCCTCGATGATCCGCGCCGCGCGCGCCTTGCCGTCGATCCGCCGTGCTTCGGCCATGGTGCCGTATCCTTCCTGTCCGCGGTGCCGTCAGGGTCTCTTATGGCAGAAGGCAGCGATGGGAAAAGGCCCGCATCGCTGCACGCGTCCCGCGGTGCGGCGCGAGCAGTCCAGTCCGGCGGCGATGTCTATCGCATTGGCAAGCGGTGAACGCCGAGCCGAGACCGGTCTTCGGTCCTTCTACAAACTCGCCGCGGTGCGGGCCGCCTGGTCGTAATGGCCCGACAGGACGCGCAGGAGGCGGGCGACGTTGGTCATGGCCTCAGGCGATATGCCGAGTTCCTCGGCGCCGGAGACGAGGATGCGTTCGCGCAGGTCCTTGTAGAGGCGACAGGCGGTCTCGCCCTCGGAGGTGATCGCGATCAGCCGTTCCTTGCCGGATTTCTCACGCGCCACCAGCCCCTTCGCCTCCAGCTTGCGGATCGCATAGGTCGCCAGATGCGTGTCCTCGATGCCCAGCACGAGGCAGATGTCGGCGAGGCGCTTGGGCTTGCCGCGATGGGTCACCGTATGGAGGACGAGGATCTCCGTCGCCGTCAGGCCGGGCTGTCCGGCCGCCGTCATGCAGCGGATCATCCAGCGCTCGAAGGCATGGTTGGCGAGGATCATCCCGAACTCGACCTCCGACAGCGCCGGCATGGCGCCGTCGGCCAGATGCGCCGAGGAGACGATGGGGCCGAAGCCTCCCGGTCCTGCGGGCGGTCGGGCTTCGGGGTTGGTGTCGTCGGTCCCGCCGGCCATGCTCAGCCTCCGGAGAACATCGTGCGGGGCAGGTAGAGCGCAAGATCGGGGAACACCGCCAGCAGCACCACCATCAGCGCCAGAAGGCCGAAGAAGGGCGCCGTGGCGGCGGCGATCCTGAAGATGTTCTGTCCCGTCAGGCCCTGGATGACGAAGAGGTTGAAGCCGACCGGCGGCGTGATCTGCGCCATCTCCACGACGATGACGAGATAAATGCCGAACCATACGAGGTCGAAGCCGGCCTGGGTCACCAGCGGCATGATCACCGAAGTGGTCAGCACCACCATGGAGATGCCGTCGAGGAAGCAGCCGAGCACCATGAAGAACACCGTCAGCGCCGCCAGCAGCGCGAAGGGGGACAGGTCGAGCGAGCCGATCCAGGTGGCGAGTTCCCGCGGCAGGCCGGTGAAGCCCATGGCGGTGGTGACCACCGCCGCGCCGGCGAGGATGAAGGCGATCATTGCCGACACCCGCGTCGCCGCCATCAGGCCCTCGCGGAAGCTCTGCCAGTTCAGTGCATTCTGGGCCCTTGCGATGACCAGCGCCAGGATGACGCCGATCACCGCCGCCTCGGTCGGCGAGGCGATGCCGCCATAGATCGAGCCGATGACGCCGGCGATCAGCAGGATGGTCGGCAGGATGCGGCCGAGCGAGCGGAAGGCGCTTTCCTCGACGATGACGTCGGCCGCGGCCGGGATCAGCGAGGGCTTCAGCGTGGTGATGAGCGCCACATAGCCCATGAACAACAGCGCCAGCACGATGCCCGGCACGACGCCGGCGATGAACAGTCGGGCGATCGATTCCTCCACCGCCGCGCCATAGACGATGAGGATGATCGAGGGCGGGATCAGCAGGCCGAGCGTGCCCGAGCCGGCCAGAGAGCCCATGGCGATGCGCTCGTCATAGCCCCGCTCCTTCAGTTCCGGCAGCGAGATCTTGCCGATGGTCTGGGTGGTGGCGGCCGAGGAGCCGGAGATCGCCGCGAAGATG
The DNA here is from genome assembly GCF_049132005.1 of Aurantimonas sp. NFXS3. Lineage (NCBI taxonomy): Bacteria > Pseudomonadati > Pseudomonadota > Alphaproteobacteria > Hyphomicrobiales > Aurantimonadaceae > Aurantimonas > Aurantimonas sp. NFXS3. The sequence goes on from NZ_JAGDDZ010000002.1 coordinate 406,364, forward strand.
GCGCAGCCGACGATGTTGACGTGGATCAGCCGGCCCGGCAGCCGACGCATCAGCGGCGCAAGCCCGGCAAAGAGGTCCTCCGACAGTTTCGAGCGGAACAGGATCTCGCCCATCCAGATGAACATCGGCAGGGCGGTGAGGTCCCAGGACGTCGAGGCCGACCAGAAGGAGGTGGCGAGGATCTGCGCGTCGGGCAGTGCCGGCCGGGTGAGCAGCGCCGCGAGTGCCGTCAGCGTCAGCGCAAGTGCGACCCACAGGCCCGAGGCCAGCGCGCCGAAGAGGACGACGACGAGCAGCAGCGAGACTTCGAACACGCCCATCAGACGCTGCCTCCGCTGCCGGCGATGCGATCCATGCCGCGAAAGGCCAGCACGGCTTCGTCGACGAGGGCGATGGCGAGGATGAACAGGCCCAGCGCCAGCGTCGCCTGCGGCAAAGCGAGCGGCACGGCGATCATGCCGTAGGAGACGTCGCCGTAGCTGAAGCTCTTCAGCGCCAGTCCGCCGGTGGCATAGGCGCCGAACAGGGCGATCCCGGCGCCGAGCAGCGCGACGATGCCGTCGACATTCTGGCGTGCCCGCTCGGGCAGGCGCTGGGTGACGAGGTCGACGCGGATGTGGACGTTCCTGGCCAGCGTGTCGGCCAGCGCCAGGAAGGTGGCGCCCGCCAGGAGGAAGCCGGCGATCTCGGCGAGCGAGGGCACGGCGAAGCGGGTCGGCGTCGCCCCGAGGCTGATCAGCAGGAAATCGAGGAGCCGGGCGCCCACCTGCAGCGCGACGAGGACGAGAATGGCGACGAGGCAGAGGGCGGCGATGCCGCCGGCCACGCTGTAGATCGTATCGAGAACGCGACGCATCGGTGCTCCGGGCGGGTTGACGGGCAGGCTCGGGGCAGACGACGGGCGGCGATGGCCGCCGCCCGTCTCATGGGAGCGATGATCAGTTGCGATAGGCCTCGATCAGGGCCGCGCCGGCCTCGCCCGCCGACTGCTTCCAGGATTCGGTCAGCGTCTCGCCGATCTTCTGGAAGTCCGCCTTCATCTGCTCGGACGGCTCTTCGACCGTGATGCCGTTCTCCGACAGCGTCTTGGTGGCGCTTTCGGTCTCGGCCACCGAGGCCTCCCAGCCGCGGGTCTCGGCGGCCGCCGCCGCCTCGGTGATGGCGGTCTGGGCCTCCGGCGGCAGGGCGTCGAAGGCGGCCTGGTTGACGATCACCATGTTGCGCGGCAGCCAGGCGTTGAGGACGTAGTAGTTCGACAGGAAGTCCCAGGCCTTGGTGTCGACACCGGTGGAGGGCGAGGTCATCATCGCCTCGACGCGGCCGGTCGAGAATGCCGTCGGCACGTCCGAGGCCTCGATCTGGGTCGGCACCATGCCGGCCTCGTTGGCGATCGCCTCGGTCGAGGTGTTGTAGGCACGGAACGACTTGCCGCCGAGCTCGGCGACGGAATCCACCGCCTGCTTGGTGTAGAGGCCCTGCGGCGGCCAAGGCACCGAGAACAGAAGCTTCAGGCCGTCCTTGGCCAGCGCCTCTTCCATCATCGGCTTCTGGGCGTCGTAGAGTTTCTTCGCCTCGTCGTAGCTGGTGGCCAGGAACGGCACGGAATCGGCGCCGTAGATCGGGTTCTCGTTCTCGAGCCGCGAGACCAGCAGCTCGCCGATCGGCACGATGCCGTCACGGACCGAGTTCTTGATGTCAGGATGCTTGATCAGCGACTGGTTCGGGTGCTGGGTGATCTGGACCGCATCGCCGGCGGCGCCGTTCACCTCCTCGATGAAGGTGGCGATGTTTTTTTCGTGGAAATTGCCTTCCGCATAGGGGGTCGGCATGTCCCAGGCCGTCTGGGCAAGGGCCGCGCCCGGCAGAACCAGAGTGGCGGCAAGCGTAATCGTCGACAGATGCTTCATCGCAGTCTCCATGGCTGTTTCCGGAAGAAAGACTTCCACGAAAATTGCCCTCCGTCAAACACACTGATAATCTGTCGATAAATCGCCGATAAAGATGAAATCTTGAGCGGAGTGCCGAAGATGAGTGCAGTCAACAGCGGCAAGTGGGACTTCTGGATCGACCGGGGCGGCACCTTCACCGACATCATCGGCCGCGATCCCGACGGGGGCCTGCATCCGCGCAAGCTGCTCTCCGAAAATCCCGGCGTTTACGAGGACGCCGCCCTCGAAGGCATCCGCGACCTCCTGGGCCTCGCCAGCGACGCGCCGATCGTCTCGGACCGCGTTGGCACGGTGCGCATGGGCACGACGGTGGCGACCAATGCGCTGCTCGAGCGCAAGGGCGACCGCACGCTGCTGCTCATTACCCGAGGTTTCCGCGACGCGCTGAAGATCGCCTACCAGGCCCGGCCCGACATCTTCGCCAAGGAGATCATCCTGCCCGAGCAGCTCTACGAGCGGGTGGCGGAAGTCGGCGAGCGGGTGCTGGCCGACGGCACGCTGGAGCGCGAACTGGACGAGGCCGGCACCCGCGACGCGCTGGCGACCGCCAGGGCCGACGGCATCGACGCCGTCGCCATCGTCTTCATGCATTCCTGGCGCTATCCGGCCCACGAGCAGCGCGCGCGCGCTTTGGCAGAGGAAGCCGGTTTCTCGCAGATCTCGGTCAGCCACGAGGTCTCACCGCTGGTCAAGATCGTCGGGCGCGGCGACACCACGGTGGTCGACGCCTATCTGACGCCGATCCTGTCGCGCTATGTCAGCCGCGTCGCCGGCGCGCTCGGCGCCAGTACGCAGGATGCCGCCGCGCCGTCCCTGCAGTTCATGATGTCGTCGGGTGGGCTCACCGCCGCCGATCTCTTCCAGGGCAAGGATGCGATCCTGTCGGGCCCCGCCGGCGGCGTCGTCGGCATGGCCGAAACCGCTCGGCTGGCCGGCGAGGAAAAGGTCATCGGCTTCGACATGGGCGGCACCTCGACCGACGTGACCCACTATGCCGGCTCCTACGAGCGGGCGCTGGATTCGGAAGTCGCGGGCGTGCGCATTCGCGCGCCAATGATGCGCATCCACACGGTGGCTGCCGGCGGCGGCTCGATCCTGCATCTCGACCAGGGCCGCTTCCAGGTCGGCCCGGATTCGGCCGGCGCGCATCCGGGGCCGGCGGCCTACGGCAAGGGTGGGCCGCTGACGGTGACCGACGCCAACGTCATGCTCGGCAAGCTGAAGCCGGAGCTGTTCCCGGCCGTGTTCGGGCCGGGCCGCGACCAGCCGCTGGACGCCGGCATCGTCGCCGAGAAGTTCAAGGCCATGGCGGCGACGCTCGGCGAGGATCGCGATCCGCGGCAGATGGCCGAGGGCTTCCTGACCATCGCCGTCGAGAACATGGCCAATGCCATCAAGAAGATCTCGGTGCAGCGCGGCTACGACGTCTCGCGCTACCTTCTGAATTCCTTCGGCGGTGCCGGCGGCCAGCATGCCTGCCTCGTCGCCGATGCCCTGTCCATGGAGCGGGTGCTGATCCACCCCATGTCCGGCCTCCTGTCGGCCTACGGCATCGGCCTGTCCTCGCTGTTCTCCTCGCGCAGCCAGGCGCTGGTCGCGCCGTTGGAAGAGGCGTCCCGCGATGCCATCGACGCGCTGGCGGCGGAGCTCGGAAAGGCCGTGGCCGGCGAACTCGCGGCCCAGGGCGTCGCCGACGAGAGCGTTGACACGACGCTGCTGCTGCAGCTGCGCTACGACGGCACCGACACGACGCTGCCGGTCGTCCATACCGGCGATTTCGCGGCCGCGCGCACGGCCTTCGAGGACGCCCACCGGGCGCAGTTCGGCTTCGTCTACGAGGATCGCCCGATCGTTGTCGAGAACGTCTCGGTCGAGGGCGCCGAGCGCCGCGAGACGGTCGTCGACGCGAGCGAGGGCAATGTCGCGGCTTATGACGCCGAAGCCTCCGAGACCGGCCGCATCTACACCGGCGGGGCCGAGCGCGAGGCCGGTATCTTCCGCCGCGAGGCGCTGGAACTGGGCGCCCGCATCGCCGGACCGGCGCTGATCGTCGAGCCGAACCAGACCATCGTCGTCGAGCCGGGCTGGTCGGCGGGGATCACCGTCCACAACGACGTCCTCCTGACCCGCACCGAGAAGAAGGCCCGCCATGCCGCGCTCGGCACGGCGAGGGCCGGCTCCGGCGAGGCCGGCGCCGATCCGGTGCTGCTGGAGGTGTTCAACAACCTGTTCATGTCGATCGCCGAACAGATGGGCGTGACGCTGCAGAACACCGCCTCCTCGGTGAACATCAAGGAGCGGCTGGACTTCTCCTGCGCAGTCTTCGACGCCACCGGCGCGCTCGTCGCCAACGCGCCGCACATGCCGGTGCATCTGGGCTCCATGGACCGCTCGGTCGAGACGATCATCGCGCTGAACAAGGACGCGATCCGGCCGGGCGACGTCTTCGCCCTGAACGCCCCCTATAATGGCGGCACCCATCTGCCGGACATCACCGTCGTCACCCCGGTCTTCGACGACGCGAAGCGGACGATCCTCTTCTACGTCGCCTCGCGCGGCCACCATGCCGATGTCGGCGGCATCGCCCCGGGCTCGATGACCCCGCGCGCCACCAGGGTCGACGAGGAGGGCGTCCTCATCGACAATCTGCGCCTCGTCGATGGCGGAATCTTCCAGGAGGAGGAGCTGCGCCGGGTGCTGACCGACCATCCCTATCCGGCCCGCAATCCCGACCAGAACGTCGCCGATCTGAAGGCGCAGATCGCGGCCAACGAGAAGGGCGTCGCCGAATTGCGCAAGATGGTCGAGACCTTCGGCCTCGACACCGCCCGCGCCTATATGGGCTTCGTCCAGGACAACGCCGCCGAGGCGGTGCGCCAGCTCATCGACGGGCTGGAGGATTGTTCCTACGAATATCCAACCGATTCCGGCCAGATCATCAAGGTGGCGATCACCATCGACCGGGAGGCCCGCGAGGCGACCGTCGACTTCACCGGCACCTCGCCGTCCATGGCCAACAATTTCAATGCGCCCGAGCCGGTGACGCGGGCCGCGGTCCTCTACGTCTTCCGCGTGATGGTGGAAAAGCCGATCCCGATGAATGCCGGGTGCCTGCGCCCGATCCGCATCGTCGTGCCGGACGGTTCGATGCTCAAGCCGGTCTATCCGGCCGCCGTCGTCGCCGGCAATGTCGAGACCTCGCAGCATGTCACCAATGCGCTGTTCGGCGCCTTCGGCGCGCTGTCGAACTCGGAGGGCACGATGAACAATCTGACCTTCGGGGATGCGCGCTACCAGTATTACGAGACCATCTGCTCGGGCTCGCCGGCCGGCCGCATGAATGACGGCACCAGCTTTGCCGGCACGTCGGGCGTCCATGTCCACATGACCAATTCGCGCCTCACCGATCCGGAAATCCTGGAGATGCGCTATCCGGTCGTGCTGGAGGATTTCCATATCCGTGCCGGTTCCGGCGGCGGCGGCGAGAAGGCCGGCGGCGACGGCACCGAACGCACCATCCGCTTCCTGCAGGAGATGGACTGCGCCATCCTGTCCTCGCACCGGACCCTGCCGCCACGGGGCATCGCCGGCGGCGACGACGGCCAGATGGGGAAGACCGAGATCCGCCGCGCGGATGGCAGCGTCGAACGGCTCGAAGGTTGCGACCAGACCGTGCTGCAGGCCGGCGAGGCGGTGATCGTCACGACGCCGACGCCGGGCGGCTACGGCCGGCCCTAAGCCGCGGTAGTTACGCAGCAATCGCCATCGCCGTCGGCCCGGTCCTTGCGATCACCGGGCCGGCGGCGGGAACTCTGGCAGGGGAATGGAAGTATATCGGTCGCGTATGTCGCGAAATCGCGAACGTGCGGCACACGGATAGGTTCCGTTAAAGGATTTCGTGTCAATTCGAACGATCACGTTTTTGGGATCGTTCACATGCCTCTGACCATATCGAAGAAACTGGCCGCGCTGATCGCGCTGTCGATCGTCATCTGCCTCGTCGTTACCGGCGCGCAGCTCCTGTCGCTGCGCAACGTCGTGGAAGCCCAACGCGGCGAACTCATCAAGACGCAGGTGGAATCGGCCGTCGCGATCGTCGAGCGCTACCAGACGATGGTCGCCGATGGCGTCCTCACCGAGGATGCGGCACGCGCCCAGGCGGCGGCAGTGGTCGAGTCCATGCGTTACGGCAAGGACGACTATTTCTTCGTCACCGATACCAAGGCCAACATGCTGGTTCACCCGAACACGGCGCTGGTCGGCAAGAACTTCTGGGACAGCCGCGACCCGAGCGGCTTCCCGCTGTTCCAGGAAATCATCGCCAGGGCCGCCCAGGGCGGCGGCATCACCCCCTATCTGTGGCCGCGCACCAAGGGCGAGGAGCCGATCGCCAAGCTGAGCTATTCGGCCTCCGTGCCGCAGTGGGGCTGGGTGATCGGTACCGGCGTCTATGTCGACGATCTCAACGCGATCTTCATGAGCGAAGTCGCCAAGTCGCTGGCCTGGTCGCTGCCGCTGCTCGGCCTGCTGATCGCCTGCGCCTGGCCGCTGGCCCGCAGCATCTCCCGTCCGCTGACCCAGATGACCGCAGCCATGCGTTCGCTCGCCGCCGGCGACAAGACCGTGGCGATCCCCGGCGCCGGGCGCCAGGACGAGATCGGCGAGATGGCCGGGGCCGTCGAGGCCTTCAAGAAGGCCGCGATCGAGCGCGATGAGCTGGCTCAGGAAGCCGAAGCCACCCGTATCAGCCAGGACGAGGCCAAGAAGCGCCAGGCCGCCCTCGACAATGCCAAGGCCGAGGACCTGCGCGCCTTTGTCGGTGTCGTCGAGGTGGGCTTCGAGCGTCTGTCGGCCGGTGACCTGACCGTGCGCATGCAGGACAAGGTTGCCGAGGAGTTCGAGCCGATCCGCGCCAAGTTCAACGCCAGCGTCGCCTCGCTGGAAGAGGCGATCGGCCATGTGGTGACCTCGATCGCGTCGATCCGCACCGGTCTCGGCGAGATCAACACGGCGTCGAACGATCTGGCCCACCGCACCGAGCAGCAGGCGGCGAGCCTCGAGGAAACCGTCGCGGCTTTGGGCGAAGTCACCCAGGCGGTCAACGAGACCGCCGAGGGTGCCGGCAAGGCGCAGCAGGTCGCGTCCGGTGCCCGTGAGAAGGCCCAGAAGGGCGGAGAGGTCGTCGGCAAGGCGGTCGCGGCGATGGGCCAGATCGAGCAGTCCTCCGAGAAGATCAATTCGATCATCTCGGTCATCGACGAGATCGCCTTCCAGACCAATCTCCTCGCCCTGAATGCCGGTGTCGAGGCGGCACGGGCCGGCGAAGCGGGCAAGGGCTTCGCCGTCGTCGCCCAGGAAGTGCGCGGGCTGGCCCAGCGCTCGGCGGAAGCGGCCAAGGAGATCAAGACGCTGATCGCGACGTCCCGCGAACAGGTCGGCACCGGCGTCGAGCTGGTCACGGCCTCCGGCAAGTCGCTGGAGGAGATCGTCACCGAAGTCAGCGCCATGGCAGAGGTCATCTCAACCATTGCCTCGAGCGCTCGCGAACAGGCGACGAGCCTGCGGGAAGTCTCGGGCGCCGCCGACCAGATGGACAAGGTGACCCAGCAGAACGCCGCCATGGTGGAAGAGGCGACGGCGGCCAGCCAGACGCTGGCCAACGAGACCGATGAACTGGCCCATGCCATGGCCAAGTTCAGCACCAGTGCCGGCAATGCCGGTGCCCGGCGCAGCGAAGGCCGGGCGCAGCCGCAGCGCCATGCTCCGCCCCGCGGCGTGACGCAGATGCGCACGACCGGTTCGGGCGGCGCCGCCCGCGCGCCGCAGGCACAGGAAGATGGTTGGGAAGAATTCTGACCGGCCCCGCCGGCGCCCTCACGGCAATCGGCGAAGCAGCATGATCAGAACGGCCCGGGGCGGGATGCCGCCCCGGGCCGTTCTGCGTCGGTCTGGACGACATTGGCAGGTATCGCGCGGCATCCCGTGCGGACGGCGATACTGGCCGGAATACCGCTGTACATGCGTGAGAAGTAATAAGCCTGCCATGCAGAAGTGCTGATCCGGCGTCGCGCAAGCTTTGGCGTGGACTATCCGGCGCGAGGGACTTCGCGGTAACGGAAATTTCAGCAGCCGCGGCTAGAAATTTCTGACGGCCCGATTGGCCCTTCCGGAAACCGTTCCGCGACAAGGCCCTCTGTCCGTCACGAAACCCCGCCGATTGCGCGGATACTGGCGTTCGCCCGGCGGTGGCGACGCATCCCAGCTAAGGTTCGATGCCGATGTTGTCGCGAATGTCCCTTCCAGCAAAAGTCTCTCTGATGGTGGTCGCCTGCCTGGCGATCCTGACCGCCATGTTCGGCATCGCCGGTGTCGTTCTCCTGCAGGAAGAAGGACGTCAGCGCGCGGTCGAGCGTCAGGAAAGCAACATGCGGGTCGCATGGGAGGTTCTGCGCAATTATGGCGGCGAGTTCCGTCTCGAGGGTGACACGCTTTACGCCGGCAACCAGCCGCTGAACGATTTCTTCGAGCCGGTGGACAAGGTCAAGGCGCTGGTCGGCGGCACCGCCACCGTGTTCATGAACGACACCCGCGTCTCCACCAACGTCATGAAGCCCGATGGTGGCCGCGCCGTTGGCACGGTTCTCGCCCGTGGCCCGGTGCATGATGCGCTGTTCATCGAGGGTCGGCCGTTCCGCGGGCAGGCGGACATTCTGGGCACCTCCTTCTTCACCGCCTACGACCCGATCAAGAATGCCGCCGGCAAGACCATCGGCGTCCTCTATGTCGGCGTGCCCGAGGCCGAGTTCTTCACCGCCGTCAAGGCGCTGGAAATCCGGCTTGGCGTCATCTCCGTCATCGGCGCCGTGCTGATCGGCCTGGCGGTCCTGTGGATCTCCAAGCGCATGTTCGCACCGCTGCAGAAGCTGACCGAAACCGTCGCCGAAGTGGCCGACGGCAAGACCGACGTCGAGGTCGTCGGGCTCGATCGCTCCGACGAGATCGGCCGGATGGCCAATTCGGTGGAGCATCTGCGACACGCGGTCATCGAGCAGCATCAGTTGAAGCAGCAGGCCGCCACCGCTGCCGCCGACGAGGAGGCCGAGCGGATCCGCCAGGCCGAGCTGGGCGAGGGCTACGTCAAGGCGCATGCATTCTTCATGGCCGAGATGACCGAAGGCTTCGAGCGACTGGCCAGCGGCGACCTGACCGCGCGTCTCGACCAGGAATTCACCAAGGATTACGAGGGCGTCCGCGGCCTCTTCAACGATGCCATCGCCAAGCTCGAGACCGCCTTCTCCGGCGTCGTGACCTCGATCGCCTCGATCCGTACCGGTCTCGGCGAGATCAACACGGCGTCGAACGATCTCGCTCACCGCACCGAGCAGCAGGCGGCGAGCCTCGAGGAAACCGTCGCGGCTTTGGGCGAAGTGACCCAGGCCGTCAACGAGACCGCCGAGGGCGCCGGCAAGGCGCAGCAGGTGGCGTCCGGGGCCCGTGAGAAGGCCCAGAAGGGCGGCGAGGTCGTCGGCAAGGCGGTCGCGGCCATGGGCCAGATCGAGCAGTCCTCAGAGAAGATCAACTCGATCATCTCGGTCATCGACGAGATCGCCTTCCAGACCAACCTGCTGGCGCTGAATGCCGGTGTCGAGGCGGCACGGGCCGGCGAGGCAGGCAAGGGCTTTGCGGTCGTCGCCCAGGAAGTGCGGGGCCTCGCCCAGCGTTCGGCGGAAGCGGCGAAGGAGATCAAGACGCTGATCGCCACCTCCCGCGAACAGGTCGGCACCGGCGTCGAGCTGGTCACGGCGTCCGGCAAGTCGCTGGAAGAGATCGTCACCGAGGTCAGCGCCATGGCCGAGGTCATCTCGACCATTGCCTCCTCGGCCCGCGAACAGGCGACCAGCCTGCGCGAAGTGTCCGGCGCCGCCGACCAGATGGACAAGATCACCCAGCAGAACGCCGCGATGGTGGAAGAGGCGACGGCGGCCAGCCAGACGCTGGCCAACGAGACCGACGAGCTGGCCCATGCCATGGCGCAGTTCCGCACCAGTGCCGGCGACCTGAATCGCAGCCCGGCCCGCCCTGCGCAGGCGCCGCGTCGCAGTGCCGCAGTGACCCAGCTTCGCCCGACCGGTGCGGGCGGTGCGGCCCGCGCCCCGCGCGCCCAGGAGGAGAGCTGGGAAGAGTTCTGATCCCGGCTTCCACCGCTGAAATGCTTCATGCCGGCCTTCGGGCCGGCATGTCTGTTTGAGGGGGGCGTTCGTCCGCTCGCGATCGGGGCCGGATCGAGACATTGCGGGAGCGCGCCGGGGCCCGAACCGGTCGCGGGAAGCGACCGTCTCACGCCCCTGTGAACCCTATGGTTCACGTAGTTTAACCGTCTCGTAAACGACCACCACCATAGTCCCGGCAACGGTCATCGGCGAACGCGCCACGGCCCTCGCGCACCTGATCGGGCATTGTCGTGGTCCTCAACTCTCAGCTCACTGTCTGGATCGGGGCGATGGTCATCGCGCTGGCCGGCATCGTGGCGAGCCTGCCGGAGCCGAGCTTCGCCGGCTCACGGAGCGTTGCGGCCTTCTTCCCGCCCTGGTGGTCGCAGGCCCGCGTGATCCGTACAGCCGCCTCCGCCGGCAGCCTGCTCGACGTCGGCGGATGGTCGTCCGTCGCCGTGTTCGCCTTTTCCGACCCCGATCTTGCGCGCCGCCTGCGAAATGCCGGCGCGATCCTTCTCGTCGACGCCGCCACGATCGGCTGCGCGCCACCGCCCAACAGGAGTTTTTGATGGATGCCCTCGTCGATCTCGACCGTCATCGTAGCCGTCTCGTCCGTCTCCTGGCGCTGGTGCAGCTGGCCGTTGCGCCGCTGCTGCTGCTGATTTCGCTGGCCTCGGGCAGCGGTGTGGCCTTCATTCCGGCGCTGACGTCGGCGGGTCTCGGCATCGTCTGCCTCGTCCTGTCGGCCCGGCCGGAATTTGCGGCAGCGGCCCGCATGGCGGTCGCGGTGGCGCTGGTCGCCAACATCTCCATCGTCGTAGCGACCATGTCGGGCAGCTATCTGCAGGTCGACATGCACATGGCCTATTTCGCCGGCCTGGCGGTGATCGGCGCCCTGTTCGACTGGCGGGTGATCGCCGGTGCGACCGTGGCCACCGCGCTGCATCACATCCTTCTGAACTTCCTTCTTCCAGCGGCGATCTATCCCGGCGGCACCGATCTCGGCCGGGTCAGCCTGCATGCGGTGATCCTCCTGGTCGAGGCCGGCATCCTCACCTGGCTGGCGATCAAGGTGAGCGGCATGTTCGCCGCGGTCTCCGCCGCAAGCATCGCGGCCCGCGAGGAGCAGGAACGGGCCGAGCGGCTGAACCGGCAGGCGGCCGAACTGCGCGACGCCGACGCCCAGAAGGAAGCCCGGCGCGCCGCACTCGACAATGCCAAGGCCGAGGACCTGCGCGCCTTTGTCGGCGTCGTCGAAGTGGGCTTCGAGCGCCTGTCGGCCGGTGACCTCACCGTGCGCATGCAGGACAGGGTGGCCGAGGAATTCGAGCCGATCCGCGCCAAGTTCAATGCCAGCGTCGCCTCGCTGGAAGAGGCCATCGGCCACGTCGTGACCTCCATCGCCTCGATCCGCACCGGTCTCGGCGAGATCAACACCGCCTCCAACGATCTCGCCCACCGCACCGAGCAGCAGGCGGCCAGCCTCGAGGAAACCGTTGCGGCTTTGGGTGAAGTGACCCAGGCCGTCAACGAGACCGCCGAGGGCGCCGGCAGGGCCCAGCAGGTCGCGTCCGGTGCCCGCGAGAAGGCCCAGAAGGGCGGCGAGGTCGTCGGCAAGGCGGTCGCGGCCATGGGCCAGATCGAGCAGTCCTCGGAGAAGATCAACTCGATCATCTCGGTCATCGACGAGATCGCCTTCCAGACCAACCTCCTGGCGCTGAATGCCGGCGTTGAGGCGGCACGGGCCGGCGAAGCGGGCAAGGGCTTTGCGGTCGTCGCCCAGGAAGTGCGCGGCCTCGCCCAGCGCTCGGCGGAAGCCGCCAAGGAGATCAAGACCCTGATCGCGACCTCCCGCGAACAGGTCGGCACCGGCGTCGAGCTGGTCACGGCCTCCGGCAAGTCGCTGGAAGAGATCGTCACCGAAGTCAGCGCCATGGCGGAGGTCATCTCGACCATTGCCTCCTCGGCCCGCGAACAGGCGACGAGCCTGCGGGAAGTCTCGGGCGCCGCCGACCAGATGGACAAGGTCACCCAGCAGAACGCCGCGATGGTGGAAGAGGCCACCGCGGCCAGCCAGACGCTGGCCAACGAGACCGACGAGCTGGCCCATGCCATGGCGAAGTTCAGCACCGGTGCAGGCAATGCCGGCGCCCGGTGGGACGACCGCATGCATCATGCAGGTCGTCCGGCTTCGCCCCGCCGCGCAGCCTGACCCGAGGGGACGCCATTCGGAGCCGCGCCACAGCGGATCCGAAAATAATGAACGCGCAGACGGAGCCCGGGGCAGGAGACTGCTTCGGGCTCTGGCGTTCAGGCGTCGGAAACGGTTCCCGAAGCCGGATCGATCGTTTGTGTTGCACTGCACGCGTTGCCTCTCTTAACTGCCGCGACAACGGTGGAGAGATCACATGCAGATGCAGGGCAATGTCGCGGTCGTCACAGGCGCCGGATCGGGGATCGGCAGGCAGATCGCATTGAGTTTCGCCCGCGAGGGCGCGCGTCTGGCGATCTGCGACATCGACACGGTGGCTGCCGGTCGCGTCGTCGGCGAACTGGAAGAGGCCGGCGCCGAGGCGATGGCGGTGGAGATGGACGTGACCAGCGAGGAGGCGGTGAACAGCGGAGTCGATGCGGTGGCGCGCCGCTTCGGCCGGATCGACACCATGGTCTCCAATGCCGGCATCCAGATCGTGCATCCGATCGAGGACTTTCCCTATGCCGATTTTCGCAGGGTGCTGGCCATCCATCTCGACGGCTCGTTCCTGCTGACAAAGGCCTGCGTGAAGCACATGTATCCGCAGAAATCCGGCTCGCTGATCTATATGGGCTCGGTGCACAGCCATGAGGCCTCGGCGCTGAAATCGGCCTATGTCGCCGCCAAGCACGGCATTCTCGGCCTGTCCCGGGTAATGGCCAAGGAGGGCGCGAAGCACGGCGTGCGCGCCAACACGATCTGCCCCGGCTTCGTGAAGACGCCGCTGGTCGAGAAGCAGATCCCCGAACAGGCGGCCAGGCTGAGCATTTCCGAGAAGGAGGTGGTCGACCGGGTCATGCTGGGCGGCACCGTCGACCAGGAATTCACCACCCTGGAGGACGTCGCCGAGATCGCGGTGTTCCTCGCCGGTTTCCGCTCCAATGCGCTGACCGGCCAGTCGATTGTCCCCAGCCACGGCTGGTACATGGCCTGACGCGATGCCGGTCCTATCTCCCGTCGCGGATCATCCGCCATGGAAGGGACAGCATCATGGAAATCATCAGTATCCAGCCGATCGTCGCACTGATCGCGGGGGTTCTCATCCTCGTCATCCCGCGGCTTCTGAACATCATCGTGGCGCTCTATCTGATCTTCATCGGTCTGACGGGGCTGTTCCCGGATGTGCTGGCCCGGCTGGCCGGCTGACATGCAGGCGCAACGCAAACGCGTCCTGATCCTCGGCGGCGGTGCCGGCGGGCTGGAACTGGCGGCGGAACTCGCCGCCGACAAGAGCTGTGCCGTGACGCTGGTCGACGCGGTCAGCACCCATCTGTGGAAGCCGCGGCTGCATGAATTCGCCGCCGGCACGGTGAATTCGACGCTTGCCGAGATCAGCTTCTACATGCTCGCCAAGATGCGCGGCTTCCGCTTCGAGCAGGGCCGGGTGGAGGCGATCGACCGGGCGGCGAAGACGGTGCGGCTCGGCGACATGCACGACCAGGACGGCCGGCTCCTGACCCCGGCGCGCCACCTCTCCTACGATGTCTGCGTCGTCGCGCTGGGCGGCGTCACCACCGATTTCGGCACCGAGGGTGTCGCCGAACACGCCATCCGGCTCGACACCAAGACCGATGCCGACGAATTCCGCGAATTGTTCATCGCAGCGATGATCGCCGCGCGGGCGGGCGCCGATCCGGCGCGGATCGTCATCATCGGCTCCGGCGCGACCGGCACCGAGCTGGCCGCCCATCTGCGCCTGTCCGAACAGGCCTTCTTCGAACCCGAGGACGAGCACGCGCGCCGCAAGCTGCTCGACCTGACGATCTTGGAGGCGGCGCCCGAACTGATGCCGGGGGCGAATGGCGAACTGCGGACCGGGGTCGCCGACCGGCTGAAGGCGCTCGACGTCTCGGTCGAGACCGGCGCCAGGGTCGCGGCGGTCATGGCTAGCGAGGTCCGCTCCGCCGACGGCAAGAGCTGGCCCGCCGACATCGCCGTCTGGGCGGCCGGGCTGGTCGGCCATCCCTGCCTGAAGGGGCTCGCCGACTTCGAGATGGACCGCAAGGGCCGCATCGTCGTCGACGACCGGCTGCGCACCACCGTCGATCCGGCGATCTACGTCTTGGGTGACGCGGCCAGCCATACGCCGGCCGGTGCCGCGATGCCGCTGCCGCCGACGGCGCAATGCGCCAGCCAGCAGGCCGATTATCTCGCCTCGGCGATTCCGAAGGCACTGGCCGGCGAAACGCCGGGCCCCTTCGTCTTCCGCGACAAGGGAAAGCTGGTGTCGCTGGGCCGGGCCGGTTCGGTGGGCCTGATCGGCTTTGCCCGCAAGGACGATTTCTACGTCGCCGGCCAGTTCGCTACCGCCGCCTATCACGCCCTGCAGCGCCAGCATCAATGGGCGGTGCTGGGGCCGCTCAGGGGCACGGTGGCGATCGTCGCCGACGTGATCAGCCCGGCGCGCGGGCCCGCATTGAAGCTGCACGGCTGAACCCGCCGCCCGTCGCTCTCCCTTGGCGGCGAGCGGTGCGCCGACCCCTTGCGGATCGACGTGAAATGCCGATGTTAGTCCGTCGCACGCCCCCGGCGTCGGATCATTTCCACAAGCCATGCCCCGTGAGAAGGAACCAACAATGACCCATCCCGTCATTGCGGACGGCAATGTCGCCGTCGTCACCGGTGGCGCGTCCGGCATCGGCCTTGCCGCCGCCAAGCGCTTTGCCGCCGCCGGCATGACCGTCTGCCTGGTCGACCGGCTCGAGGAGCGGCTCGCCGCCGCCAAGGAGGCCGTGGCCGCCGAAAGCCCGTCGGGCACGGTTCTGACGTCGAACACCGATGTCGGCGACCGCGCCGCGGTCGAGGCGCTGGCCAAGAACCTCTTCGGCCGCTTCGGCACGATCCATCTTCTGTTCGACAATGCCGGCATCCAGCCGGGCAGCAGCATCTTCGGGCCGCAGGCCAACTGGGACGCGGTGCTGCGGGTCAATCTGCACGGCGCCATCCAAGTCGCCCAGATCTTCGGCGAGCGCATGGTCGCCGGCGGCGAGCCTGGCCTGATCGTCGTCAGCGGCTCCAAGCAGGGCATCACCACGCCCCCGGGAGACCCGGCCTACAACGTCTCCAAGGCCGGGCTGAAGGCCTTCACCGAGGCGCTGCAGCACGATCTGCGCAACCGCGAGGGCTGCCGGGTCGAGGCGCGGCTGATGATCCCGGGCTTCGTCTTCACCCCGCTGACGCGGGGCGAGCGGGTCGAGAAGCCCGACGGCGCCTGGACGCCGGAACAGACCGCCGACTTCATGCTGGAGAAGCTTGGCGCCGAGGATTTCTACATCCTCTGCCCGGATGGCGAGGTGACCCGCGAGATGGACGAGAAGCGCATCGCCTGGGCGGCGGGCGACATCGTCGAGAACCGGCCGCCGCTGTCGCGCTGGCACAGCGACTGGGCCGAGAAGTTCAAGGCCTGGGCCGCGGGCCGCTAAGGCGCCGGGTTCATTCGCGGTTGCGGGCGAGGGCGAGCAGGCGATCGACGGCGATCAACTGCTCCAGCTCGTCCGCGATCGCATCCAGCGCCGCTTCGACCCCGGCCCGGTAGCCGGTTTCGGCGGCCTCGAGGCCGAAGCGGGCGAGGAAGCTGCGGCGCCAGCCATCGGCGCCGAACAGCCCGTGCAGATAGGTGCCGAAGACCCGGCCGTCGAGCGATGTCGCTCCGTCCGGCGATCCGTCGATGAGGCAGACCGGCCGGGCGCAGTCGGGACCGGCGGTGCGGCCGAGATGGATCTCGTAGCCGTCGAGCGGCGCCCCGTCGGGGGCGGTGACCCGCGCCTCGCGTACGGTCTTTTCCGGCTCCATGACCGTTTCGACATCCAGCAGCCCCAGCCCCTCGGCCTCGCGCACCGGTCCCTCGATGCCATGCGGATCGCGCACCGTGCGGCCAAGCATCTGGTAGCCGCCGCACAGGCCCACGACATGGCCGCCGCGCGCGTGATGGGCGGCAATATCCTGATCCCAGCCATTCGCCCGGAAGGCGGCCAGATCGCCGATGGTGGATTTCGAGCCGGGGATCAGCACCAGCGCGGCATGCTCCGGCAGCCGGTCGCCGGGCCGCACGAAGACGACTTCGACATCCGGCTCGGCTTTCAGCGGGTCCAGATCGTCGAAATTGGCGATCCGGCCGAGCAGCGGCACGGCGACGGTGAGCTTCCGTCCGGCGCCTGGCGCCGACAACCGTTCCAGCGCCACCGAATCCTCGGCCGGGAGCTTCGTCGCGGCCGCCAGATGCGGCACCACGCCGAGGCTTGGCCAGCCGGTGAAATCGGTGATGGCGGCGAGCCCGTCGTCGAACAACGAAACGTCGCCGCGAAACTTGTTGATCAGATAGCCGGCGATCTGCCGCCGGTCGGCCTCGGGCAGGATGGCGTGGGTGCCGGCCAGCGAGGCGATGACGCCGCCGCGGTCGATGTCGCCGACGAGGATCACCGGCACGTCGGCGGCGGTGGCAAATCCCATATTCGCGATGTCGTTGGCGCGCAGATTGATCTCGGCCGGCGACCCGGCCCCTTCCACGATGACGAGATCGGCATCGGCGGAAAGCCGTGCGAAGCTGTCGAGCACCGTGTCGAGAAAGCCGGCCTTCAGCCGCTGGTAGTCGCGGCCCTTCGCCTCGCCGGCGACCCGGCCCCGCAGGACGATCTGGCTGCCGGTCTCCGATTGTGGCTTCAGGAGCACCGGGTTCATGTCGACCGTCGGCGGCGTGCCGCAGGCGAGGGCCTGCAGCCATTGCCCGCGGCCGATCTCGCCGAAGCCGCCGCTCTCCGGAATCA
Organism: Aurantimonas sp. NFXS3; assembly: GCF_049132005.1. Lineage (NCBI taxonomy): Bacteria > Pseudomonadati > Pseudomonadota > Alphaproteobacteria > Hyphomicrobiales > Aurantimonadaceae > Aurantimonas > Aurantimonas sp. NFXS3. Next base: position 423,543 of record NZ_JAGDDZ010000002.1, read on the forward strand.
GCGCCACGGCGGCATTGTTCGACATGTTCTGCGGCTTGAACGGCCGCACCTTCAGGCCGCGCCGGGCAAACAGCCGGCAGAGGCCGGCGACCAGCACGGTCTTGCCAACATCGGATCCGGTGCCCTGGAGCATGATGGCGGGGGTCCGGGGCATGCGGCAGATCCTTGGCAGGGCGGGCAGGCGGCAGGAACGAAAGCTGTGTCTCTGCCCCGCAATAGCATTGCTGCGACCGCCGACCCAAGCACCGTTGCCGGGCCCTTCGCCCGGGCTCGCGAACACTTCGTTTGACGGCGGGGCGGCTTGCGGTCTAGGCCATGGCTTGAACTGACGGTGCCCGCGTGACGGGCTGAAATCATTCCGGTGCGGCCGACCCAAGCAGGGGGCCAAGACGGAGCTGTCGGACCGAACCGCAGACCGGCTCCGGCCGCCGCGGCTCCTCCGGCTTCGAGATGAGAGGAACGGGGGCGATGAAGGCTTTGATGCTGTGCGGCCATGGCAGCCGCGACCAGGGCGCCATGATCGAGTTCGGCGGCCTCGCCGAGAAGCTGCGCACAAGGCTGCCCGACTGGTCGGTCGAGCATGGCTATCTGGAATTTGCCAAGCCGGTCATCCGCGACGGCCTCGACAAGCTGAAGGCATCGGGCGCCGAGACGGTGCTGGCGCTGCCGGGCATGCTGTTTGCCGCCGGCCACGCCAAGAACGACATTCCCTCCGTCCTCAACACCTATGCCGCGGCCAATGGCCTGCGCATCGAATATGGCCGCGAGCTCGGCGTCGACCTGAAGATGATCCGCGCCGCCGGCGAGCGCATCAAGGAATGCCTGCGCGCCGATGGCTGGCAGGACGGCGAGCCGCTGCACGACACCATGCTGGTGGTGGTCGGCCGCGGCGCCTCGGACCCCGACGCCAATTCCAACGTCGCCAAGGTCATGCGGATGCTGTGGGAGGGCCTCGGCTTCGGCTGGGGCGAGACGGTCTATTCGGGCGTCACCTTCCCGCTGGTTGAGCCGGGCCTCGAACATGCGAGCCGCCTCGGCTACAGCCGCATCGTCGTCTTCCCGTATTTCCTGTTCACCGGTGTCCTGGTGCGGCGGATCTACGACCAGACCGACATCGTCGCCGCCGCCCATCCCGAGATCAGCTTCCTCAAGGCGCCCTATCTCGGCGCCCATGATCTGGTGGTGGAGACCTTCGTCGACCGCCTCGGCGAGATCCTCGAGGGCACCAACAACATGAACTGCCAGATGTGCAAGTACCGCGAGCAGGTGCTGGGCTTCGAGGCGGAAGTGGGCCTGGCGCAGGAGAGCCATCACCATCACGTCGAGGGCGTCGGCTCGTCGGCCGACTGCACGCTCTGCGACACGGTCTGCACCGGCGCCTGCCGCACCGCCGCCGCCGCGGCTTCGGGGGCGGGGCATGCCCACGGCCACGATCATGGCCACGACCACGCGCATGACCATAAAACAGCCGCCGATCACGGGCACGGCCATGGGCATGACCATTCCCACGGCCACCATCACCACGCGGCGCACGATCATGCTCACGGGCACGGTCACGGCCATTCGCATGGTCATGGCGGTGCCGACCACCATCACCACCCCTATCCCCATGCCGACCACCCGCTCGGCCCGCGCTCCATGCGCAAGGGCTGACGGAGTGCCGCACTCCAGCTTCACGAGGATCGGATGACGCCGCTGTTCGACCGCTACGCGATCGTCGACTGGTCCGCATCGAACACGCCGACCACCGGCAAGGATTCCATCTGGATCGCCTTTGCCGAGCGCGAGGGTGCCGAGACGCGTCTCCTGGAAACGGCCAACCCGTCGACCCGCTCGGCGGCGATGGCGATGCTGCGGCAGTTCTTCCGGGACTCCTTGGCCGAGAACAAGCGCGTCTTCGCCGGCTTCGACTTCCCCTTCGGCTATCCCGCCGGCGCGGCCGCGGCGATCGCCGGCACGCCGGACTGGCGCGCTCTGTGGCATTTCCTCGCTGAGGCGATGCAGGACCGCGACGACAATTTCTCCAACCGCTTCGAGGTCACCGGCCGGCTGAACCGCGAGGCGCTGGCCTTCGCGCCGATGTACTGGGGCCGTCCCATGCACCAGGAGGTGCCGGGCCTGCCGGTCGCGCGACCCGAGCCCTATCCGACGGCGCTGCCCGAAAAGCGCCTCGCCGAACAGCGGACCGTCAAGGCGCAGCCGGTCTGGAAGCTGGCCTTCGCCGGCAGCGTCGGCAGCCAGGCGATCACCGGCATTGCCCGGCTCGAGCATCTGCGCCGCGATCCCGAATTTGCCGAGCACGTGTCGGTCTGGCCCTTCGAGACGCGCTTTGCCGACGATCTCGGCGCGCCGATCGTGCTCGCCGAGATCTATCCGAGCCTCGCCGCGATCGAGAAGGGCGAGAAGTCCTGTCTCGACGAGGCGCAGGTGGAAGGGCTGGCGGACATCTTCGCCCGCTTCGACGCCGAGGGCCGCTTCGGCGAGCTCCTGGCGGCGCCGACCGACCTCTCCGAGGCCGAGCGCGGCAGCGTCCTGACCGAGGAAGGCTGGATCGCCGGGCTTGGCCACCGGCTGGCCGAGACGGCGGCCGAGGAGCCGGACGCCTATGTTGCGCCGGGCTCGCGGCTGAACTATCTGCGCGATCCCGCCGCGATCTATGCCGAGAGCTTCCGGCAGATCCGCGCCGAGACCGACCTGTCGAACCTGCCGGAAAACGCTCACGACCTGGCCATCCGGCTGATCCATGCCTGCGGCATGCCCGATATCGTTTCCGACCTCGTCCTGTCGGAGGACGCGATCGAGGCCGGACGCGCGGCGCTCGACCGGGGCGCGCCGATCCTCTGCGACGCCGAGATGGTGTCCCACGGCATCATCTCGTCGCGGCTGCGCCAGCAGAACAAGATCGTTTGCCGGCTCAACGATCCGCGCACGCGCCGCATCGCCGAGCGCGAGAGCACGACCCGGTCGGCGGCGCAGGTCGATCTGTGGAACGACGTCATGGACGGCGCCATCGTCGCCATCGGCAACGCGCCGACGGCGCTGTTCCGCCTGCTGGAGCGCATCGACGAGGGCGCGGCACGGCCGGCGCTGATCGTCGGCCTGCCAGTCGGCTTCGTCGGCGCGGCCGAATCCAAGGCCGAGCTGGTGCGCGATCCGCGCGGCATTCCCTTCGTGACACTGACCGGCCGGCGCGGCGGCAGCGCCATGGCGGCCGCGGCGGTCAACGCGCTGGCACAGGGGCTCGAATAGGCCATGACCGACGCGGCCCAGCCCTGGCTGACGGTGGTGGGGATCGGCGATGGCGGGCTCGACTCGCTGTCCTCGGAAGCGCTGGACGCGCTGCGCGCCGCCCGGACGATCTTCGGCGGCGAGCGCCATCTGGCGATGCTGGACGATTTCAGCGCCCAGCAGATCGCCTGGGAAAAGCCCTTCGGCGATTCCATGATCGCGCTGCAGGCCTGTGCCGGCTCGCCGACCGTGGTGCTGGCAACCGGCGATCCGATGTGGTTCGGCGTCGGCGCGACGCTGACGCGCCATGTCGACCCGGCCGAAATGCGGGTGCTGCCGTCGCCCTCGGCCTTCCAGCTGACCGCCGCTGCCCTCTGCTGGCCGCTGGCCGACTGCCAGTGCCTGACGGTGCACGGACGCCCGCTTGAGACCGTCTCGCGGCATCTGGCGCCGGACGCCCGGCTGCTGATCTATTCGGCGGACGGGAGCTCGCCGCAGGCTCTTGCGCGGCTCCTCACCGGGCGCGGCTACGGGCCCAGCCGGATCGTCGTCTGCGAGCATCTGGGCGGCACCCGCGAGCGCATTCGCGCGACGGTCGCGGCCGATTTCGACCTGACGGGCATCGCCGACCTCAACACCGTCGCGGTGGAATGCGTCGCCGGCCGGGCCGCCGAACCGCGGCCGCTGGTGCCGGGGCTTGCCGACGACGCTTTCGTCAATGACGGCAAGATGACCAAGCGGGTCCTGCGCGGCCTCGCCATCTCGGCATTGCAGCCGCTGCCGGGCCATCTCCTGTGGGATGTCGGCGCCGGCTCGGGCTCGATTTCGGTGGAATGGCTGCGCACGGCGCCCGGCATGGCGGCAATCGCCATCGAACCGGTCGAGGACCGTCTCGCCATGATCCGCGAGAATGCCGACGCGCTGGGCGTGCCCGAACTCCGCATCGTCGAGGGAACCGCTCCGGACGCCTACGCCGATCTGCCGGCCCCGGACGCGATCTTCATCGGTGGCGGTCTGACCGACGGCGTGTTCGACGCTGCCTGGGAGGCGCTGAAGCTCGGTGGGCGGATGGTCGCCCACGCTGTCACTCTCGAATCCGAAGCGATCCTTCTCGACCTGCATGCGCGGCTTGGCGGCGAGCTGATGCGCATCCAGGTCGACCGGGCCGAGAAGGTCGGCCCCTATCGCGGCTTCCGACCGGCCATGCCGGTCATCCACTGGCATGTGACCAAGAGCGACCGCCCGTGAGCGCGCCCGGTACCCTCTACGGGCTCGGCGTCGGGCCGGGCGATCCCGAACTCCTGACGCTGAAGGCGCTGCGCATCCTGAAGGCCGCGCCGGTGATCGCCTATCCCGCGCCCGATCACGGCACGAGCTTTGCCCGCGCCATCGTCGAAGGCTATCTGACCGGCGCGCAGGAAGAGATCGCCATCGTCGTGCCAATGCGCACCGAGCGCTTTCCCGCCGCCGCCATCTACGACGAGGCCGCGGCACGGATCGGCGACCGGCTGGCCGGTGGCCAGGACGTGGCGGTGTTCTGCGAGGGCGATCCGTTCTTCTACGGCTCCTTCATGTATCTCTTCGAGCGCCTGTCGGGCCGCTTTCCGGTCGAGATCGTACCCGGTGTTTCCTCGGTGATGGCCGCCACCGCCGCGTCGCGCCGCCCGCTGGCCGCCCGCAACGACATACTGACGGTGATCCCCGGGCCCCTCGACGACGACGCCCTGCGCCAGCGGATCGAGGCGTCCGACGCCTTCGCCATCATGAAGCTCGGGCGGCATTTCGGCCGCGTGAAGGCGCTGCTCGGCGCGATGAAGCTGACCGACGGCTGCGCCTATTGCGAGCGCGTGACCCTGCCCGAGGAGCGCATCATGCCGCTGGCCGACGTGACGGGCGACACCCCCTATTTCTCGATGATCCTCGGCTATCGCGGTGCCGAGCCCGGCATTCGGGACGCGGTCATCCAGCGCCGGGAGACCGCGCAATGACGAACCCGGCCATCATCATCCTGTCCGATGCCGCCCGGCCGCTCGCGGATCGCTTGGCGACGCATCTTGGCGGTGAGATTCACGCCGCTGCCGGTCGCTGCCTTGACGCGCCCGTTCGCTTCGAGGCCGCCGGTCCGCATCTGCAGGCGCTGTTCCGGGAGGGGCGGCCGATCGTTGCCGTGATGGCGGCGGGCGCGCTGATCCGCATCCTCGCGCCGCTGCTGTCGGACAAATCCGCCGAGCCGCCCGTCGTCGCCGTCGCCGAGGACGGCTCGGCCGCCGTGCCGCTGCTCGGTGGTCATCACGGCGCCAATGATCTCGCCCGGGCGATCGCGGCCGAACTCGGCGGCGTCGCCGCCGTCACCACCGCCGGCGACCTGCGCTTCGGCGTTGCGCTCGATGCGCCGCCGGCCGGCTGGCGGCTTGACAACCCGCAGGATGCCAAGCCCGCCATGGCGGCGCTCGTGGCCGGTGCCCATGCCAGGCTGGACGGCGAAGCCGCGCCTGCTGCCGGTTGGCTGACCGCCTCGCGGATTCCCTTTGCCGCGGACGGCGCGGTGCGCCTGCGCGCCAGCATGGAAGCAGGGGGACCGAACGCCGGCGAACTGCTCTATCGGCCGCAGAGCCTCGTTCTCGGCATCGGCAGCGAGCGCCATGCGCCCGCCGAGGAGGCCATCGCGCTGGCCGAGGCGACCCTTGCCGAAGCCGGCGTCAGCCCGCTGGCGTTGGCCGCCATCGCCTCCATCGACCTGAAGGCTGACGAACCGGCGGTTCATGCGGTGGCCGCGCATTTCGGCGTGCCCGCGCGGTTCTTCACGGCCGCCGCACTAGAGGCCGAGGCGCCGCGCCTCGCCACGCCCTCCGACATCGTCTTCGCCGAGACCGGCTGCCACGGCGTCGCCGAAGGGGCGGCGCTGGCATCCGTCGGCGCCAACGGGCGCCTGCGGCTCGCCAAGCGCAAGAGCCGCCGGGTCACCGCCGCACTCGCTGAGGCGCCACGGCCGCTGGACGCAGGCCGCATCGGCCGGGCGCGGGGCAGGCTCTCGGTGGTCGGCATCGGCCCGGGCGGCGCCGAATGGCGCTCGCCGGAGGTCAGCGACATGGTCGCCGCGGCCAGCGATCTCGTCGGCTATTCGCTCTATCTCGACCTGCTCGGTCCGCTGGCCGGCGGCAAGACGCGTCACGATTTCGACCTTGGCGAGGAGGAGGCGCGGGTGCGTCACGCCATGGAACTGGCCGGCGAGGGCCGCGACGTGGCGCTGGTCTGCTCGGGCGATGCCGGCATCTACGCCATGGCGACGCTGGTCTTCGAGCTCCTCGACAAGGACGGCGTGTCCGCTGACGCCAAACGCATCGCCATCGAATGCTCGCCGGGCATCTCGGCGCTGCAGGGCGCAGCGGCGCGTGCCGGGGCGCCGCTCGGCCACGATTTCTGCACTATCTCCCTCTCCGACCTGCTGACGCCCTGGGACGACATCCAGCGCCGGGTGCGCGCCGCGGGGGAGGGCGACTTCGTCATCGCCTTCTACAATCCCGTCTCGCGCAAGCGCCGCACCCAGCTCGCCTTCGCCCGCGACGAACTCTTGAAGCATCGCCCCGCCGACACCCCCGTGATCCTCGCCACCAATCTCGGCCGCACGGGCGAACGCCTGAGTGTCGTGCCGCTGAGCGCCCTCGACGTCGATGATGTCGACATGCTGACCGTGGTGATCGTCGGCTCGTCCGACACGCGCACCGTCACCACCGGCGACGGGCGGGAGTGGGTCTACACGCCCCGCGGCTATGCCGGGAAGGCCGGTACCGGCATGGCGGAAAGCCCTCGAAAGGACAACGCGGCATGACCGTCCATTTCATCGGAGCCGGACCCGGCGCGCCCGACCTGATCACCGTGCGCGGCCTGCGCCTGATCGAATCCTGCCCGGTCTGCCTCTATGCCGGCTCGCTGGTGCCCGAGGCGGTGGTCAAGGCCGCACCCGAGGGGGCGAAGGTGCTCGACACGGCGCCGATGACGCTGGACGAGATCGTCGACGAGATGGCGGCGGCGCATGAACGCGGCGAGGACGTGGCCCGGGTGCATTCCGGCGACCCGTCGCTCTACGGCGCCATTGCCGAACAGATCCGCCGCCTGAAGGCGCTCGATATTCCCTTCGACATCACCCCCGGCGTGCCGGCCTTCGCCGCCGCCGCGGCAGCGCTGCAGACGGAGCTCACGGTTCCGGAAATCTGCCAGACGGTGATCCTGACGCGCACGGCGATGAAATCGTCGAAGATGCCGGAAGGCGAGGAGCTGTCGACGCTGGGCCAGAGCGGCGCGACGCTGGCGATCCACCTGTCGGTGCGCAATATCCCCCATATCCAGCGCGAGCTCCTGCCGCTGCCGGCCTATGGCGAGGATTGCCCGGCGGTGATCGCCTATCGCGTCGGCTGGCCCGACGAGGCGTTCATCCACGGCACGCTGGGCGACATTCACCGCAAGGCGCGCGAGGCCAAGCTGACCCGCACCGCGCTGATCTTCGTGGGCCGGGCACTGGGCGCCGAGGACTTCATCGATTCCAAGCTCTACGACGCCGGCCATGTCCATGTGCTGCGGCCGAGGCGCAAGCAGGCCGCGGTCTAGGCGGCGATGCCGAGGAGCGCGAGAACCGCGCCGAGCGAGCCGGCCAGCGGCGGCGGTGGGGCCGGGGGCCGCGCGATCATCACCACCGGCAGACCCAACCGGCGGGCCGCCTCGATCTTGGCGTATGACGTCGCGCCACCGGAATTGCGGCAGACGAGATGGGTGACGCCGAGCCGGCGCAGCAGCGCGGCTTCGGTCTCTGCGTCGGAGGATGGCCGGCCGAGGACGATCTCGGCGGCAAACGCCAGTGGCGGATCCGGCGGATCGATCATCCGCACGACGGGCGTCAGGTCCGGGCGATGGGCGAAGGGCGCGAGATGCTGTCGCCCCAGCGCAAGGAACGGCCTTGCGCCCATGGGCAGGGCGTCCCGCGCAGAGCCAAGGCAATCGACGTCGATCCAGGTGTCGTCCGCCTGCTTGTCCCAGGCTGGGCGGACGAACGCGATCCGCTGGACGCCGGCAAGCGCGGCGGCCCTGGCGGCGTTGCGCGAGATGCCGGCGGCGAAGGGATGGGTGGCATCCACCAGCCAGCTCACGCCAGACTCACGCAGGAAGGCTGCAAGCCCGTCTGCGCCGCCGAAGCCGCCGATGCGGATCTCGCAGCCCGCAGGAAGGATCGGCCGGGCCGTGCGGCCGGCGAGCGACAGCAGGATCCGCAGCGCGGGCTCGCTCGCGCAGAGCCGGCTTACCAGCGCGTTCGCCTCTGCGGTGCCGCCGAGGATCAGGATCGTCTCAGCCGGTGCGGGCAACCACGCCTCCGGCCCGGTCGAAGACGATGATGTGCGGCGTGACGGGGGCGCCGCGCAGGATCGCGGCGGCGTTGCCCTGCGCTCGCACGGCGATCGCGTCCGCAAGATCGATGTTCTCGGCTGCGCACAGGTCCAGCACGGCCTTGGCGGTGTTGGCGCCGAGGATCGTCTCGCGCAGCGCGGCACCGCGCCCGGGCGCGATCGTCTCGGCCAGGCCGGCGAGGAAAGCGAAGTCCACCTGGCTGCGGCCCGAATGCAAATCCATCGCGCCCTGGGCCAGCTTGGTCAGCTTGGCGAAGCCGCCGGCGATGGTGACGCGGGGCACCGGATGGGCGCGCAGATATTTGAGCAGACCGCCGGCGAAATCGCCCATGTCGAGATAGGCAATCTCGGGCAGCTCCGGATACAGCGCCCGCGCGGCATCCTCGCTGGCCGAGCCGGTGGCGCCCACGACATGGTCGAGCCCGGCCGCCCGCGCCACGTCGATGCCGCGGTGGATGGAGTGAATCCAGGCCGAGCAGGAGAAGGGGTGGACGATCCCGGTCGTGCCGAGGATCGACAGGCCGCCGAGAATACCGAGGCGCGGGTTCCAGGTTTTCGCCGCCAGCGCCTCGCCATCGGTGACCGACAGGGTGATCTCGACATCCGCCGATCGGCCGTGTTCGCCGCAGAGCGCTGCAACGACGTCGCGCATCATCTGCCGCGGCACCGGATTGATCGCCGCTTCGCCGACCGCGATGGGCAGGCCCTCGCGGGTCACCGTGCCGACGCCGGGCCCGGCGCGAAAGACGATGCCGGAGCCGGGGGCGCCGAAGCGGAGCGTCGCGACGATCTCGGCGAGATGGGTGACGTCGGGATCGTCGCCGGCATCCTTGATGATCGCCGCCACGGCGCGATCGTCGGTCAGTTCGGTACGGTTCAGCGCGAAGGCCGGCGTCTCGCCCTTGGGCAGGGTGATCGTCACCGGATCGGGGAAGTCGCCGGTCAGAAGCGCCGTGAGGGCCGCCTTGGTGGCTGCGGTGGCGCAGGCGCCAGTGGTCCAGCCGCGGCGCAGGCTTTCGCCCTTGTCGCGGGACCCGTCCGTCCTGTCGTCGCCGAGATTGAAGCCCATCGGCGCCTTATAGGCGGGGCGGGGGCCGGCGGAAAGCGTCCGGTTGCCGATGCGGGGCCGGGGGCCGGGCGATGAGCGGACTGATGATCGCCGCGCCCCATTCGGGCGCCGGCAAGACCAGCGTGACCCTCGGGCTCCTGCGAGCACTGCGGCGCCGCGCCATCTCGGTCGGATCGGCCAAGGCCGGGCCGGACTATATCGACCCCGCCTTCCATGCCGCCGCCAGCGGCGCGCCCTGCGTCAATCTCGACCCCTGGGCGATGCGGCCGGCGCTGCTCGCCGGACTGGCAGCAGAGGCCCGCGCGACGGGCGGTCTTGTCGTCGAGGCGATGATGGGCCTCTTCGATGGCGCGGCCGACGGCAGTGGTTCGGCCGCCGATCTCGCCGCAGGGCTCGACCTGAAGATCGTGCTGGTCGTCGATTGCGCCCGCCAGTCCCATTCGGTGGCGGCGCTGGTGCGGGGCTTCGCCAGCCATCGCGGGGATATCCGGATCGCGGGCCTGATCCTCAACCGTGTCGGCTCGCCGCGTCATGCCGCGCTGCTGACCGAGGCGCTGGCACCGCTTCGCATTCCGGTGCTGGGCGTGCTGCCGCGACAGGACGATCTTGCCCTGCCCGAGCGCCATCTGGGGCTGGTGCAGGCGGGCGAGCACGCCGATCTCGACGCGTTTCTCGACCGGGCCTCCGACTGGATCGAAGCCGGTTGCGACGTGCCGGCCCTTGCCGCTCTGGCCGGCGGCGACGATCCGGAGCGCAGCCTTGTTGCGGCGACACCGCTCGCCCCGCTCGGCCGCCATATGGCGATCGCCCGCGACGCGGCCTTCGCCTTTGCCTATCCGCATCTCTTGGATAGCTGGCGCCGGGCCGGGGCCGCGCTGTCCTTCTTCTCGCCGCTGGCCGACGAGGCGCCCGACGACCGGGCCGACGCGATCTATCTGCCGGGCGGTTATCCGGAGCTCCATGCCGGACAGATCGCCGGGGCCGGCCGCTTCAAGGCGGCCCTGCTGGCGGCGGCGGCGGCAAGGGGCGTTGCGATCTATGGCGAGTGCGGCGGCTACATGGTGCTGGGCGAGGCGCTGACCGATGCGGAGGGCGACACCCATCCGATGCTCGGCCTCCTGCCGCTGCGCACGAGCTTTCGCGAGCGCCGGCTGCATCTCGGCTATCGGCGCCTGACGCCGTGCGGCCCGGGTCCCTGGGCCGGACCGCTGCGGGCGCATGAGTTTCACTACACGGCCATCGTCTCGGAAGGGCCGGGCGACCCGCTGTTCACCGCCGAGGATGCGCGCGGCGAGGCACTGGGCGATTACGGCCTGCGGCGGGGAAGCGTCTTCGGCTCCTTCCTTCATCTCATCGACGGGGAGGCGTGATGGCGTCGCCTGATCCGAAGGCGCTCCAGCATGGCGGGGCACTGGATGCAGCGATCGCACGCCATGGCGGCGCGCGGGCCGACTGGCTCGACCTGTCGACCGGCATCAATCCGACGCCGCCCCGCCTGCCGGAACTCGATCCGGAGCTCTGGCAGCGGCTCCCCGAGGCCGGGCTCGAGCGCGCCGCGTTGGCGGCGGCGCGACGCTGCTACGGCGCGCCCGACATGGCCGGCGTCGTCGCCGCCCCAGGGACGCAGGCGCTGATTGCGGCGCTTCCGCATCTCTTCGCGCCGACGGATGTCGCGATCCTCGCGCCGACCTATTCCGAGCACGCCCTGACCTTCGCCGCCGCTGGCCACCGGGTCACCCGCTTCGCGGGGCTGGAGGCGGTGTCGGTCGAGGCGCGGATCGTGGTGGTCGTGAACCCGAACAATCCCGATGGCCGTGTCTTCGAGCCGGCGGAGCTACTTGTCCTCGCCGATCGGCTGGCGGCGCGGGACGGCCTTCTGATCGTCGACGAAGCCTTTGCCGATGTCGATGGGGCCCGCTCGCTCGCGCCCTGCACGGGTCGCGACGGGCTGCTTGTCTATCGCTCCTTTGGCAAGTTCTTCGGTCTGGCGGGGCTGCGCCTCGGTTTCGCCCTGACGACGCCGACCCTGGAAGCGCAGCTCGGGGAGAGGCTCGGCACCTGGGCCGTCTCCGGACCGGCGCTTGCCATCGGCGCGGCGCTGCTGGGCGATGACGCACTGGTGGCAGAGACGCGGGCCGGCATCCTGCGGCAGCAAGGGCTCCTGAGGGCCACGCTCGGCGCCGTCGGCCTGCCCCTGGTGGGCGGCACCGGCCTGTTCGCCACCGTCGCGCATCCGCGCGCCCACGATCTCTTTGCTGCACTCTGTCGGCGCCGCATTCTCACCCGTCCGTTCCAGACGCCCGGCGACTGGCTACGCTTCGGCAATCCGGCGGATGGAGCAGAGGCCGCGCGTCTCGAAACGGCGTTGCGCGCGGCGCTCGCCGAAATCGACGGCGCGCCATGAGCCTGCATTTCGCCCTGCTTCTTGCCGGGACGGGGCTGGACCGGCTGGTGGGCGACCCGGATTGGCTCTGGCGCCGTCTGCCGCATCCGGTGGTGCTGTTCGGCAAGGCCGTCGATGCGCTGGATGCGAGGCTCAACCGCGAGGGCTATTCCCAGGCCCGCCGGCGACGGAACGGCTTTGTCGCCGCTGCGATCCTCGTCGTCGGAGCGGCCGCGATCGGCTTCGCTCTGTCACGCGTCTTCGCCATGGCGGGTCCGCTCGGCTGGGTGCTGGAAATCCTCGTTCTGGCGGTGTTTCTCGCCCAGAAGAGCCTTGTCGACCATGTGCGCGCCGTCGCCGACGCGCTGGAGGGGGAGGGGCTCGCCGGAGGTCGGCGGGCGGTGGCGATGATCGTCGGCCGCGATCCCGATGCGCTCGACGAGGCCGGCGTCTGCCGGGCGGCCATCGAAAGTCTTGCCGAAAACGCCTCGGACGGGGTGGTGGCGCCGTTCCTCTGGTATCTGGTCTTCGGCCTGCCGGGGCTGCTGGCCTACAAGGCGGTCAACAGTGCCGATTCGATGATCGGCCACATGAATGCCCGCTACCGCGCCTTCGGTTTCGCCTCGGCGAAGCTCGACGACGCCATGAACTGGCCGGCGGCGCGGCTCACGGCGCTGCTCTTCGCCCTTGTCGCCGCATTTCATGCCCGCAGCCTGTCTCTCGTCGGATCGGTCATGGCGATTGCCCGGCGCGACGCGCCGCGGCATCGCTCGCCCAATGCCGGCTGGCCCGAGGCGGCGGTCGCGGCTTCCCTCGATCTGTCGCTGGGCGGCCCGCGAAGCTACGGCGAACTCGTGGTCGATGCGCCGATGCTCAATCCGGCGGGACGGCGCGCCGCAAATGTGACGGACATCGCGGCGGCGATCGGCCTGTTCGGCGGGATGGCCAATCTTCTCCTGTCGATCGCAGCGATCCTCGCGCTCGCAGCCTGGACCCTTGGCCTGTGAGCCTGTCAGCCGATGGAGATCGCAAGGCCCGTCAGCGCCGAAAGCTCGACGAGCTGCTGCGCGGCGCCGAGGCAATCGCCGGTCTGGCCGCCGAGCCGGCGTGTGATGAAACGACGGAAGCCGAAAAGGGTCAACGCCCCGAAGACGTAGCCGGCCAGTGTCGTCCCGATGCCACAGGCGATGAGACCGCCGCCCAGATAGAGGATCGTGCCAATCACGAGCGACAGCCGGCCGGTGCGGGTGTCGGGGCGGCCGACGCGGTCGGCGAGGCCGCCGGGATCGGCCGAGACGAGCGACGACCACAGCCAGGCCATGGCGCCGCGACTGACCGCCGCGACGGCGACGAGCGCCAGCGCCGCGCTGGGGGCTCCGTAGGTGCCGGCGAGTTCGGCGAAGAGGGCGATGCGCAGGACAACCGACAGGACGAGAGCCAGCGCGCCATAGCTGCCGACCCGGCTGTCCTTCATGATCGCCAGTGCGCGTTCGCGCTCGTGATGGCCGCCGAGCCCGTCGGCCACGTCGCCCAGCCCGTCCTCGTGCAGGGCGCCGGTGGTGAACACCAGCGCGGCGACGGCGAGCGTTGCGGCGACCAGCGGCGACAGGCCGAGCGCGGCGGCAAGCATCAGAACCACAGCCGCCGGCAGCGCGGCGATGACGCCCGCCACGGGAAAGGCGTGGGTGTCGTCGCCGAGGGGATGATGGCCGGTGAAGGCCCATGGGACCGGCGGCATGCGGGTGAGGAAAGCGAGGCTGCGCAGCGTCGCGGCGACATATCGCTCCATGGCGGCCCTTGCTCCCCGCGCGCGGCTGCGCCATTGCGGCGGCAACGCTTTCCATTCCCGAGCGGCGCCGCGCGCCGTCAACGTTCCGGAACCTAGAGGATTCGCTCCATGTCCACCACCGGACTGCCCTTCGACGACATTCGCGATCTGGTGCGCCGTATGCCCGGCCCCGACGTGGCTGCGGTGAACGCCAAGCGCGAGCGCGAGGCGCAATTGACCAAGCCGGCCGGCGCGCTCGGCCGCATGGAGGAGCTGTCGGAGTGGCTGGCCGCCTGGCAGGGGCGCCAGCCGGCGGTGCGGCGCCCGCTGGTCGCGGTCTTTGCCGGCAATCACGGCGTCACCCGGCAGGGCGTGTCGCCCTTCCCGCCCGAGGTGACGGCCCAGATGGTGTCGAACTTCGCGGCCGGCGGCGCGGCGATCAACCAGATCTGCGCGGCCTACGATCTCGGCCTGAAGGTCTTCGACCTGGCGCTGGAAGTGCCGACGAAGGACATCACCGAAGAGGCGGCGATGGACGAGCGCACCTGCGCCGCCACCATGGCCTTCGGCATGGAGGTGCTGGCCGGCGAGCCCGACCTCCTGTGCATCGGCGAGATGGGCATCGGCAACACCACCGTCGCGGCGGCGATCTTCACGGCGCTGTTCGGCGGCGAACCGCGCGATTGGGTCGGCCCCGGCGCGGGACAGGATTCGGCCGGGGTGGAAAAGAAGGCCGAGGTCGTGGCCCGGGCCCTGGCATGCCACGCGGGGCATCTGTCGGATCCGCTGGAGGTGCTGCGGCGCCTCGGCGGACGCGAGATCGCTGCGATGGCCGGTGCGATCCTCGCCGCGCGCATGCAGAAGGTGCCGGTGATCGTCGACGGTTTCGTCTCGACGGCGGCGGCGGCGGTGCTCCACGCCATGGACCCGCAGGCCCTCGATCATTGCCTGTTCGGCCATGTCTCGGCCGAGCCGGGACATATCCGGGCGCTGGAGACCATGAACAAGGTGCCGCTGCTCGCCCTCGGCATGCGGCTCGGAGAGGGCACCGGGGCGGCGCTGGCCGCCGGCATCGTCAAGGCGGCGGCGGAATGCCATTCCGGCATGGCGACCTTCGAGCAGGCGGCGGTCTCGAACCGGGTCTAGGCGCGCGCCAGCTCGCCGGGGCCGATCCCGGCGACGGCCTGTTGTATGGCGTCGCTGGTTTGCATGAGAGCCCGGGCGGCCTCGGCCGTCATGGGGCGGCCGAGGAGATAGCCCTGGGCCGTTCCGCAGCCGAGGTCGAGCAGGCGGGCCAGCTGCTCCTCGCTTTCCACGCCTTCGCCGGTGGTGGCGATCGACAGGTCTTTCGCCATCATGGTGACGGCCCGCAGCACCGCCAGCGAACTGACATCGTCGGGCGCGGAATCGATGAAGCTGCGGTCGATCTTGATCCGGTCGAGATCGAATTCGCGCAGATGCGCCAGCGACGAATAGCCGGTGCCGAAATCGTCCATCGCGATGCGCACGCCGAGGCTGCGCAGGGCGGTCAGGGTCGCATTGATCCGGCGGCCGTCGTCGACCATGGCCGTCTCGGTCAGCTCCAGCTCCAGGCGCTGCGCCGTCAGGCCGTGCTCGGCCAGCGCCCTCGTCACCTGCCGCAGCATGTCGGTCTTGTGCAGCTGGACCGGGGAGACGTTGACGGACACGTAGAGTTCGCCGGGCCAGCGACTGGCCTCGCGGCAGGCTTCGTTCAGCACCCATTCGCCGATCTCGGTGATCAGCCCGGTCTCCTCGGCCAAGGGGATGAAGTCGACGGGCGAGATCAGGCCGAGGGTCGGATGGGTCCAGCGGATCAGCGCTTCGAAGCCGACGAGTTCGCGCGTCGGCAGGTTGAACAGCGGCTGATAATTCAGCGAGAACTGGCCCTCCTTCAGCGCCCGGACCATGTCCATTTCCAGGTCCCGGCGCTTGACCGCATCCTCCATCATGCCGCTTTCGTAGCGCTCGATGCGGTTGCGGCCGTTCTTCTTGGCCTTGTAGAGGGCAAGATCCGCCTGACGGACGACCAGGTCCGGGTCGTCCACGTCGTCGGCCGTGGCGAGGCCGACGCTGCAGCCGATGCTGATGCGGTGCTTGTCGGCCGTGAAGGGGCGCTCGAAGCCCTCGACCACGCGGCGCGCCAGCGTATCGCTGTGTTCGTCGTCGCCCGGCAGGATCGCCAGCTCGTCGCCACCGAGGCGGAAGATCAGATCGTTCGGATCGCAGCAGGCCCGCAGCCGGTCCGCGACCTGGATGAGCAGCGCGTCGCCGACCGGATGGCCGAGCGTGTCGTTGACCGCCTTGAAGCGATCGAGGTCGATCATCACGATGGTGGTCGGCTTGGCCGAATCGAAGCGCGCCTTCAGCTCGTCCTGGAAGCTGCGGCGGTTCGGCAGTCCGGTCAGCGCATCGTGATAGGCCATGTGCGTGATCGTGGCCTGGACCTGCCGGGCCTCTGTCATGTCGTCATAGGTCAGGATCGCGCCGCCGTCGGCCATCGGGCAGCAGGCCACCCCGATGACCCGGCCGTCGGCGAGGTGGTGTTCGACCCGGGTGATGGTGGAGCGGCGCATCCAGACGGTGTGGTTGTCGATCACTCGGTCGATCCGCGCGGCGTCCCAGCCCGCCTTGTGGCCGAAATTGTCGAGGAAGGACGACAGGGCCAGCCCTGAGCGCAATTCGTTCGGGCCGATGCCGAGCAGCTCGTAGGCGCGCTCGTTGTGCAACGTGATGATCCCGTCCGGCCCGACCATGACGAGGCCGTTCGACATGTTCTGGAGCGCCGCCGACAGGACGCGCAGATGCTCCGCCGCGTCAGCTGCCGCCGCCCGCGAGGAGGCGTCCAGCTTCTCGCCGTTCACGGCCAGGATGAAGGCGGTGATGAAGATCATCAGCGCAGCGAGCGCGACGAAGGCCGACAGCGTCACCGGTTCGACGATCCAGACCTCGGCGGCCGGGGCGGCGCTGAGGGTCAGGCCCGCAATCGCGATGAAATGCAGGAAGCAGACGCCCAGCACCATCAGCGTGGCGACGGCGAGGCGCTGCTTGCCACGGGGCGGCATCGACATCGCCGCGGCAAAGAACCCGGCGCCGGCGAAGAGCGAGATCAGCGTGACCAGTGGATCGTAGGCGGCGAGGCACCCCTGCAACGCGCTCATGCCGGTGAAGTGCATGGCACCGACCCCGAGGCCGGCGATTGCGCCGAGCGCCATCCGGGCGGCCCGCGAATGCACGAGGACGGTCGCCGCCAGGGGCAGGCCGACGAACAGGATGCCGACGAACACCGACACGATCGTGACCATGGGATCGTAGCCGAGAATGACGTCGGGCCGGAAGCCGAGCATCGCCACGAAATGGGTCGTCCAGACGCCGAGGCCGGCGACCGCGGCGCTCACCGCCATCCATTTGTAGCGCCGGCCGCCTTCGACCGAACTGGCGCGGTCGAGAATGGTCAGGACGATCGCGGCCATGATGGCGCAGACGACGAGTGCCGTCGCGACGAAACCAAGGGAATGGTCGACGAGAAAGTTCTGCCCAAATGCGGCCAAGGAAACACCTGTCGCCGATATCCGGCCGTTTGGATCGGCAAACCGATCACGACGCTGAAACTAAGACGGCCGGACTTTGCCCTCCCTTCCGTGAAGGAAATGTAAAATTGACAGTAATGACAGGTGGTCAGGCGCGATGGCCGTCGTGCCGGCCGGCGCCCGGAACTCTTCCCTGAACGTGTCGGCATCGGCGGTGCGACGCGCGGCCACTGCACAAAACTGCGGCGGCGGCTTGCAGCGGATGCGGCGCCCAGGTCGCCCCGGTCAGCGCACCACGAAGACGGATGCGGAGGTGTGCGTGGCCAGATGGCCCGCATGGGATGTGAAGAGATGGTCCGGCAGCCCCGGAACATGCGAGGCCATGACCACGAGATCCGCGCCGCATTCGTCGATCGCGTCCAGAAGGGTGCGGCCCAGCTCGACGCTCGGATCGTGGCGGACATAGGCCTTCGACGTCTGCTCGACGCCGTGGTCGCGGGCCTGGCCCGCCGCGAAGGCCTCCAGCTTGCCGGCATATTCCTCCGGCGTATGGGCGACGCCGGACGGCGCGTTGGAGGTCACGCCGACATAGTGCACGGGGATATTGTAGAGGCTGGCGAGACCGGCGGCCGTCTTCAGCGCCTTGTCGAGCTTGTCGACATGGGTGAGGTCCACGGGGATCATGATCCTGGCATACATGGCGGTCTCCTTCGCGTTCGGGCTCCGACCGATATGCGCATGGCGCGGCGGCCGAAGGATTGACGGCGATCAAGTGTCCGTCCGGGTGCTCGCGATGACCCGGACGTGCGTCCGCTGGTCCAAGGTCACATAAGACCCTCGGCCGTCGCGTCGAACCCTCGGGGACGATGGCTCTGTCAGCCGGCGGCGAAGGCGGCCCGCTCGGCGCTGACACAGTCGCGGATGAAGTCGGCGACGGCGGCGATCCGCCGGATGTCGCGGACGCTCTCGTGATAGACCAGCCAGTAGCTGCGATGGATCGTCTCCTCCGGCAGGATGCGCGTGAGCTGGGGGCGGTCGGCGGCCATGAAGCCGTGCAGGATGCCGATCCCGGCGCCGGCCGCCACGGCCTCGGTCTGGCCGATCGCGCTCGACACCTCGTAATGCGCCGGCCAGTGGGCGACGATGTCGGTGTGGTAGGCGAGCCGTGGGCTGTAGAGGAGGTCCTCCACCGCGCCGACGAGACGGTGCCGGCCGAGCTCGGCCAGCGAGGCCGGGGCGCCATGGGCAGCGATGTAGCCGCGTGAGGCATAGAGACCGAGCGCATAGTCGGTGAGCTTGCCGGCGACGAGCCGCCCGGCCTCGGGGCGGGCGACGGTGATCGCGATGTCGGCTTCGCGGCGCGAGATCGAGAAGGCGCGCGGCACCGGCACGAGCTGGACGGTGAGGTCGGGATGGCGTTCGGTCAGCCGCCAGAGGCGGGGGGCGAGGAACGCCGTGCCGAAACCGTCGGGCGTTCCCACCCGCACGGTGCCGGAAAGCGCCAGTTCGGTGGCGCCGATATCGGCACGCGCCGCCAGCATGACCGCTTCCATGCGCTCGGCCTGTTCGAGGAAGTCGCGGCCGGTGGGCGTCAGCTCGCAGCCATTCGGACGCCGGTCGAGAAGCCGGGCGCCGAGGGCCGTTTCGAGCGCCGTCAGCCGCCGGCCAACGGTCGCGTGATTGAGTTCCAGCCGCCGCGCGGCTGCCAGGATCTGGCCGGCCCGCGCCACCGCGAGAAACAGCCTGACATCGTCCCAGTTCACGTCCGTTCCTCTCCAATCCGCGCCCAGGACTTCAATCTACGCACAACGGATGCGCAAAGCGAAGGATTGGCTTTCACTGCCGCCTGCGCGAAGACTGAGGGCAATACCCGCAACAGGAGGAAACCGGATGGAACAGATCGGACATTTCATCGGCGGCAAGCGCGTCGCCGGCACGAGCGGCCGCACGGCCGACGTCTTCAATCCGGCTACCGGCGAGGTCCAGGCCCAGGTCGCGCTGGCAAGCGCCGACGAGCTGACCGCGGCGGTCGCGAATGCCAAGGCGGCGCAGCCGGCCTGGGCGGCGACCAACCCGCAGCGCCGCGCCCGCGTGATGATGAAGTTCGTCGAGCTTCTGAACCGCGACATGGACAAGCTGGCCGAGGTGCTGTCGCGCGAGCACGGCAAGACCATTCCCGACGCCAAGGGCGACGTGCAGCGCGGCCTGGAGGTCGCCGAGTTCTGCATCGGCGCGCCGCATCTCCTGAAGGGCGAGTTCAGCGAGGGTGCCGGCCCCGGCATCGACCTCTATTCGATCCGCCAGGCGCTGGGCGTCGTGGCCGGCATCACGCCGTTCAACTTCCCGGCGATGATCCCGATGTGGAAGTTCGCCCCGGCGATCGCCGCCGGCAACGCCTTCATCCTGAAGCCGTCCGAGCGTGACCCGTCGGTGCCGATCATGCTGGCCGAGCTGATGATTGAGGCCGGCCTGCCGGAAGGCATCCTCAACGTTGTCAACGGCGACAAGGGCGCGGTGGACGCGATCCTCGACGATCCGGACATCCAGGCCATCGGCTTCGTCGGCTCGACGCCGATCGCCCAGTACATCTATTCGCGCGGTTGCGCGAACGGCAAGCGCGTCCAGTGTTTCGGCGGCGCCAAGAACCACATGATCATCATGCCGGACGCCGACATCGACAAGGCGGCCGACGCCCTGATCGGTGCCGGCTACGGCGCGGCCGGCGAGCGCTGCATGGCCGTGTCCGTGGCCGTTCCGGTCGGCAAGGAGACCGCCGACCGCCTGATGGAGAAGCTGATCCCGCGGGTCGAGGCGCTGAAGATCGCGCCCTATACGGCCGGCGACGACGTCGACATGGGACCGCTGGTCACCCGCGAGGCGCAGCAGCGCGTGCTGGGACTCATCGACCGGGGTGTCGAGGAGGGCGCCAAGCTTGCCGTCGACGGCCGCGGCTTCAAGATGCAGGGCTACGAGAACGGCTTCTTCGTCGGCGCCTGCCTGTTCGACGACGTCACCAAGGACATGGACATCTACAAGACCGAGATCTTCGGCCCGGTCCTGTCGGTGGTGCGCGCCAAGGACTATGAGGAAGCGATCGACCTGCCGATGAGCCACGAATACGGCAATGGCGTCTCGATCTACACCCGTGACGGCGACGCCGCCCGCGACTTCGCCAGCCGCATCAATATCGGCATGGTTGGCGTCAACGTGCCGATCCCGGTGCCGCTGGCCTACTACACCTTCGGCGGCTGGAAGGCCTCGGGCTTCGGCGACCTCAACCAGCACGGCCCGGACGCCTTCCGCTTCTACACCCGCACCAAGACGGTCACGAGCCGCTGGCCGTCGGGCATCAAGGACGGTGCCGAGTTCGCCATGCCGGTCATGCGGTAAGGACCGATCCAGACGACAGAATGCAGAACGGGCGCCATCGGCGCCCGTTTTCGCATGTCGGGAAAGACTGTCAGACCGGGCGGCGTGTCTTGAGGATCGGCGTCAGCGGCTCGTCCGGCGTGGCCATGGCGCCGCGTGCGCTCTCGGCGGCCGCCTCGCTGCTGCGCACCGTGACCTTCTGGGCAACGCGCCACCAGTCGAGATAGCGCGCGAGGCCGAAGAGGATCGCGAGACCGGCCAGCACCATGGGCGTGTCGAACCAGATCGACGGTTCCGAACCATGCTTCAGCACCTGGCCGCACAGTGACAGAACGGTGCCGACGGCGAAGACCGGCAGCGAATGGCGCCCCAGCATGGTGAAGATGTTGTCGCGCGAGATGTTGGCGAAGGGCGAGGTCGCCGCGGCATTGGCGAAGAGGTAGCAGATCGCCATCACGTGCAGGAGCCGGGTCAGGCTGACATAGGTCTTGTCGAAGCCGGTGATCAGCACCGGCAGCGGGCTCTGGCCCCAGATCCACCACAGGCCGAAGCGGATGGTCAGGAAGGCCAGCAGCGCATAGGCGAGCGCCAGCGCGTAGAGCCACGGCCGGTACGGCACGGCGACACCGGTCTCGCGGCGGTTCAGGCCGCAATAAAGGCCGACGGCGAAGATCAGCTGCCAGGAGAACGGATTGAAGAACCAGCCGCCGGGCAGCGGGAAGGCCGGCACGTCAATCGCCCAGACATAGGCCACGATCCACATCAGGACGGCGCCGGCGAGCATCGCGCCGCGGCTGATCTGCGCCAGCGCCAGATGCAGCGGCAGCATCAGCAGGAGCACGCAATACATCGGCAGGATGTTCACATAGCCGAGCTGGTGGCCGAGGCCGGCAACGCCGATCATCGTCTCCATCGGCATGGTGATGAAGGAGCGCAGCCCGATCGTGCGCATCATGTCGCCATAGCCGAGCGCCAGCGCCGCCCAGGAGAAGATGCCGATGGCAGCCACGGTCAGGGTGATGTGGACGAGGTAGAGCACGCCCGCCCGGCGCCACGCCTTCAGCGTCGCCGCGACCCGTTCGCCCGCCAGGAACAGCGGGGCATAGGCATAGGCCGAGGCGAAGCCCGCCAGAAAGACGAACAGTTCGGCCGCGTCGGAGAAGCCGAAATTGCGGGAGGTGAAGTTCTCCCAGACATTGCCCGGGATGTGGTTGACGAAGATCATCGCGAGCGCGATGCCGCGCCAGAAGTCCACCCGGTAATCGCGGGGTGACTTCAAGGCAGTACGGGTGACAGCGGTCATCGTCTCGGGGGCAGCCTCATGCGGGATCGGGCAGCACCGGTGCCACCGACACTGTGGCTTTCTCAAGGTCGCCGCCGGCCGAAAGACGGGCCAGCCGCTCCTGCCAGAGGGCATAGCTGCGGATCACCGGCTCGGGATCGGACTCGAAGGGGGTCTCGAACAGGCGCTGGCGACGCACCCAGTCGCCCAGCGCCGGATTGCCGGTGGCGCTGATCAGGACCGGGGCCGCGACGAGCGGCAGCGCGATCGGCAGGGTCCACAGGACGAGGTTCGGGGCGTAGTTGATCGTGGCGAAGAGCACGAGGCCGCCGGCCAGCACCATCCACCAGCTCGCCTTGAAGGCGGCGTCGAGCGGCAGGCTGCCGTCAGCGCGCTCGGTCGAGGGCCAGCCGGCATCGGCGCCGATCAGGATCTCGGCCACGGCCTTCGACTGGAACATCATCATCACCGGGGCGAGGATGCTGGTCATCACCAGCTCCGCCGTCGCGCCGGCCAGCACAGCGAGCGTCCCGCCGAACCGCCGGCGCCGGGCGGTGAAGGCGCTGCCGACCGCGATCAGCGTCTTGGGCAGAAGCAGCAGCACGAAGATGCCGAAGAGCAGGAGCAGCGCCTTGCCGGTCTCGGGCCGCGGGAACACCGGGAACAGGGAATCGGCCGGGAAATAGTTCGGCTCCGGCGCCAGGATCGGGTCGAGCAGGCTGACGATCAGGAACATCAGCCAGATCGGCGAGGCGGCATAGGCCATGATCCCGCTGGCGAGGGAGACACGGCTCCACAGCTTCAGCCCCGGCGCGGCGAGGAGCTTGCCGTGCTGCAGATTGCCCTGGCACCAGCGGCGGTCGCGCTTGGCATATTCGATGATGTTGGCCGGGGCTTCCTCGTAGGAGCCTTCGAGGTCCGGATCGACCTGCACCTTGTAGCCGGCCCGCGCCAAGAGCGCCGCCTCGACGGAATCATGGCTAAGGATATGGCCGCCGAAGGGCGGACGGCCGTGCAGGTCGGGCAGGCCGCATGACGCCGCGAAGGCACGCACGCGCAGGATGGCGTTGTGGCCCCAGAACGGCCCCTCGCGGCCCTGCAGCACCGCGATGCCGCGCGAGAAGACCGGCGAGAACAGGGCTGCGGAAAACTGTAGCGCACGGCCGAACAGGGTGCGCCGGCCGATGATCAGCGGCTGGGTCTGCAACAGGCCGAGTTCGGGGTCGCCATCCATCCGGGCGGCCATCTCCACCATGGTCTCCGGCCGCATCAGGCTGTCGGCGTCGAGCACCAGCATGTAGTCGTAGGCGCCGCCGCTGGTGGTGACGAAGTCGGCGATGTTGCCGGCCTTGCGGCCGACATTCTTCTCGCGGTTGCGGTAGTAGAGGCGGCCGGCCGCGCCGAGTTCGGATAGCAGCATATCGACGCCGCGCCGTTCGGCGGCGACGTTCTCGGCCCGGGTGGAATCGCTGAGGATGTAGAAGTCGAAGGCATCGAGCCCGCCGATGCTGCGCAGGCCCTCATACATGGCACCGACGCGCGCCAGCACAGCCTCCGCGTCCTCGTTGTAGACGGGAACAAGGATGGCGGTGCGGCTGACATGGCCGGGCAGCGCCCGGCGGCGCGGCGGCGCGCCGGACGACATGATGCCGGCCAGCGCCATGTTGAAGCCCCAGGCGAGCCAGAGGCAGCACAGCACGAGCAGGCTGATCTGCACGATGTGCAGATAGGTCACCCCGTTCACCGTCACGACGATGAAGAACAGCGAAGCTGCGATCGCCGCCAGCACGACGGAGGCCAGGGCGAAGAGAAGACGCTGAGCCGTGATCAACGCGGTGTCCGTCGGTGAGATGGTGCCACGGCCCGGATCACACCGGGCCGTTCAGGCATGGTGATCAATTGCGGTCGGCGGAAAGGCGGCCGAGCGAGATCGTCGGGAAGCGCAGCGGCCGGCCAGTCAGCGGCTGGATCGGCATTGTCAGCCGCGCCACGGGCGGCGGGACGGCGACCGTGCGCACGAAGGCCAGCGACGCCGCATCGCCCTGCATGGCAGCGGCCAGCACGCGTTCGGCATCGTCGGCGCGTCCGCTCGCGGCAAGGCGCGTGCGCACGGCGTCCAGTACGACATCGTCGTCCAGATCGGCCCGGCCGATCAGCCGGCCGGCATTGGTCTCCTGCATGGAGCGGCGGTCTTCCGTTGCAAAAACGGTCATGTCCTGTTCGTCCATTGATAGAGCCACGTCTCACTGACAATGCGCTGCAGCATCGAAAGTTTCACGCGAAGTTCAGCAGGCTGTGAATCGGTCTTCTCGAGTTCCAGGGCGACGCGCCAGCCGCCATTGGGCAGCCGCGCGATTCCCGAATGGATCAGCCGGGTGTTGTCCGGCACGTCGATCAGGGGCTCGATCTGGGCATCAGCGGGCAGCTTGGCAATGCTGCCGCCCTCGAAATTGATGGCGATGCGATGGGTCGACAGGTCGGCATCCGCCGCGTTGCCGCCGACGCCGATGAAGGTGCCGGTGACCTTGGCCTGGTTGTCCTCGGGCTCGACGTCGAGGCCCCAGTGCATCCGGTAGCTGAACTCCATCGCGCCGCCGGCTTCGGCCTTGGCCTCGGGCACCCAGAAGGCGACGATGTTGTCGTTGGCTTCCGAATCCGTCGGGATCTCGACGAGCTCGACGGTACCCTTGCCCCAGTCGCCCAGCGGCTCGATCATCAGCGACGGCCGCAGTTCGTACCGGGCCTCGATGTCCTCGTAATGGGAGAAGTCGCGATCGCGCTGCAGGAGGCCGAAGCCGCGCGGACTGGTCTCCTGGAAATAGGACATCGCCAGGTTTTCGGGGTTCTTCAGCGGCCGCCACAGCTTCTCGCCATCGGCCCGGCGAATGCACAGGCCGTCGCTGTCATGGACCTCGGGGCGGAAGTCGTCGCGACCGAAGCGGTCGTTCTCGCCGAAAGTGTACATGGATGTCAGCGGCGCGATGCCGACGCGGTTGACGTCGGTGCGGAAGAACAGCCGGGTGGTCACGTCGATGGTGGTCTGCGGGCCCGGCGTGATCAGGAAGGAATAGGCGCCGGTGAGGCTCGGGCTGTCGAGCTCCGCCATCAGCCGGATGCGCGAATCGCCCGGCTTCGGCGCGTCGATGTAGAAGGCGCTGAAACGCGGGAATTCCTCGGTCTCGCTGGTCGCCGTGTTGATGGCGAGGCCGCGCGCCGACAGCCCGTAGCGGGTGCCGGTGCCCAGCGCGCGGAAATAGCTCGCGCCCAGGAAGGTCACCAGCTCGTCGAAATAGTCCGGCCGTTCGATCGGCGCATGGATCCGGAACCCGGCGACGCCGTCCAGCGGCAGGTCCTGGAATTTCGAGGGATCCAGCGGCGGCCGGTATTCGAAGTCCGACGGCGCGAAATCGTGGCGATTGTAGACGCCATTCTGCCCGACGAAGACCTTGGTTGTCTCCTTGAACACCCAGCCTGGATAGAAGGCCTGCAGGTGGAACTCCACCGGCTCGGCGCGCCACAGGGCGTGGTCCGGCCGGAAGCGGATCGCCCGGTGCTCGTCGTAATTGAGGTCGAGGATTTCCTGCGGCAGCTCGTTGGCCGGCGCGCTGTAGGATTCCCCGGCGCGCTGCTGCATGCGCGCGGCCAGCTCATCGAAGGTGAACGGCGCATCGGGCGCGCCGACGGTTGCCGGCTGGCGGGCCGGCGGCGTGGGAGCCTCCGTCTCCTGGGCAAAGCCCGGACGGGGCAGAAGCGCTGCGAGGGTGAGGGCCACACCTGTCTTCAGCGCGGTACGGCGGGACGCAAAACTCTTGTGATTCACGGGCTGCTTGTGAGTTTGAGAACAGACACGAAGGCGTGAGCATAGGCACAATTGCGGCGATTACATAGCCGCCGCGCACAGGCTTGTAGGCCCGGATGATGAACGCTTCCTGACGAGGGCAGGGCGTGTGTCAGCCGGCGGAAAAACGGTAGAGGCTGTGATGGCGATAGGTCTCGCTCGGCCGCAGGATCGTCTGGGGAAACTCGGGCCGATTGGGCGAATCCGGCCAGCCCTGCGGCTCCAGCGCCAGGGCCGAGCGGCTGCCGATCGGCACCCCGCCATGGCCCATGATCGAGCCATCCAGCTTGGCGCCGTCATAGACCTGCAGGCCGGGCTCGGTGGTAGAGAGCGCCAGGGTGATGCCGCTCGCCGCGCCCGCGAGCCGGGCGGCAAGGCGCGGCGCGGCCTCCGGCGCATCGGCCAGGCAGAAATTGTGGTCGAGCGGATCGGGGGCCTCGCCCACCAGCCGGCCCGCGCCGAAGTCGAACGGTGTGTCCGCCACCGGTGCAATCGCCCCGGTTGGAAGCGCCGCGGCGTCGATCGGCAGATAGCGATCCGCCGTCAGCGTCAGCCGGTGGCCGCGAATGTCGTCGCTGCCGTCGAGATTGAAGTAGAAATGCGTCGTCAGATTCACCGGGGTCGGGCGATCGCTGGTCGCCTCGTAGCTCACCGACAGCGTCTGGTCCGGCAGGATCGCGAAGCGGGCGGTGATGTCGACGGTCCCGGGATAGCCCTCGTCGCCATCGGCCGACACGAGGCTCAGGGTCAGCGCGTCCGGGGCGCGCTCGACGATGGTCCAGATGCGCGTCGAGAAGCCCTTCGGACCGCCATGCAGATGATTGGGCGGGTCGTTGCGGGCAAGCTGGGAGCCCCGGCCGTCAATGGTGAAGCGACCTTCGCCGATCCGATTGGCGAAGCGGCCGATGGTGGCGCCGAGATATTCGCGGTTGCCGGCGGTGTAATGCTCGGGGTCGGCGGCGCCGACGACCAGCGAATGGGCAAATCCGTCGAGGTGAACGGCCCGGACCGCTGCGCCGGCTGTCGCGATCTCGGCGCTGAGGCCGCCGCCGGCAATCGTCACGAACTCGCTCATCGGCATTGTCCCCTCCGCTGCCGCAAGCCGGCGATCGCGGAATAGGCAGTGCCGGGGCGCGCGTCAATCGAGCGCCCGCGTGGCAGCCGCGCGCCTAGCGCAGGCGTCGCAGCTTCTGGGTGAGGATATCGCCGGTGCGCGTCAAGGAACTCTGCAGCACCTGCAACTCGTCCTGCGTCAGGGACTGGGCGAGGTCGATCTCGAGCCGCTGCCAGACGTTCCGTACGGTCGCCTGCACCCGCTCGCCATCCGGGGTCAGCTGCACCATCGTGCGGCGCGCATCGGCACTGTTGGCCGAGCGGGCGACGAGCCCCTTCTCGATCAACCGGTCCAGCATCTTGGACACCGTCGAGGGTCGCACCGAAAGCTGTTCGGCCAGCGCCGACACGCTGACCGGGGCAAGGGGATCGAGACGGTCGAGGAGCTGGTCCTGGCCGGGGTGCAGTCCGATATCGGCAAGAAGCAGGGCGAGAAAGGCCCGGGTGGACTTGGCGATCGACAGGAGCGACGGCACGATCACCGGCGTCATCATCGTCGAAGGATCGGTGTGGACCGATGCTGTTGTCTGTGTGTTCGTATCCATGATCCCGGTTAACCGTTAGCCGAGGGCCGGTCCTTAAACTGCTATATTCTTCGCACGAAAAAGACAGCCATACATAGTATCCGCAAGGCTGGCAGTTCGTGGCGCGCGACGGGCGGCCGGCACGGCCCGAACGTTGCTGACGCGGGGTCCGCGGTGTTTCTCGAACGAGAAATTCCGCGATCGGTTCCCGGTGAACAATGGTCTCGCCACGCCGAATCGGGCATCAGTCCACAACCGGAGCGCGTCGTCGGTCGACGTGCGGCACAGAGGAGCGGGACGCATGCCCGACGTCAGGGTCATCTGCGCGATCGGCCGGAGCGGACAACTCGGCCTCGATGGCGGCATGCCGTGGGAGGGGCGTCCCGAGCGCGTCTACACCGAGGATGTCGAGCGCTTTTTCGAGATCACCCGCGGTCATGTGCTGATCGCCGGGCCGAAGACCGTTGCCTCCTTCCCGGACTTCGCCCGCAAGGACCGCACCATCGTGGAAATCCGCTCGGCCGACGATCCCCAGACGGTACTGGAGAGCTTCGGCGAGCGGGTGGTCTATATCGGCGGCGGCCCGGCGGTCTGGGACGTCTATGCGCGCTATGTGCGCCACTGGGACATCAACACGCTGCCCTATGACGGCGAGGCCGATACCTGGTTCGATCCGGCCTGGCTCCTGGCCGGCGGTACCACGCAGCGCTGAGGCGGGCGGCTCGGTTCAGCCGGGCAGCACCGCTCCGCGCTCGCGCGGATCGACGCCGCATTCCTCCGCGATGGCAGCGCAGAGCCCTTCCATCAGCGCGCGCAATATCGGGGCCGGCATGGCCGGCGCCGGCCCATCGAGGCTGGCCGGCGCGACGAGGCGCAGGCTGTTGGTGAGGACGATCTGACCCGCCGCGAGATCGGGGAGCGTCAGGGGCCTTTCGACCGCCGACATGCCGAACGCGCCGGCATTGTCGAGGATCCAGCCCCGCACGATGCCGTCGAGGACGCCGTCGTCGCGTGGCGGCGTGACGATCTCGGTCCCCGCCAGGACGAAGACATTCGCCAGCGCCGAACAGGCGACACGGGCCGCCCCGTTGAGGAACAGCGCCTCGTCGGCGCCGGCCTGCCTTGCGGCATGGTTGGCAAGGACGCTGTCGAGATAGGCCAGCGATTTGACCCGCGCCGTCGGCGAGGTCTCGTTGCGGCGGATATCAGAGACCTGAAGCCGCAGCGGCGCGAACATCATCGCGGCGGCGAGCGGCGCCGTGGTGCCGATCAGCGTCGGCTGCGGATCGGCGGGAAAGGCGAGGCCGCGTGCGCCGGGGCCGCGGGTCAGCGTCAGGCGGATCGCCCCGTCGCCGCGTCGCTCGGCCAGCGCCGTCATCGCCAGTTCAAGCGCCGCGCGGTCCGCCGGAATGGCGAGGCTGGCCGCTGCGGCCATCAGCCGGTCGAGATGGGCCTGTTGGCGAAACACCCTGCCGCCGAGAACCAGCGACGTGTCGAACACCCCGTCGGCAAGGGTCAGGCCGCGGTCGTTCGCGGCAACGGCACCGGGGGCCGGCGCAAAGCCGCCGTCAATCCAGATCTCGTCCACGCCAACGCTCCGCCAGGGACAGGAAATTCTCGAAGATCCGCTCGCCGCGATCGGTCAAAACGGATTCGGGGTGGAACTGGATGCCCCAGGTCGGGTGCGTGTGGTGCGACAGGGCCATGATCTCGCCCTCGTCCGAACGGGCGTCGATGGCGAGGTGATCGCGCATCGCCGGCGTTTCCTCGACGATCAGCGAATGATAGCGCCCGACCATGGTCGGTTGTGGCAATCCGTCGAAGAGGTTCGCCGCGTCATGGGCGATCCGCGAGGCGCGGCCGTGCATGGGCTTGAGGGCCCGGGTCACGGTGCCGCCAAAGGCCTCGCCGATGACCTGATGGCCGAGGCAGACGCCGAGGATCGGCACGCGGCCGGACAATTGCCGCACCAGGTCGAGCGAGATGCCGGCCTCGCGCGGCGAACAGGGCCCTGGCGAGATGATCACCGCCGATGGCGCGAGCGCGTCGATCTCCGGCAGTGTGACGGCATCGTTGCGCACGACCTCGATGGCGCCGCCCAGCCGTTCGAGATAGCGGGCGACGTTGAAGACGAAGCTGTCGTAATTGTCGACGACGAGGATCATCGCGGATTGTCCTTCGCACCGTTCCCGTCGTCCGCGTCGAAGGCCGCGAAGACGCGGGTCGCCTTGGTGAAGGTCTCCTCGTATTCGGCCGCAGGGTCCGACAGGACGGTGATGCCGCCACCGGCCGACAGCCGCGCCGTGCCGGCCTCGAAGCTGACGGTGCGGATGGCGATGTTGAGGTCCATCGCCCCGTCGAAGCCGAGATAGCCGATGGCGCCGCAATAGGGGCCACGGGCGGTGTTCTCGATCTCGGTGATGATGTCCATGGCCCGGATTTTCGGCGCGCCGGTGATCGAGCCGCCCGGAAAGGTCGCCGCAATGAGGTCGCCGGCGGACCGGCCCGGCCGAAGTGTTCCGGTCACCACCGAAACGAGGTGATGGACCGAAGCATAGCTTTCGAGGCCGCACAGCACCGGCACCTCCACGGATTCGGCCGTGCAGACGCGGGAGATGTCGTTGCGCAGGAGATCGACGATCATGACGTTCTCGGCCCGGTCCTTCTCCGAGGCCAGCAACGCCTCTGCCAGGGCGCGGTCTTCCTCCGGGTCAGCGGAGCGCTTCGCCGTGCCCTTGATCGGGCGGGTTTCCACCGTGTCACCGTCGCGTTTCAGGAAGCGCTCCGGCGAGGAGGACGCGATGGCGAGGCCCTCATGCTCCAGATAGGCGCCGAAGGGCGCGGCATTGGTCCGGCGCAGCCGCAGATAAAGGGCGAAGGGATCGAAGGCGTCGGGGAGCCCGGCGGTGAAGGTCTGGGCGACATTGGCCTGGTAGATGTCGCCGGCCAGGATGTAGTCGCGCACCTTCTGGATCGCCGCCCGGTAGTCGTCGGCAAAGAAATTGGAGCGCCAGTCGAGGCCGCCCGGCCGTGCGCCTGTGCCGAGCGCCGGCGCCTCGGTCTCCAGCGCGGCCCGGAAGCGGGCGATGCGCGCCCGGGCCGGGGCGTCGTCGCTTTCGCCGGCCCGGCGCGCGCCGATCACGAAGGCGCGGTCGGCTTCGTGGTCGAAGGCGAGAACCGTATCGTAGAGATCGAAGCGCAGGCTGGGCTTGGCTGGGTCGAGATCGGCCGGCGCGGCGAGCGTTTCCAGATGCCGGGCGAATTCGTAACCGATGAAGCCGATGGCACCGCCCTGGAAAGGCGGCAGATCGGGATGCGTTTCCTGGCGATGCGCGGCGAGGACCGCGTCGAGTGCCGCCAGGGGCGGGCCGTCGAGGCGGTGCCCATCGAGCATCGCACCGCCCGCATCCACCGTGAACGCGGCGAAGGGCGCGGCGGCGACATAGGAATAGCGCCCCAGCGTTTCGTGGCGCATGGCGCTGTCGAGAAACGCCAGGCCGCCGAGGGACCTCAGCCGGGCCGCTGCGATCTGCGGCGCAAGGGGAGCGATCTCGTCATACACCATCCCCGGCAGATGCCCTGATCTCCGGCGCGCCGTCAAACCGGTTTCGCGGCCTCGACCCGGCCGCCCTGTCGCAGCTCGTCCGGCTTCGGACCGGGCCACTGGCGCGGCGGCCCATCGGCGCCATCTATCCGGCCAGCTTGCCTCTGATTCGGAGATCCAGGATGCGATCCGCCCTTCTTCTGGTTGCCGTCCTTGCCGGCATTGCCGGCTGCAACAGCACCGCCCCCTATCCCAACGGCTCGCCCATCGTCGGCGCGCGGGTGTCGGCCAATGAGAACCCCCGCGGTTCCGAAGCCTTCTGCCGCCAGTATGCCCGTCAGACCGCCGGCAACAGCTACGAGAACCGCATCGATCGCGGGGAGGACGGGTTCGGCGTGCGCGCGCTGACCCGCCAGCGGGCGCTCGACCAGGGCGAGGCCGCCTATCGCCGCTGCCGGGCCGGCCGCACGGACTGACAACGGTCGCGCCGCCGTCCCGACGGAACGGCGTGTGGAGGCCGTCCGCCGCGCCCCTTGTGCATCGGTCGTTCTTGCGGCATCGCTGCGAGGAACCAGTGGCGGGGACAGGCGATGGCGTCCACCAGTGACGGCAGGACAATCGACGCGGATGTCGCGATCGTCGGCGCGGGCATCGTCGGCATCACCGCCGCCTTCGCCCTGCAGGAGCGCGGGCAAAGCGTCGTCCTGATCGAGCGGGGCGAGGTCGCCCACGGCGCCAGCTTCGGCAATGCCGGGGCCTTCGCGTTCAGCGACGTCATGCCGCTGGCCTCGCCAGGCATCCTGCGCAAGGCACCGCGCTGGCTGCTCGATCCGCTGGGTCCCTTGAGCGTGCCGCCGGCCTATCTGCCGACCATTGCGCCGTGGCTGTTCCGGTTCTGGCGCGCCAGCCGGCCCGCCGCCTTCGCGACCAGCTTCGCCGCCCAGGTGGCGATGATGGAACTGGCGAGCACCGAGACCCGCCGGCT
Organism: Aurantimonas sp. NFXS3; assembly: GCF_049132005.1. Classification (NCBI taxonomy): domain Bacteria; kingdom Pseudomonadati; phylum Pseudomonadota; class Alphaproteobacteria; order Hyphomicrobiales; family Aurantimonadaceae; genus Aurantimonas; species Aurantimonas sp. NFXS3. The sequence continues at coordinate 455,590 of NZ_JAGDDZ010000002.1, forward strand.
GATCGCGGCGGCAGGGCTCGACGCGATGCTGCGCTCCGACGGTGCGCTGGAACTCTACGAAAGCCGCGCCGAGTTCGAGGCGTCGCTGGAGGCCTGGCAGGCGCGCGAGGCCGCCGGCATCGCCTGTCGCCATCTGGACGCCGCCGGCATCGCGCAATTGCAACCGGGCCTGTCGCCGCGCTTCACCCACGGGACCTTCGTGCCCGGATGGCAGTCGATCGCCGATCCCTATGATTATGCCAAGGCATTGGCCGACCGCGTCGCCGAGCGGGGCGGGCGGATCGTCCACGCCGAGGTGCGTGGCCTGGCGCCGGCCCGCGACGCGGTGTGCCTGAAGCTGGCGGGCGGGTCGGACCTTCTGGCACGACATGCCATCGTTGCGGGCGGCGCATGGTCGAAGCCGCTGGCAGCCGCCCTCGGCGACACCCTGCCGCTGGAGACCGAGCGGGGCTACAACACCACCCTGCCGCCGGGCGCCTTCGACCTGAAGCGGCAACTGACCTTTCCCGGCCACGGCTTCGTGGTAAGCCGGCTGACATCCGGCATCCGGGTGGGCGGCGCCGTCGAGCTCGGCGGCCTGCACCGCCCGCCGGACTATCGCCGGTCGGCGACCATGCTGGAGAAGGCGAAACGCTTCCTGCCCGCACTCGACATCACGGGCGGCCGGCAGTGGATGGGGTTTCGGCCGTCCATGCCGGACTCGCTCCCGGTCATCGGTCCCGCGTCCACGACCGACCGCGTGTTCTATGCCTTCGGCCACGGCCATCTCGGCCTGACCCAGTCGGCGGCGACGGCGCGTATTCTCGCCGATCTCGTCACCGGCACGCCGGCGCCGATCAATCTCGCGGCGTTCTCGCCACGCCGTTTCGCCTGACCTGCCACCGGAGATCCACATGGCACGCCACAGCTTCTTCTGCCTCGACGGTCACACCTGCGGAAATCCCGTCCGCCTCGTTGCCGGCGGCGGCCCATTCCTCGACGGGGCGACGATGATCGAGAAGCGGGCGCATTTCATGGCCGAATACGACTGGATCCGCACCGGGCTGATGTTCGAGCCGCGCGGCCACGACATGATGTCCGGCGCGATCCTCTACCCGCCGACCCGCGACGATTGCGACGTGGCCGTGCTCTACATCGAGACCTCCGGCTGCCTGCCCATGTGCGGCCACGGCACCATCGGCACGGTGACCATGGCGCTGGAGCACGGGCTCGTCCGGCCGAAGGAGCCCGGGATCCTGCGGCTCGACACGCCGGCCGGCGTGGTCACCTGCCGCTATCGCAAGGAGAACGGCTTCGTCGAGGAGGTCCGGCTGACCAATGTGCCGGCCTTCCTGCACGCTGAAGGCATCGCGGTGGACTGCCCCGGTCTCGGCGCGCTCACGGTCGACATCGCCTATGGCGGCAATTTCTACGCCATCGTCGATCCGCAGCCGAACTTCCGCGACATGGCCGACTTCACCGCTTCCCAGCTTGTCGCCCTGTCCGGCCCCTTACGCGCGGCGCTGAACGACGCCCATGAGTTCGTGCACCCGGAGACCCCGGCGATCCGCGGCCTGCGCCATGTGCTGTGGGCCGGCGAGCCGACGATGGAGGGGGCCACGGCCCGCAATGCGGTGTTCTATGGCGACAAGGCGATCGACCGCAGCCCCTGCGGTACCGGCACGTCGGCGCGCATGGCGCAATGGGCGGCCAAGGGGCGCCTCGCGCCCGGCGACGACTTCGTCCACGAGAGCATCATCGGCTCGCTGTTCCACGGCCGGGTCGAAGCCGCGGCCGAGATCGGTGGCAAGTCGGCGATCGTGCCGTCCATCGCCGGCTGGGCGCGGCTGACCGGCATCAACACGATCTTCATCGACGACCGCGACCCGTTCCGGCACGGTTTCCAGGTGCTGTAGGCTGAAGCGCCGCACGAAAAAGACCGCCGGCGCGGATGCGCCGACGGCCCTGATACCGGCTCTGTCGCGATGCTTACGCGGCGGCCTTGTTGATGCCGCCGGTGGCGATCTGCGTCATCGTCTTGTCACCGTGATAGGTGGCGTCCAGGCACTTCTGCAGCTTCTGGGCATCATCCTTCAGGTCGAGACGCTTGGCGAAGGCTTCCAGGCAGCCATAGCCGGCGATCGCGTAATGGGCCATGCGCTGATACTGGGTGATGATCATCGCATCGCGGGCGTCGGGATCGGTGATGTCCTCCTCGATGCCGTGCGAACGGGCTTCCTTGACGAGGCCTTCCATGCCCTTGCAGAATTCTCCCGAGGGATCGGCGCCATGGGCGGTGATGATCTCCTTCAGCGTGGCGATGCCGTCCTCGATGCCGGCGACGCCGGCGTCCAGCGCGCTCTTCAGGTCGCCGTCGGTGGCGACGCCGGCGAGCTCGCGGGTGACCTTGGCGGACTGGTTGCAGGCGCTGTGAATGTCCTGCAGCTGATCGATATAGATGTCCTTGAGATTGGCGAGAGCCATGATGCGTCCCTTCCGTCTTGATCCTGTGCGCCTTGGCGCTTCGGGACGGTAAAGGGCAAAGGACGGCCGGGTGTTCCATGACGGGAACCGGCGCGGCACTTGGTCCCGGCTGCCCGGACACCCCGCGCGGCTTTGACCACTTTCGGCGATGCGGATGACGGGCTAGACGGTAAGTCTCCGATTTCCTTTCAAGAATAGTTGAAGCCGATCATGGACCAGGCGACCCGTTCCAGTTTCGACCTCCGCCTGCCGGCCTTCGTGACCATGATGCGCGAGAGCCAGCGGCTGCGCCTGGCGACGCTGGTGCGGCTGCGCTGGCTTTCCGTCGCCGGCCAGACCGCGGCCTGCGTCTTCGTGGCCTGGGGGCTGTGGTGGCCGTTTCCGATCGGCACCTGCCTTGCGCTGATCGCCGCCTCTGTGGCGCTGAACATCTATCTGTCGATCAGCTTCCCGGCGAGCCGGCGGCTGTCCTCGACGGCGGCGGCCGGCGTGCTGACCTTCGACATCCTGCAGCCGACGGGCCTCCTGTTCCTCACCGGCGGCATCGAGAACCCATTCACGGTGTTCCTCGTGGTGCCCTCGATCATCGCCTCGGCGACGCAGCCGCCGCTGACGACGGTGGGGGTGGGGCTCCTGGCGGTGGTCTGCACGACGGCGCTGGCCTTCTTCCACATGCCGGTGCCCTGGCCCCACGGCATGTCGCTGGAACTGCCGATCTCCTATGTCGGCGGCCTGTGGTTCGCGATCGTCACGACCCTCGTCTTCTCCTCGATCTACATCTACCGCGTGGCGGCGGAATCGCGGGCGCTCGCCGATGCGCTGAGCGCCACCGAACTCGTCCTGCAGCGCGAGCAGCATCTGTCGGCGCTCGACGGGCTGGCCGCCGCCGCCGCCCATGAGCTCGGCACGCCGCTCGCCACCATCGCCCTCGTCGCCAAGGAAATGGGTCGTTCGGTGCCGGCCGACGATCCGCAGCGCGAGGACGTGGATCTGCTGGTCGAGCAATCGGAGCGCTGCCGCACGATCCTGCGCCAGCTCAGCTCCCTGTCCTCGTCCAGCGAGACCCATCTGGCACGTCTGTCAGTGATGTCGCTGATCGACGAGGTGGCCGAGCCGCACCGCAATTTCGGTGTCGCGCTGAAGGTCGAGACGGTCGAGCGCGACGGCGCCGAGCCGGTCGCCCGCCGCAATGCCGGCATCGTCTACGGCCTCGGCAACATCGTCGAGAACGCGGTGGACTTTGCCGATGGCGAGGTGATCATCCGCGCCGGCTGGAGCGAGAGCCAGGTCTATATCGAGGTGCTGGACGACGGGCCGGGCTTTGCGCCCGAAATCCTCGACCGGATCGGCGACCCTTACATGTCGGACCGCGATTCGACGGAGCGCAATACCGGCGGCGGTCTCGGCCTCGGCCTGTTCATCGCCAAGACGCTGCTCGAACGCTCGGGCGCCTCGATCAGTTTCGCCAACCGGGCAAGCCGCGGCCGCGTCGCCAATGGCGCGGTGGTGGTGATCTCCTGGCCGCGGGACGTCTTCCTGTCGAACCGGCCCGCCAATCGCGACTGACGCAGCGGCAGAGCAGAGGCAGCGAACGCCGGATGCGTACTTCGGTCGCATGCCGATTGCCGGTTCTGGCGGGTGCAAGCCGTTGAAGGCGTCTGCCCGGCGCTCCATTTCCCGGACAAAGGAAAGGAACGCCGATGTTGACCGAAACTGTAGGGACTGCTCCTGAGCAGTCGTTTCTGCCGCAGGGTGATCGATCGCTGCTTCTGGTCGATGACGACCGCCCGTTCCTGCAGCGCATGAGCCGGGCGCTCGAGCAGCGCGGTTTCGATGTGGTGACCGCCGAAAGCGTCGAGGAAGGGCTTGCCGCCCTGAAACGCTCGGCACCGGCCTGCGCCGTCGTCGACATGCGGCTGGCCGACGGCAATGGGCTCGACGTGATCGAGGCGCTGCAGCGGGCCCGCGAGGATGCCCGGGTCGTGGTGCTGACCGGCTACGGCAACATCGCCACCGCCGTGACCGCCGTGAAGCTTGGCGCCATCGACTATCTCGCCAAGCCCGCCGATGCCGACGAAGTGATCGCCGCGCTCAGCCGCAAGGCGGGTGACCGCGCCGCGCCGCCGGAGAATCCGATGTCGGCCGACCGGGTCCGCTGGGAGCATATCCAGCGCGTCTATGAATTGTGCGATCGCAACGTCTCCGAGACTGCCCGCCGGCTGTCGATGCACCGCCGGACCCTGCAGCGGATCCTCGCCAAGCGCGCACCGCGCTGAGGTCGCACCCCGCGGCGGCGGTCAGTCCGCCTCCGTCTCTCCCGCCATCCCGGTCATGAACGGATTGGCCGCCCATTCCGCCTGTACCAGGCGGTCGGCGGCCAACCGCGCGAAACGCAGCGTCATCGCTTTTCGCGTGGCTGGCGCGATCCGGTCTTCCGGCGCTTCGCGCAGGATTTCGGCGCCGTAGCCATCCGACACGATCAGCCCGCAGCTTTCGGGAAAGATGTCCGCCGGCACGCCGGGATGGGTGGCGAAGAACAGCCGGTCGCAATGCTGCAGATAATCCGGCCACTTCCGGTCCACCCGGAAATCCTCGATCGAGGTCTTGATCTCGATGATGGTGATCTCGCCCTTTTCCGACAGGCAGACGAGGTCGGCCCGGCGGCCGGACGCCAGCGCCATTTCCGGCAGCAGCGACACCTTGCGCGCCAGCATCAGGCGCTGCACGCCCCGGCGCACCATCATGGCGCGCTCGGACTGGCGGCCGTCGACCAGCGGGTCGACGCGGAAGGGGGATACGATCGGCATGGTCGAGACCTAGCCGAGCCGCGGCGCTTTCGGCAAGCAAAAACGCGAACAAACCAGAAACGCGGCAGAACGTCGCAACCGCGCGCCGCGGTACCGATACGCCGACGATGCGAAGGCGTGGTCAGCGGCCGGTGCGGTCCCCGGAGATCTCCTCGAGGATCGGGCAGTCCGGGCCGTCGTCGCCGTGGCAGCGCTCGCTGAGATCGGCGAGGGCGCGTTTCAGCGATTGCAGCTCGGCGATCTTGCGGTCGATCTCGGCCATGCGGGAACTGGCCATGGACTTCACGTCCTCGCTGCGCCGCCCCTCGTCCTCGTAGAGCGAGATCAGCCGCCGCGCTTCCTCGATGGTGAAGCCGAGCGAGCGCGAGCGCTGGAGGAACCGCAGGAGATGCACATCGCGATCGCCGTAATTGCGATAGCCGTTGATGGCCCGGGAGGGTTTGACCAGCCCGACTTCCTCGTAATAGCGGATCGTCTTGGGGGGGAGGCCGGACAGCCGGGCCGCCTCTCCGATGTTCATCAAAAAGCCCTCGTAGCTCAGGTTGCGAACGTCCCAGAGTGCGCCTGAGATGTCGCGGCGGCCGCCGCCGTCAACTGTCACCAAGCGGCAACAAAGCCTTCGTTAACCAACACCGTGCTTCCATCCCGTATTGCCTGACGGATGGACGCGGACTAACGAGGAGACGGCTACAGATGGTCGGCGCTCCTCCGGTGCGCGGTTCGTTCGGCGAACTGATCCCATCCCACCCCGAACATGGCATTTTCGATGACGAGCAAACGTTCCCTTCTCCTTGGTGCTGCGGTCCTTTCGCTGGCCGTGGCTGCCGGTTGCGCGAGTAACCAGCGCGCATCGTTGGCGCCGTCCGGGGTCTCTGCCTACACCGCACCGACCAACCTGCCGAACGAAGGCAGCCTCGGCGCCACTTCGGCGCTCGGCTATTCGGCCGTCGTCGATGACGGCTATGCGCTGCCGGCGATTCCGACCGAGAAGATCGATCCGCAGTATCTGCGCCAGCGCGTGTCCTTCCCGGAAGGCCGCGAATACGAGCTGGGCACGGTCGTGGTCGATACGCCGAACCGCTTCCTCTACGTGGTCGAGGCCGACGGCATGGCGATGCGCTACGGCATCGGTGTCGGCCGCGCCGGCTTCTCCTGGGCTGGCGACGCCAACATCCGCGCCAAGCGCTCCTGGCCGAAATGGTTTCCGCCGGCCGAGATGATCGACCGCAAGCCGGATCTCGAGCCCTATCGCGACGGCATGGAGCCCGGCCTGACCAATCCGCTCGGCGCCCGCGCGCTGTATCTCTACCAGAACGGCAAGGACACGCTGTTCCGCCTGCACGGCACGCCGGAATGGTGGACCATCGGCACCGCCGCCTCGTCGGGCTGCATCCGTCTGATGAACCAGGACATCATCGACCTGTACGAGCGCGTTCCGATGGATGCGCGCGTCGTGGTCAAGCAGGGCAAGGAGCGCCTCGCCGCTCGCTGAGCAGAGGCGCTGTCTCCGGCGATCTGTCGCCGGACACCAGTTTACAGGGCGGGGGACCGCCAGGGCCGGATGCTTCGGGGGAGGCGTCCGGCCTTTTTTTGTCCTGCGTTATCGAGCTGGATGATCGATCCCGCCGCGCCTCAGCCTGCGCTCGCTCTTGCGGCCTCGGTCTCCGGTTGGCGGCCTCTCAAGGCGGCGGCTAGCAGCAGTCCCAGGGTCACCGCGTTGAGCACATGCCAGAGGAAGTGCGTGCCGAGCGGCCAGTCCGCACAGAGCGGGGCGTCCGCCATGCGCAGGCCCAGCGAGAGGGCAAAGACCGTTCCCGCCGCAAGAACCGCGGGACCTGCGCGGTGGCCGGCCGCGAGCAGGTAGCCGCCGATGCCGAGCATGGCGAGAAGCGCTGGCACGTAGCCCGCCGAGGATCCGACCATTCCTGCGAAGAGCGGCTCCGAGAGGATCGAGGCGCCCAGGAAGGCGGCCGTGCCGAGGCCCGCCGCCCAGCGGCCGAGCCCGACGAGGCGATGCAGCGCCAGGAAGAAATAGGCGTAGATGAACAGCGCGATCGGCAGGACGTCGGCAAGGCTCGACCAGCGGTTGGCGAAGGTGTGGAACAGGAACGAGCCGATGCCGATGATGGCGACGAGGCCGGCGAGCAGGCACACCGGCCGGTCCCGTCCGCCGGCCCGGCGCCACAGCGCGAAGCCGGCTGCGGCCGCGACGAGGAAGGCGAGATTCGAGATCGCGTTTAGCGGCTCGGCCCAGAAGCCGGCTCCCAGTCGCTCGCAATAGGCGTCGATCGGTTGCGTCCAGTCCATGACCGCGCCGTTGCGCCGGGGCTACTGTCCGGTGCGCCAGGGATCGTAGGTGCCGAAGTTCCAGAGTTGGCCCTCCGGATCGCGGCAGGCGAATTCCTTCGAGCCGTAGCTCTTCTCCTGCAGATCCACGACGATGGTCGCGCCGGCCGCCTGCACCGCCTCGTAGAGATGGTCGACATCCTTGACGACGAGATAGGGGCTCTGGGACACGGGCGCGCCGGCCTTCGCCGTGGTCTGCAAGGCGCCGAACGCGTCGTCCCGGGCGTCGCCGACCATCACCATGCCGTCGCCATGGACGAGTTCGGCATGCAGGATACTGCCGTCTGTATCCTCGTGGACGGCGTGGCGGCTGAAGCCGAGTGTATCGCAGAGCCAGGTGATCATCTTGCGGCAATTCTCGTAGCGAATGGTGGGAATGACGGTCGATGGCATCGCGGCTCCTCCCTTGCGACGAGGATAGCATCGTAATCGCGTTTCGCGATCCGGGTCATCAAAACTTCACACCCCTCGACGCGATGCCGCGGCCGAGCGCTCCGGTGTCAGAGCCCGGGCCAGGCGAGCGTTGCGCCGGCGACCACCGCGTAGCGGGCGAACTTGCCGATCGCGACGAGGATGGTGAAGCGCAGGAGCGGCACCCGCAGCACGCCGGCGATCACCGTCAGCGCGTCGCCGCCGAGCGGCCACCACGCAAGCAGCAGCGTCCAGACGCCGTAGCGGTTGAAGAACCCCGTGGCCCTGTCGAGATGGCGCGGCGGCACCGGAAACCATCGGCGGTCGGCATAGTGCAGGAGGAAGCGGCCGCACACCCAGTTGACCACCGAGCCGAGCGTGTTGCCGACACCGGCGACGACGACCAGCAGCCAGGGCTCGCCGATGCCTTCGGCAAGCAGCGCGACCAGCACGATCTCCGAGGCGCCGGGCAGGAGCGTCGCGGCGAGGAAGGCACTCCAGAACAGGCCCGCACAGGCGGCGAACAGCGTCATCGCGGGGCCGCCGGGCGAACCGAAAAACGCTCGCACCGGCCAATTTTCGCGCGCGGGAGATTGAACGCCGTTTCGCCAGTCACCATGTTGTGGATACTGCAGCAAGACATGTCGAAGCCCCCGCGATGCCTCAGCGTCGCGGCCATTTTCGAAAGGAACGTGACTGCGATGACTTCGCGAGCTTTGATTCGTCCGGCATGGACGCCGGCCACGATTGCCCTGATGGTTGGCGGTTTCATGATCTTCTGGCCTCTCGGCCTGGCGATGCTGGCCTACATCCTCTGGGGTGACCGTTTGGACGGCTTCAAGCGGGACGTCAATGAGACGACGGACCGCCTGTTCGGCGGCCTGAAGCGCGCCGGCGGGGGCAGCCCCTTCGGCGCCCCGCGGACCGGCAATGTCGCCTTCGACGACTGGCGGGAGAAGGAACTCAGCCGCCTCGACGAGGAGCGCCGCCGCCTGCACGAGGCCGAGGCCGAATTCGCCGCCTATGCGCGCGAACTGCGCCGGGCCAAGGACCAGCAGGAGTTCGACCGCTTCATGGCCGAGCGCGGCAAGCGCCGCGACGATGGCCCGGTGGTCGACGGCCAGCCGGCCTGACTGTGACGACGGCGCCCGGCCTGGGGCCGGGCACCCATGAAAAAGGCGGCGGCGTCCCCCGGGCGTCGCCGTTTTTCGTGTCTTGAGGGTGTAGACTGCGATTCGAACGGCGGCGTATCGCCGCCCATCCCTATCCGGCTGCCGATGTCCTTCCTCTTTCCCCATGCCAAGCCGCGCGTCTCGGCGATCCCCGAACGGCTCGATCTCGCCGGCGGCCCGGTCGCCGTGACGGTCCGGCGCAACCCCCGCGCCAAGCGCATGATCCTGCGGCTGGCCCCCGGCGCCTCGGGCGTTGTGGTGACCGCGCCGCGCCAGGTGTCGGGCCGGGCGATCGCCGAATTCCTGGAGCGTCATCGCGGCTGGGTCGAGGAGCGCGTGGCGCGGGCGCCGGGGCAGGTGGTCGTCGCCGACGGCGCGACCATTCCGTTTCGCGGCGGCACGCTGCGCCTCGTGTCGGCGCCGGAGCGCCGGGCGTCGCGCTTCGAGACGGTCGATGGGGAGGCGTGCCTGGTGGTCGGCGGCGCGCCGGAGCACTTCGTGCGCCGTGTCGTCGATACGCTGAAGCGCGAGGCGCGGCAGGATCTGCAGGCGGCGGTGGATCGCCATGCGGCGACTGTCGGCCTGCGTCCGCGTTCGATGGCGCTGAAGGACACCCGCAGCCGCTGGGGCTCCTGCACCATTGACCGGCGACTGGCCTTTTCCTGGCGCATCGTCATGGCGCCGCCGGAGGTGCTCGACTATCTCGCCGCCCATGAGGTGGCGCATTTTCGCGAGATGAACCACGGCGCGTCGTTCTGGGCGCTCTGCCGCGAGCTCTGCCCGGGCATGGACCACGGCCGCGACTGGCTGAAGCGCCACGGGGCGGGCCTCCACGCCATCGATTGTTCCGGCGCCTGACCCGCGGTTTTGCCGCATCCTTTACAGGCCGGGGCGAGAGGCGCGATAAGGGCGCCAAGAGTGCGATCCGACCTTCGGGAGTACGGCTTTTGCGAGCCTTCGACGTCAAGATCTGCGGACTGTCCACGCCCGAGACCCTCGCGGTGGCGCTGGAGCGTGGCGCAAGCCATGTCGGCTTCGTGCATTTCGCGAAAAGCCCGCGGCATATGGACGTGGAGCCGATGGCCGACCTCGTCGCAAAGGTCGAAGGCCGCGCCGAGACCGTGATCGTCACCGTCGATCCCGATGATGCGCTGCTTGACCGTTTCGCCAGCGACGTGAAGCCGGATTGGCTGCAGCTGCATGGCCGCGAGACGCCGGAGCGGGTGCGCGACATCCAGGCGCGCACCGGGCTGAAGGTGATGAAGGCGCTGCCGATTTCTGCCGCCGAGGATCTCGCCGCGGTCGCGCCCTATGCCGGCGTCGCCGACCGCATCCTGCTCGATTCCAAGCGCCCCAAGGGCTCCGATCTGCCGGGAGGAAACGGCGTCTCCTTCGACTGGACGCTGCTTTCGGCCGCCGGGTCGGGCCTTGACCCGCAAATGGCCTATATGCTCTCCGGAGGGATCGACGCCGACAACGTCGCCGAGGCCGTCAGGATCGCCGATCCGTCCGGCATCGACGTGTCGTCGGGCGTCGAGAGCGCCCCCGGCGTCAAGGATGCCGGCCGCATGCACAGCTTCTTCGATGCGCTGGATCGCCTGGGCGAGCCGGCGAGAAAGGCACGAGTCTCGTGAACCAGCCGCTGACCCCGAATTCCTTCCGCGCCGGCCCCGACGAGGAAGGCCGCTTCGGCATCTTCGGCGGCCGCTTCGTCGCCGAAACGCTGATGCCGCTGATCCTCGACCTGCAGGAAGCCTGGGAGACGGCCCGCGTCGATCCGGCGTTCAAGGCCGAGCTAGACGGGCTGAACACCCATTACACCGGACGGCCGTCGCCGCTCTATTTCGCCGAGCGGCTGACCGAGAAGCTCGGCGGCGCCAAGATCTACTTCAAGCGCGACGAGCTGAACCACACCGGCTCGCACAAGATCAACAACTGCCTCGGCCAGATCCTGCTCGCCCGCAAGATGGGCAAGACCCGGATCATCGCCGAGACCGGCGCCGGCCAGCATGGCGTGGCGACCGCCACGGTCTGCGCCCGCTTCGGCCTGCCCTGCGTCATCTACATGGGCGCGACCGACGTCGAGCGGCAGTCGCCCAACGTCTTCCGCATGAAGCTTCTCGGCGCCGAGATCGTGCCGGTCACCGCCGGCCACGGTACGCTGAAGGACGCCATGAACGAGGCGCTGCGCGACTGGGTGACGAATGTCGATTCCACCTATTACCTGATCGGCACCGCCGCCGGCCCGCATCCCTATCCGGAGCTGGTGCGCGAGTTCCAGTCGGTGATCGGCAAGGAAACCCGCGAGCAGATGATGGCCGCCGAAGGGCGCCTGCCGGACATGCTGGTGGCGGCCGTCGGCGGCGGCTCCAACGCCATCGGCCTGTTCCATCCGTTCCTCGACGACAAGGATGTCGCCATCGTCGGCGTCGAGGCGGGCGGCAAGGGCCTTGAGGGCGAGGAGCATTGTGCCTCGCTGACCGCAGGCTCCCCCGGCGTTCTCCACGGCAACCGCACCTATCTGCTCCAGGACGATGACGGCCAGATCAAGGAAGGCCATTCGATCTCGGCCGGCCTCGACTATCCGGGCATCGGGCCGGAGCATTCCTGGCTGAAGGATTCAGGCCGGGTCGAATATGTGCCGATCATGGATACCGAAGCGCTCGAGGCTTTCCAGCTCCTGACCCGCACCGAGGGCATCATCCCGGCGCTGGAGCCGGCCCATGCGCTGGCCGAAGTGGTCAAGCGCGCCCCGACCATGGGCAAGGACCAGATCATCGTTATGAATCTCTGCGGGCGCGGCGACAAGGACGTCTTCACCGCCGCCAAGCATCTCGGGGTCGAGCTCTAGACTGCCGGATGGGCCGCAGCGATTGGCGGCCCGGGAAGCGGAATGTCCGAAAAACCAAGCTGACAACGCTGGAGAAGCCAGCGAGCGAAGCGAGCCTGCATGACCGACATCGTCGAAATCCACGTCACCTGCCCGTCGCTCGATGAAGCGCGGGAACTGTCGCATGTCCTGATCGACGGTCGCTTTGCGGCCTGCGTCAATATCGGCAAGGAAGTCGACAGCCGCTATGTCTGGCAGGGCAGCAAGGAGCGCCACGACGAGTGGCCGCTGACGATCAAGACCACGGCGGACCGGTTCGACGCCTGCGCGGCGGCGATCCGCGAACACCATCCCTATGACACGCCCGCGATCTTCGGCTTCAAGGTCGATCACGTGGACGCGGCGACCGCAGACTGGGTCGCCGAGGTGACGAAAGCCTGACATGACGACACGCATCGAAGACCGGTTCCGCGCGCTGAAGGAAGAGGGTCGCCCCGCCTTCGTGACCTTCGTCATGGCCGGCGATCCCGACCACGAGACGGCGCTGGAGATCGCCCGGGCGCTGCCGGCGGCCGGCGCCGACATCATCGAACTCGGCATGCCCTTCTCCGATCCCATGGCCGACGGGCCGGCGATCCAGAAGGCCGGTCTGCGGGCGCTGCAGGCGGGCGCCAGCCTGAAGAAGACCCTGTCGCTGGTCCGCGCCTTCCGCGAGGGCGACCAGACGACGCCGATCGTGCTGATGGGCTATTTCAACCCGATCTACATCTACGGCGTCGAGGCCTTCGTCGCCGATGCGCTGGAGGCCGGCGTCGACGGGCTGATCGTCGTCGATCTGCCCCCGGAGATGGATGACGAGCTCTGCCTGCCGGCGCTCGACAAGGGACTGAACTTCATCCGCCTGGCCACCCCGACGACTGACGACAAGCGCCTGCCGGCAGTGCTGAAGAACACCTCCGGCTTCGTCTATTACGTCTCGATCACCGGCATCACCGGCTCGGCCGCTCCCGATGCGGACAAGGTCGCCGCCGCGGTCGGCCGCATCAAGAAGCACACCGACCTGCCGGTCTGCGTCGGCTTCGGCGTCACCTCTGCCGACCAGGCGCGCGAGATCGGCAAGGGCGCCGACGGCGTCGTCGTCGGCTCGGCGATCGTCAAGGCGATCGAGCAGTCGTTGGAGAACGGCCGCGCCACCGCCCGCACGGTGAGCGACGTGCGCGACCTCGTCGGCGAGATCGCCGGCGGCGTGCGTGCCGCCCATCTTGCCAAGTCCTGAGCGGGCGACCATGTCCGGGGCGTGACGCGTCCCGTCGACGGGGATGCGTGACCGCCTAATTCCTGCGGCAGCGATTGCGCTGCCGCCCCTCGCCGGCACCGGCTGCCGGACCGATTTTGCCACGGGACAAGTGCCTTGAACTGGATCACCAACTACGTTCGCCCGAAGATCTCGAGCCTCCTCGCCACGCGCGAAGTGCCCGAAAACCTCTGGATCAAATGTCCAGAGACCGGCGAGATGGTCTTCCACAAGGATCTGGAAGCCAATCAGTGGGTGGTGCCGTCCTCCGGCTTCCACATGCGCATCCGGGCACGCGACCGGCTGAAGGCGTTCTTCGATGACGGCGCCTTCGAGACGATCGAACTGCCGAAGGTCGCGGTCGATCCGCTGAAGTTCCGCGACTCCAAGCGCTATGTCGACCGGCTGAAGGAATACAAGGCGAAGGCCGAGATGGACGACGCCGTGCTGGCGGCGCGCGGCAGCCTCGAGGGCGTGCCGGTGATGGCCATCGTCCAGGATTTCGCCTTCATGGGCGGCTCGCTCGGCATGGCCGCCGGCGAGGCGATCATCAAGGGCTTCGAGACCGCCATCGCCGAGCGACGCCCGGTGGTACTGTTCGCGGCCTCCGGCGGCGCGCGCATGCAGGAGGGCATCCTGTCGCTGATGCAGCTGCCGCGCACCACGGTGGCGGTTGAGATGCTCAAGGAGGCGGGACTGCCCTATATGGTCGTCCTGACCAATCCGACGGCCGGCGGCGTGTCGGCTTCCTATGCGATGCTGGGCGATGTCCACATTGCCGAGCCGGGCGCGGTGATCGGTTTTGCCGGCGCCCGCGTCATCGAGCAGACGATCCGCGAAAAGCTGCCCGAGGGCTTCCAGCGCGCCGAGTATCTGATGGCCCATGGCATGGTCGACATGGTCGTGCATCGCCACGAATTGCGCCCGACCATCGCCAATCTCCTGAAGCTGCTGACCAGGCAGCCGGCCGAGGCCGTCGAGGAGGAGGCGGTCGTGGCCGAGCCGGTCGAGGCCATGGGGTCCGAGCCAGTCCAGGCGCCGGAATCGCAGGCCGCGGGCTGAGCGACCTTTTTGCATCGCTCCCCGCACTGGCGTAATTCTTTCCGATGACAACGACCTCGCTGGCCGCCGCCGAAATCGACGCCCTGATGCTGAAGCATCCGAAGGGCTTCGACCTGTCGCTCGACCGCATCCGCCGGCTTCTGACCGAACTCGGTGAGCCGCAGCGCAAGCTGCCGCCTCAGATCCACATTGCCGGCACCAACGGCAAGGGCTCCGTCACGGCGTTCTGCCGGGCCATTCTGGAGGCCGACGGGCAGGCGGTCCACGCCCATACCTCGCCGCATCTCGTCAACTGGCACGAGCGCTACCGCATCGGCCGCAAGGGCGAGCCCGGGGCCCTGGTCGACGACGCGATGCTGGCCGAGGCCGTGGCCCGCGCGGCGAAGGCCAATGCCGGTGCGCCGATCACCGTATTCGAGATTCTCACCGCGGTGACGTTCCTGCTGTTTTCGGAAAATCCCGCCGACGCGGTGCTTCTGGAAGTCGGGCTGGGCGGTCGCTTCGACGCCACCAACGTCATCGAGAGGCCGGCCGTCACGGTCATCACCGCGATCTCGCTCGATCACCAGTCCTATCTCGGCGACCGCGTGGAACTGATCGCGGCGGAGAAGGGCGGCATCATCAAGCGCGGCGTGCCGGTGGTGCTGGGCCAGCAGAACGAGTCGATCGCGCTGGAAGTGCTGACCTCCATGGCCGACCGCGCCGGGGCGCCGCTGCTGGTCTACGGCCAGGACTTCTTCGCCTACGAGGAACATGGACGGCTGGTCTATCAGGACGAATCCGGCCTGCTCGACCTGCCGATGCCGCGACTGCCGGGACGCCATCAGCTGACCAATGCCGCGACCGCCATCGCCGCTTTGCGCCATGGGGGCTTCGCGCCGGCCGACAAGGCGATCGAGGCGGGTCTTTCCCATGTCGAATGGCCGGGACGGATGCAGCAGATCGCCTCGGGTCCGCTCTACCGGGCGGCGTTTCCGGGCTCCGAGCTGTGGCTCGACGGCGGCCACAATCCCGGTGCGGGCGCCGCCATCGCCGAGACGCTGGCCGATCTGGAGGAGCGGGTCTCGCGGCCGCTGTTCCTCATCGTCGGAATGATCAACACCAAGGATCCGACCGGCTTCTTCGCATCCTTTGCCGGCATTGCGCGGCATGTCTTCACCGTGCCCGTCGGCTCGTCGGACGCGGGCATCGACCCCGACGATCTGGCCGAGGCGGCGATCGACGCGGGTCTCGACGCCGAGCCCTGCGACAGTGTCGAGGAGGCGATCCGGCTGGTCTCCAGCAGCTGGGACGACAGCCGCGCGCCGCGCTTCCTGATCTGCGGTTCGCTCTACCTGGTCGGCGACGTGCTCTCCAGCAGCGGTCTCGCCCCGCGCTGAACTCCTGCGTGCTTTAAGGCCATCACAAGAAAAAGGCCCGGGCGATCGACCCGGGCCTTTTCAATTCATCGCGATGACGCTGGACGCTGAGCCGTTCAGGCAGCGCCCTTGTTGATCCAGTCGACGAGCTTCGACTTGGACTGCGCGCCGACCATCGTGTCGGCATGCTCGCCATTCTTGAAGATCATCAGCGTCGGGATCGAACGCACGCCGAACTGGGCGGCGATGTCCGGGTTCTCGTCGATATTCACCTTGGCGATCCGGACATTATCCATCTCGTTGGAGATTTCCTCGAGGCTTGGCGCGATCATCTTGCAGGGCCCGCACCACTCGGCCCAGAAATCGACGACGACGGGCTTGTCGCTGCCGAGGACGTCGGTCTGGAAATTGCTGGTGTCGATCTTTGTCGTGGCCATGGTCGGCTCCTAAATCCTGTTCGTCTCGTTACGTAGAAGTCGCTTGGCGCCAAATCAAGCGACGGCGCCGTTCTCTTGACGCTCCGTTGCCGATTGGGTGGACGCCCGGCGGCGCGCGACCGCTTGCTCCATCACTGCTTCCGACAGGGCGATCAGCCGCGGCGCTTCGGTGAACAGCAGCGCCGCCTCGATCGGCCGGTCCGGATAGAGCGGCTTCAGCATCTCGCGGTAGAGCGCCAGCTGCATGATGTAGGCCGGCGACACCTCCGCCAGCGAGGCGGGCGGTGGCCGGTTGGTCTTGTAGTCGACGATCAGCACCCGCGTTGCGGTGACCGCGAGACGGTCGATCGTGCCGTTGACGCGGTAGCTGCGGCCCGCAAGCGTGATCTCGCCGGCGACCGGCACCTCGGCCCGGCTGCCGGCGGCGAAGATCGGGGCGAAGGCCGGATCGTCCATGACGGCCAGCGCCGAGGCCACCAGCGCATCGTGATCGCCCGGACGCATCTCCGGCGCGGCCGTCGCCAGATAGCGCCGTGCGGCCGCCTCTCGTGCGTCCGCGGCCATCTCCGGCAAGACCTGCAGGAGCTTGTGGACCGCAAGGCCGCGCCGGATGGCGAAGGACGGATCGCCCGTCTGGCTGAGCACCGGCGAGACGAAGGCCGGGGCGGCCTCGGGCGGGATCGCGTCGTCTTCGGCGATCTCGGTGCCCTCGCCGGCAGAGGACGGCGACAGCGGCCGCGGCGGCAGGATTTCCGGCGGCAGCGGCGACAGATCGAGCGGCGCGGGCGCGTCGGGCTGCGGCTGGATCGCGGCAGCCAGCTTGTCGCCCCTCCCGGCCGCGCCGAAGCGCCAGGCGATGGTCGCGCCGTCGGAGTCGGTCACCGGCTGGCACTCTGCCGACAGGGCAAGTTGGGCCCGCTGCAGCCAGGAATTCTCGTTCGGGCCGCGCACGCCCGAGACGCCGCACACGACCAGCCGGTCGGCGGCGCGGGTCATGCCGACATAGAGCAGCCGGCGATACTCCTCCTCGGCCCGCGCCTTCTCCGCCTCCTTGAGGGCGGCGATGGCGTCGTTCTCCAGATCCTTGGCGGCACGCCACAGGAAGCCCGGCGACATGCCGGGCACGAGACCGGGCATGTCGGGCCATTCCATCAGTCGGGCGCCATGGGCGTGGCTGAACGGGGCCGAACCGGGATCGACGAGGAAGACGACCGGCGCCTCCAGCCCCTTGGAGGCGTGGGTGGTCATGATCCGCACCTCGCCGCGGCCCTGCTCCATCTCGCGTTTGATCGAGGGCGGGGCGGCGGCCAGCCGCGCGAGGAAGGCGTCGAGGCCGGGCTCGCCCGCTTCCTCGTCGGCCAGCGCCAGATCGAGGAAGGCATCGATCACCTCGCCGGAATCCGAGCCGAGCCGGCGCGTCAGCCGGGCCCGTCCCCCCTCGGGGCCGAGAATGCGGGCATAGAAGGCGAAGATGGTCTCGAAGCCCGAACGGGCACGCAATTCGTCGAGCCGCGTCAGCGCGTAGCGGCATTTGGCCAGAAACGCCTCGGTCGTTTCGTCGGGCACGAATTCCGGCACGCGGGCGAGACCCTCCGGCCCGCAGATCCGCCGCAGGCCGAGCGACAGCGGCTCATGGCGCTCGCGGGACAGGGCCAGCCCCATGAGGTCGTCGTCGGTGAAATCGAAGAAGGGGGACTTCAGGACGGCGGCGAAGGACAGATCGTCCTCGAAATTGGCCACCGTCCGGCCGAGCGCCATCAGGTCCTTCACCGCGATATGGTCGGTGATGACCAGCCGGTCGGCGCCGGCGACCGGGATGCCGGCGTCGCGCAGCGCCTTGGCCATGGCGGCGACGAAGCCGGAGCGCTTGCGCACCAGGACGATGACGTCACCCGCCGCAAGCGGGCGCACCTCGCCCTTGTGGGCGATGGGGTCGCCGATCCAGTCGCCGATCTGGGCGGCGATCCGCCGTGCCAGCCGGTTGGCCGGGGAATTGGCCGGCTCGTAGTCGATTGCCTGCAGCCAGTCGCGCGACTGCGGCTGCTCCTCGGCCTGGTAGACCGGCCAGATCTCTACGAGGCCCGGCGCCTCGCCCCGCGCGGTTTGGTGCGCCGGCGGCTCGTCGCCCGACGACAGGCCCTTGCGGTTCTCGGCGTCGGCAAAGACGGTGTCCACCGCCCGCAGGACGTCGGCGGCGGTGCGGAAGGACTGGGTCAGCCGCACCTCTTCGAAACGCGCCTCGGCGGCCTCGGCACGCTGCCGCATGGCCCGCTGCTCGTCGGCGAACATGCGCGGCGAGGCGCCCTGGAAGGAGTAGATCGACTGCTTCTCGTCGCCGACGGCGAAGACCGTGCGGGTGACGTCGCGGGCTCCGGCCCCGGCGAAGAACTCCTCTACCAGCTGGCGCATCACCTGCCATTGCCGCGGACTGGTGTCCTGCGCCTCGTCGATCAGCACATGATCGATGCCCTGGTCGAGCTTGTAATGGACCCAGGCGGAGGCGGCCGAGCGGGTCAGGAGCTCGGCGGTCCGCACGATCAGATCCTCGAAATCCAGCCGCCCGCGCCGGCGCTTGAGGATGGCGTAGTCGCGCTCGAAGGCGTCGGCGATCACCAGCGCCGCGGCGCTGGCGCGGAACAGCCGCAGGCTGGCCAGGCGCTCGTCGATCGCCTGGACGTGGTCGGCCAGCTGCTGCAGCCGCTCGGGGAAGTCGGGCAGGGCGTCGGCCACCGCCTTGGTGGCTACGCTCGATGGCTTGTAGGGCGTGCCCTTGGCCGTCAGGCACAGCGCCTTCAACGCGGCGAGCCGCGCGTCGGGCGTCCCGGCGTCCCGGAGGGCCTGCAGGCGGTCGTGGAACTTGGCGTCGGTCGGCTTGGAACTGGCGGCGGCAAGGCTCATGGCGCTGTCGCAGAAGGCCGAGTCGAAGCCGGGCGCATCGTCTGCCGCAGCGACGATCGCGGCCTCGTCCTCGCCGGGCTCCAGCCCGAGGGCGTGGCGCAGAAGCGCGACCGCCGCATCGATCCCGCCGGCCTCGTCGAGATGCCGCCGTATGGCGTCGCGCCGGTTGACGATTTCGCCGATGAGCTGGTCGAGGCCCCATTCGCCGGCCAGCGTGAGGGCCGAGGCAAAGGCCTCCGCCAGCGCCGAGGCGGCTTCGCCCGGTGCCTTCCGCGCCGCGCCGGTAATCAGCAGGCGGCGGGCTTCGGCCAGCAACGCCATGCTCTCGGCGTCGTCCAGAACCTCGAAATGCCCCGGAACGTTCGCTTCCAGCGGAAACTGGTGGAGGATCGCCTCGCAGAAGGCGTGGATGGTCTGGATCTTCAGCCCGCCCGGCGTCTCCAGCGCTTCCGCGAAAAGCCGGCGCGCGACGATCATCCGCTCCGGCGTAGGCGGCCTGTCGTCGAGCCGTGCGATCTCCGCCGCGAGATCGGCATCCTCGGCGGTCGCCCATTTCGCCAGCCGTGCAAAGACGCGGCCCGACATTTCGGCCGCGGCCGCCTTGGTGTAGGTCAGGCAGAGGATCTTCGACGGCTCCACCTTCGACAGGAGCAGCCGCACGACGCGTTCGGTCAGGACATGGGTCTTGCCGGAGCCGGCATTGGCCGACACGAAGACCGAGCGCTCCGGATCGGCGGCGATGGCCTGCAGCCGCGTCGTTTCGGCAATGCCGGTAAAGCCGCTCATGCCGCGCTCCCTTCGCTGCCGTCGCCGCCCTCGTCGGCGCCAATCGACCATTCCTGCGCCCGGGCCAGATGATCGTAGGCGCCGGAGAAATCGCCGGCGACAAAGGGCCGTGTGCGCGAGCGGAACGGGGTCGCCGCGTTGCGGAAATTCGCCACCAGGCCGCGGAACTTGGACAGGGCTTCATCGCTGAGCGCGTCGGGATCGACGGGCTCGCCCTTGCGGCCGCCGTCGCTGGCGAGATGGTCCTCATAGAGCGTGCGTTCGCGCAGGCGGACATAGACGAGGTCGGAAATCGCCGAGGCGGTGCCGGCGTCGGCAAAGGCGCCGAGCTTGGCCATGGCGCCTTCCAGCGGCAGCTGCGGGGCCAGCAGCGCGCGGGCCTGCGAGACCGAGGGCGTCGTGCCGGTCTTGAAGTCGAGAATCTCGGTCGAGCCGTCGGTCATGACGTCGACGCGGTCAGCCCGGCCGCGCAGCGTCGTCGCCAGGTCGGTGAAGTCGTAAGCGCCGCCGATCTCGGCATGGCGCGCGGCCACACGGGACCCGCGCTCGCGCTCCCAGGCAATGAAGTTGGCGCACAGCGCTTCGGCGCGCGGCCACCACACCGCCTCGATGTCCGGCGGCAGCATCTCCTCGTCGAAGCGCTCGCGGGCGATGGCGAGGATCTCCGCTTCGGCATCGCCCGCGTCGGGATCGTGGCCACGCTGGACGAAGCGGCCGAGAATGTCGTGGAAGAGATTGCCGCGTTCGGCGGCGTGCGGATCGCGCATCAGCTCGGGCAGCGGTTCGAGATTCATGATCTTGCGGGCATGGATCGCGTAGGGATCGCGGATCAGCGTCTCGACGTCGGTAATCGAATAGGAGGTCGGCCGGCGCTCCAGTGGCGGGCGCGGCTCGGGGCGGGCCGCGCGAATGTCCGGTCCGGCATCGGCGGGCGCGTCGTCGAGCCGGCGGGCATGGTCGAGATAGGTCTGGCCGGCGGCCCGCAGGTGGGCCGTGCCGTCCTCGCCGGCCAGCGTCGTCAGCCGTTGCAGCCAGCGCGAGGCGATCGCCGGGGCGCCGCCGGCCCGCCGCGAACGGGTGATGACGACCTTGCGGGCGCCCATCGCCATCCAGAAATCGTGGGCGGCCAGGCCGATGCGTCGCTCCGGCGGGTCGAGGGCGATCTCGCGGCGCATCAGCCGCGACAGGAAGGCGCCGCTCCTGGTGCCGCCGGGCCATGTGCCTTCGTTGAGGCCGCCAAGGATCGCCATGTCGACGCTCTGCAGCCGCGCCTCCAGCGTGCCCCAGACGAAGGCCCGGGCGGAGAGGCCGCCGCGCGGCTTGACCGTGACGCCGGCGACCAGCGCGTCGATGACGTCGCCGAGTTCGCGGGACGCGAAGCCAAAGCCGGTGTCGGGCGCCCGCACGATGTCGCTCAGGAACTCGACCATCGCCCGGCCGGCCTCCTCGGCATAGACCTCGGAGGCGTCCCCGTCGGCATCCGCCGCCACGGCTTCGAGACAGCGTGTCAGCGCAGTCGCATAGGCCGCGATCTCGCGTTCGGTCCCGTCGCGCAGGGCCGACAGCGGCTCCAATGCGACCTCCAGACGGTCGGCCATGGTCTGGGCCAGTTCGCGCTCGGCCTCGGGCAGGATGCGGACAGGCCGCGGCATGTGGGTCGCGGTTTCCAGCGTCCTGCGCCGCTCGGCGACGATGGTCCCGAGGCGGGCGCCGTCGGGAATGCCGACCGAACCGCGCAGGGCCAGCATCTCGATGGCGCGGGCGGCGCGGCGGGCCTCGGCGGCCGGCATGCCGAGCCGGGTCAGCGGATGCTTCAGAAGCGCGATCAGCGCGATCGGATCGCCCGGCTGCAGGGCAACGGCGGCGAGGGTGGTCAGCAGCGTGCCGGGCGGCGTGGCCGCCAGCGGCCGGCCGCCGGAATCATTGGCGGCGATGCCGAAGCGCGCGAGTTCCGAGACGACCCGGCGGGCGAGATTGCGGTCCGGGGTGATCAGCGCCGTCGTCGCATCCGGATCGGCCAGCGCCGCGCGCATCGCGCAGGCGATCGCGAGGGCCTCCTCGCGTTCGTCGTTCGCCTCGACGAGAGCGAGGCCGTCCAGGGCCTCTGCGCCGTGATCGCGCGCCGTCTCGCGCCAGCGATGGGTGGTTTCGGCCGGGCGCAGCGCATCGGCGACGAAGGCCTCGCGGGCGGTGAGGACAGGCTCTTCGTTCGGGGCCAGATGCGACACCGCCTCCGGTGGCAGGGCGAAGCGGGCAAGGATGGTCTTCAGGCCGTATTGCGGATGGCCGGGCGCCGAGATCGCCCCCTCGCGAGAGATTGCGGCGAAGGCCTCCGGATCGAGATGCCGGTCGAGACCGGGCAGCACCAGGGCGCCATGCTCGAGATGGGCGATGGCGTGCATCAGTTCGATGGTCGCGGGGGCGGTGGCGGTGGAACCGGCGAGGATCACCGGGCCGGTGCCGGGATCGCGCCGCAGCCGCTCGCCCTCGGCCCGCAACCAGACATTCTTGGCCGTCGCCTCGCTGACCCGGCCGGCCTCGGCCAGCGCCTGCGGCCAGGTCTCCGTGACGATCGACAGGAAGGTGACGGTGAGCTGCCACCAGTCGGACAGGGCATCGGGAGCAAGGCCGGCGAGCTTGCCGAGGCTGGTGCCCTCGGTCTCGACCTCGTCGAGCAGCGCGCCGAGATCGGCGGCGAGCCACAGCGCGTCGGCGGCGGAGGCCGGCAACACGGCCTCTTCGCCGATCAGCGCCTCGAATTCACGGCCGCGCGTGACCGAGCGCCATTGCCGGGCGAGGCGCGCGAGCTGCAGACGCCGTTCCAGTTCGCCCATGGTCGGTTCCAGCGACGGCCGCTCGCCCTCGGGCGCGAACTGGCTGGCCTCGTCGCTTTCGCCAATCGGCCGAATGGCCGGAAGAATGGCGCTGCCGGTACCCAGAAGCCGGGCGAATTCGCCGGCGAGCGCGCGCGCGGCGCGTCGGGTCGGCACGTAGATCGTCGCGCCGGCCAAGGCCATTGGATCTCCCGTGTAGCGGAAGGACGGCACGATGCGACCCTCGAGCAGGCCTTCGGCAAGCGTGGCAAGGAAGGGCCGTCCCGGCGGGATCGAAAACAGGTTGGCGGTCATGGACCGAGTCTAGGCCAAGCCCTGACGATTCGCACGGGCCAGTTGCCGGCGCGGCGCGAATACGCGTGGGAATTCGCAGCGGGGCGAGCGGCGTTCGCGGCGGTTCCTTGCGGCGCGTGGTGCCCGCTTCAGGACGCCTCGGCCCAGCCCTTCGCGACGACCGGCGATTGCGACTGGCGCTGGGCGAAGAGCTGCAAGAGGTCGGTGGTGCTGTTGAAATCGGCGGGGCGGGCGAAATGGTAGCCTTGGCCGAGAACATAGCCGAGCTCGTTCAGCCGTTCGGCCTGCCCGGCATTCTCGATCCCCTCGGCCACGACCCGCATCCCCAGCTTGTTGGCGATGCCCATCAGCCCCTCGACGATCGCGCTGCTCGGCGCATCGGTGAGCATCTGGTCAACGAAGGAGCGGTCGATCTTGATGATGTCGACGGGCAGCTTGAGCAGGTGGGTGAGGGAGGCAAAGCCGGTGCCGAAATCGTCCAGCGAGACAAGGATGCCGAGGTTGCGAAGCCGCGCCAGGCTTTTGGCGACATCCTCGCCGAGCCCGTCGAGGAAGACGTTCTCGGTCACCTCGACGACGAGGTGATGATACGGCACGCCGGCCGCCTTGAAGGGAGCGAGGAACCGCGCTTCCAGATCGCCGGATTCGAAATCGGCCGGGGCGAGATTGATGCCGACATGCTGGATCGGCAGGCCGCGGGCGATCCACGTCGCCAGATCGCGGGCGATCTGCGCGAACATGCGCTCGCTGATGCGCGAGGCGACCTTGTTGTCGGAGAAGGCCGCCGAGAAGGCGCCCGCGGCGACGATCCGCCCATCGGGCATGACCATGCGCGCCAGCGCTTCGAGACCGACGATCTCGGCCGTGTCGAGCCGGACGACGGGCTGGTAGTAGGTCAGGATCCGGTCTTCAGACAGCGCCTGGTCCACCTCGCGGATGGTTTCGACCCGCTGCATGATCGTCGTCCGCAAGCCGGCGTCGAAGGCGACGTAGCTGCCGCGGTTGGTCTCCTTGGCATGGTAGAGCGCGAAATCGGCGTTCTGCCGCAGCGTTTCGGCGTCGCTTCCGTCCGGACCGTAGACGACGCCGCCGAGCGTCACCTGCGGCACCATCATGTTGCCGTTGCACTCGAAGGGCGCGCTCATGCGCTGGCGGATCGTATGGGCGATCTGCGCGAGTTCGTCATGGTCCCGGCAGCGATCGCAGACCACCGCGAACTCGTCGCCGCTTAGCCGGTAGGCGGCACTGACGCCCGCGGAGTCGCTGTCACGCAGGCGCTGGGCGACCTCGCGGATCAGCCGATCGCCGACCATGTGGCCCATGGAATCGTTGATCGACTTCAGATGGTCGATATCGACGAGGATCAGCGCAAAGCTCGGCGCGGCGCCGAGCGCCAGCGTGGTGATCGCCTCGTCGAAACAGCGGCGGTTGGGCAGGTTCGTCAGCTGGTCGAAATAGGCAAGGTGATGGTTGTGCTGCTGCATCTGCGTGTGGGCGATGGAGATCGTGCACAAATGCACGCAGGCATCGACGATCTGGCGCTCGAACGCGCTCGGTCCGCGCTGGACCGGATAATAGAAGGCGAAGGTCGCGGCCACGCGGCCGGAGGAATCCGAGATCGGGCTCGACCAGCAGGCCCTCAGGCCCAGCGGCAGGGCAAGCCGGGCAAAGCTGGACCAGAGCGGATCGGTGGCGATGTCGGTGACCTCGACCGGCTCGCCCCTGAACGCAGCGCTGCCGCAGGAGCCGACGCCGGGCCCGATCTCCAGGCCGTTCAGCGCCTTGCAGTAATGCGCCGGCAGCGACGGAGCGGCCAGCGAGTGCAGCCGGCGGTTCTCATCGACGAGGAGAATGGAGCAGGTCACGCCGGGCGCCAGACTCTCGACGCGCGTGCACAGCAGATTGGCGATGACGTCGAATTGCGAACCCAGGGCAATCGCCTCGAGGATTTCGGTCTGCAACTGCTGCAGCGCGAAATGACCGTCTGTCCGCATCGAGTCCACCCGTCCTGTGCTCAGACAGCACACTGCGGGCCGGTGCGTTAGAAAAGGCTCAACGGCAGACCTCGCAATGCAAACACAAATAAGTGTTCAGCGAGGCGATCTGTTTGTTTTGCAACGGTAAACCGCTGATGACTGCGCACGTTGTCAGGCGGCGGCGCTGGCGATGAAGGCGGCCTCCGCAAGCGGGATGGCGCCGGGCGTTCCGACCGTGATCCACAGGCCGCCGAGCCTTACGCCATAGAGGCGGTCGGCGTCGATCAGATCGTCGAAAACGCGGTTCAGCGAGAATTTCTCCGGCTTCATGCCGGCGAAGATCTCGGGCTTCATGATCGCGACGCCGGCATAGATGAAGGGCGACATGTCGCGCTCCTCGACGCGGGTCAGCCGGCCCTCGACATCCATGACGAAATCGCCCTTGCCGTCGTAGCCGGTGGCCTGCTGCATGTCGGCGATCAGCAGCGACATGTCCATGCGCGCCGGGTTCCACAGATGCGCCATCAGGTCGAGATTGTCGCGGTAGCCGTCGATCCAGAACGTGTCGGAATTGATCACGTAGAAGGGCTCGGATCCGAGCTCCGGCAGGGCCTTGACGATGCCGCCGCCCGAATCCAGCAACTCGTCCTGCTCGTCGGAGACGATGATCTCCATGTCCTTGCGCTTGCGCAGATGCGCCCGCATCAGATCGGCCATGTAATGCACGTTGACGACGACGCGCTCGACGCCGTTGCGGGCCAGCGCGTCGAGCCCGTAATCGATCAGCGCCTTGCCCCGGATCTCGACGAGGGGCTTGGGAATGGTCGAGGTGATCGGCCGCATGCGCTTGCCGAGGCCGGCGGCCAGAACCATGGCGGTCTTGGGCTTGAAGGACGGGGTGGTCGACAGGGTCATGCGGCTCTTGTCCGGGCTCAAAGGGGGCGCTGCGTCGGTGCCTCGTCGAGGACGCCCCAGTCTTGGTACAGATCGCGCAGGGCTGTCAGGGACGGGTGGTCGAGCGTGCGCGCCAGATAGGCTTTAATCCGTGGGATGTGACGGAGATATTGCGGCTTGCCATCGCGTTCCAGCAATCGCACGAAAATACCGAGGATCTTGGATCCGCGCTGGGCCGCCATGATGGCATAGGCGCGCTCGAAACCGGCTGCGTCGAAACCCGCGTCTCCGGCGCGCAGCGAGAGATAGTGCGCGGTGAGCCGCGCCTCGAGTTCGGCCGGTACGTCGACGCGGGCATCCTGCGCCAGGGAGGCGAGATCGTAGGCGGCCGGGCCGATCAGCGCGTCCTGGAAGTCGATGAGCCCGATCCGGGCGAGACCCTCTTCAGCCGGGCGCCAGA
This sequence comes from Aurantimonas sp. NFXS3, assembly GCF_049132005.1. NCBI lineage: Bacteria > Pseudomonadati > Pseudomonadota > Alphaproteobacteria > Hyphomicrobiales > Aurantimonadaceae > Aurantimonas > Aurantimonas sp. NFXS3. Next base: position 481,912 of record NZ_JAGDDZ010000002.1, read on the forward strand.
TGATGTTTGGCGAATGGAAGTCGCGCAGCACCAGACTGGTCTCGGCGCTGTCCAGCGCATCGAAGAGGCCGTTCCAGATCTGCGCGAAGCGCGCCGTCTCGTCGGGACTGGCCGATCGATGCCGGGCGTGGGGCAGATACCAGTCGGGCAGGAGGTCGACTTCCATGCGCATGGCACGGCGATCATAGGGTGGCACCGTGTGACGAACGCCAACCGTCACCGGCATGACCGGGTCCCAGCGGGTCCCGTGCAGGGCAGCGAGCGCGGCTGCCGCAGCCTCGTAGCGTTCGGGGACCGGATGCCCATCGGCGTCGAGCAGGGTCTCGCTACCCAGATGCTCGATCAGCAGGAGGCCGGCGTCCAGATCGGCACGGTGGATCCGCGGCGCCGCGAAGCCCACAGCGGACAGCGCATTGGCCACGGCCACGAAAGGCGCCACGTCCTCGGCGAGATGGGCGATGCGGCTGTAGGGCAGGCCGTCGCGGATGGGCGGGCCGTCGGGCTGGCGCGGAGCGTCCATGACCACCAGCGTCTCGCCGTCCCTGTCCACCGTCTCGTAGCGGCGGCTGGAGGCATCGCCGCTGAAGCGGCGGCGGGGCTGTTCGGCGCAGCCGGCTTCGGCGAGGAAGCTGCGGATTGCCAGCGAACGCAGGATGCGGGGCGCCGCCTCGGCATCGGCGCTCACATGGGCGGTCCGGCCGCCGCCGGGGGCATTGTCCAGCGTGACTGTCACCGAGGCCGCGGCCAGCGCCGACGGCGCGTTCTGCGGCCATTCGACGAAGACGATGCCGTCCCGCGCCATCTCCTCGAAGCCGAGCTCGTCCAGTTCGTCGTCGCCCGACAGGCGGTAGAGATCGAGATGCGCCGCCGGCGGGCTCGTCTCGTAGGGCTGCACCAGCGTGTAGGTCGGCGACGGCACCTCGAGCTCCGGGTCGTCGGCCAGGGTGCGGATCGCGGCGCGTGCCAGCGTCGACTTGCCGGCGCCCAGATCACCGATCAACGCGACCACGTCGCCCGCCGCCAGCGCCAGCGCCAGGTCGCCGCCGAGCCGCAGCGTGGCGGCTTCGTCGGCAAGCGGAATACGGGCGATCTCCACGAGCGCGTCCGGCGCGTCGCTCGCGATCGTTGCCGGGCGTGTGGCGCTCATTCGGCGGCGTCCTCGAAGGCCTGATCGTCGCCATCGTGGCGCAGCGGGGCGGCCGGGTCGAGCGGGAAGTCGCAGATCACCGTCGTTCCCTCGTCCGGCGCGGACTGGATGCAGATCGTGCCGCGATGCAGTTCGACGAAGCTCTTGACGATGGACAGGCCCAGCCCGGCGCCGGAATGGCGCCCGCCGGCCGGATTGGATTCGAAGCGCTCGAAGACCCGGTCGATCTGGTCCGCCGGAATGCCGGGGCCGCGATCGGTGACGGCAAAGGAGATGGCGCGTGGGCCGCGGGTGGCGACGACGTCGACGGCGGTCCCGGCCGGTGCGAAATTCGCCGCGTTCGACAGGAGGTTGAAGAGGATCTGGGTGAGCCGGTGGCTGTCGGCCATGAAGGTCTCGCCGGCCTTGTCGAGGTCGATCCGCAGCGTGACCTCGGCCTCCTCCAGCCGCTCCCTGATGCCGTCGGCCGCGTGCTCGACGGTGCTGACGATGTCCACTTCGGACAGGTCGAGCTCCATGATGCCGGCATCGACCGTGGCGAGGTCCAGAATGTCGTTGACGATGGTCAGGAGCGAGCTGGTGGAGACGGCGATGTAGTCGAGATACTCGCTCTGGCGTTCGTTGAGCGGCCCGGTCTCAGTGGAGCGCAGCAGCGCCGAGAAGCCGATGATGTTGGTCAGCGGCGAACGCAGCTCGTAGTTCACGTGCTGGACGAAGTCGTTCTTGATCTGGTTGGCCTGTTCCAGGGCCTCGTTCTTCTCGCGCAGCATCCGTTCGGCCTGACGCGCGTCGGAGATGTCGGAGAAGGTCAGCATGGTCTGGCCGTTGGGCAGCGGCACGATGGCGAAGGCGATGGTGCGGCCGGAGGACAGGGTCATCTCGCCGGTCTCGGTATCGCGGCGGGTTTCGTCGAAGGCGGTGACCGACTGGCAGAACAGCGGCCAGCCGCCGACGGCGGACGCCGTGCCATCGGTGTCGGCGGAGGAGATCGTGCGGCGGATCGCGACGCTGGCGAGATCCGACAGGGTGTGGATGCGCGGCCGCGACAGGAGATAGTCCGGCTTGAGCCCGAACAGCTCGGCGAAGGACGGGTTGGACAGCCGCAGGCGACCATCGCTGCCGAACACCGCGACGGCCTCCGACAGATAGTCGATGGTCTCGCGCTGCAGCTGGACCGTGGCCTTCACCTGGCTTTCCAGATCGAGCTTCTCGGTGATGTCCTCGAAGATCCAGGTGGCGCCGCCCTGGGGCTGCGGCGTGGCGATGACGCGCAGCGTGCGGGCATCGGCGAGGTGCCACATCGTCTCGGTCGGCTCGGTCGCCCGGTAGGCGGCGAGGTCCTGGTCCTGGATCTCGCTGCGGAACAGCTTCTCCACCGGCAGGATGCCGCGGGTGCGCAGATGGTCGAGCAGCGCCAGATGGTCGGGCTCCGATTCCAGATAGGAATTGGTCAGGTCGAACAGGCGCTGGAAGGCGGCGTTGTGATAGGTGAGGCGCGTCTTGTCGTCGAAGCGAGCGACCGCCGTGGTCAGCTGGTCGAGGGTCTCGGACTGGCTGTTGATCGTCTGGCGCAGCTCCATGCGGACCTGCTCGGTCTCCGACACGTCGATGGCAAGGCCGGCCGAGCCGAGCGGGCCGGTGGCTTCCACCACCGCGAAATTGCGGCGGTCGGCCGCGACCACGGTCGAGAGCTTGTCGGAGAAGACGGCCTGTTCCGACAGGCGCGCGGCGATCGTCAGGCGATCCTGCTCCGACAGGAACTCCACCTGCCGCTCCAGCGTGTCGGCAGCTTCCTTTGCGTCGACCGAAGCTGCATAGGCGTTGTTCACCCAGCCGAGGCGGCCGTTGCGGTCGCGCAGCCAGACCGGGATCGGCGCGGCATTGAACAGATTCTGCATCGTCTCGATCATCGCGAGCGCATCGGCGCTGGCGATCTCGGCCTCGCGGACGCGCTCGCGCAGGCCCTCCAGGGCGACGAAGCGGACGACGGCAAGGCCGCCGATGGTCTTGCCCGAGGCTTCGATCAGGCGGCCATGGGGCAGGTCGATCTCGATGCTGAAGGGCTCGGCGTCATGGCGCAGCGCGGTGATGGCGGTCTGCAGCCGCAGCGCGACGTCGGCGGCCATCCAGTCGCCGAAGGACAGGAAGCGCTTTTCCTCGACCGGGGCGCCGGCAGGACCGGGCAGGGCACCGAGGATTTCCGGTGCGCCGGGGCCGGAATAGACCAGAAGCCGCTCTTCGCCGGCGGTCAGGAGCATGGTGCGGGCTTCGGCCTCGGCCCGGCTTTCGGCGAGGCTGGCGCGCAGCATGTCGTTCTCTGTGGCGGTCGCGGCGCGCTGGCGGATCAGAAAGACCGCGCTCAGCATCGAGGCGCCGATCAGCATGGCGACGAGGGCCAGGTAGAGAATGTCGGCCGGTCCCAGCATGGTATCGACGCCGCCCGCCAGCGACAGGAGCTGGGCCGAGGCCGGCGTGGGAGCCAGTGCCAGGATTGCGAGGCCGGAGCCGATGGCCCGCCGCCGGGATGGCGATGCGGGTGTGTGCGCGTGCCGGTCTGCCGTTGCGGTACGGCGCCCGTCGCAAGAATCCATTCGTGTCCGGAAAGCGCCGCCGCGCCCGGATCCACACCCCTCGTTCATTCCGTCAGTCCCCGTTCGTGTCAGCCAGCGTATCCCGGCGTCCTTGTCCCGGCCGCAGGCGCCATACCGCACGCACCGCCGCTGCCGGTGGCCCGGAATGGCAGTGCGAATGTCGGATTCGCAGTCAGCCGGGGCCGAAGCCAGAACACCGGAAGTGCCCTGACGAGACGCAAAGAAACGCTGACGCAGCGACCGGTCCACCCACCGGCAGCCGCGATTCGGACATAGTAGCCACTGCGGAATCCTGCGCAATCCACAACAACGCGGCGGGCGGAAAAGAAAAACCGCCGGGACGGCTTGCGCCCCGGCGGTTCGTCTGATTCGGGCCCGGTGTCCGGACGGGATCAGTAGCGGTAATGCTCGGGCTTGTATGGGCCCTGCTGTTCCACGCCGATGTAGGAGGCCTGCTCGGCGGACAGCTCGCTCAGCCTTGCGCCAAGCTTGGCGAGATGCAGACGGGCAACACGCTCGTCGAGATGCTTCGGCAGGACATAGACCTCGTTGCCGTACTTCTCGCCCTTGGTGAACAGCTCGATCTGCGCCAGCACCTGGTTGGTGAAGGACGCCGACATCACGAAGGACGGGTGGCCGGTGGCGTTGCCGAGGTTCAGCAGACGGCCTTCCGACAGCAGCAGCATGCGGTTGCCCTTGGCGAACTCGATCATGTCGACCTGCGGCTTGATGTTCGTCCACTTGAGATTCTTCAGCGCGTCGATCTGAATCTCGTTGTCGAAGTGGCCGATGTTGCCGACGATCGCCATGTCCTTCATCTCGCGCATGTGCTCGATGCGGATGACGTCCTTGTTGCCGGTCGTCGTGATGAAGATGTCGGCGCTGGAGACGACGTCCTCGAGCTGAACGACCTCGAAGCCGTCCATAGCGGCCTGCAGCGCGCAGATCGGGTCGACTTCCGTGACCTTCACGCGGGCGCCGGCGCCCTGCAGCGAGGCGGCCGAGCCCTTGCCGACGTCACCGTAACCGCAGACGACGGCGACCTTGCCAGCCATCATCACGTCGGTGGCGCGACGGATGCCGTCGACCAGCGATTCCTTGCAGCCATACTTGTTGTCGAACTTCGACTTGGTGACCGAGTCGTTGACGTTGATCGCCGGGAAGGGCAGCAGGCCCTTCTTCTGCAGCTGGTACAGGCGGTTGACGCCCGTCGTGGTCTCTTCGGTCACGCCCTTGATGGCGTCGCGCTGCTTGGTGAAGAAGCCCGGGGTGGCGGCCATGCGCTTCTTGATCTGCGCGAAGAGGATCTGCTCCTCCTCGTTGCCCGGGTTGGACAGCACGTCCTCGCCGGCTTCGGCGCGGGCGCCGAGCAGGATGTACATCGTGGCGTCGCCGCCATCGTCGAGGATCATGTTGGACGGCTCACCATCCGGCCACTGGAAGATGGCGTCGGTGTAGGTCCAGTATTCCTCGAGGCTCTCGCCCTTGATGGCGAAGACCGGGATGCCGGCCTCGGCGATCGCCGCGGCGGCATGGTCCTGGGTCGAGAAGATGTTGCAGGAAGCCCAGCGCAGGTCGGCGCCGAGATCGCGCAGCGTCTCGATGAGGACGGCGGTCTGGATCGTCATGTGGAGCGAGCCGGTGATGCGCGCGCCCTTGAGCGGCTTGTCGTTGCCGAACTCCTCGCGGCAGGCCATCAGGCCCGGCATCTCGGTCTCGGCGATGTCGAGTTCCTTGCGGCCGTAGGCGGCGAGGGAGATATCCTTGACAACGTAATCCTGTGCGTTGGCCATGTGCAATCCATTCGTACGGTGGGAAATTGGGTGGTCGGCCGGGGTTTCCCCCGGTCGCATTAGCAGCGATCTACCAGTCTTGCGCCTTTCGGACAAGGGGACATAAACATTTGCTTATGTCTTGATTGGATGCGCCGCGCTTTGCCCGCGCCGGTTTTGGGGATAGCCTGCCGCGGCAATGCGCGGGAGGAGGAGACGGTGATGGGCCTGAGGTGTGGCATGCTGGCTGCGGGCCTGTGCGGGCTCCTTGTGGCGAACGGCCCCGCCGAGGCGGCCGGTGGCAGCGAGGGCGCGCTTGCGGGCAGCCTGTTCGAGTTCGCGCTGCCCTATTCGCCCTATCTGTTCGACCTCGCCCTCTATGCGGGCCGGGGCGTCGCCGAGATTACCTACGACGCGCGCCGTTACGACGATGTGACACAGGCGCTGATCGTGACCGGTCTGAAGATCCGCCGTGACGATTTCACCGCGGAAATCGGCCAGATGCGCCTGTCGGCCGAACAGGCGGTCTATGAATCCGTCGCCGTCGACACACGCGCCCTGCCGCTCGACCCGCCCGTGCGGGCTGTCCTGCAGCAGCTCGTCCGGGAAGTCCTGACCGGCGACATCGTCGTGGCCGGCCGCACCGACGTCGCGGCAGCCGACTACGACCTGCAGGCGTCGGTCGCGATCGACGGCGTGGGAACCCTCGACCTGTCCGCCGACCTTCGCGGCTTCCACATCCTCCTACCCCTGGACGACTTCGAGGGGGGCACGGGAAGCGACGATCCGGTGCTGGCAGGCCGCCTGCAATCGGCGGAAGCGAGCTTTACCGACGCCGGGCTGGTGGAGGCGCTCTACCATGTCGTCGGCGCGATGCAGGGCATGACCGCCGATCAGGCCCGCGGCACCGCCGGCATGATGGCCGGCATCGGCGTCGCGGCGGTGTTTGCCGACATGCCGGGTGCGCCCGATCCGCAGCTGCAGGCCATGGCCCGCGAGTGGTCGGCAAGCGTGCAGGCGTTCCTGGCAAAGCCGGACCGGCTGAGCCTGCGGCTGCAGCCCGCCGCGCCCTTCGATCTCGCCCGCCTGACCGGGGATGCACCGGTGGGCGCCGCCGAGATCGTGGCGCTCGCACCGTCGGTCGCCGCCGGGCCGGCGCCGGCCATCGCGCTCCTCGATCCCGATACCCTCGTGTCGGGACCCGATGCGGACCTCGCCGCGGTGCTGACGACGGCTGACGCTCTGATCGCCGGCCGCGGCGTGCCACAGGACATCGTGCGGGCGGTGACGATCCTCCTGCCGGCGGTGGAAAAGGATAACCGGGCGGCCATCGGGCTCCTCGCCCGTGCGCTGGCACTGAACCCGCGCGTCGCGATTCCGCAGGACGGACTGCGCGGTGCCTATGTGGCGCTGCTGCTGGCGCGGGCCGACGGGATCGCCATCGCCGACGACAGTCTCGCGGCGGTCCAGGGGCGTCTCAGCCCGGAAGAGGTGGCAGCCGCCGAGGACGATGCACAGCTGCGCTGGCGCCGGACGCCCGCCGGCGAAGCCCGTCACGCGGCGGAAGTCGCCGCCTTCGGCCAGCGTGACTGGGCGGCGATCCGGCGGCTGGCCTTCGGCTACTATGAAGGCATCGAGACGCCGCGCAACGGCATGCGTGCCTATGGCTGGGCGACCATCGCGGCGGCCGGCGGCGACCGCATTGCCGCGGGCCTGCGTGACGATCTCGTGGCGGCGGTGAATTCCGGCCGCTTCATCCTGCCGATGGAGCGCGCCAAGGCCGCCACCGCCGATCTGTGGAAGCTGCTGATTGCCGAGGCACCAGATGCCGCAGGCGCCGAACCGGCGCCGGACAGCGGCGAAGCGACCGGGACGGAGGGCGCGGAGATGCCCGCTGCTCCCCCGGAGGCCGGTCAGGCCGGAAACGGAGACGCTGAAGAAGGCAGCACGGGCGAAGAGGGCACGAACGCTGTCCCCAGGCCGGACACCCGCGAGGAAGACACAGCCGCGAGCGCGCCCGGCAACGCAGTGCCGCCGGCCGACTGACCGGGCGCAGGGGCAACGCGGCTAGCTGTCCTCGCCGAAACGGTTGGCGACGAGGTTCTCGATCGCATCGAGCGCGGCGTCCGCGTCATTGCCGGTGGCGGCGACCTCGATGGTCGTGCCCTTGCTGGCCGCCAGCATCATCAGCCCCATGATCGACTGGCCGCCGACGGTCATGCCGTCGCGCGAGATCGTCAGCTCGGCATCGAACGCCTCGGCCGTCTGCACGAAACGCGCCGAGGCGCGGGCATGCAGGCCGCGCTTGTTGACGATGGTCAGGGTGCGGGGTGGCGGGGTGGCGGACCGGGTCATCAGGCTGGGCCTGCCGGCATCGGCCGGGGCAGGGCAATTGGTATCGCTCGGAGTGCCGGCATTGGTGCTCACTTGCCGCTCAGCACCCGGCTGGCGACGTTGATGTATTTGCGGCCGGCTTCCTGCGCCTCGACGAGGGCGACCGCCAGCGGTTTTTCCTCGCGCACACTGGCCAGCTTGATCAGCATCGGCAGGTTGACGCCGGCCAGGACGTCGACGCGATTGCCGTCCATGACGGAGATGGCGAGGTTGGAGGGCGTTCCACCGAACATGTCGGTGAGAATGATCACGCCGGCGCCGCGTTCCGCCCGGGCGACGGCCTCGACGATATCGACGCGTCGCTGCTCCATGTCGTCCTCGGGGCCGATCGAGATTGTCTCGAAGGCGTCCTGCGGGCCGACGACGTGCTCGACCGCGTGACGGAATTCATCGGCAAGCCGGCCATGGGTCACGAGTACCAGACCGATCATACGCCGTCCCTCACGCTAGTCTGGCCCGGCATCGCGGCGGCCTCCCTGAACTGCTGGGCCGTTCGGCCGCATATCTGCTGCGGGAGATGCGGCAAAGCCGACCTCCACGGGCGCGCATCCTCGCCATCCTTCGGCGGATACGCAAGTTAAATGATCACGCGCTGCGTACTTGCCGGTCACCATTGTCTCAGACGTCGTTGACGGGCGGTGAAAGCACCAGCGAGGCAAGGATGTCGGCGCCGAAACCGGCCTCGCGTGCCGGCAGTTCCACCCGCCGGATCGCCTGCCCGAGAATCTCGGCCGTCCGGGGCTCCGGCAACCGTTCGATGCCGGCCGGATCGACCAGATCGACGACGAGGCCGAGGCGGGCGGAGGCCGCGAAAGGCTCCCGCAGGATGCCGATGCCGGAGACCTCGATCAGCCCGGCGAGCGTGGCCGGCGCCGACATCGAGACGGCGTTGCCGCCTTCCTGTGCGACGACGACGCGGTCGTCGGCCACCAGCAGCGCTTCGAGGTTCAACGCACTGCAGCGGCGCAAAGTCGACAGCGCCAGGGAGGACTTGCCGCTGCGCGCCGGGCCGCGGATCAGAATGCCGAGATCGCCGATCCGGATCGCGCAGCCGTGGAGATTGGCCGGTTCGCTCATTCGGCCGGGAAGGACACGATGAACCGCGCACCCGCGACGCCGTTCGGCGCGTCGCTGTCGGCGATGTTCTCCGCCCGGATCGTCCCGCCATGGGCTTCGACGATCTGCCGGCTGATCGACAGGCCGAGGCCTGAATTCTGGCCGAAGGCCTCGGCCGAGGGCCGGTCGGTATAGAAGCGCTCGAAGATCCGGTCGATGATCTCGGCCTGGATGCCGGGGCCGTTGTCCTCGACCACAATGACGACGCGGCTGTTGCGGCGGCGCAGGAGGACGTCGATGCGGCCGTTGGTTTCGGGGACGAAGGAGCGGGCGTTCTCGATCAGGTTGGTGAAGACCTGGCTCAGCCGCAGATCGTGGCCGGTCACCACGTAGCCGTCCTTGATCGAGCCGGGCAGCGCCTGCTTGTCGAAGGTGATCGAGACCTGCCGGTCGGGCTTGGACTGGCTGCGGGCGCCCTCCACCACGGCGCGCAGGAGCTGGGAGAGGTCAACCTTGCTGGCGATCTGGCGGGCGAGCTCCGCATCGAGGCGCGAGGCGTCCGAAATGTCGGTGATCAGCCGGTCGAGCCGGCGCACATCGTGCTGGATGATGTCGAGCAGGCGCTCGCGCGAGGCGTCGGTGCGGGCCAGCGGCAGCGTCTCGACGGCGCTCCGCAACGAGGTCAGCGGGTTCTTCAGCTCGTGGCTGACATCGGCGGCGAAGGTCTCGATCGCGTCCATCCGGGCATAGAGCGAATTGGTCATGTCGCGCAGCGCGGTGGCCAGATTGCCGACCTCGTCGGCACGGTCGCCGAAATCGGGGATCGCGGTGCGTTCGTTGACGCCGCGCCGCACCCGGATCGCGGCCGCCGACAGCCGCCGCAATGGTGTCGCAATGGTCGAGGCGAGCAGGATCGACAGGACGATGGTCACCAGCGAGGCGACGGCGAAGGTCCGCACGATGGCGGTCCGCTCGGCCTGCACGATCTTGTCGATGTCGCCGCCCTGGGTGGACAGCATCAGAACGCCGAGCACCGCCCGGAAGCGCTGGATCGGCACGGCGACGGAGACGATGAGCTCGCCGCCCTCGGTCGCCCGCACCACCGTGGCCGGGCCGCCGGTCAGGGCGTTCATCACCTCCGGATAGGCGGCGCCCGAGCCGCCCGGCGTCTCGCGATAGACCGGCAGGTCGCGGCGCTGGAACAATTGCTGGAACCAGTCGGCCAGCATCTCGCCGAAGCCGGGCTCCTCATCGACCGCGACCGGCGGCAGGTCGTAGCGCAGGATCTGGCCGCGCGAATACAGATGCCGGGAATCGAGGATGAGATTGGCGTCGCGGTCGTAAAGACGCGCCCGGGTGCGGGTCGGGGAGATCAATCGTCTGAGCAGCGGGGCGACCCGCTCCGGATTGATCGGAAAGTCGAGGCTGTCGGTGGAATCGGCACTCGGCGCCAGCGTGTCGCCGGCCTGGAGCTCCAGGAGACGCTCCGGATCGAGGGTGATCGAGTTGGTCTCCACCGTCGCCGACGAGGCGATGGCGCTGGCGATGATCTCGCCCTGGGTCAGGAGGCTCTCCACCCGGGCGTCGATCAGCCCGGCGCGGAACTGGTTGAGATACAGGATGCCCGAGACGAGGACGATCAGCGCGACGAGATTGAGGAAGACGATGCGCCGCGTCAGCGACGAGAAGATCGTGTGCCCGAGCAGCCAGCGCGTGCGGTAGAGCACCCGGCGGATGAACGGCAGCCGACGCAGGCGGCCGCGCACGATCGCCTCGCGCCGCCGTCGGTTGCGCCGCTCCGAACCGCCATCGCCGGCTTCTGTTTCGCTGATGGACACCATCGACCTTTCTAGGGCCCGCTCACGCTTCCCGGAAGCGGTAGCCGACCCCGTAGAGGGTCTCGATCATGTCGAAGTCGTCGTCGATCGCCTTGAACTTCTTGCGCAGCCGCTTGATGTGGCTGTCGATGGTGCGGTCGTCGACATAGACCTGCTCGTCATAGGCCGCGTCCATCAGGGCGTCACGGCTCTTCACCACGCCGGGCCGCTGGGCGAGGGAGTGCAGGATGAGGAACTCGGTGACGGTCAGCGTCACGGGATGGCCGGTCCAGGTGCAGGTGTGGCGTTCCTGGTCCATCACGAGCTGGCCCCGCTCCAGCGAGGATTCGGGCACCGGGCCGCCGGGCTTTGCCGCCTCGCGCGGCGCGCCGCGCCGCAGGATCGCCCGCACCCGCTCGACCAGCAGGCGCTGCGAGAACGGTTTGCGGATATAATCGTCGGCCCCCATCTTCAGGCCGAACAATTCGTCGATCTCCTCGTCCTTGGAGGTGAGGAAGATGACCGGAATATCGGATTTCTGGCGCAGGCGCCGCAGCAGCTCCATCCCGTCCATGCGCGGCATCTTGATGTCGAAGATGGCGAGATTCGGCGGTCGGGACTGCAGGCCCTCCAGCGCGGACGCGCCGTCGGTGTAGGTCTCGACCCGGTAGCCCTCATTCTCCAGCGCGATCGAGACCGACGCGAGAATGTTCCTGTCGTCGTCGACAAGGGCGATGGTTGGCATTGCGATCTTCTCCAGTTTCCGTCCCTCGCAGCGACGTGCGTGTCGCGAGAGGGGCTCGGCCGCGCCCGGCAGGATCACTGGTCGCGGCCGTCGAGGCAGATGTCCCTTCTGCTGATGCGTTCCGCAACAGGGAACGCGCCATCGGCAGCGCCAATCAGCGATAAATGTGGCGGGATTGGAAAATTACAAAGACGTAGCGGAAGTTTTCGGCCGGCCGGCATCCCGCGCGGCGGCTTCGTCCTGTGTCCGGCACCATCCCGGGGACCTGCCGGTCGCGGGGTGGTGGCTCGGCGGCTCTAGAGATCGACCTTGCGCTGCTCGCCGATCTGCGGCCGCTCCTTGCCGCCGACATAGGCCCTGGCGAACTCCCAGGCCTGAGTGATCTTGCTGGCTTTCACATCCCAGATTTCCGCCGAGTCCGGATCGACGACGAGAACGACCACGTCGGGATCGTTCTTGCCCTCCGGCAGCCACGCTTCGGCGGAGGCATCCCACAGATCGGCGACGAGCGACCGGTCGCCCACCACTTCCGCGCGTCCCGACAGCGACATGTACTGCCCATGCTTGGAGAAGGTGCAGGCGACATCGTCGTCGAGCGCGATCTCCTCGACTTTGTGAGTCATGCGCTCGGTCAGGAAATAGAGCTTCCGGTCGTCGCCGCGCAGGCGCAGCGCCATGGGGCGCGCCCGCATCCGGCCGCCGTCGCGCGTCACCACCATGCAGGTGTCGAAATTGCCGATCGTCTCCCAGAACTTGTCGGTGTCGCTGGTGGTCATGGCGTTCTCCTGTCGCATTCTTCCTGCACCGGAACCGGTGCTCTCCAATGGGACAATGCAGCGGACCGGGAAAGGTGCCAGCGCGATCGCGGCGGTCGCGCTGATCATGCGAGCCCGGAAGAGGCGTCCGGACGGACAGGTCCGCCATGCCGCCGCGACCGCGCCATGGCGCCGCTCTCCCGCCGCGATTTAAATCGATCATATCGGGAGGCGTCCGGATTTAATCGATTAAGTGACTGTTCTGATTGTCGATTTTCCGCCCGGAGGGCTTGCTTGTTGGAAGCCGCTGGGTAGTTAGTGGACGCGCGGCAAACATGGTGGGCGCTGGCCTGGCAGACGCGGGCTTCCGGCAAGGAGACGACAGTGGACGAGATCGGCACGAGAAATCCTGACTGCGGAATCGAGACGACCGGGCTCGATGGCCTGTCCTCCGTGCGCTGGAACCTCGGCGAAGCGGAACTGATCGAAACCGCTATCCGCCGTGGCGAAGGCCGGCTTACGGCGCATGGCGCCTTCGTGGCGACCACCGGCAAGCACACCGGCCGCTCGGCCAAGGACAAGTTCATCGTCCGCGACGAGATGACCGACCCGGCCGTCTGGTGGGACAACAACGCCGCCATGGAGCCCGAGGCCTTCGAACGGCTGCGCGAGGATTTTCAGGCCGCGGCCGCCGGCCGTGATCTGTTCGTGCAGGATCTGATCGGCGGCGCGGACCCCGAGAACGCCATCCGGGTGCGCGTCGTCACGGAATATGCCTGGCACTCGCTGTTCATCCGCAATCTCCTGATCCGGCCGTCGCAGGACGAGCTGCGCGACTTCGTGCCGGAGATGACCATCATCGACCTGCCGTCCTTCCGCGCCGATCCCGAGCGCCACGGCTGCCGCACCGAGACCGTCATCGGCGTCGATCTGTCCCGCAAGATCGTGTTGATCGGCGGCACCTCCTATGCCGGCGAGATGAAGAAGTCGGTGTTCACCGCGCTAAACTTCATCCTGCCGGAGAAGGGCGTGATGCCGATGCACTGCTCGGCCAATGTCGGGCCGGACGGCGATGGCGCCGTGTTCTTCGGCCTGTCAGGCACGGGCAAGACCACGCTCTCCGCCGACCCGCGTCGCACGCTGATCGGCGACGACGAGCATGGCTGGGGCGAAAACGGCATCTTCAACTTCGAGGGCGGCTGCTACGCCAAGACCATCCGCCTGTCGCCCGAAGCCGAGCCGGAAATCTTCGCGACCACCCGCCGCTTCGGCACCGTCCTGGAGAACGTCGTTCTCGACGAGAACCGCGTGCCCGATTTCGACGACGGATCGCTGACCGAGAACACCCGCGCCGCCTATCCGCTGCACTTCATCCCCAATGCCAGCGACACCGGCGTCGACGGCCATCCGCGCAACATCATCATGCTGACGGCAGACGCCTTCGGCGTGCTGCCGCCGATCGCCCGGCTGACCCCGGCCGAGGCCATGTACCACTTCCTGTCGGGCTACACCGCCAAGGTGGCGGGCACCGAAAAGGGCGTGACCGAGCCGGAGGCGACCTTCTCGACCTGCTTCGGTGCGCCGTTCATGCCGCGCCATCCCGCCGAATACGGCAATCTGCTCCGCGACCTCATCGCCCAGCATCAGGTCGATTGCTGGCTGGTCAACACCGGCTGGACCGGCGGCGCCTACGGCACCGGCCACCGCATGCCGATCAAGGTGACCCGCGCACTGCTCTCGGCGGCGCTCGACGGCAGCCTGAAGGATGCCGAGTTCCGCGCCGATCCGAATTTCGGCTTCCAGGTGCCGGTCGCGGTGGAGGGGGTCGATACGACCATTCTCGACCCGCGCGCCACCTGGACGGACAAGGCCGCCTATGACGCGCAGGCCGCACGGCTGGTGTCGATGTTCCGGTCGAACTTCGCCAAGTTCGAGGATCACGTCGATGTCGAAGTGATGCAGGCGGCCCCGGCCCAGGCGCTCGCCGCCGAATAGCACCGTCGTTCCCTACCGGCGCCGCCAGACTGCGCGGCGCCGGCGGGCCTCCACCGACCTTCCGGAACCCATTCGCGCGCCGCCGCATTGCCGCCCGGAGCCGGCAGCGCTATCGATGCCCATCGGGACGCGGCCGCCGGTCGCAGACGGGGCAGGGCATGGCCGGCGATCACGATCTGATCATCAACGAGCGCGTGACGATTTCCGGCGGGGATCTGCAGGAGCAGTTCATCCGTGCCGGCGGACCGGGCGGACAGAACGTCAACAAGGTCTCGACCGCGGTCCAGCTGCGCTTTGCCGCCGCCCAGTCGGCCGCGCTCTATCCCGATACGTTGCGCCGGTTGCTGCGGCTTGCCGGACAACGGGCGACCAAGGACGGCGACGTCCTGATCGAGGCGTCACGCTTCCGCAGCCAGGAGCGCAACCGCGAGGATGCGCGCGAGCGGCTGGCCGCGCTCATCCGCGAAGCCCTGAAGCCGCCCCTGCCGCCGCGGCGCAAGACCCGCCCGACCAAGGGCTCGGTCGAGCGGCGCCTGAAGGCCAAGAAGGGCCGCTCCCAGATCAAGAACCTGCGCGGACGGGTCGACGACTGAACCGGCGAAACCCGGGGCGGACCGGCCGTCTGCCGGTCAAGTTCGACTGACGCAGCCGTGATCGCATCTTTCGAAGCCGCGCGGCCCGACCCTTCGTATCTCCCGTATCCTCCTGACCGGGAGGAACCGAGATTTCCGCGGAAATCCAAGTTTCACTGGGAGACTATTGATATGATCAAGACCCTTATCCGTTCGGCCGCCATCGCCTCGCTCGTTGCAGCAGGCACCGTCGGCTTCAGCGCCGGCAGCTTCGCGCAGGACATGCCGATGGTCGGCGGCGCCGAGATGAGCCCGGAAAAGACCATCGTCGAGAACGCTTCCGCCGCCTCCAACCTGACGACGCTGGTCGCCGCCGTGAAGGCCGCCGGTCTGGCCGAGACGCTCTCCGGCGAAGGCCCGTTCACCGTCTTTGCGCCGACCAACGAGGCTTTCGAGAAGCTTCCCGACGGCACCGTCGATGATCTCCTGAAGCCGGAGAACAAGGAAAAGCTGGCCAAGATCCTGACCTATCACGTGGTCCCGGCCAAGGCGTCGTCGGAAGCGGCGATGAAGATGATCGAGGATGATGGCGGCAAGCACCCGGCACCGACCGTCGCCGGCGAGAACATCACGCTCGGCATGGACGGCGACAACATCGTCGTCATGGACGCCGCCGGCAACACCGCAACGGTGATCCAGGCCGACGTCATGCAGTCGAACGGCGTCGTGCACGTTATCGACACGGTCCTGATGCCGTCCATGTAATCGGCTCCGGCGGGCCGCCGACCTTCCCCGATTGCGGCGGTCCCGCCAACCGATCTCCCGCGCCGTCACCGGCGCGGGATACGTCGTTTGTCACTTCTGCGTAACAAGCTGGCATGCGGCAGCGAAGCAAGCCATATCCGGTGAATGGCGGCGATCGGCAAGGGATCGCTGCGGCGCGCCCGCCGCGCGGATCACATCAGCCGGCCCACAGAAGGAGATGTCCCATGCGCAGACGAAACTTCCTGGCAAGCACGGCCGCCCTGGCAGTGACGGCGATCGGCGGAAGCCTGTTCTTTCGCGCCGGCGCCCACGCCAAGGACGAAACCTTCCCCGTTACCAGGACCGAGGAGGAGTGGCGCAAGCTGCTGACCCCGGACCAGTTCGCAGTGCTGCGCGAGGAGGCGACCGAGCGGCCCTTCTCCAGCCAGCTCAACGACAACAAGAAATCCGGTCTCTACGCCTGCGCCGGCTGCGACACGCCGGCCTATTCGTCCGAGACCAAGTTCGATTCCGGTACCGGCTGGCCGAGTTTCTGGGCGCCGCTGTCCGACGACGTGATCGGCACCCGCGAGGATTTCCGGCTGATCTACACGCGGACCGAAGTCCATTGCGCCACCTGCGGCGGTCATTTCGGCCATATCTTCGACGATGGCCCCGCACCGACCGGCAAGCGGCATTGCCTGAACGGCGTGGCGCTGAACTTCCGACCCGGTCCGACCACGGCCTCCTGACCGGTTCGTGGCGGATTGACGGAACGGCGGTTCGCGCGAGCGGGCCGCCGTTTTTCGTTTGGCAAGGAAGCGGTGCGACGATGCGCGTCAACCGGCGAACCGGATGCGGAACGGCGAACGATTGAATGGAGCGGGGGGCGACGCCATATGGAGTGCATTGGCCGGAGCGGTGCCTGTCAGGGCCGCTGCCACCGAAAGTCGCTTTCCGAAGGACTTCACGACCGATGAGCCGAATGACGCCGTTTTCCAGCCCGTTGCTGCTTGGCTTCGACAGTGTCGAAAAGACGCTGGAGAGGATTGCCAAGGGCGGCGACGGATATCCGCCCTACAACATCGAACGCATCCGTCCGAAGCCGACCGACGCCAAGAGCGAGGACCTGATCCGCATCACCCTGGCGGTGGCGGGGTTCAGCCCCGAGGATCTGGAGGTCACGACGGAAGAGAACCAGTTGATGATCCGCGGTCGTCAGACCGACGATGCGGAGCGCGAATATCTGCATCGCGGCATCGCGGCGCGGCAGTTCCAGAAATGCTTCCTGCTCGCAGACGGCATGCGGATCACCGGCGCAACCCTGAAGAACGGCCTCCTGCTCGTGGATCTGGCCAAGCCGGAACCCGAGCGAGTCGTCAAGAAGATCCAGATCGCGGTCGCCGACTGACCCGAACTGCCTACGTTTGCCTAGAAAGGAGACGTCCCATGACCCATGACATCGCTTCGACCATGAGCGAGACCGACCTAGCGGCCGTTGGCGAGGGACACCTCGCCTATCTGCGCCGCATGTCCTCCGACGACATGCGCGCCCGTTTCCCTGCTGCCAAGTCGATCGAGCCGGGCCTGAACCTGTGGGCGCTGTTCTCCGCCGACGGCACGCCGCTGGCAGTCTCCGACGACCGCGGCAGCATCCTGGCGAGCGCCGACGAGAACGAGCTGCAGACCGTCAGCACCCACTGACAGCAGCGCGTCACGCTGAAAACCAAAAAGGCGGGTCTGCATGTGCAGGCCCGCCTTTTCGTTGTCGAGGATAAAAGCCGGACCTGTCCGCTTCAGGCGGCGTTCTGGGTGGCCGCCGCCGTCATCAGCGAATAGATCGAGCCGGCATCCCGCGAGCCGCGGATATTGGCCACGGTGTCCGGATTGCGCAGCAGCCGGGCCACCTTGGACAGGGCCTTCAGATGGTCGGCGCCCGAACCCTCGGGTGCCAGAAGCAGGAAGACGAGGTCCACCGGCTGATCGTCGAGAGCATCGAACTCCACCGGACGGCTGAGGCGCGCGAACACCCCCACGATCCGGTCGAGCGTCGGCAGCTTGCCATGCGGGATGGCGATGCCGTTGCCGACGCCCGTCGAGCCCAGCTTCTCGCGCTGCAGGATCGTCTCGAAGATCTCACGCTCGGTGAGTCCGGTGATCTCCGCGGCCTTCTCGGCCAATTCCTGAAGCACCTGCTTCTTGGAATTGGCTCGCAAGCCGGGCAGAATCGCCGCCGGTTCGATGAGCGTTTCGAAGTCCATCGCTGCGATGCCTTATCCTGCGTAGCGCGTGAATGTGAGCGCCGAACCTTGTGTGGCGCTCACGCCCGCTCTGCGTAGGTCGACGGATCAACCCAGCCGTAATTGCCGTCCGCACGCCTGAACACGAGATTCAGGTCGCCGGACTTGGCATTGCGGAACACCACCACCGGGCTGTCCTGGCGGTCGAGTTCCATCACCGCGCCGGCGACCGACAGGGTGCCGACCTTCAGCGTGGTTTCGGCGATGATCGCCGGGGAGAAATCCTCGGGAAGTTCCTCTTCCTCTTCCGGGATCGCCGCCATCACCGAATAGGCCATGTCGCGATGCTCGGTCGAGGACGCCTTGTGGTCCTTCAGGCGCCGCTTGTAGCGGCGCAGCCGCTTCTCGATCCGCTCGGCGGCCTCGGCGAAGCTGACATCGGGCTCGTGGGCCTGGCCCGCGGCCTGGAAGACGACACCGGTATCGAGATGCACCACGCAATCGGTCGAGAAACGCGAACCGTTCTTCGACACGACGACCGTGCCGGAAAAATTTCCGTCGAAATATTTGTCGACCGCTTCGTTCAGACGATCACCGATCCGCGTGCGGAACGCGTCGCCGATGTCCATGTGCTTTCCCGAAATACGCAGTGTCATGGCTGGAAACTCCCTTGCAATGACAGTTGACCCGGTTTCGTGAACCGGTCGACAGAAACGCGCCGGGCCGGAGTTGGATGCCGTCCGGTCGTCGCAATTGCGGGATGAGCGGGCATCTTGCCCTCCGGGCTCAAGAAGTGGCGCCTTCTAGGGAGGATCGCCTGGAGTGTCAACGCAGCCCCCACGGACCCGTCGCAGGCACCTGCGCAGGGGTCTCGTCGGGCCGCTGAGTCCGGGGGGCGAACCGCCATCAGGAGGCCAGCCGCCGTGCGTTCATCTCGCGTCGACGCTGGATCGAAGAGGGAATGCCCAGCGCCTCGCGATACTTGGCCACGGTGCGGCGTGCCAGATCGATGCCTTCCTTCTTCAGGATGGCGGCGATGTCGTCGTCGGACATCACCTTGCCTTGGCTCTCGGCATCGATCAGCAGCTTGATGCGGTGCTTCACGCTTTCGGCCGAATGGGCGTCGCCGCCATTGGCCGAGGCGATCGCCACCGTGAAGAAGAAGCGCATCTCGAAGGTGCCGCGGGGCGTGGCGATGAACTTGGTCGCCGTCACCCGGCTGACGGTCGATTCGTGCATGCCGATCGCCTCGGCGACGGCCATCAGCGTCATCGGCTTCAATCCGCCGATGCCGTGGGTCAGGAAGCCGTCCTGCCGCCGCACGATCTCGCTGGCGACCTTGACGATGGTCTTGGCCCGCTGGTCGAGCGCCCGCACCAGCCAGTTGGCCGATTGCTGGCATTCGCCGATGAAGGCGCGGTCGTCGTCGGACAGGCCGCCGCTGCGCACCGTGCGCAGATAATTGTTGTCGACGAGCACCCGGGGCAGGGCGTCGGGATTGAGCTCCACCTGCCAGCCGCCGTCCGGCGCTTCGGTGACGAGGACGTCGGGCACGATCGACTCGAAGCCCTCGTGGTCGAAGGCATGGCCGGGCTTGGGGTCAAGGCCGCGGATCTCGGCCAGGATGTCCATCAGGCCGGATTCGTCCTCGCCGGTCAGCCGCCTGAGCGCGGCGAAGTCCCGCCGCGCGAGAAGGTCGAGATTGTCGATCACGGCGGCGATGATCGGGTCGAAGCGGTTGCGGCGGCGCAGCTGGATGGCAAGGCATTCGGCAAGGTCGCGGGCGAAGAGGCCCGCCGGCGTCGCCTCGCTCTGGATGGTCGTCAGCACCGCCTCGACCTCGGCGACCGTCACGCCGAGATCGGTGGCAAGCTGGTCGCAGGACAGGCGCAGATAGCCGCTCTCGTCGAGATGCTCGACCATCGCTTCGCCGATCTTCTGGGCGGGGCCGGCCGACACTGCGTCGCGCACCTCCGAAAGGGCATGGGCGTTGAGCGACGGCCGCCGCTCGGCCAGATCCTCGACGCTGAAATCATGATCGGACGCTGCGATGCGGCCTTCGCCGCGGGCAATCGGGGCGGTTCGCTCAGGCCGGTCGCCGGCGTCCTCGCGCCCGGCGAAGCCGCTCTCGAAGGCCGCGCTGTCGCTTTCCGATCCGGTGATCTGCGTGCCGGCGGCCGCTTCCTCGCGAGGCTGGAGCGGCACGGGCGAATCGGTCGGTGTGTCCATCTCCGCCGCCGGGCGCCCGGAGGCCTCCGCGGTGCCCGCGGCAAGCAGCGGATTGCGCTCCATCTCGCCGTCGACATAGGCCGCCAGCTCGACATTGGAGTACTGCAGCAGCCGAATCGATTGCAGCAGCTGGGGCGTCATCACCAGCGATTGCGATTGCCGCATCTGCAGTTTGGCGGAAAGAGCCATGGACGCCGAGACACTCCCCAGTGCGGACTGCTGGCGGGGACGATTGGCGCCCCCGGTCGGGACCGCATCGATCACGCGGCCCGTTACCGGCCATCAAAGCGGCTTGCCGCATTCGTTGTCAATGTGAGTTCGATCGCGCCATGGCGTCGCGCGGCGCGGTTGCGGCGTGCGATTGCGCGCGTCCCGGTGGTTCCGGAATCGACGGCCCGCCGCCCGGCGCAATCGCCGGGAGGCGGTTGCGCAGAGATTGTGCAGGGACCGGCTAGAAGCTGAATTCGTCGCCGAGATAGAACCGGCGTACATCCGGATTGTCGACGATTTCCTGCGGCTTGCCGTGGGTCAGCACCGCGCCGGCATGCATGATGTAGGCGCGGTCGATCAGACCCAGCGTCTCGCGCACATTGTGGTCGGTGACGAGCACGCCGATGCCGCGTTTGGTCAGATGCCGGACCAGTTGCTGGATGTCGGAGACGGCGATCGGATCGACGCCGGCGAAAGGCTCGTCCAGCAGCATGAAGGTGGGTTTCGAGGCGAGCGCCCGGGCGATCTCGCAGCGCCGCCGCTCGCCGCCCGACAGCGAGGTCGAGGCCTGCTTGCGCAGATGGTCGATGTGAAACTCGCTGAGCAGCGCCGTCAGTTCCTCTTCGCGCACGTCGCGATCCGGCTCCACCACCTCGAGCACGGCGCGGATGTTGTCCTCGACCGACAGGCCGCGGAAGATCGACGCTTCCTGGGGCAGATAGCCGATGCCGAGACGCGAGCGCCGATACATCGGCACGGTGGTGATGTCGTGGCCGTCGAGCATGATGCGGCCCTGATCGACGGGGACGAGCCCGGTGATCATGTAGAAGCAGGTGGTCTTGCCGGCGCCGTTCGGGCCGAGCAGGCCGACCGCCTCGCCGCGCCGGACCAGCAGGCCGACATCGTCGACGACCCGCCGGCCGCGATAGCTCTTGGTCAGGCCGGCGGCCGCCAGCGTGCCCTCGGCCGCATCCGGATGGAGACCTTCAAGGTCGCCCATCCCGTGCGGCAGGCCATAGGTCGGCGCGGCCGGATGCGGGCCCGGCTCGGCATTGGCCATGGCCGCGGCGGCGGGCTGCCGTTTCAACGCCAGCCTCAATTCGTTGCCTGCCCGGCGCCGGGCGTCAGCATCAGCCGCACGCGGCCGCCGGTCTCGGCGCCGCCGTCGCAGGCGCTTTCCAGCCGGGCGAGCCCGGTGTCCATCTGGATGGTGAGCCGGCAACCCTCGGCGACGTTCTGGCCCTGGGTGAGAACGACATTGCCGCGCATCACCACGACCTGTGTTCCCATGTCGAAATCGGCCTGGTCGGCCGTGGCGACCTGATCGGCCGACTTCACATAGACCTTCTCGCTGGCTTCCAGCCGCTCGATCTGGTTCGAGCCGCCCGGCAGGCCGCCGCCACCGGCGGGCTGGCTGCCGCCGGTCTCGTCCTTCTTGTAGGTGACGACGAGGCGGCCGGTGCGCAGCTCCGTCTCGCCCTGTTCGACCTGGACATTGCCGGTGAAGGTCGCGACCGCCTTCGCGTCGTCGACGACGAGCTGGTTCGATTCGATGGAGATCGGCTGGTCGCCATCGACCTGCAGGCCACCGAAACTCTTGCCGAGGCCGGGCTCGGTCTGCTGTGCCTGCGCGGGGGCCAGCGCACCGAGCGCAAGCCCGACGAGGAGGACGGCGCCGGCGATGTTCGCGCTGCGGGGAATGATGCTTGGCATGAACTACTCGCTGGTTGACGCTTGTTGCAGGGCTTGCGACGACTTGTCCGGGCGCAGCAACATCTTCACCCGTCCGCCGAAGGTAATGACGTCGCCGCCATTTGTCAGGTTCAGGGAGCTCGCCTCGATGGTCTGTTCCGGGGTTTCGATCCGGACCGGGCCCTTGCCTTGCAGAGCGCCGCTGGCAATGTCGATGTCGGCCGCCGCCAGGCTGATGGTGATCCCGTTGGTGGTCTCGACCCGCACGCCGCCGTCAAGGGCGAGGGTTTCCGCGTTCGGATCGTATTTGCCGGAGGCGGCCTCGATATTGGCCGACGTCTCGTCGTCGATGGCGATCTTGGCCGCGATCGTCTCCAGATCGACTCCGCCGCCACCCAGTGCCTGGATCGCCCGTTCTGCGACCAGTTCATAGGGGCGGTTCTTGCCGTCGATTCCCGACATCCGCGGATCCTGCATGACGATGCGACCGTCCTCGATGGAGGTGCCGGTGACGGAGAAATCCTCCGGCAGGCTGCGCGCCACCCAGGTCACGGCAATGCCGCCGACGACGATGATCGCGGCGAGGGCCGGCAAACCGATCTTCAGAATGCGCACGAGCCGCGAATGCCGCCGGGCCCGCGCGAATTCGTGCAAGGCCCGTGACGCGGGAGGTGTGCGGGCGCGATCCCCGAGCTGGGCCGCACGCAACTGGGGATGGTCGCTGTCTACCATCGATTTCGTCCTCTGCGTGCCATCGCTCCCTGCCTGCCGTTGCGGCGCCGCGAGGGCGGTTCGCGCATCCTGCACAGCAATACGGGGTTTTTGCGTCCGGCCGAGATACGCGTCCAGCAGTATCCGTAAAATGTGAATTGTTCGTATGCCGGGACGCCGGTCGCCGCCATATGGGGACGGTCCGGCGGGCCGTCGAGGCATACCCCGGTCGCCGGACAGCAGCTTTGCGCCCGGAAAACCGATTCCATCTTCACAAGTGATGCTGTAACCCTCGCGGCGCGGGCGACTGGGCGTCCGCTCGCACGGAGAGCACCATGTCCGCGATCGAGGATCTGATCGACCGTCGCCGGCTGCGCCGCAAGCTTAGTTTCTGGCGCGTCGCCGCCATCGTGATCGTCGCCATTGCCATCGCTGCGGGCGCCTACGCCCTGTCGGCCGACCGCATGGCAAGCTCCAAGGACCAGATTGCCCGCGTCTCGATCGAGGGAATGATCCTCGAGGACCAAAAGCTGCTCGACCTTCTCGATCGGCTGAAGGACGAGGACGCCGTGAAGGCGGTGGTCCTGCGCATCGATTCCCCGGGCGGTACGACGGTCGGCGGCGAATCCATCTACGAGGCGGTGCGGGCCATCGCCGAAGTGAAGCCCGTGGCGGCCGAAGTCGGCACGCTGGCGGCCTCGGCCGGCTACATGATCGCCTCGGGCGCCGATCACATCGTGGCCCGTCGCACCTCCATCGTCGGCTCGATCGGCGTCATCTTCCAGTATGTCGATGCTTCGCAGCTGCTCGAGACGGTCGGGGTCGAGGTCAACGCCATCAAGTCGGCGCCGCTGAAGGCGGAACCCTCGCCCTTCGCTCCCGCGCCGGAGGCGGCCAAGGAGATGATCAACCGGCTGGTGATGGACACCTATGAGTGGTTCGTCGCGCTGGTCGCCGAACGCCGCGACATGAGCATGGCGGAGGCGAAGGCCCTCGCCGACGGTTCGATCTTCAGCGGCCAGCAGGGCCTGAAGAACCGGCTGGTCGACGCGCTGGGCGGCGAGAACGAGGTGCGCCGCTGGTTCGAAGAGGATCGCGGCATTGCCAGGGATCTGGTCATCGTCGACCGCGAGCCCAAGGATGACGGTTTCGACTTCTCGATGTTCGCCGGTGCCCGTGCAGCGATCTACGGCGTTTTCGGCCTCGATCCCCGGTCGGGCTCGCTGACCACCGCCGTGCTTCGCAAGGCTGGTCACCTTGACGGTCTCGTGTCGCTCTGGCAGCCTTTGGGCGGTGCGTCCTCGCTGCGTTAAGTGGCGGAAACAACTGGATTGTCGCGCACTGCCCACCGTTCCGATTGGGGTCGAGCGGAGACGGGCATCTCAAATCGTGCTCAGGGGGAGCAGTCGCTTGATCAAGTCGGAACTCGTGCAGGCCATCGCCACGCGTAATCCACATCTCTACCAGCGCGACGTGGAAACGATCGTCAACGCGATCTTCGACGAGATCACCGGTGCGCTGTGCGAATCCAACCGGGTCGAGCTGCGCGGCTTCGGCGCCTTCTCGGTCAAGCATCGCCCGCCGCGCTCGGGCCGCAATCCGCGCACCGGCGAAGCCGTCGCCGTCGAAGAGAAATGGGTGCCGTTCTTCAAGGCCGGCAAGGAACTGCGCGAGCGCCTCAACGCCGACTGATGCGGCGTTCGGTCGGCGGAACCTCGTGGGGGCGAGGGCGATCCGCCAGGCCGAAACTGTCGAAGGTCAGACTAGGCGATCCGTGTCTCGCGGCCGCGACGGGTCTGGTGAGGCCTCTCTCGGCATGCGGCGAGCCTTTTCGGTGATTGACGCGACCGGGCCGCGGCCCATCTTCAGTCACTGGCAATGGCCTGCGTCGGACGGGAGATCGATTCCGTTCGATCCGGGCGCACGACAAAACAGCATCTGGGGCGACGTCTGATGATCTCGAAAATCCTGTCCTTCATCATTCTCGTGCCGATCGCGATCGTGCTGATCGTCTTCTGCGTGGCCAATCGACAGGCGGTTCCGGTCTCGCTCGACCCGATCGGCACGCTGCCGCAGCTCGCCTTCTCGGCGCCGCTCTTCATCCTGCTTCTGGGCGCGGTGATCCTCGGCGTGGTGCTCGGCGGCATCGGCACCTGGCTGACCCAGTCCCATTACCGGCGCAAATCCTGGAAACGGAAATACGAGGTCGAGCGGCTGCGCCGTGAGGCGAGCGAGAACGAGGCCAAGCTGCGGCATCTTCAGGACGAGCGCGCCAGGGCCTCCGGCACGTCGACCTCGCTGGTCACCTCCCGCGCCGCCTGATCGGGCGGCGACCGCCGGCGCATGCGAGGCCGATCGAGATCAGCCTCGCTATTGTCCCGTGCAAATACGGGCCCGGTCCGCCCTCAGACGGCCTCGGTCGTGCCTTCCGCGGAACTGGCGCCACCTGACACCTTCTCGGCGAAGCAGTCGAAGAACTGGCCGGCCAACTTCTTGGCGGTGGAATCGATCAGCCGGCCACCGAGCTGGGCGATCTTGCCGCCCACCTGCGCCTTGACGTCGTAGGTCAGGATCGTCTCGTCGCCGTCTTCGGCAAGATGCACGTCGGCACCGCCCTTGGCGAAGCCGGCGATCCCGCCCTTGCCTTCGCCGACGATCGAATAGCTCTGCGGAGCCTCGATGTTCTCGAGGCGGACCTGACCCTCGAACTTCGCCTTCACCGGGCCGATCTTGGTCACCACCGTCGCGGCCATTTCGTTCTCGCCGGTCATTTCCAGGCTCTGGCAGCCGGGAATGCAGTCGCGCAGAACGTCGGTGTCGTTCAGCGCCGCCCACACCGCTTCGCGCCGGGCCGGGAGCCGGTATTCGCCCTTGAGATCCATCGACAGTTCCTCCCTGGTGGGTGGGGCGTGCGAAGGCCCCGTCAGCTTGATGCCGTCCTTAACGACCACGTTTTGCATCGCTTTGCCAAGATGGGGCGGAACCGCTAAGGAGCGCGTTTACACAAACAGGCAGGGAGGCTCGTCTTGGCGCGAGCACGGCGGATGGGCCGCAAGGCCGCGGCAAAATCGGGCTCCGCGCAGGTCAAGGACACCGGCGCCGGACGGCAGCGCACGCGCGCGCCATCGCCCGACGGCCAGACGGCCGAGACTAAGGCCCCGCGCGTCGAGCCGCCTGCGGTGGCCCGGCTGGACCTGCCGGCGCCGACCGGCGAACGGCCGCCGGAATCCGGCCCGCTGATCCTGACGGTGGCGGCGACGCCGGACTATGCGCTGCTGGATTCGGGGCGCGGCGAGAAGCTCGAGCGCTACGGGCCGCTGCTGGTGCGCCGTCCGGAGAACCAGGCGATCTGGGAGCCGCGCGACCCGGCCCGGTGGCAGGATGCCGACGCCGAGTTCACCGGCGACACGGACGAGGAAGGCACCGGCCGCTGGCGTTTCCCCAAGGAGCCGCTCGGCGAGACATGGCCGCTGACCTATGACGGGCTGTCCTATCAGGGCCGCTTCACCTCGTTCCGCCATGTCGGCGTGTTTCCCGAGCAGGCGGCCCATTGGTCCTTCGCCGAGGACGCGATCCGCAAGGCCAACCGTGCGCGCCAGACGCCGGTCCGGCTGCTCAACATGTTCGGCTATACCGGCGTCGCCTCGCTGGTGGCGGCCCGGGCCGGGGCCGATGTGACCCATGTCGACGCCTCCAAGAAGGCGATCGGCTGGGCGCGCGAGAACCAGGAGATGGCCGGGCTCGGCGACAAGCCGGTCCGCTGGATCTGCGAGGACGCCGTCCGCTATGCCGAGCGCGAGATCAAGCGCGGCAGCCAGTACGACGCGATCCTGCTCGATCCGCCGAAATTCGGCCGCGGTCCCAAGGGCGAGGTCTGGCAGCTCTTCGAGGATCTGCCGTATCTTCTGTCGCTGACCCGGGCGCTTCTGTCCGACAAGCCGCTCTTCGTGATCCTGACCGCCTATTCCATCCGCGCCTCGTTCTATTCCCTGTCGGCGCTGATGGGAGAGACCATGCGCGGTCTCGGCGGCGACCTCGCATCCGGCGAACTCGTCATTCGCGAGGACGGCGCCGAGCCGCGGGTCCTGTCCACATCCCTGTTTTCCCGCTGGAGTGCCCCCGATGTCTGACCGCTCGCGCCCGCCCGAGACCGGTGACGGCCGGCACTTTGCCCCGACCCGCGCCCCCGGCCGGGTCAAGGAGGTGTCCAGCGTCTCCAACCCCATCGTCAAGGACATCCGAGCGCTGGCCCAGAAGCGCCATCGCGACGAGACCGGCCTGTTCCTCGCCGAAGGGCTGAAGCTCGTCGGCGACGCGCTCGACGCGGGCTGGGAGATCCAGACGCTGGTCATCGCCCGTGCCGCCGCCGGGCACGAATTCCTGGAGAAGACCGCCGCGCGGACCGTATCGCTGGGCGGCGACGTCCTTGAAGCCAACGCCAAGGTGCTGGAGGCGATCACCCGCCGCGACAACCCGCAGAATGCCGTCGGCGTGTTCCGTCGCCGGCTGACGCCGCTGGCCAAGCTCGACGTGTCGGGCCGCAATGTCATCGTCGCGCTCGACCGCGTCCGCGATCCGGGCAATCTCGGCACAGTCCTGCGGACCGCCGATGCCGCGGGGGCGTCGGGCGTCGTCCTGATCGGCGAGACGGTCGATCCGTTCTCGCTGGAAACCGTGCGGGCGACCATGGGCTCGATCTTCGCCGTGCCGCTGGCCAAGGCGAGCGAGGCCGAGTTCCTGGAATGGCGCAAGGGCTTTTCCGGCCTCGTCGCCGGCACCCACATGGAAGGCGCCGTCGACTACCGCAAACCCGAATACGGCGCCCAGCCGACGATCCTGCTGATGGGCAACGAGCAGGCCGGCCTGACGCCGTCGCTCGCGCGCAGCTGCGACGTGCTGGTGCGCATTCCCCAGTCCGGCCGCGCCGACAGCCTCAACCTGGCGGTCGCGACGGGTGTGATGCTGTTCGAGGCACGGCGTGGAGCGCTGACGCTGTGAGCCGCAATCTCGTTCTGTTCAACATCCTGATCGTCGTGCTGGCCGTCATGGCGGACCAGATGATCAAGGCGCTGGTGGTCGCCAATATGGCCCTCGGCGAGGCGATCGAGTTGCTGCCGTTCCTGGCGATCTACCACGCCCGCAACGATGGCATCGCCTTCTCGATGTTCTCCGGGGTGGGCGATGTCGGGCTCGCCGCTCTGGCCGGCGTGGTTCTGGTCGTGGTGATGATCCTCTGGATCAAAACCCCGGCGGACCGGCGGCTGACCCATTTCGGCCTCGCCATCATCGTCGGCGGCGCGATCGGCAATCTCATCGACCGCGTCCTGCTCGGCTATGTGGTCGACTACGTCTATTTCCACACGCCGGTCTGGGCCTTCGCCATCTTCAACCTGGCGGATGCCTGCATCACCGTCGGCGCGATGGTGATCCTCTTTGACGAGTTCGTGCTGCAGCCGCGCCGCGATCGGGCGAAGGCTGGGACGGATGGCGCCGCCGATTGACAACCCCGACGTGCGCCCTTTGTCAGATAAGGCAGGGCGGGCGATCACAGGGAACGGAAAGAGCGCAGGATGAGCGAGACATTCCGGGCGATCCGCGTATCGCGGGACGAGGCAAAGAAGCAGTCGGTCGATATCGTCGAGATGTCGATGGACGAGTTGATGGACGGCGACGTGGACGTCGCGGTCGAGGCCACGACGGTCAATTACAAGGACGGGCTGGCAATCACCGGCCGGGGCCCGGTGGTTCGCCGCTGGCCCCTGATCCCCGGAATCGACCTCGCCGGGAGCGTGCTGCGCTCCACCCATGCCGACTGGAAGGAGGGCGACAAGGTCGTCCTCAACGGCTGGGGTGTCGGCGAAACCCATCACGGCGCCTTTGCCGGGCGCGCACGGCTAAACGGCGACTGGCTGGTGCCGCTGCCCGAGAACTTCTCGGCCAAGGACGCCATGGCCATCGGCACCGCCGGCTACACCGCCATGCTGTCGGTGATGGCGCTGGAAGATGCGGGCCTGCGCCCCGAGGCCGGGCCGGTGGTCGTCACCGGTGCCTCCGGAGGAGTGGGCTCGGTCGCGGTTGCGCTGCTGTCAAAGCTCGGCTGGACCGTCATCGCCTCGACCGGTCGCCCCGAGGAAGCCGGCTGGCTGCGCGATCTGGGCGCGAGCGAGATCATCGACCGCGCCGAACTGTCTGAGCCGGGCAAGCCGCTTGCCAAGGAGCGCTGGGCTGGCGGCGTCGATGCGGTCGGCAGCCACACCCTCGCCAACGTCCTGGCGGCGACCCGTTACGGCGGCGTCGTCACCTGTTGCGGCCTTGCCCAGGGAATGGATCTGCCGGCATCGGTCGCGCCGTTCATCCTGCGCGGGGTTTCGCTGCTCGGCATCGATTCCGTCATGGCGCCGAAACCACGGCGGATGCAGGCCTGGAAGCGGCTGGCCGAAGATCTCGATCCGGCCAAACTGCGAGCGATCGCGACCGACATCGACTTTGATGGTATCGTGGACGC
Organism: Aurantimonas sp. NFXS3; assembly: GCF_049132005.1. NCBI lineage: Bacteria > Pseudomonadati > Pseudomonadota > Alphaproteobacteria > Hyphomicrobiales > Aurantimonadaceae > Aurantimonas > Aurantimonas sp. NFXS3. The sequence goes on from NZ_JAGDDZ010000002.1 coordinate 511,087, forward strand.
CGCCGGGAAGATCATCGACGGCCAGATCCGCGGGCGTGTCGTCGTCGACATGAGTTGATAAGAGCCCGCGGCGACGCCATTTTCGCGGATCGCCGCGCCGTTGGTGGTCCGACGGCAGAGGCAACGGGTGACCGGAACCCGTGCGATTTGTCCCGGGAGGGTACCTTCGGGCGTCTCTCCAAGGCGCGAGAGAGGTGACGGGCGAGGGCGCCGGTCATCAAAACGTCGCCGAAGCTTTGTACCGCGTGAATGGCATGGGGATCGAGGGAGAGTTGCGATGACCGTGGACGGGACCCGACATGTATCCGCCGTGACCCCGCGTCCTGCGGCGTTCGATTTCGGCAATGTGGCCCTGCGGTTCGTACCCGCCAAGATGCGCCGGGTGCCGATCAGCTTCGACCCAGCGACCCCGATCCTCGGCCGCATCGGCGAGCTTGAGGTGCGGCTCGCGCGCAGCTCGGCCGAGGTCAAGGCAGCCCAGCAGCTGCGCTATCGCGTCTTCTACGAGGAGATGAGCGCCCAGCCGTCGAAATTCCAGAAGATGACGCGGCGCGACAGCGACGGTTTCGATCGCTATTGCGACCATCTCCTGGTGATCGATCACAAGCGCGGCGGCTCGACGACCAATCGGATCGTCGGCACCTACCGCCTGATGCGGGCGGAGATGGCGGAACTCGCCGGTGGTTTCTACACGGCGCAGGAATTCGACATCGCGCCGATGATCGCCCGCCATTCCGGCAAGCGCTTTCTCGAACTCGGACGCTCCTGCGTCCTCAAGGACTATCGCGGCAAGCGCACGGTCGAACTGCTCTGGCAGGGGATCTGGAGCTATGTCCTCGCCCACGACATCGACGTGTTGTTCGGCTGCGCCTCGCTGGCCGGCACCGACACCGAGGCGCTGGCGCTGCCGCTGGCCTTCCTGAAGCAGAACGCCCCGGCCCCGGCCGAATGGGCCGTGCGCGCCCATGCCCATCGCGGCACGTTCTTCCCGGACATGGGCGAGATCGCCGACATGCGATCGGCGCTGGCGCAGATGCCGCCGCTCCTGAAGGGCTATCTCCGCCTCGGGGGCTATATCGGGGAAGGGGCGGTGGTCGACCACCAGTTCGGCACCACCGACGTGCTCGTCGTGTTGCCGCGCGAACGGATCAATCCGCGCTATATCGGCCATTACGGCGCCGATGCGGGCCGCTTCGCCGCCTGAGCGGCGACCCGGGCCCTGGTGTCTTCCCGCCGCGTTTCGACGGGGGCGCTGCTACTCGCCGATGCGCACGATGCTGCGCGTCTTCAGGTCGACGATGACCGGCTGGCCGGCATAGTAGAAATAGGCAAAGCTCGTATTGCCGTTGGCCTGCTGCAGGTTGACGCTTGCCGGCACGGAATCGCCAAGCGCCGGGGGGCGCTGCATCTGGGCGTTGTCCGACGGATGCGACAGCGCGTATTGTAGCACATTGACCTTTTCGTCACTGCCCTGCGCGGCGGCGCCCAGCGTCATCGCCAGGAGAGCTGCGACTGCGATCTGCATGGTGTTCGGCATGACTCGACTTCCTCAGGCGATGGCCTGCCGGGTACGATCGGCAGGTGAACGGCATTGTCACGGAGCGGCAGCGCCCGCAGGCGCCGTTCCGTTCCCCGTCAGCCGACGGTGACATCTTCGGCCGAGTAATCTCCGCCTGCAAGATGCCCGAACTAGCATGCCTTCGATGAACGCAGGCTGACAATCCGCAAATGGCCCGAACCGGTCGGCTGTACAACGCGCCAAGGGGTGAACGCATTGGTGCCGGGGCCGCATCCGGTCCGCCCCCGGCCCGTGGCGGCGATCAGCCGATCGCGTCATAGGCGGCGATGGCCGCCATGTTGACGATGTCGGAGTCGCGGGCGCCGAGCGAGACGATCTGCACCGGCCGCTCGAGCCCGACCAGCAGCGGTCCGATCACCTTGGAGCCGCCGAGCTCCTGCAGCATCTTCGTGGCGATCGAGGCCGAGTGGAAGGCCGGCATGACCAGGACATTGGCCGGGCCGGACAGGCGGCAGAACGGGTACTGCTCCATAAGCTCGGCATTCAGCGCCACGTCGGCGTTCATTTCGCCGTCATACTCGAAATCGACATTCCGGCTGTCGAGGATGCGGACCGCGTCCTGCACCTTCTGCGCCCGGTCTCCCGGCGGATTGCCGAAGGTCGAATAGGCCAGCATCGCCACCCGCGGCTCGTAGCCCATCTTGCGGGCCATGGCCGCGGCCTCCACCGCGATGTCGGCGAGTTCCTCGGCATTCGGCATGTCATGCACCGCCGTGTCGGCGACCAGCACGGTGCGCCCGCGGCACAGGGCGATGGAGACGCCGATCATGCAATGGCCCGGCTCGACGTCGAGGACGCGGGTCACGTCCGCAAGCACCGTCTGGTAGTTGCGCGTCACGCCCGAGACCATCGCGTCGGCATCGCCGGTGGCGACCATGGCGCTGGCGAAATGGTTGCGGTCGTTGCGCATCATCCGCACGCAGTCGCGATGCAGATAGCCCTTGCGCTGCAGCCGGCTGTAGAGAAGGTCGGTATAGGCCTCCACCCGGTTGGACAGCCGCGCATTGATGATCTCCAGCCCCGGCCGCTCCAGGTCGATGCCGGCCTCGCGGGCGGTCTCGCGCATCTCGGCCTCGCGGCCGAGCAGGATGGCGGTGCCCAGATTCTGGTTCACATAGGCAAGGGCGGCCCGCATCACCTGCGGCTCCTCGCCCTCGGCGAAGACGACGCGCTTGGGGTCCCGGCGCACGCCGTCATAGATGCGCTGCAGGGTTGAGACGATCGGGTCGCGGCGCGAGCGCAGCTCCTTGTCATAGGCCTCGAAGTCGCCGATCGCGCGGCGGGCGACGCCGGTGTCCATGGCGGCCTTCGCCACGGCCTGGGGGATCGCCGAGATCAGCCGCGGATCGAACGGCACCGGGATGATGTAGCGCGGCCCGAATTGCGGGCGCTGGCCGCGATAGGCCGCCACCACGTCGTCGGGCACGTCCTCGCGGGCAAGCGCCGCCAGCGCTTCGGCCGCCGCGACCTTCATCTCCTCGTTGATAGTGGTGGCCCGCACGTCCAGCGCGCCGCGGAAGATGTAGGGAAAGCCGAGGACGTTGTTGACCTGGTTGGGATAGTCGGACCGGCCCGTCGCCATGATCGCGTCGGAGCGGATCTCGGCGACCTCCTCGGGGGTGATCTCCGGATCGGGGTTGGCCATGGCAAAGATCACCGGGTTCTTGGCCATCGAGGCGACCATCGCCGGCGTCAGCGCGCCCTTGGCCGACAGGCCGAACACCACATCGGCCCCGTCCATCGCCTCGGCGAGGGTGCGCAGGTCGGTGTCCACCGCATGGGCCGATTTCCACTGGTTCATGCCGCTTTCGCGACCGCGATGGATGACGCCCTTGGTGTCGCAGACGATGATGTTGCGGGCGGCAAAGCCCATCGCCTTCAAAAGGTCGACGCAGGCGATCGCGGCCGAGCCGGCGCCGTTGACCACCAGCCGGGTGGAGGTCAGGTCGCGACCGGTCAGGTGCAGCGCGTTGATCAGGCCGGCGGCGGCGATGATCGCGGTGCCGTGCTGGTCGTCATGGAACACCGGGATGTCCATGAGCTCGCGCAGCCGCTCCTCGATGACGAAGCAGTCGGGCGCCCGGATGTCTTCCAGATTGATGCCGCCGAAGGACGGCCCCAAAAGCCGCACGCAATTGATGAACTCCTCGACATTCTCCGTGTCCACCTCCAGGTCGATGGAATCGACGTCGGCGAAGCGCTTGAACAGCACGGCCTTGCCTTCCATCACCGGCTTGGAGGCCAGCGCGCCGAGATTGCCGAGGCCGAGAATCGCCGTGCCGTTGGAGATGACGGCGACCATGTTGCCGCGGGCCGTGTAGTCGAAGGCCGTTTCCGGGTCTTCGGCGATCTTGCGGACCGGAACCGCGACGCCGGGCGAATAGGCCAGCGACAGGTCGCGCTGGGTCGCCATCGGCTTGGTCGGGTTGATCTCGAGCTTGCCGGGACGGCCTTGCGAGTGGAAGTCCAGGGCTTCCTGATCGGTCACGGATGGCGGACGCTGGCCCGGTTTATCAAGCATGCTGGTGCCCCTCCCTTTGGGATTGTTGGTGTCTCCTCTTCCATCGCGATACCCGCAAAGCTATGCCAAGGGAAGCTTGGCGGCCGGCGCGGGACGTGTTCCCGCGCCCCAGACGGCCCCTCTGCCACCGACCGGACGACAAGGACGCAAGAGAACGATCGAAGCGATGACAGCGCAAACGGACGCCGCGGCGACCCCGCCTCCGACGCCGATGATGGCGCAGTACATCGAGATCAAGTCGGCCAATCCCGACTGTCTCCTGTTCTACCGGATGGGCGATTTCTACGAGCTGTTTTTCGACGACGCCGTCGAGGCATCGCGCGCCCTCGGCATCACGCTGACCAAGCGCGGCAAGCATCTGGGCGACGACATTCCGATGGCCGGCGTCCCGGTGGTCTCGGCCGACGACTATCTCCACAAGCTGATTGCCCTCGGCCACCGGGTCGCCGTCTGCGAACAGGTTGAGGACCCGGCCGAGGCGCGCAAGCGCGGCGCCAAGTCCGTCGTGCGGCGCGACGTGGTGCGGCTGGTCACCCCCGGCACGATCACCGAGGAGACGCTGCTCGAGCCCGGCCGGCCGAATTACCTGATGGCACTGGCGCGGCTCGGTGGCTCCGGACCGGGCGCGACCTTCGCTTTGGCCTGGACGGACCTGTCCACCGGCAGCTTTCGCCTGGCCGAGACCGACATGGCGCGGCTGTCCACGGACATCGCCGCCATCGAGCCGAGCGAACTGGTCGTCGCCGATCCCGTGTTCCACGACGAGGCCCTGCAGCCGCTGCTGCGCCGCTTCGGCCGCACGGCCCGGCCCGAGCCCCAGGCGCTATTCGATGGCGCCACGGCCGAAGAGCGACTGTGCAGGTTCTTCGGCGTGGCGACGCTGGAAGGTTTCGGCGGTTTCTCGCGGGTCGAGCTGGCCGCCGGCGCGGCGCTGATCGCCTATCTCGGCAAGACCCAGCTGGCGGCGCGCCCCGCCCTGCAGCGGCCCGAGCGCATCGCGCCCGGCTCGCTCATGCAGATCGATCCGGCGACCCGCGCCTCGCTGGAGCTCACCCGCACCATTTCGGGCAAGCGGCAGGGCAGTCTTCTCGCCACCATCGACCGGACGGTGACCGGGGCCGGCGGGCGGCTTCTTGCCGGACGCCTGGCCGGGCCGCTGACCGATCCGGCGGCGATCCGCGAGCGCCAGGCCTCGGTGGCGCATTTCATCGCCGACATGACCGCCCGCCAGCGCCTGCGCGCGACGTTGGGCGGACTGCCGGACACGGAACGGGCGCTGTCCCGGCTGTCGCTGGGCCGCGGCGGTCCGCGCGACCTTGCCGCGATCCGCGACGGGCTGGAGGCGGGACTGGCGATCGCCGCCAGCCTCGACAGCGATCTGCCGGCCGAACTTGCCCGCGCCACCGCCGCGCTGGCGGCGCTGCCGCGCCACTGCCTGGAGCCGCTGGCCGCGACGCTGGCCGACGATATGCCGCTTCTCAAGCGCGACGGTGGCTTCGTGCGCGAGGGCGCCATTGCCGAACTCGACGAGGCCCGCGCCCTGCGCGAGAATTCCCGCCGGGTGATCGCCGAACTGCAGGGGCGCTACGCCGCCGAGACCGGGGTCCGCAATCTGCGGATCAAGCACAACAACGTACTCGGCTATTTCGTCGAGGTCAGCGACGGACAGGCGAAGGCCCTCACCGAAGGCGAGGGCGTCGCCCGCTTTATCCACCGCCAGACCATGGCCTCCGCCATGCGCTTCACGACGACCGAGCTGTCGGAGCTCGAAAGCCGGATCGCGGGCGCGGCCTCCGAGGCGCTGCGCATCGAACTGGCGACCTTCGACCGTCTCGCCGACACCGTCGTCGGCTGCGCCGAGGCGATCCAGCGCGGCGCCGAGGCGCTGGCGGTGCTCGACGTCTCCGCGGCTCTCGCGGAGCTTGCGGTGGCCGAAGACTGGACCGCGCCGCTCGTCGACGACAGCCTGGCGTTTCACGTCGAATGCGGCCGGCATCCGGTGGTCGAGGCTGCGCTGAAGGCGGGAAGCGGCGACCCGTTCGTCGCCAATGACTGCGATCTGTCGCCGCCCGACGATGCCGACGCCGGCGCGATCTGGCTGCTGACCGGGCCGAACATGGGCGGCAAGTCGACCTTCCTGCGCCAGAACGCCCTCGTGGCCGTTCTCGCCCAGATCGGTTCCTACGTACCGGCGACCCGTGCCCATATCGGGATCGTCGACCGGCTGTTCAGCCGGGTGGGGGCTTCCGACGATCTCGCCGAAGGGCGCTCGACCTTCATGGTCGAGATGGTCGAGACGGCAGCGATCCTCAACCAGTCCGGCGAACGGGCTCTGGTCATCCTCGACGAGATCGGCCGTGGCACGGCGACCTATGACGGCCTGTCCATCGCATTTGCCGCCGTCGAGCACCTGCACGAGGTCAATCGCTGCCGGGCGCTCTTCGCCACCCATTTCCACGAGATGACGGCCCTGGCGGCCCGGCTTGGCCGGATGAAGAATGCCACCATGCGGGTGAAGGAGTGGGAAGGGGAGGTCATCTTCCTGCACGAGGTGAAGCCCGGCGTTGCCGACCGCTCCTACGGCATCCAGGTGGCCAAGCTCGCCGGACTGCCGACGCAGGCGGTGGAGCGGGCACGGCAGGTGCTGATCCAGCTCGAGCGCGGCGAGCAGGGCGAGAAGCGCAGTGCCTTCGTCGACGACCTGCCGCTGTTCTCGGCGGTCGTGCGCCGGAGCGAGCCGCCGGAGCGGCCGGCCGATACGGCCCTGCGTGACGCCCTGGCCGAGGTCGACCCGGACAGCCTGTCGCCCCGCGAGGCGTTGGAAGAGCTTTACCGGCTGAAGGGATTGGCGAAGCCGCAAGGCTGAGTTCGCCTGTTGCATGACAGATTGACGCATGGGGCCATGGCTCAGGCAGCCCCGTGCCTCCGGGTGCAGAGCTGCGGGAGACCCCGTGCGCCCCGACCCAGCGGGCGTTCGGCCCGCTGCACCCACCCGTCGCTCATGACAGCCTCATCTCATCTTCGTGATCCGGGTCCAGGCGGGTCTGTCGATTTATGTGGAACCAGCAGGGATGGGCGCCGTTGTTGTGCCGATCGTGAATTTACCGGCGCCATCGTCGGATGTGTTCACAATGATACTCATACGAAAGGCATTTCTTATGAAGACGACTGCTATCTTTACCGCCGCCCTTCTTGGTACCTCGGTGTTCAGCTTTGGTGCACTAGCGCAGGACGCCACGCCGAAGATCCCCGGTTCGGAAACCGTGATCGAGCAGAACAACGCTGCCGAGCGCAACGACGTCGCCGAGAGCGACGGCATGACCGGCATGGCGCCGGAAGCCAACGACACCCAGGCCACCATCGTGCCGGGTAGCGAGACGCAGTCCGAGACGGCCGAAGCGCAGGAGCGCAACGATGTCGCCGAGGACAACGGCATGACCACGTCGTCCACCACGCCGGAGAACGGCGATGATGTGCTGATCCCGGGTTCGGGCGCGACCTTCTCGCCCGAGGAAGGTGCCAAGACCCAGAAGGGTGAGGCGCTGCAGGACGGTTCGAACACCAACGTCATCAAGTAATCTGCTTCGTCCGCACTCTGGCGGGCAGCACATTGAAAGGGTCGTCCCGAAAGGGGCGGCCCTTTTCTGCGTTCCGCAGGCTCGTCAGGTCATTCGTTCACACCGGCGTGACAAAGATCGGGTTCCATTTCATTGGGCATGATTTTCGACCACGGACTGTTCACAATCCGGCACTTTTGTCGAGCCATGCAGTGCTTACATCGGGATCAATCGGCGCCACGGGATATTTCTTGTATCCGGCGACGCAGAGAATTGAAATCATCTAAGTGAACGGTAATACAATGAAGAATGTAATCGCTATTTCGGCAGCAGTCATCGGTCTTTCGATCGCCGCTCCGGCTGTCGCACAGTCGATCATCCCGGGTTCGGAATTCTACGAGACCCGCAACGAGGAAGCCCAGCGCCAGGTCACCGCTGACGGCGGCGTCGCCGCTGCCACCACGCAGACCGACGCGCGTGCCTATGGCTATGCCCAGGGCAACACGACCGCGGCAACCAACGACACGTCGGTTGTTCCGGGCAGCGACTTCTATCGCACCGAGGCAAACGAAGCCGAGCGTGGCGCCACCCAGCGCTAATCCGGTATTGCACGGGGCGGAGTTCATCTTCCGCCGATCAAGGGTCGTCCCGCGGGGCGGCCCTTTTTTTATGCGCCTGACCCCTCGCACGCTTCCTGCACGTGATGATCTGCCGGCTTTCTCGCTTCGCGCTGGCGAATGGGATATAGCCTGCCGCCGAACGCGAATTCGATCGATCAGGATTGCCGATGACGATGCTGGAGGCCTCCGCCGCCTTGTCGAGCCCCGCTTCCCTGCCCAAGGGGGAAAGCCTTGTCGGCATCCTCGACCTGGATGGCCTGCGCGCGAGGCTGGCCGCGATCGCCGAGAAAGACAGCGCTGGCGGGGCCTCGAACACGGCGCGCAGCGAGGTTCTGGCGCTGGTGCGGGACATGATTCGCGACGGCCGCGCCACCATCGAGGAAATGCTGTTCGAGGATGGCAGCGGCAGCCTGTGCGCGCGTCGTCTCGCCCGGCTGCAGGACGCGGTGATCCACGCGATCCACGATTACGCCCTGCGCTTCGTCTTCAATGCCGCCAACCTGTCGGCCGGCGAGCGCATGACGGTCCTGGCGGTCGGCGGCTATGGCCGCGGCACCCTGGCGCCGGGCTCCGACATCGATCTCCTGTTTCTCCTCCCCTACAAGCAGTCGGCGCTTGGCGAGCAGGTGGTGGAATATCTCCTGTATCTCCTGTGGGATCTGGGCTTCAAGGTCGGTCACGCGTCCCGCACCGTCGACGAATGCATCAAGCTGGCGCGCGCCGACTTCACCATCCGCACCGCGATTCTCGAACGCTGGCTCATCGCCGGTGACGAGGAGCTTCTGGCCGAGCTCGACACACGCTTCGAGGCCGAAGTGGTGGCCGGAACGAGTGAGGCCTTCATCGCCGCCAAGCTCGAGGAGCGGTCCGCGCGCCACGCCAAGACCGGCAACACGCGCTATCTGGTCGAGCCCAACATCAAGGAGGGCAAGGGCGGTCTGCGCGACCTCAACACCTTGTTCTGGATCGCCAAGTACCATTACCGGGTGAACACGACCGAGGCGCTGGTCGAAGCCGGCGTGTTCTCCCGGCGCGAAGCCAAGCTCTTTGCCAAGGCCGAGGACTTCCTCTGGGCCGTGCGCTGCCACATGCATTTCGCCACCGGCAAGGCCGAGGAGCGGCTGTCCTTCGACCTGCAGCCGGAGATCGCCAAGCGGCTCGGCTACAATGCCCATCCGGGCCTGAAGGACGTCGAGCGCTTCATGAAGCACTACTTCCTGATCGCCAAGGATGTCGGCGATCTGACGCGCATCTTCTGCGCGGCGCTGGAAGAGCAGCATGCCAAGGACGCCCCCGGCATCCGCGGCTTCGTGCGCACCCTGCGCGCCCGGGCCAAGAAGATCCCCGGCACGCTCGATTTCCACATCGACAACAACCGCATCAATATCAGCCGTGCCACCGTCTTCCGCGACGATCCGGTCAATCTGATCCGCATCTTCCGCCTCGCCGCGCTGCACGAGCTGGAATACCACCCCGATGCGCTGAAGCTGATCCGCCGGTCCCTGCGCCTGGTCGATGCCGAATTGCGGGACAATCCGGAGGCCAACAGCCTCTTCATCGACGTTCTGACCGATCGCAAGGACCCCGAGCTGCATCTGCGGCGGATGAACGAGGCCGGCGTCCTCGGTCGCTTCATCCCCGATTTCGGTCGGATCGTCGCGATGATGCAGTTCAACATGTACCACCACTACACGGTGGACGAGCACCTGCTGCGGTCGATCTCGACGCTGTCGCGCATCGAGCATGGCGAGCTGGTCGAGGAGGTGCCGCTGTCGAGCGGCTTCATGCCGCTCCAGAAGGACCGGGTGCCGCTCTACCTGGCGCTGCTCCTGCACGACATCGCCAAGGGCCGGCCGGTGGACCATTCCATCGCCGGCGCCGAGATTGCCCGCGAACTGTGCCCGCGCTTCGGCCTCGACGAGCGCGAGACCGATCTCGTCGCATGGCTGGTCGAGGACCATCTCGTCATGTCGATGACGGCGCAGCAGCGTGACCTCACCGACCGCAAGACCATTCTCGACTTCGCCGAACGCGTGCGCACGCTCGACCGCCTGAAGCTCCTGACGATCCTGACCGTCTGCGACATCCGCGCGGTCGGTCCCGGCGTCTGGAACGGCTGGAAGGGCCAGCTCATCCGGACCCTCTACATGGAGACCGAGCCGACCCTGACCGGCGGCTTCACCCAGACCTCGCGCAGCGAGCGCATCGGGCAGGCGCGCGAGCGTCTCGCCGAGCGGCTGGGCGCTTGGCCGGAAGCCGAGCGCACCGGCTATCTCGACCTGCATTATCCGAACTATTTCCTCACCGCGCCGCTGGACGACCAGCTTCGCCACGCGGAGTTCATCCGCGAATCGCGCGATGCCGGCGCCCTGGCGACGCAGACGCGCACCGACCGCTTCCGCGAAGTGACGGAGATCATGGTGTTGGCGCCCGACCATCCGCGGCTTCTGTCGCTGATTGCCGGAGCCTGCGCCGGCACCGGCGCCAACATCGCCGACGCCCAGATCTTCACCATGTCGGACGGCCGTGCGCTGGACGTGATGCTGCTCAACCGCGAGTTCGAATCCGACGAGGACGAGCTCCGCCGCGCCGAGCGCATCTGTGCCAATATCGGCAAGCTGCTGCAGGGCCGCGAGATGCCGGCCAGCCTCCTGGCCAATCGCCGGCCGCCACGCAGTACCGAACTCTTCGCCGTCAAGCCGCGTGTCAGCGTCGACAACACCCTGTCGAACCAGTTGACCGTCATCGAGGTGGAGGGGCTCGACCGGCCCGGCCTCCTGTCGGACGTCACCGGTGCGATCTCCGACCTCAATCTCGACATCCGCTCGGCCCACATCTCGACCTATGGCGAGAAGGTCGTCGACGTCTTCTACGTGACCGACCTGATCGGCACGAAGATCACCAGCGAGACCCGCATCGAGCGGATCGAGGTCCGGCTGAAGCGCGTCTTCGAGAGCCCGGAGGGCGAAATGTCCTCACCTGTCGTCATGTCCTCGCAGCGCGCATTCGGCATCCCCCATCGATGAGCCTCCTGTCCAAGTTCGCCACGGTCGGCGGGGCGACGCTGGTCTCCCGCATCTTCGGTTTCGGCCGCGAAATGATGATGGCCTCGGCGCTGGGCGTCGGACCGGTGGCCGACGCCTTCAACCTGGCGTTCCGCTTTCCGAACCTGTTCCGGCGGCTCTTTGCCGAGGGCGCGTTCAACGCCGCCTTCATTCCGCTGTTCTCGCGCTCGCTGGAAGAGGAGGGTGAAGAGGGCGCCCGGCGTTTCGCCAACGAGATCTTCTCGACGCTGTTCACCGCGCTCGTCGTCCTGACGGTGCTGGCGCTGGTGTTCATGCCGGTGCTGGTCAAGACGATCATCGCGCCGGGCCTTGCCGTATGCGTCGACGACCCGTCGGCGGGCGGTGACGTGATCTCCTGCGCGGCGCGCTACGACATCACAGTCACCTTCTCGCGCATCATGTTCCCCTATCTCGCCTGCATGTCCCTGATGGCGATGGTTTGCGGCATCCTCAACGCCTTCCGCCGCTTCTTCGCGGCGGCTGCCGCGCCGACGCTGCTCAACTTCATCCTCATCGGTGTCCTGTCCTGGTGCCTGTGGACCGAGGCCGACAAGCCGACCATCGGTTTCCTGATGAGTTGGGGCGTGATGATCGCCGGGCTGGCGCAGCTCGCCATGGTGGTCGTCGCCATGCGCATGGCCGGCTTCGGCGTCGCGCTCAGGCGTCCGCGCTGGACCAAGGGCCTGAAGCGGCTCCTGGTGCTGGCCGGGCCGGCCGCCCTGATCGGCGGCATCACCCAGATCAACCTCTTCGTCGGCCAGGCCATCGCCTCCTTCAAGCCGGGGGCGGTATCGATCCTGCAATATGCCGACCGGCCCTATCAGCTGCCGCTCGGCATGATCGGCGTGGCGATCGGCGTCGTGCTCCTGCCCGAACTCGCTCGCGCCCTGAAGGCGGGCCATCTGCGCGAGGCCCAGCACACCCAGAACCGCAGCCTGGAATTCGCCCTGTTCCTGACGCTGCCCGCCGCGGTCGCTCTGTTCATCATTCCCGAGCCGATCATCCGGGTGATCTACGAGCGCGGCGCCTTCGATCCGTCGGTGACGCCCGTCGTCGCCTCCGTCCTCGGCCTCTACGCCCTCGGGCTGCCGGCCTTCGTGATGATCAAGGTGTTCTCGCCCGGCTATTTCGCCCGCGAGGACACCAAGACGCCGATGAAGGCGACGCTCGCCTCCGCCGGGGCGAACATCGTCCTGTCGCTGATCCTGTTCTGGCTGATCGCCGAGCGGGGCATCGCGCTGGCGACGACGCTGGCCGGCTGGCTGAATGCCGGCCTGCTGTTTGCCGGCCTCTACCGCAAGGGCCAGTGGCAGATCGATCGGGAGCTGTTGAAGCGGACCGCGCTGGTGCTCGTCTGCTCGCTCCTGATGGGCGGCGTCCTGATCCTCGAGATGATCGAGCTCGGCGACTGGCTGCAGCCGTCGAGCGCGTTGACGACGCAGATCCTGGCGATCGGCATTCTCGTCGCCTCCGCCATGGCGATCTATTTCGCCTTGGCGCTGGCCACCGGGGCCGCTGATCGCAGGCTGTTCCTCGCCGTCCTGAAGCGCAAGCGACCGCCGCCGCCGCCCGCTGCATCCTGAGCCGGGGCAGGGCGCTTGATCGTGCCCGTGCCCTCGGCCATAACGCGCGGCAATTCCCGCCCGCGCTGCCAATTCCGGAGCCGCCGACCATGAGCGACATCACCCCCCGCGTCTTTTCCGGCGTGCAGCCCACGGGCAATCTGCATCTCGGCAATTATCTCGGCGCGATCCGCAAGTTCGTGGCCCTGCAGGAGAGCCACGACTGCATCTACTGCGTCGTCGACCTGCACTCGATCACGGCCCAGCTCGTCCATGACGACCTGCGGGAGCAGACCCGGTCGATCACCGCCGCGTTCCTGGCTGCCGGCATCGACCCGAAGCAGCACATCGTCTTCAACCAGAGCCGCGTTCCGGGCCACGCCGAGCTGGCCTGGGTGTTCAACTGCGTCGCGCGCATCGGCTGGATGAACCGCATGACGCAGTTCAAGGAAAAGGCCGGCAAGGACCGCGAGAACGCCTCGCTGGGCCTGCTCGCCTATCCGAGCCTCATGGCAGCCGACATCCTGCTCTACCGGGCGACCCACGTCCCCGTCGGCGACGACCAGAAGCAGCATCTGGAACTGACCCGCGACATCGCCGCCAAGTTCAATAACGACTTCTCCGACAAGATCGCCGCCGCCGGGCTCGGGCAGGCGATCCAGATGGGCGACGAGACGGTGAACGGCTATTTCCCGATCACCGAGCCGCTGATCGAGGGGCCGGCGACCCGGGTGATGAGCCTGAAGGACGGCTCTAAGAAGATGTCGAAATCCGATCCGTCGGACCTGTCGCGCATCAACCTGACCGACGACGCCGACGCGATCTCGCGCAAGATCCGCAAGGCGCGCACCGACCCGGACGCCCTGCCGTCCGAGGTCGGCGGGCTGACGGGCCGGCCGGAGGCCGACAATCTGATCGGCATCTACGCCGCGCTCGCCGAGCGGTCCAAGGCCGAGATCCTCGCCGAGTTCGGTGGCCGGCAGTTCTCCGAGTTCAAGCCGGCCATGGCCGAGCTGGCGGTGGAGAAGCTCGCCCCGGTCAGCGGCGAGATGCGGCGCCTGCTGGCGGCACCCGATCATATCGACGCGGTTCTGAAGGATGGCGGCGAGCGCGCCGGCGCCATTGCCGCGACGACGATGAACGACGTCAAGGACATCATCGGCCTGCTGCGGGACTGATTCTGCAACGGTTTATGGCGAAGCGGCGGTGACAGTGCGTCCCGTCACCTTGTCGCGGGGCACCGCCGCTGCCATCTTGCCGCCATGGTATCGAAACGCATCGGTCGGGACGCCGGCGGCAAACGCAAGTTCCTCGCGATTATCGACGACACGCCCGAGTGCATGCGCGCTGCGGCCTATGCGGCGCAGCGCGCCAAGGCAAGCGGCGGCGGCGCTGTGCTCTTGTATGTCATCGAGCCCGGCGACTTCCAGCACTGGCTCGGCGTCGAGAAGATCATGCGGGCCGAGGCCAACGAGGAAGCCGAGGCGCGGCTCGGCAAGGTCGCCGACGAATTGCGCGAGGCCGTCGGCATCGAGCCCGAGGGCGTCGTCCGCGAGGGCACTGTCATCGAGCAGATCCACGCCCTGATCGAGGCCGACCGCGAGATCGCGATCCTGGTGCTGGCGGCTGGCGAGGCCAATGAAGGTCCCGGCCCGCTGGTCTCCGCGGTGGCGGGCAAGGGCGCGGCCTTTCCGATCCCGGTCACCATCGTCCCGGCGACCCTCACCGACGAGGATATCCAGAGCCTCTGCTGACGCGCGACGACCGACCGTCACGGCAGGCCCTGTCGCCCCGGCGGCAGACCCCTTATGTTGCCCCGATCGTCGTTCTGAGATAAGTTTAGAACGATTCCAGATTATGCGCGACCCCGAGGTCGCAAGAGAGGATGCGAGATGTTCATCCAGACCGAAGTCACCCCGAACCCCGCCACGCTGAAGTTTCTGCCCGGCCGTGTCGTGCTGGAGAGTGGCACCGAAGAGTTCCTGTCCAAGGAAGACGCCGCCAACCGTTCGCCGCTGGCCGCAAGGCTGATGGACGTGCCGGGCGTGACCGGCGTCTTCTTCGGCTATGATTTCGTCACCGTCAGCAAGGACGGGCCGGACTGGCAGCACCTCAAGCCGGCGATCCTTGCCGGCCTGATGGAGCACTTCATGGGCAATGAGCCGGTGATGACGGCGCAGGGCTCCAACGCCGCGATGCCGGACGGCGAAGAGTTCTTCGAGGCCGGCGACGAGGGCACTGTCGCCACCATCAAGGAACTGCTCGAGACCCGCGTGCGCCCGGCCGTGGCCCAGGACGGTGGCGACATCACCTTCCGCGGCTACCGTGACGGCACCGTCTATCTGAACATGCGCGGCGCCTGCGCCGGTTGCCCGTCGTCCACGGCGACGCTGAAGCACGGCATCCAGAACCTGCTGCGCCATTTCGTGCCCGAGGTCGAGGCGGTGGAAGCGGTCGAGGCCGCCTGATGCCGCTGAGCGCCGGGCCTGTCTGAGCCGATGGTTGGACTGCTTCTGGCCGTCGACACCGCCTTTGCGCGGTGCTCGGTGGGGCTCTTCGACATGGATGCCGGCGTCATGCTGGCACGGGACGAGCCGGAGATCGGCAAGGGCCATGCCGAGCAGCTGTTCGGCATCATCGACGACGTCCTGAACGCAGCCGGTGCCGATTACGGTTCGCTGCGCAGGATCGCCGTCACGGTCGGGCCGGGCTCGTTCACCGGTCTCCGGGTCGGTGTGTCGGCGGTGCGCGGTCTGGCGCTGACGCTCGGGGTACCCGCCATCGGCGTCACGACGCTGGAGGTGCTCGCAGCCCCGCATCTTGCCACCGACCGGGCGGTTCTCAGCGTTCTCGACGCCAAGCGCGGGGAGGTCTATGCGGCCCTCTACGGTGCCGACGGCACCGCGCTGACGGAGCCAGTGGCCTTGGCGCCCGACGACCTCCTCGGCGTCGTGGCGCACGCGCCGAAAGGCGCGTCACTCGCAGTCGTTGGAACCGGTGCCCTGATCGCCCGCCAGGCGCTGGCCGGGCGCGATGTCGCCATCCTGTCCGAGATGGCCGCACCCGACATTGCGACGCTGTGTCGTCTGGCCGCCGGCCGCGCGACCGGCGAGGCTCCGCGCCCGCTCTATCTGCGGGGCGCCGACGCCAAACCGGCAGCCGCGACCGGACTATTTGCCATTCCCGGCGAAAGCGCTCCGCAAGCCTAGCGGAATAGGGTTAGGATCGAGGGTGGTCGGCTCTGGTCTTCCTGCAGGGCCGAGATACACCGATCGTCGGCACGCTGGAGCGAGTGAGGGCTCATGTACTGGTTTCTGCCCTGGGTCTGGACCGTCTCATTTCTCGAAGGCCTCTTCGGCGGCCAGGAAGTGGTCGCTGCGCCGCTGTCCGAGGGGGACATCGACGCCGCGGCCGAGATTCACAGCCAGGCCTTCGATCAGGCATGGACGGGCGACGAACTGGCCGCGATCCTCGCGCAGGATGGCACCTTCGGCGTAGTCGCCCGCCGGATCGGCTTGCCCGATGATCCGCCGCTGGGCTTCGTGCTGGCACGCAACACCGAAGGCGAAGCGGAGATCCTCACCATCGCTGTTGCCAAGCGCGCCCGCGGCGCCGGCGTCGGCCGTCTTCTGATGGACGAGATCCTGCAACTCCTCCACGCTGCCCGGGCCGAATCCCTCTTCCTCGAAGTCGACGAGGAGAACACGGCGGCGCGCAAGCTCTATGGGCGCCTGCGGTTCGAGGAAGTCGGACGACGGCCGGCCTATTACCGCCACCCGGAAGGTCACCGGACGAGCGCATTGACGCTGAAGCGGGCGCTCCGCTAGGCGCATGATCATGCGGAGCAAGCAGATGCAGGCGTGCCCGGCCCGGGTGGCGCGGCCATGATCGGAACGCTGCGCGTCGCGGCCGTCAGCGTCATTCTCGTCGCACTGACCCTGATCCTGTGGCCGGTTCAGGCTGTCGCCATCGCCCGTGGATGGTCCCTGGCAAGGACCTTGCCGGTGCTGTGGCACCGGATCGCCTGCCGGGTGGTGGGCTTGCGGGTGCGCATCGTCGGCCAGCCATGCTCCGACCATCCCTTGTTGATCGCCGCCAACCACCAGTCCTGGTCGGACATCATGGTGCTCGGCCGGGTCATGCCCCTGTCCTTCATCGCCAAGTCGGAGGTCGAGGGCTGGCCTGCCTTCGGGCTTCTGGCAAAGCTGCAGCGCACGGTCTTCGTCGAACGCGGCGCCCGCCACCGCACCGGCCATCAGGCCGGCGCGATCGCCCAGCGGTTGAGCGAAGGCGACGCCATGGTGCTGTTTGCGGAAGGCACGACCTCGGACGGCAACGAGGTGCTGCCGTTCAAGACGGCGCTGTTCGGCGCGGCCCAGGCGGCGCTCGTCTCGTCGCATACGGCGCAGGTCCGGGTTCAGCCGGTGGCAATCGCCTATACCCATGCCAACGGCGTGCCGCTGGGCCGGCGGTTCCGCCCGCTCGTGGCCTGGCCGGGGGACGTGGCGCTGGGGCCGCATCTGCTCGGCGTCCTGAAGGAAGGGGCCATCGACGTCGAGATCTCGTTCGGCGAGCCGATCGTCTTCGCCGCCGATTCCAACCGCAAGCATGTCGCGCGGGCCGCCGAGGACAGCGTTCGGGCGATGCTGGCGGCGAGCCTTTGCGGCCACAATCTGCCTGCAAAGCAGGCGGCTGTGGTATCGCGACGCGAGCCGACGCTTGCACCGCGTCACGATGCTGTCGATATAGAGGGATAGGTCACTCGTTTCCGGCGGCGCGCGCCGGCAGCACACGAGGGCCGATCAGAAGGGCGCATGACCGACACGACTGCAGCAACACGACCGGACGAGACCGGCATCAATACCCGCAAGGTCTTCATCAAGACCTATGGCTGCCAGATGAACGTCTACGATTCGCAGCGTATGGGCGATGCCTTGGCGCGCGATGGCTACGAGCCGACCGAAGTGATCGAGGACGCCGATCTCGTTCTGCTCAACACCTGTCATATCCGCGAGCGGGCCGCCGAGAAGATCTATTCCGAGCTGGGCCGCATCAAGCTGCTGAAGGCCGAAAAGGCCGAGCGGGGTGTCGAGATGCGCGTCGCCGTGGCCGGCTGCGTCGCCCAGGCAGAGGGCCAGGAGATCATCGACCGCGCGCCGGTCGTCGATCTCGTCATCGGACCGCAGACCTATCACCGGCTGCCCGAGGCGCTGGCCCGGGTCGCGCGCGGCGACAAGGTCGTGGAGACCGACTACGCCGTCGAGGACAAGTTCCGGCATCTGCCGAAGGTGACGGCGCCGCAGATCCGGACGCGCGGCGTGACCGCTTTCCTCACCGTGCAGGAAGGCTGCGACAAGTTCTGCACCTTCTGCGTGGTGCCCTATACGCGTGGCTCCGAAGTCTCGCGTCCGCTGGCCCAGATCATGGGCGAGGCCCGCGCGCTGGCGGCGGCCGGCGTGCGCGAGGTCACGCTGCTCGGCCAGAACGTCAATGCCTGGTCTGGGCAGGACGAGGCGGGCCGTGACATCGGCCTCGGTGGATTGTTGCGGGCGCTGGCGGAGATCCCCGGCTTCGCGCGTCTGCGCTACACCACCTCTCATCCCCGCGACATGGACGATGACCTGATCGCCGCTCATCGCGATCTGCCGGCGCTGATGCCCTATCTGCATCTCCCGGTGCAGTCGGGCTCCGACCGCATTCTCAAGGCGATGAACCGTCGCCATACGGGCGCCGACTATCTGCGGCTTCTCGACCGCATTCGTCAGGCACGCCCCGATATCGCCCTGTCCGGCGACTTCATCGTCGGCTTTCCCGGCGAGACGGACGCCGATTTCGAGGACACCATGAAACTGGTCTCCGAGGTGCGCTACGCCTCGGCCTTCAGCTTCAAGTACTCGGCCCGTCCAGGCACGCCTGGCGCGACGATGGATGATCACGTGGACGAAGCGGTGAAGTCGGAGCGTCTGCAGCGGCTGCAGGCCTTGCTTCGCGAGCATCAGGTCGATTTCGCCGAAAGCCTCGTCGGCCGTGACATCGACGTTCTGGTCGAAAAGCCGGGGCGCTATCCCCACCAGCGGGTCGGACGCTCGCCGTTCCTGCAGCCCGTTGTGTTGGACGCGGCCGCCGGCGAGATCGGCGATATCGTGACCGTGCGGATCGAATCGACCCTGCCGAATTCGCTGCTGGCGACCGGCGGTGCCGTTCCGGCCGCCGAGGCGCGGCATCGCAACGCAGTGCCTGCCGAACCGATAAGGAAGATCGCTTGAGGACGGAGCGTAGTACCGCAGCCCCTGCGTCGGGTGCATCCGACATGGCTCACATCGTCCTGACCTTCGAGGATAACCGCCTGGCCGGCTCGCTCTTCGGCCAGTTCGACGAGCACCTCGCACTGCTCGAGCAGAAGCTGAAGGTCGATGCGCGGGCGCGCGGCAACAAGGTCGAGATCCGCGGCGATTCGGCGAGCTGCGAGCAGGCTCGGCGGGCGCTGGACTATCTGTATGAGCGGCTGCAGGCCGGCACCGAGATCGGCATCAAGGATGTCGAGGGCGCCATCCGCATGGCGATCGCGGCGGACGACCAGCTCTATCTGCCGACGCTGGAGAAGAAGGGCCGCATGTCGCTCGCGCAGATTTCGACGCGGCGCCGGACCATCCATGCCCGCACGCCGACGCAGGACGCCTATATGCGGGCGCTGGAGCGCTCCGAGCTCGTCTTCGGCGTCGGGCCGGCCGGCACCGGCAAGACCTATCTCGCCGTTGCCCATGCCGCGATGCTGCTGGAGCGCGGGCAGGTCGAGCGGATCATCCTGTCGCGTCCGGCCGTCGAGGCCGGCGAGCGGCTCGGCTTCCTGCCCGGCGACATGAAGGAAAAGGTCGATCCCTATCTGCGGCCGCTCTACGACGCGCTCTACGACATGATCCCGGCCGAGAAGGTCGAACGGGCGCTGGCCGCGGGCGCCATCGAGATCGCGCCGCTGGCCTTCATGCGTGGCCGGACGCTGGCGAATGCGGCGGTGATCCTCGACGAGGCGCAGAACACCACCACCATGCAGATGAAGATGTTCCTGACCCGCCTGGGCGAGAATGCCCGGATGGTGGTGACCGGGGACCCGTCCCAAGTCGATCTGCCGCCCGGTCAGAAATCCGGTCTCGTCGAGGCGATGCGCATTCTGGAGACGGTGCCGCAGGCCGTGACGGTTCGCTTTGCCGCCAAGGACGTCGTCCGCCATCCGCTGGTCCAGGCGATCGTCGAGGCCTATGAGGAGGATGCGACGCGCGCCCGTGCGCCGGGCATCCCCGCGGCCCGGTAATGTCTGGATCGCAACCGCGTGCCGCCTTCGGCATGCCGACCTATGATGGCCTGACCGTCGCCCTGACCGTCGAGGATCCGCGCTGGGACGATGCCGGCCTTGGCGACATTCCGGCGATGGCGGTGGAGACCTTTTCGGTCGCGGCGGCGCGGCTGGGCCTGCCCGGCGATCTCGTCAGCGAGATATCCCTGACGCTGGCCGACGACGAGACGGTACGCGCCGTCAACGCCGAATGGCGGAACAAGGACAAGCCGACCAACATTCTGTCCTTCCCCATGGCCGATCTGGCGTCGGGCGAACGGCCGGGCCCGCTTCTGGGCGATCTCCTGGTCGCCTTCGAAACGGTCGCGCGCGAGGCGGATGAGGAGGCCAAGGCCTTTGCGGACCATTTCCGCCATCTTCTCGTGCACGGCTTCCTGCATCTGATGGGCCTCGATCACATGGTCGACACCGAGGCCGACGACATGGAGGCGGCGGAGATCGCCATTCTTGCCGAGTTTGGTATCGCCGATCCCTATGGCGACGAACCCGGTCCCTTGAACGAAGCCGAACAGGATGTTCCGGCGAACCAAGAGCGAGACGATGACCTTCGACACAGACGCGGCGGCTGACGGCAACCGCGGACCGGCCGGCGCCGAGAATGGCGACGACCACGCAGCCGGCGACGACCGAAGTCGGCGCGGCGCAAACCGCAGTGACGGCTTCTTTGGCGGCCTGATCCAGCGGGTGCGTCCGCGCATGCCCCGCCTGATGCGCGAGGACCTGACCCAGGCCCTCCTGCATCACGATCCCGGCGAGGGGGCCTTCTCGCCCGAGGAACGCGCGATGCTCAACAACATCCTGCGGCTGCGCGAACTGCGCGTCGAGGATGTGATGGTGCCACGCGCCGACATCCAGGCCGTCGACATCACCACCACCCTCGGCGAACTGATGAAGCAGTTCGAATCGAGCGGCCATTCGCGCATGCCGGTCTATGGCGAAAGCCTCGACGACCCGCGCGGCATGATCCACATCCGCGACGTCGTCGGCCACATCACCCGCGTCGCGCGACCGGCCAACGGGCAGGGCGCCAAGGAGCCGGCCGCGCGGACCCGGGCCGGCCTCGACCTGCGCCAGATCAACCTGGCGCGGAAGGTTTCCGACCTCGGTATCATCCGAAAGGTTCTCTTTGTGCCGCCCTCGATGCTCGCGACCGATCTGATGGCGCGCATGCAGGCCACCCGCACCCAGATGGCGCTGGTGATCGACGAATACGGCGGCACCGACGGACTGGTGTCGCTGGAGGACATCATCGAGATGGTCGTCGGCAACATCGAGGACGAGCACGACGACGACGCCCCGATGATCACCGAAAGCGGCGACGGCATCTATTACGCCGACGCCCGCGCCGACCTCGACGAGGTCCGCAAGCTGGTCGGCGAGGATTTCGACATCAGCGAATACGAGGACGAGGCCGACACGATCGGCGGTCTCCTGTTCTCCGAGCTGGGCCGTGTACCCGCGCGCGGCGAGGTGGTGCAGGCTGTTCCCGGCTTCGAGTTCCAGGTACTGGATGCCGACCCGCGCCGGGTTCGCCGTGTCCGGATTGTCCGCTTCCGCCAGGGCGAGAAGCGCCGCCGCTTCGTGGAAGGACTGGCCGACGCCTGAGGGGGCGTCGGTGACCGCTGGCCGTCTTCGGCAGCCGCAGTCGCGGGAATGTTCTGCATATCATCGGCGCCCGGCGTAGGATGCCGGCCCGACCGAATCCTGCAGGGGGCCCTGTGAGCGTTATTTCCCGCGGCGACGACCGCATCCGCGACGACAATATTCTCGACCGGATTGCTGGTTGGGTGTCGCTCGCCGAAGGCTGGCGCCGCATGGTGCTGACGCTGTCGGCGGGGGCGATCTGTACCTTCGCCCTGCCGCCCTACAATTTCCCCGCCGTCGGCTTCATCGGTTTCCCGCTGCTCGTCTGGCTCCTTGACGGCGCGGCCGCCGAGCCGGGCCGCTCGGCCCTGCGCCGCATGGCGCCGGCCTTCGTCACGGGCTGGCTGTTCGGCTTCGGCTATTTCGTCGCCGGCCTGTGGTGGCTGGGCGCCGCCATGATGGTCGACGCGGCGAGCTTTGCGATCTTCATCCCGCTCGCGGTGCTCGGCCTGCCGGCGATCCTCGCCATCTATTTCGGGCTGGCGGCCGCGCTGGCGCGTTGCGTGTGGACCGACAGCGCGTATCGAATCCTGGCGCTGGCCGGCTCGCTGGCGCTGTTCGAATATCTGCGCGAAATCCTGTTCACGGGCTTTCCCTGGAACGAGATCGGCGTCATGGCCGCGCCGCTGCCGCTGTTGATGCAGACGAGCAGCCTCGTCGGCGTGCACGGGCTGACGCTTCTGGCCGTCATCGTCTTTGCCAGCCCGGCTGTCCTTGTCGACCGGCGGGGGCGGGCGGCAATGCTGGCGACCGCGGCGACCCTGCTCGTCCTGCATGTGGGATACGGGGCCTGGCGGCTGCAGGCCCATCCGACCGAACTGGTCGAGAATGTCCGGGTCCGGGTGGTGCAGCCCAATATCCTGCAATCGCTGAAATGGGACGAGAACGAAGCGGAGCGGATCTTCGAGCGCCACCTGTCGCTGACCGGAGCCGACTCCGTCGCGGCGAGCGTCGATCCCTCGGCAGCCGGAGGTGCTGCCCCGGATGCTCCCGCCGACCCTGCGACGCGCACCCTTGTCGTCTGGCCCGAATCCGCCTTTCCGTTCCTGTTGACCGAGCGACCCGACGCCATCGCGCGAATCGCCGAGGCGCTGCAGCCCGGCGAGACGCTGATCGCTGGCGCGGCACGGCTCGAAGGCACCGATATCACCTCTTCGCGTGTGTATAACTCGGTCTACGTCATCGACGACGAAGGCCAGATCGTGGATGCGCGGGACAAGACGCATCTGGTCCCCTTCGGCGAATATCTGCCGTTCCAGGAATTTCTCGAAGGGTTCGGTCTGTCGCAACTCGCCGAGATGCCCGGCGGCTTCTCGGCAGGCACCGTGCGCAGTCCGGTTCCGCTCAAAGGCGCACCGTCCTTCCTGCCGCTGATCTGCTACGAAATCATCTTTCCTTCCGAGATCGAGGCCGGCGCGCCCGACGACCGTCCGGGCTTTTTCGTGAACGATACCAATGACGCATGGTATGGCGACACGCCCGGCCCCTACCAGCATCTGCGGCTGGCCGAACTGACGTCGGTCGCCTTCGGACTGCCGCTCGTGCGCAGCGCCAACACCGGCATCTCGGTCGTCACGGACGCCTATGGACGGCGGCTCGACGGGCTGGCGCTCGGGGCGACGGGAAGCATCGAGACACCGCTGCCCAAGGCCGCCCCCGCCACGATCTACGCCCGCTGGGGCAACACCCCATTCTGGATTGCATTTTTCATAATATGGATGATCCCGATAGCAATGCGGTTAAAGATGCGCGCTCTGATTGATTGACATGCGCGACACGCGCTGCCTAACCCGAAGGCCGAAATTGATTGCGACAATTTTCTGGGGCCCGGAGGCGCACCGCCGATGGGGATGACGGCCCGCCGCATCGGATGGAAGTTGCGATGTCGATGATGCTGAGAGAAGAGGCACCCGCCATGGTCGACAACAAGAAGAAGCCCAATCCGGTGGATATCCACGTCGGGTCGCGGGTTCGTCTTCGTCGGACCATGCTCGGCATGAGCCAGGAAAAATTGGGCGAAAGCCTCGGGATCACCTTTCAGCAGATCCAGAAATACGAGAAGGGCACCAACCGGATCGGTGCCAGCCGGTTGCAGCGGATTTCAGAAGTGATGACCGTCCCGGTGTCCTTCTTCTTCGAGGACGCGCCCACGGGCATGACCGGCAGCGAAAGTCTGCAGGAACCATCGAGCCCGGACTATGTCGTCGACTTCCTTTCTTCTTCCGAAGGCCTGCAACTGAACCGGGCCTTCGTGCGCATCTCCGATCCGAAGGTCCGCCGCCGCGTCATCGATCTGGTCCGCACCCTGGCCGACTCGGGCGAGACCGACAGCTAGGTTCTGAGCGACTCGCGTCAGACGTGAGCCCCGGGCGCACTTGACGCCGCGCTGCCATTGCCCCAAACCGCATTCCGCAAGATTCAAGCCGGGCGTAAGTTCCTGTTGTGGTGCTCAACGGCACGACAAGCTCTCGCGTCTGACTGCCCCGAGCGGGATTCTCCAGAAACGGAAAGAGGAATCGATGGCGCGTTCTGACTATGTCTTCACCAGCGAAAGCGTGTCGGAGGGCCATCCCGACAAGGTCTGCGACCGGATCTCCGATGAGATCGTCGATCTGATCTATCGAGAGGCCAAGAAGACTGGCGTTGACCCTTGGTCGGTTCGCATCGCCTGCGAGACCCTGGCGACCACGAATCGCGTCGTCATCGCCGGCGAGGTTCGCCTGCCGGCCAGCCTGATGAAGACCGACAAGAACGGCAACGAAGTCATCAATGCCGGTCGTTTCCGGTCTGCCGCGCGTCGCGCGATCCGCGATATCGGCTACGAGCAGGACGGCTTCCACTGGAAGAACGCCAAGGTCGACATCCTGCTGCATTCGCAGTCGGCCGACATCGCCCAGGGCGTGGACAAGGCGTCTGACGCCGAGGACGGCGCCAACCAGGCCGAAGGCGCGGGCGATCAGGGCATCATGTTCGGCTACGCCTGCCGCGAGACGCCGGACCTGATGCCGGCGCCGATCTTCTATGCGCACAAGATCCTCGAGATCCTGGCGGCCGCCCGCAAGAAGGGCGAGGGCGATGCGGCGCATCTCGGCCCGGACGCCAAGAGCCAGGTGACCGTGCGTTACAAGGACGGCATGCCATTCGAAGTTAGCTCGATCGTCCTGTCCACCCAGCACACAGATGACAGCTGGGATTCCGCCAAGGTGCGGACGGTCGTCGAGCCCTATATCCGCGAAGCCCTGAGCGATATCGCGATCGCCGACGATTGCGCTTGGTACATCAACCCGACCGGCAAGTTCGTCATTGGCGGCCCGGACGGCGACGCCGGCCTCACCGGCCGCAAGATCATCGTCGACACCTATGGCGGTGCGGCGCCCCACGGCGGTGGCGCGTTCTCCGGCAAGGACACGACCAAGGTCGACCGTTCTGCCGCCTATGCCGCGCGCTACCTCGCCAAGAATGTCGTGGCGGCCAAGCTCGCCGACCGCTGCACGATCCAGCTCGCCTACGCGATCGGCATCGCCCAGCCGCTGGCGGTCTATGTCGACCTCCACGAGACCGGCAAGAATGTCGACGAAGTGGCCATCGAGAAGGCGATCCGCGCGGTGATGGATCTGTCGCCGACGGGCATCCGTCGTCATCTCGACCTCAACAAGCCGATCTATGCCAAGACCGCAGCCTACGGGCATTTCGGCCGCAAGCCCGGCCGTGACGGTTCCTTCTCCTGGGAGAAGACCGATCTCGCGCCGAAGCTGAAGGCCGCGCTGGCCAGCTGATCGATGACGGCCGAAGGACATCCCGAGCGCTCGCGCGAGGCGTTCTTCGGCCGGCTCAAGGGGCCGAAGCTCCGGCCCGGCCAGACCGCATTGATCGAAGAGGTTCTGCCGCAGTTGCGGCCGGACCTCACCCAGCCTGCCCCCGAATCTCTGGCCGATCTGTTTCCGGTGCCCGTCGAGGCGGTGCGGCTGGAGATCGGCTTTGGCGGCGGCGAGCATCTCCTGCACGAAAGCGGACGCTTTCCGAACGTCGGCTTCATCGGTGTCGAGCCCTTCGTCAACGGCATGGCGAAGCTGCTCAGCGCTATCCAGGATGCGCCGCGGCCCAACCTCAGGCTCTACGATGACGACGCCACCCGTCTCCTCGACTGGCTGCCTGCGGCAAGCCTTGCCGGCGTCGATCTGTTCTATCCCGACCCCTGGCCCAAGCGCCGCCATTTCAAGCGGCGGTTCGTCAATGCGCGCAATCTGGACCGGATCGCGCGGGTGCTGGCGCCCGGATCGAGCTTTCGCTTCGCGTCCGACATCGACACCTATGTCGACTGGACGCTGCGCCACTGCCGCGATCATGCCGAATTCGAATGGACGGCCGAGCGCGCGGCCGACTGGCACACACCCTATGAGGCGTGGCCCGGCACCCGCTACGAGGCGAAGGCGATCCGCGAGGGACGCCCGCCGGCCTACCTGACTTTCCGTCGCCGCTGAGGCGGTTTTGCCGCGGCGTGGCCGGGGCCGACGTGAAGATGCTTGAAGGATCGGGCAAAACGGCGTATACCCCTCCCAAATTCTCTGCGATGTGGTCGAGAGAGTGGGTCCTGCCGGTCCCGCTCTTTTTTGTTACCGGGGGTACGGTATCTCCAGTGATCACGCGTCAAGGCGCCGATCCATGTCGCGGATCGATCAATTGGGCCGGGTCGGACGCCGGCCCGCAACACTTCTCTCGGAGTACCGTGACGACCGCTACAGACCGCATCGTGAAGGAACAGGGCCTGGAAGGCCGCGTCGCTGAGATCGTCGAGCCGGCGATCGAGCAGATCGGCTACCGGTTGGTGCGCGTGCGCACATCGGGCCTCAACGGCATGACGCTGCAGATCATGGCGGAGCGGCCGGACGGCACGATGACCGTCGAGGATTGCGAAGCGGTGTCGCGCGCGGTCTCTCCGGTTCTCGATGTCGACGATCCGATCGACAAGGCGTATCATCTGGAAGTGTCCTCGCCGGGCATCGACCGTCCCCTCGTGCGCAAGGGCGACTTCGAGACCTGGGCCGGTTTCCTGATGAAGCTCGAGACCAACCGGCTGATCAACGAGCGCAAGCGTTATCGCGGCAAGATCGTGGCCGTCGGCGACGAGGCGATCACCGTCGAACGCGACCAGCCTGCCGAAGGCGAGCCGGGCGCGGTCGAGATTCCCTTCGATGCCATCGGCGAAGCGCGGCTGATCCTGACCGACGATCTGATCGCCGCGGCCCTGAAGGCCGACAAGGCTGCCCGCAAGGCGCGCGGCGACGTCGATCCGGATGCCGGCGACGACGACGAGGCGGGAGCCTCCGAGCACTAGAATGGCGCAGCGGGCGCCAGCGCCCGCCGCCTTATGACGAACGACAAGCCGGACGCTGCGGTGTGACCCGGTCGGTAAGCCGACTGGACGCCAGGCGCCACAAGCCACCTCAAGGGTGGACGGCCGGAAGCGATGATGGGACCGACTGCGGCTGAGCGGCGGACGGTTCGAAGTCAGGAGAAGAGACAATGGCAGTCAGTGCGAACCGGCTGGAGCTTCTGCAGATTGCGGACGCTGTCGCGCGGGAAAAGTCGATCGATCGGGAGATCGTCATCGGGGCGATGGCCGACGCCATCCAGAAGGCGGCACGTTCGCGCTACGGCCAGGAAACCAACATCCGCGTCGACATCAACCAGAAGACCGGTGAGATGAAGCTGCAGCGGCTGCTCGAGGTCGTCGACGAGGTCGAGGATCCGAACACCCAGATCTATCTCGACCTTGCCCGGGACAAGAACCCCGACGCCGAGCCGGGCGACTTCATCGCCGAGCAACTGCCGCCGATGGATTTCGGTCGCATCGCGGCCCAGTCCGCCAAGCAGGTCATCGTCCAGAAGGTGCGCGACGCAGAGCGCGACCGCCAGTATGACGAATACAAGGACCGCGTCGGCGAGATCGTCAACGGCACCGTCAAGCGGGTCGAATACGGCAACGTCATCGTCGATCTCGGCCGCGGCGAGGGCATCATCCGCCGCGACGAGCAGATCCCGCGGGAGCTGTTCCGCTATGGCGATCGCGTCCGCGCCTTCGTCTACGATGTGCGCCGCGAGCAGCGCGGTCCGCAGATCTTCCTGTCGCGCACCCATCCGCAGTTCATGGCGAAGCTCTTCACCATGGAAGTGCCGGAGATCTACGACGGCATCATCACCATCAAGGCCGTCGCCCGTGACCCGGGTTCGCGCGCCAAGATCGCGGTGACCTCGAGCGATTCCTCCGTCGATCCGGTCGGCGCCTGCGTCGGCATGCGCGGTTCGCGCGTGCAGGCTGTGGTCGGCGAGCTGCAGGGCGAAAAGATCGACATCATCCCCTGGTCGCCGGAAGCCGCATCCTTCCTCGTCAACGCGCTGCAGCCGGCGGAAGTCGCCAAGGTGGTGCTCGACGAGGACGCCGAGCGTATTGAAGTCGTGGTCCCCGATGACCAATTGTCATTGGCGATCGGTCGTCGCGGACAGAATGTCCGGCTTGCCTCGCAGCTCACCGGCTGGGACATCGACATCCTGACCGAGCAGGAAGAATCCGAGCGGCGCCAGAAGGAATTCGCCGAGCGTTCGGAGACCTTCATGAACGCCCTGAATGTCGACGAGATGGTCGGTCAGGTGTTGGCGTCGGAAGGCTTCGCCACCGTCGAGGAAATCGCCTATGTCGACCAGGACGAGGTCGCCGCGATCGAAGGCTTCGACGACGAGACGGCTTCCGAGATCCAGGAGCGCGCACGCGAATTCCTGGAGCGCCGCGAGGCGGAGTTCGACGCCAAGCGCGTCGAGTTGGGCGTCAGCGACGATCTGCGCCAGATCAACGGCGTGACCACGCCGATGCTGGTGGCGCTGGGCGAGGACGGCGTGAAGACGATGGAAGACTTCGCCGGCTGCGCCGCCGACGATCTGATCGGCTGGACCGAGCGCAAGAACGGCGAGACGACGCGTTTCCCGGGGGCACTGTCTGCCTTCGAGGTGTCGCGTGCCGACGCCGACCAGATGGTGCTGCAGGCGCGTCTGATTGCCGGCTGGATCACCGAAGCGGATCTTGCCGGACCGGAAGAGGAAGAGATGACCGACGAGGCCGAGGAAGGCCAGGCGGTCTGAGTCGAAGGACGGGCCGGGAATCGGCATGACGGAGGACGCGGGCGACGAAGCGGAGGTTGAATTGAACGATCGTACGTGCATCGTTTCACGTCGGACGTGCGATCCTGCCGATCTCATCCGCTTCGTGCGTGGCCCCGACGGGGCCGTCGTGCCGGATCTGCGGCGTCGACTTCCCGGTCGGGGAGCCCATGTCTCCCTCGACCGGACGCTGGTCGACGAGGCGGTTCGCCGCAAGCTCTTCGCCCGGGCGTTCCGGGCGCAGGTCACCGGACCCGCCGATCTCGGCGATCAGGTGGACGGGCTTCTGGCCAAGGCTGCACTGGGCGCCCTCGGGCTGGCTCGCAAGGCCGGACAATTGGTGACCGGCGCGACCAAGGTGGATACGGCCATCCGGTCGGGACGCGCGCTCATGGTGATCCATGCCAGCGATGCGGCGCCGGACGGGATACGCAAGCTGGACGCCGCACGACGCGCGGTCGCGGCGACCGGCGGAACTGAGATTTCATCCCTGCGTCTGCTCGATGCGGACGAATTGGGTTTGGCCTTTGGCCAGGGGAATGTGATACATGCAGCGATCCTTGCCGGTGGCGCGGGCTCGGCTGCGGCGACGTGCCTTCGAGCACTCGCGACATATCGGGGCGAAGGCTCCGGATCGGTTTCAGGCGCGCCCGCAGGGTCCGCCGGCCACGTGACCGATACTGGGAACGACATGGGAGCGCCTTTACAGCGACGCTCCGGGCAAGATGAAGGGCGCGGGCTCGATCCCGCGCAGGAAGCGGAAGCGTAGATGAGCGATACCAAGTCCGGCGACGACAAGACGCTGAGCGTCAGCACGAAGAAGACCCTGACCCTGAAGCGGAGCGGCGTCGAGCAGTCGACGGTGCGCCAGAGTTTCTCGCATGGGCGCACCAACAACGTCGTTGTCGAGACCAAGAAGCGGCGCATCGCCAAGCCGGAGGAGCGCGAGGCATCGCCTGCGGTCGCCGCCGGCCTGAAGCCGCGTGCGCCGCAGCCGGCTGCACCCGCCAAGCCGGCCGAAACGCCGGCAGAGGCGACGTCGCCACGCGTCGCGCCGACAACGCCGCCGCCGACCCCGCCCCAGGCCGGCGGTCGGCCGCAGCAGATTCAGCTCGGTCCCAAGCCCGGCGAGGAGCCGGCTGCCAAGGCACCGGCACCGAGCGAGCCGGAAGCTCCGGTCGCGGCGAAGGCCGAAGCGACCGCTCCGGCTGCGCCCGAGATACCGGCCGCGGAAGTACCGGCACCGGAGGCCCCCGCGGCCAAGCCGGATGCGCCGAAGGTTGACGCTGCGGCCCCCGCTGCAGAGAAGCCTGCCGCCGAGAAACCGGCTGCCGCAAAGCCGGCCGCGCCGGTCGCCAGCACGCCTGCCGCGCCGACTGCACGTCCGGCTGCCGGCCGTACGGGTGCCGCACCGCAGGGCCGTCCCGGCCAGGCTGGTGCTGGTGGTCGTCCGGCGCAGGGTGGTGGACGACCGGGCGGTCGCGACGAGCGTCGTCCCGCGGCACCGGCCACGGGTCGGCAGCCACGCGGCGCCGTTCTCAGCGACCTGTCATCGCGTGAGATGGATGCCCGCCGCCGTGCGCTCGAACTCGCCAAGCAGCGCGAGGCCGAAGACCGTCGCCTGTTCCAGGAGCAGGAAGCCCGCCGCATTGCCGAGGACGAGCGCCGTCAGCGCGAGCGTGAGGAATCCGAGCGCCGTCAGGCCGAGGAGAACGCCCGGCTCGAGCTCGAGGCCGAGGCCCGCCGCAAGGCCGAGGCCGATGCGGAACGCCGCGCTCCGCAGGGCAAGGCCGACGCCAACGCGCCGGCGCCGAGCCCAGCCGACGCAGAGGCGGCGGAAGCTGCCGCTGCACGTGGTCGCGGTGACGCCCGTCGCCGGCCCGGCGAGGAAGACGATGCGCGCGCCCGTCCGGGCGTCCGTCGTCCGGTCAAGGGGGCCGAGGCGCCGAAGCCGGCCCGTCCGGATCGCGATGCCGGGCGCCGTCGCGGCAAGTTGACGCTCGACAAGGCGCTGACCGCCGATGATGGCGCACGGGGCCGGTCCCTGTCGTCGATCCGGCGCCGCCAGGAGAAGTTCAAACGCTCGCAGCAGAATACGCCGCGGGAGAAAATTGCACGCGAAGTGACCATTCCAGAGACGATCAGCATTCAGGAACTCGCCAACCGCATGTCGGAGCGTTCCGTCGACGTCATCAAGTTCCTCATGCAGCAGGGACAGATGATGAAGCCGGGCGACATCATCGAAGCGGATCTGGCCGAGCTCATCGCGTCGGAATTCGGACACACGGTTCGCCGCGTGGCGGAATCCGACGTCGAGGAAGGCATCTTCAACGTCGAGGATAATGTCGAGAAGCTGCAGTCGCGCCCTCCGGTCGTGACGATCATGGGCCATGTCGATCACGGCAAGACCTCGCTGCTCGACGCGATCCGCAAGACGTCCGTGGTGTCCGGCGAGTCCGGCGGCATCACCCAGCATATCGGCGCCTACCAGGTCGAGCAGGATGGTCAGAAGATCACCTTCATCGACACGCCGGGCCACGCCGCCTTCACGGCGATGCGTGCCCGTGGCGCCGAAGCGACCGACATTGCCGTTCTGGTGGTGGCGGCCGACGACAGCGTCATGCCGCAGACGATCGAATCCATCAATCACGCCAAGTCGGCGGGTGTCCCGATCATCGTGGCGATCAACAAGATCGACAAGCCGGGCGCCGATGCCTCGAAGGTCCGCACGGGCCTCCTGCAGCACGAGGTCTTCGTGGAATCCATGGGCGGTGAGGTCCTCGACGTCGAGGTCTCGGCCACCAAGGGGCTCAACCTCGACAAGCTGCTCGAGGCGATCCTGCTGCAGGCCGAACTGCTCGACCTGAAGGCCGACCCGGAGCGCACCGCCGAGGGTTCCGTCATCGAGGCGCAGCTCGACAAGGGCCGCGGTCCGGTCGCGACCGTTCTCGTCCAGACCGGCACGCTCAAGATCGGCGACATTGTCGTCGCCGGCGACGAATGGGGCCGCGTGCGCGCCCTGATCAACGACAAGGGCGAGCAGATCAAGGAAGCCGCGCCGTCGACGCCCGTCGAGGTGCTGGGCATGCAGGGAACGCCGCTTGCCGGCGACCGCATGGCCGTCGTCGAGAACGAGGGCAAGGCCCGCGAGATCGCCGACTACCGCCAGCGCGTGGCCCGCGAGAAGCAGGTCGCCAAGAATGCCGGCCAGCGCGGTTCGCTCGAGCAGATGATGTCGCAGCTTCAGGATACGGGGCTCAAGGAGTTCCCGCTGCTGATCAAGGGCGACGTGCAGGGCTCGATCGAAGCCATTGTCGGCGCGCTCGACGCACTGGGCACCGACGAGGTTCGTGCCCGGATCGTCCATTCGGGCGCCGGTGCGATCACCGAGTCGGACGTGGCGCTCGCCGCGGCATCCAATGCCGCGATCATCGGCTTCAATGTCCGCGCCAACAAGCAGGCCCGCGACGCCTCGGCCCGCGAC
Organism: Aurantimonas sp. NFXS3; assembly: GCF_049132005.1. Classification (NCBI taxonomy): domain Bacteria; kingdom Pseudomonadati; phylum Pseudomonadota; class Alphaproteobacteria; order Hyphomicrobiales; family Aurantimonadaceae; genus Aurantimonas; species Aurantimonas sp. NFXS3. The sequence continues at coordinate 543,622 of NZ_JAGDDZ010000002.1, forward strand.
GGGATCGAGATCCGCTACTACAACATCATCTACGACCTCGTGGATGACGTGAAGGATGCGATGTCCGGCCTGCTGTCGCCGGAGCGTCGCGAGACCTTCCTCGGCAATGCCGAGATCCGGGAAGTGTTCAACATCACCAAGATCGGCAAGGTCGCGGGTTGTCTCGTCACCGAGGGCGAAGTCGAGCGCGGTGCCGGCGTGCGCCTTATCCGCGACAACGTCGTCATCCACGAAGGCACGCTCAAGACGCTTAAGCGCTTCAAGGACGAAGTGCCGAAGGTCATCAGCGGCCAGGAATGCGGTATGGCCTTCGAGCGCTACGAGGACATTCGCCAGGGCGACGTCATCGAGTGCTTCCGCGTCGAGCACGTGGCCCGCACGCTCTAGGGCGACGCGGAAACAACAGGGCTCAATCGGCGGGCGGGGAGCGATCCTCGCCCGCCGAGCCTTGCGCGTCACGCTGGCCGGAAACGGCGAGCACCCTTTGCCCATCCACCGATATGACGGGACGATTCGGATATGGCCCGAACCTCATCCTCCGGACCCTCGCAGCGCCAGTTGAGCGTCGGCGAGAAGGTCAGGCACGCCCTTACCGAGGTGATGCAGCGCGGCGAGATCAACGATCCGATGCTGGAGAAGGCGCTCGTCTCGGTGACCGAGGTGCGCATGTCGTCGGATCTCAAACTCGCGACGGCCTATGTGACGATCCTCGGTCAGACCGAGACCAAGCCCTTCGTCGACGCGCTGAACCGCAATGCCCGCTTCATCCGCGGCCGGCTGACGCCGGCGCTGCGACAGATGAAATACATGCCGGAGGTGCGGTTTCGCACCGATACCTCCTTCGACAATTTCGCGCGCATCGACGCGCTCCTCAAATCGCCGGAGGTCGCGCGCGACCTCGATGACGAGGACGACGACAAGGACAACGGCTGATGGCACGCCGTGGCAAGAAGCCCAAGGGTCGGCCGATCAATGGCTGGATCATCTTCGACAAGCCCAAGGGCATGGGCTCCACCGAGGCCGTGTCGAAGATGAAATGGATGTTCTTCGCCCAGAAGGCCGGCCATGCGGGCACGCTGGACCCGCTGGCCTCCGGCATGCTGCCGATCGCGCTGGGCGACGCGACCAAGACCGTTCCCTTCGTCATGGACGGCCGCAAGGTCTACCGCTTCAGCGTCCGTTGGGGCGCCGAGACGACGACCGACGACACCGAGGGGCCGGTGGTCAATTCTTCCGAAGCGCGCCCGTCGCGGGCCGACATCGAGGACCTGCTGGCCGACTATACCGGCGAGATCACCCAGGTGCCGCCGAACTTCTCGGCCATCAAGATCGCCGGCGAGCGGGCCTATGACCTGGCGCGCGAGGGGGAGACCGTGGAGATCGCTCCGCGCACGGTCTCCGTTCATCGCCTCGACATCGTCGAGATGCCCGATGCCGAGACGACGGTCTTCGAGGCCGAGTGCGGCAAGGGCACCTATGTGCGCGCCATCGCCCGCGACCTCGGCCGCGATCTGGGCTGTTACGGCCATGTGGTCGAGCTGCGCCGGGTTTCCGTCGGCGCCTTCGGGGAAGATGATCTGGTGCCGCTGAGCGAGCTGGAGGCGGCGGCCGAGGAGGGCATGGAAGAGCTCGACGCCGAGGCGATCGAATCCGGTGCCAAACCGCGCGTCGTCGATTTCGAGCCGCTGGACGAATATCTCGTCAGCCCGGAATCGGCCCTGTCGGATCTCTACGAGGTGATGCTCAGCGACGAGCAGGCGAGCCGCGTTCTCTCCGGCAATCCGGTGCTGCTGCGCGGGCGCGATGCGCCGGCCTTCTGCGACGAGGCCTATGCCACCGGCCATGGCCGGCTGATCGCGCTGGGTTCGGTCGAAGAGGGCTCCTTCCGTCCCAAGCGGGTGTTCGGCGGCAAGGGCTGAACCACCGCTGATCCCGTTCGCGCCTGTCGATCCTGTCGGCGCGCCTTATCTCGCTGCGAGTGAGCCGCCCGGATAAACCTCCGGATGGCAGCAGGGCATCAGGGGCGCGATGAGACTGGCGAGCATACCCGGAAAGAAGCGGCGGGCACGGCGCAAGGAGAAGGCGCGGCGTTTGGCCGTTGGTGCGCCGCCCGGAACCCTCGAGGCCGACCCGCAGGCCGCCCCCACCGTCATCAGCGTCGTCGCCATCGGCGGCGGCGAGAGCCTGCGCCAGACCGGCGTGACGGTCGAAGTCGCCCTGGCGCTGCGCGAGGCGTGGCCGCTCGTCTGGATCGACTGTTCGGGCCTTGCCGACATCGAGGCGATCCGCGCCATCGGCGCTGCCTTCGGCCTGCATCCGCTGGCGCTGGAAGACGTGCTCGATACCGCCCAGCGGCCGAAATGCGAGGTGCAGGCGGATCACGCCTTCGTCGTCATGCGGATGCTCGACCGCGAGGGCGGCAGCGAGCAGCTGTCGCTGTTCTTCGGCGAGGGCTTCGTCCTGACCTTCCAGGAGCGTGGCGGCGACAGTTTCGAGCCGGTGCGCGAGCGCATCGCCAAGGGCGCGCCGCGGCTCCTGGCCGGCCATGCCGACTATCTCGCCTATGCCCTGATCGATGCGGTGATCGACGCCTATTTCCCGGTGGTGGACGCCCAGATCGCGAGGATCGAGCAGCTCGAGGACGACATCCTGGCCGGCGTCGACGGCGACCAGGTGCACGATCTGCATGGCCTGCGCCGCGAGCTCCTCGGCCTGAAGCGCTGGCTGCGGCCGACCCGCGACGCGCTGGGCGTCATCCTGCGGCTCGACCGGCCGTGGCTGCGGGCCGAGACGCGGGTCTATTTCACCGACGTGCAGGACCATGCCGACCAGCTGATTGACACCAACGAGACCTATCGCGACACCGCCTCGGGGCTGATCGATCTGCACATGACCCTGTCGGCGGCCAAGACGAGCGAGGTGATCAACCTTTTGACCATCATCTCGACCATCTTCATTCCGCTCGGCTTTCTCGCCGGTCTCTGGGGCATGAATTTCAACCCGGAGATCTCCGACTGGAACATGCCGCTGACCCAGCATCCGCTCGGCTACCCGATCGCGCTCGCCTTCATGCTGGCGCTGGCGCTGGGCCTGCTGGTCTATTTCCGCAAACGGCGCTGGATCTGATCATGCTCGACCCTGAAGCCAAGGCCGTTCTCGCCGATCTGGCGCGCAAGGCCGCCGTGCAGGTGGCGCCGCGCGATGCCGCCCAGAAGCTCGCCCAGGCCCGCGCCATGACCGGCGCCATGGCGGATTATTCCGGCGAGGCGCCCGTCGGCGTCGGCGCCCGCGACATCGACGTGCCGGGCCCGGCCGGGCCGATCCGCGTGCGCCTGACCCGGCCAGACGGCGCAGCATCGCCGCCGCTGATGGTCTGGTATCACGGCGGCGGCGCCATGGCGGGCTCGCTGGAGGGCCACGACGTGCCGCTGCGCCAGCTGACCGCAGCGACCGGCTGGGCGATCGCCTCGGTCGATTACCGGCTGGCGCCCGAACATCCCCATCCCGCACCCCAGGACGATTGCCTCGCCGCCACGCGCGCCCTGCGCGATGCGGCCAAAACGCTCGGCTGCGACCCGGCGCGCCTTGCCATCGGCGGCGATTCCATCGGTGGGCTGTTTGCCGCCGACGTGGCGCTGGCGCTGCGCGAGGCGGGCGAGCGGGCCCCCGAAGCGATGGTGCTGGTCTATCCCAACACCGATCTGCGGCCGGACCGCCCATGGCCGTCGCTTGGCACCGAGAGCGGCCATGTGATGACGCGAGGCTCGCTCGCCTATGAGAACGACCTCTTCGTGCCCGATGTCGCCGAGCGCCACACGCCGCGCGCCTCGCCCTTTCTGGCGGCGGACCTCGCCGACCTGCCGCGGGCGCTGGTGATCACCTGCGAGCACGATCCGCTGCGCGACGAGGGCGAGGGGTTTGCCGCGCGCCTCGGCGAAGCCGGCGTCGCGGTCACCGCCCATCGCGAGGCGGGCATGATCCACGCATTCCTGCAGATGGATGGCTGGATCGCCCGCGCCGCCGATCTGCGCGCCCGCATCGCGGATTTCCTCGGCTAGGCGCGCGGCCGCGCCCGGCGGCGCGATGCGCCCCGGCTGTGGCCCGTTCCGCGCCGGGCCTGCCCCGGCGGATCTCGTCCGGCTGCCGATGGGCAGCGGAGCGCCGGAGGCGAACCTTCCGACTGTTTTGTATATCGGCTCGCCTCCGGCGCTCCGCACGGCGTCTAGCGAATGCGTTTCACCCGCCCGTTTGCCGGCGCCGCATTGGCGCGGTGCTGGCATCGGGGTGGGTGGCTGCCGGCTCGGTGCGGGTTGCCCCGCATGCGGACCGTTCCGCGCCGCCTCCTAGTGGGCAGGGTCCGGCGGGGCCACGCATCCGTCCGGGCCGCCCGACCCTCCGGAAGGGCCAGGCGTCGCGGACGCCGCCCGCCTCCCCGAACGATCCCGGCGATCGTCCGTCCCGTCGGGGACGCGGTGAGGGCAGTGTGCAGGCGGTGGCGAGGGGCGGGGATAAGTTTTCGGACTGTGAGGCTCTTACCGCACGTGAGACGACGATCGACGGTTCTTACATACCTGAGCGGTCACGTGTTATTTCGTAGTCAATTATCTACGGCGTGCGCGCTGCCATAGAATTGTAAGCGAATAAGCTGCATACATGGAGTAGCGGCGATTCTTAGGGGTTTGTGTTGATTCCGGAGGCTAAAATCAGGGCAGCTGCCCTCGTCATATACATTGCAGGCTTACTTATTGTTCAAGGCGTGATTGTAGACACGGGGTTGTGGCCGAACGAGAACGCAGTTTGGTTGTATGGCGGAGTAGCGAGCCTCCTTTTCGGCAGTCGCATCCTTAATCCATACTTCACACCGCCATCCGGCGCACTTATAAACGGTGTCACGGCATTGCTGGCGTTGTTATCCGCGTTGCCGGTGGTGACCCCGTGGACTACCGATGCATATGTGCTCGGCGCAACGATAGGATTTTGCGCGACTATCGCGTTTGTCTCGATCCTTCTCCTTATTTTGCGCCCGCCTCTGGGGGAGGAGCCGTCAACTGCATGGCGATTGGCCGAGCGGGCGGTGGTTGGCTTGGGTAGTCCTAACATTCTTTTCGGAGTGGTTATTACCGCGGCGGTCTGGTTATTTCACAGGGATACACCTGTAGAAGTGTTTTCTATTTTAGCTACGTTCACCGTCATTACGGTATTCCAGCCTTTAGAAGCGCTAGCTAAATACATACTATTCTTCCTAGACATGCCGAAGCCCATCAGTCGAGACGATCTCATCGGTTCGGTAGTCGCGCATCAATCACCCGGAATCGTCCTTGTCCGACAAGCCGAAGCGAAGAATATTGCTAGAGGCACTCCGATGGTGATTTCAGATGAGCATGGCCCGCCGTTGCTCGGTGTGGCACTCAACTATGTAGGACGTGACGAAGGCAATCTGTTGCGGGTCCTTACAGCATCGTTGCCGAAGCGACTGGCGTCAAACCTTGATAGCAGTGCGAAAGCAACGAGCGGCGTGGCTATCTCGATTGCCGTCACGGAGGAGGATAAGGCCGACATTCGAGCCCTTCAATGGATCGACCGATTGTGCGGTATCGTCGATACGGAGACCAGTCCGGAATATCTGCAATTCGAAGTCATTAACGAAGCCGGACTAGCCGAAGGTTCGCTTGCTGAGGTACGGGTGGGGGACAGCCAGCGGGTCATCTACCAAGTAGTAGATGGCGTGACCCGAGACGAGATTGTTCAGCAGAAAAACAAGTACGGCTACGCGCGCGCTAAGGCTCGCAAGATAGGCATGTGGGATGATGGCGATCGTAGATTCCGCCCGGTCCCTTGGATGCCTCGAATGAACGCGCCGGTGTTTTTGCTCGAGAAGCTAGAGGACGGCCCGGGCGACGACTGCATTGGGCATTTCCCGGCCACGCCGTATGGCGTCCGCCTGGATCCATCGGAGTGCGTTACGCACAATACTGCGATCTTAGGAATTCTGGGGGTCGGAAAAAGCTACCTTGCTATTGAACTGGTCGAACGGATGATTGCACAGGGTATAAAGGTCCTGTGCCTCGACCTCACTAACCAATACGAAACTCTCCTAGGTGATTTCCTAGATCCGGCATTCGAGGACGCGAGGAAAGCGGAATTGATGGCTGCTGGTGCAGGTGGAAATGCACATCAGAACAAGGAGCATGGTGGTTCACGAAATAATTTTGTTAACGCCGTTGTCGACCAGTTGAGGGCGTTTCTCGAGGAAGATGATGACCACTATCTCAGGATATACAACCCAGCGCAATTTCGCGTTACAAAACAGGTGTCGGGTTGGAACGCGGATACGGCAGCGTTTCTTAGGCTTACTGCTTCGGAAATAACGGCGATATTTTCGGACGCTGCACTGCTCATTTGTCAGGAGCGCGGTATGACCGACCACGCACGCCTTTGTCTCGTATACGAAGAGGCGCATACACTTGTTCCCGAGTGGAATAGCGTGGCGGCCGAGGGAGACAAGGTGGCCACGGCGAAAAGCGCCCGGGCCATCCTTCAGGGGAGAAAATATGGCCTTGGCTGCCTTCTCATTACGCAGCGTACAGCTAATGTGACCAAGACCATCCTGAACCAGTGCAATACGATTTTCGCTATGCGAACATTCGATGACCCAGGAAAGGATTTCCTCGGCAATTACATCGGTTCAGATTATGCTGCCATTCTATCTTCGATGCAGCCTCGGCACGCGGTCGTGTTCGGGAAGGCTTCTTCTTCAGAGAATCCCGTTTTGATTCGGCTGAACGACCAAGATAACTTCCGAGCTCGGTTTCGACCCAACAACCCTCCGCGGCGACCGAATACGGTCCAGCCTCCTGACGTCGCGAATAATGTCAGAGGCGCCGATGCCGTTCCCTTGGGCGATTAGGAGTCGCTGATTCATCTGCAGCGAACGAAGCCGCAGCCGCTGTTTGTCGGCGTGCCAAGCGCCATCCGGGCCATGGCGGCCAGACTCTTCCGTTATATTAGGCGAGGGAGTCCGTTATCGATCACACTTCCGCGCAAGCCGAACGGCTTTGTTTCGTCCGCGCAGCTTGCCGATGGCAGCAACCGGAGCCGTCCCCCCTACCACAGCTCCGCCAGGGCTGCGCCGGCGAGGGCGGAGAGGATGAGGGCGGAGGAGGTCTTGAGGGGCAGGGGCTTGCGGGGCGCGGTTTCGCCGCTGAAGAAGTTGAGCGGCATCAGGCGGTTCTGGTTGCCGCCGGCCTCGCCGCGGGGCGCCTCGATGTAGCATTCGTCGTCGAACCAGGCCCAGTCGTCGGTCCAGGTCCAGCAATCATGCTCGCGGTAAACGTCGGCGATCGCCTCGGCCAGCGCCTTGTCGGTCGGCAGCCGCACATAGGGCGCCGGGTCCGAGCGCAGATAGCGCATGGCCAGCGGCAGCGAGCGCTCGGTGCAGTAGTTCGACATCCACAAAGTGAAGCCGATCCTGCGGCGCAGATGATCGAGGGCGCGGAAGACCTGGACATGGTCCTCATGGCCGTATTCGCCCCAGGGATTGTGGGTGAAGACGTTCATGTCGGGGGTCAGCATCGGCGCCAGCGCGTCGCAGATGCGGGTGAAATTGTCCCGGTAGGTCTGGTCGACCCGCTCGGGCGAGGTGACCGGCGACAGCGGCGAGACCTTGCCGAGGGCGCGCTTGGCCAGGCGCGTGACCTCGCGGCGGGTCTCCTCGGGCCCGAGCCGCATGCCGTAATCGGTCAGCACCGGGTTCTGCCAGTCGGCGCAGCCATAGCTGCCGGGCTCGGCGATGTTGAGGCAGGTGACGTCGCGCAGAGGCAGCGCCGCCATGGCCGCCGCCCGCGCCGGGCCGAGCCGGGGCGCGGCCCAGAAGTCTCGAAACACGATGACGACCTTGTCCACCTTGCCGACGATGGCGTTGAACCACAGCATCTCGTCGTCGGGATGCGCGCCGATGATCATGGAATTGGTCAGGAAGTCGGGCCTGGCAGGCATTTATGTCTCGCTGGTCTTCGTCGATACTGTGCGGCGCAGCATGACCCCGCGCAGACGGCGAAGTTTTTCGCGTATCGCAAAGACTAGCCGGGCGGCCCGTCCCAGTACAGTGGGTGTGCCGGTGAGGATGAACATCGGTGTCGGCGCGGTGCCGAAATCGGCCTTGAAGTCTTCGTCGCCGATGGTGAAGTCGAAGATGCGGCCGCCGCGCGCCAGCCAGTCCTCCATCATCAGGTCGTAGAGGACGAGGCCGGGGGAATGGCGGCCGAAATTGTCGTAGTCGGCGCCGATCAGCAGGTAGAGCAGCCGCTCGCCTTGGGTGAGGGCGAAGACATAGGCGATGGGCGTGTCGCCCTCCGACAGGCGGTAGAGGGCGCAGAAGCCGGCGCCGCTGCCGCGCTCGGCGATGGCGGCGTAGAACCGGGCGACGTCCGGCGTCTGGATCGGGTCGCCGTCGAAGCGGCCGCTGCGCAAATCGCGCAGCCGGTGGACGGCTTCGGCGGCGGCGGCGCCCTCCAGTCTGTCGAGCCGCACCGCCGGGTTCTTCAGCAGGCGTTTCTTGCGGCGGTCGAGATATTTCTGGAAGCTGCGCGAAAAGGCCGTCCGGCGCCAGTCGGCATAGGGCGCCGTCAGGGTGGCGGCATGGGCGCTGAAATCGGCGGGCTGCGGTTCGGCGGCCAGGAACAGCCGCCAGTCGGCGACGGATTCGGGCCGGACCGGGCGCAGGCGCAGCATGTCGTGGCCCGGCAGGACGGCGCGGATGCGGGCGGTAAGCCGCGTGTCGGCGGCAAGCGCCGGGCGGCTCGCCGGGTCGATCACCGGCGCGGCGTAGTCGCTGACGCCGAGATCGGTGGCTTCCAGGAGCCGGATGCCCTGAACGCGGCGCAGGATCAGCGGCAAGACGAAGACGAGGCGGCCGTTTGGCTGGCGGCCGGTGACGATGACGGGCGCCGCGCCCCGCGCCGGCGCCAGCATCGCGTAGAATGTGCCCAGCCAGAGCGGATGGGCGAAGGCGCCGGTGGCCGCGGCTTCGAAGAGACGGGCATAGTCCGGGCCAGAAAAGTCGAAGCTCTTCTCGCAGGCGATACGCAGGTCGTGATCGTCTGATGCTGCTGGCATGGGATCAGGGTCGCCCGTTTCGTGCAGCATTGTTACCGGTTACCCTGTTGATATTCGGTTGACGCGATCGTGATGGCGCAATGCTTGCTTAGCCGGCAATGTATATGAGGTCAGATCGACGGCGGCGGCGGCGCGAAACGGGCGCTGGCCGGTCGCGGCTAGCATTGTGGGCCGAGATCGCGTATATGCGCCGCAGCGCCGGGCGGTTTGCCTGCCCCGCGCTGTTCATGGCCCTCGCTGGACGACATCCCGGCCAGGGCGACCAACCCTCACATTTTCCAAGAAAGGGAATCCGATGTCGATTACGCTTGAGCGCAAGGCCGAGCTCATGAAGGAATACGCCACCAAGGACGGCGACACCGGTTCGCCGGAAGTCCAGGTTGCGATCCTGACCGAGCGGATCACCAACCTTACCGAGCATTTCAAGGACCACAAGAAGGACAACCACTCGCGTCGTGGCCTTCTGAAGATGGTCTCCCAGCGCCGCCGCCTCCTCGACTATCTGAAGTCCAAGGAAGAGCAGCGCTACACGACCCTGATCGGCCGTCTCGGACTGCGCCGCTAGTCAGTTTTCCGGCGGGCCGGGGGCGATACGCTTCCGGCCCGCCGCTTATGCCGCTTCCGCACGTCGGAGGCGGTCATGCCCCGGTATCCGGCGCGCCCGCAAGGCTCGCAGGTCCGACCCTTCGAACGGTCACGGGGCAGGATTGCCGGATGCTTCCGGTGCGAATGCGGGTCGCCCCGCCGCGTGCCACAAGCGAAGCCTCCCGTCGTCTTGCCCGTGATGCGTTTCGGCACCGCAACGCGCGCCGCCCATGACCACGAGAAAGCGGTTTCGGCGCGCAGGATGAAAAGGCAAGAACATGTTCGATACCCATAAGGTGGAAATCGACTGGGCGGGACGTCCGCTCACCCTCGAGACCGGCAAGATCGCCCGTCAGGCCGACGGCGCCGTGCTGGCGACCTACGGCGAGACCGTCGTTCTGGCGACCGTCGTGTCGGCCAAGCAGCCCAAGCCGGGCCTCGACTTCTTCCCGCTGACCGTGAACTACCAGGAAAAGACCTTCGCCGCCGGCAAGATCCCGGGTGGCTTCTTCAAGCGCGAAGGCCGTCCGAGCGAGAAGGAGACGCTGGTCTCCCGCCTGATCGACCGTCCGATCCGCCCGCTCTTCGCCCAGGGCTACAAGAACGAGACCCAGGTCGTCGTCACCGTCCTGCAGCATGACCTGGAGAACGATCCGGACGTGCTGGCGATGGTCGCCGCTTCGGCCGCGCTGACCCTGTCGGGCGTGCCCTTCATGGGCCCGATCGGCGGCGCGCGCGTCGGCTACATCAACGGCGAGTACAAGCTGAACCCGCATGTCGACGAGATGGCCGAGTCGCAGCTCGACCTGGTCGTCGCCGGCACCGAGGGCGCCGTCCTGATGGTGGAATCGGAAGCTCACGAGCTGGCCGAAGACATCATGCTGGGCGCCGTCATGTTCGGCCATCGCGGCTTCCAGCCGGTGATCGACGCGATCATCAAGCTGGCCGAGCACGCCGCCAAGGAGCCGCGCGAGCACGTCGTCGCCGACTATTCGGCGCTCGAGGCCGAGATGCTGCAGCTGGTCGAGGGCGAGCTGCGCGACGCCTACAAGATCACCGACAAGACCGAGCGCTACAACGCCGTCGACGCGGTGAAGGCCAAGGTCACCGCGCACTTCCTGCCGGAAGGCGTCGAGGACACCAAGTATTCCAAGGAGCAGGTCGGCACCGTCTTCAAGTCGCTGCAGGCCAAGATCGTCCGCTGGAACATCCTCGACACCGGCGGCCGCATCGACGGCCGTGACCTGAAGACGGTCCGCAAGATCGTCTCGGAGGCCGGCATCCTGCCGCGCGCCCACGGTTCGGCGCTGTTCACCCGCGGCGAGACCCAGGCGCTGGTCGTCGCCACGCTCGGCACCGGCGAGGACGAGCAGTTCGTCGACGCCCTGACCGGCACCTACAAGGAGCGCTTCCTGCTCCATTACAACTTCCCTCCCTACTCGGTCGGCGAGACCGGCCGCATGGGTTCGCCCGGTCGCCGCGAGATCGGCCACGGCAAGCTGGCATGGCGCGCCCTGCGTCCGATGCTGCCGGCACCGGAGCAGTTCCCCTACACGATCCGTGCCGTCTCCGAGGTCACCGAGTCGAACGGCTCGTCCTCGATGGCGACCGTCTGCGGCACCTCGCTGGCGCTGATGGATGCGGGCGTTCCGCTGAAGCGTTCGGTGGCGGGTATCGCCATGGGCCTGATCAAGGAAGACGAGCGCTTCGCGGTGCTGTCGGACATCCTTGGCGACGAGGACCATCTCGGCGACATGGATTTCAAGGTCGCCGGCACCTCCGAGGGCATCACCTCGCTGCAGATGGACATCAAGATCCAGGGCATCACCGAGGAGATCATGCAGATCGCCCTCGACCAGGCCAAGGGCGGCCGCCTGCACATCCTGCAGGAGATGGGCCAGGCGCTGTCGGAAAGCCGCGCCGAGCTGGGCGAGTTCGCCCCGCGCATCGAGGTCATGCAGATCCCGACCGACAAGATCCGCGACGTCATCGGCGCCGGCGGCAAGATCATCCGTGAGATCGTCGAGAAGACCGGCGCCAAGATCAACATCGAGGATGACGGCACGGTGAAGATCGCGTCGTCCTCCGGCAAGGAGATCGAGGCGGCCAAGAAGTGGATCCACTCGATCGTGGCCGAGCCGGAAGTCGGCGAAGTCTACGAGGGTACGGTCGTCAAGACCGTCGAGTTCGGCGCCTTCGTGAACTTCTTCGGTTCGCGTGACGGTCTCGTCCACATCTCGCAGCTCGCCGCCGATCGCGTCGCCAAGACGACCGACATCGTCAAGGAAGGCGACAAGGTCTGGGTCAAGCTGATGGGCTTCGACGAGCGCGGCAAGGTTCGCCTGTCGATGAAGGTCGTCGACCAGGAGACCGGCCAGGAGATCAAGAAGGGCGAGGAAGACGCCGCCTGATCAGGCCGTCTCTTCGCTGACAGAAAGAAAGGCGCGTCCCTCGGGGCGCGCCTTTTTCGTTGGGGTGAGGCCGGGGCTCTGGCTCCCGGTCGGTACGTGCGCGTCAGACGGACCGCTGGCGCGGGCGTCGCGACGAACGCTTCTGCAGCCGGGCGATCGCGTCGAGCGCGTCCACCGTGAGCGGCAGCCGCGCGACCTCCTCGACCTGCGGACGGGTCAGGCCGGTGACGTCTTCCAGGATGTGGTCGTCGACGCGCAAAAGGGTGTTGAAGGCGTCGCGGCAAAGCCGCTGCCGGCGCTTCTCCACCGTCCAGTTATGCAGCCAGCCGACAAGGCCGGGCTGACTGTGGTGTGCTTCGTCGAGCCGGATGGGCTGGGGCAGGGCCGAATGATGCAGCATGAGAACCTCCAATTGCCGATAGACAAAATGTGAGGGTTTCTCATTGATGAGACAAACGAGAAGGAGTAAGCCTAGCGGCAAGTTTCGCTAACAGGAGGCTCCGCCTGTGCTGACGCCCACTCTGCCCAATCTCGACATGGACCTCGCCCGCACGATGGTGGCGATTGCCGACACCGGCAATTTCTCGCGCGCCGCCGAGCGGGTGCATCGCAGCGCGTCGGCGATCAGCCTTCAGGTGAAGAAGCTGGAAGACATGGTCGGCCGCGACCTGTTCCGCCGCGATGCGCGCAGCGTGGCGCTGACCGCCGATGGCGAGATCTTCCTCGGCTATGCCCGTCGCCTTTTGAAGCTGAACGACGAGGCCTTCTCGCGCTTCCTGTCGCCCTGCTGCGAGGGTAGCGTGCGGTTGGGCGTGCCCAACGACAATGGCGTGGTCGCCATGCCGGAAATCCTCCGGCGCTTCGCGCGGACCCATCCCAAGGTCGAGGTGGAGGTGCGGCTGGACCGCACCGAGGAATTGCGGCGGCGCTGCTGGTCCGGGGAGCTCGATCTCGCCGTGTACAGTCACGACGAACGCCTCGACGGGCCGGACTACATCCATTCCGAGCCGCTGGTCTGGGTGGGGGCGCGCGGCGGGCTCGCCGTCGCCGAGACGCCGCTGCCGCTCGCCCTTGCAGATGCCGGCTGCGCCTGGCGCGGCATGGCGCTGGCGGCGCTGGACGCTCGCGATATCGACTATCGCGTCGCCTATACCAGCGAGTTCTGCACCGGCCAGCTTGCGGCCGTCGCCGCCGACCTCGCCATCGCGCCGCTGCCGATCAGCGTCGTGTCGGACGACATCGTGCAGCTGGGCGCCGAACGCGGCCTGCCGCCGCTGGGCAATTACCGCATGACGCTGGCCCGCCGCGACGGCGCCGGCCCGGTCGCCGATGCGCTGGCCGCCCATGTGACCGCCAGCTTCTGCGCCATCGCCGAACGCGGCACCCGCCTGTTCGCCTGACGGACGCGGGGACTGGTATGATCAGGCAGCAGGCGTATCGTGGCCGGGGGCGCGTCGTCTGACGCGAGGCCGGCGATCGTCTGTGCGACCGGTGCGCCGGAGAAGCCTTGAGGGAGGATGAGGGAATGCCGGGGCTGATCATCCGCGTCGTGGCGGCGCTGTTTCTCGGGCTCGTCTCCAGCCAGTCGCTGGAATTCACCCAGCAATATCTGCAGCGTCTCGGCGGCGCCGTCGACGAATTGCGCAAGGTCGTGGAGCGTTTCGACGCCAGCGCGGCGGCCTCCGACCTGTCGCGCAGCGAGGCGGTGGCGCGGTTGCGCGAGAACCGCGACGCCTTCGTCGCGCGCCAGGGGGCGGATGCCGAACAGACCATTGCCCGCTATGACGCGGTGGAGCGGCGCTATCGCAGCGTTGCCGAATCGGCGCCCCTGTTCCGGCCCTTCGTCGCGGCGGGCGATCCGGACTGGGAGATCGCCGAGCGCGCCGCCGCCGACTATCGCCCGGCCCTGCCGATCACCGTCGAGGGATTGCTCCTGGCCGTTGCGGGTTTCGCCCTCGGCTGGGCGATCGGGGCCGGCGGCCATGGCGCCGCGCGCATGCGCCGGCGTCGCCGCGAGCGTCGGCTGGCGTCGAGCTGAGCCGGCGCGCGCGATCTTGGCGCGGCGGCGTTGACAGGGCCGCCCGGGAAGCACAGATTCCGTCCATCCAAGGGGAGTTCCGGCAGGGAACTGAGAGGCCATCGGCCGCCGAAAGGCGTGAGCGCGTGGCGACCCTTCGAACCTGATCCGGTTGAGACCGGCGGAGGGATGGAATGCGGGGGCCCTTGGCCTGCGGCTCACCGCAGGCGAGCGCCGCGCCGCCGATCTTTCCCCTGTCCATCAGCCGGATCTCCGAGACGCGTCGAGGAGGATCGAGACAATGGCCGACCGGGCCGCCTGTTTGCACCCCGCCTGCCGCATCGGCGGGGCCTGACCATGCGGGTTGCCGTCATCGGGGCCGGCGTTGCCGGGCTCGTCACCGCGCTGGAACTCGCCAAGCGGGGCGCCGACGTCGCGCTGTACGAGGCCGCACCGGAACTGGGCGTGGCCGCGGCGTCGTGGCTGGCCGGCGGCATGCTGGCGCCGCGCTGCGAGGCCGAGAGCGCCGATCCGGCCATCGTCGCGCCGGGTCTGGCGGGGATCGACTGGTGGTCGCGGCATGTGCCGGACGTCGCGCGCCACGGTACGCTGGTGCTGGCGCCTTGGCGCGACCGCGCGGACCTTGCCCGCTTCGCCCGCCGCACGCGCGGCCACAAGCGGCTCGACGCCGAGCGGATCGCGGCGCTGGAGCCCGATCTCGCCGGCCGCTTCGCCGAGGGCCTGTTCTTTGCCGAGGAAGCCCATCTCGATCCGCGCCGGACGCTGGAGGCGCTGGCCGAACGGCTGCGCGAACGCGGCGTCACGCTGCATTTCGGCCGGCGCGTCACGGCCGCCGATCTCGACCATGATCGCATCGTCGATGCGCGCGGCATCGCGGCACGACCGGAGCTGCCGCGGCTGCGCGCGGTGCGCGGCGAGATGGTGTTGCTGCGCACAAGGGAGGTGTCGCTGGCGCGGCCGGTGCGGCTCCTGCATCCGCGCTCGCCGATCTATGTCGTGCCGCGCGCGGACGGGCTGTTCATGGTGGGGGCGACCATGCTGGAAAGCGACGACGATCGCGGCATCACCCTGCGCGGCACCGTCGAGCTGCTCAACGCCGCCTATGCGCTGCATCCGGCCTTTGCCGAGGCGGAGCTGGTGGAGACCGGCGCCGGCCTGCGGCCCTCCTATGCCGACAATCTGCCAAAGGTGACGCGGAACGGCCGGGTGGTCAGCCTGAACGGGCTGTACCGCCACGGCTTCCTGCTGTCGCCGGCCATGGCGGCGGAGGCCGCCGCCGAAATCTTCGCAGAGACGCTGAAGGACGCATCATGAGAATTTCCGTCAATGGCGAGGAGCGCAGCGTCGAGGCCGCCACCCTCGACCGGGCGCTCATCGAACTGGGTTACGAGGGCGCCGTGGTCGCCACGGCCCTGAACCGCGACTTCGTGCCGAAGGCCGAACGCGGGACGGTGCGCCTCGCCGAAGGCGACGCCATCGAGATCATCGCCCCGATGAAGGGAGGCTGAGCATGGACACGATCGACACCGACACGGCGAACGCCGTGACCGGCATGGACATCTATGGCCGCCGCATCGCCTCGCGGCTGATGCTCGGCACCTCGCTCTATCCCTCGCCGCAGATGATGACCGACGCGATCAAGGCCTCCGGGGCCGGCATCGTCACCGTCTCGCTGCGCCGTGAATCCGGCGAGGCGCGGGCCGGCCAGGCCTTCTGGGAGCTGATCCAAGGCCTCGGCCTCGACATCCTGCCCAACACGGCCGGCTGCCATACGGCCCGCGAGGCGGCGACGACGGCGCAGATGGCCCGCGAGATCTTCGGCACGGACTGGATCAAGCTGGAGGTGGTGCGCGATGCCGAGACGCTGCAGCCCGACGTGTTCGGCTTGGTGGAGGCGGCCCGCATCCTGACCGGCGAGGGCTTCAAGGTGTTGCCCTATACGGTGGAGGATCTGTCGGTGGCCGACCGGCTGGTCGAGGCCGGCTGCCGGGTGCTGATGCCCTGGGGCGCGCCGATCGGCTCGGGGCTCGGGCTGAACAATCGCTACGGCCTGCGCCAGCTGCGAGCGCATTTTCCCGACGTGACGCTGGTGGTCGATGCCGGGCTCGGCCTGCCGTCGCAGGCGGCCGCCGCCATGGAGCTCGGCTATGACGGCGTGCTCCTGAACACGGCGGTCGCCAAGGCCGGCGACCCGGTGGCGATGGCGCGGGGCTTTGCCCTGGCGGTCGAGGCCGGCCGGCTGGCCTTCGAGGCGGACCCGATGGCGCCGCGCGACATGGCCGCGCCCTCGACCCCGATGCTGGGGCAGGCGATGCTCGGTGATGTCGGCGGACCGGGAGGTTCGCGATGAGCCGGGCGGAGGGACATTGGAGTGGGGAGCGCGGTGCCGAGGAGCGGCCGGGGACGGGGCTGCGGCTCGATCCGTTCTACCTGATCGTCGACGATGCCGAGATGGCGGAGCGGCTGGTGCCGGTCGGGGTGAAGCTCCTGCAATTGCGCGCCAAGGACATGGACGCGGCGAGACTGCGGCAGGAAATCCGCCGCACGCGCGATGTCTGCGCCGCCCATGGCTGCCTGCTGGTGATCAATGATTTCTGGCGTCTGGCGATCGAGGAGGGCTGCGATGTCGTCCATCTGGGGCAGGAGGACCTGGCCGCGGCGGACCGGGTCGCGATCAAAGCTGCCGGCCTGAAGCTCGGCATCAGCACCCATGACAGCGCCGAGCTCGCCGTGGCGCTGGCCGCCGAGCCGGATTACGTCGCGCTGGGGCCGGTCTGGCAGACCAAGCTGAAGGTGATGAAATGGGCACCGCAGACGCCCGAGCGTCTCGGCGTCTGGCGCCAGCGTATCGGCGATCTGCCGCTGGTGGCGATCGGCGGCATCACCGTGGAGCGGCTGCCGCAGGTCTTCGCGCAGGGCGCCGACAGCGCCGCGGTGGTCACGGACGTGACACGGGCCGCGGATCCGGAGGCGCGGGCGCGCGAATGGCTCGCGGCGACTGCGCCCTACCGGCGATAGGCTTTGAGGCTGTGAGCGGGAGGGCGGCTACTTGCCGCCGCTCTCGTCCTCGCCCTCGACCACCGCCTTGCGGTGTTCCTGGGCCTTCAGCTCTTCGAGCGAGGGCATCGACATGATGTTGTAGCCCGAATCCACATAGTGGATCTCGCCGGTGACGCCGTTCGACAGCTCCGACATCAGGTAGAGCACCGCGCCGCCGACTTCCTCGATCGAGGTGTTGCGGCGCATCGGCGCGTTGCGGCGCTGGAAGTTGAACATCAGCCGCGCGTCGGAGACGCCGGCGCCGGCCAGCGTGCGCACCGGTCCGGCCGAGACGCTGTTCACCCGGATGTTGCGCGGCCCGAAATCGGCGGCGAGATAGCGCACCGAGGCTTCGAGCGCGGCCTTGGCGACGCCCATGACATTGTAGTTCGGCATGACCCGCACGGCGCCGCCGTAGCTCATGGTCACCATGGAGCCGCCATTGGTCATGATCTCCGCCGCGCGCTTGGCGACCTCCGTGAAGGAGAAGCAGGAGATCAGCATGGTGCGGGTGAAGTTCTCCCGCGTCGTGTCGGCGTAGAGGCCCTTCAGCTCGCTCTTGTCGGAGAACGCGATGGCGTGGAGGACGAAGTCGATCGTGCCCCATTCTTCCTTCAGCGTCGCGAAGACCTGGTCGAGCGATTCGGTGTCCTCGACATCGCAGGGAATGACCAGCTTGCTGCCGATCTCCTCGGCAAGCGGGCGCACGCGCCGTCCGAAGGCCTCGCCCTGATAGGTCAGCGCGATCTCCGCGCCCTGGGCCGCCAGCGCCTTGGCGGCGCCCCATGCGATGGAATTGTGGTTCGCGACGCCCATGATGAGCCCGCGTTTGCCTTTCATCAGATCGGTCATGTGCCCTTCAACCTCAATCCGTCACGCGTTGGAAGGCGAGGCAGGCATTGGTGCCACCGAAGCCGAAGGAATTCGACAGGACCCGGTCGATCTTCGCATCGTCGACCCGCTCGCGCAGGATCGGCATGCCCTCGAACTCGGGATCGAGTTCGTCGATATGGGCGCTTTTGGCGAGGAAGCCGTGCTTCATCATCAGGAGCGAGTAGATCGCCTCGTGCACGCCGGTGGCGCCCTGGCTGTGGCCGGTCAGCGACTTGGTGCCGGAGATCGGCGGGATGTTGTCGCCGAAGACCTCGCGGATCGCCTGGACCTCCATGCGGTCGCCGACCGGGGTCGAGGTGGCATGGGGGTTGATGTAGTCGATCGGGCCGTCGAGATGGCCGATCGCCTGGCGCATGCAGCGCACCGCGCCCTCGCCGGACGGGGCGACCATGTCGGCGCCGTCGGAGGTGGCGCCGTAGCCGACCAGCTCGGCGACGATGTTGGCGCCGCGCGCCTTGGCCCGCTCGTATTCCTCCAGCACCAGGACACCAGCGCCGCCAGCGATGACGAAGCCGTCGCGGGCGTTGTCATAGGCGCGCGAGGCGATCTCCGGGCGGTCGTTGAAGTCCGAGGACAGGGCGCCCATCGCGTCGAACAGCACCGACAGGGTCCAGTGCAGATCCTCGCAGCCGCCGGCGAACATCACATCCTGCTTGCCCATCTGGATGGTCTCGTAGGCATTGCCGATGCAATGGCTCGAGGTCGAGCAGGCCGACGAGATCGAGTAGTTGACGCCCTTGATCTTGAACCAGGTGGCCAGCGTCGCCGAGGCGGTGGAGGACATCGCCTTCGGCACGGCCGTCGGTCCGATGCGCTTCGGGCCCTTTTCGCGGGCGGTCTCGGCCGCCTGGACGATGGTCTGGGTCGAGGCGCCCCCCGAGCCCATGATGATGCCGGTGCGCTCGTTGGAGATGTCGGCGGCCTCGAGGCCCGCATCGGCGATCGCCTGGTCCATGGCGATGTGGTTCCAGGCCGTGCCGCCGCCATGGAAGCGCATGGCGCGCCGGTCGAGAATGGTCGTGGGGTCCAGCGTCGGCTTGCCGTGGACGTGGCTGCGGAACCCCAGTTCCTTGTATTCCTCGGCAAAGCTGATGCCCGAGCGCGCATCCCTCAGAGAGGCGGTCACCTCGTCGACATTGTTGCCGATCGAGGACACGATCCCCATACCCGTCACGACGACCCGCTTCATCGTCCGCTCCTTCCAGATTCCAGGATCCGCGCCGTCATCAGACGGCGGCCTGAGCCGCTTCCTCGTCGGTGAACAGGCCAACGCGCAGATCGCTGGCCTTGTAGATGACCTCGCCATCGGCCTTCATCCAGCCATTGGCGATGCCGAGCTTCAGGCGCGAGCGCATCACGCGGCGGAACTCCACGCCGTATTCGACCAGCTTGACCTTCGGCGTCACCTGGCCGCTGAACTTGACCTCGCCGACGCCGAGCGCCCGGCCGCGGCCGGGTTCGCCCAGCCAGCCGAGATAGAAGCCGGTAAGCTGCCACAGCGCATCGAGGCCGAGGCAGCCCGGCATCACCGGATCGCCTTCGAAATGGCAATCGAAGAACCACAGGTCCGGGTTCACGTCGAACTCGGCCCGGATGATGCCCTTGCCGTTCTCGCCGCCCGTCTCGTCGACCTCGGTAATGCGGTTGAACATCAGCATCGGCGGCAGCGGCAATTGCGCATTGCCGGCGCCGAACAACTGGCCATGACCGCAGGCGATGAGGTCGTCGTAATCGTAGGAGGTCTTCTTCGTCGCCATGATCGCTTGTGTCCGCCCTGTTCTCCCGACCCTGCCATGGGCCCTTGTCGGCTGCGCCCATACCACGCCACCCGCACAGGTGAAACCGTTTGGCTGGGCCCGGCGTATCCGGCGCGCCAGGATGGCGACCGGCAATCGCCGTCCTCGCCAGCCTATCTGTGGTACATGGCGCGCAATTTCGATAGCACCGGGCGAAGGAAGCCGCCTCAGCGCGCACCGTGACCGCCGCCCTCGACAGGATGCAGCACCGCCTTGACCGCCGTTTTCACCCCTTCGCGCTGCAGCGCTCTCGCCCTGTGGGGTGCCGCCGCGCTGCTGCTCGCCGCGGCCGCGCCGGCCCTTGGACAGTCCTGGCGCAGCGACGGCGCGGTCGCGGGCTTCACGGCGGGGTCGGGATTTACCGGGCTGACCTTCCGCTGCGCGAGTGCCGGCCGCGTGACGATGCGTTTTTCCGGCTTTCCGGGACGGCTGCAGGCGGGCCAGCCCCATACGGTGGTGGCGACGGTCGACGACACGGCCTTCGTGCTGGACACGATCGCGCGCGACGCCGGCAGCGGTTCGATTCTGGTGGCGGAGGGCACGCTGGCGGCCCGCGCCGGCTTCATCGAGGCCCTGCGCAAGGGCCGCAGCGTAGAGGTGGCGGGGCCGGTCGGGCGCTACAGCCTGCCGCTGACAGGGTCGGGCGACGCGCTGGCGGCCTTCACCAAGGGCTGCGGCTAGGCCCTGCCATCAACCGTTATGGCGGGTTCTGCGGGGCGGCATTTGTGACCGCGATGCCGATGACGTATATTGCGGTCGTGCAGGCCCTTCGGTAAGCCTGCGGACACTTATCGCACGAACAAGAGACTGGTGGCATTCAGCAATGGAAAACCGGACGCGCGCCCAGAGCTTCTGTGTATTCGAGCGCCTTCGCTCGGTGGGTCTGCGCCCGACGCGGCAGCGGGTGGCCCTGTGCAACCTGATGTTCGGCGCCGGCGACCGCCATCTCTCGGCCGAGGAACTGCACGAGGAAGCCCACAAGGCCGGTGATCCCGTCTCGCTGGCGACCGTGTACAACACGCTGCACCAGTTCACCGATGCGGGCCTTGTGCGGCCGCTCTCGGCAGAGGGCCAGCGCACCTATTTCGACACCAACACCTCCGATCATCATCACTTCTTCGTCGAGGACGACAATTCGATGATCGACATTCCCGATGGCGGGCTGCGGCTCGACCGGCTGCCGGAGGCGCCGGAGGGCATGGAGATCGTCAATGTCGACGTGGTGGTGCGCCTGCGCCGCAAGAAGGCGCTGGACCAGGCCGCCGAATAGGCGCCGACGACAGGTCCATCCCCAGTAACGACAAAAGCCCGGATCGCGGTCGCGATCCGGGCTTTTTTGATGTCTGGCGCCGGCCGCAGCCGGCGCTGACGCAAGAGGATTGCTGCTACTCGAAGCGCTCGTCCGGATAGACGCCCCAGATCTCCTGCTGGCGGACATAGCCGTCGCGGTCGGCGACCTTGAGTTCGCACCAGCCGGCCGTGCAGGTCTTCACGCCCGCGACGACGCCCGGTTCGATCCGTGCCACCAGCGGCGCATCGGTGGCGGGGCTGTTGTGAATGTCGATCATCGTCGCCTTGCCGCGCAGCCAGGGGGCGGCGATCGAGGTGCGGTCGCCGGACAGGAGCGAGTGATAGACCCAGCCCTCGGTGCCCTCGGAATCGCGGATGCGGCGCCACAGCTCGTATTCCTGGATGACCTCCACCGGCAGGCCTTCCTTGAGATACAGCCAGGTCACCGGATAGTCGCGTCCCGGACCGATCCGCAGATTCACGCGGCTGGCCTTGAGGCTGACATAACGCGGCAGCGGCAGCTTGGAGACCGGCCCCAGCTCGACGGCATGGGCAACGGGCAGGGGGGCGGCGCCGGTGAAGAGCACGGCGGCGCCGGCAAGCGCCAGCAGCGGACGGCGAAAACGGGCGAAGAACGGCATCGCAAACTCCAGACGACAAGATGCACGGGGCGCGCGCGGTCAGGCGGCGCCGGGGTCTTCCAACGGCCGGGACCCCGGCAGGCGCAGCGCTTTGTTTTCGCCTGCCGCCTTGCTAGGGAGGGCCCTCGGCTCCGGGGTCGAATGATCGTTCGTTTCGGTTAATATCGTCTTGATTTGGGGAGGAGCGCGGCCGATGGCGTCACGCGAAAAGCCGCTTGTGATCATTACCCGCAAATTGCCGGCGCCGATCGAACGGCGCATGGCCGAGCTGTTCGACGTGCGGTTCAACGAGACCGACCGGCCGATGGAGCAGCCGGCCCTCGTCGCCGCCGTGCGCGAGGCCGACGTCCTGGTACCGACCGTCACCGACCGCATCGACCGGGCGGTGATCGAGCAGGCCGGCCCGCGGCTGAAGATGATCGCCAACTACGGCAACGGCGTCGACAATATCGACATCCAGGCGGCGCTGAACCGCAATCTCCTCGTCACCAACACGCCCAACGTCCTCAACGAGGACACCGCCGACATGACCATGGCGCTGATCCTGGCGGTGCCGCGGCGGCTGGTGGAAGGCGGCATGCGGCTCCTGGGCGACGAGAAATGGCCGGGCTGGTCGCCGACATGGATGCTGGGAAGCCGCATCTCCGGCAAGAAGCTCGGCATTCTCGGCATGGGCCGGATCGGCACCGCCGTCGCCCGGCGGGCCAAGGCTTTCGGGCTGGAGATCCACTATCACAATCGCGGCCGGGTGAGCCCCAAGACCGAAGCCGAGTTCGGCGCCACCTACTGGGAGAGCCTCGACCAGATGCTGGCCCGCATGGACATCATCTCGGTCAACTGCCCCTACACGCCGGCGACCTATCATCTCCTGTCGGCGCGGCGGCTGGCGCTGATCCAGCCGCATGCCTTCATCGTCAACACCGCCCGCGGCGAGATCATCGACGAGAAGGCGCTGGTGAAGCTGATCGAACAGGAGCGCATTGCCGGCGCCGGGCTCGACGTCTTCGAGGAGGAGCCGGCCGTCGACCGCAAGCTGATGAAGCTGGCCCGCGACAACAAGGTCGTGCTGCTGCCCCATATGGGATCGGCCACGATCGAGGCGCGCATCGAGATGGGCGAGAAGGTGATCATCAACATCCGCACGCTGATGGACGGCCACCGCCCGCCGGACCGCATCCTGCCCGGCCAAATCTGACGGCAATTGGCTGCATCGCACGCGGTCGAAAGTCGGTACGGAACTGCGGTTTTTGCTGCGCCTGCGTTTCGCAGCCGCATGATGGACAAGCCGGGGTCGCGCGGCAATCCTCTCCTCGAGCACCGCGCAAGGGGAGGAACCATGAGCGAGACCATTGAACGGCCGGTGACGGCCGAACCGAGCGTTGCCCGTGCCGCCGCCGAAGGCTGGCTGTCGGCCTTCGAGACGGCCCTGTCGGCGGGCGACATCGACGCCGCCGCCAAGCTGTTCGCCGAAACCAGCTTCTGGCGCGACCTCGTCACCTTCACCTGGAACATCAAGACGGTGGAGGGGCCGGCGGGCGTGCGCGACATGCTGGCCACGCAGCTGGATGCGACCGGCCCGCGCGGCTTCACCCTGTCGGAGGAGCCGACCGAGGACGGCGGCGTGACCACCGCCTGGTTCGTCTTCGAGACCGAGGTCGCCCGCGGCGAGGGCGTCTTGCGGCTGAAGGACGGCAAGGCCTGGACACTGCTGACCGCGATGACCGAGCTGAAGGGCTTCGAGGAGCCGTCCCACGAGCGCCGGCCGGCCGGCGCCGAGCACGGGGCGGCGAAGAACCGCAAGAGCTGGCTGGAAAAGCGCGAGGAGGAAGCGCGCACGCTGGGCTACGAGACCCAGCCCTATGCGGTGATCGTCGGCGGCGGCCAGGGCGGTATCGCGCTCGGCGCGCGGCTGCGCCAGCTCGGCGTGCCGACCATCATCGTCGAGAAAAACGACCGGCCCGGCGACAGCTGGCGCAAGCGCTACAAGTCGCTCTGCCTGCACGATCCGGTCTGGTACGACCACCTGCCCTATATCGACTTTCCGAAGAACTGGCCGGTCTTCGCGCCGAAGGACAAGATCGGCGACTGGCTGGAAATGTACACCAAGGTCATGGAGCTCAATTACTGGGCGAAGACCACGGCCAGGAGCGCCCGCTACGACGCGGCGAAGGGCGAGTGGGAGCTGGTCGTCGACCGCGACGGCGAGGAAGTGACGCTGCGGCCCCGGCAGCTGATCATGGCGACCGGCATGTCGGGCAAGGCGAATGTGCCGAAGTTCAAGGGCATGGAGCGGTTTCGCGGCGAGCAGCACCATTCCTCGCAGCATCCGGGCCCCGACGCCTACAAGGACCGCAAGGTCGTCGTCATCGGCTCCAACAATTCGGCCCACGACATCTGCGCGGCCCTCTGGGAGGCCGGCGCCGACGTCACCATGGTGCAGCGCTCGACCACCCATATCGTGCGCTCCGATCCGCTGATGGAGCATGGCCTCGGGGCGCTCTATTCCGAACAGGCGGTGGCCAACGGCATCACAACCCACAAGGCGGACATGATCTTCGCCTCGCTGCCCTACCGGATCCTGCACGAGTTCCAGATCCCCATCTACGACAAGATCCGGGAGGTCGATGCCGACTTCTACCGGGATCTGGAGAAGGCCGGGTTCCAGCTCGATTTCGGCGCCGACGAATCCGGCCTGTTCATGAAATATCTGCGCCGCGGCTCGGGCTATTACATCGATGTCGGCGCCTCGCAGCTGATCATCGACGGCAAGATCAAGCTGAAGGCCGGGCAGGTGGAGGAGATCACCGAGACCGGCGTGAAGCTCGACGACGGCAGCGAACTGCCGGCCGACCTGATCGTCTATGCCACCGGCTACGGCTCGATGAACGGTTGGGCCGCCGACCTGATCAGCCTGGAGGTGGCCGACAAGGTCGGCAAGGTCTGGGGCCTGGGCTCCGACACGCCCAAGGACCCGGGTCCCTGGGAGGGCGAGCAGCGCAACATGTGGAAGCCGACCCAGGTGGAGAACCTGTGGTTCCACGGCGGCAATCTGCACCAGTCGCGGCATTATTCGCTGTATCTGGCGCTGCAGATCAAGGCCCGGCAGGAGGGCATTCCGACGCCGGTCTACGGGCTGCAGGAGGTTCACCATCTCGGCCGCTGAGCGCATCTGGCACGGCGAGCGGGAGTGACGGGCAGAAGGAAGGCTTAACCCTCCGGCGATGGCGGCTGCGACGCGCCGAACTTTTTCGGTCGATCCGCGTTAGTAAGCCAGGCAAACATCAAAGGAGTGCCAGCCATGCTGGGTTGGGCTGTTACGTTTCTCATCATCGCGCTGATCGCCGCCGTTCTGGGCTTTGGTGGCATCGCCGGCACCGCGATGGGCATCGCGAAGATCATCTTCTTCATCGCGATCGTGCTCTTCGTCCTGTCGCTGATCTTCGGCGGCTTCCGCCGACGTTCGATCTAGACCCGCCGCGCCACAAGGCGCCGGCATCCATCGATCTGAAAGGGCGGTGTCCGTGACGGGCGCCGCCCTTTCTGCGTCTAGGCCATGGGCCTTGCGCCGCGCCCGTGGCATGCTTCCTGCATTGCTCTCCCCATGCCCCTCGGCACTGTTGCGGGAGACAGGGGAATGATGACCGGAGCAGCGCGATGACGCAGAAAACGGCAGCCCCTCTTTCAGGCATGATCTACCGGCTGGAGGACCGGCCGCCGAACGGCCCGGCCATCCTCGCCGCCATCCAGCATATCCTCGCCTCGATCGTCGGCATCGTCACGCCGGCGCTGATCATCGGCGGCGTCCTCGGCCTGGGCGAGCACATCCCCTATCTCGTCGCCATGTCGCTGTTCGTGTCGGGCGTCGCCACCTTCATCCAGTGCCGCCGCTTCGGCCCGGTCGGCTCGGGGCTCCTGTCGGTGCAGGGCACCAGCTTCGCCTTCGTCGGCGCGATCCTGGCGGCCGGCTTCGCGGTGAAGGGGCGGGGCGGCACGCCGGAAGACATCCTGGCGATGATCTTCGGCCTGTGCCTCGTCGGCTGCCTGGTCGAGATCGGCCTCAGCCAGTTCGTCGGCCGGCTGCGGCGCATCATCACCCCGACGGTAACCGGCATCGTCATCACCATCATCGGCCTCAGCCTGGTCAAGGTCGGCTTCACCGACTTTGCCGGCGGCGCGACGGCCGGCGAAGCGCTGGGCGAGCCGGTCAATCTGCTGCTCGGCTTCATTGTCGTCGCCGCGATCCTCGTTTTGACGTTCCAGCGCAATCCGACCGTGCGGATCTCGGCGATCATGGCCGGGCTCGTCATCGGCTTCGTCGTCGCCGCGCTGCTGGGCAAGGTGGACTTCTCCAGCGCCGGCAGCGGGCCGCTGATCGCCCTGCCGATCCCGTTTCGCTACGGCATCGACTTCGACCTGGCGCTGTTCCTGCCGATCGCCTTCATCTACCTGATCACCGCCATCGAGACGACGGGCGACCTGACCGCCAATTCGATCATCGCCGGCGAGCCGGTGCGCGGCGATCTCTACATGGCGCGGATCAAGGGCGGCATCCTGGCCGACGGCGTCAATTCCGGCCTTGCGGCGGTGTTCAACACCTTTCCCAACACGACCTTCTCTCAGAATAACGGCGTCATCCAGATGACCGGCGTCGCCAGCCGCCACGTCGGCATGATCATCGCCGTGATCCTGATTGTCCTGGGGTTCTTCCCGGTGATCGGCAACGCCTTCCTGCTGGTGCCGAAACCCGTTTTGGGTGGGGCGACGCTGGTGCTGTTCGGCACCATCGCCGTGGCCGGCATCCGCATCCTCGCCTCCGAGCCGATCGACCGGCGCAAGGCCTACATCATGGCCGTGTCCTTCGGGCTCGGCCTCGGCGTGACGCTGGTGCCGGACGCGACCCAGCACCTGCCGGACTTCATCCGCCAGGTCTTCGCGACGCCGATCACGCTGAGCGGCCTGTCGGCGATCATCCTGTCGCTGGTGATCCCGGAAGGGGACGACGCGGTGGCGGAGCCCTCCACCGCAGAAAGCCCGGTGCAGCCGGCCTGAGGCCGGCCCGGATCGGCAGGCTCAGCCGGATTTCGGCCGGCGGTAGCGGATTTCCTCGATCCGCATGGTCAGGAGATCGACCATCAAGAAGCGGCCGACCAGCGGCTCGCCCATGCCGCAGATCAGCTTGATCGCTTCGGAAGCGGCGAGGGTGCCGAGGACGCCGGTGGTGACGCCGAGAATGCCGGCCTCGGCGCAGGAGGGCACCATGCCGGCCGGCGGGGCCTCGGGGAAGAGATCGCGATAGCCCGGATGGCGGCGCCCGTCCGCGCCGGTCTCATACGGCTTCAGCACGGTCAGCGAGCCGGAAAAGCGGTTCACCGCCGCCGTGACGAGCGGGGTTGCCGCCGCCTCGCAGAGATCGGCCATGGCGTAGCGGGTGGCGAAATTGTCGGAGCCGTCGATGACGAGATCGTAGCCGGCAACGATCGCCGGGCCATTCGCCATGTCGAGGCGCAGCGCATGGGGCACGACCGTGACATGCGGATTGATCGCCGCCACGGCGTCCGCGGCGCTGTCGAGCTTGGAGCGGCCGACATCGGCGGTGCCGTGCAGCACCTGCCGCTGCAGATTGGACAGCGAGACCGTGTCGTCGTCGGCAATGCCGATGGTGCCGACACCCGCGGCAGCCAGATAGAGGATGATCGGCGAGCCGAGGCCGCCGGCGCCGATCACCAGCACTCTGGCGCGCTTCAGCGCCTGCTGGCCGGCACCGCCGACTTCCGGCAGCACGATGTGGCGGGCGTAGCGTTCCAGCTCTTCGGGGGCGAGGGGAGCCTGGCTCATGGCGACGTCTCCGGTGATGCGCCTTCGATGCGTGCGGGATCGGCCGGGCGGACCGTGGCGCCCGACACTTCCATGATCTGGGCCCGATCGCCCAGGGCCGCAAACAGGCTGGCGTCGGTCCCGGTCATGAAGGCCTGCACGCCGAGCTCGGCGATCAGGTCGAACAGGGCGGCGCGGCGGCCGGGATCGAGATGCGCCGCGATCTCGTCGAGGAGCAGCAGCGGCGGCAGCGACGACATGGCCGCGACCAGCCGCGCATGGGCCAGGACGAGGCCGATCAGCAGCGCCTTCTGCTCGCCGGTGGAGGACAGGGCCGCCGGCATCGCCTTGGCGAGATGGGTGACGGAGAGCTCGGCCCGGTGGGCGCCCTCCAGCGTGCGGCCGGCGGCCCGGTCGCCGTAGCGGGCCGACCGCAGCCGCATGCGCGCCTCGTCCTCGACATCGGCCGAGGGACGGGCAAGGTCGAGACCGTCATAGCCCGACGTCAGCTCGAGCCCGGCACTGGGGAAGGGCGAGCCGGCGCCGGTCCGGGCGATCATGCCGGCCAGCATGCCGACGAGTTCGGAGCGGGCCAGCGCCATGGCGATGCCGAGTTCGGCCATCTGCGCCTCGATGCCCGACAGCCAGGGATCATCCAGCCGGTTGTCGGCGAGGAGGCGGTTGCGCGAGCGCATGGCGCGCTCGTAATCGGCGGCCCGGCGGCCATGGGTCGGATCGACGGCCAGCACCATGCGGTCGAGGAAGCGGCGCCGGTCGCCGGCCGGGCCGGTGAAGAGCCCGTCCATGGCCGGCGTCAGCCACAGAATGCGCAGGAGATCGAGCAGTTCGTCGGCCGATTTCGCCGCGGTCTCGTCGATCCGCACGCTGCGGGCCGCCGCGCCCGTCGGGTCGGGCATCATCTTGGTGGAGACGATGGTCTCGACGCCGTGGGAGACGGCGCTGGCGCGGACGGAGAAGCCGCCGCTGCCGCCCTTGCGCGCGACGTCCTGATAGGGCGCGCGGCGCAGGCCGCGGCCGGGCGTCAGCAGCGAGATGGCTTCCAGGAGATTGGTCTTGCCGGCACCATTGTCGCCGACGAAGACGACGAATCCGCGGGTGAAGCGCAGCGACAGCGTCTCGTAATTGCGGAAATCGGCCAGACGCAGTTCGTCGAGCCGCACCGCGGGCGGCGTCCGGCTGTCGGTGGAGGGGGAAACGGCGGCGTCCGGGCTCTGGTCCAAGCGCGTTGCGGCGGTCAGACCCGCATCGGCATCAGGACGTAGAGCGTCGCATCGTCGCCGCCGTCCTTGATGAGGGTCGGGGAGCCCGGATCGGCGAGCATGAAGACGGTCTCGTCGCCCGACAGCTGGTTGGTGATGTCGAGGAGATATTTGGCGTTGAAGCCGATCTCGATCTCGTCCGAATCGTAGCCGACGGCCAGTTCCTCGGTCGCCGTGCCGGAATCCGGCGAGTTGACGGTCAGCACCAGCTGCGAATCGGCGACGGCGAGCTTCACCGCCCGGCCGCGTTCCGACGAGATGGTGGAGACGCGGTCGACGGCGGCCGAGAAGGTCTGCCGGTCCAGCGTCAGCGCCTTGTCGTTGTTCTGCGGAATGACCCGCTGATAGTCCGGGAAGGTGCCGTCGATCAGCTTGGAGGTCATCACCACCGCGCCGATGGTGAAGCGGATCTTGGCGTCCGACAGCTCGACCGAGATCTCGGCCTCGTCGTCGCTGTCGCCGAGGAGCTTCTGCAACTCGCCGACGGTCTTGCGCGGAATGATGATGCCCGGCATGCCTTCCGAGCCGGCCGGGGCCTTCTGGTCGGCCCGTGCCAGCCGGTGGCCGTCGGTGGCGACGGCGCGCAGCTGCAGGTCGCCGTCGGCCTCGATCGTGTGCAGGTAGATGCCATTCAGATAATAGCGCGTCTCCTCGGTGGAGATGGCGAACTGGGTGCGCTCGATCAGCCGGCCGAGCTCGGCGGCCTTGAGCTTGAAGGCATGGCTGAGGGTGCCGGCGGTGATGTCGGGGAAGTCCGATTCCGGCAGGCACTGCAGCCGGAAGTTCGAGCGGCCCGACGAGACCGTCATCTGGGTGCCTTCGGCATTGGTGGCCAGGCTCACCTCGGCCCCGTCCGGCAGCTTGCGGACGATGTCGTAGAGCAGATGCGCCGGCACCGTCGTCGCGCCCTCCTGCTCGCCCGTCGCCGGTGCGCTCTCGGTGATCTCAAGGTCGAGATCGGTCGCCTTCAGCCGCAGGCCTTCGCCTTCCGTCTTCAACAGGACGTTGGAGAGGATCGGGATGGTGTTGCGGCGTTCCACGACACGATGAACGTGCGCCAGGGACTTGAGGAGGTTCGAACGTTCGATGATGATGCGCATGACGAAGCCGTTTGGTTCGGGCAGGCGCCGCAGGACACGGCACCCGTTCCGGGGTCCGATGGTCTTAGAGATTTGGAGGCCGCTTGGAAAGGCCGGACCGCGCGAGGCTGGGCGAGCCACGGCGGGAGAGGCCCGCCGACCGGCGGCGCCGCTTGACGGCGCCGCGCCGGGGCGGCCTACTCCTCGATCATACGCCGGATGATGTCGAGCTCCTCGGACAGCTTGTCGTCCTTGGCCCGCTCGCCCTCAATTTTGCGAACGGCATGAAGCACCGTCGTGTGGTCGCGGCCGCCGAAGCGCCGGCCGATTTCCGGCAGCGAGCGGGGCGTCATGGTCTTGGCCAGATACATCGCGATCTGGCGGGGCCGCACGATGGTCCGCGTACGCCGGGCCGACAGGATGTCCGTGCGCGTCACGTTGTAGTGGCGCGAGACGAATTTGAGGATGTCCTCGATACGCACCCGACGCTCGCTGTTGGCGCGGGTGAGCTGGCTGAGGAGATCGTCCAGATGCTCGGCCGACAGCGGCTGGCCGAGTGAATGGCGGAAGGCGATCTGGTTGAAAGCGCCTTCCAGGTCGCGGCCCGAACCGGCGACGCGCTGGGCGATCGTGTCGATGACGCCGTCGGGCATGTCGAAGGAGGAATCCTCGGCCCGCATGGCCGCGGCGCGGGTGCGGATGATCGAGCGGCGCATCTCGTAGTCCGGCGCCGCCAGTTCCAGCGTGATGCCGTTGGACAGGCGCGAGCGGACCCGCGGATCCAGCGATTCCAGCTCCATGGCCGGGCGATCGGCGGCGCAGATCACCTGCTTGGCGGAATCGATCAGCGCGTTGAGGAGATGGCAGAACTCCTGCTGGATCGACTTGCCCTGCAGGAACTGGGTGTCGTCGATGATCAGGATGTCGATGCCGCGCAGGGTCTCCTTGAGGTCGAGCGCGCGGTTGTCGCGGATCGCGGTGGCGAAGCGCCACATGAAATATTCTGCCGTCAGATAGACGACGCGCGGCTTGTCCTCGCGGCGGATCGCGGCGTTGGCGATTGCCTGCAGGAGATGCGTCTTGCCCAGGCCCACGGCGGCGTGGATGAACAGCGGGTTGAAGCGCACCGACTGGGGGCCGTTCTCGGCGATGGCGCGGCCGGCGGCGAGGGCGACGCGGTTGGAGCTGCCCTCGACGAGGGTGTCGAAGACATAGCGCGGGTCGAGGGGCGAGCCGAAGGTGGGCGTCGGGGCGGGCGCCGCATCGAACATCTGCCGGGCTTCGGCCGGGGCGGCGCTGCGCGCGGCGCGGCTTTCGCCGATCTGCGCGGCGGGACGGGCGGAGACCACGCTGGCCGGCACGCTCTCCGGCTCGGCGACACGGGGCTGGCGGATGGTCACGCCGCCGCCGCGCACGGCGCTGCGCACGGCGATGTCGACGCGCAGGGTGCCCGGCACTTCCTCGCGGAAGATCTCGGTCAGGAGCTCATGATAGTGCGACTGGATCCAGCTGCGCAGGAAGGCGGTCGGCACGGTGATGCGGCAGACGCCCTTGCCCGGCGCCTCGAGCTTCATGCGCTGGAACCAGCTGGCGAAGATGTCCTGCCCAAGCTGCGCCTTCAGACGGGCATTCACCCGCTCCATGATGTCCGCAGTACCTGTGCCGCCGCTCGCCATGCCGCCCCCGAAATCGTTCGTGTTGTCTTTCGTCACCCGGGCGGCGTCATGCCGTCCGGACCAGATCGGCAGCGTGTCCGCCGATCGTCCTGCGCCCTGCTGCATCACTTCTGCACCCACGGGAGACCCTCCGCTTTCCAGCCGGCCTTGCGTCCGCGATGGGCTTCCTCGTCCGGCGGGCCCTCGAAGCCGTCCAGGACGTTGAAGCAGTTGCTGTAGCCCGCCCCGGTCAGCGCCACGGCGCTGGCGATGGAGCGGACGCCCGAACGGCAGAGAAAGAAGACCGGCGTGTCGCGGGTTCCGCCTTCGCTCTCGATGCGCCGGGCGAGCTTGGCGGCGAAATCCGGATCGACGGCCATGGAGGGGAAGCTCTGCCATTCCTGCAGGATCGCCGCCTTGCCGAGGGGAGCGAGCTGCGGGACGCCGACATAGCTCCATTCGGCCACCGTGCGCACATCGACCAGGACCGCGTCCGGCGTGTCGGCGAGCGTCGCCCAGCATTCCTTCGGCGTGACATCGCCCTTGTATTCACCGTTCATGCAAAAGCTCTCCTGCGCTCCGGCCCATGCTTGGGCAGAAGTCAGCCGCACCCGCGGCGTGGGAGCGCCGGGATCGACTACGAATAAATTGTGGAAGGACGGATTTAGACTCTAGGCGAGATGGGGCCGCGCCGCTGGCAACTCGAACCGTGACCGAATGTTCTGGATAAGTTCGGTTGTCCCCGCACTTCGTCTTTCCCCGCACTTGTTTCGAGGAGGAAAATACGAAACGCGACAGCTTCGGGCAAGGCTCGCAAACCGTGAATCGCAATGCGAGCACCCCCAGTGTGGCAGACTCGTCCCGCGTGAATCATTGCCCGTCAGGGTAAACACCAGTGGTTCTGGTGACTTGGCTCCCAAGCAGCTTTTGAGCGCATTGGGCAAAAGATAAAAATGAAAAAAATAAGGCGGTCCGCTTGACTCAAGGGCCGCTGAAACCGGCCTTAGCCGGCTGTTTTATGATGCTCACTGACCTTCTGCAAGTCACTGGAATCATTCGCCAAAACCACACGATGGAATCGCGGCGGGCGATCGGGAGGTTTGCGTGTGTCGAATCGATGACGGGCTCGCCGAAGGTCCTGCAAAGGCGCCGGGAATCACCCCGGGTCGCCATGGCGGGGCGCGGAATCAAAAAGGCCCGGCGGTTAAGCCAGGCCTTTCAAAAGGGTCTGAACGGGGCGCGATGCGCCCCTGTCAGTGGATCGAGCGAGCCTCAGGCTTCGCCGAGGGCCTTCACGCGATGCGACAGACGGGAGATCTTCCGCGATGCCGTATTCTTGTGGAAGATCCCCTTCGAGGTCGCGCTCATCATCACCGGCTCGGCGGCGAGGAAGGCGGTCATCGCGGCGGTCTTGTCGCCCGATGCGATGGCTTCCTCGACGCGGCGCAGATAGGTGCGGACCCGGCTGCGGCGAGCGGTGTTGACGGCAGTGCGTCGCGCGATCTTCCGCGCCGCTTTCTTGGCCGAAGGGGTGTTGGCCATGTTCGTCTCTCTCTGTCTGTCGCGACGATGCGCTTGTGTCGGTAAACTGCGGTTTGATCGTGCCGGGCGGCAAGAGGTGCACGCTGCAGCACGAAGAAACGGGCCGCACCATGGGTGCCGCCGAATTCAGAGCCTCTATAGGCAAGAGCGTTCGGCGCGTCAAGACAAAGTGCGGGCCCCGTCGGGCATTCCTCTTCGCGCCGCCGCACCGTTACGGACGCGGTCCTAGCGTTGGCAGGCCGGGCAGAAGAAGGTCGAGCGTCCCGACTGGACGATCCGCCGGATGACTCCGCGGCAGCCCGCATGCCGGCACGGCTCGTGCTCGCGGTCATAGGCGGCGAAGCTGTGCTGGAAATAGCCGAGCGAGCCATCGGCCTGCCGGTAGTCGCGCAGCGACGAACCGCCGGCGGCGATGGCGTCGGCAATGGTCTCGCGGATGTTGAGCGCCAGGAGGTCGAGGCGCTGGCTCGGGCGGCCGTCCTTCTTCACCAGCGTTCCCGCCGCGCGCCGCGGCGACAGGCGCGAGCGCCACAGCGCCTCGCAGACATAGATATTGCCGAGCCCGGCGATGATGCGCTGATCGAGGAGCACCGCCTTGAGCGGCGCCGCGCGCCCGGCGAAGGCCGGGGCCAGCGCCGCGCCGGACAGGCTATTGCCCGTCGGCTCGATGCCGAGGCCGGAAAAATGCGGATGGGTCTCCATCTCGGCCCGCGCGATCAGCGTCATGTAGCCGAAGCGCCGCGGGTCGTTGTAGATCACCGCGGCCGGCTGGCCGTCTCCGGTCGTGACCTCGAAACGCACGTGATCGTGGAGGCGGGCGGTGGAGCGTGGATGCTGGAAGACGCCCGGCAGGCTGTCGCCGTCCGGACCCTCGATGCGGAACGAGCCGGACATGCCCAGATGCATGGCGAGGAGGAGGTCGCCCTCCAGCTCGGCAACGAGATATTTCGCCCGCCGGCCGAGGGCCGTGATGCGCCGGCCGGTGACCCGTTCGGCGAAGCGTTCGGGCAGCGCAAACCGTAAATCCGGCCGCGCCAGATGCAGATGGGTGATGCGCGCACCTTCCAGGACGGGCTGCAGGCCGCGGCGGACCGTCTCTACCTCTGGCAATTCCGGCATATTCGATTAAGTCCCGAACCGTTGGGCCATCCGAGCGATGCGCCCGGCGAACCCAGCCTGCTTCGCGGAGGACGCGTCGCATGCCGGGATCGTCCGTCCCTATATCCGCATCGAAGCGATGCGATGCAATGAAGGTGCCGCCCCATGTCGCGAACGCGTGTGACCGGAGCCGAAGCGATGGAGACGGCCTACGGCTTTTCCACGGTCACCGGCCGGGAAGAGAAGCAGGCCCGGGTCAATGACGTCTTCCATCGGGTCGCCGAGCGCTACGACCTGATGAACGACCTGATGTCGGGCGGCCTCCACCGCGTCTGGAAGAGCGCCATGGTGTCCTGGCTGTCGCCGCCGCACCGGGCCGGCTGGAACTTCATCGACGTGGCCGGCGGCACCGGCGACGTCGCCTTCCGCATCACCGAGGCCTCGCGCCGGCGGGCCACCGGCACGGTTCTCGACATCAATGCCTCGATGCTGGGCGTCGGCGCCGAGCGGGCGGTCAAGCGCGGCCTCGACGAGAATCTCGTCTTCGTGGAGGGCAATGCCGAGGAGCTGAAGCTGCCCGACGCCAGCTTCGACGCCTATACGATCGCCTTCGGCATCCGCAACGTGCCGCGCATCGACGCGGCGCTGTCGGAGGCCTACCGGGTGCTCAAGCCGGGCGGGCGCTTCATGTGCCTGGAATTCTCGGAAGTCGACATGCCGATCCTCGATAAGATCTACGAGCAATGGTCGTTCAAGGTCATTCCGCGCATCGGCGAGACCGTCGCGCGCGACCGCGAATCCTACGAATATCTGGTCGAGTCGATCCGCCGCTTCCCGAACCAGGCCAATTTCGCCTCCGCGATCCGCGCGGCCGGCTTCGAGCGTGTCTCCTATCGCAACCTGTCGGGCGGCATCGCGGCCATCCATTCCGGCTGGAAGCTCTGATCTGAACGAACGGAGCCTCTCTTGGCCAATCCCGTCACCGGCACCCTTGCGCTTATCCGGGCCGTCTATGTTCTGGCCCGCGAAGGCGTCGTCGGCTCGTTTCCGGGCGAGGGCCTGCCGCCCGGCCCGGCGCTGCTGCACCGCTTCGCTCGGCTGATCGAGCGCGGCTCGGCCGAGAACCGTCCGCGCTCCGACAACTTGTCGCGGGCCCTGAACCGGCTCGGCCCCTCCTACGTCAAGCTCGGCCAGTTCCTGGCGACGCGGCCCGACCTCGTGGGGGCGGCGACGGCCCAGGAACTCGGCCAGTTGCAGGACAAGGTGCCGCCGTTCCCGCGCGACCAGGCCGTCGCGGAGATCGAGACGACCCTCGGCCGGCGGATCGACGACCTGTTCATCGATCTCGGCGAGGTGGTGGGCGCCGCCTCGATCGCGCAGGTCTACAAGGCCCGCATCCGCAACGAGGACGGCAGCGAGCGCTTCGCCGCGGTCAAGGTGGTGCGGCCGGGCGTGCGCATCCGCTTCCTGCGCCAGCTCGAGACCTTCGCCTTCATCGCCCAGTTCCTGGAGCGCTACGTGCGCTCGTCGCGCCGGCTGCGGCCGGTCGCCGTGGTCGAGACGCTGGCCCAGTCCACCCGCATCGAGATGGACCTGCGGCTGGAGGCGGCGGCCTCGTCCGAAATGGCCGAGAACACCGCCGACGATCCCGGCTTCCGCGTGCCGCGCATCGACTGGGAGCGCACCGGCCGCGACGTCCTTACGATGGAATGGATCGACGGCATCAAGATGAGCGATGTCGCCGGCATCGTCGAGGCCGGCCACGACACCAAGCAGCTCGGCGTGCTTATCGTGCAGTCCTTCCTGCGCCACGCCATGCGCGACGGCTTTTTTCATGCCGACATGCACCAGGGAAACCTGTTCGTGGCGCCGGACGGCGCCGTCGTCGCCGTCGACATGGGCATCGTCGGGCGCCTGTCGGACGAGTCCAAGCGGTTCCTCGCCGAAATCCTCTACGGCTTCATCCGGCGCGACTATCGCCGCGTCGCCGAGCTGCATTTCGAGGCGGGCTACGTGCCGCGCGGCCAGGACGTGGCGAGCTTCGCCCAGGCGCTGCGGGCGATCGGCGAGCCGATCTACGGCCAGCCGGCCGAGACCATCTCCATGGGCCATCTCCTGTCGCTGCTGTTCGAGGTGACCGAGCTCTTCGACATGCGGGCGCGTCCGGAACTCGTGCTTCTGCAGAAGACCATGGTGGTGGTCGAGGGCGTCGCGCGCTCCTTCGATCCGAAGTTCAACATGTGGGTGGCGGCCGAGCCGGTCGTGTCGGAATACATCCTCACCGAGCTCGGGCCCGCGGCCAAGCTGCGCGAGGCGCGCCGCGGCGTCGATTCGCTGTTCCATCTCCTGCGGCGCACGCCGGAGTTTGCCGGCGGGCTGGAAATCCTCGCCCGGCAGATGCCGGACCTCATCGAGAAGGGCATCCGCCTCGACGACGAGACGCTGAACAACCTGGCGACGGACAAGCGCTCCAGCGTGATCCTGCGCCTGATCGCCCAGTGGATCATCGCCTTGTCGCTGATGACCATCGCGCTCGGCTACACCTTCGGCTGAGACCGGCACGCCGGGATCTCGCCCGGCGGCGCCTTTGTTGCTCCGGTAAGCGGCGGCCGCTAGACACGGGGCCGTGGAACAGCGTCTTTCGCGAGGCAGGCATGGCGACCGCGACGATCGGGATCATTCAGGCGGAGCCGGCATGAGCGGCCTTTCGGGCAAACGGGTACTGCTGATCATCGGCGGCGGCATCGCGGCCTACAAGTCGCTCGACCTGATCCGCCGCCTGCGCGAGCGCGGCGCCGCGGTGACGCCGGTGATGACCGCGTCTGCCGGCGAATTCGTTACCCCGCTCGCCGTCGGGGCCTTGGCCGCCGCCAAGGTCTTCTCCGATCTCTTCGACCGCGAGGACGAGCACGATGTCGGCCATATCCGGCTCGCCCGAGAGGCCGATGCGATCCTCGTCGCGCCGGCCACGGCCAATCTGATGGCCCGCGCCGCCAACGGGCTTGTTGACGATCTGGCGACGGCGATCCTGCTCGCCGCCCGCGCGCCGATCCTGATGGCGCCGGCGATGAACCCGGCCATGTGGAACCACGCCGCGACCCGCCGCAATCATGCGACGCTGATCGCCGACGGCGTGCGCTTCGTCGGGCCGAATGCCGGCGAGATGGCCGAAGCAGGCGAGGCCGGCACCGGCCGCATGGCCGAGCCGACCGAGATCGCCGACGCGCTGGAAGCCATGCTGGACGCCGGGCCGAAGCCGCTGGCCGGCCGGCGGATCGTCGTCACCTCCGGGCCAACCCACGAGCCGATCGACCCCGTCCGCTACATCGCCAACCGTTCCTCGGGACGCCAGGGCCACGCCATTGCCGCGGCGCTGGCCGAACTGGGCGCCGAGGTGACGCTGGTCAGCGGCCCGGTGACGCTTCCCGATCCGGCCGGCGTGAGCGTTGCCCATGTCGAGACCGCCCGCGAGATGCTGGGCGCGGTCGAGGCCGCGCTGCCCGCCGATGCGGCGATCTTCGTGGCCGCCGTCGCCGACTGGCGGGCCGAGGCCGAGACGGCGCGCAAGATCAAGAAGACCGGTGGTGGACCGCCGGCGCTTGCCCTGACCGAGAACCCGGACATCCTGGCGACCATCGGCCATGCGCCGGATCGGCCGAAGCTGGTCGTCGGCTTTGCCGCCGAGACCGACGATCTCCTCGCCAATGCCCGCGGCAAGCTCGCCCGCAAGGGTGCCGACGCGATCGTCGCCAACGACGTGTCGGCCGGGACCGGCGTCATGGGCGGCAGCGCCAATACGGTCCACATCGTGACGGCGGCAGGTGTCGAGGAATGGCCGAAAATGGACAAGACGGAAGTGGCGAGGCGCCTGGCCGCTTGGGTGGCCGACCGCCTGACGGGAGCGGCCTCATGAGCGTGCCGGCCATCGCGATCCTGCGCCTGCCCCACAATCCCGATCTGCCGCTGCCGGCCTATGAGAGCGCCGGGGCGGCGGGCGCCGACCTGCGCGCGGCGGTGACGGGGGAACTGGTGCTGGGGCCGGGCGAACGCCGGCTGGTGCCGACGGGCCTCGCCTTCGAGATTCCCGAAGGGTTCGAAGTGCAGATCCGGCCGCGCTCCGGTCTCGCTGTGAAGCACGGCGTCACCGTGCTGAACACGCCGGGCACGATCGACAGCGACTATCGCGGCGAGGTGCAGGTGGTGCTGGTCAATCTGGGCAGCGAAGCCTTCGCCATCGCGCGGGGCGACCGGATTGCCCAGATGGTCGTCGCGCCGGTGGTGCAGGCGACCTTCACCGAACAGGCGAGCCTGTCGGACAGCGCCCGCGGCGCCGGCGGCTTCGGCTCGACCGGCCGCAGCTAGGTGGGGCGGGTCAGCGTCAGCGGGCGGGCAGGGCGGTCAGCCGGGCGGCCTGCTGGTTCTGCTGCTGCCCGTCGGCCTGCAGATAGCGGCGGCCATGGGCGGCGACCGAGGTGATGGTCGTGCGGTTCCGGCCGGTGCGCTTCGAATGATAGAGATTGACGTCGGCCGCGCCATAGACCCGGTCGAAGAGCTGCGGCGTCGTATAGAAGGCGCCGCCGATGCTGACCGACAGGCGGGCGCTCTGCTTGCCGTCGCTGACACTCAGCTTGCCGATGCTCAGCCGCAGGCGCTCGGCGACGGCCTTGCCCTGTTCGAGGCTGGTGCAGGGGAAGGAGATGGCGAATTCCTCGCCGCCCAGACGCCCGACCGCATCGGAGCCGCGCATCGACCGCTTCAGCGCCCCTGCGATGGCCTTCAGCGCCTTGTCGCCGGTCGGATGGCCGAGGCGGTCGTTGATCCGCTTGAAATGGTCGGCATCGACG
This sequence comes from Aurantimonas sp. NFXS3, assembly GCF_049132005.1. Classification (NCBI taxonomy): domain Bacteria; kingdom Pseudomonadati; phylum Pseudomonadota; class Alphaproteobacteria; order Hyphomicrobiales; family Aurantimonadaceae; genus Aurantimonas; species Aurantimonas sp. NFXS3. Next base: position 582,742 of record NZ_JAGDDZ010000002.1, read on the forward strand.
ATGAGCAGCATCAGGCCCGCATACTGGTGGTCGCCGAGGGCGGCCATGTGCCGGCGGATGACAGTGTCGAAGCCCGGACGGTTCAGGACGCCGGTGAGACGATCGGTCGTCGCGGCGCGCTGCAGGCCGTCATTGTGCTGCATCAGCCCGGTCAGGCGGACGACGAAATAGATCGCATAGGGCACGGCGCTCAGCATCGGCACCACGACGGCAAAGCCCAGCGCACGGTTCAGCGCGGCCTGGCCGACACCGTCGAAGATGTGGAAGGCGGCGACCACCGACAGCAGCGTCATGGCCAGGAGCAACAGGACGAACTCGCCGAAAATGGTGCGAATGTGCTGGAAGGAGCGTGCCATGCGCAATCTCGTTTCGTGCAAAGGGCGCGAGGGACCCGCCGTGATCCGCCATACTGGTGGGGGCGGCCTAAGAGAGGGTAAAGAATTGGTTGCAAATTGCATGGATCGGCCGGCGCCGGCCTAGCAAGCTATTCCAGCCAGACCGCCGGCTTTGGATTGTCAGACCTCAAAACCGCGACCGATCCGGCATAGGTTAGGAACGATGACCGGGCGCGAAATGAATGAACGCCGGGCCGCGACAGGGAAGGAGACCATCATGGACAAGGTAGTGAAAGAGGGCGCCGCACGGACCCACGGGCGTGGACGCATCTACGATTCCATCGCCGACACCATCGGTGACACGCCGATCGTCCGGCTGGACAAGCTGGCGAAGGAAAAGGGCGTGAAGGCCAACCTTCTCGCCAAGCTCGAATTCTTCAACCCGATCGCCAGCGTCAAGGACCGCATCGGCGTCGCCATGATCGAGAAGCTCGAGGCCGACGGCCGGATCACGCCGGGCAAGACGACGCTGATCGAGCCGACATCGGGCAACACCGGCATCGGGCTCGCCTTTGCGGCCGCTGCCAAGGGCTACCGCCTGATCCTGACCATGCCGGAGACCATGTCGATCGAGCGCCGCAAGATGCTGCGCCTGCTCGGCGCGGACCTGGTGCTCACCGAGGGCGCCAAGGGCATGAAGGGCGCCATCGCCAAGGCCGGCGAGCTGGTGGCCGAGATCCCCGATGCGGTGATGCCGCAGCAGTTCGAGAACCCGGCCAACCCGGAAATCCACCGCGTCACCACCGCCGAGGAAATCTGGAACGACACCAAGGGCGAAATCGACGTGCTGGTGTCCGGCATCGGCACCGGCGGCACGATCACCGGCGCCGGCCAGGTGCTGAAGCAGCGCAAGCCCGGCGTCCGCATCGTCGCGGTCGAGCCGGAAGCCTCGCATGTCCTGTCGGGCGGCGATCCCGGCCCGCACAAGATCCAGGGCATCGGTGCGGGCTTCGCCCCGGCGATCCTCGACCGCGAGGTCTATGACGAGGTCGTGCAGGTCACCAATGACGACGCCTTCGAGATCGCCCGTCTCGTCGCCCGCATCGAGGGCGTGCCGGTGGGCATTTCCTCGGGTGCGGCGCTCTCGGCGGCGATCGCGGTCGGCCAGCGCCCGGAGATGGCGGGCAAGAACATCGTGGTGATCATCCCGTCCTTCGCCGAGCGCTATCTGTCGACGGCGCTGTTCGACGGCCTGGGCGACGAGGACGGCGCGAAATAGCGCCGGACTTCTCCGGCCGTTCGGTCGACGGGAGGGCGCCATGGATGTCTTCGCGCTGGCCGAGCGGGCGATGCGCATGGACGAGGAGAGCTGGGCCCGCCATGCCAATCCCTGGAGCGTCTGGACCCGGGCGGCGATCCTGCCGCTCCTGGTTCTGGCGATCTGGAGCCGCTTCTGGATCGGCTGGTGGGCGCTCGCGCCGGTCGCGGCCCTCATGGTCTTCGCCATGGTCAATCCACGGCTGTTTCCGCCGCCCCGCAATCCCGACAATTGGGCGTCGCGGGCGACCTTCGGCGAGCGGGTCTATCTGAACCGGAAGGCGGTGCCGGTCCCGGACCACCATCGCCGCGCCGCGACGATCCTCACCTTGGTCACCGCCATCGGGGTCGCCGTCCTGGCCTATGGCCTGATCCGGGGCGAGGCGACCGCCACGGTTGCGGGACTGATCATTGCGGAGGGCGGCAAGATCTGGTTCGTCGACCGCATGGTCTGGCTCTATGCCGACATGTGCGAGGTCTCTGATGAATACCGCCGCTGGTTGGAGCCGAAGCCCGACGGGCGGCCGCCACAGTCCGGTGACCTGTCAGGCAGCTGAGGCGGCCCAGACACGAAAAAGCCCGGCGGATCGGATCCGCCGGGCTTTTTCTGCTCTCGAGGAGCGAATGGGTCGTATCAGTACTGCGAGGTCGCGGAAGCCGGACGCGGTGCACCGGCTGCGCCGTTGGCACTGGCGCCTGTGCTCGGTGCGCCCGGGCGAGGTGCGCCGGGACGGATCTTGCGCTTCGGACCGGGCACGAGGCCTTCGCGCTGCGCTTGCTTGCGAGCAAGCTTGCGGGAGCGGCGGATCGCCTCCTGCTTCTGCCGAGCGCGTCGCTCGGACGGCTTCTCGTAGGCGCGACGCGCCTTCATCTCACGGAAGACGCCTTCGCGCTGCAATTTCTTCTTCAGCGCCCGCAGGGCCTGATCGACATTGTTGTCTCTGACGTCGACTTTCAAAACGACTCCTTCCATCAGTTGATGGGCCACGGGCCATTTCCCTGCCTTGCGGGGCAGGTGGTGGCCGGGCCTCGGAATTGATTGGCGACCGAGTCGGTCTGCCAACCGGCTATTTAGCGCGCGCCGTCGGCTTTGTCGTCTTGGCCTTCGCCTTCGACGCCTTCGCCTCTGCCTTGGTCGGCTCAGGCGCTTCGGCCGCATCCCGCTCCATGCGGAGCTTCTTCAATCGTGCCGTCTTTTCCTGGACGGCCAGGCTTTCGGCGGCGATGATTCCAATCGCGGAGCCCTTGGCCGGTCGTTCCGGCGGTCCGGACAGTGCCGCTTCGGCGCGTTCACGCGCCTTCCTGGAATTTTCCATCGTCACCTTCTTCCGCCGTTGTTCGCCACCAAACGCCGCGAACCCATGCGAAACAGTAGAGACCGGCAGGCCAGAAGCCCGCCGGTCACATCATGCAATCAGGCGCGCTGAACGTTGACAGCCTTCGGGCCCTTGCCGCGGGTGTCCGGCTCGGTGTCGAAGCTGATCTTGTCGCCTTCGTTCAGGGAGGAGATGCCCGCGCGCTCGAGAGCGGAGACGTGAAGGAAGACATCCTTCGCGCCGCCTTCCGGGGTGACAAATCCGAAACCCTTGGCTTCGTTGAAGAACTTTACGGTGCCGGTCTGGCTCATGGTATTACCTTTCGTCGCTGCCCTGTGGGCGATCGTCTGAAGTGTTCTCGCGACGCGATTGACTTCTTGAGTGGTGTGGACACGGCATGCCGCCGCGGCCGGAGATTCGGAACTTCACAAGGGTTACGGCGAAAGGTTTGGTTCTCGTCGCGCTGGTCGCGTTAATGCGCTACCAAGCGAACCGCCGTTTTACGGTGGCGGAACGTCTGCCAGACTCCGGGTCTGCAAATACCCGAACTGATAGTATGGGCTTTCACGCGCCCGAACGCAAGCGCACTGTCGCCCGAATGGGCCTGCACCGCCCCGTCGGCAGCCCGCAAGCCCCTGCGAGGCAGGCCTCCGCGACCGGAATCGTCCCGGCCGCAACTTGTCCCGTCAGCCCGCCAGGGGCGCCGGCGTCCGGCGGCTGACCCTGAGCGGCAGCCCGCCATTCGGCTGCACGGTGATGCGCTGGACCACCTCCGGAGGCGCGGCCTCCTCATAGTCGAAACGCAGCCCCCGCAGGAGGCAGGCGAGGGCGATGACGCCCTCCATCAGGGCGAAGCTGGCCCCGATGCAGACCCGCGGGCCGACCCCGAAGGGCAGATACTGATAGCGGTCGAGCGCCTCGCGATTGCCCGGCAGGAACCGGCTCGGAATGAAATGGTCGGGCCGGTCCCAGAGCATCTCGTGGCGATGGATCAGCCAGGGCATGACCAGCACCGTCGCGCCGGCGGGAATCGCCACGTCGCCGACCCGGTCCGGCGCCAGCGCGGTGCGGTTCAGCGACGGCGCCGGCGGATAGAGCCGCAGCGATTCCTCGAAGACGGCCCGCGTGTAGGGCAGGCGCTCCAGCCATTCGCTGGGGTGCGACAGGGTCGGCAGGATCGTGTCGAGCTCGGCCTCGACGGCGGCGCGCTCGGCGGGCGCCTGGCTGAGGAGATACAGGGTCCAGGCCAGCGACCGCGCGGTGGTCTCGTGGCCGGCGCCGATGAAGGTGATGATGTTGTCCTCGATCTCGCTGGCCGACAGGCCGTCGGTCTTGACCAGGAGGGTCAGGAGATCGTTCGGCGCGCCGTCGGGATCGCGGGCGATCTGCTCGCGGCGGCGGGTGATGGTGCGGGCGATGAGGCCGCGGAAATAATCCATCGACTTGCGGCCGCGCATCCGGCGCAGGCGCGGCAGGAAGGCCGGCGCGCCGAGAAGGTCGAGCGGATCGACCCGGCCCATGGAGCCGAGGAAGTCGCGGGTCGAGCGGGCGAATGTCTCGCCGTCATCGGCGATGTCGTCGGTGAACAGGGTCGCCTGCAGGATGTCGAAGGTCAGCAGCGTCATCTCGTGGCTGCCGTCCACCATGCCGCCGGCCCGGGCGGCGAGCCCGTCGGCGAAGCGTTCCGACCGGTCCTGCATGGTTTCGGAGAAGCCGGCCGTGTGGCGCGGCGTGAACACCGGCGCGATGGCCTTGCGGGTGCGGCGCCACAGGGCGCCCTCGGCGGTCAGCAGCCCGTCGCGCAGGAGCGGCCGCAGAATGCGCTGGCGCAGCGGCTGCATGACGTAGTTTTTCGCGTTCTCCACCAGACAGTGCCGGACGCCGGCCGGATCGTTGATGACGATGTTCGGCACGCCCAGCCACTTGCCGACGATATAGGGCTCCTTGAACGCTCGCGTGCCCCAGATCTCGATGGGATTGCGCGAGGCCGTCGTCAGGAAGCCGAAGAAGCCGAGCGGCGTCGCGTTGGGCACCGGGGCCGGGGCGCGGAACGGCCGCACGGGCGTGGCGGACGCGGCCTGGGCTGGAGCGGTCAGTGTATCGGACATGAAATGCGACTCGCCGCAGGAGAGGAACCGCGATTCCATATGGGTGGCGAGGATTGCCGCGTCGAGCGGCGCAATCGTCGCGGGTGGCGTCGGGCGCCGTTGCCCTGCCACCGGCGGCTGCCGGCAAGGCAGGGCGTCCGGTCAGGCCTCGGCGGGGCTCGACCGGACATGGGCCGCGAGCCGGCCGCGCATGTCGTCGGGCAGCGGCGTCGAGCGGCGGGTGGTCTCGTCCATCAGGACGATCACCGCGGCGGCGCTGGCGCACAGGACGCCATTCTGGAACACGGCCTGGCGCAGGCGGATCGAGCTGTTGCCCAGGCCCTCGACCGCCGTGCCGATCTCCACCTCGCCCGGCCAGTTCATCTCGCGCCGGAAGTCGATGGTGATCTGCGCCAGGACGAAGGCGGTTCCGGCCGGTGGCGGCGCCTCGCCGGCATGCAGCACTTCCACCCGGCCGGTCTCGAAGAAGGTCGCATAGACGGCGTTGTTCACATGGCCCTGACGGTCGGTGTCGCCGTAGCGCAGCTTGTCGCGGGTCCAGAACGGGAAGTCGTCCCGAGTCGGGTCGTTGGAAGGCATGGATCGGTCTCTCACGGCGAAAATTGCAGCGGAAGCGGAGGCGCGGCACGGGTCGCGCGGCCGGCCAGGCGTTGCGTTCGCGCCGCATTCCGGCCCGCTGCTGGGGGTAGGGCCGGCAGGCGCTTTCGTCAATGAAGGAGAGACCCTATATAAAAGAGTGAATTTTGGCCGATTCGCCCTCCCCGGGTGCTCGGCCCGAGACCAAGGACCATCATGTCAGCTATCCCCGAGACCGATCCGCTTGCCAATCCCGAATATGGTGCCGACTCGATCAAGGTCCTGAAGGGGCTGGACGCCGTGCGCAAGCGTCCCGGCATGTATATCGGCGACACCGATGACGGCTCGGGCCTGCACCACATGGTCTACGAGGTGGTGGACAACGCCATCGACGAGGCGCTGGCCGGGCACGCCACCCATGTCACCGTGACGCTGAACCCGGACGGTTCGTGCACCGTCACCGACAATGGCCGCGGCATCCCGACCGACATCCACACCGGCGAGGGCGTCTCGGCGGCCGAGGTCATCATGACCCAGCTGCATGCCGGCGGTAAGTTCGACCAGAATTCCTACAAGGTCTCAGGCGGCCTGCACGGCGTCGGCGTCTCGGTAGTCAACGCGCTGTCGGTCAAGCTGTCGATGAAGATCCGGCGCAAGGGCAAGATCCACGAGATGTCCTTCACCCACGGCGTGCCGGACGGCTCGCTGGAGGTGACCGGGGACGCCGGCGACGAGACCGGCACGGCGATCACCTTCCTGCCGTCGACCGACACCTTCCAGGGCGTCACCGAGTTCGACTACGGCACGCTGGAGCACCGGCTGCGCGAGCTGGCCTTCCTGAATTCCGGCGTGCGGATCATCCTCACCGACAAGCGCCATGCCGACGAGAAGGTCACCGAGCTGTTCTACGAGGGCGGTCTGGAAGCCTTCGTCCGCTATCTCGACCGCGCCCGCAAGCCGCTGATCCCCGAGCCGATCGTGCTGCATGGCGAGAAGGACGGCATCGTCGTCGAGGCGGCGCTGTGGTGGAACGACAGCTACAATGAATCCGTCCTCTGCTTCACCAACAACATCCCGCAGCGCGACGGCGGCACGCATATGGCGGGCTTCCGCGGCGGCCTGACCCGGCAGGTGACCGGCTATGCGGAGACCTCCGGCGCGCTGAAGCGCGAGAAGGTGACGCTGACCGGCGACGATTGCCGCGAGGGCCTGTCCTGTGTTTTGTCGGTGAAGGTGCCGGACCCGAAATTCTCGTCGCAGACCAAGGACAAGCTGGTCTCCTCCGAGGTGCGACCGGTGGTCGAGGGCCTCGTCAACGAGACCCTCTCGACCTGGTTCGAGGAGCATCCGCAGGAAGCCAAGATCGTCATCGCCAAGGTGGTGGAAGCCGCCTCGGCCCGCGAGGCCGCCCGCAAGGCGCGCGACCTGACCCGGCGCAAGGGCGCCCTGGACATCACCTCGCTGCCCGGCAAGCTGGCCGACTGCCAGGAGCGCGATCCGGCGAAATCCGAGATCTTCATCGTCGAGGGCGACTCGGCCGGCGGCTCGGCCAAGGGCGCGCGCTCGCGCAAGAACCAGGCGATCCTGCCCCTGCGCGGCAAGATCCTGAATGTCGAGCGCGCCCGCTTCGACCGCATGCTGGGCTCCGACCAGATCGGCACGCTGATCACGGCGCTGGGCACGTCCATCGGCAAGGACGAGTTCAACATCGAGAAGCTGCGCTACCACAAGATCATCATCATGACGGACGCCGACGTCGACGGCGCCCATATCCGCACCCTCCTGCTGACCTTCTTCTTCCGGCAGATGCCGGAGCTGATCGAGCGCGGCTACATCTACATCGCCCAGCCGCCGCTCTATAAGGTGACGCGCGGCAAGCAGAGCCAGTATCTGAAGGACGAGAAGGCGCTCGAGAACTATCTGATCGAGGGTGGTCTCGACGATGCCGGGCTGACCCTCGCCCATGGCGAGGTCCGCACCGGCCGCGATCTGCGCGGCGTCGTCGAGGACGCGCTGCAGGTGCGCCAGGTGATGAGCAGCCTACATTCGCGCTACGATCGCAGCGTCATCGAGCAGGCGGCCGTCGTCGGCGCCCTGTCGCCGGAGATGGCCGACGACGCGGCCAAGGGCCCGCAGATGGCCCAGCGGATCGCCGAGCGACTGGACGACGTCGCCGAGGAAACCGAGCGCGGCTGGTCCGGCGAGGCGGTCGATGGCGGCTATCGCCTGATGCGCACCGTGCGCGGCGTTTCCGAGGTGCAGACGATCGACGCGGCGCTGATCAATTCCGGCGACGGCCTGCAGCTCAACCGCCTCGCGGGACGGCTGGCCGAGATCTATCAGGGCCTGCCGGTGCTGCGCCGGCGCGACACCGAGCGCGAGCTCACCGGCCCGCTGGAGCTTCTGACCGCGGTCTTCGAGGTCGGCCGCAAGGGCCTGACCCTGCAGCGCTACAAGGGGCTGGGCGAGATGAACCCGGAGCAGCTCTGGGAAACCACGCTGGACCCGGAAGCCCGCACCCTGGTGATGGTCAAGATCAACGACGCCACCGACGCCGACCAGCTGTTCTCGCGGCTGATGGGCGACGAGGTCGAGCCGCGCCGCGAGTTCATCCAGGAACACGCTTTGCAGGTTGCCAACCTGGATATCTGAGGGTCCGCGGACCGGTGTTGCACCGGTCGCGTTTCGCGTCTGATGGTTTCCATGGAACAGACCGCTCGGCGGGGTGGGCGTCCGTTTGTCGGATGCGCCCGCCTTGCCGGGCCGGTTGAGCGCGTCGTCGGCGACCCTACATCCCTTGTACAACAACAGGATGTCGTCCGATGAGTGTCGCTTTCGTCAAGGAACCCAATGACGACCAGGTCGAGGTGCTGCCGGATCGCGATCTGGGCACCGAGCCCAATCTCGTCACGCCGCGCGGGCTGTCGCTGATCGATGCCGAGGTCGCCGCGCTGAACGAGCGCAAGGAGGCGGCGCGGCAGGCCGACGACAAGATCGCCATCGCGAACATCAATCGCGATCTGCGCTACTGGAATGCCCGGCGGGCGACCGCCGAGTTGATCCGGCCGCGCGACACCGGCGGCACCGCCCAGTTCGGCAGCGTCGTGTCGATCGAGCGCGAGGATGGCCGCACCCAGCAATTCACCATTGTCGGGATCGACGAGGCCGATCCGTCCGCCGGGCTGATCTCCTATCTGTCGCCGCTGGCCCGCAGCCTGATCGGCCGGACCGTCGGTGACGTCGTGCGCGCCGGCACGGCCGATGCCGAGATCGTGGCGATTTCCGAGGAAGCCGCCTGAGCCGCATCCCGGTCGGCTGAGGCTGCGGGCCGGGATCGTTAACGAATCCTTTCCGCCGCCGTGCCGCCACGGCATGGCTGCCTTGCATCGCGCGGCATTGCTGCATTGCGGCAAAGCTTCCATCTAAGGGCGGAAAGGAGACCGATCATGAACATCACCGACAAGATCCGCGGCGCCTTCCGCCGCAACCGCGAGCAGGAGCGGGTTCGGGCCTATCTGGACCAGTCCGTGTCCATGTCCGACCTGGAGCGCCGTCTCCGCGAGGTCGACCAGGGCCGTTTCTCGGCACGTAGCTACCCCTTCTGACAGGGCGCGGGAGGCTTCTCCCGCCTCGATCTGCCCGGCGCAGGCACGGCCTGCGCGCGACGGGCCGGATTCACCGCCCGCAAACGACGCGCCAGCTTCCCGCTGCCCCGTCGTTTGCGGGCGTTCTCGTCTGCGGGTATGCCGGTTGACGATCCGTCCGTCCGACTGCCTCTGGCCAAAGCTGGCCGAACGGCTATGTCGGGTGGAAATGCCCGGCGACATTCGCTCGCTCCGGCCGTCTCCTGCAGCGGTAGCATCTCTCCATGGCACCGATCCTCTCCGTCCAGAACGTCTCGAAGACCTATGCGGGCGGCTTCCAGGCGCTGAAGAACATCGACCTGTCCATCGACAAGGGCGAGATCTTCGCGCTGCTCGGCCCCAACGGCGCCGGCAAGACGACGCTGATTTCGATCATCTGCGGCATTGCCGGCCTGACCGAGGGCTCGATCTCGGTCGGCGGCCACGACATCGACCGCGACTTCCGCGCCGCCCGCTCGATGATCGGCCTGGTCCCGCAGGAGCTGACCACCGACGCCTTCGAGAGCGTCTGGGCGACCGTCTCCTTCTCGCGCGGGCTGTTCGGCAAGAAGCGCAATCCGGCCCATATCGAGAAGGTGCTGCGCGACCTGTCGCTGTGGGACAAGCGCGACAGCAAGATCATGACCCTGTCGGGCGGCATGAAGCGCCGCGTCCTGATCGCCAAGGCGCTGTCGCACGAGCCGGAGGTGCTGTTCCTCGACGAGCCGACGGCCGGCGTCGATGTCGGCCTGCGCCGCGAGATGTGGGAAGTCGTGCGCAAGCTGCGCGAATCCGGCGTCACCATCATCCTGACCACCCACTATATCGAGGAAGCCGAGATGATGGCCGACCGTATCGGCGTCATCTCGCGCGGCGAGCTGATCCTGGTCGAGGACAAGGCCGAGCTGATGCGCAAGCTCGGCCACAAGGAACTGACCCTGCATCTGCAGGAGCCGATCCAGCGCCTGCCGGACGGGCTCGACGACTACGACATCACGCTGGCGCCGGACGGGGAGAGCCTGACCTACAGCTACGACACCACGGCCGAGCGCACCGGCATCGCCACGCTGATGAGCCGCCTGTCGGACGCCGGCATCCGCTTCCGCGACCTGTCGACCAAACAGTCCACGCTGGAGGAAATCTTCGTGAACCTGGTGAGGGACGAGGCATGAATTTCGCTGCGGTCCGCGCAATCTACAAGTTCGAGATGGCCCGCACCTGGCGGACCATCATGCAGAGCGTGATCTCGCCGGTCATCTCGACCTCGCTCTATTTCGTCGTCTTCGGCGCGGCCATCGGCTCGCGTATCGAGGAGATCGACGGCGTCTCCTACGGCGCCTTCATCGTGCCCGGCCTGATCATGCTGTCGCTGTTGCAGCAGAGCCTGACCAATGCCGCCTTCGGCATCTATTTCCCCAAATTCGTAGGCACGATCTACGAGATCCTGTCGGCGCCGATCTCGGCCTTCGAGATCGTGCTCGGCTATGTCGGCGCGGCGGCCACCAAATCGGCCATGCTCGGCCTGATCATCCTCGCCACCGCCTGGTTCTTCGTCGATCTGCGGATCGAGCATCCGATCTGGATGCTCTCCTTCCTCGTCCTGACGGCGATCACCTTCTCGCTGTTCGGCTTCATCATCGGCATCTGGGCCGACGGCTTCGAGAAACTGCAGCTCGTGCCGCTGCTGATCATCACCCCACTGGCCTTTCTGGGAGGCAGCTTCTATTCCATCAAGATGCTGCCGGAGTTCTGGCAGGACGTCAGCCTGGTCAATCCGGTCGTCTATCTGATCAGCGGCTTTCGCTGGGCCTTCTACGGCACGTCGGACGTGTCGATCGGGGTGAGCCTTGCCATGACGCTGGTCTTTCTGGTGGCCAGCCTGCTGGTCATCGGCTGGATCTTCCGCACCGGCTGGCGGCTGAAGAGCTGACACGCGCGGCGACCGCCGCGAAACGCAATTCGACGGACCGTCCGGCGTGGCGCATCGCCCGAGGCGGGGGAAGACAGGAGAAGTCAGATGGTTGATCGGCCGGCCGATATCGGGGTCTATGGTCTCGGGACGATGGGCGCCAATCTCGCGCTCAACATCGCCGAGAAGGGCTTCAGGGTGGCGGTCTTCAACCGCACCGTCGAGAAGGGCTTTGCCCTGCGCGACGACAATCCGGGCATCGGCGACAATGTCGTGCCGGCCTCCACGCTGAAGGAATTCGTCGCCTCGCTGAAGAGCCCGCGGCTGGTGCTGTTCATGGTCCCGGCCGGCAAGATCGTCGATGACGAGATGGCCGAGGTGGCGCCGCTGCTGTCGCCCGGCGACGTAATGATCGACGCCGGCAATGCCGATTTCAACGACACGGTTCGCCGCTCCAGGGACGTCGAGGGCACCGGCCTCAACTTCGTCGGCATGGGCGTATCGGGCGGCGAGCTCGGTGCGCGCCACGGCCCCTCGATCATGGTCGGCGGCGCCAAGGACACCTATCCGCAGCTCGAGCCGATCCTGACCAAGATCGCGGCGAAATACGAGGGCGCGCCCTGCGTCGCCTGGCTCGGCCCGGACGGAGCCGGCCATTTCGTCAAGACCATCCACAACGGCATCGAATATGCCGACATGCAGATGATCGCCGAGATCTACGGCATCATGCGCGACGGCATGGGGATGCAGGCGGACGCCATGGCGGCGATCTTCGCCGAGTGGAACAAGGGCGGCCTGTCCTCCTATCTGATCGAGATCACCGCGGTGAATCTCGCCGAGAAGGACCCGGAGACGGGCAAGCCGCTGGTCGACCTGATCGTCGACGAGGCCGGCCAGAAGGGCACCGGCCGCTGGGCGGTCATCGAGGCGCAGAAGCTGGGCGTCGGCGCCACCACCATCGAGGCCGCGGTCTCGGCGCGTGGCGTCTCCTCGCGCCGCTCCGAGCGGGCCGAGGCGAGCCGTCTCTATGCCGGCATCGCCACCGAGGCGGCGGATTTCTCCGGCGAGGCCGCCGGCATCGCCGAGCTGGAGCAGGCGCTGGAGACCGCCAAGATCATCGCCTACGCCCAGGGCTATGCCACCATGGCCTCGGCTTCGGAGGAGTTCGGCTGGAACCTGCCGCTCGGCACCATCGCCGAGATTTGGCGCGCCGGCTGCATCATCCGCTCGCAGTTCCTCGACGACATCGCCGGCGCCTACGAGACCGGCGGCGTGGTCAATTTGTTGCAGTCGCCGGCCTTCATCGGCCGGGTCGAGGCGGGGCAGACGGCGCTGCGCAAGGTCGTCGCCAAGGCGTCCATGGCCGGCATCCCGGTGCCGGCGCTGTCGGCGGCGCTCGCCTATTTCGACGATTATCGCCGGGCGCGCGGCACCACCAATCTGACCCAGGCGCAGCGCGACCTGTTCGGGGCCCACACCTTCCACCGGCTCGACCGCGACGGTGTCTTCCACCATCGCTGGCCGGCGGTCTGATCCGGCCTAGCTGCCGTTCACCAGAGGCAGCCAGACGACCAGCGCGAGAAGCGTCGCCAGGAGCACTGGCGGCGTGATGACCAGCCCGACCTTCATGTACTGGCCCCAGGTGATGCGATGTCCCTTGGTGGCCAGGACATGCAGCCAGAGCAGCGTGGCGAGGCTGCCGATCGGGGTGAATTTCGGCCCGAGATCGTTGCCGATGACGTTGGCGTAGATCATCAGCTCCTGGGTCAGCGGCGCGACGTCCGCCCGGTCGATGGCCAGCGCCCCGACCAGCGTCGCCGGCATGTTGTTCATCACCGAGGCGAGGATGGCGGCGGCAAAGCCGCTGCCGACGGTCGCCACGAGATTGCCCTGCTGGCCGAGCCAGACCAGGAGGCCGGCGGCCAGATCCGTCAGGCCGGCATTGCCGAGGCCGTAGACCACCAGATACATGCCGACCGAGAACAGGACGATCTGCCAGGGCGCATTGCGCAGGACCCGGCCGATCGGCACCACCGCCGCGCCCTTGCCGATCCAGCGGCCGGCGATGGCCAGCAGCAGCAAGGCCGCGGCGCCGGTGACGAAGGCGATCGGCACGTCGAACGGGCCGGTGACGAAATAGGCGACCAGCAGGAGGCCGAGCAGCGGGAAGGCGGCGCGGAACACCAGCGGGTCGCGGATCGCCGAACGCGGCGCTTCCAGTTCCTCCACCGGATAGGCCGCCGGGATCGCCCGGCCGTAATAGACCCACAGCACCGCCAGCGTCGCCGCCAGCGCGACGAGGTCGACCGGCACCATGACCAGCGCGTAGCGGTTGAAGCTGATGTCGAAATAATTCGCCGAGACGATGTTCACGAGATTGGAGATGACCAGCGGCAGGCTGGTCGTGTCGGCGACGAAGCCGGTGGCGACGATGAAGGCCAGCGCCGCCTCGGGCCGGAAGTCGAGCCGCAGGAGGATCGCCAGCACGATCGGCGTCAGAAGCAGCGCCGCGCCGTCATTGGCGAAGAAGGCCGCGATCACCGCGCCGAGCAGCACGACGAGCGGGAACAGCCGCCGTCCGTTGCCGCCGCCCCAGCGCGCTACATGCAACGCCGCCCAGTGGAAGAAGCCCGCCTCGTCGAGGATCAGCGAGATGACGATCAGCCCGACAAAGGTGAAGGTCGCGTCCCAGACGATATCCCAGACGACGCCGAGATCGGTGAAATCGACCACCCCGACGGCCATTGCCACCGCCGCGCCGCCCAGCGCGCTCCAGCCGATGCCAAGGCCCTTCGGCTGCCAGATGACGAGGATCAGGGTGGCGAGGAAGATCGCGAAGGCGAGCATGGCAATGTCCGGGACGGGGAGGCAAGAAAGCTCAGATCGAGCGCTGGTTGACCCTGAGGGAGACGGCTTCCGCGCTCTCCACGCGCTCGGAATAGCGATCGGTCAGATAGTCCGACCGGCCGCGCACGAGATGGGTGAACTTCACCAGCTCCTCGCAGACATCGACGATGCGGTTGTAATAGGCGGACGGCTTCATCCGCCCGGCCTCGTCGAATTCGTTGAAGGCCTTGGCCACCGACGACTGGTTGGGGATGGTGACCATGCGCATCCAGCGGCCGAGAATGCGCATCTGGTTGACGGCGTTGAAGGATTGCGAGCCGCCGGACACCTGCATGACCGCCAGCGTCTTGCCCTGGGTCGGCCGCACGCCGCCGAGCGACAGCGGCAGCCAGTCGATCTGCGCCTTCATGATCGCCGTCATCGCGCCGTGGCGCTCCGGGCTGACCCAGACCATGCCCTCGGCCCACATGGTGAGATCGCGCAGCTCCTTCACCTTCGGATGGGAGGGCTCGGCACCGTCGGGCAGCGGCAGGTCGCGCGGATCGAAGGTCTTCACCTCGCAGCCGAACCAGCGCAGCAGCCGGCCTGCTTCCTCCGAGGCGAGGCGCGAATAGGAGCGTTCGCGGATCGAGCCGTAGAGGACCAGGATCCGCGGCGCATGGGCCGGACCGTCCGACCCGGCCAGCGCCGCGACATCGGGCCGTTCCAGCTGGTCGGCGGCGATGTTCGGCAGGTCGAACGGCGTTGCAGGCTCATCCGTCATGGTAGTGTTCGCTTCCTTCGATCACCACTTCGCCATCCTCCTTGGTGAACAGGCCGATCTCGGGATCCGGCAGGATCTCCAGCACGGTCTCCGACGGACGGCACAGCCGGGCGCCCTTGTCGGTCACCACGATCGGGCGGTTGATCAGGATCGGGTGCTGCATCATCGCGGCGAGGATCTCCTCGTCCGACAGCTTCGGATCATCGAGGCCGAGCTCGGCATAGGGCGTGCCCTTTTCGCGCAGCAGGTCGCGCGGCTTCATCTGCATCATGTTGAGAAGCTCGATCAGCGTCTCGCGGCTGGGCGGGTTCCTCAGATATTCGATGACCTGCGGCTCCTCGCCGGACTGGCGGATCATGGCGAGGGTGTTGCGCGAAGTGCCGCAGTCGGGGTTGTGATAGATCGTGACGGTCATGGGGCCTCTGCTGGCTGGGGAGCGGTCGCCGTCGTCCCCTCCAACCGGCCAATGGCACGGATCTCGGCGGTCAGGCTGCTGCGCTCGAGCGTTTCAATCGGCAACGCCGTGAAGACGGCGATGCGATTGCGCATGTAATGCAGCGCACGCAGAAAGGCAGCGCGCTGCCACATTCCGCCGCGTGTTTCCGCCGCCGGATCCTCGATGCCCCAATGCCCGGTCATCGGCTGGCCCGGCCAGACCGGGCAGGATTCGCCGGCCGCGTCGTCGCAGACGGTGAAGACGAAATCCATCTTCGGCGCGCCCGGCTCGGCGAACTCGTCCCAGGTCTTCGACCGCAGCCCCTCGGTCGGATAGCCATGCTCGGCCAGGAGCTCGAGGCTCATCGGGTGGACGTCGGGCCTGGGGAAGCTGCCCGCCGAAAAGGCGTTGAAGCGCCCGCCGCCCTCCTTGCGCAGGATGGCTTCGGCGAGGATCGAGCGGGCGGAATTGCCCGTACACAGGAACAGCACGTTGAACGGATCGGACCGGGTCATCGGCAGGCCTCCTCTGTCCCGCAGGCGGGCACCAGCGCGGCAAGATCGCCGCAAAGCTCGGGCCGGCCGCCGCAGCAATCCTCGGTGAGGAAGCCCAGCAGGCCGCGCATCTCGTCGTAGCGGACGGCATAGAGGATGCGCCGTCCGTCCCGCCGCGAGCCGATCAGCCCGCCGCGCTCGAGGGCGGCGAGATGAAAGCTCATCCGGGTGGGGGCCGCGCCGAGACGCTCCGCGATCACGCCGGAGGGCAGTCCCTCGGGGCCGGCCTGCACGAGGGCGCGGAAGGCGGCGAGGCGGTCGGCATGGGCAAGGGCGGCGAGCGCCGCGACGGCTCTGTCTTCATCCATGCTGCAATACTACAAGGATATTTGTAGTATGCAAGTGCGGCGATGCCGCCGCCCGGCGCGCGGTGCCCGTCACGGCGTCGTCCGGAGACGGCCGTTTGCGGCGGCAGTCCGGTCAGTCGCCGGGGTCGGGAATCTTCAGGAGCTGGCCGCAGGCCTTGCAGTGGACGGCGTCGGGGTCGTGGCGCTGCAGGCCGCAATTGGGGCAGGGGTAATCCACCTTGCGCGGCCGGAAGATCGCCTGCGCCAGCCGCACGAACAGCGAGATGCCGATGATCATGATGACCACCGAGGTCAGCTTGCCCCAGCTGCCCGGCAGGGTGATGTCGCCGTAGCCCGTCGTCGTCACCGAGGCGACGGTGAAATAGAGGGCGTCGAGATAGCCTTCGAGGCCGGAGCCCTTGCGGAAGAAGGTCGTGTAGACGAAGCCCGTCGCCAGGAAGAGGAAGGTGATCAGATTCACCACCGCGCGGGCGAGCTGTTCCCAGTCCTTGTGGCCCCAGCGCCGCAGCGGCCGCCACAGGACGCCGCTCTGGGAGATCGACCACAGGCGGACGATCCGCAGGAAGCCGAAATTGATGAAGGTGTAGGGAAACAGCAGCGTCGCCAGGATCACCAGGTCGAGCAGCACGAAGGGCTGGCGCAGCCATTTGAGCGGGTTGCGGGCGGCAAAGCACCGGGCGGCGACGTCGGCGGCCAGGATCGCGGCGACCGAGTAGTCGACGAAGAGGAAGGACGGGTCGTCGCGCAGGATCGGGCTGAAGACGAAGAAGGCGATGATCGCCATGTCGACGAGGAGCACCGCCATCTGGAAGCGCAGGGCGTTGCGGGTGTGGCCGTGATAGAGCCGGCGCAGGCGGACCCTGGCGCGGGCGATCCGGGTCTTGAGCCGGCGGCGGTGCCTGCCATGTGCAGGACGGGCGGATTGCAGCATTGCGGCCGATCGTTGGGTCCGGGAGGGCGCGTCGCGGATCGGCCGGAATGCCGCTCCGATGTCCGAGGTAGCGCGGCAGGCTTCAGGAGTACAGGCAATGAGCGACGACGTGGCGGCCCCGAGGATCGCGATCACCTATTGCACCCAGTGCCAGTGGCTGCTGCGGGCGGCCTGGATGGCGCAGGAGCTGCTCTCGACGTTCGGCCCGGATCTGGGCGAGGTGGCGCTGGTGCCGGGCACCGGCGGCGTCTTCGAGATCCGCTATGAGGGCGAGACGATCTGGGAGCGCAAGGCCGATGGCGGTTTTCCCGAGGCCAAGGTCCTGAAGCAGCGGGTGCGCGACCGGCTCGATCCGGCTCGCGACCTCGGCCACAACGACCGCTGACGCGGCGGGGCCGCTGCCGGCCCCGCGCAGGATGAAAGGCCCGGCCGGATCAATCGACGGCGACGGTCACCTTGCTCGGATCGAAGGCGACATGGCCGGCGATCTCGCCGACGCCGGCATGGGGCGTGTCATAGGCCCAGACCGCATCGTCGGCCGCCTGCGCCTCGGCGGTGATCGACCAGTAGCGGGCCTCGCCCTTGAACGGGCAGGTCGTGCGCCGGTCGCTCTCGCGCAGATAGGCCATCTCCACCCGGTCCTTCGGGATGTAGTAGACCGGGTCGTAGCCGGTCTCGTGCAGCACCAGAGCCTCATTGGTGGAGGCGAGGATCGCGCCATGGAAATTGACGATCACCGGGCCGGTTGCCGGCTCGATGCGAATCCGTTCGCGGGTGCGCTGTTCCATGTCTGTGGTCATCGGGCTTCTCCAATTGCAGTGATTGGCAAGGGAAAGGGGACCGTGGCCAAGCTGTTCCCCGGCTGCGGCGAAGCGTCCGGATCGCTGCCGTGCCGGGACGGGCGCCCGGCACGGAGTTTTGGCCGCGCCTAGAGCGCGAGTTGCAGATGTGGCCGGCCGTCCGAGGTCTTCTCGGCCGTTGCGCCGGTCGCATCCACGGTGACGGTCACCCGCCGCCGGAACGCCGAGAAACTGTCGAAGGAGACGACGTCCACCGGGGTGTCGAACTGGATCGAGGCCCGGTAGCGCCCGCTCTTGGACAGAGCGTGCAACGCGACGAGTTCGCCGGTGAAGTCGTGGCCGAGATAGCGGCCGGCCACCGTCGAGCCGATGGTGAGATCGGCGACGGAGCGACCGCGTGCGGCCAGCGCATTCAGCGTGTTCCAGTCGCGCACGCCATGCTGGCGCGCCACCAGTTCCAGGGCGGCGCTGTGGGTGAGGTCGTGGCCCGTGTCCGCCAGTCCGGCGCGCAGGCGCCTGGCCTGGGCCTTGTAGTCGGTGGCGGTCTGGGTGTGGGGCATGCCGGTCATCTGCTGAACCTTTCGAGGTCGTCGCATGCGGCGTCTTGAAGTCGGGGCTCGCGATTGCCGTCAGGCCGCATGCCAACACGATTGGCGTCACGGATGATCGGAAAGGGGATTCACCACGGCTTTCGCCCGCGAGCGGCAGGCTCCCTCGGCCCGCAGCACAGATGGAGGGTTGCGGTCGCAACGTCAAGCGCGGCGGTGTCGGCGGCATCGGCGGACCCGCCATGGTGGCGCGCGGCGGCCGGCGGCGTTACAGAAGCGGCAACGAAGGAAGAGGACGAAGCCATGCGCGCCCAGCCCAACGGATCCCATTACATCGACGGCGGCTATGTCGAGGACGAGAGCGGCGAGGCCTTCGCCAGCATCTATCCGGCCACCGGCGAGACCATCGCCGAACTGCATGCGGCCACCCCGGCCCTGATCGAGCGCGCCATTGCCGCGGCGCAGAAGGGGCAGGCCGTCTGGGCGGCAATGACCGGCGCCGAGCGCGGCCGCATCCTGCGCCGGGCCGCGGCGATCATGCGCGACCGCAACGAGGCGCTGTCGGAGCTGGAGACGCTGGACACCGGCAAGGCGCTGTCCGAGACGCTGGTGGCGGATGCCGCCTCGGGCGCCGACGCGCTGGAATATTTCGGCGCGCTGGCCGCCGACATCACCGGCGACTACATCGATCTCGGCGGCTCCTTCGCCTATACGCGCCGCGAACCGCTGGGCGTCTGCGCCGGCATCGGCGCCTGGAACTACCCGATCCAGATCGCATCCTGGAAGGCCGCGCCGGCGCTGGCCTGCGGCAATGCGATGATCTTCAAGCCCTCTGAAGTGACGCCGCTGACGGCGCTGAAACTCGCCGAGATCCTGTCCGAGGCGGGCCTGCCGGCCGGCGTCTTCAACGTCGTGCAGGGCATGGGCCCGGTCGGTGCGGCACTCGCCGGGCATCCGCAGATCGCCAAGGTGTCGGTCACCGGCTCGGTGCCGACCGGCGCGCGGGTGATGCAGGCGGCGTCGCAGACGACCAAGCACGTGACCCTGGAGCTCGGCGGCAAGTCGCCGATCGTGGTCTTCGCCGATGCCGATCTCGATGCGGCGGTTTCCGGCGCGATCCTCGGCAATTTCTACTCCACCGGCCAGATCTGCTCGAACGGCACCCGCGTCTTCGTCGAGCGCTCGGTGCGGGCCGCCTTCGTCGAGAAGCTGGTGGCGCGCACCAGGGCGATCACCCTCGGCGACCCGATGCGGGTGACCACCGATCTCGGCCCGCTGGTCTCGCGCGCCCAGTACGAGAAGGTGCTCTCCTATCTGGAGATCGGCCGGCAGGAAGGCGCGACGGTCGCCTGCGGCGGCGGCAGTGCGAAGGTCGACGGCTTTCCCGACGGCGTCTTCGTCGAGCCGACGGTCTTCACCGACGTGACCGACGACATGCGCATCGCCGGCGAGGAGATCTTCGGCCCGGTCATGTGCGTCCTCGATTTCGACGACGAGGAGGAGGCGATCGCCCGGGCCAATGCCAGCGAGTTCGGCTTGGCGGCGGGCGTCTACACCCGCGACATCCAGCGCGGCCACCGGGTCGTGGCGAAGCTGCAGGCCGGCACCTGCTGGATCAACGCCTACAATCTGACCCCAGTGGAAATGCCCTTCGGCGGCTTCAAGCGCTCCGGCATCGGGCGAGAGAACGGACGGGCGGCGCTGGAGCACTACAGCCAGGTCAAGTCCGTCTATGTCGAGATGGGCACCAGCGAAGCGCCCTACTGACGTGGTGGGGGCCGGTCACGGGACCGTCAGGGTGCAGGCGTTGACTTTCGCCCGCCGCCATTGTTCGGCTGTCTGCATGTGCGGCGAAGCAGCGAGAACCCGGCCCTGATGGCGACAAGTGCGGAGGAAGGCCGGGCTGTGCTCGTGGAACGCCTGCGCGCCGTCGCCGCGGGCGACCGCGGGGCCCTGCAGGCCGTCTATGATCTGACATCGGCGAAGCTTTTCGGCATCTGCCTGCGTATCTTGGGGGACCGCGAGGAAGCCGAGGACGTGTTGCAGGATGTGTATCTGATCATATGGCGCAAGGCCGAGAGCTTCGATGCGGGGCGGGCGAGCCCGATCACCTGGCTGGCGACGATCGCCCGCAACCGGTCGATCGACCGGCTGCGCCAGGTCGGCCCCCGCCGCGCCGACCGGCCGGTGGACGCTGCGCTGGATCTTGCCGATGGCACGCCCGACGCCTTCGAGCTGCTGCATCGCGCGCAGGAGGGGCAGCAACTCGCCGTATGCCTGGACACGCTGGAGGAGCGCGCCCGCAGTGCGATCACCGCGGCCTTTTTCGGCGGCGCCACCTATGAAACGCTGGCCGGACATGCCGGGGTGCCGCTCGGCACCATGAAGAGCCTGATCCGGCGCGGACTGCAGAAACTGAAGGGATGCCTGTCGCAATGACCGCGGCGCAAGACCACGAACGGGACGATGCGGATCTGGCCGCCGAGTATGTGCTCGGCGTCCTGGATGGCGCGGAGCGTCGTGCGGTCGAGCGCCGGGCGGCGACGGATGCCGCCTTCGCGCAGGAGATCGATGCCTGGGCCGAGCGCCTCGGACCTTTGGCGCAGACGGTGCCGGCGGTGGTGCCGCCCGCCAGCGTCTGGTCCCGCATTGCCGGTGAGATCGACTGGACGACGCGCCGTGCCGCGACCCCGGCGGCGCCGCGCGGCCGCAGGGTGTCGCCGATCTGGCAATGGCTGGGGCTCGGCGGCATGGGGCTCGCCGTCACCAGCCTGGCCATGCTCATTCTGGTCGCCGGGCGCGACCTCGCCGCACCGCCCCAGGCGCCGGGCGGGACGCTGACCGCGACGCTCAGCGCCGATGACGGCACGCCGCTCCTGACGGTGGTGATCGATACCGGCACTGCCGAGGCGACGCTGATCCCCGTCGTCGCGGCGCAGGAGGCGGGCCGGGTGCCCGAGCTCTGGCTGGTGCCGCCGGCCGGCGGTGCGCCGCGCTCGCTCGGCCTGATCGACATGACTCATCCGCTGCGGCTGGTTCTCAGCGATCCCGAATATGGCGCCACCGATGCCGCGCTCGCGGTTTCCATGGAGCCCGAGGGTGGTTCACCCACCGGCCTGCCGACGGGACCCGTCGTCGCCTCCGGCCCGCTGCATTCGATCTGATCGCCTGACAGGAACGGAACAGGCCGGTCGACCTCGCGAGAGATCGACCGGCCTGTCTGCATGTGATCGGAAGCGTCGGACCGTTGGTTTCCCGGCTCAGTCAGTCGGTCCGGTGGCCGGGCACGCGAACGCGCCGGGCTATTGTTTCTCAGAACTCGTCCCAGCTGTCGGCGACCGGCTTCGGTGCCGCACCGCCGTCGATGGTCCGCAGCTGCGTGACGCCGCGCGACGGCGCCCCGTGGCGATGCGAGGCCTGAGGCGCCGGCGAACCGCGGCGGGCGCCGGCATTGCCGGCACTGGTGCTGAACTTGGCCATGGCATGGGCCAACTCGTCGGTCTCGTTGGCCAGCGTCTGGCTGGCCGCCGTCGCTTCCTCGACCATCGCGGCGTTCTGCTGGGTCACCTTGTCCATCTGGTCGGCGGCCCCCGAGACTTCCCGCAGGCTCGTCGCCTGTTCACGGGCGCTCGATGCAATGGTCGAGATCACTTCGGCCATGGCGCTGACCTCGGTGACGATCTCCTCCAGCGACTTGCCGGACGCGGTGACCAGCTCGACGCCGGTGCCGACCTGCTCGCGGGACGTGGCGATCAGCGTCTTGATCTCCTTGGCGGCTTCCGCCGAGCGCTGGGCGAGCCCGCGCACTTCCTGGGCGACGACCGCAAAGCCCTTGCCCGCCTCGCCGGCCCGTGCCGCCTCGACACCGGCATTCAGGGCAAGCAGGTTGGTCTGGAAGGCGATCTCGTCGATGACGGAAATGATCGAGTTGATCTTCTCGGACGACTGCTCGATCTGGCCCATGGCCGCGACCGCCTTGCCGACGACCTCGCCGCCCTTCTGCGCCTTCTCGCGGGCCCCCGACGCCACCTGCTGGGCCTTGCCGGCACCCTCGGCGGTCTCGTTGACCGCCTGGGTGACTTCGCCAAGGGCTGCAACAGTCTCTTCGAGGCTGGCCGCCTGCTGTTCGGTGCGATGCGCCAGATCGTTCGACGCGGTGTTGATCTCACCGAGACCGGTACGGATCGAGGCGATGGAGGTCACGACATGGCCGATGGCCTCTTCCAGCGAGGCGACGCTGGCGTTGAACTTGGCGCGGATCGGCTCGAACTCCTCGGCCACCCTGTCCTGCATGCGCACGGTCAGGTCGCCGGCCGACAGACGCTCGAAGCCCACCTCGACGACGCCGACAAAGGCCCGCAGATCCTCAGCCTTGGCGTTGTCGAGGGCCGCCTGACGCTTCTTGGCCTCTTCCTGGCTGATGCGGGTGGCCTCGGCTTCCTCCTCCAGACGCTCCTGGTCGATGGCGGTCTGCTTGAAGACCTGCACGGCGCGGGCCATCGCGCCGATCTCGTCGGCGCGTTCCTGGCCGTGGACCTCGACCGAATGGTCGCCGGTCGCCAGCGTGCCCATGGTCGCGGTCAGGCGCTGGATGGCGCCGCCGAGGGAACGGGCGAACAGCATGAAGCCGAGAAGCGACAGGAGCGACACGACCAGCGTGCCGACGATGGTGGACCAGAGCGCGGCGCTGCGGCCCGCGGCCATGGCGCTGACGTCGGAGGCGACTTCCAAGACGCCGATATTGGTGCCGGAATAGTTCGTCAGCGGGATCGCGGTGGCCGCATAGCTGACATTGCCGACATCGGCGATCTTCTCCACCGTGGTGCCGCCATAGACCGTCTGCACTTCCGACAGGTCGAGCAGGCCTTCCGACGCCATGGTCGAAGCCTGGGTGACGAAGCCCTCGTCGGTGAAGATCTTGACGGTGAGCGCGGCGTTGCGGCTCTCGGCAAGGCGCGCGAAATACTGCTCGGTCAGCTTGGTGCCGATATCGACGATACCGACGACGACGCCGTTGCGGATCACCGGAGCCGAGGCGAACATGCTGACGGCGGTGCGGCCCGGCTCGATGCCGGCCGTCATCTGGCCGCCGGCGATCGCCGCTTCCACCATCTTGCGCCGGCCGGCGAGCTTGTCGCCGAACTTGCCGGGCTCGTGGATGCGCGCCACGACGGTAGTATCGGCCTGGCTGAAGGTGATGAGCTGCATCGCGCCCTTTTCGACGATCTCTTCGTAATTGCCGCCGTAGCGCGCCAGCAGCGCATCGCGGTCGTTCGCCATCACGAGGTCGGCGACGCCGGGATCGGCAGCCAGCGCCAGCGCAAGGGCCGAGGCGGCGCGCTTCTGGGCCTCGATGTCGGCCATCACGAAGGACAGATCATTGGCCATCTCGGCATGGATATTGGCGTCGTTCATCACCGCCTGGCGATACCAGGCGAGGCCACCGATCATGCAGCTGGCAAACAGGACGGCGGCAAACCCGTAGGCGGTAATGCGGATCCAGAGCGGTCGTGCGACCTCGGCCTTGGTCTTCATCGTCTCGAACTTCTTTCGCGGGTCTGACGCCTGCCGGTAGTGTCGCGGCGTCGGGAAATGATCATCGGCACACAGGAATTTGATCAACAGCACTTAACAATGTGCGAACGCGCCGCGGTTGCTTTCGATTTGCCCGGAGCCTGACGCAAGGTTGGCGCGGCGGGCGCTGTTCGCGGTCTTTGTAAGCCGGTCGATCAGCCATGGCGCGGGGTCGGCCGATGCGGTAACGCTGCCCCGATGAGCAAGCTCTTTTCCGTCATCTTCCTGCTTTTGATGATCGCCCATCTGATCCGGCCCTTCGGCGTGCCGGGGCTGCGCAAGCGCGGCGATTTCTGGAAGCTGGCGCTTCTGGGCATCTTCGCCTTCATGGCGACGGTGCTGATCCGGCCGCAATAGTCGCGCCGCGCCGGCAGACCCCCGGCAGACAAACGCGGCCGTCCCCACACGCCACCTTGACGGATGCCTCGGCGCGGTCGCAACGTCGCGCATGTATCGCGACGAAGGGGGTGGACCTTGCCGGACGATCAGCCGCTCAGCCTGCATGTGCCCGAGCCCGAGGTCCGGCCCGGCGGAACCCCCGATTTCAGCGGCGTGAAGATCGCCCGGGCCGGCACGGTGCGCCGCCCGCCGGTCGACGTCGATCCGGCCGAGATCCGCGATCTCGCCTATTCGATCATCCGCGTCCTCAACCGCTCCGGCGAGGCGGTGGGCGAATGGGCCGGCACGCTGAGCGACGAGGAGGTCCTGGCCGGGCTGAAGACGATGATGCGGGTGCGCGCCTTCGACCGCCGCATGCTGATGGCCCAGCGCCAGGGCAAGACCTCGTTCTACATGCAGTGCCTCGGCGAGGAGGCGATCGCCTGCGCCTTCCGCAAGGCGCTCGGCCCCGGCGACATGAACTTTCCGACCTATCGCCAGCAGGGGCTGCTGATCGCCGACGATTATCCGCTCGTCGACATGATGTGCCAGATCTATTCCAACCGCCGCGACCCGCTGAAGGGCCGCCAGCTGCCGATCATGTATTCGTCGAAGGAACACGGCTTCTTCTCGATCTCGGGCAATCTGGCGACCCAGTTCGTGCAAGGCGTCGGCTGGGCGATGGCCTCGGCGATCAAGGGCGATCACCGCATCGCCGCGGCCTGGATCGGCGACGGCTCGACGGCTGAGAGCGACTTCCACTCGGCCATGGTCTTCGCCTCGACCTACAAGGCGCCGGTGGTCCTCAATATCGTCAACAACCAATGGGCCATCTCGACCTATCAGGGCATTGCCCGCGGCGGCTCGGGCACCTTTGCGGCCCGCGGTCTCGGTTTCGGCATTCCCTCGCTGCGGGTCGACGGCAACGACTATCTGGCCGTCCACGCGGCGTCCAAATGGGCCGTCGAGCGGGCCCGCCGCAATCTCGGCCCGACGCTGATCGAATGGGTCACCTATCGCGCCGCCGCCCATTCCACCTCGGACGATCCCTCCGCCTATCGTCCCAAGGAGGAGAGCGACGCCTGGCCGCTTGGCGATCCGGTGAAGCGGCTGAAGAATCATCTGATCCTAAAAGAGGTCTGGAGCGAGGAGCGCCACGTCCAGGCCGAGGCCGAGATCGACGCCGAGATCCTCGCCGCCCAGCGCGAGGCCGAGACCCACGGCACGCTCCACACCGGTCCGCGGCCCTCGGTGCGCGACATGTTCGAGGGCGTCTACGAGGAGATGCCGCCGCATCTGCGCCGCCAGCGCCAGCAGGCGGGGTACTGACGATGCGCACGGCAGGGCGGAACGGCCGGGCAGGCCCCGGCGGCGAACGCAGGAAAGGTTGCTGACGCCATGGCGCGCATGACCATGATCGAGGCGATCCGCGACGCCCATGCGGTGAAGATGGCGGAGGACGACAATGTCGTCGTCTTCGGCGAGGACGTCGGCTATTTCGGCGGCGTCTTCCGCTGCACCGCCGGGCTGCAGGAGCGCTTCGGCAAGAACCGCTGCTTCGACGCGCCGATCAACGAGAGCGGCATCGTCGGCACCGCCATCGGCATGGCCGCCTATGGCTTGCGGCCGGTCGTGGAGATGCAGTTCGCCGATTACGTCTATCCGGCCTACGACCAGATCGTCTCGGAGGCGGCG
Source organism: Aurantimonas sp. NFXS3 (assembly GCF_049132005.1). Lineage (NCBI taxonomy): Bacteria > Pseudomonadati > Pseudomonadota > Alphaproteobacteria > Hyphomicrobiales > Aurantimonadaceae > Aurantimonas > Aurantimonas sp. NFXS3. The sequence goes on from NZ_JAGDDZ010000002.1 coordinate 608,760, forward strand.
CGGCTGCGCTATCGCTCGGCCAGCGACTTCACCGCGCCGATGGTGGTGCGCATGCCGACCGGCGGCGGCATCTTCGGCGGCCAGACCCACTCCCAGTCGCCCGAGGCGCTGTTCACCCATGTCGCCGGCCTGAAGACGGTGGTGCCGTCCAACCCCTACGACGCCAAGGGCCTGCTGATCGCCGCCATCGAGGACAACGACCCGGTGATCTTCCTGGAGCCCAAGCGGCTCTATAACGGCCCCTTCGACGGCCATCACGACCGGCCGGTGACGCCCTGGTCGAAGCACCCGCTGGGCGAGGTGCCGGAGGGCCGCTACACCGTGCCGCTCGGCAAGGGCGTGGTGCGCCGCGAGGGCGCCGGGGTCACCGTTCTGGCCTATGGGACCATGGTGCATGTCGCCATCGCGGCGGCCGAAATGGTCGGCGTCGATGCCGAGATCCTCGACCTGCGCACCCTCGTGCCCCTCGATCTCGACCTGATCCGGCAATCGGTGGAAAAGACCGGCCGCTGCGTCGTCGTCCACGAGGCGACGCTGACCTCGGGCTTCGGCGCCGAGCTCTGCGCCCTCGTCGAGGAGAATTGCTTCTATCACCTCGAGGCGCCGATCCTCAGGGTCGCCGGCTGGGACACGCCCTATCCGCACGCCCAGGAATGGGACTATTTTCCCGGTCCGGCGCGGGTCGGGGCGGCCCTCAGACAGGTCATGGAGGGCTGATCATGGGCACCTACACGATCAAGCTGCCGGATGTGGGCGAGGGCGTCGCCGAGGCCGAGCTCGTCGAATGGCACGTGAAGATCGGCGATGTGGTGCGCGAGGACGCGGTCCTTGCCGCCGTGATGACCGACAAGGCGACGGTCGACATTCCCTCGCCGGTGGACGGCACCGTCGCCTGGATGGGCGGCGAGATCGGCGAGACGCTGGCCGTCGGATCGCCGCTGGTGAAGCTCACCGTCGACGGGGAGGGCGGCACCAACGAGCCCGATGAGAACCCCGACGAATTGGTCGCGACAAGCGAGGACGCGCCGCGTTCGCCCTCGGCCGAACGGGCGCCCGGACCGGCCGACCGCAAGGCCGCGACCAGCGACGACGATGCCGCCAAAGCGAACGAAGTGTCCGCAGATAAGCCGGCAAAGCCGTTGAGTAGCGGTTCCTCTGGCGCATCGCCGGCTACCCCGGCCCGGCCGAAGGCGCAACGACCCGCGTCCGCCTCGCCGGCGCGCAAGCCGGGCGAGCGTCCGCTGGCCTCGCCGGCGGTGCGGCGCCGGGCCATGGAGGCCGGAATCGATCTGCGCCGGGTCGCCGGCAGCGGTCCGGCGGGCCGGATCGGCCAGGACGATCTCGATGCCTATCTCGACGGTGGCGCCGCCGAGCCGTCCGCGGGCGGCGGACTGCAGGCCGACAGTTCGGTCACCGAGATCAAGGTGGTCGGCCTCAGGCGGCGCATCGCCGAGAAGATGGCGCTGGCCAAGAGCCGCATCGCCCACATCACCTATGTCGAGGAGATCGACGTCGAGGCGCTGGAGGATCTGCGCGCCGCGATGAACCGCGACCGCCGCGACGACCGGCCGAAACTGACGCTTCTGCCCTTCCTGATGCGGGCCATGGTCATCGCCATCCGCGAGCAGCCGGCGCTGAACGCGCTCTATGACGACGAGGCCAACATCCTGCACCAGCATGGCGGCGTGCATATCGGCATCGCGGCCCAGACCGGCGCCGGGCTGGTCGTGCCGGTGGTCCGCCATGCCGAGGCGCGCGACCTGTGGAACTGCGCCGGCGAACTGGGCCGGCTCGGCGAGGCGGCGAAGTCCGGCACCGCCAAGCGCGAGGAACTGTCCGGCTCGACCATCACCATCACCTCCCTCGGGGCCATGGGCGGCATCGTCACGACTCCGGTGATCAACCATCCGGAAGTCGCCATCGTCGGCGTCAACAAGATCGAAATCCGTCCGGTCTGGGACGGCACCCGCTTCGTGCCGCGCCGGCGCATGAATCTCTCCTCCAGCTTCGACCACCGGGTGATCGACGGCTGGGACGCCGCCCGCTTCGTCCAGCGCATCAAGGCACTTCTGGAAACCCCCGCGATGATCTTCGTCGAGGAGCGGCCATGACCGACATTTCCTGCCAGCTCCTGGTGATCGGCGCCGGCCCCGGCGGCTATGTCGCCGCCATCCGCGCCGGCCAGCTCGGCCTCGACACGGTGATCGTCGACGACCGCAAGCCCGGCGGCACCTGCCTGAATATCGGCTGCATCCCGTCCAAGGCGCTGATCCATGCCGCCGACGAATATTTCCTGCTGCGCGAGGCGGCCCGTGGCGTCGCGATCCCCGGCATCACGGCCGCCGAGCCGGGCCTCGACTGGGGCGAGATCGTCGACTGGAAGGACGGCATCGTCAACCGCCTGAACAACGGCGTCACCGGCCTCCTGAAGCGGGCCAAGGTGAAGCTCGTTTCCGGCCGCGCCCGCTTTCTCGACGGCAAGACGGTCGAGGTGACGGGCGAGACGGGCACCCAGCGGATCGCCGCCGAGAATGTCGTCATCGCCACCGGCTCGGTGCCGGTCGAACTGCCCTCGCTGCCTTTCGGCGGCAAGGTGATCTCCTCGGCCGAGGCGCTGAGTCTCGCCGCGCCGCCGGAGCGTCTGGTGGTGGTCGGCGGCGGCTATATCGGCGTCGAACTCGGCACCGCCTTCGCCAAGGCCGGCTCGACTGTGACCATCGTCGAGGCGACGGCGCAGATCCTGCCGCTCTACGATGCCGAGCTCGTCCGGCCGGTGCGGGCGCGGCTCGAGGCGCTCGGCGTCGAGATCCTGACCGAGGCGAAAGCCATGGGGCTGGCCGGCGAGGGGGGCGACCTCCTCGTGGAAGGTGCCGATGGCAGCGAGCGCCGGCTTGCCGCCGACCGGGTGCTCGTCACGGTCGGGCGCAGGCCGCTCACCGACGGCTGGGGCCGCGAGGAACTGGTGCTGGAGATGGACGGGCCCTTCCTGCGGGTCGACGAACAGCGCCGCACCGCCATGCGCGGCGTCTATGCCATCGGCGATGTCTGCGGCGAGCCGATGCTGGCCCACAAGGCGATGGCCGAGGGCGAGATGGTCGCCGAGATCGTCGCCGGCGCGCGGCTCGCCTGGGACAAGCGCGCCATCCCGGCGATTTGCTTCACCGATCCGGAGATCGTCACCGTCGGCCTGTCGCCGGAAGAGGCGAAGCGGCAGGGCCATGAGACCAAGATCGGGCTCTTCCCCTTCCAGGCCAATGGCCGGGCGATGACCCTTGCCCGCGACGACGGCTTCGTGCGGGTGGTGGCGCGGGCCGACAATCACCTGGTGCTCGGCATTCAGGCCGTCGGCGCCGGTATCTCCGAATTGTCGGCCGCCTTTGCGCTGGCGCTGGAGATGGGCGCCTGCCTCGAAGACATCGCCGGGACAATTCACGCCCATCCGACCCAAGGGGAAGGATTTCAGGAGGCCGCCTTCAAGGCGCTGGGCCACGCCATCCACATCTGAGCGGGGCCGGGCGGGCCGGCTCTGCGTGCCGCTGTTTGATACCGGGTGCCGGCTGGTGTAGAGACCCGCCTTCGGGACGATAGCAGGCAAGGCCGGACATCATGGATCGCATTCGCATTCGCGGCGGCAACGAGCTCAACGGGACGATACCCATCTCGGGCGCCAAGAACGCGGCGTTGCCGCTGATGATCGCGTCGCTGCTCACCGACGACACGCTGACGCTGGAAAACGTGCCGCATCTCGCCGATGTCGAGCAGCTGATCCGCATTCTCGGCAATCACGGCGTCGATTATTCGGTGATCGGCAAGCGCTTCCGGCAGCAGCCGGGTCTCGGCCGCACCATCCATTTCGACGCGCGCAACATCGTCGACACCACCGCGCCCTACGAACTCGTCTCCAAGATGCGGGCAAGCTTCTGGGTCATCGGCCCGCTTCTGGCGCGCATGCACAAGGCCAAGGTCTCGCTGCCGGGCGGCTGCGCCATCGGCACACGGCCGGTCGACCTGTTCATCGACGGCCTGCGGGCGCTCGGCGCCACCATCGACATCGATGCCGGCTATGCCGTGGCCGAGGCCAAGGGCGGCCTTGTCGGCGCGCGCTATGTCTTCCCGAAGGTCTCGGTCGGCGCGACCCACGTCCTGTTGATGGCCGCGACGCTCGCCAAGGGTCAGACGGTTCTGGAAAACGCCGCGCGCGAGCCGGAAGTCGTCGACCTCGCCACCTGCCTCTCGGCCATGGGCGCCAGGATCGAGGGCGCCGGCACCGGCACCATCACCATCGAGGGCGTGCCGGCCCTGTCGGGCGCCCGCCACCGGGTGCTGCCGGACCGCATCGAGACCGGCACCTATGCCATGGCCGTGGCGATGACCGGCGGCGACGTGACCCTGACCGGCACCAATGCCCAGCTCCTGCAGACCGCGCTCGGCAGCCTGAAGGGCGCCGGCGTCACCGTCGATCCGGTTGAGGACGGCATCCGGGTCTATCGCAATGGCGGCGGCATCGCGCCGGTCGACGTCGTCACCGACCCCTATCCGGGCTTCCCGACCGATCTGCAGGCGCAGATGATGGCGCTGATGACCCGCGCCGAGGGCACCTCGCACATCACCGAGACGATCTTCGAGAACCGCTTCATGCATGTGCAGGAACTGGTCCGGCTCGGCGCCCGGATCACCTTGTCCGGGCAGGTCGCGACGATCGAGGGCGTCAACCGCCTCGTCGGCGCACCGGTCATGGCGACAGATCTGCGCGCCTCCGTGTCGCTGGTGATCGCCGGCCTCGTCGCCGAGGGCGAGACGACGATCAACCGCGTCTATCATCTGGATCGCGGCTTCGAGCGGCTGGAAGAAAAGCTGAGCGCCTGCGGCGCCGACATCGAACGCGTCTCGGCCGGTTGAGGATCGGGGGCCGGGCGAGGGTCGATCCGACGCCGTCGGCGGTCCCCTTGGCGGCCGTCCTCGACCGGCGCATATTGCTTTTTTTCGCGTTTGCCCCGATCTAAGGCACCGATCCCCATTCCGTCGCCGCGTCAGTGCGGCGGTTCGTCTCGTCGCGAAGCCTGACGCTTCGCGCCCTCACACACGATCAAGGCACGACATCATATGGCAAAAGAAGAAGTTCTCGAGTTTCCGGGCACGGTGACAGAGCTGTTACCCAACGCGACGTTCCGGATCAAACTCGAGAACGAGCACGAGATCATCGCCCATACGGCGGGCCGTATGCGCAAGAACCGCATTCGCGTCCTGACCGGCGACAAGGTGCTCGTCGAGATGACGCCCTACGACCTGACCAAGGGTCGCATCACCTACCGCTTCAAGTAAGTCGGCAAGGGCATGAGTACCAAAGCGGCGCGCCCCGTGCTCGTTCTCGCCTCGGGTTCGCCCCGGCGGCTGGAGCTGCTTGCGCAGGCCGGTATCGAGCCGGACCGCCTGCTGCCGGCCGATATGGACGAGTCGCCGCTGCGCAACGAGCATCCGCGTTCGCTGGCCAAGCGCCTGGCCAAGGCGAAGGCCGAACTGGCCGTGCGCGCCCTGCGCGAGCTCGACGTGCCCGGTCCGCGCTTCGTCCTGGCGGCCGACACGGTGGTGTCGGTGGGCCGGCAGATCATGCCCAAGGCCGAACTGGCCGACGACGCGATCGCCAATCTGCGCACGCTGTCGGGACGCACGCACCGCGTCTATACCGGCGTTGCGCTGGTCGGCCCGAGCGGCTCGCTGCGCCAGCGCCTGATCGAGACGCGCGTCCGCTTCAAGCGGCTGTCGCGCGAGGACATCGATTGCTACATCGCCTCGGATGAATGGCGCGGCAAGGCCGGTGGCTATGCCATCCAGGGTCTGGCCGGCAGCTTCGTGGTGCGCCTGATCGGCTCCTACACCAGCGTCGTCGGCCTGCCGCTCTACGAGACGCTCGCGCTGCTCGCCGGCGAAGGCTACGACATCCACAACCGGTGGAAGGCCGCAGCGGGCCAGACGGAAACGGCATGAACGCGATCGGTGCGAAGGTGACGCCGCTTCGTCCCAAGCGGCAATGCCCCGAATGCGGCAATCCGTCTGATCGGGCGAGCTATCCGTTCTGCTCGCCGCGCTGCAAGGCGATCGACCTCAATCGCTGGCTGAGCGGCAGCTACGTGATCCCAGGGACCGAGGAAGAGCCCTCGGCGCCGGATACCGGCGAAGAGAACTGACGGCGGCGCGCGTCGCCGTGACGATGGCCGAAGCCGGACGGAACGGGCCGGCGATCCCTAGTCCTTGACCGATCCCACCAGCACGGCATTGCCGTCCTCGACGCGGTTCCAGCGGCCGGGATCGGCAACGCTCTGGCGCTTCAGGAAGCGGTAGGGCGTGTCCCGCCAGGCCACGACCCGGCGATCGAGATTGTCGAGGATGAACTCGCCGCGCTGGGTCCTGAGCGTCAGGATGGCGTGGCCTTCGCCATCGCGCTTGCGCACGACGGTGAGGAGCAGATTGCCCAGATCGATCCCCGTGCGCTCGTGCAGGATCTTGCGCTTCAACAGGGCGTAGTCCTCGCAGTCGCCCTCGTTGCTCTCCGGGGGATAGGTCCAGCGCTCTTCGACACCGTAGAGCTCGTGATCCGACTTGGCGGTGATGCGGCGGTTGATCTCGGCATTGGTCTCGGCCACGGCGCTGATCAGCTCGGGGGTCAGCTTGACCGGCTCGACGGTCTGGCCGGCCACACGGTCGCTGGCGGGTCGGCATTCGTCGGGATGGGTATGGCAGAACAGCCGGTGTCCGACCGGCGGCGTCGTGGTGACCCCGACCACCATGAACGGCCCGCGTGCTTCCGCCATGACCGATCCGGTCTGTACTGTCAGGCAAAGCAGTATCGTGGCGCCAATTGCGCGTATAGACCCCATCCGTACCCCGCTCGGACGAACAACCCTCTCTGGTCTTGATGGTGTTGGGGATGCGGAAAACTGTCAACGCGACCGGCGTTGCTGCGGCGCATCATTTTCCAGCCACGCACAAGCTGCGGCCGGTTTCCGCATGGAAACGACAGCACGAACAGGCATTTGGGTGCGACCCGTAGCAGGCTAATCGACGGAAACCATGGGAGTTTCTCGATCCGGCCGCTGGCTTTGTGACAAATTCACAACAGCCGGGAGGCGAACGCCTTCGCGGGTGCAGAATCGGTGGAACCTTTACGCGCCGTCGCGGAATGCGGTCACGAGATCGGACACCGCGCGGCCGATCAGCGCCAGATCCTGCGGCCGGGACAGGCGGTGATCGCCGTCCTTGACCAGCGTCATGATCGTTCCGGAGAAGGGTAGGTGGGTGACCAGCTCCATCGCATGGGAGAACGGCACGTCCTTGTCGGCCATGCCCTGGATGATGGTCACCGGGCAGCCCGTCTCGATCAGGTCGGTCATCACGAGATTGTCCCGGCCGTCCTCGAACAGGGCGCGGGTGTAGAGGTCGGGCTCGGGTGAATAGTCGGACGGCTTGGTCAGCACACCGTCGCGCGCCAGCGCCTCGCGCTGGGCGGCGTCGAGCTTCGGCATCATCAGCTTCTCGGTGAAGTCGGGGGCCGGGGCCAGCAGCAGCAACCCGGCGATCCGTTTGCGGTCGCCGGCCGCTCGCGCCATCTGCGTCAGCCGCAGGGCGACCCATGCCCCCATGGACGAGCCGACGAGGATGGCCGGCCCGTCGACCGCGGCGTCGATCACCGCCTTCGCGTCCTCGACCCAGCGGCTGATCGTGCCGTCCTCGAAGCGACCGCCGGATTCGCCATGGCCGGAATAGTCGAGCCGGCAGAAGCCGAGACCCTCGCGCTGCGCCAGTTCGGCGAGATACTCTGCCTTCGTGCCGCGCATGTCGGAACGGTAGCCGCCGAGCCAGACGAGGGTGGGCCCCGCGCCGGCCTGGGTGCGGTAGGCGATGCGCCGCGCGTCCGTGCCGACGGTCAGGGTCCGGGGCGTGTCGGCAGAGGGTTCGGCGCGCATGAAGATGATCCGTTCTGGTGACTCTACGGCGCCCGACGCGCCCGTTTGGGGCCCCCGGCGCATTTTCTCGACCCGCGGGGCGTGCCAATTGGCCCCGCCGATGCTATATACGCCCCACTGAAGGACCCGCATCGTGGGTGATCGTTGATCGGTTCCGCCGTTCGTTCGAGGAACCCGATCCGACGCCGCGTGTTGTCCCAGAGCCGTCTTGCGTCGTCAACAACAGGAGTCAACGACCATTCGCAGACCATTCCGTGCACCACCGACCCAGAACACGGGACCGCGTTCCAACAAGGATATTCGCGTTCCTCAGGTCCAGTTGATCGACGCCGACGGTGAAAACCGCGGCCCGACCGCGACCTCTGAAGCGCTTGCCATGGCTGAGGAAGCCGGCCTCGATCTCGTCGAGATCGTGCCGACGGCCAACCCGCCTGTCTGCAAGATTCTCGACCTGGGCAAGCTGAAATACGAGACCCAGAAGAAGTCGGCCGAGGCGCGCAGGCGCCAGAAGACCATCGAGGTCAAAGAGATCAAGATGCGGCCGAACATCGACGAGCACGATTACGAGACCAAGATGAAGTCGGTCCGCCGCTTCTTCGACGAGGGCGACAAGGTGAAGGTCACCCTGCGCTTCCGGGGTCGCGAAATGGCGCACCAGGAACTGGGCATGCGTCTGCTCAACCGGGTTCGCGAAGAGACCGGCGAGATCGCCAAGGTCGAGGCCGAGCCCAAGCTCGAAGGCCGGCAGATGATGATGGTTCTCGCCCCGCGCGGCTGAGATCGATCGTCGATCGGTAGACATGCAGAAAGCCGGCATCCCTCGGGGGAGCCGGCTTTTTCTTTGCGCCGTCAGGAATCCGGCCCGTATGTCGTCGACGCGTGCCGTGCGCCTCAGCCGCCACAGCAGCCGGCGCTCAGATCGTGCTGGCTCTTGCCGATGACGGCGATCAGCCGGTCGAGACGGCTTGGCGGCGGTGCCCCGCACGGTTCGAGCCCGTTGCCGTGGCCGCAGGGCAGAAGCGTAATCGGCAATGGCGCGCCGTGGCGCAGGCCGTGAAGGCCGAGGGCCTCGCTGTCGCTGTCGCCGCCGACGACGCGTTCGACCGCGCGGTAGAGCTGGCGTCGATCCCGCATTGTCGCGGGGCGCAGGGTATCGGTGTCACCGGGCGGCACGAAGAAGCGGCGCGTCGAGATCATGTCCTCCGCGGCCGTGTTGGCGGCAAGGATGGTGCGGCGGTCGGACAGGAGCGCGATCCCGAAGGGCAGCGGGTCCCAGCTTGCCTCGATCGTCTCCCGGTCCGGCTCGTCCGGGGTGCCGAGGCAGTGGGACACCAGGAAGGTGCGCCGCAGATCGTCGGCATTGCGGCGCAGCAGCGTGTGGATGGCCGTCGCATTGCGTTCTGTCGGGGTGTCGGGGCTTTCGACGAGGAGGAGCCAGGTCCATGGCGCGCCGTGGTGGAGGACCAGTCCGGTCGCCCATGGGACCTGTGATCGGGGCATTCCGAAAGGTTCGATCTGGCGGCTGTCGAACACCGCGCCCGCAATGAGTTTCGGCGTGCCGGGAGGCGGGCCGGTTTCACCAAAGCGGAAGACGGCCTGTTGCCCGCCGAACGGCAGGGCGAGTTCGAGGCGCTCGGTGCATTGGGTCGCCACCCGAAGGAGCGTCGTCCGCGCGCCGGCGAACATCGCGTCGATGGCCTGTGTGACCCCGGCCCAGTTTTCCCGGCTGAAAGCGGCACATGGGAGTTGTTTGCGCAGCGTGTCGATACCGTGCGGAAACCGTATGAGGGTCATTGCCGTCCATTTCCATGCCCACCGGATGATTCCATCGTGTCCGGGATCTGGCAAGTAACTCAGTGAGGAAATAGCCGGAGTCAAGAATATTCCGTAGGGAGAGGCGGGCGGCCCGCCGGCTGTCCCGGTCGGTTGCGGGGCGGATCCGGGGCTGTGGGGAACCCCGTTGCGGCGTCTTGCGCGGCGACGTGGATTTGCCTATAAGCGCGACGTTCAGATGCGAACCGGCCGGCAGGGCATGCCGTGGCGGTTCTCAATGCTGTCGCGACATCGTCACAGAGGCGACCCGGCAATCGGGAGTTCCGATTGCCCGCGGATTGTCGCGATCCTCACCAAGGAGAGCAAAATGCCCAAGATGAAGACCAAGGCCAGCGCCAAGAAGCGCTTCCGGATGACGGCCAATGGCCGCGTCAAGGCAGGCGCCGCCGGCAAGCGCCACGGCATGATCAAACGCTCCAACGACTTCCTGCGCGATGCGCGCGGCACGATGATCCTGTCCAAGCCCGACGAGCGGATCGTCAAGATCTACATGCCCTACAACCGCTAAGCGGCCCGGGCTTTTTAGAGAATTCAGGAGTTTAGATCATGGCACGAGTGAAACGGGGCGTTACGTCCCACGCCAAGCACAAGAAGATTCTGAAGCAGGCCGCCGGTTTCTACGGTCGCCGCAAGAACACTATCCGCGCCGCCAAGGCCGCCGTCGACCGGTCGAAGCAGTATGCGACCCGCGATCGCCGGGTGAAGAAGCGGAATTTCCGCGCCTTGTGGATCCAGCGCATCAACGCCGCCGTCCGCGAGCATGGCATGACCTATGGCCGCTTCATCGACGGCCTGAACAAGGCCGGCATCGAGGTCGACCGCAAGGTCCTGTCCGACATCGCCATCCACGAGCCCGAGGCATTCGGTGCGCTGTGCGAGCAGGCCAAGTCGGCGCTTGCCTATCTCAAGGAAAGCGAATTTGACGGTGCCTACGAGCGCGCCGTTGGCGAGACGCGCGCGGCCTGAGGCCAGCGCAACTCTTGACGCTTACGGGCCCGCGCCGCACTGCCGCGCGGGCCTTTTCATGTCGGCGGGTCCGATCGGGCCGCGGTCCGGGCGCGTGTCGCGCGGGGACCTTCGGCGCACGGTCGTCCGGCTTTCGCAAGCAGTATGGGAGCAACGGATGAGCGATCTTCAGGCACTGGAAGCCCATCTCTCCGAACAGGTCGCGGCCGCCGCCGACGAGGCGCAGCTCGAGGCGATCCGCGTCGCCGAGCTCGGCAAGAAGGGCCGCATCTCCGAGCTCCTGAAGGGTCTCGGCAAGATGAGCCCCGACGAGCGCCGCGTCGAAGGCCCGAAGCTGAACGGCCTGCGCGATCGCGCCCAGGCGCTGATCAACGCCCGCCGCGAGGAACTCGCCGACGCCGCGATCGCCGTGCGCCTCGCCGCCGAGCGGGTCGACGTGACCCTGCCGGTGCGCCCCAGCCCCGCCGCCCGCGGCCGCATTCACCCGATCAGCCAGGTCATCGACGAGATCACCGCGATCTTCGCCGATATGGGCTTTGCCATCGCCGAAGGGCCGGACATCGAGACCGACCACTACAATTTTACGGCGCTGAACTTTCCCGAGGGCCATCCGGCCCGCGAGATGCACGACACCTTCTTCCTGAAGCCGGACGCCGCTGGCGAGCGCAAGGTGCTGCGCACCCACACCTCGCCGGTGCAGATCCGCACCATGGAAACGACGAAGCCGCCGCTGCGCATCGTCATTCCCGGCCGCACCTACCGGCAGGATTCCGACGCGACCCATTCGCCGATGTTCCACCAGGTCGAGGGTCTCGTCATCGACAAGACCGCCAATGTGGCGAACATGAAATGGGTGCTGGAGGAGTTCTGCAAGGCGTTCTTCGAGGTGCCGTCGCTGAACATGCGGTTCCGGCCGTCCTACTTCCCCTTCACCGAGCCGAGCCTCGAGGTCGACATCCAGTGCGACCGGTCGAACCCGGGCGAGGTGCGCTTCGGCGAGGGCTCGGACTGGATGGAGATCCTGGGCTGCGGCATGGTGCATCCGAACGTGCTGCGCCATGGCGGGCTCGACCCGGACGAGTATCAGGGCTTTGCCTGGGGCATGGGTATCGACCGCATCGCCATGCTGAAATACGGCATGCCGGATCTGCGCGCCTTCTTCGATTCCGACGTGCGCTGGCTGGAGCATTACGGCTTCCGCCCGCTCGACATGCCGACCCTGTTCGGCGGCCTATCGACGTGACATTGATGACCGCCGCCGTGTCCTTTTCGGACCTGCGGCGCGTCGTTCCGAGTTGACTGTCCACCCGCAAGCAGGAGCCTTCGCCATGTCGGCACGCATGACCGTCCTCGAAGTGATTGCCGTCGTGGCCGGCGCGGTCATCGGCCTTCTGGCGCTCGATTTCGCCAGCTGGCTGTTTGCCGACACCAGCTTCTTCGCGCTGCTGGCCTCGCCCGGCCGCATCGTCGTGGCGCTGGTGACGGTCGGCCTTTTCGCCTTCTACTACCGCTCCATGTCCCAGACCCCGGCGGCGCTGGCCTCGTTCTTCACCGGCGTCGGCCTGCCGGCGATCCTCGACCGCTTCGGCTTCGATTCGCTGCTGCCCTGGGGCACGCTGCTCGTCCTCTACGTCGTCTTTGCCATCGTCGCCCTGCTGACCTATCGCTTCGTCCATGCCACGGCGCTGGCGCAGGGCGTCGCCGACGACATCGCCGGGCCGAAGCGGCGCGACGATTTCTGAGCCCCGTGGCCGGAGCGCCCGCGGGCGCCCCGGCGAAGACACGCGCGCCGCGGCCCCGCAGCCATCCGGCGCATTTCCCACGGCCGATCGGCCCGTCCGCAACGAGACTGAACCGAACCGATGAAATTCACGCTTTCCTGGCTCAAGGACCATCTCGACACCGACGCCTCGCTGGCCGAGATCTGCGAACGCCTGACCATGATCGGCCTCGAGGTCGAGGCGGTGGACGACCGCGCCGTCTTCGCGCCCTTCCGCATCGCGCGGGTGCTGAGCGCCGAGCGCCACCCGGACGCCGACAAGCTGCAGGTGCTGAGCGTCGACGCCGGCCCCGAGGTCAATGACGGCAAGCCGCTGCAGGTGGTCTGCGGCGCCCCCAACGCGCGGGCCGGGATGGTCGGCGTTCTGGCGATGCCGGGCACCTATGTGCCGGGCATCGACACGACCCTGTCGATCGGCCGCATCCGGGGTGTCGAATCCCACGGCATGATGTGCTCGGAGCGCGAGCTGGAACTCTCCGACAGCCATGACGGCATCATCGATCTCGCCGCGGACGCGCCGGTGGGCACGCGCTTTGCCGATTACGCGGACCTCGCCGACCCGGTCATCGAGATCAACCTGACGCCGAACCGGCCCGACGCCACCGGTGTGGCCGGCATCGCCCGCGATCTCGCCGCCTCGGGCATGGGCAGGCTGAAGACCGCCGCGCCCGAGCGCATCGAGGGCGAGGGCGACTGCCCCGTCGCCCTGTCGGTGGAGAGCGCGACCTGCACCGGCTTTGCCCTGCGCAAGGTGTCGGGCGTCGCCAATGGCGCCTCGCCGGAATGGATGCAGAAGCGGCTGAAGGCGATCGGCCTGCGCCCGATCAACGCGCTCGTCGACATCACCAATTACGTCACCTTCGACCGCGGCCGGCCGCTGCACGTCTTCGATGCCGCCAAGGTCGCCGGCGGCCTCGTCGTGCGCGATGCCCGCGACGGCGAGGAGGTGCTGGCCCTCGACGAACGGACCTACACCCTGTCGGCCGGCATGTGCGTCATCGCCGACGACAACGGCGTCGAATCCATCGCCGGTATCATGGGCGGCGAGCATTCGGGCTGCGATGCGGCGACGACCGACGTCCTGATCGAATCGGCGTTGTGGGACCCGCGCGCCATCGCCCGCACCGGCCGCAGCCTCGGTATCATCACCGATGCCCGCTACCGCTTCGAGCGCGGCGTCGATCCCGACTTCATGGAGCCGGGCCTCGATCTGGCGACGCATCTCGTCCTCGATCTGTGCGGCGGCACGCCGTCGCGCCGCGTGGTTGTGGAGAGCACCACGCCGGCTCCGGCGCCCATCGTCCTGCCCTTCACCGAGACCGAGCGCCTGACCGGCATCCAGGTGGAGCGCGACCGGCAGGTCGCCATTCTGGAGAGCCTCGGCTTTGCCGTGTCGCCGGACGGCGAGACCGCCAGCGTCGTCAGCCCGAGCTGGCGGCCGGATATCGACGGCAAGGCCGATCTCGTCGAGGAAGTCATGCGCCTCGTCGGCGTCGACACCATCGCGCCACAGCCGCTGCCTTCGGCGGGCGCCGTCGGCGGACGTATCCTCACCGTGCCGCAAATCCGCGATCGCGCCGCGCGCCGGGCGCTGGCCGCCCGCGGCATGGTGGAGACGGTGAGCTACAGCTTCATCGCCGAGAGCCATGCGGCGGCCTTCGGCGGCGGCGCGGCCGCGCTGAAGCTGGAAAACCCGATTTCGGCCGACATGTCGGACATGCGGCCCTCGCTGCTGCCGGGCCTGATCGCGGCGGCGGCGCGCAACGCCGCCCGCGGCCATGGCGATACGGCGCTGTTCGAGGTGGCGGCGATCTACCGCTCGGACGAGCCGGACGGCCAGTTGCGCGTCGCCGGCGGCCTGCGCCGCGGCACCGCCATCATGTCCGGCGGCGGCCGGTCGTGGAACGGCAATGCCTCCGCCGTCTCGGTGTACGACGCCAAGGCCGACGCCCTCGCGGCGCTGGAGGCGGCCGGCGCGCCGGTCGACCGGCTGATGATCGAGGCGCCGGCGAGCGACTGGTACCATCCGGGCCGCTCCGGCCGGATCAAGCTGGGGCCCAAGGTGGTGTTGGCGGAGTTCGGTGAATTCCACCCCAAGACGCTGAAAACCCTGGACGCATCGGGACCGCATTGCGGCTTCGAGGTGTTCCTCGATGCGATCCCGACGCCCAAGCGCAAGGCGACCCGCACCAAGCCGGTGCTGGCCCTGTCGGCCTTCCAGCCGGTGCGCCGCGACTTCGCCTTCGTCGTCGATAGCGACGTGGACGCGCTGAAGCTGGTGCGCGCCGCCGAGGGCGCCGACCGCAAGCTGGTCGGGGAGGTTCGCGTCTTCGACGTCTTCACCGGCGCGGCGCTCGGCGAGAACCGCAAGTCGGTGGCGCTGGAAGTCACCCTCAATCCGGTCGAGCGGACCCTGACCGAAGAGGATCTGGAGGCGGTGTCCGCCAAGATCGTCGCCCAGGTCGAGAAGGCCACCGGCGGCACGCTGCGGGCGTAACGGCCCGGGCATCCGGCGGGCGTACTCGGCGCGCGTTGCTGCCTAATGGTGGCGTGTGGTTCTGCTGCGGAGCGGGCCGCATCGGCGCTGAGGCATGGGTCCTCGGGTTGAACCCGAGGATGACGCGCGTTGATGGAGCGGGTAGCCTGTCGAGGGGGGCACATCGTCCCGGAACAGAAGCGCGTGCCGTCCGCCACTGTGCGGGCGGGTAAGTGGGGCCGCCTGATGGCGTGGCGGCTTTGTGGCCGCGGCTGTGGTGTTGCGGCCGCCTCGCGGGTGCCAATGGCCCTGCGCGAACAAACCTCGGACTGCGTCAATTCTTCTGTGCCATCCAGACCTTGTGGATGGCACCCTGCGGCTCGTCGAAGACGGCCATGCGCACGGTGAAGCCGGCCTCTGCCAGGAGCACCCGGTAGCCGGTGTCGCTGTAGCTGGCGTAGGCGAAGGGCACGTCGAACATCGTATCGCGAACGCTCGAATGGGACGGCCCGCTGGTGAACAGCAGCCAGCCGCCGGGGCGCAGCCAGGCGGCGAAGCGGCCCAGCATCGCCGTCTGGTCGCCATGGTCCAGATGGAAGAAGCTGTCCCAGGCGATGATTGCATCGAAGGACACGGCCGGGAGATAGGCCCGCATGTCGCACAGGATGGTCCGCACCTGCGGGTAGGCCCGCTGGAAATGCGCCAGCATGGCGGCCGAGCCGTCCAGCGCGGTGATCGAGATCCCGGCCTCCACGAGATGCGCCAGCCCCGCGTGACCGGTGCCGCAGCCGCAATCCAGGAGCCGCGCCCCGGACGGCAGCGCCGCCGCCAGTTGCACGTAGAAGGGCGGCTCCCAGGGCTTCAGCCGGCGCGCGGCCTCGAAGCGGTCGGCGATGAGGTCGTAGCCCGCAACGGCGGGGTGAAGCTCCGCGCTCATCTTGCCGTCACGCCGCGGCGGCCAGCCGCTCGCCGGCCATGCGGTAGGAGATCGCTTCGGCCAGATGGATGCGCCGGACCATGTCGTCGCCGTCGAGATCGGCGAGGGTACGCGCGACCTTGAGGATGCGGTGATAGGCGCGGGCGGAGAAGCGCATCTGCTCGGCCGCCTCCTGCAGCAGTGTCCGGCCCTCCCGGTCGGGCTCGGCGACGCTTTCGATCAGGGCGGCCGGACAATGGGAATTGCGGGTCGAGCCGGGCAGGCCGAGGCTCTCGTAACGCTCCGTCTGCAGGGCGTGGGCGGCAGCGACGCGCGCCATGACGTCGGCTGAGGATTCCGCCGGCTGCGGCCTGATCAGATCGGCGGCCGTGACCGCCGGCACATCGACGCGGATGTCGATCCGGTCCATCAGCGGGCCGGAGATGCGGGCCTGGTAGTCGGCGGCGCAGCGCGGGCCGCGGGCACAGCTGCGGCCGGGCTCGCCGGCCATGCCGCACCGGCAGGGATTCATCGCGGCGACGAGCTGCATCTTGGCCGGGTAGGTGACCCGGTGATTGGCCCGGGCGATGACGCTTTCGCCGGCCTCCAGCGGCTGGCGCAGGGAATCCAGCACGACCGGCGAGAATTCGGGGAACTCGTCGAGGAACAGGATGCCGCGATGGGCGAGCGAGACCTCGCCGGGTCGCGCCCGCAGGCCCCCGCCGACCATCGCCGCCATCGAGGCCGAATGATGCGGCGCCCGGAACGGCCGGCGATCCGACAGCTTGCCGCCGGACAATTCCCCGGCGATCGAGGCGATCATCGAGACTTCGAGCAATTCACGCGGTGTCAGCGCCGGCAGGATCGATGGCAGGCGCTGCGCCAGCATCGACTTGCCCGAGCCGGGCGGGCCGACCATCAAGAGGTTGTGGCCGCCCGCTGCGCTGATCTCCAGCGCCCGCTTGGCGACGATCTGGCCCTTGATCTCGGCAAGGTCCGGCAGGTCGGACGGCGCGGCCCGGATGGCCGGCTCCGGCCGGGCGATGATCTGCGTGCCGCGGAAATGGTTGGCGATCTGGATCAGGCTGCGGGCGGCGACGATGTCCATGTCCTGGCTCGCCCAGGCCGCCTCCGCCCCGCTCTCGGCCGGGCAGATCAGGCCGAGGCCGATGGCGTTGGCGCCCATTGCCGCCGGCAGTGCCCCGGCGACCGCGGTGGTCATGCCGTCGAGGGAAAGTTCGCCCAAGACGACATAGCCGGCCAGCGCATCGGACGGGATCGCGCCGAGTGCCGCCATCAGGCCGAGGGCGATCGGCAGGTCGTAATGGCTGCCCTCCTTGGGCAGGTCGGCGGGGGCGAGATTGACGGTCACCTTCTTCGGCGGCATCGACAGGCCGGAGGCATGCAGGGCGGCCTGGACGCGCTCGCGGCTTTCGGCCACCGCCTTGTCCGGCAGGCCGACGATCTGGATGCCGACCTTGCCCGGCGCCACCATCACCTGCACGTCGACGGGAATCGCCTCGATGCCCTGAAACGCCACCGTCTTGACCCGCGATACCATGCCACCACCCCTCGTGATGAACTCCGGCTCACCCATTTGCCGGAAAGCGACGTTAGGTAAGCATGGAAATCGGAATGAAACAAGAACAGGACAGAAACAAATCGGCGCCAGAGTGAGTCGCGGTCCAGCGACGACTCGATGGTTAAGCCGTCGTTAACGCGTCAAGCAGATGTCGCACGCCGCGCGCGGCTCAAAGCTGGGCTATCAGGAAGATTGTAGCCGACAGGGCCAGCAGGCCGGCCACCATGAAGCCGCCGTTCCAGACCACCCCGACGCGGAAGGCGCTGGTATGGCCGAGGCGGCCGATCAGCAGCGTCGTCGCCGTGAAGGGCGAGGAGGCGCCGGTGAGCGCCCAGCCGGCGGTCAGCGCGACGACCACGACATTCGGCGACACGCCCATGGCGGCCGCCGACGGCAGCAGGGGCGCCAGCAGCGACACCGACAGGATCGGGTTCATGCCGAGCTGGCCGAGCAGCGGGATGATCCAGACGATGGCGACGAGGATCACCGAGACCGGGATGGCGTCCAGCGCCAGGGCCTGATCGGCGATCAGCGGCTGCAGCAACTCGCCGCCGGTGGCGCCGATAAAGCCGGCCATGACCAGAAGGATCAGCTCGGACTGGAAGGAGGGGATGTCGATGAGGGCGAGCCGCTTCAGCCGCGTGGCGGTGCGCGCCGCCGTTCCGGTCTCGCCGCGGGACTGGATGACGATCCAGCCGATGGCGATGGTCGGCACCAGCAGCATCACCACGGCAATCACCCGCAGCCCGGTCAGGAGCTCCAGCACCGCAACGCCCGAAAAGAGCAGGACGAGCAGCGCCAGAAGCGGCTTCAGGTCGCGCCAGCCGCCGATCGGGTCGCGCCGTGCCGGTGCCGGCTGGGTCAGCTTCGGCTTGAAGTAGGTGTCCAGCGCCCAGCCGATGAAGGTGACGAGAGCCGCGTTGAAGATCGCGAAGACGGCGGCCCCGCTCCATGACGAGCCGGGAATGACCGAGGTGGAGATCGCCATGGCGAAGGCCAGCGGCGACCAGGTGAGCGAGGCGACGAAGCCGCGCTGGATCGCCAGCAGCATGCGCCGGTTGCGGATCTCGCGGATTTCGGCGTTGGGCTCGCGGCTGGCGATGCTTTCGGTCAGCCCGCCTAAAAGCGAGATCGCGCCGTAGCTGAGGATCAGCGCGAAGAGATGGCCGCCGGTGGTCAGCGCCAGATAGCGTTTGCCGGGCGGCTGGCTGGCGAGATACTGCCCGCATCGCTCGATGGCCGGCGAGGCGGCGGCGGGGCCGCGTAGCGAGGCGAGCGCGATGAAGAAGGCCGCGATGAAGCCGCCCTGTTCGAGCCCCTTCACCGTGATGGCGAGCCAGTCGGCACGGGTGAAGAGGGCGATGGCGACGAGGCCGAGGCCGAGCGCCACGAAGGCTTGGCGCGACCAGGGCGCCCGCGGCGTGGCGAGGACCAGGAAGACGAGGATGCCACCGGCCGCGACCAGCCCGGCGCCCGCGCTGCCCACCCATTCGCGCAGAAGGATGGCGACGCCCGTGACGATCAGAACGACACCGATGAGACGGTCGATCAACGCTTGCGAACTCCGCGGAGGGACAAGGCGGCGGGAAACTCTCTCTGTCTTAGCATTCCCGGGCGGCGCGTCACGTCTCGCCGGCGAGATTTGCACCGGATCGTCGCCTGGGGATCGGTGAGCGGCGCAGGGCGCGGGGGTTTGTCAGGCGGGCAGACCGGCGGTATGACGCGCCATGCCCCTGACCGTCGCCACCTTCTATCGTTTTGTCACGCTCGACGACCTTCCCGCGCTGAAGGCCGAGCTTGCCGCCTTGTGCGCCGACACCGGCACGCGCGGCACGATCCTCATTGCCCCGGAGGGGATCAACGGCACGCTGGCGGGCCCGCGGGACGGCGTGGCGACGATGGTCGCGCATCTCGACCGGCGCTGCGGCATCGGTCGCGGCGAGTTGAAATTCTCGGCGGCCGAGGACTGGCCTTTCGCCCGCACCAAGGTGCGCATCCGGCCCGAGATCATCACCATGCGGGCGCCCGAGGCCGATCCCTCCCGGCGCGTCGGCACCTATGTCGCCCCTTCCGACTGGAACGCCCTGATCGACGATCCGGAGGTGCTCGTCCTCGACACCCGCAACCGCTACGAGACCAAGGTCGGCGGCTTTGCCGGGGCGGTGGATCCGGCGATCGACAGCTTCACTGACTTCAAGGCCTATGTGGAGACCGCGCTCGATCCGGCCGAACACCGCAAGGTGGCGATGTTCTGCACCGGCGGCATCCGCTGCGAGAAGGCCTCGGCCTACATGCTGTCCAAGGGGTTCGAGAGCGTCTTCCACCTCAAGGGCGGCATCCTGCAATATCTCGAGGACGTGCCGCAGGAAGACAGCCGCTGGGAGGGCGACTGCTACGTCTTCGACGGCCGCGTCGCCGTCGGCCACGGGCTGGCCCGGACGGACTGGACCGCCTGTTATGGCTGCGGCCAGCCGCTGTCGCCGGAAGAGCGCGCTGACCCGGCCTTCGAGGAGGGGGTCTCCTGCGCCCATTGCATCGACAGGCTGACCGAGGAGAAGGCCGCGTCGCTGCGCGAGCGCCAGCGCCAGATCATGCGGGAGGCGGGACGCGACTGAGCGGCCCGCCGTCCGTCAGAAGGGCAGCCCCACATAATTCTCGGCGAGCGATCTCTGCGCTGCCTCGGAATCGGCCAGATAGTCGAATTCCGCCTCCTGGATCCGCTGCGAAAAGGCGCCGTGCTCCTCGAAGCGGTGGATCATGGAGGTGAACCACCAGGAGAAGCGCTCGGCCTTCCACACCCGCGCCAGCGCGGTCTCCGAATAGGCTTCGAGAAGGCCGTCGTCCTTGTCGAGATAATTGGCGATCAGGGCGCGCGACAAATAGTGGATGTCGGAGACCGCCAGGTTGAGCCCCTTCGCGCCGGTCGGCGGCACGATATGGGCGGCGTCGCCGGCAAGGAACATCCGGCCGTAGCGCATCGGCTCGGCAACGAAGGAGCGGAGCGGCGCCAGCGACTTCTCGATCGACGGCCCGCGCACCAGATTGCCGGCGACCGCGGAAGGCAGCCGCGCCTGCAGTTCGTCGAAGAAGCGTTCGTCCGGCCAGTTGGCGACGTCGTCGTCGGCGTCGCACTGGATGTAGTAGCGCGAGAGCTGCGGATTGCGCAGCGAGCACAGCGCGAAGCCGCGGCTGTGATTGGCGTAGATCAGCTCCTCCTGGATCGGCGGCGTGCGGGACAGGACACCGAGCCAGGCGAAGGGATAGACCCGCTCGAAGGTCTCGATGCTGGATGCTGGGATCGCCTGCCGGCAGACGCCGTGGAAGCCGTCGCAGCCGGCGATGAAGTCGCATTCCAGCCGCTGTTCGCCGTCGCGCGTGCGGTAGGTGACGAAGGGCGCGCTGCCAGTGATGTCCTGCGGCGCGACGTCCTCGACCTCGTGGATGACTGGCACGCCGGCCGCGTCGAGGGCGTCGTAGAGATCGTGGGTCACCTCGGTCTGGCCATAGACCGTGACGGTCTTGCCGCCGGTCAGTTCGCGCAGGTCGACATGCAGCATCTCGCCGCGCCAGGCGATGTCGAAGCCGTCATGGACGAGGCCCTCGCGGTCCATCCGCGCGCCGAGGCCGACGGTGCGCAGGAGATCGGTGGTGCCCTGTTCGAGGACGCCGGCGCGGATGCGCGAAAGGACGTAGTCGCGGCTCTTGCGCTCCAGGACGACGCTTTCGATCCCGGCGCGGTGCAGGATGAGTGCGAGCAGCAGGCCGGCGGGGCCACCGCCAATGATGGCGACGCGGGTGCGGGTCGTCGTCACGCGGCGTTCCGCCGATGTGCGGCCGCGGTGCGAGCCTTGATGGCTCGCAGGGTGGAGAGCTCCAGTTCGGTCGGCGGCAGCGTCTCGCCGACATCGGCCGCATAGACCACGTCCCAGTCGCAGCTTGCCGCGATCGCCTCGCGCGAGGCACCCGGATGGATGGAATTGACCTCGAATTCCTTGGTCTGCGGGTTCGGCCGCCAGACCGCCATGTCGGTGACCAGCAGCGTCGGTCCCTTGGTGGTGATGCCGAGATCCTGGCGGTCCGAGCCGCCCTTGCCGTGACCGAAGGAGGTGAAGAAGTCGATCGCCTTCACCATGCCGCGCTTGGTCTGCTTCATGGTGATGAACACCTCGCCGCAGGACGAGGCGATCTCCGGCGCGCCGCCGCCGCCGGGCAAGCGGGTCTTCGGATGGGCGTAGTCGCCGATCACCGTGGTGTTGATGTTGCCGAAGGGATCGAGCTGCGCCGCGCCGAGGAAGCCGATGGAGATGCGGCCGCCCTGCAGCCAGTAGCGGAACATCTCCGGCACCGAGACGGTGGTGAGCGCGGTCTCGCAGAGTTCGCCGTCGCCGATGGACAGGGGCAGGACGCTCGGCGCCGTGGCGATGGTGCCGCTCTCGTAGATCAGCGTAATGTCCGGCGCATGGGTGAGCCGGGCGACGTTGCAGGCGGCCGAGGGCGCGCCGATGCCGACGAAGCAGACGTCGTCGTTCGACAGCGCCCGCGCGGCGGCGATGGTCATCATCTCGTCGGGCGTGAAGTCCGCGTTCGCCATCACATCTTCCCCTTCAGCGTCTCGACGCGGCCGGCGAAATCCTCCGGCCCGGCCTGCATGACATGGGTGTCGATCCAGGCCCTGAACCGGTCCATGTCGGCGGCGATCTCGTCCCATTCGACATAGGCCGCATTGTCCCGGCCGTAATAGCCCCGCGCATAGGACGGATGGGCGCCGCCGGGCACATGGGCAATCGCGCTGATCGTCCAGTGCGGCAGGATGGTCAGGTTCGGATGGGCGTCGTCGAAATCGTCGACGATCTCCTCCACGGTGATGACGGCGCGCCTGGCCGCCAGCACCGCCTCCTTCTGGACGCCGAGAATGCCCTCGATCAGGACATTGCCCTTCCGGTCGGCCTTCTGGGCATGGATGAAGGTGACGTCCGGCCGGATCGCCGGAACGGCAGCCAGTTCCTCGCCGGTGAAGGGGCAGGTGACCGAGCGGATGTTCGCATTGACCGCCTTCAGCCCGGCGCCCTTGTAGCCGCGGAACACCGCCATCGGCAGGCCGGCGGCGCCCGCCTCATAGGCATTGGCGAGGGCGGCGTGGGAGTGTTCCTCCAGTTCCAGCGGCTGCGGCACGCCGTTCTCCACTGCGTCGCGCACGCGCCGCAGGAGGCCGACGCCGGGATTGCCGAGATAGGAGAAGATCATCTTCTTCACGAGGCCGCAGCCGACGAGCTGGTCGTAGACGAGGTCGGGCGTCAGCCGCACGAGGGTCAGCTCGCCGATCCCCTGGCGGATCACCTCGTGGGCGGCCGCATGGGGAATGAGATGGGTGAAGCCCTCGAAGGCCGCGATGTCGCCGGGCCGCAGATTGTCGGCGACGGCGTCTTTCAGTGTCTTGAACTGTGCCATGGATCTCTTTGCAGCCGTCAGATGTCGAAGAAGATCGTCTCGTTCTCGCCCTGCAGGTGGATGTCGAACCGGTAGGTCGGCACGTCGCCCTCCTGCGTGCGCGGCGCGATCAGCGTCTGGACCCGCGCACGGTGCTCGATGCGCGCCAGCACCGGATCGGCCGCGTTGGCTGTCTCCTCGTCGCCGAAATACATGCGGGTGTGAAGCCCGAGATTGATGCCGCGCGCCACGATCCAGACCGTCACATGCGGCGCCTGGGGGCGGCCGTCCTTGAACGGGACCGGGCCCGGCTTGATCGTCTCGAAGACGAACTCGCCGGTGGTCATGTCGCCGGGCGAGCGGCCGAAGCCGGAAAAATGCGGATCGGCGGTACCGCGGGTCTCGGACGGGCCGGGATAGAGCCCTTGCGCATCGGCCTGCCAGATTTCGACCAGGGCGTCCTTCAGCGCGGTGCCGACGCCGTCGAAGACGCGGCCGACGATGCGGATGCGCTCGCCTTGCGTCTGCGCATCGACCATGCGGGCGCCGAGATCCTCGGCATAGACGCCCTCGATGCCGCTGTAGTTCGGCGTGCAGCCGATATGGACGTAAGGTCCGGCGGTCTGCGACGGCGATTCCTTCAGATAGGGAAGCGGCTGGACCATCAATTGCCCTCCGTCCGGTTCTCGAAAAGGGTCGACCGGCGCCCGCGCAGGACGATGTCGAAGCGATAGGCGCGGCTGTCCATCGGCACGGCATTGTTCATGTCGAGCGGCGCGATCAGCCGTTCGACCGCGGCCCGGTCGGGGATCGTGGCGACGATCGGGCAGCGCCAGATCAGCGGGTCGCCCTCGAAATACATCTGGGTGATCAGCCGCTGGGCAAAGCCGTGGCCGAAGACCGAGAAATGGATATGGGCCGGCCGCCAGTCATTGACGCCGTTCGGCCAGGGATAGGCGCCGGGCTTGATGGTACGCAGGCGGTAGCTGCCGTCGGCATCGGTGAGGGTGCGTCCGCAGCCGCCGAAATTCGGATCGAGCGGTGCCAGATAGGTTTCCTTCTTGTGCCGGTAGCGCCCGCCGGCATTGGCCTGCCAGAATTCCAGCAGCGCGCCGGGAACGCCCCTGCCGGTCTCGTCGAGCACCCGGCCATGGACGATGATGCGCTGGCCGATCGGCTCGCCGCCATGGGCGAAATTGCGCAGCAGGTCGTTGTCGGTCTCGCCGATCAGATCATGGCCGAAGACCGGGCCGGTCATCTCCGAGACGGTGTTGTCGAGCGAGATCGGCGCCTTCTGCGGCGAGCGCGTCACGCTCGTCTTGTAGCCGGGCGTATAGGCGGCCGGGTGCCAGTTGCGGTCGCGCTGGAAGAAGGATCCGCCGCTCATGCGGGGCCTGCCTCCGCGGCCTTGTCGATCTCGGCATAGACCGACTTGGCGATCTTGATGGCGTGGTTGGCGGCCGGCACGCCGGCATAGACGGCGACGTGCAGCAGCGCTTCCAGGACGTCCTCGCGGGTCGCGCCGGTATTGGCCGTGGCGCGCACATGCATGGCGACCTCGTCGTCCTGGCCGAGCGCGGCCAGCAGCGCGATGGTGACGATGGAGCGTTCGCGATGGGTGAAATGCGGCCGCGACCAGACGGTGCCCCAGGCGCCCTCGGTGATGAAGCTCTGGAAGGGGGCGTCGAACCCGTCGCTCTGGCGCTGGGCGCGATCGACATGGGCGTCGCCGAGCACGGCACGGCGCACCGTCATGCCCGCCTGGTAGCGCTCGCTGGGGTCCTGCTGCATGGTTCCTCCCGGTCTCCGTCAGCTCAACCCGGTCACTATCAGCCGCCTGAAAACTCATGTAAAATGAATTCCAGCGCAGTTCGCATAACCGTGAGATTATGGAAATCGACCCACGGGTTCGTCTGAGACATCTGAAGACCTTTATCGAGGTAGCCCGCTCCGCCAGTCTCGGCAAGGCGGCGGTGCGGCTGAACGTATCGCAGCCCGCCGTCTCCAAGACCCTGTCCGAACTCGAGGAGATGCTGGGCGCACGCCTCGTCCGCCGCGGGCGGGGCGGGGCGACGCTGACGCCGGTGGGGCGGATGTTCCATTCCTATGCCTCGGCCAGCCTTGCGGCGCTCAGCCAGGGGATCGAGGGCGTCGCCGAGACGCTGGCCGCATCGCAGCTGCGCCTGGCCATCGGCGCGCTGCCGAGCGTCGCCGCGCGCATCGTGCCGGATGCGGCGATCGAGATGACGCGGACCGCCCCGGAGGCGGGGCTAACCATCGTTTCCGGGCCCAACGCCTATCTCCTGTCGCAGCTTGCCTCCGGCGCCCTCGACCTGGTGATCGGCCGGCTCGGACAGCCCGATGCGATGGCCGGCTTCAGCTTCGCTCAGCTCTATTCCGAGCGGGTCAGTCTCGTCGTGCGCCCCGGCCATCCGCTGCTGACCGCTGCCGATCCCGGGTCGATCGCCGCCTATCCGCTGATCTTTCCCGATGCCGATGCCGCCATCCGGACGATCGCCGAGCGCTACTTCATCGCCCACGGCCTGACCCGCCGCCGCGACCGCATCGAGACCGTCGTCGACAGTTTCGGCCGCGCCTATGTCCGCAAGACCGATGCGGTCTGGTTCATTTCGTCGGGCGTGGTGGCGCTGGACGTGGCCGACGGCATGCTGGCCGAACTGCCGGTCGACATGGCCGAGACGCTGGGGCCGGTCGGCCTGACCATGCGCGGGGAGGGCGATCCGTCGCCGGCGCTCCGGCTGTTCATCGCCGCGATCCGCGCCACGGTGGCCGCGCACGGGCTGGCTCGCTGACGCGGCAGCGGGATCGGCCTCGCACGCGGGCGGTCCGACGCGGTCTTCGGGATGGCCCAAGCCGCCATTAACGGCCCGCTAACCATAAATGTGGAAGGTCGCAGCGAGGGACACCCGATGCGACCAGCTCTGCCACTCCTGTTCACGCTCGCCATCGTCGGCGGATGCACCAGCATCCCCTCGCGCTGCTATGTGACGCTCGACAATGGCGGCGGCCCGACCGCCGAGGCCTGCGAGACCGGGCCGGAACTCATCGTGCGGCCGATCACCCCGACCAACGCCGCCTATTACGTCCCGCCCTATGTCATCGCGGCCCTGTCCTATGAGGGATTCCTGGTGCCCCGGGAGCCGGCCGTCGACGCGGATGCGGACGGGGAGCCTGCCGGTCCGGACGCGGATTGGGAAGCGCCGGCAGATGGCGCGGCCGACGCCGCCGTGACGCCCGCCTGGCCGCTGCCGGCCGCCGGCCAGACACCCTGGCGGCAGACGGTCACCGGGACGGAAGGCCTCGCCATCGCCTTTGCCGACGACGAGGACGGCGTGACGGCGGACGATCTCGAACGCTTCTGGGATGCCGGATTGATGGTGACGCCGACGCGCACGGCGCCGCCCGTCGGCGCGCCGGAGAACCGGCTGCCGCAGGCCTATACGATCGACGGCGAAATCCGCTATCGCCGACCGGACGCGTTTGACGGGATGAGCTTCCCGATCTCTAGCGCGCTGTCTCCATGAGCAGCGGAATGCCGTTCAGGATGGCGTGGCCGGGGGGCAGGATCTTGACCCGTCGCGACGGCTTGGTGTCGGAGGATTCGACGACGATCGCCGTGCCCTCGGTCTCGAAAACGTAATTCACCCCGTCGCAACGCACGGGGCTCCCGAACAGGCCTTCGGAAAAGGACTCGATGTCGATGGCATCGCACCGGTTGATGGTGGTGCTCTCCACCTTGCGGGTGGCGCGATCCTGGACGAGGGCGTTCAGCGTATAGCCACGCTCCTCTTCGACGAATTCAAAGGCGAGCCCGTATTCCGGCAGCGGAGCGGGCGCGGTGGCGGGGGGAGATTTCTCCCCGAAGGGAATGGTCAGGCCGGCGGCCAGGACGAGTGCTGCCGTGAAGCTGGCGGTGACGGTCATCGGCGTCCGCTCCTTCCGTGGCAAGGGTGAAGGGGGAGCGGGCACATCGGCTCGCTCCCCCTTCGTGCGATGTCAGCAGGCGCCTTCGACGAGCGTGTAGTGATCCTGCTCGACGAGCTTCCGCGTGGTCTTGTACACGGCCGGATTGCGGCGCTTGACGATGGTGGCGCCGTCGACGAAGTCGCCGACCCAGGAGCGGCTCTCGCCGACGACCTTCTTGCCACGGGTATTGTAGATGTAGGTGGAAGGCACGTACTCGACGCAATATGCCTTCTCGTTGTTTTCGGCGATGTGCCGCTTGTATGTTTTGGCTTCGACGGTCGCCGAAAACGCGAGCACCGCAGCGATAGCGGAAATGCTAAGCAGGACCTTGCGCATGGAAAAACGCCTCCGTTGTTTTGATGTAGCGCAAGGGGAGGATTGAATCATATCTGACGAATATCAACAGGATTATGATGACTTAGGGGAAGTTTTTGCTTCGCCGCGCGAGTTGTGCCAAGTTGAGACAAAATCTGTGCTGTTATGGCGCGACGGACGGCGCATCTGACCCATGTTGTTCATAAGGCAGAGGAAATCCGCGCATGTTCCTCTGCGGTATGCCCTGTGGTTGCCGTCGGGTTGCGACAGAGCGGCAGCCGCCATGCGCGGCACGCTGCCAGCGGGTGACGCCGCCCGGTCTCAGTCCTCGACGAGAATGGTCCCGGCGACCTCGATGCCGAAGCCGGTGAGGCCGACATAGGCGCGCTCATGCGTCGCCACGACCGAGATCGAGCGCACGCCGAGATCGCGCAGGATCTGTGCCCCGACGCCGATCTCGCGCCAGCGCTGCTGGCGCTTCAGGGCACTGCCGTGGCGTTCGCCGTCGGCATGGTCGGCAATCGTCTCGCCGGTCTCGAAATCGTCGACATTGGGGGTGCGCAGCAGCATCAGGACACCGGAGCCGTGGCTCTTCAGCCGGTCGACCGCGATCTCCACCCAGGTCTTGGTCTCCCGTGTGCGGCCGAACAGGTCGAGCACCGGCTGCTCGCGATGGATGCGGGTCGGCACCTTCTCACCGTCGCGCACGTCGCCGAACACCGCCACCACGTGCTGCATCTGGTCGAAGGGCGTCTCGTAGATGCGCAGCATGGCATCCACGCCGCCGACCTTCATCGGCTCCTCGCGCACGCAGGTGACGAAGGATTCGCGCCGGATGCGGTGGGAGATCAGATCCTCGATGGAGATGATCTTCAGGCCGTGCTCGCGGGCAAAGACCAGCAGCTCCGGCAGCCGTTTCACCGTGCCGTCGTCATTGACGATCTCGGCCAGGACGCCGGCCGGCTCCAGGCCGGCCAGCTTGGCGAGATCGGTGCCCGCCTCGGTGTGGCCGGAGCGGGTGAGGACGCCGCCATCGCGGGCGATCAGCGGAAAGATGTGGCCCGGCTTCAGGAAGTCGCTGCCCGAGCAATTGTCGTTGGCCAGCGCCCGCACCGTATTGGTGCGTTCCTCGGCGGAAATGCCGGTGGTCATGCCGACCTTGTAGTCGACGGAGACGGTGAAGGCGGTGCGCATCGGGTCGAGATTGTTGGCGACCATCGGCGGCAGGTTCAGCCGGTCGGCGCGGTCGGCGGTCATCGGCACGCAGATGATGCCGCTGGTGTGGCGGATCATGAAGGCCATCTTTTCCGGCGTCGCCTTCGACGCGGCCATGATCAGGTCGCCCTCGTTCTCGCGGTCGGTGTCGTCGACGACGACGACGAGCTCGCCCTCGGCGATGGCCGCGATGGCCGATTCGATGCTGTCGAGCTGCGTGTCCTGGTCCGTCATGTCCGTCCGCTCCGATTGCAGGTCATGCGCCCCGGCATGCCGCCTCGTCTCCGCGACCCCGGCCGGCCGAGCCGCAAGGGCCGTCGCCGCGCCGTCGCGCTTGCTTCCTCGATGCTTTAGGCGCGGGGCGCCCGGCGATCAATGCGGCCGCTCCGAACGCAGTGGTCAGCCGCGACCGCGATAGGGCGGTACGCCGGTCTCCGGGACCCAGGCGCCCTCGGGGGCGGGGCCGGTCTGCCAGAACACGTCGATCGGGATGCCGCCGCGCGGATACCAGTATCCGCCGATGCGCAGCCACAGGGGCTTGGTCGCGGCGACGATGCGCCGGCCGACCGAGACCGTGCAATCCTCGTGGAAGGCGCCGTGATTGCGGAAGCTCGTCAGGAACAGCTTCAGCGACTTCGATTCCACCAGCCGCTCGTCCGGCGCGTAGTCGATGACGAGATGGGCGAAGTCGGGCTGGCCGGTCACCGGGCAGAGCGAGGTGAATTCCGGGCAGGTGAAGCGCACGATGGCCGGGGCGCCGTCGCCGCGCGTGTAGGGCACCGTTTCCAGCACCGCCTCTTCGGGCGAGGCGGCGGGACGAGCGTCGCGGCCGAGTTGGGAGAGATCGTCGGGAGAAACCATGGAAGCGTCCGTAAAGCCGTCGGAAGGACTGCGCCGCTTCCTGGGGACAGCGGCGGCGCGAAGCCGATGCATGTAGGAGCGTGGTCCGGCGATTGATAGGGTGCCGCGATGATCGACAAGCTCGAATATCTCATCATGCTGGCCGGCGAGAAGCATTTCGGCCGCGCCGCCGAACGGCTGGGCATCACCCAGCCGACCCTGTCGGCGGGCCTCCGCCAGCTGGAGGAGCGGCTCGAGGTGACGCTGGTCAATCGCGGCTCGCGGTTCCAGGGCATGACCGAGGAGGGCGAACGCGTCCTCGTCTGGGCGCGGCGGATCACCGACGATTTGCGCACCATGCGCGAAGAGATCCGCACCGTCCGGTCCGGCCTTTCCGGCCATCTGCGGATCGGCGCGGTGCCGACGGCGCTGCCGGTGGTGGCGCGGCTGACGACGCCCTTCCTGGCGCGGCACGCCGATGTGTCCTTCGAGGTCATGTCCCACACCTCGACCGAGATCGTGCAGGGCGTCGAGAATTTCGAGATCGACGTCGCCCTGACCTATCTCGACGACGAGCGCCTGCGCCGGCTGGATACACGGCCGCTCTATGCCGAGCGCTACTGCCTGGTGACGACCCGCGGCAGCCGCCTGGCCGACAAGGCGAGCGTGACCTGGGAGGAGGCGGCCTCGATCCCGCTCTGCCTCCTGTCGGGCGACATGCAGAACCGGCAGATCCTCAACCGGCATCTTGGGGCCGAGGGGCGGGCGTTCCGGGCGGTGATGGAATCGAACTCGATGATCGCGCTCTTGGCGCAGGTGCGGGCCGCGGACCTGGCGACGATCATGCCCTGTCCCTTTGCCGATACGCTGGGGCTGGCAGAGCCGATGGTGGCGATCCCCATCACCGATGGCGACGTCAGCTACCGCATCGGGCTGGTCACGGCCCGGCGCGATCCGCGTCCGCCGATCCTGACCGCCTTCTGGGAGGAAAGCGCGCTGCCGGACGAGGCTTGAAGACGTCGTTGCGACGAGGGCGCTTGCGGCGACGCCGGTCTGCTCCACTTGGCCAGGGACCGGCGTGGACGACGATCCGCGCCGCCTGCCGCAAGAAGGATCTGGCATGACCCGCAACCCGTCGACGGGCACGCAGAGCATCGTCTTTCGGGATGGCGCCTTCGCATCGGTGACGCGCCAGGTGCCGGCGGAGACCGCCGTCGCGATCTCGGTCAACGGCTCGACCCATGCGGTGATGATGGCGACGCCCTCCCATATCCGGGACCTCGGCATCGGCCTGGCCCTGAACGAGCGCATCGTCACCCGTCCCGACGAGATCGAACGGATGGAGATCGTCGACAGCGACCTCGGCATCGACTGCCGGCTATGGCTGAGCGAGGCCCGCGCCGCGACCTACACCGCCCGCCGACGCCAGATGACCGGGCCGGTGGGCTGCGGTCTCTGCGGCGTGGAATCGCTGGAGCTCGCCGGCCGCGACCTGCCGACAGTCGAAGCGGCAGGATTCTCCGTCGCGCCCGCCGAACTGACCGAGGCGGTGGCGGCGATGGCGCGGCAGCAGGAGCTGACGCGGCTGACGCGGGCCGTCCACGCGGCGGCGTTTCACCAGCCGGGTGGTGACATGGTGGTGCTGCGCGAGGATGTCGGCCGGCACAATGCGCTGGACAAGGTGGCCGGTCATCTGGCCGGGGCCGGCATAGAGCCCGCCGCCGGCTTCCTGACCATCACCAGCCGGGTCTCGGTGGAGCTGATCCAGAAGGCGGCGGTAATGGGCTGCGGTCTGATCGCGGCGATCTCGGCTCCCACGGAGCTTGCCATCGCGGAGGCGCAGGCCACCGGCATCACGCTGGTGGCGGTGGTGCGCGGCGAGGGTTTCGAGATATTCACCCATCCGGCGCGCATCGCGGGCGCCGACGCGGCATTGGGTAAGCATCGCGCAGGTGGCGAGGCCCGGCCCCGGAGCGCCTGATCCCGGCCGGCGGATCGAAACGGGCAAGGCGCGCAACCGGGCGTTAACCATGGCGCGATACAACCGGAGCGTCGAAACTCTCCGGATCGCTGTCATGAAACTGTTTCGTGCCGGGGCCGCCATTCTGGCGCTCGCCCTCATTGCCGGCTGCGGCCACAACGAGGCGAGAAGCCTTGCGATGAAGGGCCCGACCGCCACGACTTCGGTCGCCGCGCTCGGTTTCGCGCCCGATGCTTCAGACGGCGCCTTCCCGCTGTTCCAGTCCTTCGCGCCGGTCTCGTCCTCGCCGCTGAACGGTCGCACGCTGGAAGTCAGCCACATCTCCGACATCGTGCTGCAACCCAAGGAGGTGGTCCTCACCTTCGATGACGGCCCAATTCCGGGGAAGACCCACAAGATCCTGCGCGCTCTCGACGAATACGGCGTCGGCGCGACCTTCCTGATGGTCGGCCAGATGGCCCGCGCCTATCCGAAGATCGCCCAGGACGTGGCGCTGCACGGCCACACGATCGGCACCCACACCGAGGGCCACGCCAATCTGCGCACCCTCAGCGCCGACGCGGCCATCGCCGAGATCCATCGCGGCCAGCGCAGCGTCTCGGCGGCGCTCGCGCCGATCGGCCGGCGCCCGGCGCCGTTCTTCCGCTTTCCCTATCTGGCCGATACGCGGCCGCTGCGCGAGCGCCTGTCGGGCGAGGGCGTCGTGGCGATCGACGTCGACATCGACTCCAAGGACTATTTCCGCGACGCGCCGTCGATCGTGCGCGACCGCACCCTTCTGTCGCTGGAAAAGCACGGCCGCGGCATCGTGCTGTTCCACGACATCCAGTCGCGCACGGCGGCGATGCTGCCGGACTTCCTGCAGGCGCTGCAGGAGCGCGGCTTCAAGGTGGTGCGGCTGGTGCCGGCGGGCCGTCCGTCGGGACCGATGCTCCTGTCCGACGCGAGCTTCTGACGGAAGGCGAGGCGCCGGGGCTCAGGCCCCGAATGTCTCGCTCGGCCCCGGAGGCAGCGTCTCGCGCCGGCCGCCGGCGGCCTGGCGCCACCGCACCTCGCCATCATAGAGCTCCTGGAGTTCGGCCTCGCGGGCCTGCGACTGGCGCAGCCGGTCCCGCGTGTCGCGCAGCCGCACGCGCAGGGCCATGGCGACCAGCGAGACCGCGAGGATCACGGCCAGGCACCCATAGGCCAGGACCTTGCGCTGCAGCGGATCGTCCACCGGCGCGGTGGCGAGGACGGCGGTCAGGGCGAGAAACACCGCCGCCAGGAAGATGACGACGCTGCGCGTCAGGATCAGCGACAGCAGCGCCAGCGCCAGTCCCGCGGCGGTGATGACCGGCTGGCGCACCGCGATCGCGATCCACGCATCCGACCATTCCATCGCGATCGCCATCGATGCCTGCGCCGTCACGCTGTTCCCCCGTCGTGCCGCTCCTGTGCGGGCAGGATCATCCTAGCCCGCTAGAGGGGGCGAGGGGAGGGGATTCGACGGCCGCCCGGACTGTCCGCCCGGGTCATTCCGCCGGTTCGGAATCCTCGGCCAGTTCCTGTTCCGCCTCGATCGCCGGCTGGCGGGTGAAGCCCTTGATGCCGGCATGCTGATTGCGGTCGCGCTCGATCTCCACCGGCGAGGTGGCATAGGCGGTGATCAGCTCCGACAGCGAGCGCAGCGCGTGCATGTGGATGCGCTCGTAGCCGTGCGAGGCATCGACGCCGAAGGTGATGAGGGCGGTGCGCACGTCGTGGCCGGCCTCGATCGCCGAGGCCGAATCCGAGCGGTAGAACTTGAAGATGTCCTTCTGGTAGCTGATGTCCTCGTCGATGCAGAGCCGCACCAGCTTCTTGGTCAGATGGAAGTCGAACGGGCCGGACTGGTCGGACATGCCGATGGTCACGCCGAATTCCGACGAGTTCTGGCCGGGCGCCGAGGTGCCGTTGTCGACGGCGATCATCGAGGCGACGTCGGGGGTGAGGATCGAGGCGGCGCCGACGCCCACCTCCTCGGCGATGGTGAACAGCCAGTGGATGTCCACCGGCGTCGACACGCCCTCGCGCTCCATCGCCTCGATCGCCGCCAGCATCACCGCGACGCCGGCCTTGTTGTCGAGATGGCGGGAGACGATGAAGCCGTTTTCCATGAATTCGGGCTGCGGATCGATGGCGACCGTGTCGCCGATCTCGATCTTCAGCTTGTCGAGCTCCTCGCGATTGCGCGACAGCGCGTCGACGCGCATTTCGACATAGTCCCAGCCCACCGGCATGGTGTCGATTTCCATGTTGTAGGTATGGCCCGAGGCCTTCAGCGGCAGGATGGTGCCGCGATAGGTGCCGGCCTCTGTGAACAGCGTCGCGCGGGCGCCTTCGGCAAAGCGCGCCGACCACATGCCGATCGGCACCAGTTCCAGCCGGCCATTGTCCTTGAGCTGCTTCACCTGGGCGCCGAGCGTGTCGAGATGGCTGACGATGGCGCGGGCCGAGGCCCGGCGCGAGCCCTGGCGGACGGCCGAGATGGCGCCGCGGCGGGTCAGCTCGGCGGTCAGGCCGAGGCGCTCCAGCTCCTTGGCGACATGGCGCACGATGGTGTCCGTGTAACCGGTCGGACTGGGGATGGTGAGCAGCGCCTTGAGCTGGTCCGTCAGATACTGGGCATCGATGGCAAGCCGCGGCACTATTCGTCCTTCCGTGATTTCTGCTGCTGATTCCTGGCTGCGCGCACTGAAAACGGTATCGACAGGGGAAACAAGAGGTCGATGAAACGCTCGGCCGTCGGCTGCGGCTCGTGATTGGCCAGACCCGGCCGCTCATTGGCCTCGATGAAGACGTAGTCGGGGCGGCGCGGATCCTTGACCATCAGGTCGATGCCGGTCACCGGGATCTCGATCGCGCGGGCCGCCGCGATGGCCGCCTGGACCAGCGTCGGATGCACCTCGCCGGTGACGTCGTGGATGGTCCCGCCAGTGTGCAGATTGGCCGTCTTGCGCACGGCGATCCATTCGCCCTTGGGCAGGACGGAATCCATGTCGTAGCCGGCATTCTTCACGCAGCGCGCCGTCTCGGCGTCGTCGGGAATGCGGCTTTCGCCGCCGGTGGCGGCCGCGCGGCGTCGCGACAGATGCTCGATCAGCTCGCGCACGCTGGAGCGGCCGTCGCCGGTGATGTGCGGCGGCCGGCGCAGCGCGGCGGCCACCAGCCGGTAGTCGATGACGATGAGCCGCAGATCCTCGCCGTTGAAGCAGGCCTCCAGCAGCACCCGGTCGGATTGCTGGCGGGCCGCCGCTATGGCGGTCTTCGCGTCCTCCAGATTGTCGATGCCGACGGCGATGCCACGGCCCTGTTCGCCGCGCGCCGGCTTCACCACGATGCTGCTATGGGTCTCGATGAAGGCGGCGATGGCCTCGTCGCCGACATCCGCGTCCATCTGTTCGGGCACCTTGACGCCGGCCGCCTCGACGGTGCGCCGGGTGACCGACTTGTCGTCGCAGATCGACATGGCGATGGCGGAGGTGAGCTCCGACAGGCTCTCGCGGCAATGGATCGTGCGACCGCCCTGGGTCAGGCGGAAGAAGCCGCCCGGCGCGTCGGTGACCTCGGCATGGATGCCGCGCCGCCGGGCCTCGTCGACGATGATCCGGGCGTAGGGATTGAGATGGTCGTAATCGTCGTCGGTGCCGGTGAACAGCTTCTCGTTGATCTCGTTCTTGCGCTTCACGGCGAAATACGGGACCCGGTAGAAGCCGAGCTTGTCGTAGAGGGCGATCGCCTTGTCGTTGTCGTGCATCACCGACAGATCCATGAAGGCGCATTCGCGCGCCTGGAAATGCTCGGCGAGGCGCCGCACCAGCGCTTCGCCGATGCCGGGCTGGGTGGCCTGCGGATCGACGGCCAGGCACCAGAGCGAGGAGCCGTTCTCCGGGTCGTTGAACGCGCGGCGATTGTGGACGCCGGTGACGGTGCCGATGATCGCGCCGGTGGTCTCGTCCTCTGCAACGAAATAGGTCAGCGCCCGGTTGTCGCGGTTCGACCAGAAGAAGCCGGGATGCACCTGCACCATGCCGCGGCTCTGGTAGATGCGGTTGACCTCGTTGGCATCCTGTTCCGACGACATGCGGCGGATGAAATAGCCGCGCGGCCGGCGCGGATCGCTGCGATAGGTCGCGAGATCCAGCCGGTAGGTGTGGGACGGGTCGAGAAAGATCTCCTGCGGCGCGTGGCTGAGCAGGACATGGGGATCGCGCACATAGAAGGCGATGTCGCGCCGCGCCGTGCCTTCCTCGCGCAGGCTGCTGACCAGTTCCTTGGGATCGTCGAAGGTCTGGCCGAAGACCAGCCGGCCCCAGCCGCAATCGAGAATGGCGTTTTCCTGCGCCTGGTAGGCGGCACCGCCCGGCTGGTTGATCGGCGGTTTCATGCCGTCGCGATGCATCCGCCGCAGGCGGTGCTTGTCGACCCCGTGCTGCTGCTTGTCTCTCATGTCGGCCATGGCGCGATCACAGCTCCTGCTGCTGAAGCCACATTTCCAGAAGCGCGACCTGCCAGAGTTCCGAGCCGCGCAGCGGCGTGATGTGGTCCGCCGGATTGGCGAACAGCGTGTCGAGATAGTCGTCGCGGAACAGGCCGCGCGAACGGGCGCTGTCGGAGCGCAGCGTGTCCTGCACCATGTCGAGATAGGGGCCGGAGATGTATTTGAGCTGCGGGACCGGGAAATAGCCCTTCTTGCGGTCGATCACCTCGGACGGGACGACCTGCCGGGCGACTTCCTTGAGGACGCCCTTGCCCTCCTGCTTGAGCTTCTCCTCGGCCGGCACGCGCGCGGCCAGCTCGACCAGCTCGTGGTCGAGGAACGGCACCCGCGCCTCCAGGCCCCAGGCCATGGTCATGTTGTCGACGCGCTTGACCGGATCGTCCACCAGCATGATGTGGGCGTCGACCCGCAGCGCCTTGTCGACCGGGTTGGTGGCGCCGGCCATGGCGAAATGGCGCTCGACGAATTCGCGGCTGACGTCGCTCTCGGCGTGCCATTCCGGCGAGATTTGCCGGCGCAGCGTCTCGTCGGAGCGGTCGAAGAAGGCGCGGCTGTAGGCGGCCAGCGGATCCTTGGCGCCGACCATCGGCGGGTACCAGTGATAGCCGCCGAAGATCTCGTCGGCGCCCTGGCCCGACTGGACCACCTTGATGTGCTTGGAGACCTCGCGCGACAGGAGGTAGAAGCCAACATTGTCGTAGGAGACCATCGGCTCCGACATCGCGGCGATGGTGCCGGGCAGATGCTCCATCAGCTCCGAGCCCGGCACGAAGATCTTGTGGTGCTCGGTGCCGTAGTGATTGGCGATCAGGTCGGAGAACTCGAACTCGTTGCCGACTTCGCCATTGGCGTCCTCGAAGCCGATCGAGAAGGTGTTGAGGTCCTTCTGGCCGGCCTCGGCGAGGAGCCCGACGATCAGCGAGGAATCGACGCCGCCCGACAGCAGCACGCCGACCGGCACGTCGGCGACCATGCGGCGCGCGACGGCGGTCTTCAGCGACTCCATGACGAGGTCGCGCCAGTCGTTGGAGGACAGCTTCTCGTCGCCCGGCAGGGGTGCGAAGTTCGGCGCCCAGAACATCTCGTCGCTGTAGCTGCCGTCGGCCTCGATCAGCCGCGTCGTCGCCGGCGGCAGCTTGCGCACGCCCTTGACGATGGTCAGCGGCGGCGGCACCACCGCGTGAAACGTCATGTAGTGGTGCAGCGCCTCGCGGTCGATCGAGGTGTCGACGTCGCCGGTGCGCAGGATCGCCTGCAGCGACGAGCCGACATAGAGGCGCTTGTCGTTCTGCGAGAGATAGAGCGGCTTGATGCCGAAGCGGTCGCGGGCGAGCAGCACCCGGCCGGTCTCGCGCTCGTGCAGGACGAAGGCGAACATGCCGTGGAAGCGCTTGACGCAGTCGCGGCCCCAGGCGTGGTACGCCTTCAGGATCACCTCGGTGTCGCCATGGGAGAAGAAGCGGTAGCCCTTGCCCTCCAGCTCCTGGCGCAGTTCCGGATAATTGTAGATGCAGCCGTTGAAGGCGATGGTCAGGCCGAGATCGGGGTCGACCATCGGCTGCTCGGCCTTCTCGCTCAGATCGATGATCTTCAGCCGGCGGTGGCCGAGGCCGACCCGACCGCGCACCACCTGGCCGGAGCCGTCGGGGCCGCGGCGCTCGAGGCAGGCGGACATTCTGGAAATGCGTTCCGGCGACGCCGAATTTCCGTCAAACCGGATCTCACCGCAAATTCCGCACATGTCGCCTCCAGAGCCTGTCTCGTCGTCGTGGCGCCCGCCTGCGATGCGGCCGGACGCTCGGGTGAAACGGGCATATAGGCCGCGCCGGCCGGACATGAACCGAAGCGGCCGAGTTTTTGCCGCGGTGCAGCGAGATCGCGCCGCGGCAGGCCGCCCTCAGGGCCGCAGGAAGACCTTGCCGCGGTTCATGCCTTCGAGAGCCCCGGCGAGCCGGTCCGGCGCCTCGGCGAGCGGAATGGTCTCGGCGACATCGGTCTTCCAGGCACCGCTGATGAAGCGTTTCTGCACTTCGGTGAAGGCTTCGACGCGCTGCTCGGGCGTCGCGCGGCCGAGCCATTCGGTCAGCCAGAAGCCCTCGATGACCTTCTTCATGAAGACCATCTGGCCCAGCGCCGGCAGGCGGGGCGCCTCCTGCGAGAGCTTGCCGTAGATCACCCAGTGCGACCCGGCCGGCATGGCCGAGAAGATCGTTGCCGAGTGATTGTCCGCCACGGCGTCCAGCAGCATCTTCGGCTGGTTCTGCTTCATCGCCTGCAGGAGCATGTCCTCGAAATCCTCCCGGGCGGTGTTGAGCACCGTGCCCGCGCCGAGGCCTTCCAGCGTGCTGCGATGCTCCTCGCGTCGCACGACCGCGATGGCGTGCATGCCCAGGTCGCGGGCAAGCGAGGCCATCAGCTTGCAAAGCTGGCTGGCGCCGGCGGTCATCACGAAGGAATTCGCACCGTGCTCCTTGGCCAGATGCACCATGGCCCAGGCGCTGAGCGGATTGACGATCAGCGCCGCGGCATCCTCGTCGCGCATCTGCGGGGCCAGCGGCACGACCGCACCGGCATCGGTGAGGGCATATTGCGCCCAGGCGCCGGTCCCGGTGCGCGCCACCGAGACGGCGACACGCTGGCCGACCAGCTTGGCCGCCGCCGGGTCCTCGCCGGCCGCCACGACCTCGCCCATCGCCTCGAAGCCGGCGGCGACACCCTTGCGCCGCGGCTGTCCGTATTCGCCCTTGATGTAGTGGAGATCGGACGGGTTGATGTTGGCAAGGCCGATGCGGACCAGCGCCTGCCGGCCTTCCGGCTTCGGCACGGCGATCTCCTCCAGCGAGACCCAGTCCTTCAGGTCCTCGATGGTCGGGCCTTCGGCGGTGCCGGAATAGCCGTCATATTTGAGGACGAGCGCCTGCATCGTATCGGGAATGGCGGACATGGATGTCTCCGGAAACGGGATGTCTCGTGTGCGAACGCGTGACCGGGCCGTCGGTTTCGGCCCGGCGGAGGCTGCATCTTACGGAACGAGGACGATCTTGCCGGTGGTCTGGCGGTCGTGCATGCGGCGCAGGACATCGGCGGCATCGGCGAGCTTCGCCCGTTCCGAGACATGCGGGCGGACGCTGCCGTTGACGGCCCAGCCCATCAGCTCGCGCATATTGTCGGCGAAGACCTCCGGCTCCTTGCGGGTGAAGGAGCCCCAGAACACGCCGACGAGGCTGTAGCCCTTCACCAGGGCAAGATTGACCGGGAGTTTCGGGATGGTGCCGGAGGCAAAGCCAATGACCAGTAACCGGCCGTTCCAGGCCATCGACCGGGCCAGCGCGTCGAAGGCCTCGCCGCCGACGGGGTCGAAGGCGACATCGACGCCGGCGCCGTCTGTCAGCCGCTTGATGTCGCCGCGCAGATCCTCGTAGCCGATCGCCTCGTCGGCACCCTCGGCCCTGGCCAGCGCCTGCTTTTCGGCCGACGAGGCGACGGCGATCACCCGCGCGCCCATGGTCTTGCCGATCTGGATGGCGGCAAGGCCCGTGGCGCCGGCCGCGCCGAGGACGAGCAGCGTCTCGCCGGGTTTGAGGTCGGCACGCTGCTTCAGCGCGTGATGGGCGGTGCCGTAGCCGCAGACGAGGGCGCAGGCGATTTCGGCATCGAACCCGTCGGGCAGGGGCATGGCCGCGGCCTCGTCCACGGCGACCCTTTCGGCAAAGGCGCCGAGCTGCATCGAGGCGACGACCCGGTCGCCGACCTTCAGCCGCGTCACGTCGGGGCCGACCGCGACGACGGTGCCAGCGCTTTCCATACCCGGGATGAACGGCACATCGGGCTTGGCCTGATACAGTCCCTGGACGAGCAGGCCGTCCGGATAGTTCACGCCGACCGCCTCGGCCTCGATGACGACCTCCCGGCCCGTGGGCGACGGTTCGTCGACATCCTTGTAGACGAGGTTTTCGATCGGACCGAAGTCTTCGCAGACGATGGCTTTCATGGAAGTTCCTAAGGGCTTGCGGCCGGCGCCGTCACGGCATCGCGGTTGCGCGAGGGCTGCGCAGACGGGGCCGGCAGGGTTTCAGGACAGGCGTTCGGCGATCCACAGCTTGATCAGCGCCTGGCGGGTCACGCCGAGGCGCCGGGCCTGCTGGTCGAGACCCGTCACGACCCAGGCGGGGAAGTCGACATTGACGCGCCGGGTTTCGACATTGGGCCGCCGGGCCTTCGACCAGTCGATCTGGTCGCTCACATCCTCGCCGGCGTCGAATGCCGCATCGAGATCATGCGCTTTCATAGAATGCGACCTCCTGTTGTCTGGCCCGCCGCACGGAAATCAGCCGGACCCTGCCGGTGCGAACGGCATAGATGGCCGCCCAGTGTTTCTCGCCGATCCGGCCAATCGCCAGGAAGCGGGGTTCGTCATCGGTGCGGGCTGGCGCCTCGATCATCCACGGATCGTCCCAGATGCGCTGAGCGTCCTCGAAGTCGATACCGTGCTTGGCCTTGTTCGCCGTGCTCTTGTTCGGATCGTACTCGAACTGCATGGGTCATATTGGTATGGAAACGGCGCAATTTCCATACCTTTCCACCATGCTGACCGAGGCGGCCTGACCGCCCCGGTCTCGCTGATCCGGCGTTAGACCTTCTGTTGGGTGTGCTTGGCCAGTTCCCAGCGCGCCACCTGACGGCGGTGCACGGCGTCGGGGCCGTCGGCAAGCCGCAGGGTGCGGACATGGGTCCACATGCGGGCCAGCGGCGTGTCCTGGGAAATGCCTTCGCCGCCGAACATCTGCACCGCCTCGTCGATCACCGACAGGGCGACGTTGGGGGCGACGACCTTGATCTGGCTGATCCAGGGCGCGGCGGCCCGCTGGTCGCCCTGGTCCATCATCCAGGCCGCCTTCAGGCAGAGCAGGCGTGCCATCTCGATGTCCATGCGGCACTTGGCGATGATGTCGTAATTGGCGCCGAGCTGGGCCAGCGGCTTGCCAAAGGCCTCGCGGCGCAGCGACCGGGCGCACATCATCTCCAGCGCCGCCTCGGCATGGCCGATGGCGCGCATGCAATGGTGGATGCGGCCGGGTCCGAGCCGGCCCTGGGCCACTTCGAAACCGCGGCCTTCCTCCAGGATCATTGCCGATTTCGGCACCCGCACGTCGGTGAAGCGGATATGCATGTGGCCATGCGGCGCGTCGTCGTCGCCATAGACGGTCATGGCGCGCAGGATCTCGATGCCCGGCGTGTCGGCCGGCACCAGGATCATCGAATGGCGCTTGTGCTTGGGCAGCTCGTCGCCGCCGGTCTTGACCATGACGATGTAGATCTCGCAGCGCGGATCGCCGGCGCCGGACGACCACCATTTCTCGCCGTTCAGCACGTAATCGTCGCCGTCGGCGACGCAGGGCATCGACACGTTGGTTGCGTCGGAGGAGGCGACATCCGGCTCGGTCATCAGATAGGCCGAGCGGATCTCGCCATCGAGCAGGCGGGGCAGCCACGGCGCCTGCTGCTCGGGCGTGCAATAGCGCTCGAAGACTTCCATGTTGCCGGTGTCGGGGGCCGAGCAGTTGAAGGTCTCGGCGCCCAGATGCGTCTTGCCCATCTCCTCGGCGAGATAGGCGTATTCGACGGTGGACAGGCCGTAGCCGCGCTCGGAATCCGTCAGCCAGAAATTCCACAGCTTGCGGCTCTTGGCCGTCGCCTTCAGCCCTTCGAGGATTTCCTTCTGGCGCGCCGTATAGACCCAGCGGCCTTCCTTCGGCACCTCGGCGAGGAATTCCTCGCCGGCCGGCGTGATCTCGTTGCGCACCATGTCGCGCACCGCCGCATGGATCGGCTTCAGCCGCTCGGTCATGCCCAGCGCCATCGCGCCGTTCTGTTGGTTCATCGGTCGAATTCCTCCTCAAGAATGCTGTCGTCGGCACCGGCGCCGCGCAATGCAAAGAATGCCAGGTCGCGGGCGATGGTCCGGCGATCGTCCGCCGTCTCGCCGTCCCGCTCCCGATACCAGAAGACCGGCGAGTTGATCACCGCCAGGAATGTCTTGCCCGCCAGGGAGATGTCGCTCGTCGCCGGCAGGTCGCCCTGGGTCCGCGCCTCGGCGATCACCCCGCGGAACAGTGCCTCGTAGCGGTCCCGCTC
Organism: Aurantimonas sp. NFXS3; assembly: GCF_049132005.1. Lineage (NCBI taxonomy): Bacteria > Pseudomonadati > Pseudomonadota > Alphaproteobacteria > Hyphomicrobiales > Aurantimonadaceae > Aurantimonas > Aurantimonas sp. NFXS3. Next base: position 650,696 of record NZ_JAGDDZ010000002.1, read on the forward strand.
GGCGATCAGCGTGTCGAGCGACGCCTTGTCCTCCGGCGTCGTCGGGTTGTTGAGATGCCGCGAGACGCCCTGCAGGATCACCAGCTGGAAATGGACCTCGTGCATCATCGTCATGATGTGGGCCTCGGCCATGGCCCGCAGCCGCGTCACCGCCCGGTCGCGCGACTGGGCATGCGGGGTGACGGCGGCGAAATCCAGCGCCATGCCGTGCTGGCAGACGTCGAAGAACAGATCGTTCTTCGAGCGGTAGTAATGATAGACGATGCCCTTGGTCGCGCCCATGCGGCGGGCGACGTCGTCGATGGACGCCGCCGCATAGCCGCTTTCGCCGAAAGCCCGGGCCGCGGCGGCCAGGATCGCCGCCCGCACGCCGTCCGGATCGCCATCGCCGCCGCGCGCCGCCACGAAGTCCCGGTCGCGCCGCGAGCGCGACGGCGCCGCCGCCCGGCGCGGCCGGGCCCCGGTCTCCTGAGTGTCGCCTGTGGTTCTCGCGCTCGTCATCCTGTCGCCACTGGACATACTCGCGAGTATGATGTCAATTGCGGCACGAAGGATTTCGCGTCGCGCCGTCGCCGGACGGGCGCCGACGCAAGCGACCGGGAGGGACCGCCGATGACCATGCCGATGCTGGAACGCCTGTTTTCCGTCGAGGGCAAGACCGCCCTCGTGACCGGCGGTGCGACGGGCATCGGCCGGATGGTCGCGACGGCGCTGGCCGGCGGCGGCGCGCGGGTTCTCATCGCCTCCCGCAAGGCCGAGGCCTGCGAGGCGACGGCGGCCGAGATCAATGCCGAGGGCCATCCGGGCGCGGTCGAGGGCTTTGCCGGCGATGTGTCCAGCGAGGCCGGTGTCGCGGCGCTGGCCGAAGCGGTGCAGGCCCGCACCGACCGGCTCGACATCCTGTTCAACAATGCCGGCGTCTCCTGGGGCGCGCCGCTGGAAGAGTTTCCCTACAGCGCCTGGGCGAAGGTCATGGGGGTGAATGTCGCCGGCCTCTTCACCGTGACCCAGCGGCTGCTGCCGCTGCTGGAGAAGTCCGCCAGCGCCGAGGACCCGGCCCGGATCGTCAATCTCGGCTCGGTGATGGGCGCCGCGCCCCTGGCCGAGAACGTCTATTCCTATGCGGCCTCCAAGGCGGCGGTGCATCATCTGACGCGCTGCCTCGCTAAGGAATTCGCCGCGCGCCACATCACCGTCAACGCCTTTGCGCCGGGTCCCTTCCAGTCGAAGATGACGGCCTTCGCGACGGGCACGGACGAAAAGGCCGCCGCAGTCGGGCGCGGCGTTCCGATGGGCCGGATCGGCGCGCCGGACGATATTGCCGGGGCGGCCCTGTTCCTTTGCGGCCGCGGCGGCGCATATACCACGGGCGCGATCCTGCCGCTGGACGGCGGCATCGGGGTCGAGACCGGTCACGAACTGTTCGAGGAGCACTGATGGAACTGGATTCGGTCGCCGCGACCGAGGCGGCCCTGAAGGCCCGCCTGGTCTCGATGGAGGCCTATCGCGCCCATCTCGATGGCGCGCCGCTCACCTCCGACTGGATGACCGTCGACCAGACGATGATCGACGGCTTTGCGGCTGCGACGCGCGACTATCAGTTCATCCATGTGGACCCGGAGCGGGCGAAGGCCGAAACGCCCTTCGGCGGCACGATCGCCCATGGCTTCCTGACCATCTCGCTGCTGTCGCCGCTCGCCTATGACGCGCTGCCCGGTGTGAAGACCACCCGGATGGGCATCAATTACGGCTTCGATCGCGTGCGCTTTCTCAATCCGGTCAAGGCCGGGGCGCGGGTGCGCGGCGTCTTCAAGATGGTCGCGCTCGCCGAGCGCGCGGTCAGCCTGCAGACCACCTGGGACGCCTCGATCGAGATCGAGGGCGCCACCAAGCCGGCCCTGACCGCGCAGTGGATCACCCTGGCGGTGCTGGAACCGCCGACCGACTGAGCCGACGCCCACCGCCATACGCGCGCACCAACCGAGGGAACACCTAACCCATGAGAGAAGCGGTCATCGTCTCGACGGCCCGCACGCCGATCGGCAAGGCCTATCGCGGCGCCTTCAACGACACCCAGGCCCAGGCGCTGGGCGGGCATGCCATCCGCCACGCGGTCGAGCGCGCCGGCGTCGATCCGGCCGAGATCGAGGACGTGGTGATGGGCGCGGCCCTGCAGCAGGGCTCCACCGGCACCAACATCGCCCGCCAGTGCGCGCTGCGCGCCGGCCTGCCGACCCAGGTCGCCGGCATGTCGGTCGACCGGCAATGCGCCTCCGGCCTGATGGGCATCGCCATCGCCGCCAAGCAGATCGTCCAGGACAACATGACCGTGGCGGTCGGCGGCGGGCTGGAATCGGTGTCGCTGGTCCAGAACGACAAGATGAACATGTTCCGCGCCGCCGATCCCTGGCTGCGCGAGCACCGGCCCGACCTCTACATGTCGATGCTGGAGACCGCCGAGATCGTCGCCGACCGCTATGGCATCTCGCGCGAGGACCAGGACGCCTTCGCGCTGCAGTCGCAGCAGCGCACGGCCGCCGCGCAGCAGGCCGGCCGCTACGACAACGAGATCGTGCCGATGACCGTGACCATGAAGGTCAAGGATCGCGAGACCGGCGAGATCTCCGACCGCGAGGTCACCATCGACCGCGACGAGGGCAACCGGCCGCAGACGACGCTCGCCGATCTTCAGAAGCTGAACCCGGTCTTCAAGGACGGCCAGGAGGTCGCCGAAGGGCGCTTCATCACCGCAGGCAACGCCTCGCAGCTCTCCGACGGCGCCTCCGCCGCGGTGCTGATGGAAGCGCGCGACGCCGAGCGCCGCGGCCTGCAGCCGCTTGGCCGCTATGCCGGCATCGCGGTGGCCGGCTGCGATCCCGACGAGATGGGCATCGGCCCGGTCTTCGCGGTGCCGAAATTGCTGGAAAAGAACGGCCTGAAGATCGGCGACATCGGCCTGTGGGAGCTGAACGAGGCCTTCGCCTCCCAGGCGATCTATTGCCGCGACCGGCTCGGTATCTCCGGCGAGATCCTCAATGTCGATGGCGGCGCGATCTCGATCGGCCATCCCTACGGCATGTCCGGCGCCCGCATGGCCGGCCACGCCCTCATCGAGGGGAAGCGGCGCGGCGTGCGCTGGGTCGTCGTGACCATGTGCGTCGGCGGCGGCATGGGCGCGGCCGGCCTCTTCGAGGTCCTGTGAAAGGCGCACGATGACGACTGACGGCGACGACCGGACGATCGACGAAGCGGCGCTCGGCCAGTATCTGGAAGAGCATGTGGAGGGCTTCCACGGGCTCGAACGCATGGTCAAGTTCCAGGCGGGGCAGTCGAACCCCACCTGGCGGCTCGATGCCGAGAGCGGCACCTATGTCCTGCGCGCCAAGCCGCCGGGCGAACTGCTGAAATCCGCCCACCAGGTGGACCGGGAGTTCCGCGTCATGCAGGCGCTCGCCGGCAGCGACGTGCCGGTGCCGCGCATGCTGCATCTGGCGAGCGAGAGCCAGTCGCCGCTTGGCCGGACCTTCTTCGTCATGGAACATTGCGACGGCCGCATCTTCTGGGACCCGGCCCTGCCGGAAATCGCCACTCCTGAGGAACGCGGGGCGATCTACGACGCCATGAACGCCGCGCTGGCGGCGCTGCATTCGGTGGATGTGGATTCGGTGGGTCTGGCCGATTTCGGCCGGCCGGGAAGCTATTTCGAGCGCCAGCTCTCGCGCTGGACAGAGCAGTACCGGCAGTCGAAGATCGACCCGATCCCGGCGATGGACGAACTGATCGCGTGGCTGGAGAAGAACCTGCCGCCCGATGATGGCGCGTCCGGCCTCGTCCATGGCGATTTCCGCCTCGACAACATGATCTTCGCCAAGAAGGAGCCGACGATCCTGGCGGTCCTGGACTGGGAATTGTCGACTCTCGGCCATCCGCTGGCCGATCTCTCCTACCAGTGCATGCAGTGGCGCCTGCCCAATGCCGGCTCCTTCAAGGGGCTGGGCGACCTCGACCGGGCCGCCCTCGGCATTCCGACCGAGGAGCAGTATGTGGCGCGCTATTGCGAGCGGCGCGGCATCGACGGCATCGACCACTGGCCGTTCTATGTCGCCTTCTCCTTCTTCCGGCTCGCGGCGATCCTGCAGGGCGTCTTCAAGCGCTACACCCAGGGCAACGCCTCCAATCCGGAGAAGGCCAAGGTCTATGGCCGCAACGTGCCGGTCCTGGCGCAGCTCGCCATCGACCTGATCGAGAAGGAAGCCTGATGGCGCGCTTTGCGGGGAGGGCGGTTCTCGTTTCGGGAGCAGCCGGCGGTTTCGGCCGGGCGATTGCCACGGCGCTCGCCGCCGAAGGGGCGCGGCTGGTCCTCACCGACCGGGACGAGGGCTCGCTGGAAGCCCTCGCCGCCGAACTGACTGGCACGGAGATTGCGACACTGGCCGGCGACGTCTCGCGCGAAGCGACCGCCTCCGCACTGGTGGATCTGGCGACCGAGCACTTCGGCGGCCTCGACATCGCCATCAACAATGCCGGCATTGCCCATGACTACAAGCGCCTGCAGGAGATCAGCGCCGAAGAGGCCGAGCGGGTGATCGCCGTCGACCTGATGGGCGTGTTCTTCGCCATGAAGCACCAGATCGCGGCGATGAATGCGCGCTTTGCCCGCGACGGCACCAAGGCGGCGATCGTCAATGTCGCTTCGGTCGCAGGGCTCGGCGGGGCGCCGCTTCTGTCGGTCTATGCCGCCGCCAAGCACGGGGTGATCGGCCTGACGAAATCCGCCGCCGCCGAGAACGCCCGCCGCGGCCTGCGCATCAACGCCGTCTGCCCGTCCTTTGCCCGCACCGCCATGGTGCTGGGCGCGCCGGGTTCGCTGGCCGGGGCCACGGAGGCGAGCGAGGCCGAGCAGAAGATCGTCCGCGGCATTCCGATGCGCCGGCTTGCCGAGATCGACGAGGTGGTGACGGCCGTGCTGTTTGCGGCCGATCCGGCCAACGGCTTCATGACCGGCGCGGCCATTCCCGTCGATGGCGGCCTGACGGCGATCTGAACCGCGGGGAGGCGGTCCGGCTCGATTTTCCGGCGCGTTTCCCCTAGGTCTCGGGCGGGCGCCCGAAGCGAGAAGGACGAACCATGGCCGCACAGCCACCGATCTGCGACTTCGGCTGGAAGGCGATCGACGCCGAACTCACCGGCGTCGACGGCAAGCAGCACCGCATCTTCGACCACAAGCGCGAGAACGGCCTGCTGGTGGCCTTCATCTGCAATCACTGCCCCTATGTGAAGGCGATGATCGAGCGGCTGGTCCGCGACGCGGCCGAACTGGCGGAGCTGGGCATCGGCACGGTGGCGATCTCATCCAACGACGCCGAGCGCTTCCCGGAGGATTCCTTCGAGCGGATGCAGGATTTCGCGCGCCAGCACGCATTCCCGTTCCCGTATCTCTACGACGAGGACCAGAGCGTCGCCCGGGCCTATGGCGCGGTCTGCACGCCCGATTTTTTCGGCTTCAACGGCGATCTCGGCCTGCAATATCGCGGCCGCATCGATGCCTCGCGCAAGGTCGTCGCGCCCGAGGGCACGGCGCGCGACCTCTTCGACGCCATGCGCCAGGTCGCCGAGACCGGCAAGGGGCCGGCCGAGCAGATCCCCTCCATCGGCTGTTCGATCAAATGGAAGGAAACCGCCTGATGGCCGGCAACTGGCCGCAGGCGGTCCTCTTCGATCTCGACGGCACCCTCGTCGATTCCGCCCCCGACATCCACGCCGCGCTGAACGAGACGCTGGCAAGCTATGGCGAGCCGCCCTTCACGCTGGAGGCGGTGACCCGCATGGTCGGCCGCGGCGTGCCGGTGCTCATCGAGCGCGCCTGGGAGGGTCTCGGCAAGAGCATCGACCCGGCCGAGCGCGACCGCATGGTCGCGCGCTTCCTGGCGATCTACGAGCCCCGCGCCACCGAACTGACGACACTCACCGCCGGCGCCAGCGAGGCGACCCGCGCGCTGGTCGACGCCGGCATCCCGATCGGCGTCGTCACCAACAAGCCCGAGGCCGCAACGCGCGAGATCCTCAGCCATTTCGGTCTGTCGGAGCTGATGCAGGTGGTGGCCGGCGGCGATGCCGGCCCGGCGAAGAAGCCCGAGCCGGGCCTTCTGCTCCTCGCCTGCGAGCGCCTGGGCCTTGCCGTCGATCAGGTCGTCTTCGTCGGCGACAGCGAGAACGACGTGGCCGCCGCCAAGGCCGCCGGCATGGCGGTCGTCGTGCTGCGGGGCGGCTATACGAGCATCGCCGCCGACGATCTCGGTGCGGATGCGGTCATCGACCGGCTCGACGGGCTGGGCGCCGCCGTCTCGACCCTGCGGTCCGCCCCGGCCTGACACCGCTCTCCCGAGAAACGGGATGCACGCCTGACCGCGCAGGGATCCTGCGCGGCCGCGCTTCCCGGCGACATTCGCGACCCTATCTTGGTTCTATCGGCGACCGCGCGTCGAACCCTTTGTGGGTCCGGCGGTCCCGGGACGTTTCGACGGATGTTGCAGGTTCCGCGTCGCAGGTCGGATGAATGTGCGGCTAACGTCATTTCCCCGTCGCAGTCTCCTGCCTCGCCGAATGCGAATCCTAGTTCCGTTTCAAAGTGTTTGGAGACGAGACATGGTCAGGATCGACGACGCGGAGGCCGTGCGCAGGCTGGCCTACGAAATCTGGGAACGCGAGGGTCGCCCGACCGGCCGCGAGCATGAGCACTGGGCCGAGGCCAACCGGATCATGGCCGCGCGCAACCCGGTGACGGCGGCGGAGCCCGCGGACGAACCCCGCTGGAACCGCATCGAGGCCGAGCGCGCCGAAGCCGACGCCCTGCGCCGTGCGCTGTGGACGCCGGAACCCTTCTCCACCGAATTGTTCGGCCAGCGGCTGGCCAACCCCAAGCCCCGCAGCTGGTCGCGCCGTGCCCAGCCGTCCCCGGTGCCCGTGGTCGAGGGTCGGCCGGCCGGCGGCGGTGCGCGGGGCTGATCGTCCCGCGCGGGTGATGACCTGCGTTGAACTTGAAAAGGCCTGTGGCGGTCTTTCTGGCAGGCCATGAGATGGACGCGGCCCGTGATCGCGCGACCCCAAGCCTGTAGAACATGGGTCTGCGTGAGCGGGGCTCCGTCAGGCCGTCGCGACCGCCTGCGGTCCGGCCGCCATGGCGTCGGTCGGCAAGGTCTTCGGCGTGTCGCGGGAGCCCTTGCGATGTGGGCGAAACCCTCCGCCGTCCCGCTTGACCGCGTAGGAGGTCGCATCGGCGTCGCGAAGCAGCGCGTCGAGGGACGCCGTGTCGGACGATGCGATACTGTAGCCGAGGCTGAGGCCGACGCGGATCTCCTGCCCGTCATCGATCTCATAGACTTCGCTCAGGCCGGCGTGAATGCGCTGGGCGAGCCTGTCCGGGGCGGCCGGATCCGCGATACCCGGCTGGACGACCACGAACTCGTCGCCGCCGATGCGGGCGACGATGTCTCCCGGTCCGACGATCCGGCGCAGGCGGCCCGCCACCTCCTCGAGAAGTCGGTCCCCGACGCCATGCCCGAAGGTGTCGTTCACCGCCTTGAAGCCGTCGAGGTCGAAGACGTGGACGGCGACCCGGCTGCGATCCTCCCGGGGCAGTGCGTCGAACGCCTTGCGCAGGCCCAGACGGTTGAAGAGTTCGGTCAGCGGATCGCGCCGCGCCAACGTCGCCATCTGCAGGCGCATGGTGATCAGGCGGCAGGCACTGCGATGGAGATGCGCGATGGTTTCCAGCGCGCTGATCAGGAACACCAGGAACACGGCGCCGGTGAGAAGCCTCGCATCCTCGATGTAGAACGCCGCGGACACGATCGCCGGTCCCGCCGCGAGGAGAACCGCCCCCGTCGCGATCCGCGGACGCACCGAGATCCGGGTGGCGACGCCGGCGCAATAGCCGAACAGCAGCGCCGTCGCCACGATATGCAGCGACAGGTCCGGCTGCGAGAACAGGAACGCGCCCAGCGCGCCCATCGGCGCCGCCATGCACCAGCTCGTGATCGCGTGTCCGGCTTCGACCTTGCGGAAGTCAGCCGGCGCGGGCGTCGGCCCGGCGATGGTCCGGCGATGGACAAGGATGAACAGCGCCTTGCCGATCGAGGCCGCGACCCCGAAGACCGTGATGGCGAGCGCCGCGACCGCACCGGTTTCAAGATAGGCGTAGAACCCGATGATGAAGAAGGTCACGCCGATCGAAGCGGTGGGCAGAAGATTGTCGGCCAGCGCCGAGACCAGAGCTTTGTAGACCTCGACGGGCTCGGTGTGACGCAGCATCAGCCATTCTGATCGTTGTGACGAAGACAGTTCGATATCACAACAGTCGTTTACGGGACGTTGCAGCGCGGGAGCGGATTGCCGTGGCGGGACAGCGGCATCAATGACATGCGGGGTGCCGCGAGGGGGTGCGCTGTGTGGGAGCGCCGAGGCGCCGATGCCGGACAGCGGCTTGCTGCGGCGCGAGCAGCACCGTCGGCACATCAGGCATCATCGATGTCGAAGGAAAGAAATGGTGCCGCTTGCGTGACTCGAACACGCGACCCCGTCATTACGAATGACGTGCTCTACCAACTGAGCTAAAGCGGCACGGTCCGGATCGGATCGAAATCCGCGGACGGCGCCCTGATAGCGGGAAACGCGGTCGGGTTCAAGCGGGAAAGCGACATGGAACGGCGGCGCGGCACGATTGTGCGATGCGCCGCCGGCCGGTGGGGTGTGGCGGGCTGCGTCAGCCGCAGATGCGGCGCCTGGCGGCCTCGTATTCGGCCGCGAGGCGATCGACCAGGGCGCTGGCCGGCCCCACCGAGCGCACCGCGCCGATGCCCTGGCCCGAGCCCCAGATCTCCTTCCAGGCCTTGGGCTTGGCGCTGCCGCCGAAATCCATCTGGCTGGGATCGCTGCCGGGCAGGGCGTCCGGGTCGAGGCCGGCGGCGACGATGGATTCGCGCAGGTAATTGCCGTGGATGCCGGTGAAGAGATCGGTATAGACGATGTCGCTGGCCCGGCCGCGGGCGATGCCCTGCTTGTAGTCCTCGGCGGCGCGCGCCTCGTCGGTGGCGATGAAGGCCGAGCCGATATAGCCGCCATCGGCCCCCATGGCCTCGGCCGCGAGCACCGCATCGCCGGTGGCGATCGCCCCGGACAGGAACACCGGCCCGTCGAACCATTCGCGGATTTCCTGGATCAGCGCGAAGGGCGACAGCGTGCCGGCATGGCCGCCGGCGCCGGCCGCCACCGCGATCAGGCCGTCGGCGCCCTTCTCGATCGCCTTGCGGGCGAAGCGGTCGTTGATCACGTCGTGCAGCACGATGCCGCCATAGGAATGCACAGCCTCGTTCACTTCCGGCCGCGCGCCCAGCGAGGTGATGACGATCGGCACCTTGTGCTTGACGCAGACCGCCAGATCCTCCTCCAGCCGCGTATTGGAGCGGTGGACGATCTGGTTGACGGCGAAGGGCGCGGCCGGCCGCTCGGGATGCGCGCGGTCGTGGGCGGCCAGCGCTTCCGCGATCTCGCAGAGCCATTCGTCGAGCTGGGCCGCCGGCCGGGCGTTCAGCGCCGGGAAGGCACCGACGATGCCGGCTTTGGCCTGGGCGATGACCAGCGCCGGATGCGAAATGATGAACAGCGGCGCGGCGATGACCGGCAGCCGCAGGCGACCTTCGAGAAGCGTGGGGAGGGCCAGGATCACACCTATGATTTTGACGTAAACGTAAGAGTAGGGGGTCGTAGCAGATCGCTCGGGCCCTGCAAAGATCGGCCGCCGCGCCATGGCCCGGCGCGTGTTCGATAGCGCCATCGGTCGGGCAGGGCGCCGCTTTCCCGGACAGGCGGTCGCACCATCTTGCGCGCCGGACCGCGACGACCGATCTTGGCAGGCGATGTCCGACCTGTTCCCGCCCGTGCCCATTACGCGCTCGCTCTTCGCCGAGCCCGGGCCCACGACCGTCCGCGTCATCGACGTAGAGACGGCGGGCCACCGGCTGGACGAGGACGCCGTGATCGAGATCGGCTCGATCGATGTGGATCTGGCAACCGGTGCGATCGGCAACCCGCTGCAGACCTTGTGCGATCCCGCCGGCGTCGCGATCAATCCGCATGCCCGCAAGGTCCACCAGATCAGCGACGCCATGCTGGAAGGCGCGCCGCCATTCGTGGAGGCGGTCCGGCCCTTCGCGTCGGCCGGGCTCTATGCTGCCCAGCGCGCCAGCTTCGATCGCTCGCGCCTGCGGCTGACCGGGCGCTGGCTGTGCACCTACAAGCTGGCGCTGCGGGCCTTTCCGCAGGTGCGGGCGCACGGCCTGCAGAGCCTTGTCAAATACGTGCCGCTTGACCTGTCCGAAGTGCGACCGATGCTGGAGGGGCTGCATCCGCACCGGGCGCTCTACGATGCGGTCTGCACGGCGGTGCTGCTGCGGACCATCGCGGCGACGCTGATGCCGCGCTGCCACGACGTGGACGATTTTCTGGAGCGGGCCGAGCGGGTCTCGAACGAACCGGCGCTGCTGGCACGGTTGCGCTTCGGCCGCCACAAGGGCGTCGCCCTGGCCGAAGTACCGGACGCCTATCTGGAATGGCTGCTGCGCGAACCCGGTATGGAAGCCGACGCCGTCTTCACCGCCCGCCATCATCTGCGGCTGCGCAGCGTGCGCGGCGCCCGCCAGATGCCGGCTGCCGCCGTCTGAGCCGAGCCTAGGCGCGTGCGCTGCCTCAGGGGGACGATGCGGCCCGGCGTCCGCGCCCTATGTGCCCCGCATCGCCGATCCGCAGCCGTTCCGGGACCCCATGAAGCGCTTTGCCGAACTCCTCGACCGCCTGGTCCTGACCCCGTCGCGCAACGGCAAGCTGCGCCTGATGGTGGATTTCTTCCGCCATGTGCCCGATCCCGTGCGTGGCTATGCGCTGGCGGCGATCACCGGCGATCTCGACGTGCGCAGCGTCAAGCCGGCCATGCTGCGCGAATTGATGGCGAGCCGCATGGACGAGGTCCTGTTCGGCTATTCCTACGATTATGTCGGCGATCTGGCCGAGACCATAGCCCTGGTCTGGCCGTCGCCGCTGGACGGCGCAGCCCGGCCGGCCGATCCGCCGACGCTGGCGGAGGTGGTGGAGACGCTGGACGCCGCGACCCGCAAGGACGGCCCGGCACTCGTCGAGGCCTGGCTCGACCGGCTGGATTCCTCGGGCCGCTACGCGCTGCTGAAGCTCGTCACCGGCGCCATGCGCATCGGCGTCTCCTCGCGCCTCGCCAAGCAGGCGCTGGCCGAATTCGGCGACCGGCCGGTTGCCGAGATCGAGGAGCTCTGGCACGGGCTGGAACTACCCTATCAAAGCCTGTTCGCCTGGCTGGAGGGCCGCGACGCCAAGCCGGTCTCGGCGGCGGCCTCGCCGTTCCGCCCGGTGATGCTGTCGCAGGCGCTGGAGGAGCCGGATTACGGCCGCATCGATCCCGAGACCTATGCGGCCGAGTGGAAATGGGACGGCATCCGCGTCCAGGCGACGGCCGAGAACGGCACCCGGCGGCTGTATTCGCGCACCGGCGACGACATCTCCAACGCCTTTCCCGACCTTCTCGACTTCATGACCTATGAGGGCGCGCTTGACGGCGAGTTGCTGGTCGCCACGCCGCAGTCCCAGAGTGGCGGCACGCCGAAGGTGGAGGCGCATGAGGGGGCGCCACGCGACGACATCGTCGTCGGCACCTTCTCAGATTTGCAGCAACGCCTGAACCGCAAGACGGTCTCGGCGGCCGTCCTGAAGCGCTATCCGGTGTTCCTGCGGACCTACGATCTGCTGCAGGACGGCGACGAGGATCTGCGGGCGCTGCCCTTTGCCGAGCGCCGCAAGCGGCTGGACCGCTTTGTCGCCGGCCTCGAGCCGACCCGCTTCGACGTATCGCCTTTCCTGGCCTTTTCCGATTTCGACGAACTCGCACGCCTGCGGGCCGGCCCGCCCCATCCGGTGATCGAGGGCGTGATGCTGAAGCGCTGGGACTCCACCTATGTGCCGGGCCGGCCGAAGGGCCCGTGGTTCAAGTGGAAGCAGGACCCGCATCTGGTCGACGCGGTGCTGATGTATGCCCAGCGCGGCCACGGCAAACGGTCGAGCTTCTATTCCGACTACACGTTCGGCGTCTGGACCGGGCCGATGGACGATCCCGAACTGGTGCCGGTCGGCAAGGCCTATTTCGGCTTCACCGACGAGGAGCTGAAGCAGCTCGACAAATATGTCCGCGACAACACGATCGAGCGCTTCGGTCCGGTGCGCTCGGTGCGGGCCGAGCCCGATCACGGCCTCGTCCTGGAAGTCGCCTTCGAGGGGCTGGCCCGGTCGAGCCGCCACAAGAGCGGCGTCGCCATGCGCTTCCCGCGCGTCTCGCGACTGAGATGGGACAAGCCGGCCTTCGAGGCGGACCGGCTGGAAACGCTGCAGGCGATGCTGCCCGAGCCGATGCCGGAATAGGGCGCCGGAGGGCTGCCGGGGAAGGGCCGTGCACCGGCTGGCCAGTGCTGCGGGCTTGTGCCGCGCGGCGCGACCGCCTACCTGCCGGGCAGGGACGCAGCGGAGCAGTGCAACATGTCGGAACGGGTGAACAGGTTTCTCGGTGGCTCGCCGCTCGGCGTGATCATGCGGCTGATCCTGCTGTCGATCGTCGTAGGCGTGATCCTGTCCTGGCTGTCCTGGAGCCCTGCCGACGTGGTCGACTGGTTCGTCAGCCTGTTCGACTGGCTCTGGTACAACATCTTCGGCTCGCTCGACCGGGCGCTGGACTATTTCCTGCTCGGCGCGGCCATCGTCATCCCGATCTTCATCATCTCGCGCCTGCTGACCATCGGCCGCCGCTAGGCGGTTCGACGCGAAGCATCCGGAGCGGGCGGGGTCAGACCGCCGCTGCGGCCTTCTGCGCCTTAGCGCGCTTCTTGACCGCCGCGGCGCTCTCGGAGATCGCCTACATGATCTGGTGGATCGGTTCGGCGCCGCCCGACAACAGGGCGCCGACGAGCACGATGTCGGCCAGACGCAGGATCACGCTCATGTCGGCTTTGGCCGGTAGCAGGGCGCCGAGGATGCTGACGCCGGCCAGACCGATGAAAAGCCCCAGAATGAGCGAGAAGATCGTGGTGCGAAACTTGATCGCTTCGCTGTCCATCGCTGTTTCCGCAAGTGGTCCGACGAAGTTCGCCTTGGGCTGGTAGGGCTCGAGAAACACCGCCACATAGACCTCGGTCGCCCGCTCCACGAACAAGGCCAGCACGACGAAGATGCCGAGCCGTTCGAGGATGGCGACGATCGTGCCCGTTTCGATGGGGGCCAGCGGGAAATAGTCTGGTTTATTCTTCAAAAACCACGCAGTCAGCGCGACCAGAGCCAAAGCTGAGAGGAATGCGGTGTACTTCAGGAAGGTTGAACCATACATGGCGAGGGCACCTCGGGCGGAGGATATTCCGTAAGGGAATATCTGGCATCATGCCTGCCTGCTGTCGTGCCGACAAGAGATCGGCTTGGCGCTTTCGTGATCGCGGGACACGGATCGCTCAGGCGAACTCCCAGGCCACCCGGTGCAGGATCGAATGGCGGCGGGCCAGCGCGTCGATGTCGCGGGAATAGCCGCCGCCGATGACGCAGGCGACGGGGATGCCGGCGTCGCGGCAGGTTCCGATCACCGTGCGGTCGCGCTGGGCTAGACCGGCATCGCTCAGCGCCAGACGGCCGAGCCGGTCGTTTTCGTGCGGGTCGACGCCGGCATTGTAGAAGACGATATCGGGCAGCGAGCGGCGGAGACCTTCGGCCAGCGCCGGCACGAGGGCGTCCAGATAGTCGGCGTCGCCGGTGCCGTCGGCCAGCGGCACGTCGAGATCGGACTGCGCCTTGCGCACCGGATAGTTTTTCGCGCCATGCAGCGACAGGGTGAAGACCCGCCGCTCGTTCTCGAAGATACGGGCCGTGCCGTCACCTTGGTGGACGTCGCAATCGACGATCAGGACGCGGCCGGCATCGCCGTCGGCCAGGAGCAGCGACGCCGCCACCGCCACGTCGTTGAACACCGAGAAGCCGGCGCCACCGTCCCGCGCCGCATGATGGCTGCCGCCGGCCGTGTTGCAGGCAAGCCCCTCGACGAGCGCCAGATGGGCGGTCAGCACCGTTCCGCCGGTCGCGCAGCGCGAGCGCAGCGCCACCTTCTCGTCGACCCGGAAGCCGATCGCCTTCTCCATCTCCGGCGGCACGGCCGAAAACAGCACCTGGTCGACATAGAGCGGGTCATGCGCCAGCCGCAGCCAGTCCTGCGGCGCCGGGGCCGGTTCATGGTAGCCGCCGGGCGCGACGAGCCCGTCCTCCACCAGGATTTCGGCGAGCCGCAAGAACTTCGACATCGGAAACCGGTGCGCGGCGTCGAAATCCGCGTCGAAGGCGGGGTGATGGATGATCGGAAGGGGCATTCGGCGACAAGCTAGGGCGGCCTCGCCGGGATTCACCGCGGCAAGGTTTCGCTTGCGTGCCTGCGATGCCGGTGCAACCTGCCGCCCATGCACGAGATGATCGATCAGGACGACAGACGCGGCGGCGGCAGCGGCGCGGAGCCGGGCGGGCAGGTGCCACGCTCGCGCCCCTTCACGGTCACCCATCGCGATGTCTGGAAGATCACCCTGCCGATGACGCTGGCCTTCCTGACCACGCCGCTGATCGGGCTGACCGATACGGCGGTAGTCGGGCGGATCGGCGATGCGACGGCACTCGGCGGGCTGGCGGTCGGCGCGCTGATCTTCGATTTCGCCTTCGCCACCTTCAATTTCCTGCGCTCCGGCACGACCGGGCTGACGGCGCAGGCGGCCGGCGAGGAGAACGGCCGCGAGGTGCAGGCGGTGTTCTGGCGCTCGGTGGTGCTGTCGCTGCTGATCGGCGCCGGGCTGATCGCCGCCGAGCCGCTGATCACCGGGCTCGGCCTTCTGGCCATCGCGCCGGGGCCGGGGGTCGTTGCCGCGACCGGGCTCTACGTCTTCGTGCGGATGTTCTCGGCGCCCTTCGCCTTTCTCAACTACGCCATTCTCGGCCATGTGCTGGGCTGCGGCCGGGGCGGGCTGGGGCTCGCGCTGCAATTCGTCGTCAACGGGACCAACATCGCCCTGTCGATCCTGTTCGGCCTGGTGATGGAATACGGCATTGCCGGTGTTGCCGTCGGCACGGTCTGCGGCGAGGCGATCGGCGCCCTTGTCGGCTTCCTCGTCGTCTTGCGGCGTTTCGGCGCCGCCGACCGGCCGTCCCGTGCGCGGGTCTTCGAGCGGGCCGGCTTCGTGCGGATGATCGCGGTCAATCGCGACATCATGATCCGCTCCTTCTGCCTGCTCGGCGCCTTCATGCTGTTCGCGCGGCTCGGCGCCCAGTTCGGCACGCTGGTGCTGGCGGCCAACGGCATCCTGATGAACTTCTTCGCGGTCGGCAGCTATTTTCTCGACGGGCTGGCGACGGCCACCGAGCAACTGGTCGGGCGCTCGGTCGGCGCGCGCTACCGGCCGGCCTTCGACCGCGCCGTCCGCCTCACCATCCTATGGGGCATGGCCGTGTCGCTGGTGGTCTCGGCGGTGTTCCTCTTCGCCGGCGAGGCGCTGATCGCCGGACTGACGACGGACCCGGCGGTGCGGCAGATGGCCACGGACTATCTGCCGTTCGCGGCGCTGACGCCGGTTGCCGGCGCGCTGGCCTTCATCATGGACGGCGTGTTCATCGGCGCCACATGGTCGCGGACCATGCGCAACATGATGATCGCGGCCTTCCTCGTTTTCGCGGCCGCCGCCTACGCGCTGACGCCGTTCTACGGCAATACGGGCCTGTGGCTGGCGCTCCTCGCCTTTCTCGGCTTTCGCGGCTTCAGCCTGCTGGCGCTGGTGCCGCGGCGGCGCGCCGAGACCTTCGCCGCGCCGTCATGGCCGGGCGGACGCGAAGGCGCTGCAGTGCGGTAACGTTGTCCACAGACAAGACGAAAGTTCGACGGAACGGAAACCGCGACTTGCCGTTAGCTGACCATCTTTACCCACCCTCAGGTTGCGCCTCGCCGCCGACCGGACTTACGGGAACCGACGGCAGCAGGACATGAGACAGCGCGACGACTGGCACCTTACCGAGATCATCGGCCACGAGCAGGGCCGGGGCGATCCCTTCGCGGCGGCCATTCGCGGAACCCGCATGCCGATGATCATCACCGATCCGCGGCAGCCCGACAATCCGATCGTCTTCGCCAACAAGGCCTTCCAGGATCTCACCGGCTACGCGCGTGACGAGATCATCGGCCGCAACTGCCGGTTCCTGCAGGGGCCTGACACCGATCCCGCCGAGGTGGATCGCCTGCGCCAGGCCGTGGCGCGCGAAGAGGCGGTGAACGTCCAGTTGCGCAATTACCGCAAGGACGGCAGCGCCTTCTGGAATTCGCTCTATGTCAGTCCGGTGCGGGGCGAGGACGGCGACGTCCAGTTCTTCTTCGCCTCGCAGCTCGACATGACCGATCGGGTCGAGGCCGAGCAGGCGCTCGCCCGCCGCAAGGAGGATGTCGAGGCGCAGGTCCATGCCCGCACCCGCGATCTGCAGGCGGCGCTGGAAGCCAAGACGCTGCTGCTCAACGAGGTCGACCACCGGGTCAAGAACAACCTGACCATGATCGGCTCGCTGCTGCGGCTCCAGATGCGCTCGATCCCCGATCCGAAGTTCCGCGAGACGCTGGAGACCATGCTGGAGCGCATCGACGCGCTGGCAGCCGTCCATCGCCGGCTCTACCAGGCCGACGACGTGACCCGGTTCGACGTGGGCGCCTTCGCCGACAGCCTCGCCTCGGACGTGCTGGGCGCCAGCGGTCGCGAGGACATCCGTTTGAACAGCCAGTGCGAGGCCGTCGCAATCGCCGCCAGCAAGGCGGCACCGGTCGGGCTGATCCTCAACGAGCTGATCACCAATGCCGTCAAGCACGCCTATGCCGACGGACGGAGCGGCGAATTGCGCCTCGAGGTCCGGCAGCTCGACGGCCACGCCATGATCGATCTGCGCGACGACGGTCCGGGGTTCGACGCGGACCGGATCACCACCGGCTCGGTGGGCCGCTCGCTGATCGCGCGTCTGTCGCGCCAGATCGGCGCCGAAACCGAGTGGAACGGCGCCGCCTCCGGAACCCATGTGTCCATCCGCTTCCCGCTGCACCAGCCGGACGAAGCAGGAGCTGCCTGAACATGCCCGCGCTCAAGTTCCTGATCGTCGAAGACGAAGCGCTCCTCGCCATGGACATGGAAGCCATGATCGAGGATGCGGGCTACGAGGTGGCCGGCGAATGCGCGTCGCTGCGCGAGGTGCAGGCGCTGCCCCGCGATCTGACGCCGGACGTCGCCTTCGTCGACCTGCATCTGGCCGAGAATTCGAGCGGCATCGATGTCTGCACCCATATCCGCAGCATCTGGCCCGAGACGATGGTGGTCTTCGTGACCGGCAATCCGCGCAAGCTGCCTGAGGATTTTGCCGGTGGACATGGCGTCCTGCCCAAGCCCTTCGTGCGCCATGACGTCTTCCGGATCATGCAGTATCTGCAGGAGGGGATGTCCAACCCGCCGCCGCACTGCAAGCCGCCGGCGAGCTTCCACGCCTCGCCGGGCCTCGCTTTCGCCTGGGCCTGAGCCCGCGACGTCGCCCTACGCTGTGAAGCGCTTGCCGCTCAGTTCGCAGGCGGATCGGCCAGAACGGCATCGACGCTGCGGTCGCGCAACTCGCGCAGGCTGTCGATCCCCGCGCGGTCGAGATAGCGCAGGATTCCCCTGAGAATGGCGCCCGGCAGCTCGGGGCCATGATAGACCAGCGCCGTGTAGAGCTGCACGAGGTCGGCGCCCGCCTCGATCCGCCGGATCGCCTCCGCCGCGCTGTCGATCCCGCCAACGCCGATCAGCGGCATGTCGGGGCCGAGCGCCTTGCGGAACCGCGCCAGAACATAGGTCGCGCGCGCCGCCAGCGGTGCTCCCGACAGGCCGCCCGCCTCGGTGGCGTCCGGCAGCCCCGTGACCCCCTCGCGCGACAGGGTGGTGTTGGAGACGATCATGCCGTCGATGCCGCGCCGCGTGACCTCGCCGGCGATCTCCTCGATCTGCTCCTCGGTCAGATCCGGCGCCACCTTCAGGAACAGCGGCGTCTTCGCCGTGCCCGACAGGGCGGCGTAGCCGTCCCGCGCCGCCACGGCCGAGCGCAGCAGCCGGTCGAGTTCCGAGCCGCTCTGCAGCGCGCGCAGGCCCGGCGTGTTGGGCGAGGAAATGTTGATCGTCAGGTAGCTGGCCACCGGGGCGAAGACGTTGATGCCCTCGACATAGTCGGCGACCCGGTCGATCGCGTCCTTGTTGGCCCCGACATTGACGCCGACGATGCCCGGCTTGCGGGCGCGGGCGGACAGCCGCGCGAAGGCTTCGGCATGGCCCTGGTTGTTGAAGCCGAGGCGGTTGATGATCGCCTCTTTCGTCGTGATGCGGAAGACCCGGGGCCTGGGGTTGCCCTCCTGCGGCTTCGGCGTGATCGTGCCGACCTCGGCAAAGCCGAAGCCGAGCCGCAGCGCGGCGTCGGGCACCTCGGCATTCTTGTCGTAACCGGCGGCGAGGCCGAGCGGATTGGGAAAGCCGATGCCGGCGACCGCTACGCGCAGACGATTGTCCACCGGGGTGTCGGCGCGCGGCACGAGGCCGCTCTTCAGGGCGGCGATCGACAGGCCATGGCTGCGCTCCGGATCGAGACGGAAGATGGCCGGGCGTGCCAGCCGGTAGAGGCGTCTCACCTGACGGAGCCGGGGAACTGGTGATTGCCGTCGGCGCCGAGCGGCAGGTCCTCGACCCACAGCACCGCGTCCAGCGGCAGCGGACCGTAGAGATGCGGGAACAGCGCGCCACCGCGCGACGGCTCGAAGCGCAGGGCCTCGCCGAGCCGGGCCGGATCCACCGCAATCAGCAGGAGATCGTCCTGGCGGGCGAAGTGCCGGGCCGCCGTCTCGCGTGCCTGCTGGCCGGTCGAGAAATGGATGTAGCCATCCGCCTCGTCCACCGGTGCGCCGTCGAAGCGGCCCTTGGCCTTCGCGGCCTCCCAAAGCGCCCGCGGCGCGATCTTGTATATCGGCTCAACCATGTTTCATCGGTTGCCAGAGGCACCGGCAAAAAGCAATCGCGCCGAATGGCCGTCTGCCGCCACGAGGTGGTCACGTCCCCGGTCTAGCGTCGCCGAAAGGGCCGGAGTGTGCCGGCCATCCACCCAAGCAACGGGAGGCCGCCATGGCCGGATATGCACTGACGATCCTGACCGCAACCGCGCTGCTGGCAACGCCGGCGGCCGCCCAGTCGCTCATCGACACGGCCGGCGGACGCTACGAGATGCAACCCATCGATGGCGGTGTCGCGCGGCTCGACACGGTGACCGGCGAAGTCGAGTTCTGCCGGGTCGCGGGCGACGCCATCGTCTGCACCGATGCGACACTCGGCGGGGGCAGCGGCGCCAGCGGTGACGGCGAACTCGCCGCCCGCCTCGACGATCTCGAAGCCCGGGTGGAAGAACTGGAAGAGGGCCGCCGGGCGCTGATCGACAGCGACGATGCCGATCGGGCCGTCAACCAGATGCAGAAGCTGTTTCGCGGCTTCGCCGACATCGTCAGGGAGCTCGACGAGGACATTCGCGGCGAGACCCCGTCGGATGATGCGGACGCCGAGACGGACATGCCCCGCCGGACCTGACGCGCCACGGAAGGGACGGGCTGGCGTCAGACCGGGAAGCTGACCCGCCGCCTCAGATAGGCTTCCATCGTGTCGAGGGAGCGCTCGCCGGCGGCCGTCGGAAACACTTCGAAGACATGGCAGCCGCCATTGGTCAGCGACACCTCCGTCTCGATCCCGCTGCCCATCCAGCGCATCGCCATGAACAGCGTGTCGTCGATCAAAAGGTCCCGCGTGCCGCAGCTGAACAGGGCCGGCGGCAGGCCGGTCAGGTCGGCATGGAGCGGCGAGACCGCCGGGTCCTTGAGCGAGACGCTCTCCGGCACCAGGCGCATGACGAATTCCATGACGTCGTCGGTGTTGAGGACGAGCCGCTCCTTGCCCCAGTTGCGCACGCTCGGGGTCAGTGAGAGGTCGTAGCAGCCGGCGACCAGATTGGCGGCGCGGAACGGCGTCAGGCCGTATTCGTCGCGCAGCCGCAGCATCGTCAGGACCGCGAGATGCGCCCCGGCCGATTCCCCGCCGATCGCCAGGAAGCCGCGCGGCAGGTCGAGATGGCCGTTGGCCAGCGCCACCGCAATGTCGGTGCAGTCGTGCAGGGCCGCCGGATGCGGGAACTCCGGCGCCAGCCGGTATTCGACCGAGGCGACGGTCAGCCCGGTATTGTCGGCCATCCGGCGCAGGCGCGGATCGGCCTCGTCGGCGGCGCCGAACACCCAGCCACCGCCATGGATATGCAGGAAGGTGCCGCGGGTCTGCCCGTCGCGCGGGCGGAACACCCGCACCGGGATTTCGCGGCCGGCGCCGCCGATATGGATGATCTCCTCGGCGTTCTTCTCGCGCGGTCCGATCGGCAGGATGCCGCGGCCCTCGCGCCGCGCCTTGCGGACCGTCTCCACCGGCAGCGACCAGGGATCTGGCAGCGCCTTCTGATCCCTGATGATCTTCTCGTTCAGGGCGACCAGCTCGGGGTCCGCCTGCGCCGGGTCGAATGCTGCGGGGTCGATGGTCAGTCGCGTCTTGGTCATTGCCGTTTCCCTGTTTGCGCCGGAGAAGCTAGGACATGGCCTCCACAGGTGTAGGGCGCGGCGTGTGGCAAAGGCTCGGGGCCGCATCCAACGACAACGGGGCAAGGGCGATGGACCAGCATATCGAAACCCTCAGCGTTGCCACGAAGGGGCGCTCGATGACCGACATCAGCGCCGCGATCGCCGAACGGCTGATTGCGGCGGGCGCCCGCGAGGGGCTGCTGACGGTGTTCATCCGCCATACCTCGGCGTCG
Source organism: Aurantimonas sp. NFXS3 (assembly GCF_049132005.1). Taxonomy (NCBI): domain Bacteria; kingdom Pseudomonadati; phylum Pseudomonadota; class Alphaproteobacteria; order Hyphomicrobiales; family Aurantimonadaceae; genus Aurantimonas; species Aurantimonas sp. NFXS3. The sequence continues at coordinate 671,717 of NZ_JAGDDZ010000002.1, forward strand.
CTGACCATCCAGGAGAATGCCGATCCCGACGTCCAGCACGACCTCTTGAACGCCCTCGACCGGCTGGCGCCCGCCGATGCGCCCTATGTCCATACGATGGAGGGCCCGGACGACATGCCGGCCCACATCAAGACCGTGCTGACGGGAACCAGCGTCGCCGTGCCGGTGTCGGGCGGTCGCATGATGCTGGGCACCTGGCAGGGCATCTATGTCGTCGAGCATCGGGCACGCCCGCATTCGCGCGAGATCGTGCTGCACTTTTCCGGTACGCTGGGCTGAGGCCGGAACGACCGCGGGTTGATCCCGCCGGGCAGCCGGGCCAAGAAGGGCCGCGACGAAGTGGGAGCGCGTCGCAGCCGGTATCCGGTTGAAAAGGCAGGGGGGGAGAACAGGGGCATGCGCTACGTCTTCATCGTGGCCGACGATCATCCGCTGTTTCGCGGCGCGCTGCGGGAGATCCTGACGTCGCTGCCGGACACGGCCGAGATCGTCGAGGCGGCGGATTTCGACCAGGCGGCGGCGGCGCTGGCGGCCAATCCCGAGGCCGATCTGATGCTGCTCGACCTGAACATGCCGGGAACCAGCGGCCTGTCGGGCATGGCGCTCCTGCGCGCCGACCATCCCTCGGTGCCCATCGCCATCGTCTCGGGCAGCGAGGACGCGCCGATCGTGGCGCGCGCCCTCGATCTCGGCGCCTCCGGTTTCATCCCGAAATCCTCCGGCTTTGCCGAGATCCGCGAGGCGATCCTGGCGCTTCTGGCCGGCGAGGTCTTCCTGCCGCCGGACATCTCGCTGGAATCGGAGCGCGACCCGGAGGTCACCGAGCTGATCCAGCGCATCCGCACCCTGACGCCGCAGCAGACGCGGGTCTTGACCATGCTGGGACGCGGGCTTCTGAACAAGCAGATCGCCTACGAGCTCGGCATCTCCGAAGCCACCATCAAGGCGCATGTCTCGGCGGTGCTCCTGAAGCTGGGCGTCGACAGCCGCACCCAGGCGGTGATCCGCCTGTCGCGGCTCGGCATCGATCTGGAAAGCGGCCTCGCCGGCTGAGCCGCGCGCCGCGGACGCATCTCATCCAGGACACGCGCCATAAAGCGGCGCTGCTGCCGGGCCGCCTATTCCGCGGCTTCGCGGCGGCCATGCTTGCGGCCCATGGCGGCGCGCAGCGAGGCCGGCTTCAGCGGCTTGGTCAGGATGTCCACTTCCATTCCCGCCGCCTGCTCGCGCAGACCCGGCGACCGGTCGGCGGTGACGAGGATCACCGGCAGCTCGGGGCCGAACACCCGGCGCAGCGCCGTCACCGCGTCGAGGCCGGTCCCTTCATCGAGATGATAGTCGACGAGGGCGATGTCGGGCACGATGCCGCGTCGCCCGAGATCGGGGATCGCCTCCGACGCGGACCCATAGGCCTCGACCTCGCAGCCCCAGCCGGCCAGGAGCACCCGCATGCCCTCGCGGATGGCCACCTCGTTGTCGATGCACAGGACCCGCGTTCCGGCCAGCGCCAGCCCGGCCCGCGCGGGCAGCAGCGCGGTCTGGGGCGCGGTGACGGGCGTCACGTCGGCCACCGGCAGCGTCACCCGGAAGCGGGTGCCGCGGCCATGCTCCGACGTCGCCTCGATCGGATGGTCGAGCACCCGGGCGATGCGATCGACGATGGACAGGCCGAGACCCAGCCCGCGGGCGGTCCGGCTGCCTTCGTCGAGACGGACGAACTCGTGATAGATCGCCTCCAGCTTGTCGGCCGGAATGCCGATGCCGCTGTCGGCGATCTCCACGTCGATCCGGCCGCCGGAACGGTGGCGCACGCCGACCACGACCTTGCCGGCACGCGTGTATTTGATGGCGTTGGAGACGAGGTTCTGGATCAGCCGGCGCAGCAGATTGCGGTCCGAGCGGACCGACACGCCGGTGCGCACGAAGCGCAGCGCGATGGCCTTTTCGTCGGCCAGCGGCTTCATGTCGGTTTCGATCTGGCGCAGCAGCCGGTCGAGCGGGAAATCCTCGATCTTGGCCTGCATGCCGCCGGCTTCCAGCCGCGAGATGTCGAGCACCGCACCGATGATCGCTTCGACGGCCTCCAGCGACGAGCCGATATTGGCGGCGATCTCGGTCTCCTGGCCGCCGAGGCTGCGCTCTTCCAGCGCCGCGGCGTAGAGCCGGGCGGCATTGAGCGGCTGCAGGATGTCGTGGCCGGCGGCGGCCAGGAAGCGCGTCTTGCCAAGATTGGCCGCGTCGGCCGCCAGCCGTGCCTTGCCGAGCTCTTCGTTGGCCGTCGTCAGCTCGCCGGTGCGCATGCGCACCCGCTCTTCCAGGCTCTCGTTCATCTCGCGCAGGGCGGCGGCGCGGCGCACCCGCTCGGTCATGTCCGAGACGGTGGCGACGAGGCCGCCTTCCGGCATGCGGTTGGAGCGGAATTCCAGCACGCGGCCGGAGCGCCGCAGGCTGATCTGGCGCAGCGCCGGCGGCCGGGTCAGCACCTCGAAGCTGGTGTCGTATTCCGGCCGGTCGATCTCGCCGGCCTCGATCAGCTCGTCGAGGACGACGGTCATCGGCGTGCCGATCTGGCCGAATTCCGAGGACAGGCCGACGAGATCGCGGAACTGCCGGTTCCAGAAGGTCAGGCGGTAGTCGGCATCGAAGATGGCGAGGCCCTGGTCGACCTGTTCGAGCGCGATCCGCAGGAGATCGCGATTGTATTGCAGCGCCTCGGAGGCGTCGTCGAGAAGCTGCAGCGCCGAGCGGCTGGAATCGGCGTGGCGCTGGAACAGCAGCGACAGAACGAGCCGCGACGAGGCCGAGCCGATGGCCGCCGCCAGGAGCTGCTCGGAAAAGCGGATCGTGGCGGAATCGGCCGTGTCGTCGTCGTCGATGGTCCGGTGCTCGGCCTCGGCGAAGCTGCGGAACGAGCGCTCGGTGCGGTCCGAGCCGAGATAGCGGGCGATGGTCGCCTTGAGTTCGCGGATGCTGACCCCGGCGCGGGTGCGCCGCACACCGGCTGCGGGACCGACGTCGCTGGAGGCGAAGACCGCCGCCTGGATGCGCTCCAGCGGCGTCGCCTTGCGGCTGAGCGAGCCGACGACGAGGAAGAAGATATTGGCCGACAGGCTGACGAGACAGCCATAGAGCAGCGGATCGAGCAGCGGCGCGGCGGCGGAACCGGCACCGGCGGTGACCGCCGTCGCGTCGATGGCCTGGCCACGTAGGAGCGCCGGCATCAGCAGCGTCCAGGCCCAGCCGATGATGCCGGCGATGAGGCCCGCCGTGGCGCCGCGGGCATTGGCGCCCTTCCAGTACAGCCCGGCGAGGAAGGGCGGCGCGAGCTGGGCGATGGCGGCGAAGGACAGGAGCCCGATCGAGGCGAGACCGCTGCCGGCCCCGGCGTAGCGGTAATAGCCGTAGCCGAGAAACACGACGACAAAGATCGCCGAGCGCCGGACATTGAGGATCAGCCGGGTCTCGTCGCGGGTGGGGTCGACCGCATGGTCGCGGCGCTTCAGCAGCCACGGCAGGACCAGGTCGTTGGAGATCATGATCGACAGGGCGACGCTGGCGACGATCACCATGGCGGTGGCGGCCGACAGGCCGCCGATGAAGGCGACCAGCGACAGCGCGTCCTGGCCCTGCGACAGCGGCAGCGACAGGACGTAGAGATCGGCATCGACGCTGGGGCCGAGGGTGATCAGCCCGGCCACGGCGATCGGCACGACGAAGAGGTTGATGACGACGAGATAGAGCGGGAACAGCCAGCGGGCGCGGCGGATCTCGTGGCGGGTGCGGTTTTCCACCACGGTCATGTGGAACTGCCGCGGCAGGAGCAGGATCACCAGCGCGCTGAGGCCGAGCGAGGCGATGAAATGACCGCCGATGCCGCCCTGGAAGGAGGCGAGGACGCGCGGGCTGGCGAGCGCGGCATTCCACAATTCGCCCGGCTCGAACAGGACGAAGGTCGCCCACAGGCCGACCGCCAGGAAGGCGGTGAGCTTGACCAGCGATTCCATGGCGACGGCGAGAACGAGGCCGTCCTGATGCTCGGTGGCGTCGGCGTGGCGGGTGCCGAACAGCACCGCGAAGATGCCGAGGACGGTGGCGACGAGCAGCGCCAGGTCGCTGAACAGCGGCGGCATTTCCAGCGTCGCGCTGTAATGGGCGACGAGGCTGGCGACGCTGGTGGAAATCGCCTTCAGCTGCAGGGCGATGTACGGCACCGTGCCGACGATGGCGATGACGGTGGCGAGCGCCGCGACGGACGGGTTCTTGCCGTAGCGCGAGCCGATGAAGTCGGCGACGGTGGTGATGCGTTCGGCCTTGGCGTGGCGGATCAGCCGCTCGATGAAGCCCGGTGCGAAGACGAAGACGAGGATCGGGCCGAGATAGATCGCCAGGAAGGACAGGCCGTCGCGCGCCGCCACGCCGACCGAGCCGAAAAATGTCCAGGAGGTGCAATAGACGGCGAGGCTGAGCGCATAGACGCCCGGCCGGCTGATGCGCGCCCGGCCGGCCGCCGCCCGGCGGTCTCCCCACCAGGCCACGGCGAACAGCAGCAACAGATAGACGATCGCCGTGAAGACGATGATCCCGCTATGCAATTCTCATCCTCCCGGCGGCCTGACGGGAGCGGAGCGGCGCCCCTGCGGGTCAGGTGAGCCGGGATGCCGCTTCAGGCCGCAGCGTGTTCGACACAACCATCGGTGTCCGCGCAAGTCCAGATCGCGACACCGCCAGCGGCCGCGGGCGCCGGTTTTCCGCGTGTGGCGCGATTGTGCCCCTGCCGCGCAACTGTAGAGTGGACACCCCATCGTCAGAGGAATCATGAGATGCTCAAGGAATTCAAGGAATTTGCCCTGAAGGGCAACATGGTCGATCTGGCGATCGGCATCATCATCGGCGCGGCGTTTTCCGGCCTCGTCAATTCGGTGGTGAAGGACCTGTTCATGCCGGTCATCGCCGCGATCTCGGGCGGCGTCGACTTCACCAACAAGTTCGTCGGTCTCGACGACGGCGTCACCGCCACCAGCCTGGAAGCGGCGCGCGAGCAGGGACCGGTGCTCGCCTATGGCCAGTTCGTCACCCTGTCGATCAACTTCCTGATCGTCGCCTTCATCCTGTTCATGGTGGTCAAGGCGATGAACCGGCTGAAGCGCAAGGAAGAGGCCAAGCCGCCGGAGGTGTCCGAGGTGCCGCGCAACGAGAAGCTGCTGGAGGAAATCCGCGACCTGCTGGCCAGCGCCTCGAACCGCGAAACCCGGGTCTGACGCCTCACTGAACCGATGACGACGCCCGCCGCCGAGAGCGGCGGGCTTGCATTTTCCGGGACGAAGCGCGATGCCGGGCACGGCGTCAGGCGACGCCGTTTTCGTTCGAGTCTCCCCCGGAAGGCACCCTGATGAGCGACAGATTTCGGCTCAGCCGCGAGGCTGTGGAAGCGCCGGCGAGCGGCATTGTCGCCGTCATCGACTATGCCCGCGGCCATGAGGGGGTGATCCCGCTCTGGGCCGGCGAGGGCGACCTGCCGACGCCGGGCTTCATCGCAGACGCGGTGACCGCGAGCCTTTCGGCGGGCGAGACCTTCTACACCTATCAGCGCGGCCTGCCGGAACTGCGCCAGGCGCTGAGCGACTACACCGCCCGGCTTTACGGCATCGAATCCTCGCCGGAACGCTTCTTCGTCACCGGTTCGGGCATGCAGGCGATCCAGATCTCGATCGCGGCGAGCGCCTCGCCCGGCGACGAGCTGATCTATTTCGGCCCGGCCTGGCCGAACTTCGCCGCCGCCTGCGGCGTGCGCGGCGCCGTGCCCCGCGAGGTCGCGCTCGACTGGACCGATGCCGGATGGCAGCTCGACCTCGACAAGGTCGCCGCCGCCATCGGTCCGAAGACCCGCACGATCTTCGTCAACACGCCGGCGAACCCGACCGGCTGGACTGCCGACCACGCGACGCTGAAGGCACTGCTGGCGCTGGCCCGCCAGCACGGCCTGACGATCATCGCCGACGAGATCTACAGCCGCTTCTACTACGCCGCCGACCGGGCGCCGTCCTTCCACGACATCATGGAGCCGGACGACGCGATCCTGTTCGTCAATTCCTTCTCCAAGAACTGGGCGATGACCGGCTGGCGGGTCGGCTGGATCGAGACCACCCCGGCCATCGGCACCGTCATCGCCAATCTCACCCAGTATTCGACCTCGGGCGTCGCCCCTTTCATGCAGCGCGGCGCGATTGCCGCGATCACCGAGGGCGAGCCCTTCGTGGCGATGCAGGTGGAGCGGGCCCACAAGGCGCGCGACATCTTCACCGAGCGGCTGGCGGCGACCAACCGGGTCGCCATCGTCCAGCCGGCGGGCGCCTTCTATTCCTTCTTCGCCATCGACGGCATCACCGAGACCCGCGAGACGGCCTTCCGCATCGTCGACGAGGCCAAGGTCGGTCTTGCGCCCGGCACCGCCTTCGGGCCGGTCTCGCCGGGCTCGTTCCGGGCCTGCTTCCATCGCCGGCTCGACGAGGTGGAGATGGCGGCGGATCGCCTGGCCGACTGGATCGGCCGTTCGGCGTGACAGGCTGGGACCGGCGCCGGGTCGGCAATCTCGCCGCCACGCTGGCACTGGCCACCCTCGGCGGGGGCGTGGCGGCGGTGTTCGGCCTGCCGGTCGCCTGGCTGCTCGGCCCGGTTCTCGCCGTTTCGGCGGCCAGCGTCGCCGGTCTCGATACGCGGCTGCCGCAGGCGCTGCGGACACTGGCCTTCTTCATTCTCGGGATGCAGGCCGGTTCCGGCGTGACGCCCGCTGTCCTCGACCAGATGGCGATCTGGCCGCTCTCCTTCGCCGTCCAGATGCTCGGCGTTCTGGGCGTCATCGTCGTGACGCGCGCGTTCCTGCGCCACGGCCTCGGCTGGGACCGGGACACCGCCCTGTTCGCCTCGCTGCCGGGGGCGCTGTCCTTCGTCTTGGCGGCGGCCTCGGAAACAAGGGCCGACCTGCCGCGGGTGACCATCGTCCAGAGCGTGCGGCTGCTGATCCTGATCGGCGCGCTGACGCCGGTGCTGGGCTGGTTCGAAGGCGGCGAGGACGTGGTGGCGGTCGCGCGCGGCACCGACGGGCCGCTGACGGAATATCTGCTGCTGCTGTTCGTCTGCATCGCGGCGGCGGCGCTCGGCCATCTGGTGCGGCTGCCGGGCGGCATGATGTTGGGCGCGCTGATCGGCAGCGCCTTCATGCATGTCGGCGAATTCGCCACCGTCGCCATTCCGCCGGTTCTCGCCGTGCCGAGCCTGATCCTTCTGGGGGCGCTGATCGGGTCGCGGCTGCAGGGGCTGGACCGCAGGGGCGTCTTCGCGCTGCTGCCCGCGGCGATCGGCTCGTTTGCCATCGGCATCGTGGTCTCGGCGATCTCGGTCGCCGTGGCGGTGCTGGTGCTGGAGATCTCGATCGGGAAGGTGGCGCTGGCCTATGCGCCGGGCGCGCTGGAAGCGCTGACCGTTCTGGCGTTCCAGTTCGACGTCGATCCGGCCTATGTCGCGGCCCACCACGTCGTGCGCTTCGTCTGCATCGCCCTGATGGTGCCGCTTCTGGCCAAGCACATTGCGCGGCCGGGCGACACCGTGGCGGTGCCGCCGGAGGAATCAGGCGTCGATGGCGGCGAAGACCGACGGTGACGGGGCGGGCGCCTCGCCGCCCTCCGGTCCCCAGAAGATCACCCAGGTGACGAAATCGTCCGACATGTCGGTGAAGCGGTGGTCCTGTCCGGCGCGCACGAACAGCGCGTCGCCCGCCGCCACGTCGTCGGTCTGGCCCTCGCGCCAGAAGGCGGCCCGGCCCGACACGACGATGTAGAGCTCGTCCTGCAGATGCGGGCGCTGGTGGTCTGTGCCGCGCGGCGCGAACACTTCCAGCGACATGGTACCGTGGGAGATGGCCTCGGCGGCGAAGACGCCGTCCGGCCATTGCTCGGTCGCGGGCAGGGGAAATCTGTCCAGAAGCTGCGCCAGCGAAATCTTCATGGAGCGCTCCTTTCGACGCGGGTCGTCACCCGGCCGCGTCGTGCGCGGCCGGTGTGGGACGTGTCAGCCGCCGGCCTGCGACACGACCAGCGGGGTCACCTTGGTGGACCGCTCGGCCTGGGCCGGCTGCTGGCTGGCGAAGGGAATGCCGATGGCGTTCCAGGTCTCGACCAGGGCATCCTTCAGCGTGTCGATCAGCGCGTCGTCGTGCAGCGGAGTCGGCGTGATGCGCAGGCGCTCGGTGCCGCGCGGCACGGTCGGGTAGTTGATCGGCTGGATGTAGATGCCGTGGGCGTGGAGGAGGTGGTCGCTGGCCTTCTTGCACAGGTCCGGATCGCCGACGAGCACCGGCACGATGTGGGTCTCGGACGGCATCACCGGCAAATCGGCCTCGCCGAACACCAGCTTCGCCTGCGCCGCCTGGCGCTGCTGCGCGTCGCGCTCGGCCTGGCTGGTCTTCAGGTGGCGGATGGAGGCGACCGCCGCGGCGGCCAGAGCCGGCGGCAGGGCGGTGGTGAAGATGAAGCCCGGCGCATAGGAGCGGACCGCATCGATCAGCGCCCGGGTGCCGGTGATGTAGCCGCCGAGGACGCCGAAGGCCTTGGCCAGCGTGCCCTCGATCACGTCGATCCGGTGCGCGACGTCGTCGCGCTCGCAGATGCCGCCGCCGCGCGCGCCGTACATGCCGACCGCATGGACCTCGTCGATATAGGTCATGGCATTGTAGCGCTCGGCCAGATCGGCGATCTCGGCGATCGGCGCGATGTCGCCATCCATGGAATAGACGCTCTCGAAGACGATCAGCTTCGGCCGGTTCGGCTCGGCCGCCTTCAACAGCTCTTCCAGATGGGCGAGGTCATTGTGGCGGAACACCTGCTTCTTGACGCCGGACTTGCGCACGCCCTCGATCATCGAGGCGTGGTTCAGCTCGTCGGACAGGATCAGGCAGTCGGGCAGCAGCTTGGCGATGGTCGAGATCGACGCCTCGTTGGAGACGAAGCCGGAGGTGAAGACCAGCGCGGCTTCCTTGCCGTGCAGATCCGCCAGTTCCTTCTCCAGTTCCACCAGCGGGTGGTTGGTGCCGGAAATGTTGCGGGTGCCGCCGGCGCCCGAGCCCATGGCCGAGACGGTCGAGGTCATCGCCGAGATGACATCCGCGTGCTGGCCCATGCCGAGATAGTCGTTGGAGCACCACACGGTGATCTCGGTGGCTTCGCCGTCATGGCGCCAGATGGCCTTCGGAAACCGGCCGGCAATGCGCTCGAGATCGGCAAAGACCCGGTAGCGTTTCTCGGCATGCAAAGCCTCGATCGCAGACTCGAACTGGCCCTGATAATCGATCATCCCATACTCCTTGTCAGAACCTTTCTAAGAGCCGTTCCAGTCAAAGTCCATCTTCGGCCGGGCATTCGGGCACCATGCGTTCAATTGTCGTTTTGCCGGGAAGCGAAGCGCGAACAGGGACTTCGCCGCCGCTGCGCAGATGGGGATCGCAGCGGCGCGATGCGCGGCGGTTTCGCGGCCCAGCGGAAATGTCGCAGGGCGCGGCGATAACGCCGCCTCTGCCGACCGTGCCGTCGCGCTTCCATGGTGACCGGATCGGCGGGTCCCCGGTCAGTCGTCGCCCGCTCCTGCCGGGTCCGCGTTGTCGTCCGTCTGCGATGCCTGCGCACTCTGCCGGCGGGCGCGGGCCTGTTCCTTGCGCTTGCGCAAATTCTCCCGCAATTGCGCCTCCAGCCGTTCCTGCCGGCTGAGTTTGGGCGGAGGGCTTCCGGTGTCGTCCTGGCTCATCTGTCTGCACCTTGTTCGCGATCGTTGCGGCGATCGGCAGGCTGGCTTGGTCAATCGATCCGCGGCGTGACGGTTCCGTCGGGGCCTCAGCGCGCGTCAGTCGTCATGGCGGCAAGCGCGTCCGGCGTCGACCGGGCCGGCGCCCAGCCGAGCGTGTGTCGCAGATGCCCGGCATCCACGACGAAGGGCGTGTCGAGGGTCGCCACCATCGCCTCGCGCCCGGCCAGTCCGGCGAGCTTTCGCAGCAAGGCGGGCGGCACCCGGATCAGGCGAGGGGGGCGGCCGAGCCCGTGGCGGAGGGCCGTCACGATCGCGGCGGTCGACAGCGGCGGATCGCCGGCGACGAGGAAGGTCTCGCTGGCGGCCTGTTCCTCCGTGAGCGCCAGCACGATCGCCTGCACGAGATCGTTGACGGCCACGAGGCTGCGGGGCGCCGCAAACCCGCCCAGCGGCAGCGGCGCCGGCGTGCGGGCCAGTTTCGCCAGCGCGGCGATGCCGCCCCGCCCTCCGGCGCCGAACACCGGCACCGGTCGCAGCACGCAGCCCGTCGTCGCACTGCCGGACAGCGCCTGCCAGAAGGCGCGCTCGCCCTCGTGCTTGGAGCGCGCATAGGCGCTCTGGGGCGCGATCGGGGATGCCTCGTCGACCGGGTCGGGGGAGGCGGCGTGGACATTCGCCGTACTGACGAAGACCATCCGCCGGACACGCTCTTGCGCCGCACGGCGGGCCAGCGCGGCGGTGCCGTCGCGATTGACCGCCGCAAGGGCCGAGGCATCGGCGGCGTCGGCCGTGCCCCGCTCGGGATTGGCGGCGGCCAGATGCGCGACGGCGTCGATGCCCCGGGGCCAGTCCGCCGCCGTCTCGATGTCGGCAAGGTTGGCCGGCGCGGCGAAGACGCCATCGCCGCCCGGCCCGCCGCGGCGCAGGACGACGATGTCGTGGCCGTCAGCCGCGAGCGCGGCCTCAAGGTGGCGCCCGACGAAACCGCTGCTGCCTGTCAGAAGGATGCGCAAGGCGAGGACACTCCGTGGAACTGTTCGAACCGGTTCTGGCGAAGCCGCGGCCCATGCGCAACGCCGGCGGGGCGAAAACCGATTTGCCAATCGCGGGCGATGCTGTAGCGGAAGGGCCATGAAGCGCCTCTTCGATTTCACCGCCAGCCTCGTCGGCCTTGTCTGTCTGGGCTGGCTGATCGGCCTTCTCGCGATCCTGGTGAGGCGGGACAGCGACGGCCCCGGCATCTATGCCCAGCCGCGTATCGGCCGCGATGGCGCGGTCTTCACCTGCTACAAGCTGCGCACCATGCACCGGACCACCGTGTCGGCCGCCTCGCACGAGACGCCGGCCTCGGCGGTGACCGGGCTGGGTCGCAGGCTGCGCGCCCTGAAGCTCGACGAGTTGCCGCAGCTCTGGAACGTCCTGAAGGGCGAGATGAGCTTTGTCGGCCCGCGGCCCTGCCTGCCGTCGCAGACCGTGCTGATCGAGGAGCGCGGCCGGCGCGGCGTCCTTTCGGTGCGCCCCGGCATCACCGGGGAGGCGCAAGTGCAGGGTGTCGACATGTCCGACCCGGTGCGCCTCGCCGAGATCGACGCGCACTATGTGAACAACCGCAGCTTCCTCGGCGATCTGAAGCTGATCCTGCAGACGGTGGCCGGCGGCGGTCGCGGCGACCGGGTGCGCGGCTGAGGCCGGCGGCTTACAACCACGCTGAAATCCGCTAGGTGTCCGGCGCGGAGCGGGGAGGGCTTCAATCCGTCCCGCCGCATGCGCGTCACCAGCAATCCGAGGATGCCAGCTCCATGATCGAACGCGTCGGCTTCGCCGCCGAACTCGCCGCCTATACCGACCGGCATGGTCCGGTGACCATCGGTCTCGCCGGTGCCGGCCAGATGGGCACGGACATCGTCGTGCAGGTGGCGCTGATGACCGGCGTGCGGATCGGGGCGATTGCCGCCAACAGCCCGCGACGTCCGACCGAAGCGATCGCCATGGCGGGCCATTCCGCCGACCATGGCAGCTTCGCCGCGAACGCCTCCGACATCGACCGGACCATCGAGGCGGGCCGCATCGCCGTCACCGACGATCTCGGGGCGCTCTGCGCCGCCGGACGCATCGACGTCGTGGTCGACGCGACGGGAAGCCCGGAAGTGGGCACCTTCCTCGCGCTGGAGGCGATCCGCAACGGCAAGCATATCGTCATGCTGAATGTCGAGGCGGACATCACCGTCGGCCGCCTCCTGGCCCGCAAGGCGAAGGAAGCCGGCCTCGTCTATACGGGCTCGGCCGGCGACGAGCCGGCCTCGACGCTGGAGCTCATCGCCTTCGCCCAGAGCCTCGGCATGGAGATCGTCGCGGCGGGCAAGGGCAAGAACAACCCGCTGCGTCATTCCGCCATTCCCGAGGAATACGAGGAGGAGGCCCGCGCGCGGAACATGAATGCCCGCATGCTGGTCGAGTTCATCGACGGCTCCAAGACCATGGTCGAGATGACCGCCATCGCCAATTGCACCGGTCTGACGCCGGATGTCGCGGGCATGCACGGACCCGAGGCGACCAGCGAGAATCTGGGGCAGGTGCTCTGCACCACCGAGGATGGCGGAATCCTGTCGCGGTCGGGCTGCGTCGACTACACGATCGGCAAGGGCGTGGCCCCCGGCGTCTTCTGCGTGGTCAAGCCGCGCCATCCCCGCGCCATCGAGCGCATGGCCGATCTGAAGGTCGGTCCTGGCCCCTGTTTCGGCCTGATCCGGCCGTTCCACCTGACCAGCCTGGAGACCCCGCTCTCGGCGGTGCGTGCGGTCATCCACCTGCGGCCCGACATGGTGCCGATCGACCGCCCCGTCGGCGAATGCGGCGCGCTGGCCAAGCGCGGCCTGACGCCCGGCGAGACGCTCGGCCGGATCGGCGAGGCCGACTATCGCGGCTATGCCATGACCTGGGAGGACGGGCGCACGCGCCGGGCGCTGCCGATCGGGCTCGTCGAAAAGGCGAAGGTGGTGCAGCCGATCAGGGCCGGCGAGCTTCTGACCCACGACAATTGCGCCCCCGACGAGAGCCTGCTCGTCACCCGGATGCGGGCCGAACTCGATGCTGCCGATGGCCGCTTCGCAGCCTGAACCGGAAACCTCCGAACGCGGCGTCATCCGGGCGGTCACCTGGAACTGCCACGGCTCGATCGGCGCCGATCGGCGCTGCGACCCGGAGCGCACCCTTGCGACCATCGCGCGGCTCGGCCCGGATATTCTGGCACTGCAGGAGGTCGACGGCCGTTCGCATCTCGGCCGCCGGCAGCGCGCCTTCGAGACGCTGGGGCAGGAGCTTCTGAAGACGGCGGGATCGCAGATCGTCGAAGCGCGCACCGTTCCGCGCGAGGATCGCGACTATGGCCATCTGCTGTGGTCGCGCTGGCCGATCGTCAGCGCGACGATCCATGCCCTGCCCGAACCCGGGGTCGAGCCGCGCGCTGCCATCGAGGCCGTGATCGCCGCGCCGTCGGGGCACCTGCGCGTGCTGGCCTTCCATCTCGGTCTGCTGCGGCGCCAGCGGCTGGCGCAGGCGCAGTTCCTCGCCGAGCGCGTCGACGCGGGAGACATGCCGACGCTGGCGATGGGGGACGGCAACGATCTGAGGCTGGGGGGCGCGCTGCATGGCGCGCTGGCGCCGCGGCTGCCGGTGCACACCGCGCCGCGCTCGTTTCCGGCGCGCTGGCCGATGCTCCGGCTGGACCGGATCTACGCCTCGGAAGGGTTCTCGCTGGTCACGCATGGACCGGGGCACGCCTCGCGGCCCGCGTCCGATCATCTGGCGGTCACGGCGGATCTCGCCTGGCCGGAGAGGGTCTGAAGGCGCGGGGCTAGCCGGACGGCTCGGTCTTGTCCGCCGCCTGATCGGGGCGGGTCGAGCGGATGACGATGTCAAGACCTTCGGCAAGGCACTTGCGACTGTCTTCGTCGAGCGGCTCGAGGGCCTCGCAGATGCGCTGCAAGGGGTCCTTCTTCAGCAGCGCGCGACCGCGGTCGGTCAGGCCCAGCTCCTCGGCGCGGCCGCGTCCGACGCTGCCCAGCTTGGTGACGTAGCCCTTGGTGATCAGCGTGCGCACGGTGCGGGCCACGGCGCCCGAGGCGAGACCCTGGAAGCGGGCGAGATCGATGGCCGTGCGCAACGGCACGGGCGCGGAATGGATGTAGCGCAGGGCCGCCCATTGCGCCGGGAACAGCTTGGACGCGTATCCCTGCGAGTGAAGACGCCGGGCAATCTGCTCCAGCTGGCTGGCCAGATCCGTCGTGGGTATCATCGAAATTCCGCTGTCTTCCTGAGAACCCCGTCCGCATGCCTGCCTGCATCGAACCTTGCTGGGCGTGCATATATGAGGATCGACGAAGTTTATCCAATCATGCCTGCTTGCAGTCCTAAGAAGCCGTGCAGGCAGTATTTAGAATTGTAAGTATCTCATGCGTCAGATCGTGGCGGGACTTGGTTTCGGACACGTGCCGTGCGTCCTGTCGTGGATAGAATGGCTCAGTCGCGCTTGCATCGAGGACGGCTGCGACCCGACCGCACGCAGATGTGCCTGCTCAATCCGGCGAGATTGAGGACGCCCCTGGGCGGCCGGTGCGCATGACGGCGCCCGCGGCCTCAGCCGGTTGTGCGCAGCCAGTAGACGCGGAGCGGCTGGGCCAGGACGCGCATGCCGTCCTCGGTCTCGGCTTCAGCCTCGAAGCGGGCTTCCACCGCGCTGCGATTGTCCGCAACGGCAGCCGCGCGCAGCGGATCGACGGCTTCCAGCCGCTCGATGAACTGGGCGACGTCGCGGAAGCGTTCGCTGCGCTGATAGACGACGTTGCCGCGCAGGACGAAGCTGCCGTTGCGCACCGCATCGGCCACCGCGACGCCGGCTGCCTCGCGGATCTCGCTCTCGTCCTCGACCGGGCGCATCGCCTCGAAATACGGGCCTTCCGCCAGGGGCTCGACGATCAGCACCGTGCCGGCCGGCTTCGTGACGCGCGCAGCTTCCGCAAGCGCCGTCGCCATGGCGGCGACCGGCACGTGGTGCAGGGCGTTGAGGATCACGGCGGCATCGAAGCCGGAATCGTCGAAGGGGAGGGCTTCGGCCGCCGCCACTTCGAAACGGGCCTCGGGGACGTTGTCGCGGGCCGCGGCGATGGCCGCCTCGCTGGGGTCGATCCCGGTCACGGCGAAGCCGCGCTTCACGAGGCTGCGGGCAAGCGCACCGCGTCCGCAGCCGATGTCGAGCACCGAGCCGGCGGCTTCCCCGGCCAGCACCTCGCCGATGACGGCGGCGGTGTCGCCGGCCGTAAAGGCGGTGTTCAGGGCGCTCTGGAGGGTCTTCGGATCGCTCATGGCCGGTTCCTGCAGCATGCGGGACAGGACGATTCCCACCCCGGCGCGACGATAACGGCCAGGAGCCGGCGAGCAAGGGCCGGAGCGCCGGGGCGCTCCGGCGGACCGGATCAGCCGGCCGGGTAGTTCTGCGGGAACAGCGCCCGCAGGGCGGCTTCGTCGCGCTCCGACTTGAAGCCGACATCGCTGCCCACCTTGCGGGCCTCGGCCACGGCCGGCCGGGCATCGATGGCCGCGAACCAGCGCGACAGGTTCGGGTAATTGGCGAGTTCGCCTTCGCCCAGCACCATCTTCGCGCGGTCGATCCAGCCCCAGGCCGCCATGTCGACGATGGTGTAGTCGTCGCCGACGAAGAATTCGCGGCCGGCCAGATGGTCGTCCAGCACCTGGTAGTGCCGCTGGGCCTCGCGCAGATAGCGGTTGGCGGCATAGTCGGACTTGTCCTTGCCGACCGTGCGGAAATGCACCGACTGGCCGGAATAGGGGCCGACACCGGTGGCGATGAACATCAGCCAAGACAGGAGCTCGCCGCGATCCTCGGCCTTGCCGGCGAACTTGCCGTGCTTGTCGGCGAGATAGAGCAGGATGGCGTTGGAATCGAAGACGCGCTTGCCGTCGTCCTCGATCGCCGGCAGCTTGCCGTTGGGATTGATCTTCCGGAACGCGGCCTCGTGCTGTTCGCCCTTCAGCGTGTCGACCGGCGCAAGCTCGAAATCGAGGCCGGCTTCCTTGAGGAAGAGCGCGACCTTCATCGGGTTCGGCGTCGGGTGGAAGTAGAATTTCAGCATCTGTGCGAGGTCCCCCATTGGCAGATTGTCGACCGCATATGCTGTGACAGAGGGGGCCGAAGGCAAGGACGACGCTGCGTTCATCGTTGGCCGCCGACGCGATGCCGAGCCGTCGCCAGTGAGCGGCCGGGCGGCAGGCGCTTCATCCGCACGCTTTATCCCGATGGGCAAGTCATGTAACGGCTTGGCGATGGACCCGCACGGAGGGGGTGCCGCAGGCATGGGCGGCGGCATCCGGGAACTTTGAGGAGGCCGGCATGGTGGCCACGGATATCGCAACCCGGGTCTGGAGCCACACGTTCAAGCTCGACCCGATCGTGCGCAGCCTGCTCGACACGGATTTCTACAAGCTCCTGATGCTGCAGATGATCCGGGGGCAGCACCCGGACGTGCAGGCGACCTTCTCGCTGAACAACCGCTCGAAGCATGTGCGCCTCGCCGAGATCGTCGACGAGCAGGAGCTGCGCGAAAACCTCGACTATGTGCGCACGCTCTCCTTCACCAAGCGGGAGATGATCTGGCTCGCCGGCAACACCTTCTACGGGACGCGGCAGATCTTCCGGCCGGACTTCCTCGAATGGCTGGAGGATTTCCGCCTGCCGGAATACGAGCTGCGCCGGGTCGACGGCCAGTTCGAGCTGGATTTCCACGGTCCCTGGACCCACACCATGATGTGGGAGATCCCGGCGCTGGCGATCATCAACGAGCTGCGCTCGCGCGCCGCGATGAAGGATCTCGGCCGCTTCGAGCTCGACGTGCTCTATGCCCGCGCCAAGGCCAAGATGTGGGGCAAGGTCGAGCGCTTGCAGGCCCTGCCGAATCTGCGCATTTCCGATTTCGGCACGCGCCGGCGGCACTCCTTCCTGTGGCAGCGCTGGTGCGTGGAGGCCCTGAAGGAAGGGCTCGGCGACCGCTTCCTCGGCTCCTCCAACGTGCTCCTGGCCATGGAAACGGATCTGGAGGCCATCGGCACCAACGCCCATGAACTGCCCATGGTGATGGGGGCGCTCGCCGGCAGCGACGCCGAACTGCGCCAGGCGCCCTACGAGGTGCTGCGCGAGTGGCAGAGCTACTATGGCGGCAACCTGCTGATCGTCCTGCCCGATACCTTCGGCACCTCCGCCTTCCTGCAGAATGCGCCGGAATGGCTGGCCTCCTGGACCGGCTTCCGGCCGGATTCCGCGCCCCCCATCGAGGGCGGCGAGGAGATCATCGCCTGGTGGAAGCGCATGGGGCAGGACCCCAAGGACAAGCTGCTGGTGTTCTCGGACGGCATGGATTCCGACACGATCGAGCGGACCTACCGGCATTTCGAGGGCCGGGTGCGCATGAGCTTCGGCTGGGGCACCAATCTGACCAACGATTTCCGCGGCGCCTCGCCCGAGCCGAGCACCGGGCTCGACCCGATCTCGCTGGTCTGCAAGGTGACGTCCGCCAATGGCCGGCCGGCGGTGAAGCTTTCCGATAATCCGGCCAAGACCAGCGGCGATCCCGAGGCTGTGGCGCGCTACCACCGGGTCTTCGGCGAAGCCGCCTATGCCGAGCGCGCGCTGGCGGTCTGAACAGGCCGGCATGACCGGTCGATAACCCTGTCGCCGATGGCGGCGGGGAAATCCGTGTCGACGGCCGTGCTATGAATTGCTTATCATAAGCAGGGTTATTAGACCGCCGGCGCTGCATCGACACAGGGACGCCTGTCCAGGCTGCGCGTCAGCCGCCCGAGAGGCTGGCGGCGGTCGCCCGGATCTGGCCGGCGACCGCACTGACCCGCGCCGGCAGCACCCGGCCGCGGCGCTGGATCAGCCAGAGATCGTGGTGGCGGGGCTGCGGCAGCATCACGATGCGCAGCCTGTCGCGGCCGGGATAGGCCTCGACACCGCTGCGCGGCAGAAGCGTGTAGCCGATGCCTGCCGCAACCGGTGCCGGGATCTGGTTGATCTGGTTCACATGCGCCCGGACCTTGAGGCGATCGGCGCCCTTGAAGGCCTCCGGAAAGTTCAGCGCGAACAATTCGTCGGCATAGGCGAAGCCGTCGGGATGGGCGATGAAGCCACGCGCGTCCAGATCGGCGAAACTGACGGGACGGTTCTCCGTGGCCGCCGGCAGGACGAGGCACAGCTCCTCGCGGCCCAGATGCTCCGCGGCGAGGCGCGCATGCCCCGGCGGATGATCGACAATGCCGAGATCGACGGCGCCGTCGGCAACGCCCGAAAGGACCCGCTCCTGGGGCGCGGCCTCCAGCCGGATCGTCAGTTGCGGCGCCGCTGCCATGCGCGGCAGAAGCTGCGGGAAGAGCCGCATGGCGAAGCTGCCCGAACAGGCGATCGCCACCGCTCCGACATCGGCATCGTCGCGCAGGATGGCCGCGCGCAAGGCCTGTTCCTCGGCGCGCCGCGCCCGCCCCATGGCTAGGACGACCTCGCCCGCCGGGGTCAGGCTGAAACTCTTGCCGTCACGGGTGATCAGCCTCTGACCGAGCTGCTCTTCCAGCTTGCGCAGATGCTGGGACACGCCCGGCTGGGTCATGGCGAGCCGACTGGCCGTCCGGGTGAAATGGCCGGTCTCGCAAAGCGTGGTGAAGGTCTCGAGCCATTGGGCGTTCAGCATGGCTCATTGTGAAATGTTATGGAAAACCGTTCAAACGATAATTTCACGCAAGGACAGCAAAGGCCTATCTCGGGATCAGCCAATTCCAGCGAAGGATCGCACGATGCTCCCGACACCCCGCAGCTTTTCCCATATCGGCCTGTCCGTCCCCGACCTCGACGCGGCCGTGACATTCTACACGGAGGTCATGGGCTTCTACACGATCATGGCGCCGACCACGGTGACCGAGGATGACAGCGACATCGGCCAGATGTGCACCGACGTCTTCGGCCCCGGCTGGCGGTCGCTGCGCATCGCCCATCTGGCGACGGCCGACCGCATCGGCTTCGAGCTGTTCGAATTCGACGGCAACGAGGCGCCCGACGACAATCTGCCGTTCCGCCGGCACGGCATGTTCCATTTCGCCATCCAGGACCCCGATCTGGAGGGGCTTCTGGCAAAGATCGTCGCGGCGGGCGGTCGCCAGCGCATGCCGGTGCGCGAATATTTCCCCGGCGAGAAGCCCTACCGGATGGTCTATGTCGAGGACCCCTTCGGCATCGTCTTCGAGATCTACAGCCACAGCTACGAGCTGACCTATTCGGCGGGTGCCTACGCCTGATCCGGCCGATCCCCGGGCCCTACGGCACGAGCAGGCCGGCATCGTCTCCGGCGGTGCCGGCCTGTGCCGTTAGGGCGCGCCAGCCGGGCGCCTGTCCGCCTGCCGATGAACGGTGCGTCGGGATTGCATTCGACGACCGGGACCACAGCTTAGGCGCATCACGGGACGCGGGACGTCCCGACCGACATTGCCGATGCCGGCCGACGCCGTGGTTCGCCACCGTCGGCCGTTGTCGTCGGCGGTCGCGGGCGAGAGCCCCGACCGATCCACATTATCCGGAAGGACACCATGACCCAGTCGACCGAAGTCAATCGCCGCTATGTGCTGGCCGAACGCCCCAGGGGCGAGCCGAATGACGACACGCTGCGCCTGGAAACGGTCGAGCGGCCGGAAGCCGGCGCCGGGCAGATGCTCCTGCGCAACGAATACCTCTCCCTCGACCCCTATATGCGCGGCCGCATGAGCGACGCGCCGTCCTATGCCGCGCCGGTGGAGATCGGCGAGGTCATGGTGGGTGGCACCGTCGCGCAGGTCGTCACCTCGAATGTCGACGGCTTTGGCGAGGGTGACTGGGTGGTCGCCTTCGGCGGCTGGCAGGATTACGCCCTGTCCGACGGCAAGGGCGTCATCAACATGGGCAGGAATCCCGAGAACCCGTCCTGGGCGCTCGGCGTCCTCGGCATGCCGGGCCTGACGGCCTGGGCCGGCCTGACGCAGATCGGCGCCCCGAAGCCGGGTGAGACGCTGGTCGTCGCCGGTGCCAGCGGCCCGGTCGGCGCCACCGTCGGGCAGATCGGCAAGATCCTCGGCTGCCGCGTCGTCGGCATTGCCGGCGGAGCGGAGAAATGCGCCCATGTGGTGGAGACGCTCGGCTTCGACGCCTGCGTCGACTACAAGGCCGACGGCTTCGCCGACGCCCTGAAGGACGCGGCGCCCGACGGCATCGACATCTATTTCGAGAATGTCGGCGGGGCGGTCTTCGACGCGGTGCTGCCGCTGCTCAACCCCTCGGCCCGCATCCCGGTGTGCGGCCTGATCTCCCAGTACAACGCCACCTCGCTGCCCGACGGCCCGGACCGGATGAACTATCTGATGGGCCAGATCCTGCGCAAGCGCATGACCATGCGCGGCTTCATCGTCTTCGACGATTTCGGCCATCTCTACCCGCAATTCGCCGAACAGATGGGCGCCTGGGTGAAGGACGGGAAGATCCACTACCGCGAGGAGATGATCTCCGGGCTGGAACAGGCGCCGGGCGCGTTCATTGGCCTCCTGAAGGGTGAAGCGTTCGGCAAGCGCGTCATCCACCTCGCTGACTGAAACCGACACATTCGAAGGGTACCAACCATGAAAATTCTGATGGTTCTGACGTCGCATGACCAGCTCGGCGACACCGGCAAGAAGACCGGCTTCTGGCTCGAGGAATTCGCTGCACCCTATTACGTCTTCAAGGACGCGGGCGCCGACGTCGCACTGGCCTCGCCGAAGGGCGGCCAGCCGCCGCTCGATCCGATGAGCGATTCCGAAGACGCGCAGACCGACGCGACCAAGCGCTTCAAGCTCGACAAGGCGGCGCAGCAGGATCTGGCGAGCACCCAGGTTCTCTCCTCGGTCGATGCCGACGGCTTCGACGCGATCTTCTTTCCCGGCGGCCACGGCCCGCTCTGGGATCTTGCCGAGGACGCCGACAGCCTCCGGCTGATCGAGACCTTCGCGCGAAGCGATCGTCCGGTGGGCGCGGTCTGCCACGCCCCGGCCGTCTTTCGTCACACCCAGACCGCCGACGGCAAGCCGCTGGTCGCGGGCCGCACCGTGACCGGCTTCACCAACACCGAGGAAGAGGGCGTCGGCCTGACCGACGTCGTGCCGTTCCTCGTCCAGGACATGCTGACCGCCAATGGCGGCGACTACCAGAAGGGCGACGACTGGGCGTCCTTCGTGGTCACCGACGGCAAGCTGGTCACCGGCCAGAACCCGGCCTCCTCGGAAGAAGCCGCGCGCAAGCTGCTGACCTTCCTCTGAGCCTGAAGGAAGCGCCCTGCGGCGCTCCGAGACGTTGAAGCAAGGCGGAGGCAGCCCCGGTTGCCTCCGCCTTTTGCTGTCCGCTGCCTTTAAGTCGTACGTCGACCGAAAGGTCTAGGTCACGTCGCGGCGCGCAGCCTGATATCCTCGCGTTCGTCCAGTCCCGCGGCCGCAAGCCCGGCGCAATAGCGATCGAGAAGCGCCCCGTTCATGAAGCGCAGCGCATCGCGCACGGTCGCGATGCTCGTGCCGGCACGGCTGGCGGTGAAGCGGTCCAGCGCCAGGCGCGCATCCGCCTCCTGGCCGCAGGCGCCGAGAAAGGCCGCCAGATCGCGATGCGGCCAGGTCATGCCCGGCTTTTCCGCCAGCGCCCGCCGCGTCCAGCGGGCAGCCTCATCGGGCCGGTCGGAGGCGAAATGCGCCAGGCCGATGCCGATGAACGAGTTGAAGGCGAACGGGTCGAGCGGCGACAGCCGCAGCGACCGCTCGAAACAGGCGAAGGCGTCGTCCGGCTGGCCGGCATAGACGCGGGCGAAACCCCGCCGCGTCCATGCCCAGGCATGATTGACGTCGAGATCCAGCGCCCGGTCCAACAGCGCGTTCGCCCGCTCCAGATCCGCCTCGATCAGCATGGTGGCGGTGGCCACGGCGGTGAGGGCCAGGGGGTCGTCGTCGATGCGGCCCGGCGTGCGGTCCAGGAGCGCCCGTCCGCGGGTTCGCTGCTCGCCGATATCGTTCGCCCAGTTATAGGCGATGTGCTGGGCATGGGCCCAGGCGCCGATCGCCGCCGCGCGCCCGTTGTCCGGCTCCAGTGTCAGGGCCTCGTCGATCAGCCCGATGGCGAGGTCGTTCTCGTCGTGGCGATGCGCCCACAGATGCGGCAGCGCCCGCATGACGAGGTCGTAGGCGACGAGATTGTCCGGCGGCCGGCGCCGGGCGCGTTCGATCTCGGCGCGGCGGATGGTCGGATGCAGGGCGCCGGAGACCGTCTCGGCGATGTAGTCCTGGACCTGGAAGAGATCGTCGATCTCCGCGTCGATCCGTTCGCTCCAGATCTGCAGCGCGGTCTCGCCATCCACCAGATTCAGCGACACGCGCATGCGCCGGTCGGAAAAGCGCACGCTGCCCTGCAGGATGTAGCGCACGCCGAGCTCGGCCGCGATTTCCTTCGCTCCCAGGGACTTGCCCCGGTAGGTGGCGGCGGACTGGCGGGCGATGACAAGGAACTCGCGGACCCGGGCAAGGCTGGCGGTGACCTCCTCCACCATGCCGTCGATGAAATTGTCGCGTCCCGGATCGCCGCTGAGATTGTCGAAGGGCATGACCGCCACCGACGGCTGGGTGTGCGGGTCGGGGACCGCGATGCGGCGTGCCCGGCTGGCGCTGATCACCTTGGGCGTCCACACCCAGATCGGCTCGTGCCGGGCGTAGCCCTTCAGTTCGCAGGGGCCGATGCCGGTGAAATAGAGATCGGTCTTGCCCTGCAGATATTCGAACACGCCGCGGCTGATGGCCATGCCGCCGGCCGGCGAGATCTGCTGCACGCGGGTTGCCAGCACCACGCCTTCGCCGAAGCGGTCGTGCTCGGTGACGACGACGTCGCCGATAACGATGCCGATCCGCACCGGCAGCGCCGGCCTGTGCTGCTGGCGGTCGGCGAGCAGCGCTCGCTGGAAGCGCGCTGCCCACTGGACGGCGTTGACGGCGCTGCCGAATTCGATGAGCACGCCGTCGCCGCTGGTCTTGAAGATGTCGCCGCCGAACTCGCCGACGGTGGGGCGCACGAACCGCTTGTAGGCGCGTTCGACCGCGGCGAGGGCTGCGGTTTCGTCAGCCTCGACCAGACCGGAAAAGCCTTCGACATCCAGTGACAGGATGGCTGCAAGCCGGCGCAGGGGCGTCATGGTCGACGCGTTTCCTATTGGAGCGAACGGCTGGGTTTTACCAGACTTGCGGAAGGCCGGCCAATGGAAAACTCAGCCGGCTGACGGCCAGCCGAACCGGGCACGCCGGTGCCGCCCGGCCCGCGAAATCTCAGTCGCCAACCGCCACGCCCTCGCGGCGTGGATCGGCTCCGCCTTCCAGCCCGTTGGCCGTGATGACGATGCCGTGCAGGCCGGAATCGAGATCGGTCTCGTTCACCTCGAAGCCGAGATCGCGCAGCGGGGCGGCCAGCGCCGTGGCGCCGGTGCCGGCCTCCACGTCGAAGGTGCCGAAGCGATTGACCAGATGCGGCATGGCGATCGCCTGCTGCACGTCCATCTCCCAGTCGAGCATGGCGATCAGCGCCTGCGCCACATAGCCGATGATGCGGCTGCCGCCGGGCGAGCCGATGGCGATCACCGGCGCGCCGTCGCGCATGACGATGGTCGGCGCCATGGACGAGCGGGGCCGCTTGCCCGGCGCCACGGCATTGGCGATGACATGCCCCTCCGCGTCATGGGTGGCGAAGGAAAAGTCGGTCAGTTCGTTGTTCAGCAGGAAGCCGCCGGTCATCAGCCGCGATCCGAAGCCGTTCTCGATGGTCGTCGTTATGGAGACGACGTTGCCGTCCGGATCGACGATGGCGAAATGGCTGGTGGACGGCAGCTCGATGGCCGTGTCGTCGCCGAGCAGCATGGCGTGGTCCCAGGGCGGCATGCCGGGGGCGACCGCATCGTCCGCCAGCGCGCTATCGCCGGACAGGAGCGCGGACCGCCCGGAGAGATAATCGGGATCGAGCAGGCCCCGCTGCGGCATCGGCACGAAGTCGCTGTCGGCCATGTAGCGGCCGCGATCGGCGAAGGCGAGGCGCGAGGCGTCGCCGATCAGCCGCCAGGCTTCGGCGCTGTCGGGCCCGAGGGCGGCCATGTCGTGCGGCGCCAGCACGCCGAGGATCTGGCCGATGGTCAGCGCGCCGGAGGAGGGCGGCCCCATGCCGCAGACATCGACGCTGCGATAGACGACGCAGACCGGCTCGCGCTCGACGATGGCGTAGTTGGCGAGATCGGAAAGCGCGAGCACGCCGGGATTGCCCGGGGCGTTGCGCACCGTATCGACGATGCCCTGCGCCACCGGGCCGGCGTAGAAGCCGCCCGCGCCCTTCTCGGCGATCGCCGCCAGCGTGTCGGCATAGGCGGCATTCGTCAGGATGGTCCCGATCGGCAATGGCGCGCCGTCGGCGCCGAAGAAATAGCCTTTCGTGCCGGGATAGCGCGACAGCCGCTCGGCATCCTCGGCGATCAGCTCGTGGAGCCGCGGCGAGACGGCGAAGCCCTTGCGGGCGAGGTCGATCGCCGGCTGCACGATGGCAGCCCACGGAAGCCTGCCGTAGCGCTCATGGGTGTCGAACAGCAGCCGCACCGTGCCGGGCGTGCCGACCGAGCGGCCGCCGACGACGGCATCGTAGAAGGCGAGCGGCTCGCCGGCCGCGTCGAGGAAGAGTTTCGGCGTCGCCGCCGCCGGCGCGGTCTCGCGGCCATCAAAAGTGGTCAGCCGGCCCGCCTCGGCGTCGAAATAGACCAGGAAGGCGCCGCCGCCGATCCCAGAGGATTGCGGCTCGACCAGGCCGAGCACGAGCTGCGTCGTCACCATGGCGTCGATGGCGTTGCCGCCGTCGCGCAGGATGGCGAGACCGGCTTTTGCCGCCAGCGGATTGGCCGCCGCCACCATCTGCCGCTCGGCCCGCACCAGCGCCTTGTCGGACGCCTCGGTCGCGATCTCCGGCTGGACGCGATCGGCGGCCTGCTCCTGGGCGAAGGCCGATCCGGTGATGGCAAGACAGACGCCGAGCCACAGCCCGGCAAGCGGTAAACGACGCATGGCGCGATCCTCCCGATGGTGTCGAAAGCTAGCGCGCGACGGGGCGGGGTGGAAGGTGGGTGTGGGAGGTGGCGCGGGATGGGGGCGACGTCGCGTAGTGCGAGGGCGAGGTCGGAGGGGGCGACGGTATCCACACGTCGGCAGCGGTGGCGGCGATTTGGCATGGGTCCTCGGGTCAAGCCCGAGGATGACGACCTTGTTTGATGGGGGTGCCTTATCGCAAATGCCGTTGCTTGGTGTCCGACTGCGATGGCGACCGCAGCGATGCCTGGTGAAGGCAATGCCAGATGACGGCGATGCCGTTGAAGGACGGTGGCGACGTTGCCAGCAAGCCGCCATCATCCCAACGCGCGTCATCCTCGGGCTTGACCCGAGGACCCATGCCTCCGCGTTCAAATCGTGCGACTGCGAACGGAAATTTCCGCAACCACGTCGATCATCGACGCCGCTCCGGACGTTGCTCGTGCGAATAAACGTCGCTACATTAATTCATGTGGAGATCAGCTGCGACCCGGCGAAACGCGCGCGGACACTTCGCGAACGCGGCCTCGATTTCTACGACGCGGCGCAGGCTTTCGCAGGGCGAACGCTGACGCTCGCCGACGACCGGCGCGACTACGGCGAAGCCCGGTTCCAGACCTACGGTATTCTGGACGACCGGATCGTGATGATCGTCTGGACGCCGCGCGGCGAGATGCGCCACGTGATTTCGATGAGGCATTGCCATGACCGTGAAGCCCGAAGAGTCCGCAGCCGTCTGGAACGACCCCGATGATGCGCCGGAATGGTCCGATGACATGCTGGACCGTGCCGAACTCGCCGACGGCGAGCGGGTGATCCGACCCGCAGCCGGCACCGTCACGCGCGGCCGCGGCCGTCCGCCGTCCCGCGACCCCAAGACCCGGCTGACGCTCAGGCTCGATCCCGAGATCGTCCGACACTTCCGCGCGACGGGGCCCGGATGGCAATCCCGGATCAACGCCGCATTGAAAGAGGTCGTGCGCCGAGACGGCTGAGCCCGCTACAGCGCGGCGAGGCCGCCGTTTTCGCCAAGCCGCTCCAGATGGTGGTCGGCGTCGCCGAAGGCGAGGTCGATCATGGCGAGGCGCTTCATGTGGTGGCCGACCTCGTATTCCATGGTGACGCCGACGCCGCCATGGAGCTGCACGGCGCTTTCGCGGATGAACTTGGCCGACCGGCCGATCTGCACCTTGGCGGCGGAGATCGCCTCGCGCCGGGTGGCGGCGTCGGGCTCGGAGGCGTTCATCGTGGCGTAGAGCATCATCGAGCGGGCCTGCTCCAGCGCCATGTACATCTCGGCGCCGCGATGCTGCAGCACCTGGAAGCCGCCGATCGGCACGCCGAACTGCTTGCGCTCCTTCAGATAGGCGATGGTCAGCTCGTGCATGCGCTGCATCGACCCGACGGCCTCGGCACAGAGCGCGGCGATGGTCTCGTCGATCACCCGCTCGACCACCGGCAACGCGCCCGCCGGATCGCCGAGGACATTGTCGGCGGGCACAGACACGCCGTCGAAGGTCAGCTCGGCGGCCCGCATGCCGTCCTGCGTCGGGTAGCCCCGGCGCGACAGGCCCGGCGCATCGGCGGGGACGAGGAACAGGCCGAGGCCCGAGCGGTCGCCGGCGGACCCGCCGGTGCGCGCGAGGACGACGAAGCCGTCGGCGCTGTCGCCGTGCAGCACCAGCGACTTCTCGCCGGTCAGCGTGTGGCCGTCCCCGGACGCCGTCGCCGCCATGGCCGCGGCGGCCGGATCGTAGCGCATGCTCCGCTCGGCAAAGGCAAAGGCGAGGCGGGTCGAGCCGTCGGCAAGGCCCGGCACCCATGCTGCGCGCTGCGCGTCCGATCCGGCATGGCGGATCGCGCCGCCGGCCATGACCACCGAGGCGAGATAGGGCTCAACCACGAGGCCGCGACCGAAGGCCTCCATGACGATCATCGTCTCGACCGGGCCGCCGCCGAAGCCGCCATCGTCCTCGGCGAAGGGCACCGCCGTCAGGCCGAGCTCGGCGAAGGCGGACCACATGGCCGGGCTGAAGCCGGGCTCCTCGGCGCGGTAGCGCCCGCGCTGTTCGAAGCCGTAGCGGTCCTGGATCAGCCGCTCGACCGAATCGCGGATCATGGTCTGTTCGTCGGAAAGGTCGAAATCCATTGCAAGGCGTCCTGCTGCTGGCGGGGCCGGCGGCGCGATTGCGCGCCTGAGCCGGCGAATGAGGGAAGGGCGAAGGACCGACGCGGCGGGCGCCGGCGCGATCAGAGGCCGAGGATCGCCTTGGCGATGATGCTCTTCTGGATCTCGTTGGAGCCGCCGTAGATCGACACCTTGCGGTAGTTGAAATAGGCGGGCGCCAGCGAGGCGGCGTAGTCCGGTCCGATCGGCGGCTCGTTGCGGCCGTCCTCGCGCTCCGCCTCGTAGGGCAGGGCATAGGGGCCGATCGCCTCCATCAGGAGCTCGGTCGTCGCCTGCTGCAGCTCCGATCCCTTGATCTTCAGGATCGAGGAGGCGGGGTCGGGCTTGCCGTCATGGCCGCGCTTGGCCTCGGCCGAAACGACGCGCAGCTGGGTCATCTCCAGCGCCTTCAGCTCGACCTCGACGGCGGCCACCTTCTCGCGGAACCGGCGGTTCTCCCAGACCGGTATCTGGCCGGCAAACTCCAGCCGGGCGATCTCCTTCAGGCGGCGGATCCGCTCCTTCGAGCCGCCGACCCGGGCGATGCCGACGCGCTCGTGGCCGAGCAGGAACTTGGCGTAGTCCCAGCCCTTGTTCTCCTCGCCGACGAGATTCTCGACCGGTACGCGCACGTCGTCGAAGAACACCTCGTTGACCTCGTGGCCGCCGTCGATGGTCTGGATCGGCCGGACGGTGACGCCGGGCGTCGTCATGTCGATGAGCAGGAAGGAGATGCCCATCTGCTTCTTCGGCGCGTCGGGATCGGTGCGCACCAGGCAGAAGATCCAGTCGGCATGCTGGCCCAGGGTCGTCCAGGTCTTCTGGCCGTTGACGACGTAATGGTCGCCGTCGCGCACGGCGCGGGTCGTCAGGCTGGCGAGGTCGGAGCCGGCACCCGGCTCGGAGAAGCCCTGGCACCACCAGTCGTCCAGATTGGCGATGCGCGGCAGGTACTTCGCCTTCTGGGCGTCGTTGCCGAAGGTGTAGATCACCGGGGCGACCATGTTGTGGCCGAAGGGCAGCATCTGCGGCGCCGGCGCCTGCTGCATCTCGTCCTGGAAGATGTATTGCTGGATCGGCGACCAACCGGTGCCGCCATGCTCCACTGGCCAGTGGGGCACAGACCAGCCCTTGGCGTTGAGGATGCGGGTCCAGCGCACCATGCCGTCCTTCGACACGTGGCGCCCGTCGCGCAGCGCCGCCGTCACGTCGGCGGGCACGTTCTCGCGGATGAAGCTGCGGACCTCGTTGCGGAACGCGACCTCTTCGTCGGTGAAGCGAAGGTCCATCTGTGTCCATCCTTGTCGGTGAAGGGCGATGCGGGGGCAGGCGGACCCGCCGCGGGCTTCGCTTCCGGTCCCTCGTGGAGCAGAAGTGGCCCTGCGATCCGCGCCCCGGATTCCGCATCGTGGAATTCGGTTTTGCAATTGCCGCAAGGTAGAAATCGCCCTAGCCTCTGTCAACGACGACGCGGCGCTCCCGTCCGGGCAGTTTGCCGCCCCCCGCAACCCCGGCTGCCTTCTCCGCAGGGCCCGGCCCGCCAGCTAATCCAGGACCGTTTCATGACGACAATCAATCCCGCCACGACGCTGGACGTCGAGGGAGAGATCGCAGTGCTGACGCTCGACAACCCGCCGGTCAACGCGCTGTCGCACATCCTGCGCGAAGGCGTCGCGGCAGGGCTGGAGGCAGCCGCCGCGGACCCGGCGGTCCGGGCCATCGTCCTGATCTGCGCTGGCCGCACCTTCATCGCCGGGGCCGACATCAAGGAGTTCGGCAAGCCGATCGCGGCGCCCACGCTGCAGGATCTGCAGGACCAGATCGAGGCCCTCGACAAGCCGGTGATCGCGGCGCTGCACGGCACGGCGCTCGGCGGCGGGCTGGAGCTGGCGCTCGCCTGCCATTACCGGATCGCCTCGCCCTCGGCCAAGGTCGGCCTGCCCGAGATCAAGCTGGGCATCATCCCCGGCGCCGGCGGCACCCAGCGTCTGCCGCGGCTGGTCGGCCTGCCCCGCGCCCTCGACATGATCCTCACCGGCACGCCGGTCGGCGCGGCGAGCGCGGTGACCCTCGGCATCGTCGACGAGCTGGCGGCCGGCGACCTGCGCGCCGAGGCGCTGCGCTTCGCCAAGGCGATCGTCGCCGAAGGCCGGCCGTTGCGCCGGATCCGGGACGAGGCGCAGCGTCTCGACGGCGAGGATGTGGACGCCGCGCTGGCGGATGCGCGCGAGCGCCATGGCCGCAAGATGCGCGGCTTCGAAAGCTTCGAGAAGGCGATGGACGCCGTCGCCAATGCCGCGCGTCTGCCCTTCGACGAAGGGCTGGCCCGCGAGCGCGAGATCTTCGTCGAACTGCTGGGCGGCACCCAGTCCAAGGCCCAGCGCTACGTCTTCGGCGCCACCCGCGCCGTTGCCAAGATCGCCGACATTCCCGCCGACACGCCAACGCGCAAGATCGGCCGCGTCGGCATCATCGGCGCCGGCACCATGGGCGGCGGCATCGCCATGAACTTCCTGTCGGCGGGCATTCCCGTCACCATCGTCGAGCAGGCCCAGGCGGCGCTCGACCGCGGCACCGGCACCCTCGCCAAGAACTACGCCGCCTCGGTCCGGCGGGGCCGCATCCGCGCGGAGGACGCCGAAAAGGCCAACGCCCTCCTGACGCCGTCGCTGGAATTCGACGATCTCGCCGATTGCGACCTGATCATCGAGGCCGCCTTCGAGGAGATGGAGGTGAAGAAGGAGATCTTCACGCGCCTCGACGCGATCGCCAGGGACGGCGCGATCCTCGCCTCCAACACCTCCTATCTCGACATCGACGAGATCGCGTCGGTGACGAAGCGGCCGGCAGACGTGCTCGGCATGCACTTCTTCTCGCCCGCCAACATCATGAAGCTGCTGGAGGTCGTGCGCGGCGGGGAGACGGCGAAGGACGTCATCGCCACGGCGATGAAGATCGGCCGCGACATCGGCAAGACCGCGGTGCTCGTCGGCGTCTGCCATGGCTTCGTCGGCAACCGCATGCTGTCGGCCCGCCAGCGCGAGGCCAACAAGCTGATCCTGGAAGGGGCGATGCCCTGGGACGTCGACCGGGTGCTGACCGATTTCGGCCTGCCGATGGGGCCGTTCCAGATGGCCGATCTCGCCGGGCTCGATCTCGGCTGGAACCGTGAGACGTCGAGGGGCGAGACCATCCGCGAACGGCTCTGCGAGGCCGATCGCCGTGGCCAGAAGACCTCAGCCGGGTTCTATGACTATGACGAGAACCGCAAGGGCTCGCCCTCGGCCATGGTCGAGGAGATCATCCTTGAAAAGTCGCGCGAGGAGGGCTTCGAGCGCCGGGCCATCGGTGACGACGAGATCCTGGAACGGCTGGTCTATCCGATGATCAACGAGGGCGCGAAGATCCTCGAGGAGGGGATCGCCCAGCGCGCCTCGGATATCGATGTGGTCTGGATCAACGGCTATGGCTGGCCGGTCTATCGCGGCGGGCCGATGTTCACCGCCGACACGATCGGACCCGACGTGATCCTCGAAAAGATGCGCGAATTTGAGGCGCGCTTCGGCGAGGACTTCGCGCCGGCGCCGATGCTGGAGCGGATCGTGCGCGAGGGCGGCTCCTTCACCGGCGCCGCCTGAGAACGCGGCGGAGGGCCCGGCGATGCGCAGGCGGGACGCGGACGCAACGGCAGAGGGACCAGCGCCGGAGGATGATCCCGGCATGGTCACCGCGCTGGTGCGCGGCCTCGACGTCCTGCGCTCGTTCCGCCGCGACGACGGCGCGCTCGGCAATCAGGAGATCGCCCGGCGCACCGGCCTGCCCAAGGCGACCGTGTCGCGCCTCACCTACACGCTGAGCCGCCTCGGCTATCTCGTGCATCTGCCCGAATCGGCGAATTACCG
Organism: Aurantimonas sp. NFXS3; assembly: GCF_049132005.1. Classification (NCBI taxonomy): domain Bacteria; kingdom Pseudomonadati; phylum Pseudomonadota; class Alphaproteobacteria; order Hyphomicrobiales; family Aurantimonadaceae; genus Aurantimonas; species Aurantimonas sp. NFXS3. The sequence goes on from NZ_JAGDDZ010000002.1 coordinate 702,779, forward strand.
GCTGGGGCCGGGCGCGCTCGCCCTCGGCTTCGCCACGCTCGGCTCGCTCGGGGTGCGCGACGTGGCGCGGCCCTTCATGCAGGCGCTGGCCGACGAGACCCAGTGCTCGGTCGCCCTGGCGACCCGCGACGGCATGGCGATGCTCTATGTCGAGGCCTGCCGGGGATCGAGCGCCATCCGGGTCGATCTCGACGTCGGCAGCCATCTGAAGCTCGCAACCTCGGCCATCGGGCGAGCCTATCTCGCCGGCCTTCCGGACCGCGATCGCGCCGATCTGATGGCGAAGCTGGCGAGCCGCGAGGGCGAGGCCTGGCCGGCGATGGAGGCGGGGATCACCGCGGCGCTCGAGGATTTCCGGGCGCTGGGCTTCGTCGTCTCGGCCGGCGACTGGAAGCGCGAGGTCAACGCCGTCGGCGTGCCGCTGGCCATCGGTACCGGCGGTCTCGCCTTTGCGCTGAATTGCGGCGGCCCGGCCTTCGCGCTGCCGGCCGAGCGGCTGCGCAGCGACGTCGGGCCGAAGCTGAAGCGCACGGCTGAAGCGGTGCGCGGCGCGCTGGGACTGTAGCCGCGCCGCGCCGCCGGCTTTCGCGATGCGCATAGGAAAATCGTCGCGCATGGGACGAAGTCCCTTTTCCTTCCAGCGCGATGGCAATAGGTTTCGCCGCAATCCGCGTCGGTTTTGGGCACCGGACCGGTCGGTCACACTCAATGGGAGACCCCGATCGTGGCAGCACGCATCATCAGCTTCATCGTCGCGCTTTTCGTCCTGCCGGGACTGGCCCTCGCGCATGGCCCGACCCGCCAGAAGGCGAGCGAAACCGTCACGATCGACGCAGCGCCGGACAAGGTCTGGGCCAAGATCGCCGAGTTCGGCGACATGTCCTGGCATCCGCGTATCGCCATGACCGACGCCCCCAAGGGCAACGAGAAGGGCTCGATCCGCACCCTCGGCTTCACCGACGGCGGCATGATGGAGGAGGAGCTGTCGAAATACGACGCCACCAAGATGAGCTACTCGACCTTCATCGGCCATGTGAATGTCGATCTGCTGCCGGCGACGAACTATTCCTCCACCATCACCGTCAAGCCGGCCAAGGACGGCGCCGGGTCCGAGGTGCAGTGGCGCGCCGCCTTCTATCGCGGCTATCCGAACAATGATCCGCCGGCCGAGCTGAACGACGAAGCCGCCGTGGAAGGGGTCACCGCCTATATCCGCGAGGGTCTCGACAATCTGAAGGCGACCGTCGAATCGGGCTCCTGATGCGGCGCGTCGCAGCGAGCGGGGCGAAGGCGGCCTTCGTCGCCGCGCTGCTCTGGTCGCTGCCGGCCGCGGCCGGCGACATCGCCTATGTCACCAGCCAGGAGGCGGGAGAACTCGCCTTCGTCGATCTCGACGCCATGGCCGTGACGAAGACCATCGCCGTGACCGGCAAGCCGGCGGGGATCGCGGTTTCCAGCGATGGCCGCCGCGCCTATGTCTCGCGGCCCGAGGACAAGGCGATCAGCATCGTCGACACCGCAAGCGGCGAGACGATCGGCGAGATCGCCACCGGCGGCGGGCCGCTCGGCATCGCGGTGCATCCGTCCGGCGCACCGGTCTATGTCGCCGACTGGTTTTCCCATTCGCTGCTGGTTCTCGATCCCGGGACGCGCAAGGTGGTGGGGTCCTTCGAGACCGGGGAATCGCCTTCCGGCGTCGCCGTCAGCGCCGACGGCAAGATGGTCGTCACCGCCGACCGCGATTCCAACCAGGTCTCCTTCATCGACACGGCGACCGGCGCGGCCATCGCCCGCGTTGCGGTCGGCGAACGGCCCTTCGGCGTGACCATCTCGCCGGATGGCAAGAGGGTCTATGCCGCCAATGTCGGCAGCGACGACGTGAGCATCATCGATGTGGCGACCCATGCGGTCACGTCCACGGTCCCGGTCGGCTCGCACCCCTATGCGGTGGCCGAAAGCCGCGGCAAGGTGTTCGTCACCGACCAGTATGGCAGCACCGTCACCGTCTTCGATGCGGCGACCGGCACGCGTCTGGAGCAACTGGAAACCGGCGAATATCCCGAAGGCATCGATGTCGGCAGCGACGGGCGCTTCGTCTATGTCGCCAACTGGTTCGACAACACGCTGTCGAAGATCGATGCCGGCACGCTGGAGGTGGTCGGCAGCGTCGAGGTCGGCGACGGCCCGCGCGCCTTCGGGGAGTTCATCGGCAAGGCGCCCTGACGATATCACATCATGGCCAGACTCTTGCGCCAGATTCCCGCGCGAAGGAGACATGCCATGACGGACAATCGCTATGGCGGCATCGCTTTCGGTGCCGCAATCGGAACCGGATTGGGGGCGCTGCTCGGCGCCTTCGTCCTGGACAATGTGGCGCTCGGCATCGCCGTCGGGATCGCGATCGGGGCCGGCTTCGGCAATACGATCGGGCGGCATTTCTAGCCGGTCGCGGTGCTGCGACGCCGGGCCGGCAAGGGCGACCGGGAGGGCGCCCATGCGGCATCGGACGGCACAAGGCTGCATAAGGCAGGCGAGAGCTCGGTCCCGCCTGCCGGGTAGGGAACGGAAAATCGGGAGGAGCCAAGATGGGACGAATCAACGCGCTGGGGCTGACGATGGCAGTGGTCGCCGCCGGCCTTGCGGCGCTCGCCACCCTGCCGGCCGCCGCACAGTCGCCGCAGCCGCCCCAGGTGATCGTCGGCGAAGCCGGGTCGGCCAAGGTGCCGGTCACCGGCAGCGTGCCGAACGCCGCCACCGCGGACTACCCGACGACCGCGACGGCCGACTACGTGTTCGGCTGCATGTCCAGCAACGGCAACACCCGCACCGCGCTGGAGCAGTGTTCCTGCTCCTTCGACGTGGTCGCAACGCTGCTGCCCTATCAGCGCTATGTCGACGCCTCGACCTATCTGTCGATGGGCCAGGTCACCGGCGAGAAGGGGGTGTTGTTCCGCTCCAGCGCGGACGCCAAGGCGACGGTCGCCGACCTGCGCCGCGCCCAGGCCGAAGCCGAGATCCGCTGCTTCAACTGACGGCGACGCCTGCCTTCACCCGTCGGCCAGGCGGTCCAGCAAGACCGGCGCGTCAAGCGCCGCGTTCAGGTCGTGATCAGGACTGGCCGGCGGTGAAGGTCTGTTCGAAGATATTGCCCTCGGTGTCGGTGGCCTTCGCATGGAAGGGCAGTGCCGGAGCGCCCGCATAGTCGAAGCGGAAGCTCGGATCTTCCGAGATCGAGATGCCGCCGGTCATCGAGAACAGCGGCTCGCCACCGTGGGTGACGGCCAGCTCCGACACGAAATGCGCCGGGATGTAGAGCAGCGTCACCTGGTCCTTCTGCAGCCCGGAATTGTTCGGGTGCCGGATCATCAGCTGCGCCTCGTTGCGGGCGGTGTCGGCTGCGTCCTCCGCCGCCGCGAACTGCCGCAGCTTCATCTGGCCCATCTGGCGGGCCGCGACTTCCGGATCCTTGGCCGCCGGCGCGGCACAGCCGCCCGCCGCCTTCACGAACTGCTTCGTCACATAGAGCGTGCCGTCCGCCGCCTCGGCCACGGCGTGGATGTCGGTATAGGCATTCACCCGCACGCGGGTGGACAGCTCGGTGAGACCCGCGCCCGGCGCGATCTCGAAGGTCGCCGCCACCGGGGCGGGATTTTCGTCGATGACCAGGGTGACGCGGCGGATGTCGCGGGCCGGATCGAGCGTCACCTTGATCGGCACGATGGCCGGGTCGGTCGCCCGGGCCGGCGCGTCCAGCGCGATCGCGTCGCTGCCCTCGACCAGTTCGCGGTCGCCGAAGAGGTCGCCCTTCAGGCCGGGCCAGGCCGAATCCGCCGCTGCCGCGATCTCTTCCGGCGATGCCGCCCACGCAGTGCTGCCGGCGGAAAAGGCGCCGAAGGCCGCGGCCAGTCCGAGCGTCACGACGCCGCCGAGCCGGGCCGCGCGGCCCGCTCTGGTCGCCGATGTCGAATGCGGCAGCGCCCCGAATAGAGCCTTCGGCATGAGAACCTCCCGGTTATGTCCTGCGAGTGCCCGTTCGCTTGCGGTCAATCTGACCGCCGGTGGCTTCGACGGCAAGGCCGGCACCGATCAACACTTGACGATCAGCGCCCGCCGGGCGCCGTCACTCCCATTCGAGTTCGGCAAAGCCGGCCGTGGCGTTGCGGGCATTGAAGGCGTCGAACACCTGCCATCGGTCGGCCTCGCCCGCGCCCGCCGTCTCCACCGCCTCGGACAGCGGCACGCCGGCGGCGATGGCCGCCCGCAGGTCGGCGGCCAGGGCCTCAAGATAGGCCGTCTCGGCCTCGAGTGCCTGCGGCCACGGCGCGCTGGCGGGGCCATGGCCGGGCACCACCCGCTCGGCGGGCAGGTCGCGAAGGTCGGCGATCCGGGCGAGCCAGCCCTTCAGCGAGCCATCCAGCACCGGCACATGCGCGATGAACACCAGGTCGCCGGCAAATAGCGTGCCGGTCTGTTCGTCGAAGACGGTCAGGTCGTTGTCCGTATGGGCGGTCGGCCAGGCGCGCAGTTCGATGATGCGTCCGCCGAGATCGAGGCGGCGCGTGTCGGCCACCGTCTCGTCGGGCAGGGTGACCGCCACCGCCTCGGCGGCTTCGGGGCCGAGCTGTTCGCGCATCGACATCTTGTAGTGCTCGGCGCGGGCCCCGAGGGCGGCCGGCAGCTTGGCATGACCGATGATCGTCGCGCCCGCGGCCGCGAAGACCTGATTTCCGAACACATGGTCGGGATGCATGTGGGTATTGATCAGATAGCGGACCGGCTTGTCGGTCACGGCGCGGATCGCCGCCAGCGCGGCCTCGCCATCGGCGATGCTGCCGCCGCTGTCGATCATCGCGACGGAATCCGCGCCGACGATAAAGCCGAGATTGGCGATGGCGCCGTGATTGTCTGGCGTGGTTTCGGCAACGAGCCCGGCCCGCACATGAATGCCCGGCGCGATCTCCTCGAAGCCGGGTGCCGATTCGCCGGCAGCAGGCAGCGCCGCGCCGAGGAGCAGCATCGAAGCGAGCAGCGCCGCCGGCAGCCGGCGCAGGGTGGAGGGCGAGGTCCAGATCATCCCGGTATCAGGCACGCGGCGATGCCGCAGGGCAAGCGCGCCGCTGCTTCAACTGGACGTGACGGGGAGGGCTTCGTCCGGCCGTTCGACGACCGCGCGGTCGACAAACCTTGCCCATGCGCCGTTGATCGCAGCGCCGAGCGAGATGATTCCGGCGTTTCGACCATTGGCTGTCCTGCCACTTTAGTATCACGCGTGAATTGCCGACGGCGCGCGGGGTCATTCCCCGATCGGGTTGCAGAACATCCGGGCAGTCCTGCGGCGCCTCGTCGCGACTTTCGGCGCTTCGGACAGTATATCTCGCAAAAACAACGGTATTTTGTCGGCTTATGTGCCGGATAGCGAGATGAATGCAGCGCTTCCACTGCACTGCACCCAGGAAATGCTGCAGCGCACACAGGAAAAGTGGCATTCGGCGCTTGCGCAGGAAAATTTCCCGAACTAGCATCCTTCCATGGTTTCCGGCTTCAAGGTCGCAGTGTTGGGAGCGCTGCGAATCTCGAAGGCCACGGTAGGGCGTTGATCAACGGTGCCCACCAAGACCCCTATTGGCGGTCGTGACACGCTGCCGGAAACCTTCCCCCGACGCTACCGATGGTTCGACGTATGTCGGCAATCCTGCCGCCAGCCGTCGCCGGCACAGTTCCTTGGGAGGACAGTGAATGTTGAAGCTCATCACGAAGGCTGCACTTGCATCCAGCCTGCTCGTTGGTATCGGGGGCACCGCCTCCGCCAACGATAAACTGCAGGAACTGCAGGGCGATGCCGCGCAGTGGGTCATGCCGACCGGCAACTACGCCAACCAGCGCTATTCGACGCTCGACAAGATCAACAAGGACAATGTCGGCGACATGGTCCCGGCCTGGACCTTCTCGACCGGCGTGCTGCGCGGTCACGAGGGCAACCCGCTGGTCGTCGGCGACATGATGTATGTCCACACGCCGTTCCCCAACATGGTCTACGCCCTCGATCTGTCCGACGACGGCTCGATCTCGTGGAAGTATGAGCCGAAGCAGGACCCCAACGTCATCCCGGTGATGTGCTGCGACACCGTCAACCGCGGCGTCGCCTATGCCCCGGCGCAGGGTGACGGCGGCAAGGACCTGGTCATCCTCCACCAGGCCGACACCACCGTCGTGGCGCTCGACGCCAAGACCGGCGAGCAGGTCTGGTCCGTCCAGAACGGCGACCCGTCCAAGGGCGAGACCGGCACGGCCGCGCCGATGGTCTTCAAGGACAAGGTGCTGATCGGCATTTCCGGCGGCGAGTTCGGCGTACGTGGCTCGGTCACCGCCTACAATCTCTCCGACGGCAAGCAGGCATGGCGTGCCTACTCGACCGGTCCGGACGACGAGATGCTGTTCGACCCCGAGAAGACCATGGCTCTCGGCGAGCCGGTGGGCGCCGATTCCTCGCTCAACAGCTGGGAAGGCGACCAGTGGCAGATCGGTGGCGGCACCACCTGGGGCTGGTTCGCCTATGATCCGGACCTGAACCTGATCTACTACGGCACCGGCAACCCCTCGACCTGGAACCCGGCCCAGCGCCCGGGCGACAACAAATGGTCGATGACCATCATGGCCCGCGATGCCGACAGCGGCATGGCCAAGTGGGTCTACCAGATGACCCCGCATGACGAGTGGGACTTCGACGGCGTCAACGAGATGATCCTCGCGGACATCGATGTCGACGGTTCCGAGCGCAAGGCGCTCGTCCACTTCGACCGCAACGGCTTCGCCTACACCCTCGACCGCGAGACCGGCGAACTCCTGGTGGCCAAGAAGTACGACCCGGCCGTCAACTGGGCGACGGAAGTCGTCATGGACAAGGAGTCCGATCAGTACGGCCGTCCGCAGGTGGTCGCCGAATACTCGACCGAGCAGAACGGCGAAGACGTGAACTCGACCGGCATCTGCCCGGCCGCGCTCGGCACCAAGGACCAGCAGCCGGCGGCCTATTCGCCGGAGACCAAGCTGTTCTACGTGCCGACCAACCACGTCTGCATGGACTACGAGCCGTTCCGCGTGGCCTACACCGCCGGACAGCCTTACGTCGGTGCGACCCTGTCGATGTACCCGGCGCCGAACAGCCATGGCGGCATGGGCAACTTCATCGCCTGGGACGCCGGCAAGGGTGAGATCGTCTGGTCGCTGCCCGAGCAGTTCTCGGTGTGGTCCGGCGCTCTGGCGACCGCAGGCGACATCGTCTTCTACGGCACGCTCGAGGGTTACCTGAAGGCGGTGAACGCGCAGACGGGCGAGGAACTCTACAAGTTCAAGACCCCGTCGGGCATCATCGGCAACGTGATGACCTACGAGAACGACGGCAAGCAGTATGTCGGCATCCTGTCCGGCATCGGCGGCTGGGCCGGCATCGGCCTGGCGGCAGGCCTCACCGATCCCAACGCCGGTCTCGGCGCGGTCGGCGGCTATGCAGCCCTGTCCAAGTACACCGCGCTCGGTGGTCAGCTGACGGTCTTCACCGTCCCGGACCAGACCGCGAGCAAGTAAGCTGACAAGGGGCCTCGCTCTGAACAGGGCGGGGCCCTCCGCATGACTGGAGGGCCCGTCGTCAGGCATCGACCTCGACCTCGGGCCTTCGCTTTTGGGAGGGGAGGGTGCGCGCCATCCGCGCGCATCGTCCGAAGCTCGGGCCGCTTGAGTGGCCCGGTTGTCAACATGAGGCCTTGAATGAACAGCAAGTTGATCGCGATCATGGGCGCCGCCCTCCTGTCGGCCAGCACCCTGGCCATCGCGCAGGACAGTGGCACCACGGTCGTTCCCGCCGGCGAAGCGGCGCCTGCCGCAGCAGCGCCGGCCGCGGAGACAGGCGGTGCCGCCGCGGCGACCGCAACGGCTGCGCCCGCCGCCGCCGACAAGGCCCCCGAGGCGGCTGCCGCCGAGACGGCCCCGGCCAGCGGCGATGCCGAAATGGCATCCGCCGAGCACATGAAGCCCGACGCCCATCCGTCCAAGGATACGGCCACCGAAGGCAATGCGCCGACGGAAGGCGATCTCGGCAAGAATGCCGATCCGGCCGGCAACCCGACCTATGTCGTCGCACCCGATGGCAAGGTCGATTGGTACGCCTGGCGCGGCTACAAGAAATACATGGCCAATTGCATGCAGTGTCACGGCCCGGACGGCATGGGCTCGTCCTTCGCCCCCAATCTGGCGGAGTCCCTGCAGGACCTGACCTATTACGATTATGCCGGCATCGTCGTCGGCGGCCAGCAGAACAAGTGGAGCGCCGGCAACTCCATCATGCCGGCCTGGGGCGAGGATCCCAACGTGATGTGCTCGCTGGACTCGATCTACATCTACCTGCGGGGCCGCGCAGACGGCACCATCGGGCGGGGCGAGCCCAAGCGGATCGCCAACAACAAGGAGGCCCAGCAGGAAGAGTACGACTGTCTGGGATTTTAAGGCATGACAGCAGTGTCGAGGACATCTGCCGGCATCGCGAGCGTTCTGGCGCTCGCGATGTCGTTTCCGGCGGCAGCGCAGGATCGCGAGTTCGGCGGCGAGATCGAACTCGTCGATCCGAACGTCCTGCGGGTCTGCGCCGACCCGAACAACATGCCCTTCTCCAACCAGGCCGAACAGGGCATGGAGCAGGCAATCGCCGAGCTTCTGGCCGACAAGCTCGACCGCGAGTCCGTGAGCTATTCCTACTTCCCGCAGGCCACCGGCTTCGTGCGGATGACGCTCGGCTCCAATCTCTGCGACGTGATCATCAGCTACCCGCAGGGTGACGAACTCGTCCAGAATACCAATGCCTATTACCGCACCTCCTACGCGCTGGTTTATCCGGAGGATGGCGCCCTCGCCGGGGTAACGACGATCGCCGACCCCAAGCTCAAGGACAAGCGGATCGGCATCGTCGCGGGCACGCCGCCGGCAACCTATCTGGCCCGCGCCGGGCTGATCGGCCGGGCCAAGCCCTACCAGCTGATGATCGACACGCGGGTCGACAATTCCGCCAAGTCGATGATCGACGATCTCGGCACCGGCGACATCGACGCGGCCGTGCTCTGGGGCCCGATGGCCGGCTATTACGCCAAGCTCGCCGATGCCGATTACACCGTCGTGCCGCTGGTGGCTGAAGGTCCGGGCCCGGCCCTCGCCTATCGCATCACCATGGGGGTGCGGGCCTCCGACCAGGAATGGAAGCGCACGCTCAACCGGGCGATCCGCGACTATCAGGGCGAGATCAACGAGATCCTGCTGGCCTATGGCGTGCCGCTGCTCGACGAGGCGGACCAGCCGATCCTGTCGCAATCGGGCAAGACCGCCCAGGACCTGCCGTTGCCGCAGAAGGCGCAGGCTACCGACGTGACGGCTCCGGCCGACGCGACGGATACCGCGGCCAGCCCCGAGCCGAAGGGGTGACCCGCCCGGGCCCGGCCATGCGGCGGATCATCCCGGCGCTGGCCTGGCTGGCGCTGGCGGTCGGCGGTGTGGTCTTCCCAGGCCAAGGGCCGGGCGGTTTCACCGCCCAGGCGCAGACGGCGGCAGTGGACAACGTCGCGGTTCCGGAGCCCGAAGACTACCGCACCGAAGCCTACCGGGCACCGGTGCCCGCCACCCTTGCCGGCGGCACCGTCATCGATACGGAGACGGCGGAGCGCCTGCATGGCGAGGGTGTCGCCTTCGTCGACGTGCTGCCGCGTCCGCCACGGCCGGACCTGCCGGCCAGCACCTTGTGGCGCGAACGACCCCGCAACGACATTCCGGGCTCGCTCTGGCTGGTGGATACCGGCTATGGCGCGCTGACGCCGGCAATGGAGGCCTATCTCCTCGACGGCCTCGCCACGGCGACCGGTGGCGACAAGAGCCGCCCGCTCGTCATCTATTGCGATCGCGATTGCTGGATGAGCTACAACGCCGCCAAACGCGCGATCCGCGCCGGCTATGAGGCCGTTTACTGGTATCCCGACGGTGTCCAGGGCTGGGCAGAGGCGGGCAACGATCTGGCCGCCAACCGGCCGGAGCCGCGACCGGACGAGTAACGCCGGTCAGCGAGGCTCGCCGGAACGAACGACCGGTCAGAAGCGCCGGCGCGTGCGCCGTACGAAGATGTAGCCGGCGACCCCCGCCGCAACGATCGCGACGACCACGAACAGGACCAGCATCGCCGCCGCGCCGAGAAGCGCGCCGAACGTGTCCCAGAAACCGATCTGGGCAATCAGGATGGCGATCAGGACGATCAGCAGGAGCGGCATGGCGGTTCCTTCTTCGGCAGCGGCAAGGGGCCGGTCCAAGGACTGCCCCGCGCGTTCCGATGCGTCAAGCGGTCGTCGGCGTTTCGCGTCCGCCGGTCAGCGATTGAGCATCCGGCCGCCCTTGGTCTCGATGGCGAAGCGGACGAGATCGGACGTCCGTTCGACGCCGAGCTTTTCCTTGATCCGCGTCGAAGTGTTGGCGATCGTCTTGTAGGCGACGCCCAACCCCTCGGCGATCTCGGTCAGGCTCTTGCCTTCGCCCAGCATGTGCAGGATCTGCAATTCGCGCCGCGTCAGGTCGTCGGGGCCGGCGCCGCGGCCCGCATGGGTCGCCATCAGCGCCGCCGTCTCGCTGTCGACATAGGGCTCGTTCTTCAGCGCCATCTCGATCGCCTCGACCAGTTCGTCCGACGGCGCGCTCTTGGCGACGTAGCCGAGCGCGCCCTCGCGCCGCGCCGAGGCGGCATAGACGATGTCGGAATACATGGAGAACACGACGATCCGGGCTTTCGGATCGTCGGCGCGCAGCCGTCGCAGGACGTCGAGGCCGCTGCCGTTCTTCAGGTTGATGTCGAGGACGACGACGTCGGGCCGCAGGCGGCGGAACTCGGCCAGCGCCTCGGACGGGGTTTCGGCCTCGCCGATCTCGCTGACCTCCAGCGTTTCCACGAGGCGCCGGACGCCGTCCCGCACCACCGTATGATCGTCGACGATCAGTATCTTCATGACGTCTCCTGCCTGTCGTCGCCGTCGATATGGGGGCCGGTTCCGCGCGGCAGCGGCACCCAGCCTTCGAGCCGGACCCCCGGCGGCAGGGGCACCTGCGCGATGTCGAGACGCCCGCCGACCGCCTCGACCCGCTCGCGCATGCCGATCAGCCCGAAGCCGCCGGCCGTGCCCGTTGCGGGCAGGCCGCCGCCATCGTCGACCACCGAAAATTCCAGCCGTCGTGCGCGGGTCTCCAGCCGGATGGCGATGCGGCTCGGGTGACCATGGCGAAGCGCATTGTGCACCGCTTCGCGCACCGCGCGCAGCACCAGGACCTCCAGCGTGCCGCCCCAGTCGCCGTCTTCCAGCGCCGCGGTGATGGCGATGTCGGGATGGCGGCGGGACAGGTCGGCGACGAGATCCTCGATCGATGCCTTGAGGCCGAGGCCGGGCATAAGGCCGGGCCGCAGATCGGTGAGGATGCGGCGCACCTCCTGGCGGGCGCGATGGGCCGCCGACTTGATGTCCTCGGCCCGCGACGCGATCGTTTCGCCGCCATCGAGCTTGGCCGACGCCCGGCGGATCGCCGAGGCGTCGACGTCGATGACGAAGAGCAGCGGGCCGATCTCGTCGTGCAGATCGCGCGCCAGTTCGGCGCGTTCCTCGTCCTGCAGCAGCAGCAATTGCTCGGAGAGCCGGCGGTTGCGCGCCGAAATCTCGTCGAGCCGCCTCGCCATGTCGTTGCAGCCGGCGGCCAGCGCCCGCATCTCCGGCGGGCCGGCGGGAGCCAGATCGATATCGTAGTCGCCGCCGCCGATCCGGGCGAAGGCCGCCTGGATGTCGGCGAGGGGGCGCAGGGCCCGGTCGGCGACGACCCAGATCGCGGCGAAGGCGATCAGGAGGAAGGCGATCAGGATGGCGAGGCTGGTGGCGAGGTCCATCCAGCTGCTGGCCAGTTCGTTGCGCGGGTCGATGGAGACGACCGCCGCCGTCATCGGCAGGGCGCTGCCCGACAACGGCATGATGATGGTCGAGGGCGGCGGCGCCAGGAAATCGACGAACCATTCGGGCAGGCCGCCATAGGCCTCGGCGGGTTGCGAGGCGGCGCGCACGGCACCGGTGGCATCGATCAGCATCATCTGGACATGGCGGTCGCCGTTGAAGGCGCGCACGAAGCTGGCCAGCTCGCCCTGCGTGTCGCGGGAGGCGGGCAGTTCGGCGATCAGCTGGGCAACGCGATTCGATGCGACGGTGCGCGCCGCGGTCAGTTCGGCTTCGATGTTGGACGAGGCCTGCCGAAAGCCCAGAAGGCCGCCGATCACCAGAATGGCGAGGAAGGCGGCGGTGAGCGTGGCGGCAAGGCGGGCTTTCAGGGACAAGGCGGCCGATCGTTGCGGTGACGGGAAGGCGGGCCCGGCGGCTGTGCGTCCGCGGCCCGGATCGCGTTCATTCAGACGCGCTGGCGTGGTCGCCCGTCAAGGGCGGCCGCGCCGATGATCCGTCGCGCTATCCGCCGAAATCGCAGGCCGTCTCCGGCTCGTCGATACCCAGCGTGTCGAGTTCGGAGACCTGGTGCAGGAAGCCTTCCTGCGGCGACGACGACACCACCGAGGCCTCGGTGCCGAGCAGCACCGGCTGGCGCAGCTGCCAGTCCCAGTCGCGGAAGGTCAGGCGCTGGCCCTTGAAGGCGGCGACGGTGAAGTCGGGGCTCTTGATGAAGGCATCGATCGTCGCTGGATCGACCGACTGGGTGCGCGAGGCGGCTTCGCCGATGACCCGCACCGCCGTCCAGGCCTGCATGTCCTTGGATTCCATCCGCCGGCCGGCGGCGTCCACGAAGCGGTTCTGGATCTGCGCCCCGCCCCATTGCTCGCTGGCCGGATGCCAGGAGCCCGGCGTCAGGCCCGCCGTGCCGGCGACGGGACGGGGGATCCAGTTGCGCCATGGCACATAGCTGCCGAACACCTCGCTTTCGTCGGCGACCAGCAGCACGTCGTGATCGGGCAGATCCTGCAGGAAGACCGGGATCTGGCGCTGCACCAGCGCCTGGCCGGAATCGGTCGCCCGGGCGCCGCCCTTGTCCTCGAACAGCTTCTCGGCGACGATCTTGCCGCCGAACTTGGTGGCCGAACGCTTCAGCGCGTCGGCGAATGTCTGGTCGTCGGGATGTTCGCCGGCCACCAGCGCCCATTCGCGCCACTGCTTCCACATCAGATATTGCGCCAGACCGTCGGTCAGCATGGCCCGCGAGGGGGCGGTGTGCAGCATGTTGGGACGGCAGTCCGCGCCGCGCAGGCTGTCGTCCGTGGCGCCGGCGTTCAAGACCAGCGCATCGGCCGCGGCCGCCAGCTCGGCCACCGCCAGCGTGTCGGGGCCGGACAGGTCGGTGACGATGTAATGGACGCCGGCCTCCAGCATGGTCCGGGCCGCCGCGGCCACGTCCTCGCCCGGCTTCAGCGTCACCACGTCCATGGTGAAGTTCTGACCCATGAAGGAGCCGGTTGTGTTGTTGTCGGCGATCCCCACCTCGGCGCCGGCGACGCCGATATCCTCCGGCGGAATGTTCAGCACCGAGAGGGCGAGGGTCGGCTCCCAGGTCCTGAGATAGCCGAGCTTGACGGTCTGCGCCGCTTCGGTTGCCGGAGCCGCAGCCTCCGTGCCCGGCTCGGCAGCCGGTTCCTGCGCCTGTCCCGCGCCGACCATCACCAGCATCAGGGCCGCGGCCCCCGTCAGCGCGCGTGCCATCGCCGTCTTCGACATGATCTGCCTCCCATTCCCCCGGCGGGCTCCCACCCGCCTCCCGCGCACCCCCCGCGAAAATCGTTTGCTCCACAGGCTCAGGGCGTTAGTTCTAGCGCCAGCGCGGTGGGCATCGCGTTCCACGGAGAAGCGAGAGTGTTCGTCCTACCATTGTTTCCCCAAGGCCGCGCGCCAAGGCAAGGCAGAGTTTTTCCCGTTGTCGCCTTCCTTCTGGCGCTGGCACTGCCCGCCGCAGCCGCCGACAGGACCGTCGCCATCTTCGACTTCGAACTGATCGATTCCAGCCTCGAAGGCTCGATGATGGGTGAGAACGCCGACGAGCAGGCCCGGCTCGACCGCCTGGCACCGGACCTGCGCGAGGCAATCGCGGCGCTGCCCGGCTACAGCGTCGTCGACATTGCGCCGGTGCGCGAACGGGCGAAGAAGCAGTATCTGCAGAGTTGCGGGAATTGCAGCCAGACCTTCGCCCGCGAGATCGGCGCCGACATCGCCGTCACCGGCACGGTGCAGAAGGTCTCCAACCTGATCCTCAACATCAACGCCTATGCCTTCGATGCCGAGACCGGCGAGGCGATCGCCCGCGGCAGCGCCGACATTCGCTCCAACACCGACCAGAGCTGGCAGCGCGGCATCGACTACCTCTGGGAAAACGTCCTCGAGACGCAGTTCGAGGCCGCGCGTTGATCAGGCTTCTGGCGAGCGTCACCGGGCCGCACGAAGCCGGCATCGTCCTCGAGGGCGGCGCCGATCTCGTCGATCTGAAGGACCCGGCGAAGGGCGCACTCGGCGCCGTCTCGCCGCAGGTGCTTGCGGAGACGATGGACATGGTAGCCGGCCGCAAGCCGGTGTCGGCCGTCGCCGGCGACCTGCCCATGCTGCCGGACACGGTGCGCGAGGCGGTCGAAGCCCGTGTCGCCGCCGATTTCGTCAAGATCGGGCTGTTTCCGGCCAGCCGCGACGCGCGCCTCGCGGTGATCGAGGCGCTGCGGTCGCTGGCGGACCGCACCGGGCTCATCGCCGTGTTCTTCGCCGATGGCGACCCGGATTTCAGCCTGTTGCCGGTGCTGGCGGAGGCCGGCTTCAGGGGCGCGATGATCGACACGATCGGCAAGTCGAGCGGCCGGCTGATGGCGCATCTGTCCATGACCGCGCTCGGCGACTTCGTGCGGAACGCACGCGATCTCGGCCTGATGAGTGGTCTGGCCGGATCGCTGGAGCCGCCAGACGTGCCGCGCCTTGCCGTCCTGCGGCCCGACTATCTCGGCTTTCGCGGCGCGCTGACGACGGGCGCCCGCGACGCGCCGGTGGATCTTGGCGCCGTGCGCACGATCCGCGCGCTGCTGCCGGCAACCGAGGATTCCGACCATGGAATCGAGCCCGTCGCCGGGCGCGGCGACCGCATCCTGGTGCGCGATTTCACCGTGCCGATGGAGATCGGCGCCTATGATCACGAGCGCGGCCGGACCCAGAAGGTGTGCTTTTCGGTCGAGGCCGAGATCGCTCCGATCGGCGCCGATGCGCGGTCGATGGCCGACATCTATTCCTACGATCTGATCCTCGACGCCATCCGCGCGCTCGCCGCCCGCGGCCACACCGATCTGGTCGAGACGCTGGCGGTGGAACTCGCCGAAATGGTGCTCGCCGACGCCCGCATTCGGGAGGTGACGGTGCGCGTCGAGAAGCTCGAACTCGGGCCCGAGGCCGTCGGCATCGAACTGACGCGCCGCCGCGCCGGCGGACGCTGAACCGGGCTCCGATCCAAGAATCTCGCGGGGCGGGTGGCATGGCCGGGCGCGCCGTGACACGGTGGCCGCGTGAATGGCAGAGCGTTGCAGGGGGCAGCTTCGTGGACAACATCCTGGTCGTGAAGTTCGGAGGCAGCTATGCGACCACGCCCGATCTCCTGCGCTGGCTGAAGGCGATCGAGGCGACCCGGATGCCGGTGGTGATCGTGCCGGGCGGTGGCCCCTTCGCCGAGGCGGTGCGGCGCTACCAGCCGCGCATCGGCTTCGACGACGCGACCGCCCACGAGATGGCGATCCTGGCCATGGAGCAGTTCGGGCTGGCGCTGGTCGGCCTCGGCAGCCGTCTGGTGCGGGCGAGCGACGATGCCGGCATCGCGGCGGCGCTGGAGCGCGGCGACATCCCGGTCTGGATGCCGCGGCAGATGGCGCTGGCGGCGCCGGAGATCGACCGGGACTGGTCCGTGACCTCCGACAGTCTCGCCGCCTGGCTCGCCGGGCATATCTCCGGCGCGCGGCTCTGCCTGATCAAGCAGATCGACCTGCCGGACGATTCCACCCTCGCGGCCCTGGCCGGCGCCGAAATCGTCGACGAGGCGTTTTCGCGGGTCCTGGGCGAGGCGACGGACCTCTATGTCGCCGGTCCCGCCGACCTGTCGGCGGCCGGCATCAATCTCGGCGAGGGGACGATCCCCGGACGCCGGATCCTGCGGCAGCCGGCGCCGGCCGCCTCGGCCCCGGCCTGAGACGACGCCCATGTCACGATCCATGGCGTCTGCGTCGCATGCGTTGCTTCGGCGCTTCCCATCGCTCCCGCACTGGCCGACATAACCGGCCATGGCGAAGGAAACCCTGCTCTTTCTGACTGGTCATCTGGCGCGTCCGCGGCTCGAACGCGTGCTGACGGGGCTCGGCGAGACCGATTTCGACTGGGCGATTGCCGATATCGGCGTGAAGGTCGCGGCGCTGGCCACCGGCGACATCATCGAGCGTCGCCTCGCGCGACCCGTTGCGGCCGACAGGGTGATCCTGCCGGGGCGCTGCCGCGCCGATCTCGATCGCCTGTCGGAGAGCTTCGGCGTGCCATTCCAGCGCGGTCCCGACGAGCTGGCCGACCTGCCGGCCTTTCTCGGCCGCAAGGGCACGCCGCCGGATCTGTCGCGCCACGACATGCGGATCTTCGCCGAGATCGTCGATGCCTCGGCGCTGACCGTCGAGGACATCGTCGGGCGCGCCGAGGCGATGCGTGCGGCCGGGGCCGACGTGATCGATCTCGGCTGCCTGCCCGACACGCCCTTCGATCATCTGGAGACGGCCGTTCGCGCGTTGAAGGCGGCCGGCCACCGGGTGAGCGTCGATTCCGCCAATCCCGACGAACTCGCCCGGGCCACGCGTGCCGGCGCCGACTTCCTTCTGAGCCTCACCGAAGAGACCCTCGACATCGCCCGCGAAGGCGAGGCCGTGCCGATCCTGGTGCCGGCAAGGCCTCATGATTTCGCCTCGCTGGAACGCGCCATCGACCGCGCCCGCGAGATGGGCATCGCCTTTATCGCCGATCCGATCCTCGACCCGATCCATTTCGGCTTCGCTGCCTCGCTGGTGCGCTATCACCGGCTGCGCGAAGCTTATCCCGATGTCGAGATCCTGATGGGGACGGGCAATCTCACCGAACTGACCGACGCCGATACCTCGGGCATCACAGCAACCCTGCTCGGCATCTGTTCGGAACTGGCGATCCGCAACCTTCTGGTCGTGCATGTCAGCCCGCATACGCGGCGCACGGTCGAGGAGCACGACGCGGCGCGGCGGATGATGTTTGCCGCCCGCGCCGACGGCGCCCTGCCACGCGGCTATTCCGGCGCGTTGCTGCAGGTCCACGACGTGAAGCCCCATGCCGCGACGCCTGAGGAACTGGCCGAGCAGGCGGCGACGATCCGCGACCGCAATTACCGCATCGAGACGGCGGCAGATGGCGTCCATCTCTACAATCGCGACACCCATGTCGTTCAGACCGACGCCTTCGAGTTCTTTCCCGAACTGGAGGTGGCGGGCGACACGGGCCACGCCTTCTATCTTGGCGCCGAACTGCAGAAGGCCGAGATCGCCTGGCGGCTCGGCAAGCGCTATGCGCAGGACACGCCGCTCGACTTCGGCTGTGCTGCGCCGCGGCGCGAGGAGGACCGCACCCGGCTGGAGGAAGCCGGCCATACGCTGAAGGCGAAGAAGCAGACCCCGTCCGGCTGACGGGCCGACAGAGACAACGCGCGAGAGACCGACGATGCCCTATATCCGCGAGACGATCCTGACCACGGCTTCGGCCGACGGCGTGGTGCATATCGCGCCGCTCGGCATCATCCAGGATAGCGACGGCTGGGTGATCGCGCCGTTCCGGCCCTCAACCACCCTTGCCAATATCGAGGCGACGGGCGTCGCCATCGTCAATTACACCGACGAGGCGAAGATCTTTGCCGGCTGCCTGACCGGCCGGCGCGACTGGCCGCTGGCGCCGGTGGAGGGCTGCGCCGTGCCGCGGCTTGAGGCCGCCCTCAGCCACGACGTGCTCGAAGTCGTCTCGGTGACCGGCGACGACATCCGCCCGCGCTTCCACTGCCGCGTCGCCTCGTCGGGCCAGCATCGGCCGTTCCTCGGCATGAACCGCGCCAAGGCCGCCGTGCTGGAGGCTGCCATTCTTGTCAGCCGGCTCAAGATGTTGCCGACCGAGAAGATCGAGGACGAGATCGCCTATCTGAAGATCGCCATCGACAAGACGGCGGGACCCGACGAGGAGCAGGCCTGGTACTGGCTGCTGGAGAAGGTCATCGCCCATCTGGCCGAGGTCGAGCCGACCGCCTGAGCCTTGCCCGGCCGACAGAAATGACGCGGCTCCACTGAACAGACTGTCGCAGCGGCGAACCAATTCGCCTCTCGCGTCGTTCCCTTCTCGATTTCGAACCATTCCAACCTGCAGCGGCCGGGATCGCGCAGGCGGGGCGAAGCGAAGGGACCTTCACCTTGATCAATCTGACCATCAACGGAACCGAGCATCAGCTCGAGGCCGACGTGCGGACGTCGCTGCTCGACGCGCTGCGCGACCACCTTGCCA
Source organism: Aurantimonas sp. NFXS3 (assembly GCF_049132005.1). Taxonomy (NCBI): domain Bacteria; kingdom Pseudomonadati; phylum Pseudomonadota; class Alphaproteobacteria; order Hyphomicrobiales; family Aurantimonadaceae; genus Aurantimonas; species Aurantimonas sp. NFXS3. The sequence continues at coordinate 721,390 of NZ_JAGDDZ010000002.1, forward strand.
TGACCGGCACCAAGAAGGGCTGTGACCACGGCCAGTGCGGCGCCTGCACCGTGCTCGTCAACGGCCGACGCATCAATTCCTGCCTGACCCTCGCCGTCATGCACGAGGGCGACGATGTGACCACCATCGAGGGACTGGGCGAGCCCGGCAATCTCGACACCATGCAGGAAAGCTTCCTGCATCATGACGGCTACCAGTGCGGCTATTGCACGCCGGGCCAGATCATGTCGGCCACCGGCATGCTGGGCGAGGTCAAGGATGGCTGGCCAAGCCATGTGACCGACAAGCTCGACGGCCAGGTCGAACTGACCGATGCCGAGATTTCCGAGCGCATGAGCGGCAATATCTGCCGCTGCTCGGCCTATCCGAACATCGTCGACGCGATCCGCACCGCCAGCACCAAGAACAACTCGGGAGGCCCGGCATGAAGCCGTTCGAATATTCCCGCGTCTCCGAGGTTGCAGAAGCCGGTCAGGTTGCCGGCCGGTTCATCGCCGGCGGCACCAATCTGCTCGACCTGATGAAGCTGGAAGTCGAGGCGCCGGACCGGCTCGTCGACATCACCCGGCTGCCGCTGAAGGACATCGAGGAAACCGAGGATGGCGGCCTGCGCATCGGCGCGCTGGTCACCAATGCCGATCTGGCCGCCGATCCGCGCATCCGCCGCGACTACGCGGTGCTGTCGCGAGCGCTGCTCGCCGGCGCCTCCGGCCAGCTCCGCAACAAGGCGTCCACCGGCGGCAATCTCCTGCAGCGCACCCGGTGCTATTATTTCTATGACACCACGTCGCCCTGCAACAAGCGCGAGCCGGGCTCCGGCTGCGGTGCCATCGGCGGCTTCAACCGCATCCACGCCATTCTCGGCGCCAGCGACAAGTGCATCGCCACCCATCCCTCCGACATGGCGGTCGCTATGCGCGCCCTCGGCGCCATGGTCGAGACGGTGTTGCCGGACGGTTCGACCCGTGAGCTCGATTTCGACGGCCTCTACCGCCTGCCGGGCGACACGCCCGAGATCGAGACCAATCTGGAGCCGGGCGAGCTGATCACCGCGGTGCGCCTGCCCAGGCCCGCCGGCGGCGTCCATGTCTACCGCAAGGTCCGCGACCGTGCGTCCTACGCCTTCGCGCTCGTCTCGGTCGCGGCCGTGATCACCGTCGAGAACGGCACGATCTCGGCGGCGCGTCTCGCCTTCGGCGGGCTCGCCCACATGCCGTGGCGCGACGAGGCCGTCGAGGCTGCGCTGATTGGCCAGGCGCCGTCGAAGGACCTCTTCGCCAAGGCTGCCGACATCCTCCTGAAGGATGCCCGGGGGCAGGGCGGCAATGACTTCAAGATCCCGCTGGCGCGCCGCACGCTGTCCGCCGTGCTGGCCGAGGCGACGAAGGGAGACGCATGATGAACACCCATGTCATGGACAAGGAGATCGGCGAAACGCGGCTCGACCGCGAGACGCAGGGCGTCATCGGCAAACCCGTCGACCGCTACGAAGGCCCGCTGAAGGTCTCCGGCAAGGCGACCTATGCCTATGAGTATCTGGCCGACGACAAGAACGTCGCCTACGGCTTCATCGTCACCGCCAGCATCGGCAAGGGCAAGATCGTCAAGGTCGACGGCTCCAAGGCACTCTCGGCGCCGGGCGTTCTCGCCGTGGTCGACGGCGACAAGATCCTGCGGGCCTCCTCGCAGCCGATGGCGCCGGCCGCCCAGACGATCGACGGCGAGGTCTTCCATTACGGCCAGCCGGTCGCGGTCGTCGTCGCCACGAGCTTCGAGGCGGCGCGTCACGGCGCCAAGCTGGTCGAGGTCGAGTACGCTCCGGCGAGCGGCGGCCGCTACTCTCTCGAGCAGGTCAAGGATCAGGGCCGCGCCTCGGACCAGGGCGTGATGCCGGCCGACACGGAGCGCGGCGATTTCGAGACGGCGTTTGCCAAGGCCGAGATCCAGTTCGACCAGACCTACACGACGCCGAGCCACCATTCCTCCGCCATGGAGCCCCATGCGAGCGTGGCGAAGTGGGACGGCGACAAGCTGACCGTCTGGTCGTCCTGCCAGCTGCTGGAGACCAACGTCCAGCAGATCGCCAACGGTGTCGGCGTGCCGGTCGAGAATGTTCGTCTGCTCAGCCCCTATATCGGCGGCGGCTTCGGCTCCAAGCTCGGCATCGGCCCGGACGCCGTGCTGTCGGCTCTCGCCGCCCGCGCGGCCGGTCGCCCGGTCAAGCTGGCGCTGAGCCGGCCGCACGTCTTCCAGACGACGTCGCGGCGGTCCGAGACCATCCAGCGCATCCGCATCGGCACGACGAAGGACGGCCACATCACCGCCTTTTCCCACGAGACCTTCGCGGCCAATTCGCCGGGCAACGGCTTCTTCGAGCCGGCTGGCATCTCCAGCGTGTTCCTCTATGCCGGCAAGGACCGCAGCGTCACTCATCGCCTGTCCGAGACCGACGTCCTGATGACCTCGGCCGTGCGCGCGCCGGGCGAGGCCGTCGGCATGCTGGCGCTGGAAAATGCCATGGACGAGATGGCCGAGAAGCTCGGCCTCGATCCGCTCGAGTTCCGCAAGCTGAACGAGCCGGAGGTGGCCCCGCAGGACGACCTGCCGTTCTCCTCGCGCAAGCTGGTGGAATGCTACGAGGAAGGCGCCCGCCGCTTCGGCTGGGATAAGCGTCCGGCCAAGCCGGGCAGCGTCCGCGAGGGCGAATGGCTGATCGGCTACGGCATGGCCGCGGCCTCGCGCGCCAACTCGCTGATGAAGTCCTCGGCCGAGGTGGAGATGACGCCGGACGGCCGGGCGGTTGTGCGCACCGCCATGACCGATATCGGCACCGGCACCTACACGATCCTGCAGCAGATCGCCGGCGAGATGCTGGGCCTGCCGCTGGACCGCATCGATGTCGAGCTGGGTGATACGTCGTTGCCGTCCTCGTCCGGTTCCGGCGGCTCCTGGGGCGCCAACAGCGCCGGCTCGTCGGTCTATGTCGCCTGCGAAGCGCTGATCGGGGAGATCGCCCAGCGTCTCGGCGTCGAGCCGGACGGGCTGACCCTGAAGGATGGCCACGCCATCGCCAACAACCGGCAGGTGCCGTTCACCGAGATCCTTGACGGCAAGAGCCTGATGAAGCTCGGCACTATCAAGCCGGGCGAGACGTCGCAGAACTACAATCAGGCGAGCTACGGCGCGCATTTCTGCGAGGTCGCGGTCAATGCCGTGACCGGCGAGACGCGTGTCCGCCGGCTTCTGACGGTGGCCGCGGCGGGCCGGATTCTCAACGAGAAGACGGCGACGTCGCAGTGCTATGGCGGCCAGATCTGGGGCATCGGTTCTGCCCTGACCGAGGAACTCGTCACCGACGAGCGCACCGGCCTCCTGGTGAACCACGATCTCGCCGAATACCACGTGCCGGTGAATGCCGACGTGCCGCAGCTCGATGTCGTGCTGCTGCCCGAGCGCGATCCCCATGCCAGCCCGCTGGCCGGCAAGGGAATCGGCGAGCTGGCGCTGGCCGGTGTCGGCGCGGCGGTGACCAACGCGATCTACAATGCCTGCGGCGCCCGCGTCCGCGACTATCCGATGACGCTGGACAAGGTGCTCGCCGGCATGTCGCCGGAGATCGACGCGGCCGCATAGGCCACGCAAAGGCGGAGAAGAAAGACAGGGGTCGGCATCGCGCCGGCCCCTTTTTCGTACGGGGCGCTATGCGCGCTTCGCCGCCAGCAGTGCCAGCGCCGCGGCGGGCGCGGCGCGGCAGACGGCGTCGCGCATTTCGCCGGGGCAGTCGAATAAATCGGAGAAGTCGACGACGCCCCGGTCGAGCCGGGCGGCGAGGCGGCGCAGCACCGGGCGGCCGGCGCCGGCGACGACCACGGGCGCATCGTCCGACACGTCCTCGCGCGACAGCACCTGCAGCGCCGCGTCGTGGACATGGCGAACCTGCGCTTCGGCAAAGGCATGGGCCAGCCATTCCCAGGCGCCGTCGCCGGCATCGGCGGCGTCCATGCCGACCATCCGCGCCAGGCGCCGGCGCGAGGCCTCCAGCGTCTTCTCATGGCCATCGGCGGCCGGGTGCAGATCATCCGCCTCGTCGAGCGTGCCGACGATGCGCTGGACGTCGGCCATGGTCGCAAAGAACTCGTTCATCACCGGGATCGAACGCCCGGCGAAGGGGACGCGGTTTTCCACGGCCATCAGCGCCGTGCGGGTGTAGCCCTGATAGACCAGTTCGCCCTCGACCAGCCGCTGCCGGTCGGTGAAGCCGCGGGCCTTGGCCGTGCCGCCGGCGAGCGGCACGAGGTCGGTCGTCGTCGAGCCCATGTCGAGGAACAGGGCTTCCTCGATGGCGGTCGCGGCCAGCGCCGCGCTCGCATGCCAGTTCGCCGAGGCGATGGCGTCGGCATGGCCCCGGGCGTCGCCGGGGGAGAGAAAGCCGGACGCGCCGGCATAGATCAGCACGTCGCCGCTCAGGCGCTCGGCGAAGATCCGGGTGAGCTGCGCCACACCGTCCCGGCGCGATTCGAAGACGTCCGACAATTCGCCGGTCATCGTCACGGCATGCCGGTCCACCTCCGGCATACCCTCCAGTATGGTCGTCAGCGCGCGATCCAGATGCTCCAGCCCCTGCCAGATCGGGCTCGGCTCCTGCCAGACCTTGAGGACACGCTCTCCCTCCGCCAGCACCGCCTTCAGATGCGCGCCACCGACGTCCCAACCCAGCGTTCTCGTCATGCCATGTCCGCTCGTTTCTGATACGGGGCATCCTATACCACCGAACAGCGCGGCGGCGCGAGCCGAGGGCCCCATGCAGATCATCCCGGTACTCGACCTCAAGGACGGCCGCGTCGTGCGCGGCGTCATGGGGGATCGCGCCAACTATCGGCCGATCGAGACGCCGCTGGCGGATAGTGCCGATCCGGTGGCGGTGGCGCGGGGGCTGATGACGCTGGCGCCGTTCCGCAGCCTCTACATCGCCGATCTCGACGCCATCGAGGGACGGCCCACCAACGACTCAGCCATCGCCCGGCTCGGGGCGGCGTTTCCGGCGACGGAGATCTGGATCGATGCCGGCGTCCACACGACGGCGGATGCGCAGCGCGTTCTGGCCGGGCCCCGCCATGTCGCGGTGGTCGGCTCGGAATCGATCGACGGCGCCGGCGTTGCCCGCGAGCTTGCGGACGAGACACGGGCGGTGCTGTCACTGGATTTTCGCGGCGACGACTTTCTCGGGCCGGCGGAGCTTCTGACGGATGCATCCCTCTGGCCGCGGCGCCTGATCGTCATGACCCTGGCGCGGGTGGGCAGCGGCGCCGGTCCGGATCTGGAGCGGCTGGCGAGCGTGGCGGCGCGGGCCGGGGATCGGGCGATCTTTGCCGCCGGCGGCGTGCGCGGCGTGAACGACGTCGCCGTCCTGGCGAAGGCAGGGATCGCCGGTGCGCTGGTGTCGACGGCCCTGCATGACGGCCGGCTGGCCCCGGCGGACCTGCAGCGCCTCGTCTGATCTCGAAACGCTGCGGCCGGCGTGTTGTCGCCCGGTCAAACGCGCAAGAAAAAAGGGGCCGCAAGGGCCCCTTTTCCGTCTGTCGTCCTCGTTCCCGCGGGAACTGGCTTCCTATTGGAAACCGAACTTGGCGGCCAATCGCCGGAGGAGGCCGGCGGGCATCGCCGGCTTGTCGTCTCCCCCGGGATGGTTCCTTGTCTAAGCGCCGGCGAACGGGTGAGCCGCCGAGCCTTTCTTGGAGACCACTTCCGCGGCGGTCGGCGTGCCCTTGATGGCGCGCTCGATGGATTCCATCGTCGCCTGGTAGTTGTAGTCGCGGATCTTGGCGTCGTCCTCGGCTTCCCAGTGGATGAAGACACCGACGCAGATGAACAAATCGTCGGCTTCGGCCTGCGGGATGATGCCCTTCTCGACCGAATCGGCGACGGCGCGCGCAACGGCGGTCTGCGCCGGCCCGAACATCTGGACGGCCTGCTTGGCGCCCTTGATGGTGACCTTGTTGAACATGACCGTGTTCGGCTTGCACGGCAGGTTCGGCGCGACGACGGCGAGCAGCGTCGTAAAGCCGTCCTTGTTGTTGGTCAGCGAGTTACAGAACGCCGACTCGGCGGCGGACCCGCGGGGTCCGATGATGAGATCGATATGGGCGACTTCGTTGCCTTCGCCGACGAGCGACTCGCCGACCATGACCTTGTTGATTGTTGCCATGAGCAATTCCTCCAAATGTGCCAACCTGACGCGGCTTGCCGCCGGCCCGGCTCTAAGAACTTACGATCCCGAAAGGCATGTTCGGCAGCGCCCTCCAATAGTGCGCGACCGCGTCTCCCTCCCGGTCACCGGACGGCCTCCCGACCGGCATACGTCTATCCTTGTTAGCGGCGTCCCCCGCGGGACCGGTTAGCCAGATAGTCAAGGTGTCACATGGACCCTTACGGCCGACAGTCAATCACTCCCGTTGCGCTTCCGCAAGGTTCTGCGCGAAAAGGCTGGCCACCGTCAGATCGGCCGATGTGCCGGGATTGCGGCCGTCGCGCTTGAGCGCGGCATCGAGGCGAAGCGCCAGGGCGAGACGGGCGTCCGGATCCCGCGTGCGGGCGAGATCGCCGGCGAGATCGGCCATCTGCCGGCGCACCGTCTCGGCGACCTCCAGCCGGTATTTGCGCTGGAGATGACTGTCGGGAAAGACCGATGCGAAGGCGAGATAGGCGGCGAGCGCCGGGCCGGTTCCCGGCGCCTGCACTGCGGTGTCCGGAGCGGCGAGGGCCGGCAGGCCGATCTCGAAGATCTCGCGAAACCCGTCGGCATATTGCCGGGCGACGAGGTCCCGGTCGGCGGCAAGCCGCATGGCTTCGACGAGGCCGATGGTCGGCGGCGAGCGCACGTCCTGTTCGGCGGCCTCGCCGAGCCCGCCGGGCGTCGCCAGCGCGATGGCTGCGAAGGTGTCATGCGCGTCCTGCGCATCGAGGCGGGCGAGGACATCCGCCACCGCCTCGCGCAGATCGAGGCCGCCAGCTGCGTGATGCTCGGCGGCCGCCGCCAGGGGCGCGCAGAGGAGGACGATGCCGAGATTGGCGTTCAGGCCGACGGCCTCCCAGCTGGCGCGTGTCGCGCCGAGGATGCGGGCGCCGACGCCGAGATCGTGCCGGGCGATCCACGGCGCGGTCGCCCTTGCGGCGGCCTCGAAGGTGTCGGCGTGCATGCCGTGGCCGCCGGCAAAGCGGTGGACATTGCCGGGCTTGGCCGCGTCGAGCTCGGCCCGGCAGGCGGCGAGGAAGGCCGCGGCGATCCGGTCGGGTGGCAGGCTCATACGGCGTGAGGCAGCGGCTGCGACAGGAGCTGACGGCGGCGGGCCTCGGCCAGCGCCACCACGTCGCGGGCGCGGATGGCTGCGATGTCGCTGCCGGTGGCCCGCTGCAGTCCGGTCCAGGCGGGCATGGAATTGACCTCGATGATCGCGGCGCGGCCGCTCTCGTCGCGCAGCAGGTCGACGCCGCAGAAATCCCCCTCGACGGCGGCCGTGGCGGCGATCGCGAGCTCTTCCATCTCGCGGTCGGCCGGCATGGCGACGGCGTTGGCGCCCTGCTTGACGTTGGTGATCCAGTTCGCCGCCTCGCGCCGCATCGAAGCGACGGCGCGGCCGGCCGAGACGAGCACCCTGACGTCGCTCCAGCGCCCGCCGGTCTCGACCCCGGCATAACGCTGCAGATAATAGACGCCGCCTGCGATCTCGCCGGCAGGCGGCAGGTCGTCCGCGCCGCGTACCAGCTTCAGCCCCTTGCCCTGCGCCCCGAACAGCGGCTTCAGCACCATCGGGCCGGGCTCGGCGGCGAGGATGCGCGCGGCCTCGGCGCGGCTCTCGACTGCGTAGCTGCGCGGGCTTGGCAGGCCCGCCCGGTGAAGGAGGAAGCTGGTCATCGACTTGTCGACGCAGTTCTCGACGGCGCGCGGGCCGTTTGAAACCGGCACGCCGCTGCGCGCCAGGGCGTGGAGGACGCCGAGCCGTCGGGTCACCTGCTCGAAGCTGCCCGCATCCATCGTGCGCAGGCAGACCGCGTCCGGCAGTTCGTCGCCGAATTGCGGAATGCGCAGGCCGCTTGCCGCGCCGGTGTCGAAGCCGATCTCCGACAGGCCGGCCAGCACGACCGTCGCGCCAAGTGCACCGAAGGCCGCGATCAGGTCGCGGGCATGCCGGTCCCGGTCGGCCGAGACCAGGAGAATGCGCGGAGCGCCGGATGCGCCGGGAGCCGCCGGTTCAGCCAAAGGAGGCGTCGATCAGCTCGGGATCGACCGCACCGCCGCGGAAGGTCTCGCCGGTCTCCAGCGCCACGACCGCCACTTCGGCGGGCGAGAACAGCATCGGGTCGATCTTGTAGAAATCGCCCTCGTAGCGGCGGAAGATCTCGGCAAAGGGCGTGCCGTAGTCATTGGCGGTCGAGCTCGGCAGCTTCTCGGCCAGCGCTTTGGCGTCGGCGGCCGGGCCGGTGACGTGCAGGAGAATGCGCCCGCCATAGATGACGGCGTCGTTGGTGCGGCCCATGGCGGTGATGAAGTCGGGATGCGGCGGGCTGAGCGGCGCCGTGCCGGTGCCCTCGACGATGCGCGACAGGTCGAATTTCAGCTCATGCGCCTTATGCAGCGCCACCTCGACCACGCGGCCGACGATCTGCACCGAGCCGGCAAGACTCTGGGTCGGCGCGTAGATGATGGTCAGCGCCTCGGGCGCCACACCGCAATCGGCGGCGATCTGCCGGACGAGGTCTTCCGGCGGCGGACTGCCGGATTCCAGCACCAGCGTCGCCGTGTCGCTTTGATCGGCATAGGCGATGTCCTTGAACAGCGCCTCCTTGCCGGCCAGCGCCCGGCCGGGGCCCGAGCCCATGGCGAAATAGGCTGCGTCGCCTTCGCCGCTGGTCAGCTGCCAGCCGGCATACTGGCTTCCGAGGCAGGCGACGACCGGCTGCGAGGTGCGCGTCGTCAGGGTGAACGGCCAGTTGGGCAGGTAGGGCGACGAGCCGAGCGTCACCTCGCCGAGCCCGCCAAGGCAAATCTCGGTCATCAGCCGGCCGGCCTCGAGGCTGCCGGTGACCGAGGCGCCGGCATCGATCAGGGTTTCGCCGGCCGGTCCGGTGGAAACGCCGATCCGCAGTTCCGCCGCGCGACGCTGCAGGGTCTCGATCAGGGGGAGAACGCCTCCGTTGACCGACAATTGCGATGCACGGCTCATGCGGCCATCCTCCCGGTTCGTTCATGCAGTGCGTCCACGCGGGCGTGGAACAGGGCCTCGGCGGCCGCAGCGTCGGCCGCTTCGGCAACGACTGTGCACAGCGGCTGACCGGGACCGAACGCGGCCGGCGGATGGGTGCGGTCGCAGCTCCATTCCGGCCAGTCGAAGTCGGCCGGCAGGGTTACAGCGACGTCGGTCCAGGCAAGGCCCGAGGCGCGGACGGTGCCGGCGGGCGGAATGCTCGTTGGCAGGCGCCCCCGGCACGCGTCGAGATGCAGCGCCAGGAGCGGGGCGTCGTCGCGGTCATAGATGTCGACGGTCGCGCCGAAACGGGCGTTGATTTCGAGCAGCACCGGCCCGTCCGGCGTCAGCACGAAATCGCCGCTGGCGATGCCGGCGAGCGGCACCTCGCGCGCCAGCCGCTCCAGCGCCGCGACCATGGCCGGGGCGCTGTCGCCGGGCGGGTCCAGCGGGCCCACCGCGCCGCCATAGCGGAACGGCTCGTCGGCCGAGGGCGCCGCCCATTGCCGGGTGAAGCCGAGCATCGCGATCCGGCCACCCGCCGCGAGGAAGGCCGCCGACCATTTCTCGCCCGTCACCCTGCGCTGGACATAGCGATCGGCGTCGGGCGCCGTGCCGTCTGCCGGGCGGACATGGCTGCCGCCAGCGCCGCCGATCTTCTTGGACACCCAGCCGGCGGGATCGCCGACAACGCTGCGCCGGGTCTCGGGGTGGGCGATTTCGGCCTTTACGCAGAGCGCGGCGAAGGCCTCGGGGTCTTTGAGCAGGCGGGTCGTGGCAGCGTCGGTCCCGAGGATCGGCCAGCGCGCGCCGATCCGCTCCAAGAGTTCGGTGCGGTCCTCGAAGCCGGCGCCCGGAACGAAGCCGATCGGCGCATGGCCGTCGGCCAGGCGGCCGAGGATCGCCAGCAGTTCCTCGCCGTCGAAGCCGTCGGGATAGTCGCCATGCAGCACCTCGGCCGCCCGCGCCGACTGCTTCAGGTCGAGGTCGCCGAAGAAGTCGACCGCCAGCGCGTCGATGCCGGAGCGGCGGGCGCTCTCGGCGATCTGACGCGCCGAAAAGGCGGCACAGAGAATGCTGGGGCGCGATGCCATCGGGTTACGAGACCAGGGTGCGGGCCAGCGCGAAGGCATCGCGGAAGTCGAGCACCTGCGGCTCCTCCGCCTCGATCATGCGCTGCAGGAGGCCGGATTCGGTCTTCGACTTCAACGGGCCGACCGCCAGCGCGCCGATGCCGAAGGCCTCGGTGCCGTCGATCTGCTCCTCGTCGTCCATCACGTCGATGCCCTCGAGGCCGAGCGGCGGCACCGCATTGGCGTCGGCGGCGACGAGAAGCTTCGGCGCGCCCTGGATCTGGTCCTTGCCGAGCACCTGCACGCCGGCCTTGGCGGCGGCGATGATGACGTGGACGTCCTCGATGATCGCGGTGTTCTTGTCGTCTGACGAGCCGTCGACCGGCTCGACCTCGACGCCGAAGCGCTCCTTCATCTCGGCCGCGCGCTTGGAGATCCGCTCGATCCCGTCATAGCCGACCACTTTCACCGTGGCGCCCTCCAGCGCGGCGATGACGGCGGCGCAATAGCCGACGACGCCGGTGGCGCCGAAGACGGCGATGGTAACGTCCTTCAGCGCCGTCTGCTTGCGGTTCTTCAGGGTGCGCTCGATGCAGGCGACCATGGCGGCGGCCGTGGTGAAGGAGCCCGAGGGATCGGCCATGATGTTGCAGCCGAAGGGCGGCACGAGCGCGTCCTTGGCCGCCGCGATCATGTCCAGCGCCAGCACCGAATCATTGCCGCCGAAGAACACCGCCGAGCGCACGCCGCGATCCGGCGGGCGCGAGAAGATCACGTCCTGCACCAGGTCGGCGACCTCCGCCATCTCGACGCTCTCATAGGGCAGCACCGCATCGTAGCCGGCGTCGAGCGCCATGTTCACGTCGAAGGGGCTGATGTGCTTCTGCGGCGTGATCATGTGCAGGATGTTCTTGTGCGCCATGGAAAGTCTCCGGTCTGCATGTGCGTTCGCCGGGCCGGTCGGCCGCGACGGTGCCAGGGCTTGTCGCCGCTAGCCGGTGCCCGTCAGTCGGAACCCGCGACGTTCGACGCCGGCTCCATGATTGCGTCCCGCAAGGATGCGGATGTCGAGCCCCGCGGCGGCCTCGCCGATCGCCGTGACGAGACGCCGGGCTTCCGGAGCCGAGGGGGCGAAGGCGAAGCCGGTCGGGCCCCAAGAGCTCTGGCCGATGCCATGGGCTCCGGCCGCCGCCAGCGCCTCACAGGCCCCGGCCACCGCCGGGCTGGTGAAGACGCCGCCCTGGGCGGGGGCGAAATGCTCGCCGACCATCTGCTGGATGGTGGCGATGGCGGCGCCGAAGCCGGCAATGTCGGTCTCGGCCAGCGAGGGCAGCGCCTGCATCAGCACCAGCCGGCAGATTTCCGCGATCTGCGCCTCGGGAAAGGCCGGCAGCGTCGCGAAGGCGGCGACTTCGTCGGCGCCGTGAAAGCCCGTATCGCTCGGGTCGAGGACGAGGATGACGCGCCAGTCGTGCGGAAACGGCAGCCGCGCGATCAGCGGCGGCGGCAGGTCGCTGTCGCCCTTGCCGCCGTCCACCGCCACGCCGCCGCCGGTGACGAAGGCGGCGCCGAGGCCCGACCGGTTGCCGCGGCCGAGCCGCGCGGCGTCGCCGGCGACGTCGGCTGGCAGCCCCTCCAGGGCACGCAGAGCGGTCGCCACGGCCAGCGCCAGCTGGGTGCCCGATCCGAGGCCCGAATGGGCCGGAATCGCCTCCGAAATCGTCAGCTCGTGGCGGACGCCGATGCCCAGATGCCGGCGCATGTCGTCGAGATAGGCGGCTGCGCGACCCGCTTCCGGACCGTCGACATGGTCCTGCCGGGCCCGCCGGATGGAAAGCCGCGTTGCTGGTTCTTCCAGCGCCATGCCGATTCCGCCGAACCGGCGCGCGGACTGGCCGCCGGGATCGAGAAATCCCAGATGCAGGCGAGCGGGCGCCGAGACGTTGACGACGTCGTCTGTCACTTTGTCCCCTGAACTTGCGTGCCCGCACCCTATTATTGCGGCGAATACCGATGGGGCAAGCGTAGTGGAGGAGAAAACCATGGCAGCGAAGACCTATTCCGACGCCGAGGTGACCAAGCGACTGGAAGCGGAGCTGCCCACATGGCGGCTCGAGGACGGCTGGATTCGCCGCACCTACAAGACCGCGGGCTGGAAGGGCACGCTGATGGTGATCAATGCCGTCGGCCATCTCGCCGAGGCCGCATTCCACCATCCCGACATCACTGCCTCCTATGCCTGGGTCGAGGTGCGGCTGGTGAATCACGCCGCCAAGGGGATCACCGATTCGGACTTCGCCCTGGCGAAGATGATCGAGCAGGTGGTCATGTGGCAGCCGGGCAAGGAGGACGGGCCGCTGTCGGGCACGCCGGACGATCCGCGCTTCGCCTATATCAAATACGACAAGAGCTGAGACCTGCCGGCGGGGATTTGATCTTCGCCGCCAAGGCTGTAGTTTGCATCACGGGCACAGAAAGCGAATGGTTTTGCAGAACGCATGGATCGACGGGAAACCGGCGTCCACACAGGAGGCTGTGTCCGCAGCGGCGGAGCTGATCGGCCGAAGCCGCCTGCCTCTCGTGACCGGACTTTCGACCGATGTCGCAGGCATCAAGGCCGCGGTCGCCCTGGCGCAGATCGCCGGCGGGGCGATCGATCATGCCGCCTCGAACGGCATCTATCCGCTGATCTCGGCGATGCGCGACAGCGGCATGATGCTGGCCGCACCGTCCGAGATCCGGCGCCGTGCCGACCGCGTGCTGGTGGTCGGTGACGACGCGTTCGAAGACGCGCCGGACATGCCGGATTACCTGTTCTACGAGACGCCCGATCTCGGCGAAGCGACCCGCGGCGTCGAGCGACAGGTCCTGTGGCTGGGCGCCGGCGACGACATGCCGGACCTTCCGGAATCGGTCGCGCTGCACGGCATCGACTGCGCCGGCGACGATCTCCTCGACGCGCTGTCGGCGATCCGCGCCGAGTTGGCCGGGCACCAGCACGGCGCCGGGCCGCTGCCCGCGCCAACCGTGCAATTCGTCGCCGAATGGCTGAAGGAGGCGGCGTTCGGCTGCGCCATCTTTGCACCCGCCAACCTCGACAGCCTCACCATCGAGATGCTCGCCGGCCTGGTCTTCGACCTGAATGCCGAGACCCGTTTCACCAGCCTGCCGATGTTGCGCGCCGACCAGGCCTTTGCCGCGGCGCAGGCGACCACCTGGACGACCGGCTTTCCGCTGCGCAGCGGTTTCGGCCGCGGCTATCCCGACCATGATCCGCATCTGTATCGCGGCGAGCGGCTGATCGCCGACGGCGAGGCGGATCTGGCGGTGCATGTCGCCGCGCTGGACGGCCAGGACGAAATCGAGCCGGAGTGGTCGGCGACGGTGCCGGTCGTCGCCTTGTGCGGCGAGGCGACCGACTGGAGCCATCCGCCGAAGATCGCCTTCGCCGTGGCGACGGCCGGCCGCGATCACGACAGCGTCCTCTACGACAACCGCTTCGGCGGCTTCGTCCCGGTCGCGGCGTCGCAGGCGGGCGAGGACGCCGGCGGGCGCATGACGGCGGCGGCCGTCCTTGCGGCGATCGCCGCGCATCTGGGACAGACGACGACGGAAGCGACGGCATGATCGTCGGACGGAAAGGGGCGTCTGCATGCTGACGCATTTGAAGAACGGCCATGTCGTCGACCCGGCCAACGACCGGGATGGCGTGGCGGATCTGTATCTCGCCGACGGCGTCGTCGTCGATGCGCCGACGGACGGGCGCCGGCCCGACGAGACGATCGACTGCAAGGGGCTGATCGTCATGGCGGGCGCCATCGACATTCATTCCCACATCGCCAGCGGTCACGTGAACACGGCGCGGCTGCTGCTGCCGGAATATCACCGGGCCTTCCAGTCACGGCCGGGCTCGACCGGCCTGTCCAAGGTCGGCTGGACCACCGAGGAAACCGGCCTGCGCTACGCCGAAATGGGGTTCACCACCGTGGTCGAGCCCGCCATGGCGCCGTCCTCGGCGCTGCATTCCCATCTCGAACTCGCCGACATCCCGATCATCGACAAGGCAACGCTCGTCGTCCTTGGCAATGACGATTTCCTGATGGCGATGATCCGCGACGGCGAGAGCGAGAGCGCCATCGCCGACTATGTCGCCTGGACGGTCTCGGCGTCGCGGGCGCTCGGCGTCAAATGCATCAATGCCGGCGGCTCCGCGGCCTTCAAGGAGAATGTCCGCAAGTTCGACTTCGATGACATCGTGCCCGATTACGGCGTGTCGTCGCGCAAGATCGTCAAGACGCTGCAGGGCGCCGTGAACGGGCTCAGCATCCCGCATCCGCTGCATGTCCATTGCAACAATCTCGGCGTGCCCGGCGATTCCGCCTCGTCGGCCGAGGCGACCATCGGCGCGGCCGAGGGCCTGCCGATGCATCTCGCCCACATCCAGTTCTACGGCTACGGCACCGAGGGCAAGCGCGGCTTTTCCTCGGTCGGGCAGCGGCTGGCCGACCTCGTCAACCGGACGCCGGAGGTCACGGTCGATATCGGCCAGGTGATGTTCGGCCAGACCGTGACGATCTCCTCGGACGAGATGCGCCAGTTTGCCGGTCGGCCGCAGGCCAGCCCCGGCAAGACGATCATCTTCGACCACGAGGCCAATGGCGGCGGCGTGGTGCCGATGGAATACAAGCAGAAGAGCTTCTTCAACGCGCTCCAATGGGCGATCGGGCTGGAGCTGTTCCTCCTGATCGAGGACCCCTCGCAGGTGTTCTTCACCACCGACCATCCCAATGGCGCGCCGTTCACCAGCTACCCCGACATCTTCGCGCTGCTGATGGACCGCGGCGTGCGCCAGCTATGGCTCGACGCGCTGCCGAAATCGGTGGTGCGGATGACCAGCCTGCCGGAGATCACCCGCGAATACACGCTGCGGGAGATCGCGACGATGACCCGCGCCGCCCCGGCCCGCCTGCTCGGCACGTCCGATCGCGGCCATCTGGGGGCGGGGGCCGTGGGCGACGTGGCGATCTATCGTCCCGGCCACGACAAGGCCGAGATGTTCGGCCGCGCAGCCTATGTCTTCAAGGACGGGACGCTGGTGGTGAAGGACGGCACCGTCGTCAACCGCACCAAGGGCCGCACGCTGACGGTCCGGCCCGAGGCGGACAAGGCGATGGCGAAACGCCTCGACCGCTATTTCGACGAACGCTTCGGTCTGCCGTCGCGCTGGTTCGAGGTGCCGGACTTTGCCATCGGCCAAGAGGATCCGTTCAAGGTGATGCCATGCCGGACGTGACACAGGACGCGCCGTCCACGGCGATGACCCGCAATGGCGTCGTCATTGACGACACCTTCGCCGAAGCGTTTCCGATGAGCGGAACGGCCATCCAGGTCACCGCCGATTCCGAGAAATGGGCGATGGAGGCCGCGCGCTCCTTCACCGGCTTTGCCACCTCGGTGATCGCCTGCGGCTGCGAGGCCGGCATCGACCGCGTTGTGCCCGCCAGCGAGACCCGCGACGGGCGGCCGGGCGTGCGCATTCTCCTGTTCTCGATGGACAAGGACGGGCTCGCCAAGCAGCTCGGCACCCGGCTCGGCCAGTGCATTCTCACCAGCCCGTCCTCGGCCTGCTACGCCGATTTCGACAGCGAGACGCAGATCGATCTCGGCTCGGCCATCCGCTATTTCGCCGATGGCTGGCAGATATCGAAGAAATTCGCCGGCCGGCATTTCTGGCGCATGCCGGTGATGGAGGGCGAATTCCTCTGCGAGGCGACGACCGGCATGACCGGCGACGGCGTCGGCGGCGGCAATCTCCTGTTCATGGCTCGCACCAGCGCACAGGCGCTGGCGGCTGCCGAGGCGGCGCTCGAGGCGATGCGTGAGGTGCCCGGTGCGATCATGCCGTTTCCCGGCGGGATCGTGCGCTCCGGTTCCAAGGTCGGCGGCAAGTACAAGGGCATGATGGCCTCCACCAACGATGCCTATTGCCCGACCCTGAAGGGCGTCACCCCATCGGCTCTGACGCCCGATATCGGTTCGGTGCTGGAGATCGTCATCGACGGCCTGTCGAAGGAGGCGGTCGCCGATGCCATGCGCGCCGGGCTGAAGGCGGCGGTCGATCTCGGACCCGACAAGGGCGCCCTGCGGATCGGCGCCGGCAATTACGGCGGCAATCTCGGACCGCATCACTTCCATCTGAAGGAGCTGGCGCCATGAGCGGGCTCACCTTCCGCAAGCGGGCCGAACCGGATCAGCGCATCGACCTGTCGGCCCTGATCCCGTCGCGCCTTGCCGGCCTCACCATTGCGCAGATCGCCTCCCTGCCGGTCGGCACGACCCGCTGGCTGGTCACGGTCGGCGACCTCTTCGACGTGTCGGGCGGCGATCCTGCGCAATTGCGCTTCGAGGGTGGCTCGCACCGCTTCGACCGGATCGGCGAAGGGCTCGATGGCGGTGAGATCCATGTCGAGGGCAATGCCGGCTGGCGGACCGGCCGGGTGATGAGCGCCGGACGGCTGACGGTGACGGGCTCGGCCGGCGGCTTCGCCGGTTCGGCCATGAGCGGCGGCGAGCTGCACATCGAGGGCGATGCGGGCGATTTTCTCGGCGGTCCGCTGGCCGGCGAGATGGCGGGCATGTCGGGTGGCACGATCCGCGTCGGCGGCGCGGCCGGCGAACGGGCGGCCGATCGCATGCGGCGTGGCACCATCGTCGTCGCGGGCACGCTCGGCGCCAACGCCGCCAGCCGGATGATCGCCGGCACGCTGATTGCCGGCGGCCGCGCCGCGGGCGTGCCCGGCCGCCTGATGAAGCGCGGCACGCTGATCCTGCCCGGCGGGGTCGAGCGCCTGACGCCGACCTTCCTCGACAACGGCCCGGCCGACCTCCTGATCCTGAAGCTGATGGCCCGGGATATCGCCGCGGGGCCCGCCGGCCCGGTGCCCTTCGATGGCGCGCCCATGCGCCGGTTCGGCGGCGACACGGCGGTGCTCGGCATGGGCGAGATCTTCCTGCCGTTGTAAGGCGGCGAGACTGCACAATTGCCATGCGACACGGCGCCGCCGCTCTGCTGACTTGCCGGAGGGCGCCGCTAGTTCTGCATCCGGATGCAGCATCGCTGCGTATGTGAAGAGCGTATCCCAGTTCGACCGGGCACCGTCTGATCCCCCAGGAAGGAAACGGCCGAGACGATGATTGACCTGATTTTGACCGTCTGCATGGTGAGCGACCCGTCGAACTGCCGGGAAGAGCGGCTGACCTACCAGAGCCGCGGCTCGCTGGCGCAATGCATGATGCTGTCGACGCCCTATGTCGCGGCCTGGGCCGGCGATCATCCGCAATGGACGATCAAGAGCTGGAAGTGCCACTGGCCGGAAGATCGCAAGGAAGCGATCTGAGCGGACAGCACCGTCTGCTGCCGCGCTGCTCACTGCGGTGAAAAACTAGGCATTGAACAAAATACAGGCAGATTTGATCTGACCCAGGGTCAGGGTAGTCGCGCAACCGGTGGCTTCACCCGCCGGATGGCCGCGTTCCCCGCCAGTCCTTCGCGCATCGCCAGTCTGGCACGGGGATTGCTCCCTGTGTGACCGGAGCCCGTCGCTGAGAGCGGGACCTGTCAACTGGAGAGCGTGAATGACATCACCTATCAATTGGCTTCGTGGCGCCGTCGCCGCGACCGCGATGAGCGGCGTCGCACTGACCGGTGCCGTGGCGCAGGACGCGCCGTCCGGCGATCCGATCAAGGTCGGCATCCTGCATTCGCTGTCGGGCACGATGGCGATTTCCGAGACCACCCTGAAGGACGCCATGCTGA
This sequence comes from Aurantimonas sp. NFXS3, assembly GCF_049132005.1. Classification (NCBI taxonomy): domain Bacteria; kingdom Pseudomonadati; phylum Pseudomonadota; class Alphaproteobacteria; order Hyphomicrobiales; family Aurantimonadaceae; genus Aurantimonas; species Aurantimonas sp. NFXS3. The sequence continues at coordinate 739,521 of NZ_JAGDDZ010000002.1, forward strand.
TGCTCATCGAGGAGCAGAACGCCAAGGGCGGTCTGCTCGGGCGTCCGCTCGAAGGTGTCGTGGTCGATCCGGCCTCCGACTGGCCGCTCTTCGCCGAGAAGATGCGCGACCTCGTCTCGGCCCAGGACGTCGCGGCGGTGTTCTGTTGCTGGACCTCGGTGTCGCGCAAGTCGATCCTGCCGGTGGCCGAAGAGCTCAACACGGTCGTCTTCTACCCGGTCCAGTACGAGGGTGAGGAATCCTCGCGCAACATCTTCTACACCGGTGCCGCGCCCAACCAGCAGGCAATCCCCGCCGTCGACTATCTGATGGAGGAAGGCGTCGAGCGCTGGGTGCTGGAAGGCACCGACTACGTCTATCCGCGCACCACCAACAAGATCCTCGAGCAGTATCTCAAGGACAAGGGCGTCGCCGCCGAGGACATCAAGGTCAACTACACGCCCTTCGGCTTCTCCGACTGGCAGACCGAGGTGTCGGCCATCAAGGAATTCGGTTCGACCGGCAAGAAGACCGCCGTTGTCTCGACCGTGAACGGCGACGCCAACGTGCCGTTCTACAAGGAGCTCGCCAACCAGGGCATCGCCGCGACCGACATTCCGGTCGTCGCCTTCTCCGTCGGCGAGGAAGAACTGGCCGGCATCGACACCGGCCCGCTGGTCGGCCATCTCGCCGCCTGGAACTATTTCCAGTCGGTCGATACGCCCGAGAATGCCGAGTTCATCGAGAAGTGGAAGACCTTCATCGGTGACGACAAGCGCGTCACCAATGACCCGATGGAAGCCCACTATATCGGCTTCAACATGTGGGTGAAGGCGGTCGAGGCCGCTGGCACGACCGAGGCCGACGCGGTCATCGCCGCCCTGCCGGGCGTCGAGGTGCCGAACCTCACCGGCGGCATGTCAACCATGCTGGCCAACCACCACATCACCAAGCCCGTGCTGATCGGCGAGATCAACGACGAGGGCCAGTTCGACATCGTCTCGGAGACCGAGGAACTGGTGCCGGGCGACGCCTGGTCCGACTTCCTGCCGGAATCCAAGAAGCTGACCGCCGACTGGACCGACCCGATCAATTGCGGGAACTACAACACCGAGACCGAGACCTGCGGCGGTGCTTCGGCGGAAGCCAAGTAAGCGGGTCCGACAGCTTCGTCCTCCCAAGACGAACCCGACGGGGGCGGTCCCAGGCGACCGTCCCCGTCCCCAGCGGCCCTCAGGTGGGATGTGATGCAACAGTTCTTCGAGCGATGCCGGACCGGTCTCATGCTGGTCGCGGGTCTCCTGCTGGCGGCGGGACTTCTGGCGGCGCAGCCTGCATGGGCCCAGGGCGCCGACCCGGCCACGATCGTCCAGAAATTCGGCGGCAAGCAGAGCTTCAGCGAAACCGAGGCGGTGATCGCGGAAGCGGCGGCCAGCGGCGATGCCGCCCTGGCGCCCGCCCTCAAGGCCCTGCGTGACGGCGACCTCTACTGGCGCAAGAGCGACGAGGCCGTCTTCGTCGGCGCGGCGCGCGGCGACGAGATGGTCCTCACCGATCCGATCACCGGCGAGGCTGCCGGTATAGTCGCCAAGGCGGACGTCACCAAGGTCCGCATCAAGAATTCGATCCGCAACGCGGTCACCGCCGCCCTCGGCACCCTGACCCTGCGCGCCGCCGATCCGGCCCAGCGGCTGCGGGCCGCCAGCACTGTGTTTTCCGACGCCGACCCCGAGATGATTGCCCCGCTGGAAGCGGCGATTGCCGCCGAGACCGACGCCGGCGTCCTGGCCCGGCTGGAAGAGGCGCGCGCTGCCGCGATCCTCGCCTCCGACCGTCCGGCCGCCGAGAAGGCCGAGGCCGCCAAGGCGCTGCAGACGCGCGGCGACCGCGAGGCGCTGAACATGCTGCGCATCTTCGCCGATGCCACCGACGATCCGGTGGCCCGCGAGGCGGCGCGCGAATCCATCGCCGGCATCGAGGCCAACATCGCCTTCTGGAACCAGATGCAGAATGTCTGGTACGGCCTGTCGCTCGGCTCGGTGCTGCTGCTCGCGGCCATCGGGCTGGCCATCACCTTCGGTGTGATGGGCGTCATCAACATGGCCCATGGCGAGATGGTCATGCTGGGCGCCTACACGACCTTCGTGGTGCAGGAGGCGATCCGCGGTTCGGCGCCCTGGCTGTTTCCCTGGTCGCTGACCATCGCCCTGCCGCTGGCCTTCCTCGTCTCCGGCTTCGTCGGTCTCGTCATGGAGCGCGGCCTGATCCGCTTTCTCTACGGCCGGCCGCTGGAAACGCTGCTGGCGACCTTCGGCGTCTCGCTGATCCTGCAGCAGGCGGTGCGCACCGTCTTCGGCCCGACCAATCGCGAGGTCGGCAATCCCGACTGGATGTCCGGCGCCTTCGATGTCGGGTTGATGTCGATCACCTGGAACCGGCTGTGGATCATCGTCTTCGCGCTGGTCGTCTTCCTGGCCTTGCTCGCCGTCCTCAACCGCACACCGCTCGGCCTGCAGATGCGCGCCGTCACCCAGAACCGCAAGATGGCCTCGGCCATGGGCATCCGTACCCCCTGGGTCGATGCCATGACCTTCGCACTCGGCTCGGGCATAGCCGGTGTCGCCGGTGTCGCGCTCAGCCAGATCGACAATGTCTCGCCGAGCCTCGGCCAGGGCTACATCATCGACAGCTTCATGGTCGTGGTGTTCGGCGGGGTCGGCAATCTGTGGGGCACGCTGGTCGGGGCGATGAGCCTCGGCGTGCTCAACAAGTTCCTCGAACCCTATGCCGGCGCCGTCCTCGGCAAGATCATCGTGCTCGTCCTGATCATCCTCTTCATCCAGAAACGACCGCGCGGCCTGTTCGCCCAGAAGGGGAGGTTCGTCGACGCATGATTCTCGCGCGCTTCCTCGGTCCCCGCATCTTCATCCTCGTCGCTGTGATCCTGGCGGCGGCAATCCTCGTGCCGCTGGCCAATCTCTGGCTGCCGGCGGGCCATCCGCTGCATGTGCCGTCCTATGCGGTGCCGCTCTTCGGCAAATATGTCTGCTACGCGCTCTTGGCGCTCGCCCTCGATCTGGTCTGGGGCTATGTCGGCATCCTGTCGCTCGGCCACGGCGCCTTCTTCGCCCTCGGCGGCTACGCCATGGGCATGTATCTGATGCGCCAGATCGGTTCGCGCGGGGTCTATGGCGACCCGGTGCTGCCGGACTTCATGGTGTTCCTGAACTGGCAGGAACTGCCCTGGTACTGGTACGGCTTCGACCAGTTCTGGTTCGCCGCGCTGATGGTCGTGCTGGCCCCCGGCATCCTCGCCTTCGTCTTCGGCTATTTCGCCTTCCGCAGCCGCGTCACCGGCGTCTATCTGTCGATCATCACCCAGGCGATGACCTATGCGCTGCTGCTGGCCTTCTTTCGCAACGACATGGGGTTCGGCGGAAATAACGGCCTGACCGACTTCAAGGAGCTGCTCGGCTTCTCGCTGCAGGCCGACACCACCCGCGCCGGCCTCTTTGCCGCCAGCTGCATCGCGCTGGCGGTGGCCGTGGTCATCGTCGGCTGGATCACCCGCTCGCGGCTCGGCAAGCTGATGGTCGCCGTGCGCGACGCCGAAAGCCGCACCCGCTTCATCGGCTGGCGGCCCGAACATGTGAAGCTCTTCGCCTTCACCGTCTCGGCGGTGATGGCCGGCATTGCCGGCGCCCTCTACGTGCCGCAGGTCGGTATCATCAATCCCGGCGAGTTCGCCCCGGTCAATTCGATCGAGATCGTCGTCTGGGCGGCGGTCGGCGGCCGCGGCACGCTGATCGGCCCGGTCATCGGGGCGCTGCTGGTGAATTTCGGCAAGAGCACCTTCACCGCCATCGCGCCGGAATTCTGGCTCTTCGTCCTCGGCAGCCTGTTCGTCTTCGTCACCCTGTTCCTGCCCCGCGGCATCGTCGGCACCATCGACCATGGCTGGAACGCCTGGCGTGCCCGGCGCGGCGATGCCGACCGCGAAAAGGGCGAGGCGGTCGACAAGACGCCCGTGCCGGCGCCGGGGCCGGCGGAATGACCATGATGGACCAGATGACCGACGCCCCCGACAAGACCATGGCCACGGCAGGCGGGCCGGCCGCGCCCGCCGGCGATACGGACGCCGCACCGGCGCCGCCGATCGTCTCGCCGCACCCCTATGCCACCCAGCGTGCCGCCCTGCTGGCCGAGCGCGAAGCCCTCGGGCAGGCGCGGCGCGACACGCTGCTCTATCTCGACGGCGTCACCAAGAGCTTCGACGGCTTCAAGGCGATCAACAATCTCTCGCTGGTCATCCAGAAGGGCGAGATGCGGGCGATCATCGGCCCGAACGGCGCCGGCAAGACCACCATGATGGACATCATCACTGGCAAGACCCGGCCCGACGAGGGCGAGGTCTATTTCGCCGGCGATGTCGACCTGACCAAGCAGGACGAGGCCGCGATTGCCAATATGGGCATCGGCCGAAAATTCCAGAAGCCGACCGTCTTCGAGAGCCACACGGTGGCCGACAACATCCGCATGTCGATGGCCGGCTCGCGCTCGATCTTCGCCGCGCTGCTGCACCGCGACAGTGCGGGCGAGCGCCAGACGGTCGCCGACATTCTGGAGACGACGCGCCTGACCACCAAAGCGGGCACGCTGGCGGCCGATCTCAGCCATGGCCAGAAGCAGTGGCTGGAGATCGGCATGCTGCTGGCGCAGGATCCCGAACTCCTGCTGGTGGACGAACCGGTGGCCGGCATGACCGACGCCGAGACCAAGGAGACGGCGCGGCTCCTGCGCGAGATCGCCCGCACCCGGTCGGTGGTCGTCGTCGAACACGACATGCATTTCGTCCGCGCCCTCGACGTCAAGGTCACCTGCCTCCACGAGGGCTCGGTGCTGTCCGAAGGTACGCTCGACCATGTCTCCGCCGATCCGCGCGTCGTCGAGGTGTATCTTGGCCGCTGAGATGCACCACACGAGCCGAGACCTGGCCACGATGCGGTCCGGGGAGGGCGGAACGCGCCGCTTTGCCGGTTCGCGCGCGGCCCATCCAACATTCCCTGCAGGAGCGCCGAACGCCCCATGCTGACCGTTTCGAACGTCGATCTCTATTACGGTGCGGCGCAGGCGCTGCGCGGCGTGTCGCTGAATGCCAGGAAGGGCGAGATCACCTGCGTCCTCGGCCGCAACGGCGTCGGGAAGACCTCGCTGCTGCGCGCCATCGTCGGCCAGCAGCCGATCCGCGCCGGCCAGATCGCCCTCGACGGCGACAATCTCGGCCGCGAGGCGCCCTATACGCGGGCCCGACGCGGCATCGGCTTCGTGCCCCAGGGCCGCGAGATCTTCCCGCTTTTGACGGTGAAGGAGAATCTCCAGACCGGCTTCGCGCCGCTGAAGGGTGCCGACCGGACCATCCCCGACCATGTCTTCGAGCTCTTCCCTGTGCTCGCCGACATGCTCGGCCGGCGTGGCGGTGACCTGTCCGGCGGCCAGCAGCAGCAGCTGGCGATCGGCCGGGCGCTGGTGACACGGCCGCAGCTTCTCGTCCTCGACGAGCCGACCGAGGGCATCCAGCCCTCGATCATCAAGGATATCGGCCGGGCCATCCGCTATCTGAAGGACCAGTCCGGTCTCGCCATCCTGCTGGTCGAGCAATATCTGGATTTCTGCCGCGAGCTCGCCGATCAGGTCTACATCATGGATCGCGGCGAGATCGTCTTCGACGGTCCCGCCGAGGGTCTCGACGATCCCGAGGTGCGCCGGCATCTGACGGTGTGACTCCGATCTCCGCGATGATTGCCCTCGCTTCAGTCTTCCCGAACGGCATGTTAGAAAGGATGACACGGTCGCGGCCGATGTTCCTCGATCTGCGGCACGTGGTGCGCTCCGCTTTTGGGAGGATACCCAGTGCGCTTCATCGCGACGCTTCTTGCCTGCCTTTGCCTTGCCGGTGCCAGTCAGGCGCAAACGCTGGTCAAGCCTGGCGAGATCGATCAGATCGTCGACATCGCCCGCGGCTTCGGCTCCGGGACCTTGGAAAAGGACGAGACCGAATATGTCCGGGGGCGCATCGATGGCACGCTCTACGTGATCTTCTTCAACGACTGCAATTCCGACAGGAGCGAGTGCCAGAGCCTTCAGTTCTATGCCTCCTGGGACGGCGTCCCTGTCGATCAGGCCGTCATCAACGGCTGGAACCGGGACAAGCGCTTTGCCAAGGCTTATATCGACGCCGAGAACGATCCGGTGCTGGAGATGGACGTCAATCTGCGCCACGGAGTCACCCGCGGCAATCTCGAGGATACCTTCGACTGGTGGCGTCTGTCCCTGAGAGAGTTCAAGTCGGGCATCCTCAAGCTTTAGGGCCACTCGCGGCTTCCGGTGGCCAGCCGTGGGGCTGGAATTCGCGCCCGGTCGCACTCTTGCCGTTCATGCCGGGACCTGCGAGCCTCGCGCCATCTCCACGCATCCCCTCGGACAGATCATCATGAGAGACGCAGCCGGCGCCCCGTCGGATCAAGCCGCTTTGCCGCGCGTCCGCGCCGGCCTGCCCGCATGAGCGCGGTGCGCGACCTGCCGGTGACGGACCAGCCGGTTCCGCGCCGCATGCAGCGCTCGGAAGGGTCGGCGTCGGCGCAGTTCCGCGTCGTCGACAAGCGAACCCGCCTGCAGCGGTTGCACCAGTCCGGCTGCCTCAAGCTGCGGTTTCCGCGGCTGCCGCGCCAGCAGGCCGAGGCGATCCTCATCAACAGTTCGGGCGGCCTAACCGGCGGCGACCGGCTGGCGCAGGATTTCACCGTGGCGGCCGGGGCCGATCTCACCGTCACCACCCAGGCCTGTGAACGCATCTACCGCGCCTCCGGCGGCGATACTGCCCATGTGACGACGCGCGCTACGCTGGAAGCGAAGGCACGGCTCGCCTGGTTGCCGCAGGAAACGATCCTCTTCGATGGCGGCCGGGTGCGACGCACGCTCGAGGTCGAGGCCGCGCCGGATGCGCGCTTTCTCCTGTGCGAATCGCTGATCCTCGGCCGCGAGCTCATGGGCGAGAGCGTGACCGCGGGCCATTTCCACGATCGCTGGCGGGTGCGGCTCGGCGGCCGGCTGGTCTTTGCCGACGACCTGCAGCTGTCCGGTGACATCGCCGCGGCGATGGCGGAGCCCGCCTCGCTCGGCCCGAACCGCGCGCTGGCGACGGTGGTGGCTCATCTGCCCGACGCCGAGGCCCGCCTCGACGGGCTGCGCGCTGCGATCGGCGAAGACGGCGGCGCCAGTCTCGTTGGTGGTCTTCTCGTCGCCCGCATCCGGGCCGCGTCCGGCTTTCATCTGCGCCAGCGGCTCGTGCCGGTGCTTTCGGGTCTGGCGGACGGGCCGTTGCCGCTTGTATGGTCGCTATGACGCATCTGCGAAGGAACCCGGCATGCAACTGACCCCGCGCGAAAAGGACAAGCTGCTCGTCTCGATGGCCGCCATGGTGGCGCGCCGCCGGCTGGAACGCGGCGTGAAGCTGAACCATCCCGAGGCGATCGCGCTGATCACCGATTATGTGGTGGAAGGTGCGCGCGACGGCCGCAGCGTCGCCGACCTGATGGAGGCCGGCGCCCATGTGATCACGCGTGACCAGGTGATGGAGGGGATTGCCGAGATGATCCACGACGTCCAGGTCGAGGCGACCTTTCCCGACGGCACCAAGCTGGTGACGGTGCACGAACCGATCCGCTGATCCGGGCGATCTGCGGCCTGGGGCCTGCGCTACCGGACGCGTTGCCTATCGCCGTTCCGTTGCCGGGGCCTCGGCCAGTGTGTCCGCCTTCGCGGCGGGTTCGAGGGAGGACACGGTGATGTCCGGCTCGTCGGCTGCGACAGCGACGGGCGCGTCTCCGACGAATCGGAACCCCTGTTCGATGACGGAATAATAGGCGGGACCGGTGACGGGACCGATGGTGACAGTGCGGACCATCAGGGGCTGCGCCGGTCCGACGGGACCGAGGAGCAGACCGAGAAACGCCGCGATCAGAAGCGACCTCAGCATGTGAACTCCAACCTGTTGTGCGGTTGCGCGGTCCGATCGTTCGATGCCGGACCTTTGCCTTCTTCCGCAACGTCATTATGCGACGTTTCGTTCCGCGCGCCAGCTCTTTTTGCCCAAAGCCGTTAACGCGGAGCCGAGACATAACCCGCGAAAGTTTCATGAGTTCTTGCCGGCGCAACCATCGTTGTCGGTAGGCTTTCCGAAATCCTACAGGCCGTCCCGCCGCTCTTCGCATCTGCGAGATCAGCGCCAGAAAGCCTTTGACACCGGGTCGGCCGGCTTCCATGATCGCGCCCGAACCCGCCGTGCCGGGTGCCCCTTTTGGGCGGTGCCGACGGCGGGCTGGACGCGACCCATATCGGGGCGCCCGTCGACCAATCTGAGGGACATCCGCATGCTCACACGCTTCGCCATTGCCGCCGCAACCCTGGCCGCCGCAACAGTGCCCGCCTTCGCCCATCTCGATCCGGTTGCGCATGGCTCGCTGGCCGCCGGCGCGTCGCATCCGCTGCTCGGCTGGGACCACGTCCTGGTCATGGTGGCCGTGGGCCTGTGGGCTGCAACGCTCGGCGGCCGTGCGCGCTTTGCCGTTCCCGCTGCTTTCGTCGGCGCCATGGGCGCCGGCTTCGTGCTGGCCCTGAACGGTCTGTCGCTGCCCTTCGTCGAGCCGGTGGTCATGGCGTCGGTCGTCGCCCTCGGCCTTTTGGTCGCCGCCGCTGTCCGCCTGCCGGTTCCGGCCGCGGCCGCAGCCGTCGGCGCCTTCGCCCTGTTCCATGGTTCGGCCCATGGCGCCGAGCTCGGCTCGGCCGGCGCTTTCTCCTTCGGCCTCGGTTTCGTGGTGGCGACGGCCGCGCTGCATGGTGTCGGCCTGGCGCTCGGCCATTCGCTGACCGCCGGCCGCCAGCCGCTGATCGTCCGCGCGCTCGGCGCGGCCTCGGCGCTCGCCGGCCTCTACATGATCGCGGCCTGAGCCGCGTGACGCATCCGGGCCCTGGCCCGCAGAAGACAGGGCTCGCCCGGAGACGGGCGCGCCTGAGAGAAGAGCAACGGCGTGCCTGAGTTCATCCGGGCGCCGCAGCCTGTCGGCGAATACGACCTGATGGCGATCGGCCCCGTGCTGCTGGTGGTTCTGGCGATCATCGCCATTCGCAAGCTCTGGAGGAATGGATCATGATCCCCGGCGAAATCCTCACCCCCGACGGCGATATCGTCCTCAATGACGGCGCCGAGCCGATCACGCTGATGGTCGGCAATACGGGCGACCGGCCGGTCCAGGTCGGCAGCCATTTCCATTTCGCCGAGACCAATCCCGCACTCACCTTCGATCGCGACGCCGCGCGCGGCATGCGGCTGGATCTGGCCGCCGGTACCGCCGTGCGCTTCGAGCCCGGCCAGACCCGCGAGGTCACGCTTGTGCCGCTCGGCGGCGCGCGCAAGGTCTATGGCTTCAACGGCAAGGTGATGGGCGCGCTCTGACCGGCGCGACGCCGGCGCCGCTGAGGCGCCACCCCTGATTCCCGGCCGTGAGGACGATGGCTGCAAGCCTGGCAGATGGCACAGGCGCGGCTTGGTGCGTGCTGGAAAAGGGGGACAGGCGAATGTGCGACCATTGCGTGATCGACAGCGTGAAAAGCCGGATGCTGAGCCGGCGTGGGCTCTTGGGCGGCGGGCTCGCCGCGGCCGCGGCGGGGATCGCCAGCCCGGCCTTTGCGCAGGACGTCGCCAGGCCCGCGGCAGCCGCCGCGATGCCGGCCAATTCCATCGCCGACCTGACCCATGAGCTCTATCCGGAGTTCCCGACCTTCTTCGGCGACCAGCAATTCTTCATGGAGCGGAAATTCTCCTACGCCGAGCACAAGTTCAACCTGTTCGAGCTGCGGGTGAACGAGCACACCGGCACCCATGTCGACGCGCCGCTGCATTTCTCCGCCGACGGCCAGTCGGTGGCGGAGATCCCCGTCGACAAGCTGATGGCGCCGCTGGTCGTGGTCGACATCCGCGAGAAGGCGGAGAAGGACGCGGACGCGCAGGTCACGCCCGACGATCTGAAGGCCTGGATCGCGGCCCATGGCGACATGCCGGAAAATTGCTGCGTGGCGATGAATTCCGGCTGGGCCCGGCATCTGGACACCGACAAGTTCCGCAATGCCGACCAGGACGGCACGATGCATTTCCCCGGCTTCCATGTGGAGGCGGTGCAGATGCTGCTGGAGGGCTCGGCGGTCGGCATCGCCGTCGACACGCTGTCGCTCGACTTCGGCATGTCGCCGGACTTCGCCGTGCATTACGCCTGGCTGCCGGAAGGCCGCTGGGGGCTGGAGTGCATCGCCGGGCTCGACGACATGCCGGCGACGGGGGCGACGCTGATCGTCGGCGCGCCGAAGCATCGCGGCGGCTCGGGCGGTCCGGCCCGCGTCTTCGCACTCACCTGAGGGGACAGGCCATGGCAACGGCACCGCTGGTTTCGGATGCACAGGCCAGCCCCGAGGTGCGCGCCGTCTTCGACGACATCCGCGCGACCCGCGGCTCGGACTTCGTCAACAATTTCTGGCGCGTGCTGGCCGCCGATCCGGCGACGCTGAAGCGGACATGGGAGGAGGTGAAGGCGGTGATGGGGGCACCGGGCGCGCTCGATCCGCTGACCCGGGAGATGCTCTATATCGCCGTTTCGACCACCAATGGCTGCAGCTATTGCGTCCATTCCCACACGGCCGCGGCGCGTGCGAAGGGGATGACCGATGCGCAATATGGCGAGTTGCTGGCCGTCGTCGGCCTTGCCGCCAGGACCAATCAGCTGGCGCAGGCGCTGCAGGTGCCCGTGGACGACGCCTTCGAGTTCTGATCGCCTTCTCAGGAGACGAGGCGTGGCTCAGTCGCCATTGGCCTTGGGAATGGCGCTCGGAGCGTTCGACAGGCCGCGACGAATGGAGCCCAGATCGACGGCGACGGTCGGCTTGGTAATCCGGTAGGCGCGGTCGGACCCGGCGCCGGGCGTGCCGATCGTGTCGCTGGTGCCGAAACTGGTGACCGACGAGGTGCCGGCGCCATCCTCGGAGCGTGCCAGCCCTTCGGCATTGAGGCTGTTGATCGTCGACGAACCCTCGCTCGCCAGCCCCTCGGTGGTGTTGGCGCCGAGACCGGTGCTGCCGGAACTTGCGCCCGGTGCAATCGGGTCGGTGAGGGTGGGCGATGCGCCCGTATCCGACAGGCTGGACCCCGATCCGACGCCGCCCGTGCTGCCGATGCCGCTGGCGCCGGAGCCGGTGACGACACCGCTGCCCGCCGATCCGCCGATGCCGGACGAGCCCCCGGCACCTGAAGAGCCGCCGACGCCGCCGGAGAGCTGGGCCAGTGCGGGAGCCGCGGTCAGCACCGCCGCAATTGCGATCAGGGGGGTGAGGGATCTGCGCATGGCCTCTGCCTTCCGGTTTCACGGCGCGGGTCGGTGGGTGTCGGCGGCCCGCTGCCTCTGATCACCAACTCCGCGCGCTTCCGACCGGTTCCCGAACGCGGGCAGCGCCGCGCAGCCTACCGCCGGATGATGGCGCGGTGGGAGCCGACCGAACGGCCGCGGGTCACCGCGCTGCCGCCGGCGGCACCGGGGCCCTGCCGCGCGAAGCTGCCGGCATTGATGCCGTTGAGGTCCGACCGGCCTTCGACCGCGCGTTCTGCGGTGCTCGGCTGGGCAGCGCGGCTGCGGGGCACCTTCGGCTTCAGATAACTGTCGTCGAAATTCTTGCCGTAGGCCCGCTCGGTGACCGTGTCGCCGAAGACGTCGGCGCCGCGAATGCGGGGACCGCCCGGTGCTGCGGGCGAACCGCCGATGCGCATGCCCGACGCGGACGAGCCCGGCACGTCGCCCATCGGCCCCGGATCATAGGCCTGGGCGAGGGCGGCGCCGGGCAGAAGCAGCGCGGCGAGGAGGGCGAGGCGGATCATCTGGGCTCCTGAATCGGGGGCGCGCGGCCACGGCCGGCATGCGCGCCGCAGCGGCCGAATTGCGGCCAGTCTCGCGCCGATCGACAAAACCGGGAAGACAAGCTTTCGCGACCGACATATGGTCGCTGATGGTGCGCCGCAACGAGAGCGGCCGCGTCCTTAGAATTCGACCCGTCTGGAGATCGCCCATGCCCGCCCGGATCGCTCGCTCTTCCTATGCCGCCATGTTCGGCCCGACGACCGGCGACAAGGTGCGCCTGGCCGACACCGAACTGTTCATCGAGGTGGAAAAGGACTTCACCACCTATGGCGAGGAGGTGAAGTTCGGCGGCGGCAAGGTGATCCGCGACGGCATGGGCCAGTCCCAGCATTCGCGGGCCGAGGGCGCGGTCGACACGGTGATCACCAACGCGCTGGTTCTCGATCATACCGGCATCTACAAGGCCGATATCGGCCTGCGCGACGGTCGCATCTGCGCCATCGGCAAGGCCGGCAATCCCGACACACAGGGCGGCGTCGACATCATTATCGGCCCGGGCACCGAGGCGATCGCCGCCGAGGGCAAGATCGTCACCGCCGGCGGCTTCGACAGCCACATCCACTTCATCTGCCCGCAGCAGATCGAGGAGGCGCTGTTTTCCGGCGTCACCACCATGATGGGCGGCGGCACCGGGCCGGCGCACGGCACGCTGGCGACGACCTGCACCCCCGGGCCCTGGCACCTGGCGCGCATGCTGCAGGCCACTGACGCCATGCCGATGAATATCGGCTTCTCGGGCAAGGGCAACGCCTCGCTGCCGGCCGCGCTGGAGGAGATGGTGCGGGGCGGCGCCTGCGCCCTGAAGCTGCACGAGGACTGGGGCACGACGCCCGCCGCCATCGATTGCTGCCTGTCGGTGGCCGACGATCACGACGTGCAGGTGATGATCCACACCGACACGCTGAACGAGAGCGGCTTCGTCGAGAACACCGTGGACGCCTTCAAGGGCCGCACCATCCACGCCTTCCATACCGAGGGCGCCGGCGGCGGCCACGCGCCGGACATCATCAAGGTCTGCGGCCTGCCCAACGTGATCCCGTCCTCGACCAATCCGACGCGGCCCTACACCACCAACACGCTGGAAGAGCATCTCGACATGCTGATGGTCTGCCACCATCTCGACGCGTCGATTCCCGAGGACATCGCCTTCGCCGAAAGCCGCATCCGCAAGGAGACCATCGCGGCGGAGGACATTCTCCACGATCTCGGCGCCTTCTCGATCATCGCCTCCGATTCCCAGGCCATGGGCCGGGTCGGCGAGGTGATCGTGCGGACCTGGCAGACCGCCGACAAGATGAAGCGGCAGCGCGGGCGGCTCGCCGGCGAGACCGGCGACAACGACAATCTGCGCGCCCGCCGCTATGTCGCGAAATACACGATCAACCCAGCCATCGCGCAGGGCATGTCGAAGGAGATCGGCTCGATCGAGGTCGGCAAGCGCGCCGACATCGTGCTGTGGGACCCGGCCTTCTTCGGCGTGAAGCCGATGATGGTGCTGATTGGCGGCACCATCGTGGCGGCCCCGATGGGCGACCCCAACGCCTCGATCCCGACGCCGCAGCCGGTGCATTACCGGCCGATGTTCGGCGCCTTCGGCAAGGCCGTCAGCAATTCCGCGATCTCCTTCGTCTCCGGCGCGGCGATGGCCGACGGGCTGCGCGAAAAGATCGGCTGCGAGAAGGCGTTCCTGGCGGTGGAGAACACCCGCGGTGGCATCTCCAAGGCGTCGATGCGCCTCAACGACGCGACGCCCCATATCGAGGTCGATCCGGAAACCTACGAGGTGCGCGCTGACGGCGAATTGCTGACCTGCGAGCCCGCCTCGGTGCTGCCGATGGCGCAGCGCTACTTCCTGTTCTAGGCTTTCCCGAAGAACGGCGGGGGCGACCTGAGGACGATCGGACCCGCCGCGGCCAATGGGGAGGAGCCATGATGCACCGCAATGACGTTTCGATCGCCGCACGGATCAGGGCGCTTGCGCTCGGCCTGGCGCTGGCCGCCATTGGTGCCGTCCCCGCGTTCGCGCAGGACGGAGAGCCGCTGACCCTCGATCTAGAGGGACCGGCCGAGCGCACCACCGTCACCTATCTCTGCCGGGACGCGGAGGAGGCCGAACCGGTGGAAATGGCTGTCGAATACATCAACCTGCCGTCCAACTCGCTCGCAATCCTGCCGGTAGACGGCCGCCAGACATTGTTCGTCGATGTCATGTCCGGCTCGGGCGCGAAATACGCGGCCGGCGCGATGGTCTGGTGGACCAAGGGACGGCGCGGCGACCTCTACAGCGAGATGCGCAGCGACCCGAGCCAGACGACGGTCTGCGAAGTGCGCCGCTGATCGGGACGGGGGCTCAGTCGCCATCCAGCGCCGCCGCACTGGCGTGCAGGGCCGGGTGATAGCCGGCCGCGATCGCCGCGACGCTCGGCAGCGGCGTTGCCACGGTGACCAGCCCCTCCGGCATCTCCCGCACGGCATCGTAGCCCGCCGGCGTCCAGCGCAGGAGGCGATTGTGCAGAACGAGCCAGGGCTGTCCCGCGACGATGACGAAGACGCCGTCGGGCAGTTCGCGTCCGACGCGCTCCGCCCGGCGCTGATGGCGTGTGCCCGTGACGATGCGCGCGCCATGCAGAAGGCTGTCGATCTCGCGGCTCGACGGGGTGTTCTCCAGCCCATTGCCTTCGGCGAAGGCGGAACGGTAGGCGAGGGCGGCCACGCGGCGACATTCCCAGCAGGGCCGGTGGCCGGCGGCAAGCGCCGTCGCCTCGTCGAGGAAGAACAATTCGGTGTAGCGGCCCGGCGCCATGATCTCGCGCTTGCGGCTTTTGAACGCCAGCGTGCAGACGATCCACGCCTTGTGCTTCCAGCGGCTGACGCCGAGGCGGCGCGCGCCGTCATGCAGGATGCCGCGATTGCCCATGAAATCGCCCCTGGCCCGGTCGGCAACGATCTCGCCCAGCGGGGTGACGCGGTTCTGCAGAGCCATGCTGCGTCCCCTTGCCCATCTGCCGACGCATTCCGCGCCATGGTTGTGCCGGCCGAAGGGCTGGTCCGGAGCCACGGGGCACCGTATCCTCGCGGCACGCACAGTGAAACGGGCATGGCCCTTCAGAAAGAGACAGCGGGATGATCGTCGGCGATACCATCAAGCGGGCTGGAGAATGGACCACGGCGGCGGACACGATCACGCTGGACGAATCGGCGCGCCATCGCCGCCGCATGGCGATGGTCAGCGACGATGGCATCGCCTTCCTGCTCGACCTGCCGGAGGCGCTGCTGCTGGTCGAGGGTGACGCCATACTCCTGGACGATGGTCGGCTGATCGCCGTGAAGGCCAAGCCCGAGGAGCTCTACGAGATCCGCGGCCGCGACGCCCGCCACCTGCTGGCGCTGGCCTGGCAGATCGGCAACCGGCATCTGGCGGCGCAATTGCTGGACGACCGCATCCTGATCCGCCGGGACGCCGTGGTGCGCACCATGCTGGAGGGGCTGGGCGCCGAGATCGCCGAAACCGAGGCGGCGTTCGATCCAGAAGGCGGCGCCTACGAGCCGTCGGGCCATCACCATCCGGTCGAGACGGCCCCGCTTTGAGCCGGCTGACCGACGCAGGCCCGGTGTCGAAGGCGGCATCGGTCGCTTCTCCGCATCTGGCCGAACTCCTGACCCTGTTCTCGCCGGCCTTCCCGATCGGCGCCTTCGCCTGGTCGCATGGGCTGGAAACGGCGGTGGCCGAGCGCGTCCTGACGGATGGGGCTTCGGTCGAGGCCTGGGTGCGGGTGCTGCTCGATCGCGGTAGCGCCTGGAACGACGCCGTGCTGCTGGTCGAGGCCTACGCCGCGCATCAGGCAGGCGACGCGACCCGCTTCGCGGCCGTCGCGGAGCTCGCCGAGGCGCTGGCCGGCAGTGCCGAACGCCGCGCCGAGACGCTGGCGCTGGGCGCTGCCTTCGCTGAAGCCTCGCAGCCCTGGGCGGCAACAGGCGAGGCGGAGGGCTGGGAAGGCGCCGACGCCATCGCCTATCCGGTCGCGGTCGGGCGGCTCGCCGCCGATGCGGGCTTCGGGCTCGACGAGACGCTGCTGGCCTTCGTGCACGGCTTTGCCGCGTCACTGGTGTCGGCGGCGGTGCGGCTGGTGCCGCTGGCCCAGAGCGAGGCGGTGCGGATATTGCGGCGGCTGGAGCCAGATATCCGCGCCCTGGTTGAGCGCGCGGGCCGCTCGACTCTGGACGATCTCGGCTCGGCGGCGCTAGGGTCGGACATTGCCGCACTGCGGCACGAAACCCTTCCCACGAGGCTCTTCCGCTCATGATGTCCAAGAACGGTCCCCTGCGCGTCGGCATCGGCGGCCCCGTCGGCTCGGGCAAGACGACCCTGGTCGAAAAGCTCTGCAAGGCGGCGCGCGACAGCTGGTCGATCGGCGTCGTCACCAACGACATCTACACCCGCGAGGACGCCGAGGCGCTGGTCCGGCTGCAGGCGCTGCCCTCCGACCGGATCATCGGCGTCGAGACCGGCGGCTGTCCCCATACGGCGATCCGCGAGGATGCCTCGATCAACATCGCGGCGATCCGCGATCTCAACGCACGCCATCCCGGCCTCGACCTGGTGCTGGTGGAATCGGGCGGCGACAATCTGGCGGCGACCTTCTCGCCGGACCTCGTGGATCTGTCGATCTACGTCATTTCGGTCTGCCAGGGCGACGACATCCCGCGCAAGGGCGGGCCGGCGATCACCCGCTCTGACCTCCTGGTGGTCAACAAGACCGATCTTGCCCCCCATGTCGGGGCCGATCTGGAGCGGATGCGCAGCGATGCCGCGAAGGGCCGTGGCGACGGCCCGACGATCTTCGCCGATCTGTCGCACGCCAAGGGGATCGGCGACATCCTCGCCTTCCTGTCCGAACGCGGCGGCATGCGAGCGGTGGAGAGCGCCGCGTGACACGGCTCTGGCTGAAGACGCCGCTGGCGATCCTCGCGGAGGGGGCCGACGGCGGCATCGTCGTGGAAGACGGCCGCATCGTCGAACTGGTGCCGTCGGGTGGTGAGCCGCAGGTGGCGGCGGACGAGGTCTTCGACGCCGCCCGCCACGTCGTTTTGCCAGGCCTCGTCAACACCCACCACCATTTCTACCAGACGCTGACGCGGGCCCATCCGCAGGCGATCGACAAGGAGCTGTTTCCCTGGCTCCAGAGCCTCTACCCGATCTGGGCGCAGCTCGATCCGGACAGTTTCCGCCTGTCGGTGCGGCTGGCCCTGACCGAATTGCTGATGTCCGGCTGCACCACGGCGGCCGACCACCACTATCTGTTTCCCAAGGGGCTCGAGGACGCCATCGACATCGAGGCCGAGGAGGCGGCGGCGCTCGGCATCCGGGTGACGCTGACCCGCGGCTCGATGAATCTCAGCCAGAAGGATGGCGGCCTGCCGCCGGATTCGGTGGTCCAGGACGAGGACGAGATCCTCGCCGACAGCGAGCGGCTGATCGGCCGCTGGCATGACCGCAGCGACGGCGCGATGACGCAGATCGCGCTGGCGCCGTGCTCGCCCTTCTCGGTGACGAAGAGCCTGATGATGGCGAGCGCCGAGCTTGCCGACAGGCACGATTGCCGCCTGCACACCCATCTCGGCGAAACCGAGGACGAGAACCGCTTCTGTGTCGAGAGCTTCGGCTGCCGTCCGGTCGATTATCTGGAGGATGTCGGCTGGCTCGGGCCGCGCACCTGGCTGGCCCACGGCATCCATTTCACCACCGACGAATGCCGCCGGCTCGGCGCCCACAAGGTCGGCGTCTGCCATTGCCCGGCGTCGAATGCGGTGCTCGCTTCCGGCTTCTGCCCGGTGAACGAATTGCGCGCGGCAGGCTCGCCTGTCGGCCTCGGCGTCGACGGTTCGGCGTCGAACGATGCGTCGAATCTCATCGAGGCGGCGCGCCATGCGCTGATGGTGGGGCGGCTGAACTATCGCTCCGCCGAGGCGGTCACCGCCCGCGACGTGCTGGCCATGGGCACCGAAGGCTCGGCGGCCTGTCTCGGCCGGACGGACATCGGCCGGATTGCCGTCGGCATGCAGGCCGATCTCGCCCTCTTCACGCTGGACGAGCTGCGCTTCTCGGGCGCGCACGATCCGATCGCCGCGCTCGTCCTGTGCGGCGCGACCCGTGCGGACCGGGTGATGGTGAAGGGCGAGTGGCGGGTCGAGGACGGCATGCCCGTCGGCCTCGATATCGGCCAACTGCGGGCCGCGCACGGCGCGGCGGCCCTGCGCTTTGCCTGATCCCTCCGGGGCCGACTGGCGGCCCCGGAAGCAGGTGTCCTATTCGGCGGCTGCGGCCCCGTCCGGCAGCGCATAGGCGATCACGCTGTCGCCGCGCTTGGTGCCGAGCGAGCCGTGCCCGCCCGCCGCGACCAGCACATACTGCCGCCCGTCTGCGCCCTCGTAGGACATCGGCGTCGACTGGCCGCCGGCCGGCAGCCGGGCGCGCCAGAGCTGTTTGCCCGTCGTCACGTCGAAGCCGCGCACGTAATAGTCGAGCGTGCCGGAAATGAAGGCGACGCCGCCGGCGGTGATGACCGGACCGCCGAGATCCGGCACGCCCATCTCGAAGGGCAGGGGGATCGGCGAGGAATCGCGCACCGTGCCGTTCTTGTGCATCCAAACGGTCTCGCCGGTGGCAAGGTCGGAGCCGGCGACATAGCCCCAGGGCGGCGACTGGCAGGGCAGGCCGAGCACCGAGGTGAAGGGCGACAGCTCGACCGCATAGGGCGCGCCGAAATTCTCGTTCAGCGCCGGCAGGGCGCCTTCCGGCTGCGACTTGTTGACGACGAGGTCGCTGTCATTGTCGCGCGGCACCAGCTTCGAAACGAAGGCCAGATAGGCCGGCGTCGAGAACATCACGTCGCGCACCGGGTCGATGGCGACGCCGCCCCAGTTGAACACCCCGAAATTGCCCGGATAGACCAGCGAGCCTTCCAGTGACGGCGGCGTGTAGCGGCCCTCGTAGCGATAGTTATGGAAGGCGATGCGGCAGGCGAGCTGGTCGAACAGGGTGGCGCCCCACATGTCGGTCTCGCGGATCGCCGGCGGATCGAAGGACAGCGCCGAAACCGGCTGGGTCGGCGCGGTGAAGTCCGGTTTGACGGCACCGCCGGGGACCGGGCTCTCGACCACCGGCAGGGCCGGCTCGCCGGTGCGCCGGTCGAGGACGTAGACCTCGCCCTGCTTGGTCGGCTGCACGAGCACGGGCACGCTCTCGCCCCTGATGGTCAGGTCGAGCAGCGAGGGCTGCGACGGCACGTCGTAATCCCACAGATCGTGGTGGACGGTCTGGAACACCCAGCGCACTTCGCCGGTGGCGATGTCGAGCGCGACGACCGAGGAGGAGAAGCGCTCGACGGCATCGGAGCGGTTCGCGCCCCACTGGTCCGGGGGCTGGTTGCCGAGCGGCACATAGACCATGCCGAGCGCCTCGTCGGCCGCGGAGATCGACCAGGAATTGGGCGAGTTCGGCGTGTAGGTCTGACCTTCCGGCAGCGGCGCGGTCTGGTCCGGATTGCCCGAATCCCAGGCCCAGACGAGATCGCCCGTCTCGATGTCGTAGCCGCGGATGACGCCCGAGGCCTCGTTGGTGGAAACATTGTCGAGGACCGTGCCGCCGACGATGACGATATCCTGCGTCACGACGACCGGCGAGGTCGAGTAATAGGACCCCGGATTGACGTTCGGCATCTTCCGCCAGAGGTCGATCTGGCCGTCACCGCCACCAAAGCCGGCGCAGACGGCACCGGTGTCGAGGTTGAGGGCGATCAGCCGGCCGTCGGCGGTCGGCATGAACAGCTTGCCGTTACAGGTTTCGCTGGTGCGCGCGGCGGTCGCCGCCGCCACCGGCTGGTTGCTGGTGGGCGTCCCGCCCGGCGCGGCCGGTGCGGTCGTGGCGTCACCCGCCGCTGCCGGCTGGCCGTCGGTCTGGGGCGCGGCGAGCTGGCCGCTCTGCGCAAGCGCGGTGGCCGTGCCGGTGGGCGCGTCGGAGGCCGGCGACGTCGTATCCTCGGCCGGCGCGGCGGCCGCGTCGGCACTCGCCTGATCGGCCGTGCCCGGCGCCTGATAGGCGAGGCCCCGGCAGGTCAGGTGCTGCAGGGCGAGCTCGCCCTGGATCTGCGGATCGTAGCGCCAGATCTCCTCGCCGGTCGTGGCATCGAGGGCGATGACGTTCTGATGCGGCGTGCACAGATACAGCCGCTCGCCGATCTTCAGCGGGGTGACCTCAAAGGTGGTCTCCACCGGGTCGCCCGGCTGGGTCTCGTCGCCCGTATGGTACTCCCAGGCCACCTGGAGCCGGTCGACATTGTCCGGGGTGATCTGGTCCAGCGGCGCATAGCGCTGGCCGTAATTGGTGCGGCCGTACTGGTGCCATTCGCCGGGCGGCACGCCGAGATCGTTCGACGCGGTCTGGCGCTCCGGCAGCCGGCCCTCGACCGAGTGCAGATCGGTGAACCAGGAGATGCCGGCCACGACGAGGGCGATGACGAGGGCACCGGACAGCGCGAGACCCGATCCGCGCCGCGCCGACGGCGTCACGACGACGCCGTCCAGTGCCTGGGCCACATTGCGGCGACCGAGGCGCCGGGTGATCCACGGCAGGAGCAGGACGAGGCCGAGGATGAAGATGACGCCGCCGCGCGCTGCCAGCGGCCACCAGTCGAAGCCGACCTCCCAGATCGCCCAGACCAGCGTGCCGACGACGAGCGCGGCGTAGAGCGACAGCGCTTCAGGACGGCGGAACTGCAGGAGCAGCGCGGTCGCCAGCATGACGAGGCCGGCGATCAGATAGTACCAGGAACCGCCCGCGACGATCAGCCAGAGGCCGCCGCCGGTGAGGAACAGGCCGGCCAGGGCCAGGATCGCGATCGTGATGAGGGAGATGATCGAGCCGGGACCGGAGCGCATCGGACGTCCTTTCGCTGTGCAGCATGTCGGACCGACCTATCGCCCTCGGCCGGCATGTCCAGCCTTTGGCGCTTTTGGCAATGCAAAATGGACGGGCTACCGGTCACAGGTGCTCTCGCCGGCTCCCGCCCGTGCGGCCCGTGCTTCGGTTGCCGGGACTAGCCCGCCCGGGGGACGCGGCTACCGCTCCCCCAGCACCGAATAGGGGGCCGGGTAGGTCTGCTCCTCGAGGTTCGGCTGCTCGCCGCCGCGATCGACGACGACGAAGTCGCTGGTCTGGGAGAGCGACACGAGCGGATGGTGCCAGACATTGCGGGCATAGTTCACGCCCTGGCCTAGTGCGGCGAGGAAGGCCTCGGGCTCGCCGGGCTGGCCGTTCCGATCCGGCGCCACGACGATGAGGAACGGGACAGGCTGAAGCGGCACGAAGGCCTGGCTGCCCAGCGGGTGGCGCTCCATCATCCGGATCTCCACCGGGAAGGCGAAGGCCTGGCCGCGAAAGATGGAGATCAGCGGACGGCCGCCCTCCGTCGCGACATCCACATGGGCGAGATCGTGAAAGCGGGTGGTGGTGCCGCCATTGATCGCGAAATGCGCAGCGCCATCGGTCTCGATGACGTTGCCGAAGGGAGCGAAGGCTTCTTTCGTGAGCGGGCGCGCGAAAAGGGTCCGGTCGGTCGCGCTCATGATGCCTTGGTACCGTAGAGGCGCAGGCGCGACACGCCGCCATCGGGGAAGATGTCGAGGCGGACATGGGTCACCGGACCAAGATCATTCACGTCGTCGAAGGTCCGCTCTTCGTCGGCCGCCAGCCTGGTTTCGTCGAGGAGCAGCGGCCATGCGGCACTTTCCGCCTCGATGGAATCGGGCGCGGGATCGGCCTCCAGCCGCGCGGCGCGCAGGCTGAAACGGTCGGGGAAATTGCCCTTGAAGTGACGGGTATCGATCAGGAGGTTGGAGATGG
The DNA here is from genome assembly GCF_049132005.1 of Aurantimonas sp. NFXS3. Classification (NCBI taxonomy): domain Bacteria; kingdom Pseudomonadati; phylum Pseudomonadota; class Alphaproteobacteria; order Hyphomicrobiales; family Aurantimonadaceae; genus Aurantimonas; species Aurantimonas sp. NFXS3. The sequence continues at coordinate 761,415 of NZ_JAGDDZ010000002.1, forward strand.
CGCCCGCGGTGCCGAGCTTGAGGACGCACCAGTCGTTGCCGGGTCGGCGGCGGCGGGCGGTCTCCCAGCCATCGGCCATTACCGGCGCGCGGCCCGGCGCCAGCATGTTGGCGGGTGCGCCGTAGTGGGCGTCGTTCCATGCGATGGCGGTGCCGCCATTGGTGAGCGCGGCGAGATCGACCACCTCGTCGGCGCCGACCTCGGACCAGTCCTTGGCGATGGTGCCGTAGACCCGCAGGCGCGCAACGCCGCCATCGGGGTAGATGTGCAGGCGCAGCCAGCGGAACGGGCCGGCAGCGTCGCTGGCAACGATGTTGTGGCTGTCGCCCTTCAGATCCATACGCGGCACGATGGTCTGCCAGTCGTCCTCGCCCGGCGCGTCCACCGTGTCGGCCGCTTCGAGCGCGGCTTCCGGCGGGAAATTGCCGGTGAAGAAGGCGGTGTCGATGTCGATGGCGGCGATGGTGCCGCGCTGGCCGAGGCGGATGATCGCATGGTCGTGGCCGGGCGTGCGCTTGCGGCGCGATTCCCAGCCATCCATCCACTTGCCGTGGTCGTCGAAGCGGTCCGGGAAGAAGACCGGCGCCTCGGGCGCGATCATCCGGCTCTTGTCGGCAAAGAAGTCGTCGGTCGCGAAGGTGACCTCGGTGCCGAGCCGCGGATGGGCGAGATCCACATAGCGCTTCAGGAGGTCGTCGGCCTCCGGAGCGGGTTCGGCGGTGATGAAGCGTTCGGAGCTCATGCTGCGTCCTCGAAAATCTGGGCGATGCGCAGGCGGGCGATGCGCTCGACCTGCCGGCATGCGGTGGCGAATTCGGTGGCCTGGTCGTTGTCGACCCGCGCCTCGAAGGCGGCGAGGATGTCGTCTTTGGTTAGGCCTTTCACGGCGATGATGAAGGGAAAGCCGAAGCGCGCGACATAGCGCGTATTGAGATCGGTGAAGCGGGCGAGCTCCGCCTCGCTCAGCCGGTCGAGGCCGGCGCCGGCCTGTTCGGATTTCGACTGCTCGGTCAGGTCGCCGGCCAGCGCCAGCTTGCCGGCGAGATCGGGATGCGCCTTGAGGATGCCCAGCCGCTCGTCCCAGGAGGCGAGGCGGAAGGTCTGGATCATCGCGGCCGCAAGGCCTTCCGCCGTGTCGTTGGCGGCGCCGAGACCACGCGTCAGGGTGCGCTCGGCGATGAAGGGCGAATGCTCGAAGACCGAGCCAAACACGTCCACGAAGGCCGTTTTCGACAATCGGCTCGGCCGCCAGGGCGCGGCATGCGGAAAGCGCTCGCGCCAGTGGCGGGCAATGTCGATCCGCCGCGCGACCCAGACGTCGGGCTTCGACTGGACATAGTCGAGGAAGCGGGCCAGCGCCGCGGCGCGGCCGGGCCGCCCGACCAGCCGGCAGTGCAGGCCGATATTCAGCATCTTCGCCTGGCCGGCCTCGCCCTCCGCATAGAGGACGTCGAAGGCATCCTTCAGATAGGCGAAGAACTGGTCGCCGGAATTGAACCCCTGCGGGGTGGCGAAACGCATGTCGTTGGTGTCGAGCGTGTAGGGAACGACCAGAAGCGGCCCGGACTCTGTCTCCTGCCAGTAGGGCAGGTCGTCGGCATAGGCGTCGGAGGCGTAGAGGAAGCCGCCCTCTTCGGCGGCCAGCTCCAGCGTGTGCTGCGAGGAGCGGCCGGTGTACCAGCCGAGCGGGCGTTCGCCGGTGATCGCCGCATGCAGCGCGATGGCGTCCTGCATGTCCCGGCGCTCGTCCTCGCGGTCGTAGTCCTTGTATTCCACCCATTTCAGGCCGTGCGAGGCGATCTCCCAATCGGCCTCCTGCATCGCCGCGACCACGTCCGGGTTGCGCGCGAGCGCGGTGGCCACGCCATAGACCGTGACCGGCATGGCCCGTTCGGTGAACATGCGCCAGAGCCGCCAGAAGCCGGCGCGCGAACCGTATTCGTAGATCGATTCCATGTTCATGTGGCGCATGCCCGGCCAGGGCTGGGCGCCGACGATCTCCGACAGGAACGCCTCCGAGGCCGCGTCGCCGTGGAGGACGGAGTTCTCGCCGCCCTCCTCGTAATTGACGATGAACTGGACGCAGATCCTGGCGTCGCCACTGCCGCCCGGATTGGGCCATGCCGGGGCGGGGGGCGTGCGGCCGTAGCCGAGAAGGTCGCGCGGGTAGCGGGGTGATGTCATGCAGGCTCCGTCAGTCTGCACAAGAGATAGCCCGAACCCGGTCGTCTCTGGAAGCGTCGGTGAGAGACGCCGCGAAGGGTCAGCGGCGACCGCCCACCTCGTCGATATGCAGCAGCATGTCGGCGGGGTCCTCGTAGACCCGGAAGGCGCCGGCCCGCTCCAACTCGTTGGTGCCGTAGCCGCCGGACAGCAGCCCGACGCCGAGCGCCCGGCAGCGCTGCGCGGCCAGCATGTCCCAGATCGAATCGCCGACGACGATGGTGGTGTCGGTCGCAACGCCCAGCTTCTCGGCCGCGGCGATGAACAGGTCGGGATCGGGCTTGGCGTATTTGACCAGGTCGCGGGTGATCACCGGCACCTTGTCCGGATCGACGCCGAGCCGGTCGAGATTGTGCCGCGCGGTCTCCATCCGGCCGCTGGTGGCGATCGCCCATTTGACGCCCGCCTCGGTCAGCGCCGCCAGGAGCTCTTTCGCGCCGGGCAGCGGGCGCACCATGTGGGCGTGCCGGCCATAGGCCTCCGCATGGAGCTTGCGCAGGCGCTCCGAGGTCTCCTCGGTGATCTCGCGGTCGGTCTCGCGCAGCAGCTGGTTGGTGAACAGCCCGCCGCTCATGCCGATCTTGCGGTGAATGCGCCAGACCGACAGGGCGATGCCCTCCGAATCGAGCGCCTCCTGCCAGGCGATGACATGCTGGTAGACGCTGTCGACGAGGGTACCGTCGAGGTCGAAGAGGAAGGCCGGTCCGTCACGCATGTTCTGGCTCCATTGGTGTCGGCCATCCCCGCGGAACGGCTGTCACGGGGGATGTGTGGCGCCAAGGCGCTGCGGCGAGTGGATTATTGTGCAGCGCCCCGCTTTACGGCTCCGCACCGGGCGGTGCAGGATGCTGACCGGATGGTCAAAAAAGCAATGGAACGGCCTCGATGGGCGAAGCAGATCAGGCGCGGCTGACAACGCATGTGCTCGATACGAGTCTCGGTCGTCCCGGCTCCGGCATCGCCGTGGCGCTGACCCGGCTCGGCCCGGACGGCAGCCGCACGCTGGTCGCCGAGGCCGTGACCAATGCCGACGGGCGCTGTGACGCGCCGCTGATGGCGGGCGACGCCTTCGCGATCGGCGAATACGAGCTGGTCTTCGCGGCCGGCGCCTATTTCGACGCCATGGGCATCGACCTGCAGGAGCCGAAATTCCTCGGCGACGTGGTGCTGCGCTTCGGCATCGCCGAACGCACCCATTATCACGTGCCGCTGCTGCTCTCGCCCTTCGGCTATTCGACCTATCGGGGGAGCTGATGACGGCGATCTCCGCCCGGCCGATCCGCTTCGTCCTCAACGGCGAGGAACGCACCGTCCAGGGCGTCGCGACGACGACGACGCTGCTGGAATATCTGCGCCGCACCGAGCGGCTGACCGGCACCAAGGAAGGCTGCGCAGAGGGCGATTGCGGCGCCTGCACGGTGCTTCTGGCCGAATCCGACGGGGCGGGCGGCCTGCATCGCCGGGCCGTGAACGCCTGCATCCAGTTTCTGCCGGCAATGAACGGCCGCGCCATCGAGACCGTGGAGCATATCGGACGCGACGGGCCGCATCCGGTGCAGACCGCGATGGTCGAGCGTCACGGCAGCCAGTGCGGCTTCTGCACGCCGGGCTTCGTCATGCAGCTTCATGCGGGCTGGCTGACCGGCGCGATCTCGGACCGGGCATCGGTGAAGGACATGATCGCCGGCAATCTGTGCCGCTGCACCGGCTACGGTCCGATCATCGATGCCGGTCTCGATCTGGCCGCCGAGCCCGTGCCCGACAGGCGGGCAGAGGACGCGGTCCTCTCCCGCCGCCTGCGCGTCATCGAGGGCGACGCGGTCTTTGCCTATGAGAAGGATGGGGGCCGCTGGTTCGCGCCGACCAATGTCGACGATCTCGCCGACCTCTATGCCGAGCATCCCAACGCCGTGCTGGTCGCCGGAGCGACCGATGTCGGCCTCTGGGTCACCAAGCAGCATCGTGAGCTGCCGACCCTGATCGATGTCAGCCATGTCCGCGACCTGCGGGTGATCGAGGAAGCCGGCGGTCGGGTCTATTTCGGCGCGGCGGTCACCCATCGCGAAGCCCGCGACATCCTCGCCGACATTCATCCGGATCTCGGCGAGATGCTCCGCCGCTTTGCCGGCTACCAGATCCGCAATGCCGGCACGGTCGGCGGCAACATCGCCAACGGTTCGCCCATCGGCGATCTGCCACCCTGCCTGATCGCGCTCGGCGCGGTGCTGCATCTGCGCAAGGGCGACGATTTCCGCCAGGTGCCGCTGGAAGACTTCTTCCTCGAATATGGAAGGCAGGACCGCGCCAAGGGCGAGTTCGTCATCGCCGTCGAAGTGCCGCGACTCGAGGACGGCCAGCGCTTCTTCGCCCACAAGATCTCCAAGCGGCTGGATTCCGACATTTCGGCGGTCATGGCCGCCTTCCGCCTGACGGTCGAAGGCGAGGGGCCGGGCGCGCCGGTCACCGAAGCGCGGCTGGCCTTTGGCGGCATGGCGGGCGTTCCCAAGCGCGCCGCGCGGGCCGAGGCGATACTGGTCGGGCGACCGCTTGTCCCCGACGCCATCGAAGCCGCCGTCGCCGCGCTGGCGGAGGATTTCACGCCGCTGACCGACATGCGGGCCTCGGCCGGATACCGTCTGAAGACCGCGCAGAACCTGTTGCGGCGCTTCCTTTCTCAGGAAGGGGACGCGCCGCGCATGGGGCTGGCCGAAATTCTGCCGGAAGCGGTTGGCGAAACGGTCGGTGCGGCATCATGATCGATGAAACCCGCATCCAGGATCGCGGTGCGGCCGGCGAGCCGGCGCCCGCCGAACTCGGCGAGCAGCCGCCGGGCGAGGCCCGCGCCATTCGGGGCGGCGTCAGCGCGGCGCTCGCCCATGACAGCGGCGCCAAGCATGTCTCCGGCGCCGCCCGCTATATCGACGACGATCCGGAACTGCCGGGCACGCTTCATATCTTCATCGCCATGTCCGAGCGCGCCCATGCCCGCATCCTCTCGATGGATCTCGATGCGGTGCGCGCCGCACCGGGCGTTGTGGCGGTGCTGACGGCAGCCGACATTCCCGGCCAGAACGACTATTCGCCGGTCTTCGGCGACGATCCGATCTTCCCGCCGCTCGAAGGCGAGGGCGCCGTCGTCCAGTATGTCGGCCAGCCGATCTTCGCCGTCGCCGCCGAGACTGTCGCGGCGGCAAGGGCCGCGGCGAAATGCGCGACGATCGCCTATGAGGATCTGCCGGCGGCGATCGATCTCGACGCGGCGATCGCCATGGCCGACGAGGCCGGCGAGGATCTGCTGCCGCCGCACGAGATGCGGCTCGGCGATGCCGAGGCGGTGCTCAACACGGCCGATCAGCGCCTGCGCGGCCGGATCGAGATCGGCGGCCAGGACCATTTCTATCTGGAAGGTCAGATCGCCTCGGCGATCCCGGGCGAGGACGGCGACGTCCTGGTGCGCTCATCGACCCAGCATCCCTCGGAGGTCCAGCACAACGTTGCCAAGATGCTCGGGATTCCCGACCATGCGGTGACCGTCGAGGTGCGGCGCATGGGCGGCGGCTTCGGCGGCAAGGAAAGCCAGCCGGCACTGTTCGCCGCCGTCGCGGCGCTGGTGGCGGTGAAGACCGGCCGGCCGGCCAAATGCCGGCTCGACCGCGACGACGACATGGTCATGACCGGCAAGCGCCACGAGGTGCGGATCGAGTACGATCTCGGCTTCGACGCCGATGGGCGGATCGAAGCCGTCGATTTCGCCCATTTCGTGCGCTGCGGCTATTCCAAGGACCTGTCCGCGGCGATTGCCGACCGGGCGATGTTCCACGCCGACAACGCCTATGCGCTGCCCGCCGCGCGCATCCATTCGCGGCGGCTGAAGACGCATACGGTCTCCAACACGGCGTTTCGCGGCTTCGGCGGTCCGCAGGGCATGGTCGGCATCGAGCGCGCCATGGACCGGATCGCCTTTGCCACCGGCCTCGATCCGCTCGACGTGCGCAAGCGCAATGTCTATCCGGCGCCCGGCAGCGGGACCGGCCCGGCGTCGACCCCCTACCACATGCCGGTGACCGATTCGGTCATCGGCGAGATCCTCGAGGAACTGGAGGCGAGCTGCGCCTATCGAGCCCGGCGCGAAAAGATCGCGGCCTTCAACGCCGCCAATCCGGTACTGAAGAAGGGGCTTGCCCTGACGCCGGTGAAGTTCGGCATCTCCTTCACCACCAGCCATCTCAACCAGGCCGGCGCCCTCGTCCATGTCTACAAGGACGGCTCGGTGACGCTGAACCATGGCGGCACCGAGATGGGGCAGGGGCTGTTCACCAAGGTGGCGCAGGTCGTCGCCGAGGAATTCCAGATCGACATCGACCGGGTGAAGATCACCGGCACCACCACAGGCAAGGTCCCCAATACCTCGGCAACCGCCGCCTCGTCCGGCTCGGATCTCAACGGCATGGCAGCGCAGGCGGCCGCGCGCACCATCAAGGACCGGCTGATCGACTATGCCGTGGAGCGCTATCACGTGCCCCGCGACCAGGTCGTGTTCGAGGCCAACCGGGTGCGGATCGGCAATGCCGAGAAACGCTTCTCCGATCTCGTCGGCGAGGCCTATCTGGCGCGCATCTCCCTGTCCTCGACTGGCTTCTACGCCACGCCGGGCATCAGCTACGATCGCGACAATGCCCGCGGCACGCCCTTCTATTACTTCGCCTATGGGGCGGCCTGTTCGGAAGTCGTGATCGATACGCTGACCGGCGAGTACCGGCTCTTGCGCACCGACATTCTCCACGATGTCGGCCGGTCGCTGAACCCGGCCATCGACCGGGGCCAGATCGAGGGCGGCTTCATCCAGGGCATGGGCTGGCTGACCATGGAAGAGCTCTGGTGGGACGAAGCCGGACGGCTCAGGACCCATGCGCCCTCGACCTACAAGATCCCGACGGCCAACGACCGGCCGGACGATTTCCGCCTGGCGATCTGGGAGAAGGGCGAGAACCGTTCCGAGACGATCTATCGCTCCAAAGCCGTCGGCGAACCGCCCTTCATGCTGGCGATCTCGGTGTTCTCGGCCCTGACCGATGCGATCATCGCGGCGGGTGACGGCCGGGCCTTCCCCGATCTCGACGTGCCGGCGACGCCCGAGCGGGTGCTGGCGGCCGTAGACAGCGTGCGGGGCGCCGCATGAGCGTCGCGGCCGCCCTGCGCGCGGCGCTTGCCGCGGGTGATCCAGCCGTCCTCGTCACGGTGACGGAGGTTCGCGGCTCGACCCCGCGCGAAGCCGGCGCGGCGATGCTGGTCACGGCGGACGGCATGGCCGGCACGATCGGCGGCGGGCGGCTGGAATTCGAGGCCATCGAACGCGCCCGCATGATGCTGGAGGCCGGTGAGGACACGGCTCAGATGGACGTGCCCCTCGGCCCCGAGATCGGCCAGTGCTGCGGCGGCCGCGTCCGGCTCGACCTTGCCCCCGCCGACGATGCCGCGCTGCAGGCCTTGACGAGGGACGACGAAGTCCGGCGCGCAGCCCAGCCGACCGTGCTGATCTTCGGTGCGGGCCATACCGGGCGCGCGCTGGCGACGGCGCTGGCGCTGCTGCCCTTCTCGGTGCGGCTCGTCGACAGCCGGCCGGAGACGCTGCACGGCCTGCCCGACACCGTCACGACGGTCGCCGCCGCGCTGCCCGAGGCCGAAGTGGACGCCGCACCCCCGGGCGCCGCCTATGTGGTGATGACCCACGAGCACTCGCTTGACTTCCTCATCGCCGGCGCGGCGCTGGCGCGCGGCGATGCCGCCTATGTCGGTATGATCGGCTCGGCGACCAAGCGCGAGCGGCTGCGCCGCGATCTGGAAGCCGCCGGATGTGGCGGCGACATCGATCGGCTGACCTTGCCGATCGGCGGTGCTGCGGTGCGGGACAAGCGGCCCGAAGTGATCGCCGCGCTGACGGCTGCCGAGCTGGCGACCTGCCTGCTTTCCAGTCAACAGGAAATAGTGATCGATCGCTTTGCAGCTGCGTCTGCGCGGTGCAATAGTGCGCCAGTCCGATCAACGAGGTGACCCGCTCCGCCATGGCGCCACGGCTGCAGCTTTCCGGTATCACGAAGCGCTTTCCGGGCGTCGTCGCCAACGAGGCGGTGTCGTTTTCCGTGGCGCCCGGAGAGATTCACGCCCTCCTGGGTGAGAACGGCGCCGGCAAGTCGACCCTCGTCAAGATCATCTACGGTGTCCAGAAGGCCGATGAGGGCGAGATCGCCTTCGACGGCCACGCGGTGTCCATCGACTCGCCGCGCGAGGCGCGGGCCCTCGGCATCGGCATGGTGTTCCAGCATTTCTCGCTGTTCGAGGCGATGACGGTGCTGGAGAACATCGCGCTGGGCATGGACAACCCCCCGCCGCGCCGCGAGCTGGAGGCCGCTGTCCGCGACGTCCTCGAGACCTACAAGCTCACCCTCGACCCGCACCGCTACGTCCACACCCTGTCGGTGGGCGAGCGCCAGCGCATCGAGATCGTGCGGGCTCTGTTGCAGCGCCCGAAGCTGCTGATCATGGACGAGCCCACCTCGGTGCTCACGCCCCAGGAGGTGGAGCAGCTCTTCGACACGCTGCGGCGCCTCGCCTCCGAGGGCTGCTCGATCCTCTACATTTCCCACAAGCTGCACGAGATCAAGGAACTCTGCGGATCGGCGACCATCCTGCGCGGCGGCAAGGTGGTCGCCACCTGCGATCCGCGCGCCGAATCGGCGCGCTCCATGGCCGAGCTGATGATCGGCGGCAGCCTGAAGGATCTGGCGCCGCGCGAAGGCGAATGCTCCGGCGCCAACCGGCTGGTGGTCGAGGCGCTGTCGATGGCCGGCGAGCCGCCCTTCGGCACCAGCCTCGCCGACGTCTCCTTCGCGGTGCGGGCCGGCGAGATCTTCGGCATTGCCGGCGTCGCGGGCAACGGCCAGAACGAGCTTCTCTCGGCACTGTCGGGCGAGCGCGCCGACTATGAGGGCGGGGCGATCACCCTCGACGATACGCCGATCACCCACCTCTCGGTGACCGGGCGCCGTGTCGCCGGCCTGGCGACCCTGCCGGAGGAACGCAACGGCCACGCCGCCGTGCCGGGGCTTTCGCTCGCCGAGAACGCCATCCTGTCGGCGCGCCGACGCAAGGGGCTGGTGTCGGGCGGCATCATCCGCGCCGGGGCCGCACGCCGCTTTGCCGCCGCGGTCATCGACGCCTTTTCGGTGAAGGCCACCGGTCCGGCGGCCTCGGCCGCCAGCCTGTCGGGTGGCAATCTGCAGAAATTCGTCATGGGCCGGGAGATCATGCAGGAGCCGGCGGTACTGGTCGTCTCGCAGCCGACCTGGGGTGTCGATGCCGGCGCGGCCTCCTTCATCCGCCAGGCGATGGTCGATCTGGCCGGCAAGGGCACGGCGATCGTCGTGGTCAGCCAGGACCTCGACGAGCTTCTGGAATTCTGCGACCGCATGGCGGTCATCAATGGGGGACATCTGTCGGATGCGATGGAGGTGAAGGGCATTTCGGTCGAACGGGTCGGGCTGCTGATGGGCGGTGTCCATGGCGAGGCCGATCAGCCGCCGGCCACCGCGGAGCGGGCCGCCTGATGGCCTTCGTTCTCGAACCGCGGCGTGAGCCGAGCCGGGCCATGATGCTGGCCGCCCCGGTGATCGCGGTCGCCCTTACCCTCGTCGTCGGTGCGCTGCTGTTCACGCTGCTCGGCCATAACGGCGCGCTGGCGGTCTACGAGATCTTCGTGCGGCCGCTGTTCAATCCCTATCGCTGGCAGGATCTGCTGGTGAAGGCCGCGCCGCTGGCGATCATCGCCACGGGCCTCGCCATCGGCTTTCGCGCCAATGTCTGGAACATCGGCGCCGAGGGGCAGTACATTCTGGGCGGCCTCGCCGGCACCGGCATCGCGCTCGCCACGCTCGATCTCGACGGCGGCTGGGTCCTGCCGCTGATGGTCGTCGCCGGCATCCTCGGCGGCATGGCCTGGGCGGCGGTGCCGGCCTTTCTCAAGACGCGGATGAACGTCAACGAGATCCTGTCGAGCCTGATGCTCAACTACGTGGCGATCCAGCTCCTGTATTATCTGATGCGCGGGCCGTGGAAGGACCCGATGGGCTTCAACTTCCCGCAGACGGCGATGTTCTCGGCGGCGCAGACGCTGCCCGTCGCCGTGCCGGGTACGCTGATCCATCTCGGCATCCCGATCGCCGCGGCGTTGGCGCTGACCGCCTGGTTCCTGATCGCCCGCTCGATAACCGGCTTCCAGATCCGCGTCGTCGGCCTTGCCCCGCGCGCGGCGCGCTATGGCGGCTTCCGGCAATCCTCCACCGTCTGGCTGGCGCTGATGGTCGGCGGCGGCATGGCCGGGCTTGCCGGCATCCTCGAGGCCAGCGGTCCCTTCGGGCAGATGGTCCCGCAATTTCCCACCGGCTACGGCTACACGGCGATCATCGTCGCCTTTCTCGGCCGGCTCAATCCGCTTGGCATCCTGCTCGCCGCACTCGTGCTGGCGCTGACCTATGTCGGCGGCGAAAGCGCCCAGACGGCGCTCGGCCTGCCATCGGCGGCCGCGGGCGTCTTCCAGGCAATGATGCTGTTCTTCCTGCTGGCGACGGACATTCTGGTGCGCTACCGGCTGGCGTGGCGCCGGCCGGCCGCCGGCCATCCGCTGCCGGCGGCCGGCCAGGGCGCAACCAAGACCCGCGCGGAGGCCGCGACCGCATGACCCTTGCGCTGTTCATCACCATCCTGATGACGGTCGCCGCCGCCGCGACCCCGCTGTTGATCGCGGCGCTCGGCGAACTCGTCGTCGAGAAGTCCGGCGTCCTCAATCTCGGCGTCGAGGGCATGATGCTGATCGGCGCGGTCACCGGTTTTGCCGTGGCGTCGGTCACCGGCGTGCCGGCGGTCGGCGCAATCGCCGCCATGGGCGCAGGCGCGCTCGCGGCCCTGATCTTCGCCGTCCTGACCCTGAGCCTGATGGCCAACCAGGTCGCGACCGGACTGGCGCTGACGATCTTCGGCACCGGCGTCTCGGCGCTGCTCGGCGCACCCTATGTCGGCATCACCACGACGCCCCTCGGCCCGGTCTTTCCGGACGCGCTGGCGGCCGACCCGATCTGGCGGATACTCTTCGGTCATTCGCCGCTGGTCTATGCGGGGCTTCTCCTGACGCTCGGCGTGTGGTGGTTCCTGAAACACAGCCGGCCGGGGCTGATCCTGCGCGCCGTCGGCGAGAGCGACAGCGCCGCCCATTCGATCGGCTATCCGGTGCTGAAGATCCGTTATCTGGCGGTGCTGTTCGGCGGCGCCATGGCCGGTCTCGGCGGCTGCTATTATTCGCTGGTGCTGACGCCGATGTGGGCCGAGCGACTGACCGCCGGGCGCGGCTGGATCGCCATCGCGCTGGTGGTCTTCGCCTCCTGGCGACCGGGCCGGGTGCTCGCCGGGGCGTATCTCTTCGGCGCGGTGATCACGCTGGAGCTGCAGGCCAAGGCGGCCGGGCTCAATTTCTTCGCGCCCGAGCTTCTGGCGAGCCTTCCCTATCTGGCGACGGTGCTCGTCCTGGCAATCATTTCCGCCGGCCGGCGCGGGGCCGGTACGGCGGCGCCGGCCTGTCTCGGCCAACCCTTCAGGGCCAGTGCCTGAACCCGTTCACGAACACGAAAAGGAGTCCCAGATGTTCGACACCACCAGACGCCGACTGATGGCCGGAGCCGTCGGGCTCGCCGCCACCGCAACCTTCGCCCTGCCGGCCTTCGCGCAGGACGGCAAGGACACCGTCAAGGCCGCCTTCGTCTATGTCGGTCCGATCGGCGATTTCGGCTGGACCTACGCCCACGACCAGGGCCGCAAATATCTCGAGGAGAAGCTCGGCGACAAGGTCGAGACCTCCTATGTCGAGAACGTCGCAGAAGGCCCGGACGCCGAGCGCGTCATCCGCCAGCTCGCCCAGGAAGGCAACGACATCATCTTCACGACGTCGTTCGGCTTCATGAACCCGACCATCAAGGTGGCCAAGCAGTTCCCGGACGTGAAGTTCGAGCACGCGACCGGCTACCAGACCGGCTCGGACAACATGGGCCTGTACAATTCGCGCTTCTATCAGGGCCGCGCCGTGCTCGGCACGATCGCCGGCATGATGTCGGAGACGGGCAAGGCCGGCTACATCGCCTCCTTCCCGATCCCCGAGGTGGTGATGGGCATCAACGCCTTCACCCTGGCGGCCCGCAAGGTCAATCCGGAGTTCACCACCCAGGTCGTCTGGGTCTCGTCCTGGTACGACCCGGCCAAGGAAGCCGACGCCGCCAAGGCGCTGCTGAGCCAGGGTGCCGACGTCATCACCCAGCACACCGACTCGCCGGCTCCGCTGCAGGCCGCCGAAGAGGCCGGCGCCATCGCCTTCGGCCAGGCCTGGGACATGACCAGCTTCGCGCCGAACGCCCACATGACCGCGATCGTCGACCAGTGGGGTCCCTATTACGTCAAGCGGGTCGAGGCGCTGCTGGACGGCACCTGGGAAGCCGACAATGTCTGGCTCGGCATGGCCGAGGGCGAGGTCGAGATGGGCCCGTTCAACGACAAGATGCCCGATGATGTGAAGGCCGCCGCCCAGAAGATCGTCGACGAGACCAAGGCCGGCAATTACGAGATCTTCACCGGACCGATCAAGGATCAGGCCGGCGAGGAGCGCGCTGCCGAGGGTGAGGTCATCCCCGACGGCGACCTCCTCAAGATGGATTGGTATGTCGAGGGCGTGCAGAACTGATCACGCCTTGAGTTGCGGAGCGGTCCCGTCGCGGACCGTTCCGGCCAGCCTGTCGGCGGCGGAGCGTCCCTCTGGACCTTTCGCCGCCGTTTTCACGTAAGGGACGTTTCGCCGATGTGGACCTATTTTGCCGAATGGCTGGGCTTCGCCGTGCGTTGGGTGCATGTGATCACCGCCATCGCGTGGATCGGCTCGTCCTTCTATTTCATCGCCCTCGATCTCGGCCTCAGGCGCTCGCGGCAACTGCCGGAAGGCGTCGGCGGCGAGGCCTGGCAGGTGCATGGCGGCGGCTTCTACCATGTGCAGAAATACATGGTCGCGCCGGGCCACATGCCCGAGGATCTGACCTGGTTCAAATGGGAGAGCTACGCCACCTGGCTGTCGGGGGCGGCCCTCCTGTTCCTGGTCTATTACGTCGGGGCCGAGCTCTATCTGATCGACCCGAGCCGCGCCGACCTGCCGGTCTGGGGCGCGACGGCCATCGGTATCGGCGGACTGGCGCTTGGCTGGCTGGTCTATGACGGGCTCTGCAAGTCGCCGCTGAAGAACAACGACACGGCGCTGCTGGCGGCGCTGTTCGTCTATGTGGTGCTGGCGAGCTATCTCTTCGCGCAGGTGTTTTCCGGCCGCGGCGCCATGCTCCACACCGGCGCGATGATCGCGACGATCATGACCGCCAACGTCTTCCTGACCATCATCCCGAACCAGACCATCGTCGTCGCCGACCTCAAGGCCGGGCGCACGCCGGAGGCGCGGCTTGGCAAGGAGGCCAAGCAGCGCTCGCTGCACAACAACTACCTGACCCTGCCGGTCATCTTCCTGATGCTGTCGAACCACTACCCGCTGGCCTTCGCCACCGAGTGGAACTGGGCGATCGCCGGGCTGGTGCTCCTCATCGGTGCGGTGATCCGGCATTTCTTCAACACCATGCATGCGACCGGCCGGCAGCTCTGGTGGTGCTGGGCCGTCGCCGGCGTGCTGTTTGCCGCCGTCATCACTTTGTCCGGTGCGCCCGGCTGGAGCAACGAACCCGCTGCCGCCGAGGAGGGCGCCGGCCGCCGCTGGGACGGCGACCCGCAGCTGGCGCTGGCGGCCTCGCCCCATTTCGAGGACGCGCAGGCCATCGTCATGGCGCGCTGCTCCATGTGCCATGCCGACGAACCGCTCTGGCCCGGCATCGGCCACGCGCCCGGCAATGTGCGGCTGGAGACGGCCGACGAGATCATCCACTTCGCGCCGCTGATCGAGCGGCAGGCGGTGCGCAGCCATGCCATGCCGCCCGGCAACGTCACCGGTCTCGAGCCGGCCGAGCGCGAGACGCTGGCGGCCTGGATCGCCTCGGGTTCCGGCCTCTACGTGGCAGGAGCCTCACGGTGAAGCGCCCCGGTGGCGGCACCGCGCTCCGGGCGCGGCTTCTGTGGTTCGACGCCGATCCGGCCGAGGAGGGCGAGGCGCGTGCCGTGCGCTATGTCGCGGACGGCATCGTCGTCGTAGAGAACGGCGTCATCCGCGAGGTGGGCGAGGCAGCCGATATCCTGCGCCGGTTGTCGCCCGACACGACCCTCGTCGACCACCGTCCGCATCTGCTGATGCCGGGCTTCATCGACCCGCACCTGCACATGCCCCAGACCCAGGTCATCGCCTCCTATGGCACCGAACTGATGGAATGGCTGGCGAAATACACCTTCCCGGAGGAAAGCCGCTACGGCGATCCGGTCGTCGCCGAGGCCGCCTCGCGCTTCCTCTTCGACGAATTGCTGGCCAACGGCACCACCACCGCCGGGGTCTATTGCACCAGCCATCCCGAAAGCGTCGACGCCTTCTTCGCCGAGGCCGGGCGGCGCGGCATGCGCATGGTCGCCGGCAAGGTGATGATGGACCGCAACGCCCCCGCGGCGCTGCTCGACACGGCCGAGACCGGCTACCAGCAGTCCAAGGCGCTGATCGAGCGCTGGCATGGCAAGGGCCGGCTCGACTATGCCATCACGCCGCGCTTCGCGCCGACCTCCACCGAGGCGCAGCTGGAAGCCTGCGAGACGCTGGCGGGCGAGTATCCCGAGCTGCATATCCAGACGCATTTGTCCGAGAACGCCGCCGAGATCGCCTTCGTGCGCGAGGCGTTCGCCTGGTCGAAGGACTATACCGAGGTCTACGAGCGCTACGGCCTCGTGCGGCCCAAGGCGATGTTCGGCCATTGCATCCATCTGTCCGAGCGCGAACGCGGCGCCCTGGCGGCGGGCGGGGCGACGGCGGTGTTCTGCCCGACCTCGAACCTGTTCCTTGGCTCCGGCCTGTTCGATCTCGCCGGCATGCGCGAGGCCGGTATCCTTTCCGGCATCGCGACCGATATCGGCGGCGGCACCAGCTATTCCATGCTGCGGACCGCATCCGAAGGCTACAAGGTGCTCGCCCTTGCCGGCCAGCGTCTGCCGGCCTTCGACGCCTTCCATATGCTGACCGCCGGCAATGCGGCCGCCATGGGCCTCGACAATCGCATCGGCCGGATCGCGCCGGGCATGGAGGCCGATTTCGTCGTTCTCGACAGCCACGCGACCGCCGCCATGCGCCGGCGCATGGAGCGGGTCGAGACGCTGGAGGAGGAGCTCTTCGCGCTGATCGTGCTCGGCGACGACCGGGCGACGGTGGCGACCTATGTCGAGGGTCGCCGCGCCTATGACCGGGCGCTGCCCGCACGCACCCTACCGCCGCGCGCCGATCCGGCGCTGATGCCCGCAACCGGCAGCCAGGGCGAGGCACCACAGTGAGCGCATGGTTCGGGGGCCGCGCAACCGGCTGAAATTGCTGGCTGCACCATAAAAGTCGCTGCAATGCCGCGACATGACGCCATTGCCGTCTATCTCTTCTCCAGACCATGCCGCCCGGGCGGCGCTGGAGAAGGAACATCGGATGCGACTAGTACGATACGGCGAGGCCGGCAACGAGAAGCCGGGACTGATCGACGACGATCACGTGCTGCGGGATCTGTCGGAGGATGTCGGCGACATCGCCGGCGAATTCCTCGGCCGGGCCCAGATGGAGCGAATCCGGGCGATTGATCCCAAGAGCCTCGCCAAGGCCGACCCGTCGCACCGCATCGGCTCGCCCGTCGGCCGCGTCGGCAATTTCATCGCGGTCGGGCTCAACTACAGCGACCACGCCAAGGAGACCGGCGCCGACATCCCGAAGGAGCCGATCCTTTTCAACAAGGCACCCTCCTGCATCGTCGGTCCCCATGACGACGTCGTCGTGCCGCGCGGCTCCGACAAGCTCGACTGGGAGGTCGAGATCGCCGTCGTGATCGGCGACGAGGCCAGCTACGTCTCGGAGGCCGATGCGATGGATCACGTCGCCGGCTTCTGCCTCTGCCACGACGTTTCCGAGCGCAGCTTCCAGATCGAGCGCGGCGGCCAGTGGATGAAGGGCAAGAGTGCCCCGACCTTCGGCCCGCTCGGCCCCTGGCTGGTGACGCCCGACACGCTGGGCGACCCGCAGGCCGTCGATCTCTGGCTCGACGTCAATGGCGAGCGCATGCAGACCGGCTCCACCGCGACGATGATCTTCGGGGTCCGCACGCTGGTCTCGTACATCTCGCAGTTCATGCGGCTGATGCCCGGCGACGTCATCACCACCGGCACGCCGCCCGGTGTCGGCATGGGAATGAAGCCGCCGGTCTTCCTGAAGCCGGGCGATATCGTCACCCTGGGCGGCACCCATCTGGGCGAGCAGCGTCAGACCGTCCGCGCCGCCACCGCCTGAGCGGACCGTCCCGCCTGCAACGGATGCGGGGCGGGACGGAACATTGCGCCTGCGGGCGGCTTTCTTCTTCGACGGCGGCGCTGCCCGGTCGCTTTGCCGTCACCGCGAAAGGAACCGCGGAAGAGGGGATCGATACCGCACCGGGCGCGTTTGTCGACTTCGATGCCGCCCTGACGTTCCGGGGAACGGCTTTCCGATCTGGGGAAGGATTTTCATGGCCAAGGCAGTCCAGCCCGCGCGCGCATCCCGTACGTCCCGCAAGGCGGCAGAGGCTCCGACCGGCGAGGCGGCCCTCCTGGCGCTCGCGCAGAACCGCATCGCGATCGAGACGGTCACCCCGGAAATCGATGGCGGGCGTTTCGCGGTGAAGCGGCTGGAAGGCGAACCGCTGGTCGTCGAGGCAGACGTCTTTTCCGATGGCCATGACAAGATCGCCGCTGCCGTCATCTACGGGCCGGCCGATGCCGAGGACTGGGACGAGACCCCGCTGATCTTCGTCGAGAACGATCGCTGGTCGGCCGAGATCGTCTTCGAGAAGCCGGGCCCGTATCGCTTCTCGGTCATTGCCTGGCGCGATCTGCACGCGACGTGGCGCGACGAGGCGAAGAAGAAGCGCGATGCCGGCAAGCTGACCGATCTGGAACTGACCGAGGGGCGCGAACTGGTTCGCGCGGCCCGCGAGTCCGGCCGGGGCACCGGGGCGCAGCAGGACGGGATCTTGCGGCTGCACGAGAAGCTTGAAGCGTTGCAGGCCAAGGGCGACGCCGACGGCCAGTATCATCTGCTGCAGGACCCCGAGACGATCGCGCTGCTGGCCGTCGCCGGACAGCGCACCAACCTCTCGCGCTATCCGGGCAACGTCCCGGTCTGGGTGGATCGCACGGCGGCGGGCTTTTCCGCCTGGTACGAGCTGTTCCCGCGCTCCCAGTCCGGCGATGTCGATCGCCACGGGACCTTCGACGACGTCATCGACCGGCTGCCCGACATTCAGGAAATGGGCTTCGACGTCCTCTATTTCCCGCCGATCCATCCCATTGGCACCGCCAACCGCAAGGGTCGCAACAACACCCTGACGCCCAGCCCCACCGATCCCGGCAGCCCATATGCCATCGGTTCGCCCGAGGGCGGCCACGACGCGATCCACCCGGAGCTCGGCAATTTCGAGGATTTCGCCCGGCTGGTCTCGCGGGCGCGCGACCACGGGCTTGAGGTCGCCATCGACTTCGCCATCCAGTGCTCGCCCGACCATCCATGGATCAGGGAGCATCCGGAGTGGTTCGACTGGCGGCCGGACGGGACGATCAAATACGCCGAGAACCCGCCGAAGAAGTACGAGGACATCGTCAACGTCCATTTCTACCGCGGCGCGCTGCCGTCGATCTGGTACGCCCTGCGCGACATCGTGCTGTTCTGGCTGGACAAGGGCGTGCGGATCTTCCGCGTCGACAATCCGCACACCAAGCCGTTTCCCTTCTGGGAGTGGATGATCGCCGAGGTGCGCCGTGTCGATCCCGGCGCGATCTTCCTCGCCGAGGCCTTCACCCGGCCCAAGGTGATGAAGCGGCTTGCCAAGGTCGGCTACAACCAGTCCTATTCCTACTTCACCTGGCGCAACACCAAGGCGGAGCTGGCCGAATATCTGACCGAACTGACGCAGGAAGAATGCGCCGAGTACATGCGGCCAAATTTCTTCGTCAACACGCCGGACATCAACCCGGTCTATCTGCAGGTCAGCGGCCGCCCCGGCTTCCAGATCCGGCTGGCGCTGGCGGCTTCGCTCGGCGGCAATTACGGCGTCTATTCCGGCTTCGAGCTGTGCGAATTCCTGCCCGTGCCGGGCAAGGAAGAATATCTCAACTCCGAGAAATACGAGATCCGCGCCTTCGACTGGAAGGCCGAGGGCAACATCCGCGAGGACATCGCCTTCTTCAACCGGATCCGCCGCGAGGAGCCGGCGCTGCAGGATTTCCGCAGCCTCGCCTTCTACAATTTCTGGAACGACCAGGTCCTCTATTACGGCAAGCGGACGCAGGATCGCTCCTCCTTCCTGCTGTTCCTCGTCAATCTCGATCCGCATTCGGCGCAGGGCGGTCATTTCGAGGTGCCGATGTGGGAGCTCGGATTGCCCGACGACGGCACGGTCCGGGTCACCGACATGGTCGACGGACGCGAGTTCGCCTGGCACGGCAAGATCCAGCACTGGTGGCTGAATCCGCAGGAACGGCCTTACGCGGTCTTCAAGATCTCACGCTGACACCAATCTTTCGGGAAGCAGCCTCTCCATGAACGAACAAGTTTCCGTCCAGCCGACCGATCACGCCACCGGACCCGATCCGGATGCCGCGGACTGGTACAAGGACGCGATCATCTACCAGCTCCACGTGAAGACCTATCTCGATTCCAACGGGGACGGGATCGGCGACTTCGCGGGTCTGCTGGAGAAGCTGGACTATATCCAGGCGCTGGGCGTGACGGCGATCTGGCTGCTGCCGTTCTATCCCTCGCCGCTGCGCGACGACGGCTACGACATCTCCGACTACCGCTCGGTCAATCCGTCCTACGGCAATATCGAGGACGTGGAGCGGCTGATCGCCGAGGCGCATCACCGCGGCATGCGGGTGATCACCGAGCTGGTCATCAACCACACCTCCGACCAGCATCCCTGGTTCCAGGCCGCCCGCAACGCGCCCAAGGGTTCGCCCGAGCGCGACTTCTATGTCTGGGCGGACGACGACAAGGGTTACGATCTCACCCGGATCATCTTCACCGACACCGAGACGTCGAACTGGACCTGGGACCCGGTCGCCAAGCAGTATTTCTGGCACCGCTTCTTCTCCCACCAGCCGGACCTGAACTTCGACAATCCGAAGGTTCTGGAGGAAGTGCTGTCGGTCATGCATTTCTGGCTGGACAAGGGCGTCGACGGGCTGCGGCTCGACGCGATCCCCTATCTGGTCGAGCGGGAAGGGACCAACAACGAGAACCTGCCGGAGACCCACGACGTCCTGAAGGCGATCCGCGCCAATCTGGACAAGCACTATCCCGACCGCATGCTCCTGGCCGAGGCCAATCAGTGGCCGGAGGACACCCGTCCCTATTTCGGCGACGGCGACGAGTGCCACATGGCGTTCCACTTCCCGCTGATGCCGCGCATGTACATGGCGGTGGCGCAGGAGGACCGGCACCCGATCACCGACATCATGCGGCAGACGCCGGAGATCCCGGCCAACTGCCAGTGGGCGATCTTCCTGCGCAACCATGACGAGCTGACGCTGGAAATGGTCACCGAGGAAGAGCGCGACTATCTCTGGTCGACCTATGCGGCCGACACCCGCGCCCGGATCAATCTCGGCATCCGCCGCCGGCTCGCCCCGCTGATGGGCAATGATCGCCGCAAGGTCGAGCTTCTCAATGCGCTGCTGATGTCGATGCCCGGCACGCCGACCGTCTATTACGGCGACGAGATCGGCATGGGCGACAACTACTATCTCGGTGATCGCGACGGCGTGCGCACGCCGATGCAGTGGTCGGCCGACCGCAATGGCGGGTTCTCCCGCTCCGATCCGCAGCGGCTCTATCTGCCGGTGATCCAGGACCCGGTCTATGGCTACCAGGCCGTCAATGTCGAGGCGCAGTCGAACAATCCGGCCTCACAGCTCAACTGGATGCGGCGCCTGATCCAGGTCCGCCGCACCAAGGAAGCCTTCGGCCGCGGCACGGTGAAGTTCCTCTATCCATCGAACCGCAAGATTCTCGCCTATCTGCGCGAATATGGCGACGAGCGCATCCTGTGCGTCGCCAATCTCTCCTCCTCGGCGCAGGCGGTCGAGCTGGAACTCGCCGATTTCGCCGGCGCCATGCCGGTGGAGATGCTCGGCCTGTCGACCTTCCCGCAGATTGGCACGGGCACCTACATGCTGACCCTGCCGGCCTTCGGCTTTTTCTGGTTCGACCTCGCCGCGACCGCGACAAGGGCGCCCGAGCCGACGCCGCTGCCCGCCTTCTCGACCCTGGTCGTCTCCGGCGACCTGAAGGGCACGATCAATGCGCGCAATCAGCATGAACTGGAATCGGTGCTGCCGGAATTCGTCGGCGGCCAGCGCTGGTTCGCCGCCAAGGCCGAGGGCCAGCGCAGCGTCTCGCTGGAAGTGCTCGGACCGCCGACGCCGAACTCCCGCCGCCATCTCTTCAACGAGATCGTCGTGGAGGCCGAGGACGGCCAGCACCGCTACTTCATGCCGCTCAGCGCCAAATGGGGCGAAGAGAATCTTAGCTCGCAAGCCCCGCTGCTGCCCTACACCCTGACCAAGATCCGGCAGGGCCCGCGCATCGGTGCCGTCGTCGACGGCACGCGGGACCCGGATCTCGCCAAGCTCGTGGTCTCGCTGATCGCGGCCGGTGTCGATATCGATCTGGGCGGTGCGTCCCTGCACGTTGCCGCGTCCGAGACCGAGCACGACGGGCTGGCGCGGGCCCTGCTCGTCGAGCCGGAACAGATCCATGCGATCGCCGGCGAGCAGTCCAACACCTCCGTCCTTGTCGGGGACGAGGCGATTCTGAAGTTCTATCGCCGCCTGCGCGACGGCGTGCAGCCGGAACTCGAGATCACCCGTTTCCTCACCGAGAAGACCGATTTCGAGGCGGCGCCCGCGCTGCTCGGCTCGATCGAACTGGTGCGCGAGGATGGCAGCCGCACGGCGATCGCGGCGCTGTTCGAGCAGGTCCGCAACCAGGGCGACGCCTGGACCGTCGTCACCGATGCGCTGGCGCGCTATCTGCGCGATCACGCCTATTCCAACGAGCCGGCCACGGAAGACGGTGCCGAGATCGCGCCGATGAGCGATCTCAAGCTCGCCATCCAGATCGATGTCGGCGACGTGCTGGGCACGCGGACCGGCGAGATGCACGCGGCGCTGGCGACGGTCACCGGCGATCCGGCCTTCGATCCGGAGCCGATCGACACGGCTTCGCTGGCGGAGATGCTGGCCGAAGCCAAGCGCGAGGCGACGGATGCGCTGACCGTGCTGCGCCGCATGCGCGACAATGCCGGTGACGGCATCGGCCTGGACGTCGATCGCCTGCTCGGGGCCGAGAAGGACATCCTGACCTGGTTCGACGGCTTCATGAAGCTGACGGTCAATTCGCACCGCACCCGGATCCACGGCGACTACCATCTGGGCCAGGTTCTGGTGGCCAAGAACGACGTGGCGATCCTCGATTTCGAGGGCGAGCCGGGCCGCGATCTGGAAGAGCGACGGCGCAAATCCTCGCCGCTGCGGGACGTGGCCGGCATGATCCGTTCCTTCGACTACGCCGCCTTCTCCGCTCGTGACAAGGCGGGCCCCGCCGACGAGGGCACCGTCGAGCGGCTGCGCGAAATGGCCGAGAGCTGGCGCGACGAGGTCACCGAGACCTTCCTTGCGCGCTGGAGCGAGGCTTCCGGCATGTCGCTTGCCGACCCGGCGACCGGGCAGTTGCTGGATCTCTTCGTGCTCCAGAAGGCTTTCTATGAACTGCGCTACGAAGCGACGATGCGCCCCGCATGGCTGTCGATCCCGCTGCGGGGAATCGTGGCGCTCCTCGAGAAACGACAGGTTTTGAAATGACGCTGACGAGTTCCTCATCGCGCGGAGCGGCCGCTTCGACCGACCATCGCGCCGACGCGCATCAGATCGATGCCATCGGCCGCGGCATCCACGGCGATCCCTTCGGCGTGCTTGGGCCGCGCAAGGCCGACGGCGGCACCATTGTGCGCGTCTTCCGGCCGGGCGCCGAGACGGCCGCGGTCGTGGACAGGACGGGCAAGCTCCTGGGCGAGCTGGAAGCGGGCGGTGCCGACGGCTTCCATTCCGGCTACGTGTCCGGCCTGAAACCGGACGACGCCTATCGCCTGCAGTTCACGCATGGCGGCGAACGCTGGCAGGAAGAGGACACCTATCGCTTCGGCACGGTGCTGGGCGAGCAGGACGTCTATCTCCTGGCGGAAGGCAATCACTACCGCCTCTATGAAAAGCTCGGCGCCCATCCGACCGTCATGGACGGCGTCGAGGGCACGGCTTTCGCGGTGCTGGCGCCGGCCGCCCGGCGCGTGTCCGTGGTCGGCAATTTCAATTCCTGGGATGGCCGCCGCCATGTCATGCGCAAGCGCCACGAGTGCGGCGTGTGGGAATTGTTCATCCCCGCCGTCGGGCGCGGCGAGGTCTACAAATACGAGATCATCGGCGCCGACGGAAACCTTTTGCCGCTGAAGACCGATCCGGTCGGCTTCCTTCAGGAGATGGCGCCGTCGACCGGCTCCATCGTCGACGGTCTCGTCGAGCACGAATGGAAGGACGACGAGTTCCAGGCCCATGCGGCCGACTGGCAGGATCGCGAGAAGCCAATCTCGATCTACGAGGTGCATCTGGGGTCCTGGCGGCGGGGTCCCGACAACGCCTATCTCGACTATGACGAACTGGCCGCCGAGCTCGTACCCTATGTGCGCGACATGGGCTTCACCCATGTCGAGTTGCTGCCGGTTTCCGAGCATCCCTTCTACGGGTCCTGGGGCTACCAGCCGATCGGCCTCTACGCGCCGACCTCGCGCTTCGGATCGCCCGCGGGCTTCGCACGCCTCGTCGATGCGCTGCATCAGGCCGGCATCGGGGTGCTCCTCGACTGGGTTCCGGGGCATTTCCCGACAGACACCCATGGCCTCGGCCAGTTCGACGGCACCGCGCTGTACGAGCATCCCGATCCGCGTCGCGGCTTCCACAAGGACTGGAACACGCTGATCTACGATTACGGCCGGCCGGAAGTGGAGAACTTCCTGGTCGCCAACGGCCTCTACTGGCTCGACCGCTTCCACATTGACGGCCTGCGCGTCGATGCGGTCGCCTCGATGCTGTATCTCGACTATTCGCGCGAGCACGGCGAATGGGAGCCCAACATCCATGGCGGGCGCGAGAATCTCGAGGCCATGGCGTTCCTCAAGGACACCAACGAGCGGGTCGGCGAGTACTATCCCAAGGCGACCACCCATGCCGAGGAATCGACCGCCTTCCCGGACGTGTCACGCCCGACCTTCGCCGGCGGCCTCGGCTTCCACTTCAAGTGGAACATGGGCTGGATGCACGACACCCTGCATTACATGCAGGAAGACCCGATCAACCGGCGCTACCACCACCACCACATGACCTTCGGCATGGTCTACGCCTATTCGGAGAACTTCGTCCTGCCGCTGAGCCATGACGAGGTGGTCTACGGAAAGGGCTCGCTGCTCGGCAAGATGCCGGGCGACGAGTGGCAGAAATTCGCCAATCTGCGCGCCTATTTCGGCTTCATGTGGACCCATCCCGGCAAGAAGCTGATCTTCATGGGCGGCGAGTTCGGCCAGGTCGGCGAGTGGAACCACGACCGCTCCCTCGACTGGCATCTCCTGGAGCAGCCCGGTCACGAGGGCATGCGCCGCCTCGTGCGCGATCTCAACACCATGTATCGCGAGATCCCGGCGCTCTACGAACTCGACTGCGATCCGGCCGGCTTCGAATGGGTCGACACGTCGAATGTCGAGCAGAGCGTCATCGCTTTCATGCGCAAGGACCGCGCGGGCAACCCGGTGCTGATCGTGTCGAACTTCACGCCGGTGCCGCGCCATGAATACCGCATCGGCGTGCCGCTGCCCGGCCGCTGGGTCGAGCGCCTGAACACCGATTCGGAGATCTACGGCGGCTCCAATGTCGGCAATATGGGCGGCAAGGACGCCGAGGAGGTGTCGGTGCACGGCCGGCCCTACTCGATTCCCCTGTCGCTGCCGCCGCTCGGCACCATCGTCCTCGTGCAGGAAGGCTGAGCCGCCGGAAGGCTGGACGGCGGCCGGTCGCCGCCGTCCCGTCGCGGACGCTGCTGACATGAGGGCGGCGACCGCGTAGAACCGAATGCGTGACGGGGGCGCCCGCCGGAAACGGCGGGCTGAGATGCACCCTTCGAACCTGACCCGGATAATGCCGGCGGAGGGAGTCGCGGCGGGGTCTCTCACATGCTCCGTCGGGCCCGTCGTCGGCCAGGAGCCGACCGCGATGCCAAGCCAGTCCACCATCCGCAATGTTCTCTCGATCGCCGGCTCGGACCCCTCCGGCGGGGCCGGCATCCAGGCCGATCTGAAGACCTTCGCGGCGAACGGCGTCTACGGCATGGCCGTGATCACCGCGCTGACCGCCCAGAACACGCGGGGCGTCAGCGGCGTCGAACTGGTCTCGCCCGACTTCGTCACCCGCCAGATCGATGCGGTCTTCGCCGATATCCGCGTCGATGCGGTGAAGATCGGCATGATCGCCACGGCCGAAATCGCCCATGCTGTCGCCGATGCGCTGAAGCGGCACCAGGCGCGGAACGTCGTTCTCGACCCGGTCATGGTCGCGAAGGGCGGCGATCGCCTGCTGGCCGAGGAGGCCGTGGCGGCATTACGCAGCGAACTCGTACCCCTTGCCGACATGATCACGCCGAACCTGCCGGAAGCCGCCGTGCTGCTCGATGTTGCGGAAGCCACCGACCGGGACGAAATGGAGGCGACCGCGACCCGCCTGCAGGCGCTGGGCTGCGGCTCGGCGCTGTTGAAGGGCGGCCATCTGAGCGGCGACGACAGCCCGGATCTGCTGGTGACGGCAACGCAGCGCGAATGGTTCGAGGGCGTGCGCCTCCAAACCCGCAACACCCATGGCACCGGCTGCACCCTGTCCTCGGCGCTGGCGGCGCAGCTCGCGCTGACCGGCGACGCGTTCGCGGCGGTGAGGGTCGCCAAGGCCTATGTCGCGGGCGCCATCGGCGCGGCGGACCGGCTGGGCGTCGGATCGGGGCACGGTCCGACGCACCATTTCCACCGTCACTGGTAGCCGGGCGCTTGGCTCAGGTGGCCTGCAGCAGGGCGTCGTCCGCGGGCGGTCCATCCACCGGGGCGTCTACCACGACGGCCTCGACGCGGTCGCGGCCCATGGATTTCGCCCGGTAGAGCGCCTGGTCGGCGGCAGTGAGCAGGCCGTTCAGGTCGCGGTTCGCCTCGTTGGTGGCCACGCCGGCACTGACGGTGGCCGCGATCGACCGGC
Organism: Aurantimonas sp. NFXS3; assembly: GCF_049132005.1. Lineage (NCBI taxonomy): Bacteria > Pseudomonadati > Pseudomonadota > Alphaproteobacteria > Hyphomicrobiales > Aurantimonadaceae > Aurantimonas > Aurantimonas sp. NFXS3. Next base: position 787,251 of record NZ_JAGDDZ010000002.1, read on the forward strand.
CGCCGACCGTGCGGGCCTGGTTGGCAAATCCGCGCACGATCGCCCTTGCGATGACCGCCGGCTCGTGCTTGTCGCGTCGCCGGACGAGGGCGGCGAACTCCTCGCCCCCGAGACGGGCGAAGACGTCGGTCGGACGCAGATGGTCGGCGGTGCTGTCGACGAACAGCTTGATGACCTCGTCGCCGCAGCCGTGCCCGTGATCGTCGTTGATCTTCTTGAAGCGGTCGAGATCGAACAGCAGCAGGGCGACGTCGCCGGCATCGGCGTCGTTGAGAAGCGCGGTCGCCTTGGTCGTGAAGGCCCGGCGGTTGTCGATGCCGGTCAGGAAGTCGGTTTCCGACAGGCGGCGAAGAGACTGCTCATGCCGCCCGCGCACCATGGCAATGACGAGATAGGTGCTCACGCCGATCATCAGGATGGCCTGGGTCATCACCAGCGTGAACAGGAAGCCGGTCATCAATTGCTGGTCAGCTATGGCGGCTGGCAGGCCAACCAGCACCACGCGCAGGGCGCAGAACAGACCATGGGCACCGAAGGCCGCGCTGAGGATCAGCGCCGGCCCGCTGCGGGCCGTCGGGTTGAGCAGGGTCAGCGCGATGGCCAGCGAATAGAAGGCGGCGATGGTCGAGATCACGGCGACCCGGGCCTCGATGCTCTCTGCCGCCGGGGACAGCCCGTAGAACAGCAGCCAGACGACCGGCCCGGCATACCACCAGAGGCTGGTTTTCACATCGCAGAACCGGGCGAAGCCGACATAGAGCAGCGCATAGCCTGCGAGCAGCAGCGCATTGGCCCCGCCGATGGCCACCGCATAGAATTCGAACACCCGCAGCGGCGCCGTGGCCGCAGCCAGCGCGATCAGGCCCATGCCGGCGCTCCAGTACAGCAGCGCCGTCTCGCGCAGATTCCGCCACTCGACCAGATGGCAGAGGCTGGCGCTGAGACAGAGCGCGCTCAGGACAAGGAGCATCGTGGGGGTATGGATCTGCATGTGCCCGCGAAAAACGAAGATGACGTAGGGATACTAGCGCGAAAGATGTCGACGCTTCGTTACGACTTGCAACGATGAGTCCGCAATAAGTCTCAGTCGCTCGCGGCGGTGGCGCCTTCCAGCGGGACCACGTCGACGGCATGCGAGGTCTGCTGGTGGCCCGCGGTCACAACGACACCCGCGATTGGGGCGACATCGTCATAGTCACGGCCCATGGCCACGATGATGTGGCCCCGTTCCACCGCGACGCCGTTGGTCGGGTCGAACCCGACCCAGCCGGCATCCGGGCCGAGCCACGCGGCGGCCCAGGCATGCATGGAATCGGCGCCTTCGAGGCGCGGCTGCCCCGGCGGCGGCTCGGTGCGCAGGAAGCCGCTGACATAGGCCGCGGGAATGCCGGCGCCGCGCAGGCCCGCCACCATCACATGAGCAAAGTCCTGGCAGACGCCGCGGCGGCGCGCAAAGGCTTCGGCGATGCCGGTGCGCACGTCCGTCGCGCCGGGCTCGTAGGCGAAGTCGTCCTGGATGCGCCGCGCCAGCGCGAGGACGCCGGGTCCCGCCTGCGGCGACTCGTCGAGGCTCGAAGCGGCATAGGCGGTGATGTCGCCGGCCGGCACGATGCGGCGACTGCGGCCGAGAAAATGGATCGGCGACAGCGCGTCGCTGCCGCGCCAGGTGATCGCGGCGTCGGCGATGGCATCGGCCGTCGGCGTTGCCGCTAGGTCCACCGGTGCGCGGTCGACCCGCACGCGGGCGCGCATATCGACCGCCAGTTCGCCATGCGGTCGGCGGAACGCCACGTCCTCGACCGGATTGCCGAAGAAATCATGCTCGTGATGATGCTCGTCGGGATCGGGCGAGACGGCGACCGTCGAGGTGAGGACGCGCTGGCCGCTGTCGTCGCGGGGCCGCACATAGAGGAGATGGCGGGCATCGGCGACGGCGGAGGGATAGGCGCAGCCGATCTGCAGGCGGATGTCGTAGATCATTCCGGGCCGCCCCCGTCGGTCGGGGTGGCCGGGCCGGCCATCAGATAGCGGCGTCCGATCAGGTCCGACAAAAGGCCGAGATCGCCGGCGACACGTTCGAGGAAGGCGGTGTCCACTTCCGCCGCCTCGGCGGTTTCCAGCCGGACCTTGAGGCGCGCCACACGGCGAAACAGCATGTCCGGCGTCTCGCCGGACTTCACGCCCGGCAGTTCCACCAGCCGCGCCTCCAGATCGTTCACCTGGAAGGCGAGCGAACGCGGATTGAGCGGATCGAGAAGCGTGAGGTCGACCACCGTCTCCTGCGACAGATCCACCGAATAGCGGCGGCGATAGGTGACGCGGCTGTCGGTGAATTCGAGGAGGGCTTCCAGTGCGCCCTCGGGCGGCGCGTCCCGCATCAGTGTCGCCGCGATCAGCGCCGACATCTGGCCGCGCTCGATCCGCCGGCCGCATTGCATGAAGCGCCAGCCGGTGAACTGGTACATGTTCTCGCGCACGAGGCCCGTGAAGCCCGACAGCCGCGTCAGGATCTGGCTGGTCAGCGCCACGATGTCCCCGTCATCGTCGGCGATGGCCTGTTCGATCAGCTCGACGATCTCGTTCAGGCTGCGCCAGCCATCGGGCGAAAACCGGTCGCGGATGCGCGAGGCGGTGCTGGCGGCCTGGCGGGCCAGCATCAGGAGGCCCGTTGCCGGGTCTGCCGGCGGGATCGAGACGCCGAGCCCTGACAGAAGCGTTGCGACACTGGCCTCCACCTCGGCCAGCCGCTGGCCTTCACCGGCCCGCGCCGCGTAGAGCCGCAGAAGCCGGGTGGCAACCTCGCAGCGTTCGGCATAGCGGCCGAGCCAGTAGAGATTGTCGGCGGCCCTTGCCGGCAGAGCCCCCGGCAGCCGCCGCAGGAAACGATCGCCCGAGCCGAGCAGCGTGACCGGGCTCGCCGGCGTTTCGGAAGGGATCCAGACGTCGGTGGAACGGCCACCCTTCTGCATGGAGACGACGCGGGCGTCGCGGGAATCGGCGATGCGGGCAAAGCCGCCCGGCATGACGTGCCAGCCATCCTCGTCGCGGGCGAGAAAGACCCGCAGGGTCACCGGTCGTGGTTCCAGCACACCATCGACGAAGGCGGGCGCGGTGGACAGGCGGGCGATCTCCTGGCCGACCAGCCGGAACCCCTCCGCAACGAGGCGCGATCCGCTGTCGCCGGTGTCGAAGGCCGGTCCGGCATCGCCGGTCGCAGCCGATGGCGGGAACGCGTCGGCCAGTTGCAGCCGGTCGCGATGCGCCGCGACATGGGCCCGCTCCGCCTCCTGGCCGCACCACCATGTCGCAACCGTCGGCAGCGCCAGCCGGTGGCCGATCAGCGCCTCGGCCAGCGGTTCCTGGAACGCCATCAAGGCGCGGCTCTCCAGAATGCCCGAGCCCGGCGCGTTGACCATCGCCAGCGTCCCGGCACGGACCGCGCGCAGCAGGCCGGGCGTGCCGATCCGCGAGCCGGCGAACAGCTCCAGCGGGTCGCAGAAATCGGCGTCGAGCCGGCGCCACAGGACGCGGATGGCGCGGGTGCCGTCGACGGTCCGCACGTCGACGCGGTCGCCATGCACGACGAGGTCGCCGCCTTCCAGCAACAGGAGACCAAGATAGCGGGCGAGATAGGCCTGTTCGTAATAGGTGTCGTTGTGGGGCCCGGGGGTCAGGAGACCGATGCGCGAGGCGTCGGGACCGGCCAGCCTGTAGAGGCTGTCGCGGAAACGCTGGAAGAAGCCGGCCAGCCGCTCGACATTCATGTCGCGGGTGAGTTCGGGGAAGGCCTTGGCCGTGGCGACGCGGTTTTCCAGCGCGAAGCCGGCGCCGGACGGCGCCTGGGTGCGGTCGCCCAACACCCACCAGCGCCCGTCGGGGCCGCGGCCGAGATCCATGGCGATGAAGCGGATCAGCGGTTCGCCGGACAGTCCCTGGTCGGCGACGGGCCGCAGGAATTCCGGGTTCTGGCCGAGGATCGGGCCGGGCAGGGTGCCCTCGGTGATCAGCCGGCGCTCCCCGTAGAGGTCGGCCAGCAGCCGTTCCAGGAAGTCGGCACGCTCGACCAGACCGTCCGACAGGCTCTGCCACTCCGCCGGATCGAGCACCAGCGGCGGCTGCGACAGCGGCCAGTCGCGCTCCACCTCGCTGGCGTCGCCATAGACCCGGTGGAAGACGCCGGCTTCGCTGAGATATTGCCGGGCGCTGCGGAATCGCGCGTCGCGCTCGCCATCCGCCATGCTCCCCAGGGCATCGATCAGCGGCCGGTAATGCGGGCGCACCGAGCCGTCCCGCGCCAGCATCTCGTCATGGCCGGTGCCGACAAGGGCGGCGTAGCGGGCGAGAACGGACGCGGGATCACGGAACTGCATGCTTTTTCGTAAAACTCCTGACCAGATGGGCTATAGCCGCATTCGCTCTCTGGACCTAGCAAGAGATTGGACACCATGCGCGCACACCTCGCCAGCCTGCTGCGCTCGCGCCGCTGGGAATACTTCATCATCACCGTCATCGTGATCAACGCGATCACGCTCGGCCTCGAGACCGATCCCTGGATGATGGCGACCTTCGGCTCGCTCCTGGTGGCGCTCGACCAGACGATCGTCGTCGTCTTCGTGATCGAGATCTGCCTGCGCATCTACGCCTTCGGGTGGCGGTTCTTCCGCGATCCCTGGAGCCTGTTCGACTTCGCCATCGTCGCGATCGCGCTGATGCCGGCGACCGGACCGCTGACGGTGCTGCGTGCCCTGCGCATCCTGCGGGTGATGCGGCTGATCTCGGTGGTGCCGTCGCTGCGCCGGGTCATCGGCGGGCTGATCGCTGCGCTGCCCGGCATGGGCTCGATCGTCGTCCTCCTGCTTCTGGTCTTCTACGTCTTCTCGGTGATGGCGACCAAGCTCTACGGCGCGACCTTCCCCGAATGGTTCGGCAGCATCGGCGCGTCGATCTACACGCTGTTCCAGGTGATGACGCTGGAGAGCTGGTCGATGGGCATCGTGCGGCCGGTGATGGAAGCGCACCCCCATGCCTGGCTGTTCTTCGTGCCGTTCATCCTGTCGACGACCTATGCCGTCCTGAACCTGTTCATCGGTGTCATCGTCTCGGCCATGCAGGAGGAGCATCAGGCCGTCGTCGAGGCCGAACAGGAGCAGGTGCACGACGAGAACATGCAGGTGCTTGCCGAGTTGCGAGCCCTGCGCAGCGAGCTTGCGGAGATCAAGACGCGGCTCACCTGAAACGGCGGGCCGATCCGGCAGGCCCGCCCGTGGTGTGCGGTAGGCCTGCCGGTATCAGGGTGATCGCGACCTAGGCAAGGCCGGCGGGACGCCGCAGGTCCAGCGTCGTTGGGAAGGTCGCGTTGGGCCGCTCGCCGATCGGCTCGTAGGTGCCGGGCGTGTGGCCGATTTCCTCGAAGCGGGCGAGACGCCGGGCCTCGGCCTCGTAGGAATTGACCGGAAACGTATCGTAGTTGCGACCGCCCGGATGGGCGACGTGATAGACGCAGCCGCCCAGCGAGCGCTTCGACCATCGATCGTAGATGTCGAAGGTCAGCGGCGCGTCGACGGGCAGGGTCGGATGCAGCCCCGAGGCCGGCTGCCACGCCTTGAAGCGCACGCCCGCTACCGCATCCTTGCCGCTGCCGGTCGGCGTCATCGGTACTTCGCGGCCGTTGCAGGTGAGCATGTGGCGCGCCGGGTCGAAGCCGCTCATCTTCGCCTGCAGCCGCTCGACCGAGGAATCGACGAAGCGCACCGTGCCGCCGATGGCGCCCGTCTCGCCCATCACATGCCAGGGCTCCAGCGCCTGGCGCAGTTCCAGCGTGACACCGCTGCGCTCGATCCGGCCGCAGAAGGGGAAGCGGAACTCGGCCTGCGCCTCGAACCACTCGGCCCGCATCGGATAGCCGGCCGCGCCGAGATCGGCGAGGACGTCGGTAAAGTCCTGCCAGACGAATTCCGGCAGCATGAAGCGGTCGTGCAGGGTGGTGCCCCAGCGCACGAAGCGGCCGGTCTCCGGCGTCTTCCAGAACTTGGCGATCAGCGCCCGGATGAGGAGCTGCTGGGCCAAGCTCATCCGCGCGTCCGGCGGCATCTCGAAGCCGCGGAATTCGACGAGGCCGAGGCGGCCCGTCGGACCGTCGGGGGAGAACAGTTTGTCGATGCAGATCTCGGCTCGGTGGGTGTTGCCGGTCACGTCGATCAGGAGGTTGCGGAACAGCCGGTCGGTCATCCATGGCGCCACGGAGGTGGAATCCTCCGGGATCTGCGCCATGGCGATCTCGAGCTCGTAAAGCTGGTCGTGGCGCGCCTCGTCGATGCGGGGCGCCTGGCTCGTCGGTCCGATGAACAGGCCGGAGAACAGATAGGACAGCGACGGATGGCGCTGCCAGTAGAGGACCAGCGACTTCAGGAGGTCCGGCCGCCGCAGGAAGGGCGAATCCAGCGGCGTGGCGCCGCCGACGACCACATGGTTGCCGCCGCCGGTGCCGGCATGCTTGCCGTCGATCATGAACTTGTCGGTGCCCAGCCGCGACTGCCGCGCCTCCTCGTAGACGGCCGTGGTGATGTCGACGCTCTCGCGCCATGACGCGGCGGGATGGACATTGACCTCGATGACGCCCGGGTCGGGTGCGACGCGGATGACGTTGAGCCGCGGATCGGCCGGCGGGGCATAGCCCTCGATCTGGATCGGCAGGTTTTCCGCTTCCGCCACCTCCTCGACTGCGCCGAGAAGGTCGAGATAGGCCTCGGCGGTCTCCAGCGGCGGCATGAACACGCATAATTTGCCGTCGCGCGGCTCGATGGCGATGGCGGTACGCACCGCGCCCAGAATGGCATTGGGGCTCGGCTCGGCCGGGGCCGCCGGCGCTGCGGTGCCAGAAGTCGACGTCATGCCGGCGCTGCCCGCCGACTGGCGCATCGTGCCGGCAGGGCCGTCCATTGCCTGCTCGGCCGTGTCGTCCCGCTGGCTCTGCATCTCGACGCGGCCGTACTGGGTGCGGTTTTGCGGCGGCAGCGGCGGGAAGGGCTGCATCGGGTCGGCCGGGTGGATGTAGGGATAGTCCTTCGGCTCCAGATGCGGGATCGCGCCGAGCGGCAGGCGATAGCCCAGCGCACTGTCGCCGGGGGCGAGGAACAGATGCCCGCGCCGGGTCGTCCAGCGCTCCGACTGCCAGCGCAGGGCGCGCTCGCCGCGTCCCTGCCACGCCTGCACCGGCAGGACATAGCCGGTCGGCTTGGACAGGCCGCGCGAGAACACCGTCGCCAGACGGGCGCGCTCCTCCGGGTCCTCGAGCTTGGAATCGGTCGGCTCGACATTTTCGGGAAGCTGCGCCTCGCGGGCGAGCCAGTAGGCGGAGTCCTCATAGGCCGGCGCGGCGTAGTCGGGCGACACGCCGATCGCCTCGGCGACCTTGCGCGACAGGCGCTCGGCCTCTTCGGGCCCGACCGGGCGCGCCTCGGTCTCACGCGCCACCAGTTCGGCGTTCTTCCAGACCGGCACGCCGTCCTTGCGCCAGTAGAGCGAGAAGGTCCAGCGCGGAAGGGTCTCGCCTGGATACCACTTGCCCTGGCCGTAATGCAGGAAGCCGCCGGGCGCGAACCGGTCGCGCAGGCGCCGGATCAGGTCGTCAGCGAGGCCCCGCTTCATCGGGCCGGTCGCGTCGGCGTTCCATTCCGGCGACTCGAACTCGTCGATCGAGACGAAGGTCGGCTCGCCGCCCATGGTCAGGCGGACGTCGTTCTCCACCAGTTCGCGGTCCACCTTTTCGCCGAGCGCGTCCAGCGCCTGCCAGCTCTCCTCGGAGAAGGGGTAGGACACGCGCGGCCGCTCGGAGATGCGGTCGACGGTCATTTCGAAGTCGAATTCGACCTCGGCGAAGCTGACGACGCCCGAGATCGGCGCGGCCGAGCGGTAATGCGGCGTCGCGGCCAAAGGCACATGGCTCTCGCCGGTCATCAGGCCGGAGGTTGGGTCGAGGCCGATCCAGCCGGCTCCGGGCAGATAGACCTCGGCCCAGGCGTGCAGGTCGGTGAAATCGACATCGGTGCCCGTGGGACCGTCGAGGGCGACCTGGTCGGGCTTCAACTGGATCAGATAGCCGGAGACGAAGCGGGCGGCGAAGCCGAGATGACGCAGGACCTGGACCAGCAGCCAAGACGTGTCGCGGCACGAGCCCGAGCGGTTCTGCAGCGTTTCGTCCGGCGTCTGAACGCCCGGCTCCATGCGCACCAGATAGGTGATCTCCTGCTGCAGCGTCCGGTTGAGGTCGACGAGGAAATCCACCGTATGGGTTTCGCTGCGGTCGAGCTCTTCCAGATAGCGGGTCAGCAGCGGACCGGCCGGCTCGGCGCCGAGATAGGCGGAGAGGTCGGTCTTCAGCGGCTCCTCGTACTGGAACGGCCAGGCCTCGGCCGCTTCCTCGACGAAGAAGTCGAACGGATTATAGACCGTCATGTCGGCCAGGAGATCGACCTCGATGCGGAATTCCGTGGCTTCTTCCGGGAACACCAGACGCGCGAGGTAGTTGCCGAATGGATCCTGTTGCCAGTTGATGAAGTGGTTTTCGGGCAGGATCTTCAGCGCGTAGGACGGCACCCTGGTGCGCGAATGCGGTGCCGGCCGCAGCCGGATGACCTGCGGGCCGAGCCTGACGGGGCGGTCGTAGCGGTAATGGGTGACATGGTGCAGGGCTGCTAGGATCGACATCGGAACTTTCGTGCAGGTCACTCGGAACGCGGCGGGGCGGATGCTGCAGACGTTCCTTGACCATAAGGCCGGGACGGTTCCCGGCAAGCTCTCCCATCCCCCTGCAGGGGATGCGGACCGATTTATTTGCCTCCGGCGCCACAAAGCCGGAACCTGCCGCCCATCGGCGCATTGATGCGCGCTGGCTGCTAACGCCACGTCAGGCGCCGCAAAGGTATTGAAGATGAAGCTGTTTTCCTGTCCGTCCTGCTCGCACACCGTGTTCTTCGAAAACACCGTCTGCGAGCGCTGCAATCACGCGCTCGGCTACGAGCCGCAGGCCAACCATATCCTGGCGCTGGAGGCCGACGACGGGATCTGGAAGTCGGTCGGCGCCTACAGTGATGCCGGCCGCTGGAAATACTGCCAGAACAGCGAATACGGCGTCTGCAACTGGCTGATCCCCGGCGACAGCGCCGACAGCCTGTGCGCCGCCTGCCGGCACAATGTCACGGTGCCCGACCTCGGCGATACCGAGAAGGTCGATCTGTGGCGCAGCATGGAGATCGCCAAGCACCGGATGATCTACACGGCGATGCGGCTCGGCCTGCCGCTGGTGACCCGCGACGAGGACGATGAGGGCCTGGGCTTCGACTTCCTGTCGAACGATCCCGGCACCAACGAATCGGTGATGACCGGCCACGACGACGGGCTGATCACCATCGCGCTGGTCGAGGCGAACGATGCCGAGCGCGAGAAGCGCCGGACATCGATGGGCGAGCCCTACCGCACGCTGCTAGGTCATTTCCGCCACGAGGTCGGCCACTGGTACTGGGACCGGCTGGTCCGCGACGGCGGTGCGCTGGACGCCTGCCGGGCGATCTTCGGCGACGACACGGTGGATTACGGCGACGCGCTGCAGACCCACTACGCCAACGGCCCGAAGCCGAACTGGCAGGACGAATATGTCTCGTCCTATGCCGGTGCCCATGCCTGGGAAGATTTCGCCGAGACCTGGGCGCATTACTTCCACATTGTCGATACGCTGGAGACCGGCCGCAGCTGGGGCGTCATCGTCAATCCGCGGGTCGACGAGGCCGGGCTCCTCAGCACCCGGATCGATTTCGACGTCTTCGCGGAAGGTGTCACGACGCAGGAAATCGCCGGGGCGTGGCTGCCGCTGTCGGCGGCACTGAACTCGTTCAACCGCTCGATGGGGCATCAGGATCTCTATCCCTTCGTGCTCTCCGAAACGGTGATCGGCAAGCTCGGCTTCATCCACGATCTGGTCCATGGCCGGATCGGCAACGCGACGGGCAAGGCCGGCGCGCACCGCGGCTGACGAGCAGGTCGCGACCATCGAAATTACCGGGCGCGGACCGGTCCGGCGGTGGCACAAATGCCATTCGCGTGAGTTAGGCTGATGCGGGCCGGAGACGGAAGCAGCGTTGGTCGGCAAGGCGGTCGCAGCGACACGACCAGCCACCGCGTGCAGCGCGGCCGGACCGCATCGGCCCATGGAATTGACGGGACAGGCATATGACAGGCGGCAATCGTTTCTCCTTCGACACGTCCTGGGGCACACGGCACGGGGATGACGGGACCGTCTTCCGGCTCTGGGCGCCCGGCGCCGGACATGTCGATCTCGTCATTGGACGCCAAGGCGGTGAGAACGACTTCCTTGCAATGGAGAAGGACGCCGCCGGCTGGTGGCGGGTCACGACCGATCAGGTTGCCGTCGGTGGCGGCTACGGTTTCCGCGTCGATGACGGCATAGTCGTTCCCGACCCCGCGGCGCGCGCCCAGATGGGCGACGTGCACGGCCTGTCGAAACTGGTCGATCCACGATCCTATGCCTGGAAGACTGCCGACTGGGCCGGCCGGCCCTGGGAAGAGGTGGTCTTCTACGAACTCCACACCGGCACCTTCACCGAGGCCGGCACCTTCGAGGCGATGATCGAGCGGCTCGACTATCTGCGGGACCTCGGGATCACCGCGGTCGAGCTGATGCCCGTCGCCCAGTTCGGCGGCCGCCGCGGCTGGGGCTATGACGGCGTGCTGCTCTACTGCCCGCACGAGGTCTATGGCGGCGTCGACGGTCTCAAGCGGCTGGTCGACGCGGCGCATGAGCGCGGCCTGATGGTCTTCCTCGACGTCGTCTACAACCATTTCGGACCCGACGGGAACTACATCGGCTCCTATGCGCCGGAGTTCTTCCACGAGGAGATCCACACCCCCTGGGGCGCGGCGATCGCCTATGACGAAGCGCCGGTGCGCGAGTTCATGATCGACAATGCGCTCTACTGGCTCGAGGAATACCGGATCGACGGCCTGCGCCTCGACGCGATCGACTCAATCAAGGACACCACCGACACCCCGCTGGTGAAGGAACTGGCCGCGCGGGTCCGGGCGGCCTTTCCCGATCGCCACGTGCATCTGACCACAGAGGACGACCGCAACATCACCTGGCATGTCGCCCGCGACGAGGCCGGGCAGCCGGCGCTGGTCTCGGGCGAATGGAACGACGATTTCCATCATTGCGCCCATGTCATCGCGACCCATGAATACGACAATTACTACGCCGACTATGTCGGCCACAGCGTCGAGCAGATGGCCAAGTGCCTGGCCACCGGCTTCGTCTTCCAGGGCGAGTATTCCGAGCATCGCGGCCACGAGGTGGGCGAGAATTCGGCGCATCTGCCACCGACGGCCTTTGTCAATTTCGTCCAGAACCACGACCAGATCGGCAATCGCGCCTTCGGCGACCGGCTGACGGATCTCGGCTCGCGCCGCGCGGTCGAATGCCTGCAGACCATCCTGCTTCTGTCGCCGCAGATCCCGCTGATGTTCATGGGCGAGGAGTTCGGCGACACCCATCCGTTCAGCTTCTTCACCGATTTCGACGGCGAACTCGGCACCGCGGTGCGCGAGGGCCGGCGCAACGAATTCGCCAAGTTCGGGGCGTTCCAGGACGAGGAAGCGCGGCAGCTGATCCCCGATCCGAACGAGGAAAGCACCTTCCACAATTCGCGGGTCGATTGGACCATGCCCGAGCGCCCGACCTATCGGCGCCGGCTGGAGCTGACGCGGCAATTGCTGGCCAAGCGCCAGTCCGCGATCGTCCCGCTTTTGAAGGGCATTGGCGGTAATGGCGGTACGTGGTTCGCGTCGGACGCGTCCAAGGCCTTCGTCGTGGCCTGGGAACTGGCCGGCGGGACGGTGCTGCACCTCTTCGCCAATCTCGACGACGAGCCGTGGCCGATCCCCGACACGGTCGCCAAGAGCGATCTGACCTGCGGGACGCTGGTGCACGCCTATCCGAAGGGCGCCGACGAGCAGCTGAAGAGCGGCATTCTGCCGGGTACCTCCGTGGTGTTCCGCCTCGAAAACCAGAACCTGATCGCGGGGCCGGTCTCTTGAGCCGCGCCCTGCAGGACCTCGCGGAAAGCCACGGCATCCAGGTCGAATACACGTCCGAGATGGGCGAGCCGGTCCGCATTTCCGATGCGGCGGTGCACAGCCTGCTGGGGGCGCTCGGCGTCGATCCGGACACCGGCGCGAAGGGCAGCTTTGCCGAAGCCCATCACACCCCCGAACGCGCCTGCGCGCTGCCGGCAACGGTGAAGGGGCAGCGTCGCTGGGGCGTTGCCTGCCAGCTCTACGGCCTGCGCTCGGCGCGCAATCTCGGCCTTGGCGACTTCACCGATCTCTCCGATCTGGCGGTGACCGCGGCACGCGAGGGCGCCTCCTTCGTCGGCGTCAATCCGCTGCATGCCCTGTTCATGGCCGATGCCGGCCGCTTCAGCCCCTATTCGCCCTCGACCCGCAGTTTCCTCAATCCGCTCTACATCGCCATCGATCGCCTCGACGGCGGCGACGGGGTGGTGGCCGCATTGCGCCGGGAAAGCCCGGAATTGTTCGATGCGCTCGACGGCGACCTCGTCGATTATCCGGCCGTCGGCCGGGTGAAGCGGCAGGCGCTGGAGCGGGTCTTTGCAGCGAACCGCGCCGACATCGAGGCCTCCGAAGCCTTCGCCCGGTTCCGGGCGGCCGGCGGCGAGGCGCTGGCGGGTTTCGCCCTGTTCGAGGCGATCTCGGAAGCGCAGGTGGCCGATGGCGGCCATGCGGGCTGGCACAACTGGCCGCAGGAACTGCAGGACCGCACGAGCCCGGCGGTTGCTGAATTCGCCGCCGCCCATGCCGACCGGCTGACCTTCCATGCGTGGCTGCAGTTCACCGCCGAAGCGCAGCTGGCGGCGGCACAGGCGACGGCCCGGTCCGCCGGCATGACGATCGGTCTCTATCTCGATCTCGCCGTCGGCGTTGCGCCAGACGGCGCCGAGACCTGGAGCGATCCGTCGCTGACGGTCAATGCGGCCCGGGTCGGTTCGCCGCCGGACATGTTCAACAGCCAGGGCCAGGACTGGGGCCTCGCGCCGCTGTCGCCCAAGGTGCTGGCCGAGCGCGACTACCGGCCGCTGCGCGCCTCCTTCGAGGCGCTGACCCGCCATGCCGGCGCCGTTCGCATCGATCACGCCATGGGTCTGGCGCGGCTGTGGTGGATCCCGCAGGATGCCGGCTCCTCGGGCGGCGGCTATGTCCGCTATCCGCTCGGCGCCATGGTCGACGCCGTGGCCGAAGCGTCCGAGGCCAATGAATGCCTGGTCATCGGCGAGGATCTGGGCACGGTTCCGGAAGGCTTTCGCGGCACGATGGAGGACGCCAACATCCTGTCCTACCGCGTGCTCTATTTCGAGCGGCAGGACGACCGTTTCGTGGAGCCCCAGGACTATCCCGAACTGGCACTGGCCTGCGTCTCCACCCACGATCTGGCGACGCTCGCCGGTTGGTGGACCGGCGCCGACGTGCAGCTGCGCGCCGAGGCCGGCACCCAGGACGAGGCCGCGACCGAGCGCGATCTCGCCGCGCGCCGCCATGATCGCGTGGCATTGCTGGCGGCGCTCGCCAAGGCGAAGCTGCTGCCGAAGGACATGGAGGCGCTGACCCTTGCGGGCGGTGCCGATCTGCCCGAGGCGCTGCCGGCGGAGATCGCCGTCGCCGTCCATCGCTATGTCGCGCGCACGCCGTCGCTGCTCCTGACCGTGCAGCTCGAGGACATGGTGGGGCAGGAGCGCCAGCCGAACCTGCCCGGCACCACCGACCAGTATCCCAATTGGCGCATCCGATCCGACGTGCCCCTCGAGGGGCTGATCGACCACGAACGCTTCCGGGCCATGGCCAGAGCCATGCGCGAAGAAAGGCCGAACGCATAATGAGCCGCCAACTCGTCGCCACCTATCGCCTGCAGTTTCGCGAGGGCACCGATTTCGCGGTCGCCGCAGATCTCGCCGCCTATGTCGGCAAGCTGGGCGCCAGCCATCTCTACGCCTCGCCGATCTTCGCCGCCTCGCCGGGCTCCACCCATGGCTACGACGTCACCGACTACAATTCCTTCGAGGAGGATCTGGGCGGAGTCGCCGGCTTCACCAAGATGAGCGACGCGCTGGTGAAGGCCGATCTCGGCCTGATCCTCGACTTCGTGCCGAACCACATGGGCGTCTCGCCAACCAACCACTGGTGGGAGGACGTGCTGCGCTGGGGCCGCGAAAGCCGCTATGCCGGCACCTTCGACATCTCCTGGGAAGCCGAGAAGATCCTCGTGCCGGTGCTGGCCAAGCCCTATGGCGAGGCCCTGGCCGACGGCGACCTGTCCGTCGTCTTCGACGAGCCGACGTCGAGCCTGCGCTTCGACGCCTCCGGCTACGGCCTGCCGATCGATCCGCGCACCTATGGCCACATCTTCGGCCTGATGGATCATCCGGACAAGGACCGGCTGATCCGCCGCTTCGCGGTTTCGACGCCGACCGAGGCCGACGAGATGACCGAGCGGTTCCACGAGCATCTGGCCGATCCGGCCTTCCGCTCGGCGCTGGACAAGGCGTTGGCGACGATCCGGGGCGATGAGGCTGCGCTGCACGATCTGCACGAGGCGCAGGCCTGGCGGCTCGCCTGGTGGCGTACGGCCCGCGAGAAGCTGACCTATCGGCGGTTCTTCGAGATCGCCGACCTGATCGGCGTGCGCCAGGAATCGCGCCGGGTCTTCCGCGAATCCCACCAGATGATCATGCGGCTGGCGCGCGAACGGCGGCTCGACGGTATCCGCATCGACCATGTCGACGGCCTCGCCGATCCGAAGGGCTATCTGGAGGATCTGCGCCAGGCGTTTCATTCGGTCCGCCGCTCGCCCTCGATCCATGTCGAGAAGATCCTGACCGGCGACGAGCGCCTGCGGACGTCCTGGGAGATCGCCGGCACGACCGGCTACGAATTCATCACCGCCCTGTCGGGGCTTTACGTCGACGCCGCCCGCGAGGCGCCGATGACCGACGCCTATCACGACTTCCTCGGCGAGGAGGAAGACCTGCGGGCCATGATCACCCGGCAGAAGCGGGCGATCTTCCAGCGCAACCTGGCCGGTGAACTGTCCTATCTGACGGGCCTGGCCCTGTCGGTGGCGGGGCGCGGCCTTGCGACCCGCGATCTGGGCGCCGACACCATGGCCCGCGCCATCGTCGAGGTGGCGACGGCGCTGCCGGTCTATCGCACCTATGTCTCGGTCGACGGCGTGCCGCGCCGCGATATCGCGATCATCGACGACGCCGTCGATCTGGCCATGACTGGTCGCGAGGTCGAGGCGGACGAGCCGATCCAGTTCATCGGCCGGCTCCTGAAGCTCGATTTCGAGGACGGCGCCGACGTCGCCGGCGCCCTCGACTTCACCCGCCGCCTGCAGCAGACCACCGGCGCGGTGATGGCCAAGGCCGTCGAGGACACGGTCTTCTACCGCTACAACCGGCTGATCGCGCTGAACGAGGTGGGCGGCGAGCCGGATCATTACGGCGCCGATGTCGATCTCTTCCACGAGGCAATGCAGATCCGGGTCGAGGATCAGCCGGAAGGCATGCTGGCGACCTCGACCCACGACACCAAGCGCGGCGAGGACGCCCGGGCGCGGCTCTATACCCTCTCGGAAGCGCCGGAGCACTGGCAGTCGCTGGTTCGCGGATATGCCGAGCAGCTCGCGCCGTTCCGCCATTCCATCGACGGCGGCCAGAGGGAAGCCCCCGAGCCGGCGACGGAATGGGGTCTCTACCAGTCGCTGCTCGGCGTCCTGCCGACCGATTTCGACCCGGCCGACACCGAAGCCTGCGCCGCGATCGCCGAACGCCTGGCCGCCTATGCCGAGAAGGCGGTGCGCGAGGCCAAGCGCTGGACCAGCTGGACCTCGCCGGCTGAAGCCTACGAAGCCGGCGTGCAGGACTTCGTCCATGCGCTGCTCGACCCGAAGAAGACCGGCGATTTCCTTTCCGGTTTCTGGGCAGCGGCGCAGCCCTTCGTGGCTGCCGGTGCGCTGAACTCGCTGTCCCAGACGGCGATCAAGATGGCAGCGCCCGGCGTGCCCGACATCTACCAGGGCACCGAGTTCTACGATTTCTCCCTGGTCGATCCGGACAACCGGCGGACCGTCGACTTCGCGTCGATCTCCGCCGCGCTGGCCGAAGCGGGCGATCCGGCGGACGCGCTGGCCGACTGGCGCAGCGGCCATCTGAAGGCGATGATCGTCGCGCGCGGACTGGCGATGCGCCAGCGTGCGCCGGCGCTGTTCACCTCGGGGGCCTATGTGCCGCTGGCCGTCGAGGGCACGATGGCGGCGCATGTCGTCGCCTTTGCCCGCACCGACGAGGCCGGACACGCCGCGATCACCATCGCGCCGCGGCTCTGCCTGACCCTGCTCGACGGGCGCGAGGCGATCGACGTGCCGGCCGAGCGCTGGCAGGAGACGTCGATCCGCCTGCCGGAGGGGCTCGCCGGACGCACCTATCGCGACGTGGTCACCGGGCAGGAGCATGAACTGCCCGCCGACCTCTCCCTGGCGACGGTGCTGGCTCAGCTTCCCTTCGCGCTGCTCGAGGCCATCTGATCGGCTTGCATCCGGGGCGATGGGAACCTTCGCCCTGGATGCAGGCAAGGCACCCTGCAGTTGCGCCTATCGGAGACCGTCATGGCAATCCGCACCGTCGTCTGGAACGAGTTCGTCCACGAGCGCGAAGAAGCCGAGGTCCGTGCGATCTATCCGGACGGCATCCACGAGACGATCGCCGCCGCCTTGCGGCAGGACCCGGAGATCGACGTCTCGACGGCAACGATGGACGCGCCCGAGCACGGCCTGCCGCAGGAACGGCTCGACAAAACGGACGTGCTCCTCTGGTGGGGGCACAAGGCGCA
This sequence comes from Aurantimonas sp. NFXS3, assembly GCF_049132005.1. Classification (NCBI taxonomy): domain Bacteria; kingdom Pseudomonadati; phylum Pseudomonadota; class Alphaproteobacteria; order Hyphomicrobiales; family Aurantimonadaceae; genus Aurantimonas; species Aurantimonas sp. NFXS3. The sequence continues at coordinate 804,222 of NZ_JAGDDZ010000002.1, forward strand.
TGGCCAAGTCAGCGACGAGACGGTCGACCGCGTCGCCGAGCGGGTGCATCAGGGCATGGGCCTGATCGTCCTGCATTCGGGGCACTTCTCGAAGATCTTCAAGCGGCTGATGGGCACGCCCTGCTCGCTGCGCTGGCGCGAGGCGGGCGAGCGCGAACGGCTGTGGGCGATCAATCGCTCGCATCCGATCGCGCAGGGGCTCGGACCGTCGATCGAGCTGCCCCAGGCGGAGATGTATGGCGAACCGTTCCTGGTGCCCGAGCCGCTGGAGACGGTGTTCATCTCCTGGTTCGAGGGCGGCGAGGTGTTCCGCTCCGGCCTGACCTACCGGCGCGGGGCGGGCAACATCTTCTATTTCAGCCCCGGCCACGAGACCTATCCGATCTATCACGAGCCGGCCGTGCAGACCGTGCTGCGCAACGCGGTGCACTGGGCGTACAACCCGGTTCCGGCCTGGTCCGACGTGTCGAATGCGCCGAACGTGCCGGTCGACAAGGCACCCGAGCCGATCGAGCAACGCGGCGCCTCGCTCCACAAGGATGGCGAGGCGGGCTTTCGATGACCGGCGGGGCGACCTCGCAGTCTGGGGCCGCGGCGGGTGCGAAGCGCATCCTGATCCTCGGCACCGGCAGCATCGCCCATCGCCATGCCGAGCATTTCGGCTCGATCCCCGGCTGCACGGTCGTCGCGGCCTGTGACACCAATGCCGAACGGGCCCGGGCCTTCGCCGCCCTGCACGGCATCCCGCATGCGTTCGACAATCTCGACGCCGCGCTGGCCTGGGGTGGTTTCGAGGCCGTGGTCAACGCGACGCCGGACCAAATCCACAAGCCGACGACGTTGCAGGTCCTCGAACACGGCAAGGCGGTGTTCTGCGAGAAGCCGCTGGCGGTCCATGCGGCCGACGCCTTCGAGATGGTCGCGGCGGCGGAAGCGGCCGGCGTGATCAACATGGTCAACCTGACCTACCGCAACGCCCATGCCATCCAGATGGCGCGGCGGATGATCGAGGCGGGCGAGATCGGCGACATCCGGCACGTTGCCGCGAGCTATCTGCAAAGCTGGCTGACGGCGCGCCACTGGGGCGACTGGCGGACCGACGAGCGATGGCTGTGGCGGCTGTCGACGGCCCATGGCTCGGGCGGCGTCCTCGGCGATATCGGCATCCACATCCTCGACTTCGTCACCTTCGGCACCGGTCTCGACATCGCCGCGCTGGGGGCGCGGCTGAAGACCTTCGACAAGGCCGAGGGCGGTGCGATCGGCGACTACGGCCTCGACGCCAACGATTCCTGCGCGATGACGGTGGAATTCGACGACGGGGCGCTGGGCGTCGTCCATATGAGCCGCTCGGCGACCGGCAGGGAGAACGATCTCGACCTGACCATTCACGGCGAAAAGGGCGCCCTGAAGATCTGGTCCAACACGACCGACTCGACGCTGTCCGCCTGTCTCGGGCCGGATATCGAGACGCAGACCTGGAAGGTGCTCGACTGCCCGCCGACGCCGCGCAACGCAGACCGCTTCGTGCTGGCGCTCCTGTCGGGGGTGAACGGCCAGCCGGATTTCCGCCACGCGGCGCAGGTGCAGACACTGCTCGACCTCGCCATCCGCTCGGACGCGCAGGGCCGGATGCTGACGGTCGATTGAGCAAAAGGCGCGGCGAATCGCTTTTTCGGGGGCGTATCCAGTCCCGGTTAAGGATTTGCCCGGTAAGCTGCCGCCCATGTGCCGCCTTCCGCGGCCGTAGTGTCACGTGCGGTCCGCACGGCCAGGAAACGCCGGCATGCTCTCCAATACGCTCTCGTACCAGCTCTACACCCGCGACATGACCCGCACGCTCGACCGCATCGCGGCCGACCCCGTGGTCAAGCGCGAGGCGGAATACTACCGGACGAACATCCATTCGGTCTCGACGATCGACGAGTTCATGGCGGATTACCGGCTCTATTCCTACGCCATGAAGGCGCATGGGCTGGAAGAGCAGATCGGTTCGATGGCGCTGATCAAGAAGGTGCTGGAAAGCGATCTCAGCGATTCCACGAGCCTTGCCAACAAGCTGTCGGACGAGCGCTACCGGACCTTCGCCAAGGCCTTCAGCTTCATCAGCACCGCCGAGCCGCCGGTTCTGGTGGCCCAGACGGTCGGGCAGACCGATCTCGTCGTCGAGGCCTATTCGGACTACCGCACCCGCGCCGGCCAGGTGCATGCGACGGCCGCCAAGGCCTACATGGACGGCATCGGCGTCATCTCCAATGTCGACGAGTTCCTGAACAGCACGCACCTCTTCAACGTCTCGCTGGCCTCGGTCGGCATCGACCCGTCGATCGCGTCGCGCTCTTTCATCCGCGATGTCCTGACCGGCAACGCCGCTGACGGCCCGGCCGCCAATGGCGACAACCGCTATGCCGATCTTGCCGCCATGCTGGCCTTCGAGCCGGACGGCTCGATCCCCGCCGGCGGCCTGCAGAGCGAGAAGGAGGCCAACAACACGGTCTTCGAATATTTCGCCAAGAAGGGTCTCGCCACCAGCGAGCAGGCGGCGGCCTATCAGGTCAGCTACTACGAATCCGAGATCGCCAAGATCCGTACTGCGGACGAACTGGTCAACGATCCCCGCCTGTTCGGCATGGCGCTCAGTTCGGTAGGCCTCAGCGATTCAGAGATGCCGTCCTATGCGTGGACGCTGATCACCAGCGATCCGGACGACCCGAACAGCGACCTGAACCAGATGCCGGAGGACACGCCGGCCTCGCTCGCCCGCAAGGAGAAGTACAAGCTTCTCAATGAGCGGTTCAATTTCGACACCCAGGGCAATCTCGCTGTCGGGCAAGACGCCCAGAGCGACGCGGCGCGCGAGGCGACGGTCGACGGCTATTTCGCCAATTACCGCACCGCCACCGCCGGCAACGACAAGATCGCCACCAGCCTGTTCCGCGTGGCGGTGAGCGGCATGTCGACCGTGCGCCAGTTCGTCTCGAGCTCGGCGGTCTACGACTACGCCCTGAAGGCCTTCGGCCTCGATCCGGCCACGGAGAGCCGCAGCAGCATCATGCGGGTGCTGCGCAGCGACCCCTCCGACCCGTCGTCCTATGCCAATTCGTTGAATGACGATCGCTACGTGAAGCTCGCCGCGGCGTTCAACTTCGACGACAGTGGCAAGATCGCGGCCCAGCGGATTGCCCAGACCGAAGCCAACCAGATCGACACCGCGACGCGCTACGCGGAATCCTTCGGCGACGCGCCGACCACGGCCGAAAGCAAGGCGATCACCGAGGCCACCACGGCCTACAAAAAGGCGCTCCTGTCGATCGTCTCCGTCAACGACTTCGTCAGCAACAAGACCGTCGTGGACTTCGCGCTGAAGGCCTATGGGCTGGAGGCCGATCGCCTGTCGCAGAAGGATCTCGTCTCGATCCTGACCAGCGATCCGTCCGATCCCGAGAGCTTCGTCAACAAGTCGGGCGATCGCCGTCTGATCGAGTTCGCGGCCGCCTACGCCTTCACGCCGGATGGCGGTATCGAGCGCGGCGTCCACGAGATCCAGAGCGCCAGCGACTTCCTGTCGACGCAGGATTTCTACCTGCGCCAGACCATGGAAGAAGAGGCCGGCGCCGACAACGAGTCGGTGCGCCTGGCCCTCTATTTCCGTCGGCTGGCGCCAGAACTGACGTCGATCTACGAGATCCTTGCCGATCCGGCGCTGCTGACCGTGGTGCAGACCGCGGTGGGACTGCCGGCCGAATCGAGCCAGAGCAATCTCGATCTGCAGAAGCGGACCATCGAGAAGAAACTGGATCTGGAAACGCTGAAGGACCCGAAGGGGCTGGAGCGGTTCATCAGCCGCTATCTCGCCCTGCAGGAAGCCCAGTCGACGAGCACGGCGACGTCGCCGGCCCTGGCGATCCTCGGCAGTTCCGGCGGCATCCTGTAACCACCTGCGATACGCGACACGACGAAGGCCCCGGCGGATACGCTCCACCAGGGCCTTCGTCGTTCGGGTCCATCATCGATGGGCGCGGGCCGCACGGCCAGTCACCTGCCGCGCGACGCGAGTACTCCCGTCAGGTCAGCGGACCGACAGGACCTCGCCACTGCGACGGTCGATCTCGACCCGCATCTGGCGCTTGCGCCGGTCGGAGCCCTCGACGCGGTAGGCGCCGCGGCTGCTCGTGACGACATGCACCTGCCGCATGCCCTGGCGCTTGGCGATGCGGACCGCATCGCGCTCGGACACGTCGCGGCGGGCTTCCTCGCGCCGGTCGCGGCGATCGTGGTCGCGCCGGTCGTGATCGCGCATCTGTTCCTGGGGGACGATACGGATTCCGTCGCGACCGATCTGGACGCTCTGGGACAGCACCGGCGTGGCCGCGGTCATCGCCGCGACGGCCACCACTGCGTAAAGGGATTTCCTGCTGATCACGGCTCGACTCCTCACCCGAAAATAGCGCGGCCGGAAACAACTCCAGCGCGTGCGCGGACCCCAAACCGGCAACGAGGTTGTTTGGTTCCGTGACTATCAGGGAAGCGGTCAGCCGCGGGTGCGGCGAATACGACAACGGCGCCGGATGGGCGCCGTTGTCTGTGCTGTCAAAAGCCGACGGGGCGCGTCAGTGCAGGTACTGGCCGCCATTCGCCGAGAGCGTCGAGCCGGTGACGAAGCCGGCATCGTCCGAGGCGAGGAACACCACGCAGCGGGCGATCTCTTCGGCCTCGCCGAGACGGCCGACCGGAATCTGCGGCAGGATGTGCTTCTGCATCACGTCGTCGGAGATCGTCGCCATCATCTCGGTGTTGATGTAGCCGGGGCAGATCGTGTTGACGGTGATGCCCTTCTTGGCGCCTTCCTGGGCCAGCGCCTTGGAGAAGCCGATGTCGCCGGCCTTGGCGGCGGAATAGTTCGCCTGGCCGGCTTGGCCCTTCTGGCCGTTGATCGACGAGATGTTGATGATCCGGCCGAAATTGCGCGACCGCATGCCCTCCCAGACCGGCCGCGTCATGTTGAACAGGCCGTTGAGATTGGTGCCGATGACCTCCTGCCATTGCTCGGGCGTCATCTTGTGGAACATGGCGTCCCGGGTGATGCCGGCATTGTTGACCAGGATTTCCACCGGGCCGTGCTCGGCCTCGACCTTGGCGATGCCTTCCGCGCATGCCTCGTAGGAAGAGACGTCCCATTTGTAGACGGCGATGCCGGTGGCGTCCTTGAAGGCGTTGGCCTTCTCGTCATTGCCGGCATAGGTCGCCGCCACCGTGTAGCCGGCCTCCTTCAGCGCCTTGGAGATGGCCGCGCCGATACCCCGCGTGCCGCCGGTGACGATTGCAACTCTTCCCATGTCTTCCTCCCGTTTGGATTATCCCGACGCGTGAGCGTCGCGCGTTCCGTGTGTCTTGTCATGTGCGAAGGCCGGCGCGTCGGTTCCCAGCCCGTGCCGAAGCAGAAAGGCCTTGCCGTCGCTGGCGCCCTGTCGCCAGGTGTCCTCGATCTTCCTGCGATTGGTGAAATCGATCTTGTCGGCCGGCACCGCTTCGGACGGCTCGACATAGAGGCAACTCTCCGATTGCGGCAGGTGACGGAACCGGCGGGTGAGCAGGATGAGCGTCCGGCCTTCGTTCGGATCGGGCATAGGCGCCTTCGACGTCATCCCGCCGTCGATGACCGGGCGGCCGTTCCAGCCCTCGATGTTGAACACCGGCGGGATCACGGCGGCACTGCAGACCAGGTCGATCAGGCGCCCGTCGCGGGCCGCCTGCCTTGCGTCGACGAGGATCTGGTCGGTGCCCAGCGCCGTCGGCAGCACGACCTTCGGGGTCGAGCGGACGGCGAGATCGAGGAGATAGGCCGCCATCAGCGGGAAGGTCGACCATTTCGGCAGACGCCGGGTCGGCGGATGGGCCAGCAACACCTGAAAGGACGGGCCGTCGGCAATCGCCGCGATGGCCTGCCGGTCGAGCGTCTCAGCGACGATCTCCCGGTACATGCGCTGGTGCGGCGTCAGCCCGTCGGCCTGCACCTCGTTCCAGCTTGTGGCGATGTTCTGCGACCGGCGGTCGAAGGTCGCGCCCATCACCTCCAGCAGGGTTTCGTCACGACCGGCGATGAAGCAGCTCGCCGACAGCGCGCCGCCGGAGACGCCGGCGATGCGTGCCGGCGTCAGGGCCAGCGGCCGGCGGACCGTCTCCAGGAAACCGCCGTGCCAGAAGCAGCGTGTTCCGCCGCCCGAGAACACGAGCTGTTCGAAGTTCAGGTCCGTCATGCCGCTGCGCCGTTTACGACGGCGCCGTTACGGGCGCTCGAAGCACATGGCGACGCCCATGCCGCCGCCGATGCACAGGGTGGCGAGACCCTTCTTGGCGTCGCGCCGGATCATCTCGTGGATCAGCGTGTTGAGAACGCGGGTGCCGGATGCGCCGATCGGGTGGCCGATGGCAATGGCGCCGCCATTGACGTTGACGATGTCCGGGTTCCAGCCGAGGTCCTTGTTCACCGCGCAGGCCTGGGCGGCGAAGGCCTCGTTGGCCTCGACGAGATCGAGATCCTCGACGCTCCAGCCGGCCTTTTCGAGGGCCTTGCGCGACGCCGGGATCGGGCCGGTGCCCATGATCGACGGATCGACGCCGGCGGTCGCCCAGGAGGCGATGCGCACCAGCGGCGTCAGGCCACGCCGCTCGGCCTCGGCCTCGCTCATCAGCACCGTGGCGCCGGCGCCGTCATTGATGCCCGAGGCGTTGGCCGCCGTGACCGAGCCTTCCTTGTCGAAGGCCGGGCGCAGCTTCTGCACCTTCTCCAGCGTCGTGCCGTGCTTGATGTATTCGTCCTCCTCGACCACCGTGTCGCCCTTGCGGCCCTTCACGGTGAAGGGGACGATCTCGTCCTTGAAGCGACCCGCCTTCTGGGCGGCCTCGGCCTTGTTCTGCGAGGCGACGGCGAACTCGTCCTGCATCTCGCGGGTGATCTGCCACTGGCGCGAGACGTTCTCGGCCGTGTTGCCCATGTGGTAGCCGTTGAAGGCGTCGATCAGGCCGTCCTTCAGCATGGTGTCGACCATCTTCAGGTCGCCCATCTTCTGGCCCTGGCGCAGATGCGCGGCATGCGGGGCCATGGACATGGATTCCTGGCCGCCGGCGACGATGATGCTGGCGTCGCCGAGGGCGATCTGCTGCATGCCGATGGCGACGGTGCGCAGGCCCGAGCCGCAGAGCTGGTTCAGCGCCCAGGCGGTGGTCTCCTTCGGGCAGCCGGCCGCCATGGCCGCCTGGCGGGCCGGGTTCTGGCCCTCGGCGGCGGTCAGGATCTGGCCCATGATGACCTCGTCGACATCGCCGGCGTCGACCTTGGCGCGGGCCAGCGCCTCGCGGATGGCCGCGGCGCCCAGCTCATGGGCCGGCACGTTGGCGAAGGCGCCGTTGAAGGAGCCGACCGGGGTGCGCGCCGCGCCGACGATGACGACCGATTGTCCGTTGCTCATGACCTGTGTCTCCCTGCGGGCTGCCCGCGATCCGAGGAATTCCGTGCGCCGACAGATAGGGTGCCGCGACCGGGTTCCCATCGGTTGTCGCAGAGCCGCTTTGCGACTGTCAACGCGATCCCCGGCGTTGCGCCCCGCGCCGGCGGGCGCTGCAATGCGGTAGGCGCCCCCGGCCGGCCACGGGGAATGGTTTGAGTACCGCCGGGTTTTGTGCCTATCATTTATGCGGCGCAACGAAGCAGTCGCACAAACCGACGACGTTGACGCCGGAACAGCGGGCTAGGGGGTGAGGAATGGCCAAGAATTCGGATGTGACGGTCATCAAGAAATACGCCAATCGCCGGCTCTACAACACCGGTACCAGCACGTATGTGACGCTGGAAAACCTGGCGGCGATGGTCAAGAAGAACGAGGAATTCGAGGTTCAGGACGCCAAGACCGGCGAGGACATCACCCATTCGGTGCTGACCCAGATCATCTTCGAGCAGGAGAACAAGGGCGGCCAGAACCTGATGCCGATCGCCTTCCTGCGCCAGCTCATCCGATTCTACGGCGACCAGATGCAGATGGTCATTCCGGCCTATCTGGAACAGTCGATGAGCGCGTTCTCGCGCGAACAGGAAGGCTTCCGCGACAAGCTGCCGAGCGCGATGGCGCAGACGCCGATCAAGCTGATGGAGGAGCAGGTTCGCCGCAACACCGAGATGTTCCGGCAGGCCATGACCGTGTTCAATCCGTTTGCCGCAGGAGCCATGGGCAATGCGGCCGATCCGGCTTCGCGTGACAGCGAAGCGGCCGCGCCGCGCCGCAACGAGCGGCCGGCCGACGACGATCTGAAGGCGATGCGCGAGCAGCTGGTGGAGATGCAGAAGCGCATCGAGGCGCTGGATGCCCGCAAGACCGACACCAAGAAGGCCGACTGATCACGACCGGCGCTGTCCGCTGCCCGGGGGAGGACCGGGCCGCGGGCGCTACGGCGTGGCGACAGCAGTGCAGACAACGCGAAAAGGGCCAGTCCTGCCGGACCGGCCCTTTTTCATGCTGATCGATCCGGCCGCCGAAGCAGCCGGGAAAGGGCTTACGCCTTTTCCTTGACCGTCAGGATCTGGCGACCGCGATACATGCCGGTCTTCAGGTCGACGTGATGCGGACGGCGCAGCTCGCCCGAATCCTTGTCTTCGATGTAGGTCGGTGCCTTGAGGGCGTCCGCCGAACGGCGCATGCCGCGCTTCGACGGGGACGTTTTGCGTTTGGGTACGGCCATGTCTTGCTCCGTTCGGGCTGTCGGGGGATGCCGCAATGCGGCATCATCGACGTCTGTCTGATCTCGTTCTGCGCCGGCTCTCGGAGCTCCGCGCATTCACGTCGGCGTCGCCCGCGATCCCATGCAGATCGCCGCAGAACTTCGCCATGACGGGAATTCGAGGCTGCCCATAGCAAAGACCCGGCTGGTTGGGAAGGGGGCGGCGACGATTCCGTCGCCGTCCTCATGCCGGCTTCACGCAGCCGACATAGTCGCCCGAGCTTTTCGCCATGCGCTGCACCCGGTCGGCGAGGCGGTTGAGCCCGCGCCCGGGATTGGCCGGATTGCGTTCGATCGGATTGGGCAGTGTGACCGCCAGAAGCGCGGCCTGGCGAGCGGTGAGCCTGGCCGCGGACCGGCCGAAATAGTGCTGCGCAGCCGCCTCGATGCCGTAGACGCCGCGGTCCCACTCCACGACGTTGAGATAGATCTCCATGATCCGCCGCTTCGACAGGACGAGGTCCAGATACAGGGCGAGCGGCGCCTCGATCGCCTTACGCACATAGGAGCGGCCGCCCCACAGGAAGAGATTCTTCACCGTCTGCATGGGAATCGTCGATGCGCCGCGGGTTTCCTCGCCGGCCAGCGCTTCCTCGACCACGGCGCGCATTTCGCCCCAGTCGATGCCGTCATGCCGGCAGAACTGGCCGTCCTCCGACATCACCACCGAATAGACCATCACCGGGGCGATGGCGTCGATATCGACCCATTCGCGCTGCATCGAACGGAAGCCGAAGTGGTCGGCCAGCATCAGCGTCGAGACCGGATGCACGGCGCGCAGGGCATAGAGCGGCGTCAGGACGAGGGGAATCGCCACCAGCACGAGAATCACGAGAGCGGCGATCGCCGCGATACGCCGGATCATCGTGCGATGCCTGCACGGCCGGCGGAGGCCGGCTGGCTGTTGTTCGAAGGGCAGGGGCGGGAACGCGCGTTCATCCGCCGGTCTTACCGGTGACGCCGCATGGCCGCAACGCTGCGCCGTGTCGATCGCCGTGGGGTCTCGATGGCGGACCTGCCGCACAGCCGCCTTGACCCGGGCCGCGGCTTCGGCAAAGCCGGACGCGCACTGACAGGAGAGCGACGCCGCCATGAGCCAGACCCCGTTTCAAGCCCGGCTGTCGGAAGCCGCCGACCTGACCGAAGCGCGGCTCGCGGACTGCCTTGCCGGTACGGACGGTTCAGTCGCGGGCGCGCCAACGCGTCTGCTGGCGGCCATGCGCCATGGCGCGCTCGGCGGGGGCAAGCGGCTGCGGCCCTTCCTGGTGATCGAGAGCGCGCGCCTGTTCGGCGCCGACCCGCAGACTGCGATCGGCACGGCGACGGCGCTGGAATGCATCCACTGCTATTCGCTGGTCCATGACGATCTGCCGTCGATGGACGACGACGATCTGAGGCGCGGCAAGCCCACCGTCCACCGGGCCTATGACGAGGCGACGGCGATCCTGGCGGGCGACGGCCTCCTGACCCTGGCCTTCGGTCTCGTGGCGGGCGAGGCGTCCCTGTCGCCGGAGGCCCGCGTCGCGCTCGTCGCGCTGCTGGCGCGCGATGCCGGTGCCGCAGGCATGGTCGGCGGGCAGGTGCTGGATCTTGCCGCCGAGAACGCCGTCCTGTCCGAGGACGAGATCGCCCGGATGCAGGCGATGAAGACCGGCGCGCTGATCGCCTTCGCCTGCGAGGCGGGGGCCATCGTCGCCGATGCCGGTGCGGCCGAACGCGCCCGCCTGCGCCGCTTCGGCGAGATCGTCGGCCTCGCCTTTCAACTCGCCGACGATCTCCTCGACGAGACGGCGGATGCCGCAGTGCTGGGGAAGGCCGCTGGCAAGGACCGCGAGCGGGGCAAGAAGACGCTGCCCGCTCTCAACGGGATCGACTGGACCCGCAAGCGTCTCGACCGGCTGGTGGCCGAGGCGGAAGCGGAACTTGCGCCCTTTGGCGACAATGGAGCGGTGCTGATCGAGGCGGCGCGGTTCGTGGCGAACCGGTCGAGCTGAGGCCGGGGGCGACGGTGGCTTAGAAGGCCCGGGGCCTGTCCGGCCATGAGGTCCGATGGCCGATCGCGCAGCGATCCGGCCCGTTCTCCCGCCGCCGCATCGAGCTGCTTCTCTTCGCGCTTGCGAAACGTCCCGCGCCGCCGCAATCTTGAGTGCCGGCTGCAAGCGGGATAAGTCCGGCATCCTGTACAGGAGGAGCGTTCCTTGGCCATTCGCAAGATTCTCGTCGCCAACCGATCCGAAATCGCCATTCGCGTGTTCCGCGCTGCGAACGAGCTCGATATCCGGACCGTGGCGATCTGGGCCGAGGAAGACAAGCTGGCCCTGCACCGCTTCAAGGCGGACGAGAGCTACCAGGTCGGCCGCGGCCCGCATCTGTCCAAGGACATGGGGCCGATCGAGAGCTATCTGGCGATCGAGGAAGTGATCCGGGTCGCGAAGCTCTCGGGCGCCGACGCCATTCATCCGGGCTATGGCCTCCTGTCGGAAAGCCCCGAATTCGTCGATGCCTGCGTCGAGGCGGGGATCACCTTCATCGGCCCGTCCGCCGACACCATGCGCCGGCTCGGCAACAAGGTCGCGGCGCGCAATCTCGCGCTCGAAGTCGGGGTGCCGGTGGTGCCGGCCACCGTCCCGCTGCCCGACGATATGGACGAGGTGCGCCGCATGGCGGCCGAGGTCGGTTATCCGGTGATGCTGAAGGCGTCCTGGGGTGGTGGCGGCCGCGGCATGCGCGCCATCCGCGACGAGAAGGACCTGGAACGCGAGGTCATCGAGGGCAAGCGCGAGGCCCGCGCCGCCTTCGGCAAGGATGAGGTCTATCTCGAGAAGCTGATCGAGCGCGCCCGCCATGTCGAGGTGCAGATCCTCGGCGACACTCATGGCAACGTCGTCGACCTGTTCGAGCGCGACTGTTCGATCCAGCGCCGCAACCAGAAGGTCGTCGAGCGCGCCCCGGCGCCGTATCTCGACGACGCCCAGCGCGCCGAGATCGCTGGCTATGCCCGCAAGCTCGCCGACGCCACCGACTATGTCGGCGCCGGCACCGTCGAGTTCCTGATGGATGCCGACAGCGGCAAGTTCTACTTCATCGAGGTCAATCCGCGCATCCAGGTCGAGCATACGGTGACCGAGGAAGTCACCGGCATCGATATCGTCAAGGCGCAGATCCACATTCTGGACGGCCATGCCATCGGCACGCCGGAATCGGGCGTTCCGCCCCAGAGCGAGATCCGCCTCAACGGCCATGCCATGCAGTGCCGGATCACCACGGAAGACCCCGAGCAGAACTTCATTCCCGATTACGGTCGCATCACCGCCTATCGCGGCGCGACGGGCTTCGGCATCCGGCTCGATGGCGGCACCGCCTATTCCGGCGCGGTCATCACCCGCTTCTACGATCCGCTGCTGGAGAAGGTCACCGCCTGGGCGCCGAGCCCGGAGGAAGTGATCGCACGCATGGACCGGGCGCTGCGCGAATTCCGTATCCGCGGTGTCGCCACCAATCTGACCTTCCTCGAAGCGATCATCTCGCATCCGAAATTCCGCGACAATTCCTACACGACCAAGTTCATCGACCAGACGCCGGCCCTGTTCGACCAGGTCAAGCGCCGCGACCGCGCGACCAAGCTTTTGACCTATCTCGCCGACGTCACCGTCAACGGCCATCCCGAGACCAAGAACCGGCCGCGCCCCTCGGCCAAGCACGCTTTGCCGATCCCGCCGCTGTTCAAGGCGCCGATCGTCGACGGCACGCGCCAGAAACTGGACGAACTCGGCCCCCGCGGCTTTGCCGACTGGATGCTGGCCCAGCCGCAGGTGCTGGTCACCGACACGACCATGCGCGACGGCCACCAGTCGCTGCTGGCGACCCGCGTGCGCACCCACGACATCGTCGCGGTGGCCGATGCCTATGCCCGCGGCCTGCCGCAGCTGCTGAGCCTCGAATGCTGGGGCGGGGCGACCTTCGACGTGGCCATGCGCTTCCTGACCGAGGATCCGTGGGAGCGCCTGGCGCTGGTCCGCGAGCGCGCGCCCAACATCCTGTTGCAGATGCTGCTGCGCGGCTCCAACGGCGTCGGCTACACCAATTATCCCGACAATGTCGTCAAGCGCTTCGTCGCCGAGGCGGCCCGCGGCGGCGTCGACCTGTTCCGCGTCTTCGACTGCCTGAACTGGGTCGAGAACATGCGCGTCTCCATGGACGCGGTGTGCGAGGCCGACAAATTGTGCGAGGGTGCGATCTGCTACACGGGCGACCTGTTCGACCCGGATCGCGCCAAATACGACCTGAAATACTATGTTTCCCTCGCCAAGGAGATGGAGGCCGCCGGCGCCCACATTCTCGGCGTCAAGGACATGGCGGGCCTCCTGAAGCCCGCGGCGGCGCGCGTCCTGTTCAAGGCGCTGAAGGAAGAGGTCGGGCTGCCGATCCACTTTCATACCCACGACACGTCGGGCATCTCGGCGGCGACCGTGCTGGCCGCGATCGATTCCGGCGTCGATGCAGTGGATGCGGCCATGGATGCCTTCTCCGGCAACACGGCGCAGCCCTGCCTTGGCTCCATCGTCGAGGCGCTGAAGGGCACCGAGCGCGATTCCGGCCTGTCGGCCGAGGCGATCCGACGGATCTCCTTCTACTGGGAGGCCGTGCGCAACCAGTATGCGGCCTTCGAGAGCGACCTGAAGGGGCCAGCCTCCGAGGTCTATCTGCACGAGATGCCGGGCGGCCAGTTCACCAATCTGAAGGAACAGGCCCGTTCGCTGGGTCTGGAGACGCGCTGGCACCAGGTGGCCCAGACCTATTCCGACGTGAACCGGATGTTCGGCGACATCGTCAAGGTGACGCCGTCCTCCAAGGTGGTGGGCGACATGGCGCTGATGATGGTCAGTCAGGATCTGACCGTGGCCGACGTCATGGACCCGAAAAAGGATCTGGCCTTTCCCGATTCCGTCGTGTCGATGATGCATGGCGATCTCGGCCAGCCGCCCCAGGGCTGGCCCGCCGACATCCAGAAGAAGGTGCTGAAGGGCGAGACGCCGATCACCGTGCGGCCGGGCTCGCTGCTCGCCGACGCCGATCTGGACGCCGAGCAGGCGAAGCTGGAGGAGAAGCTGGAGCGCGACGCCAGCGCGCAGGAATTCGCCTCCTACCTGATGTATCCGAAGGTCTTCATCGACTTCGCCGCGGCCCAGGAGCTCTACGGCCCGGTCTCGATGCTGCCGACGCCGTCCTATTTCTACGGCATTGCCCAGGACGAGGAAGTGCTGATCGATCTGGAGCGCGGCAAGACGCTGGTGGTCCGCTGCCTCGGCTTCGGCGAGACCGACGAGAAGGGCATGCGGACGGTGTTCTTCGAGCTGAACGGCCAGCCGCGGCGCATCAAGGTGCCGGACCGGGCGCATGGCGCGGCCGGCGGCGCCGTGCGGCCGAAGGCGGAAGCCGGCAATGCCAACCATGTCGGCGCGCCGATGCCGGGTGTCGTCTCGACCCTTGCCGTGGCTGCCGGCCAGACGGTGCGCAGCGGCGATGTGCTCCTGTCCATCGAGGCGATGAAGATGGAGACAGCCATCCACGCCGAGCGTGACGGCACCATCGAGGCCGTGCATGTCACAGCCGGCGCGCAGATTGACGCCAAGGACCTGCTGGTGGTGTACGCCGCCGCGTAGGAACCCGCCCGAAGCGCAAGACAGAGAGAAATGCCGTCGGAGACCCCGGCGGCATTCTGCAGTTCGGGCCCCTGGTGCCGGGCTGCTTGACGATCTCGGCGGAATCGTGCAGAAACGTGCATCACCATGAACGAAGCGGAAGGCGCAGCGAATGTCGACGTCCCTTCTGACCGGGCAGCGCCAGGCTGCCATTCGCGAGCGGCTGGCTAGTGACGGTCGGGTGATCGCCGCCACCATGGCGCGGGAATTCGCAGTCTCGGAGGATACGATCCGTCGCGATTTGCGCGAAATGGCGGCGGCCGGGCTCTGCGAGCGGGTCTATGGCGGGGCCTTGCCGCTCGCCCCCAGCGGCGCGCCGCTGGCCAGCCGCCAGGCTGAGGCTGGTCCGGCAAAGGCGGAGCTTGCCAGGGTCGCGGCGGGCGTCCTGCCGCGTGACGCCACGATCTTCATCGATGCCGGCTCGACCAACATTGCGCTTGCGCGGCAGATCGCACCGGACTTGCGCGCCACCATCGTCACCAATTCTCCGGCCGTCGCGCTGGCCGTGCCGGAGGCGCCCGGCTTGCGGGTGGTTCTCGTCGGCGGGCAGTTCGATCCCCACACCGGCGCCTGTCTCGGCGCCAAGGCGGTGAGCGACGCCGAGCGCTTGTGCCCGGATCTGGTGGTGCTGGGCGCCTGCGGCGTCGACCCGGTCGAGGGCGTTACCGCCTTCAGCCAGGAAGAGGCGGAGTTCAAGCGGCGCATGGCCCTGTCCGGACGCAGCGTCATGGTGATCGCGACGGCGGACAAGCTGGGCACGGTGGCGCCTTTCCGGGTCATTGCCGCGTCGCAAATGACCCGGATGGTGACCGAGGACGATGCCGAGGCCGCCATCCTCGCCGCCTTTGCCGACGGGGGAACCGATGTCGTCCGTGTGCCCATTCGCTAGCCGAAAATCCCCTTCGCTGCGTTGCCCGCGCCGCTGTTGCTGGAGTCCCCCATGTCCGTAGCGCAGACCCGGCCGCCCACGCCGCAGACGGTCATCTTTCCGCCGACGCGGATTGCCGTGGCGCTGGCCTTCTTCGTCAACGGGCTCGTTCTCGGCTCGTGGACCCCGCAGGTGCCGGTGCTCGCGGCGCGCCTCGGGATCGGCGAATCCACCCTCGGCCTGTTCATCCTGGTGCTGGGCCTCGGGGCGATCACGGCCATGCCGCTCATCGGCGGCGTTCTGGCGACGCGCGGTTCGCGGCGGCCGGTTCTGGTGACCCAGGCACTGCTCGCGTTCGCGCTGCCGCTGCTGGTGCTGGCGCCGACGCCGGTCTTCGCCGCAATCGCCATCTTTGCCTTCGGCGCGATGATGGGCGGCATGGATGTCGCGATCAACGCCAATGCCGTGGCCGTCGAGCGCCGGCTCGGTCGGGCGATCATGTCGTCCTGTCACGGCTTCTGGTCGGTCGGCGGCTTCGTCGGCGCGGCACTGGGCGGGCCGCTGATCGAAGCGATCGGCGCGCCGGCCCATGCACTGGCGATCGGCGGGATCACGCTCGTCCTGATCCTGCCGGTTCGCCGCAGCATGTTTGACGACGGGCAGGTCATGGCCGGAACGAGCGAGGGCACCGGCGGCCTCGGCGCCATCCGGGCCGCGGCGAGGCGCAACCGGCCGGCGCTGCTCAAGGGACTGGCCATCGGCATTCTGGCGCTGTTTGCCATGGTGCCCGAAGGCGCGGCGATCGACTGGAGCGCGATCTATCTGCGCCAGGATCTGGGCGCCACGATTTCCAGTTCGGGCTTCGCCTTCGCGGCGTTCTCGGTGGCGATGGCGGTGTTCCGCTTTGCCGGCGACAGTATCCGCGACCGGCTGGGCGCAGTGCGCACTGTGCGGCTGTCACTCGTGGCGGGGATCGGGGGCCTGTGCGCCGTCGGGCTGGCGCCGAGCCTCGGCTGGGCGATTGCCGGCTTCGCGCTGCTCGGTGTGGGCCTGTCGAACATCGTGCCGGTCACCTTCTCGGCGGCGGGCAACATCGCCGGGCTGCGGCCGGGGGTCGGTCTCGCGATCGCGACGACGCTCGGCTATTCGGGCATTCTGATCGCGCCGTCGATCATCGGGTTCATCGCCGAGCATCTCGGCTTTCCGGTGGTCTTTTTCGGCATGTCGGGGCTGCTGGTCGTCATTCTGGCGATGTCGGCGCTGCTGGCCGGCGCGGATGATCGCTCGGTGGATGCGCCGGTCGCAGTCTCTGATCCGGCGCCGTCCTGAAACGAAAGGTCCCCGAAGCCGGACAGCTTCGGGGACGGTGGGTCAGATCTTCCCGAGCAGCAGCAGGATGATCAGGATGACCAGGAGCACGCCGACGATGCCCGACGGGCCATAGCCCCAGCCGCCGGAATAGCCCCAGGTCGGAAGCGCCCCGACCAGGATCAGGATAAGGATGATGAGAAGGATCGTGCCGACACTCATGGGACTGGTTCCTGATTGTTCGTGAGACTTGCCATCACAAACCTTTGAACCGGGTTTCAGTTCCCAGCATCGGCGCCGTGCCGATCGGCGCTCAGGCGGGACCGAACCCGCCAATGGCGACGAAGACGGCCACCATCATGAAGATGATCGCCAGCACCATGGTCGGCCGGTATCCCCACTGGCGGGAATAGGGCCATGTCGGCATCGCCGCGATCAGGAGCAGGAACGCGATGATGACGATGATCGGGCCGTATCCGACGGACATGGGGAAACTCCTTCGCGCGATTGCCGGTATCGCCATAGGGCAGGACGCCGCCCTGCTTCAAGGGTGGCGCGGCGGGTGTCGTGCGCCGGGAAAGCACGGTCCGTTCCCGTGATCGGCACCGCATGCAACCCGCTCTGAATTGACAAGCCGGCGCGAAGGCGCCACCTCGACGGCAGCGAACATCCACCCGAGGCCTTGCCATGACCGTTCATTCGCCGATCGACCCGGCCGCCACGATCGACGCCGATCCGGCGCCGCGCCGATCCACCGTCGGCGTGGGCGTCGGCAACATCATGGTCGGCGGGGGCGCGCCGGTCGTCGTCCAGTCGATGACCAACACCGACACGGCCGACATCGACGCGACGGTCGCTCAGGTGGCGGCGCTCGCCAAGGCCGGCTCGGAGATCGTCCGCATCACCGTTGACCGTGACGAATCCGCCGCGGCCGTGCCGAAGGTCCGCGAACGTCTCGACCGGCTGGGCGTCGACGTGCCGCTGGTCGGCGACTTCCACTATATCGGCCACAAGCTGCTCGCCGATCACCCGGCCTGTGCCGCGGCCCTGGCGAAATATCGCATCAATCCCGGTAATGTCGGCTTCAAGGACAAGAAGGACCGGCAGTTCGGCGCCATCGTCGAGACCGCGATCCGCTACGACAAGCCGGTGCGTATCGGCGTCAACTGGGGCTCGCTGGACCAGGAACTGCTGACCCGGCTGATGGATGCCAACAACGAACTGCCGCAGCCGCGCTCGGCCCGGGCTGTGACGCGCGAGGCGATCATCCAGTCGGCGCTGCTGTCGGCGGAGCTGGCCGAGGAGATCGGCCTCGGCCGCGACCGCATCATCCTGTCGGCCAAGGTCAGCCAGGTGCAGGATCTGATCGCCGTCTATCGCGACCTGTCGCGGCGCACCAACCACGCGCTGCATCTCGGCCTGACCGAGGCGGGCATGGGCTCGAAGGGCATCGTCGCGTCCTCGGCGGCGATGGGCATTCTCCTGCAGGAAGGCATCGGCGATACGATCCGCGTCTCGCTGACGCCGGAGCCTAACGGTGACCGGACCCGCGAGGTGCAGGTCGCGCAGGAACTCCTGCAGACCATGGGCTTCCGCCAGTTCCTGCCGGTCGTCGCCGCCTGTCCGGGTTGCGGACGCACGACCTCGACGGTGTTCCAGGAACTGGCCCAGAAGATCCAGTCCGACATCCGCATCAACATGCCGGTGTGGCGCGAGAAATATCCGGGCGTCGAGGCGCTGAACGTCGCGGTGATGGGCTGCATCGTCAACGGACCGGGCGAATCCAAGCATGCCGACATCGGCATCTCGTTGCCCGGGACCGGCGAAACGCCGGCCGCTCCGGTATTCGTCGACGGCAAGAAGAGCGTGACCCTGCGCGGCCCCGACATCGCCGCGGACTTCCAGGTGATGGTCGCCGAATATATCGAGCGCCGCTTC
Source organism: Aurantimonas sp. NFXS3 (assembly GCF_049132005.1). Lineage (NCBI taxonomy): Bacteria > Pseudomonadati > Pseudomonadota > Alphaproteobacteria > Hyphomicrobiales > Aurantimonadaceae > Aurantimonas > Aurantimonas sp. NFXS3. Next base: position 822,810 of record NZ_JAGDDZ010000002.1, read on the forward strand.
GGTTCGGGCCAGACGTCCGAGTAGCATTTTCGGCCGTCCTGTGCATTCCTGCCGACCATGGCGACATGCGCGATGACAGCCTCCAAGCCGGTTCTGCGGCGCGCCCTGGGCGTTGGCGCAGCCTGCGGGCTGGCGCTTGCCGTCCTGGCCCCGGCGGCAGCGGGCGCGCAGGTTGCCGACAAGGGCGCGATCGTCCTGCCGGCACTGGCCTTCCCCCCGAGCCCGCCCAATCTTTCCGAGCGTGCGAAAGAGGCGGACGCGAGCGCGGACCAGCCCCTGTCCGCCGCAGCCATCTGCGGCATGATCGCCCGCAACGCCGACGCGGTCGGCATGTCGCCGGACTTCTTCGCGCGGCTGATCTGGAAGGAAAGCCGCTTCGATGCCGGCGCCGTCTCGCCTGTCGGAGCGCGCGGCATCGCCCAGTTCATGCCCTACACGGCGAAGGAGCGCGGCCTCGACGATCCCTATGATGCCCGTCAGGCGCTGCGGCATTCGGCCCTCTACCTGGCCGATCTGCGCGCGGAGCTCGGCAATTGGGGCCTTGCGGCCGCCGCCTACAATGGCGGCATCAACCGGGTGAAGCGCTGGCTCGTCAGCGGCGGATCGCTGCCCTACGAGACCGAGGACTACGTCAACGCCATCACCTTTCGGCCGGCGGACTGGTTTCGCGAGGACGGGCGCGAGCTGGAGCCGCGACCGCTCGATGCGGACCGGGATTTCGACGAGAGCTGTGCCCGACTGCCGATCATGAAGACGCGCGCGGTCTTTGCCGCTTTCGAGGGGGTCGAGAGCGCGCCGATGCGGCCCTGGGGGGTGCAGGTCGCGGGCCATGCCCGGCAGGCCGTCGCCATGAAGATGTTCCGGCGGGTGCAATCGCGCTTCGGAGCCATCCTGAAGGACCGGGACCCGCTGGTGATCCGGGGCCGCAATGGCGCGCGCCAGCGCATCTATGCGGTGCGCATCGGCGCCGATACCCGCAGCGAAGCCGACGCGCTGTGCGGACGGTTGCGCGGGGCCGGCGGGTCCTGCGTCGTCCTGAAGAACTGACGGCTATATTCTACCGGTTGCGGATCAGCAGTACGCGGCTCGGCCACCGGGTGCGCTCGGTCTCGCGCACGAAGGTGAAGAGGCCGGAGGCTGCCACCAGCACCATGCCGATGATCGCGATCAGGTCGGGAAACTCGGAGAAGAAGCTGGCGCCGATGATCGTCGCCCAGACGATCTGGCTGTACTGCGTCGGCGCGACCCGCGCCGCCGGGGCGAGGCGCGTTGCGAAGACGATCAGCAGATGCCCCATGCCGGCGCAAAGCCCGGCAAGAATCATGATCGGCCACAGATCGTTGGCCGGGATCTCGAAGTCCGGGACCATCAAGACGCCGTTGACCACGATGGCCGCCACCAAGACGGCGCCGATCAGCGTGATCCGCCGCTCCGAAGGGCCTAGAACCCGCAGGACAATGACGGTGATCGCGCCGCAGATGGCGACGCCGATGGCCGCGAAATGGCCCGGCAGGATCTCGCGGAAGCCGGGGCGCACCACGAGGAGCACGCCGACGAGGCCGCCGAACACGGCCAGCCAGCGGCGCCAGCCGATCGGCTCCTTCAAAACGACGAAGGAGAACACCGTGACGAAGATCGGCAGGAGGAAGATCAGCGCATAGGCTTCGGCGAGCGGCAGGCTGGTGAAGGCGACGACGCCGAGAATGCCGCCGAGCGTGCCGCTGGCCATGCGCAGCGCCACGAGACCGGGGCGATTGGGCACGAAGACGTTGCCCCAATTATCCTCGGGCCGCTTGGTGAAGAGCGCCGGAAGCAAAGCGAAGATCGAGACGAAGAAGCCGATCTCGAAGATCGGCAGCCGGTCGCCGATCGCCTTCAGCGAGGCATCGCCGCAGGCAAAGGCAAAATAGGACGCGAAGGCGAGGAGAATGCCGGCCTGCATGGGAGCACGCTTCGTCTGGGGTGCGGGAACCTGTCGCTAGGCCAGGGCACGGGCGCAATGCAAACGAATTCTCGCGGATCTCTGCGCGTTCGGCAGGGCGGGGGAAAATGCGGACCCCAGACGCGAAAAAAGGCAGCGAGGGGGAGCTGCCTTTTTCCGTCTGCTTCTTTGCGATCGAGGGGGATGATCGCTTGGGGGTGCTTGAAGAATGCGGGACCTCGGAAAGGGTTCCGAAAAAATTTCGCGGTCGGACGATTTTTTTGCCGCTAGGCGGAACCGGCCCGCTAAGTGACGCTCGGACCTTGCGAATCGGGCTAGAACCTTTTCCAACCGATATATCTTCCCACATGAGCGGGACGCATGACCGACCATCGCCCCGCCCGAGAAAGCATCCGTTTCGACGGATCCAATGTCACCGCTGTTCTCGGCCCGACCAATACCGGCAAGACCTATCTCGCCATCGAGCGCATGGTCGCCCATTCCTCGGGGACCATCGGCCTGCCGCTGCGCCTCTTGGCGCGCGAGGTCTACCAGAAGGTCTGCGACCGCGTCGGGGTGGGCGCCGTCGCGCTGATCACCGGCGAGGAAAAGATCAAGCCGCCCAATGCGCGCTATTCGGTCTGTACCGTCGAGGCGATGCCGCGCACCCCGAACACCGCCTTCGTCGCCATCGACGAGGTGCAGCTCGCCAGCGACCTGGAGCGCGGTCACGTCTTCACCGACCGCATCCTGCATGCCCGCGGTCGCGAGGAAACGCTGCTGCTCGGCTCGTCGACCATGCAGGGCGTGCTGCAGCGGCTGCTCAGCGGTTCCCATGCGACGACGCGGCCGCGCCTGTCGAACCTCGTCTATGCCGGGTCCAAGAAGATCACCCGCCTGCCGCGGCGCACCGCCATCGTCGCCTTCTCGGCCGACGAGGTCTATGCGATCGCCGAGCTGATCCGCCGCCAGCGGGGCGGAGCGGCCGTCGTTCTCGGCGCGCTGTCGCCGCGCACCCGCAACGCCCAGGTGGAACTCTACCAGTCCGGCGACGTCGATTTCTTGATCGCCACCGATGCCATCGGCATGGGCCTCAATCTCGACGTGGATCACGTCGCCTTCGCCCAGGACTGGAAATTCGACGGTTTCCAGTACCGCCAACTGACGCCATCCGAATTCGGCCAGATTGCCGGCCGCGCCGGGCGGCATCTGCGCGACGGCACGTTCGGTGTCACCGGCAAGGTCGATCCGCTGGCCCCGGAACTCGCCGAAGCGCTGGAAGCGCATTCCTTCGCGCCGGTGAAGGTGCTGCAATGGCGCTCGCGCGCCTTCGACTTCGCTTCGATCGACGCGCTGAAGGAGAGCCTGGAGGCGCCGCCGCCGAGCGACGCCCTGGCCCGCGCGCTGCCGGCCGTCGATCAGCGGGCGCTGGAATTCCTGTCGCGCGACCCGGCCGTCAAGGATCGCGCCACCAGCCCGGCAGCGGTCGAATTGTTGTGGGAAGCCTGCAAGCTGCCGGACTATCGACGCATCGCGCCGGCCCAGCATGCGGAGATCATCGCCACCATCTATGCCGACCTCGCGTCGGACGGCCACGTCGCCGAAGACTACATGGCCAGCCAGGTCCGGCGTGCCGACCGCACCGAGGGCGACATCGATACGCTGTCCCAGCGGATCGCGGAAATCCGCACCTGGACCTATATCTCACACCGTCCGGACTGGCTGGCCGATCCGACACACTGGCAGGAAAAGACTCGCGAGATCGAGGACCGTCTTTCCGACGCTCTTCACGACAGGTTGACGAAACGCTTCGTAGACCGCAGGACAAGCGTCTTGATGAGGCGGCTGAGAGAGAACGCGTTCATGGAAGCTGAGATCGGCGGCGACGGCACGGTAGTGGTCGAGGGCCACCCGGTAGGCGAGCTGCAGGGGTTCAGGTTCACGCCCGACGGCAAGGCCGAGGGGCCGGATGGCCGTGCGGTGCGTGCCGCCGCCCAGAAGGCGTTGGCCGGCGAGTTCGAGAAGCGGGCGGAACGCTTCGCCAATTCACCCAATGGCGACATCGCGCTGGGCTCGGACGGGCTCGTGCGCTGGCTCGGTGCGCCGGTGGCGGTGCTGTCGGCCGGCGACGATCCGCTGAAGCCGAAGACCGTGCTGCTCGCCGACGAGCAGCTGACCGGCGTGGCGCGCGACAAGGTCGCGGCGCGGGCCGAGCGTTCGGTCACCTACCAGATCACCACGGTCCTCAAGCCGCTGCTCGATCTGCAGGCCTCCGAAGGTCTGGAGGGCGTCGCCAAGGGGCTCGCCTACCGGCTCTACGAGAATTACGGCCTGATCCAGCGCCGCGAGATCTCCGAGGACGTGCGGTCGCTCGACCAGGAATCGCGCGCGGCCCTGCGCCGCTGCGGTGTCCGCTTCGGCGCCTACCACATCTTCGTTCCGGCGCTGATCAAGCCCGCGCCGGCGGCCCTTCTGACGCTGCTCTGGGCCATCCACAACGATGGCCGCGACAAGCCGGGCTATGGCGAGGTCACCCATCTTCTGGCGACCGGTCGCACCTCGGCAGTGGCCGATGCCTCCTTCGATCCGGTGTTCTGGGGACTGGCCGGCTACCGGCTGCTCGGTCGCCGGGCCGTGCGCGTCGACATTCTCGAGCGCCTCGCCGACCTGATCCGCCCGGCGCTCGGCTGGAAGCCGGGCACCGGCAAGCGGCCGGAAGGCGCCTATGACGGGTCGCAGTTCCTCGTCACGCCAGGGATGATGTCGATTCTCGGCGCGACCTCGGAAGACATGGAAGAGGTTCTCAAGGGCCTCGGCTATCGCGGCGAGCCGGTCGAGCAGACCAAGGTCGAGGCCGAACTCGCACGGCTGGACGAAGCGAGCCGCGCCGCCGAAGAGGCATCGCGCGCCGAAGCGGCCAGGAAGGCCGCCGAGGCGGCTGCGACTTCGGATGCACCACAGCCGGCAGTGGAAGCTGCGGACGAGGCCAGCACCGCGACGGACACGGTCGATACTGCCGCCGCCGAGTCACCAGTTGTCGAGACGCCGACCGAAACCGCAGATGCAGGCGAGACTGCCGAGGCATCCGACACGCCGGTCGCACCGGTCGAAGCCACGGAAACCGGTGGCCTGGCCGAAGCCGGGAAGGCCGCTGCGGCCGCCCTTGGCGAAGCCACCGACGGCGAAGCGGCTGCAACGCCGGCCGAAACCGCCGAGGCGTCCACCACTGATACACCGGCGGCGGAAACGACCGAAGCCGTGGCCGCTGATGCAGCCGCCGGCGAGGGCGGCGAGACCGCTGAACCCGAGGCGCCCAAGCTCGTGCAGGTCTGGCGCCCGCAGCGCGGCGCCGGCCGTGGCGGTGCCCGTCATGGCCAGGGCCAGCGTGGTCGCGGCCGTGGCCCGCAGGGTGCCGGAGAGGGCGAGGAGCGCGCGCCGCGCTTCGGCAAGGGTGCCCCGCGCGGCAAGGGCCGTGATGGCGGCGACCGCGCTGACAAGGGCGAGGGCAAGGGCCGGGGTGATCGCCCCGAGCGTGGCCGGCGCTTCGACAAGCCGCAGGGGGGCAAGCCGCCCGTGCAGCCGGCACGCCCGCAGCGCATCGATCCCGATTCGCCCTTCGCCAAACTCGCTGCGCTGAAGGACAAGCTTGGCAAGTAAGCGCCATGCGGAGCCGATGGCTCCGGCAGCACCCGCGGGGCAGCGCATCGACAAATGGCTGTTCTTCGCGCGGATCGTGAAGTCGCGAAGCCTTGCCCAGAAGCTGGTCCAGGCCGGCGGCGTTCGCATCAACGGCGACAAGACCGACAACGCTGCGCGGGCCGTGCGCCCGGGCGACACGCTGACGATCACACGCCGGGACGATGTCCTCGTCCTGAAGATCGTCGATCCGGGGGAACGGCGCGGACCGGCCAGCGAGGCGGCGACCCTCTACGAGGATCTGTCACCGACGCGGGAAGCTATCGCGGAACAGAAGGAAGCGGCCAAGGGCAAGGCCGCACCGGGCTATCAGCCCTCGGCGCGGCCGCCGACTAAGAAGGAGCGCCGCGCCCATGAGCGCCTGCGCTGGGACAGCGCCTGACCGGCGACGTGCATCTTGAACAAGCTGAAAGAGCTCAGTCGCCCTGGCCGGGCTCGGCCGAGAAGTATTTCTCGAACTTGCCGTCTTCGCCGTCGAACTTTTCCGCATCCGCAGGCGCATCACGCTTGACGGTGATGTTCGGCCATTTCTCGGCGTATTCGGTGTTGATCTTCAGCCATTTGTCGAGATTGGGCTCGGTGTCCGGCTTGATCGCCTCGGCGGGGCATTCCGGCTCGCAGACGCCGCAATCGATGCACTCATCCGGATGGATGACGAGCATGTTGTCGCCTTCGTAGAAGCAGTCGACCGGACAGACCTCGACGCAATCCATGTACTTGCAGCGAATGCAATTGTCGGTCACCAGATAGGTCATGTCTGATCCTTGGCCTGTTCGGGCCCGTACGAAGGGCCCCGTCATTCGTGCGAGCAGCAACGGCGATCGCCGGCGTGTCTCGCCTGTCGTGGCGACGTAACCCCTCTCTTGAAGACAGACAAGAGCAAAGCATGTCGTGCCACCGCGGCAATCCGGGAATGGTTTTCCATCAAGGCGGATGGGTTGCCGATGAGTTGGAGATCAAGCGACGTTGCGCCAGCACGCGTGGCCCTGCGGCATCTGTTCGTTGGGTTTGCCGGCCGCCGGAACGACCATGCTCTGCAAGCCGGCCCCGCGCGAAGGACGATCCCGGTGGGCGTATCGGGACGCAAAATTACGCCTCGCCCTGTGACCGCCCCGGACGCTATGTCACAAGAGAGTGACGAGTAGGACGACCGAGGACGGATCCATGGCCGAGCGCCCGATTCTGGTGAGCGACGACAGCCTCGACGAGGCCGATGCCAATGGCGCGCGGCAGCGCTCGCAGCGCATGGGGCCGCTGGCGAGCCTGCCGGTGTTCTTCGATCTGGCGGGCAAGCGCGTCGTCATGGCCGGCGGTGGGCCGGGGGCGGCTTGGAAGGCCGAGCTTCTGGCCTCGGCGGGCGCCCATGTCGATCTCTATGTCCCGGCCGACGGGATCGATGGCGAGATGGCCGAGCTTCTCGCCGTGCCGCCGGAATCCGGCGTCATCGTTCATCACGACCGGCCCTGGGCGACCGATGTCTTCGCCGGGGCGGCGATCGCCGTCGGCGATACAGAGAGCCTCGCCGAGGGCCAGGCTTTCGCCTGCGCGGCGCGGGCAGCCGGCGTGCCGGTCAACGTCGTCGACAAGCCGTCCTATTGCGATTTCCGCTTCGGCACGATCGTCAATCGCTCGCCGGTGGTCATCGGCATTTCCACCGACGGCGCCGCCCCGATCCTCGGCCAGGCGATCCGCCGCCGCATCGAGACCCTGCTGCCGCCGGCGCTCAGCCAGTGGGCGGCCCTGGCCGCCAGAGTCCGCGGCGCGGTGATGGAGCGGCTGGCGCCGGGCCCGCTGCGCCGTGCCTTCTGGGAACGCTTCGCCGACAGCGCCTTCACCACGAAGCTGCCGGATGCCGCGGCCGAGGCAGCGGCCGGCGGCTTCATCGACGATCTGGCGCGCTCGCCCCAGGCCGGCGGCCGCGTGACCCTGGTCGGGGCGGGGCCCGGCGAAGCCGAACTCCTGACCCTAAAGGCGGTGCGCGCTTTGCAGGCGGCCGACGTGATCCTGTTCGACGACCTCGTCTCCGACGAGATCCTCGAGCTCGCCCGCCGCGAGGCCCGGCGCATGCTGGTCGGCAAGCGCGCCGCCCGCGACAGTTGCCGACAGGAAGACATCAACGCCATGATGGTCAGCTTCGCCAAGGCGGGCAAGCACGTGGTGCGGCTGAAATCCGGCGACGTATCGGTGTTCGGCCGGGCCGGCGAGGAACTGGACGAGCTGGCGCGCGAAAACATTCCGGTCGCCATCGTGCCGGGCATCACCGCCGCCTCGGCGCTGGCGGCGAGCTTCGGCGTGTCGCTGACCCATCGCGACCGGGCCCAGCAGCTGCGCTTCGTCACCGGTCATTCCAAGAAGGGCGGCCTGCCGGACGACCTCGACTGGCATGCGCTGGCCGACGATCACGCCACCACCGTCTTCTACATGGGCGGCCGGATGGCGGCGAAGATCGCCGAACGCCTGATCCATCACGGCCTGCCGGCCGCGACCCCGGTCGCCGTCGCCGCCAATCTGTCGCGCGACGACGAGACCCGCGCCGCCGGCACCCTCGCCGACCTCGGCGCCATCGTCGCCCGGATCGGCGTCGACCGTCCGATCCTGATCGGTGTCGGCCGGGTCTTCACCGAGCATGCCCGTGCCGCCTCCGCCGATCCGTTCATGGTCGATGCCGGACGGACGGCCGTCGGCTGAGCCGGCGACAGACCGTTCGGCCGGCACGGCGCGCTGTCACAGGTTCGGATCGATGCCGACCGTGGTTCGGTCCAGCACTTCGCGCAGGGCGAAGGACGAATTGATCCGCACGACATGCGGAAACGACGACAGATAGGTCTTGTGGATGCGCTCGTAGTCTTCGAGATCGCGGGCCGCGACCCGCAGGAGATAGTCGTACTCCCCCGACATCAGGAAGCAGACCAGGACGTTCGGGCAGCCCTTTGCCGCGGCCTCGAACTCGGCGAGTTGCCGCTCGGTCTGACCGGACAGGCCGATATTGACGATCACCGTGATGGTGTGACCGAGCGTCCGGTTGGACAGCTTGGCATGATAGCCGCGGATCGCACCGCTTGCCTCCAGCCGGTCGAGCCGCCGTGAGCAGGCCGAAGCAGACAGACCCACCCGCTCGGCCAGCGCCGCGTTCGACAGCCGGCCCTCCCTTTGCAGGGTGCGCATGATCTGCAGATCGAAGCGGTCGATCGTCTCCATCCGCAGAAGTTTGCGCAAGACGGCACCCAAACGCAAGAAAACATCGATCCTCGCGGTTCTGGCAGGCGAAAACGCGGGGACATTGCGCCGGAACCACGTTTCAATCCAGATGCCCACAGATGGAGGAAACGGATGCGCGTCGGCTGCCCGAAGGAGATCAAGAACAACGAATACCGCGTCGGCCTGACGCCGTCGGCGACGCGCGAATATGTCGGTCACGGTCACCACGTGATCATCGAGACCGGCGCCGGTGCCGGCATCGACGCCAGCGACGCCGATTACGAGGCGGCGGGCGCCACCATCGCGGCGGACGCCGCGGAGGTCTTCAAGACGGCCGACATGGTGGTGAAGGTCAAGGAACCGCAGCCCGCCGAATGGGCGCAGCTGCGCGAGGGTCAGATCCTCTACACCTATCTGCATCTCGCGCCCGATCCGAAACAGACCGAGGGTCTGATCGCCTCCGGCGTCACCGCCGTCGCCTACGAGACGGTGACCGACGGACGCGGCGGTCTGCCGCTGCTCGCACCGATGTCCGAGGTCGCGGGCCGCCTGTCGATCCAGGCCGCGGCCCACGCACTGGAAAAGGCCCATGGTGGCCGCGGGGTTCTGCTCGGCGGCGTTCCCGGCGTGGCCTGCGGCAAGGTGGTGATCATCGGCGGCGGCGTGGTCGGCAAGGAAGCCGCCAAGATGGCGATCGGCCTCGGCGCGGATGTCACCATCCTCGACCGCTCGATCGCCCGGCTGCGCGAGCTCGACGATCTCTTCGCTGGCCGGGTGCAGACGCGCTATTCCACCAGTACGGCGATCGAGGAAGAGGTCTTCGCCGCCGACGCGGTCATCGGCGCGGTGCTGATCCCCGGCGCCTCGGCGCCAAAGCTGGTGACGCGGGCCATGCTGCCCGGCATGAAGAAGGGCGCGGTGCTGGTGGATGTCGCCATCGACCAGGGCGGCTGCTTCGAGACATCGCGCGCCACCACCCATGCCGAGCCGACCTTCGAGATCGATGGCGTGGTCCATTATTGCGTTGCCAACATGCCCGGCGCTGTCCCGATCACCTCGGCGCACGCCCTCAACAATGCCACGCTCCCCTTCGGGCTGGCCCTGGCGGACAACGGTCTGAAGGCGCTGTCGGACGACCCGCATCTATTGCACGGGCTGAATGTCCATCGCGGCCTGATCACCAACCGGGCCGTCGCGCAGTCGCTCGGCCGCGAGATGGTCGACGCCTATGAGGCGCTTGCGGCCTGACCCGCGCGTCCGGCGGGCAGACATGAAAAGGGGCGGCCGGTCGAACCCGACCGCCGCCCCTTTGCAAACCTTCGGCATCGAATGCCGGCGGCGTCAGACCTCGACGATGAGGCCGTTCGCCACGAGCTTGGAAATATCCACCTCGCGCAGCTTCTGGGTCCGGCCGAGCTTGCCGCCGAAACCCTTCACTTCCTCGGCCGACAGCGGCAGCACGAAGCGCTGGCTGACGATCCGCGGCGGTCCGTTGACCTGTGCGAACTCCGTCCATTGCAGGCGTCCGGAATAGGTCCCCACCGGGAGGATCAGACCGTCGCCGAGATCGACCGGTTCGGTCACCTTGTAGGTCCGGTCTTCATGGGCTGCCCTGGCTGCCATCTGTGTCCTCGTTTCTTCAAGAATGGTCGGGATGCGGTGCATGCCGAGCCGTGTTGTCAGGCGTCGCCAACGATTTCGGCGATACGCCCGGTGCCTTTGCATTCCGGGCAGGGCTCGCCATCGACGGTCCCCGATCCACCACATCTGCGGCAGAGATTTTCCGCCGTCTGCGGCGCGTTGTCATTGCCTTCGTCGCCGGGTCTTGCGGCGGGCGGGGTCGACATGGGCGCCTCCTGAATGCGGTCGTGGCACGGGGTCGGGTCAAAACCCGAACCTGCCTGTCAGGAGTATATGTGCCAGTCGGCCGAGATTTCACGCCGGCATGATCGCCGGTAAGCGGGGGCTGTCGTCCTAGACTGCCTCGCCCGTTGCCGGCAGCATATCACAGTCGAGCCCGAAACGCTGCCGCGCCATCCGGCAATCCTCGCCCCCGGGAACGCATTCGCGGCAGACCTGCGGCCGCAGCCCATAGATCGTGCAACCCGTGCCGGTGCCCACCACGCCGGAAAGCGCGGCGCAGCGGTCGTTCTCGCAGCGCATGCCGCTGAGATCGCTCGCCACCAGCGCGGCGGGAATCAGATCGAGCGCGGCGTCGCTCTCGATGGAAAAGCGGGGCCAGTCGGCCGAATAGGCGCAGCAGGCGCCGCAGGCCTGGCAGTCGAAGACGGCATCGGACGGGGTCATTGCGGGTGTTCTTGCAGCCTCGGCCGGGGCGGTCAATGCGTCCGGCATGCGGGAGGCCTGGACATGGGCCATCCGGCGGATTGTCGGCTGTCGCGAAACCATATGGAAACGGACCATAGGTAAGGTTTGCGCGCCAGGAATGGGCCGTTGGGGAGATCGATCTCGTGAAAAGCGCATCAGGCAAGCGGTTCTGGACGGCGGAATCCGGGAATGTGGCGGTCGTCTTCGGACTGACCCTGCCGATCCTCGCCTGCTGCATGGGCGCTGCGGTGGACATCTCCGGGATCTACGCGTCGAAACGCAACCTCCAGCATTCGGTCGATATCGCAGCGCTGGCCGCCGGTCGGGAATATTCCAACAACCAGCAGGATTCCCACCTGTCGAAGATCGCGGAAGGCTATTTCTTCGAGAACGCCGGGGCCGATGCGCGCGCGAACACCGACTTCAGCTATGACGGCATCTTCAACGAGGACGGCTCGACGGTTCTGCAGGTGTCGGCCGCCCGCCGGCATCCGACCATCTTCGGCGACCTCCTCTCCTTCGTGACCGCCGGCGAACTCGACTGGCGCGCGTTTCCGCTGGCGGCCCGAAGCCAGATCGTCGTCCAGAACCAGTCCATCGAACTGGTCATGGTGCTCGACAATTCCGGCTCGATGACCGGCCGGCCGAAATCCGGTGGCGGCAAGCGCAAGATCGACACCATCAAGGAAGCCGCCATCGGTCTCACCGATCAGTTCCTGAAGGGCGCCGCGTCCTCGACCCTGAAGCTGCCGGTCCAGTTCGGCGTCGTCCCCTTCGCCGCAGCGGTCAATATCGGGCCGGACAATCACGACGCGAAATGGATGGACACCAAGGGACGATCCTCGATCCACAACGAATATCTCGACTGGGCCAATTGGAAGACGAGCCGCGGTGTCAATCTGGCGGAGCGAAGCCCGACAGGCGACTACTGGCAGGAGATTTCCTCGAAGACGCCGCTGACGCGGTTCTTCGTCTATGAGAACGCGCACCACAAGAACGAATTGGGGCCCTGGTTGGGCTGCGTGGAATCGCGACCGAATGGGCTGGCGATCACCGACGCGGAACCCAACTACGCCAATCCCGACACGCTGTTTGTGCCAAGCTTCGGACCGGACGAATACGATGGCAACAAGGGCGACAACGACTATCTGGAAGATGACGGCAGCCGCTCGATGCGGGCCGAAGCGGCAATGTCGGTCCAGTCGAAGGTCGCAAAATATTTCGACGGCAGCAACTTGCAGCGTGGCAAACACCCTGGCCCGAACCGTGGCTGCCGGTCGACACCCATCACGCCGCTGACCGACAACCAGACCACGATCAATGCGGCGATCAACGCCATGGATGCGGATGGCGAAACCAACATTCCTGAAGGCATCGCCTGGGGCTGGCGGCTGTTGTCGGCCCGCGAACCCTTCACCCAGGGCCGAGCCAACGATGCCAAGGACAATCTGAAGGTCCTTGTGCTGATGACCGACGGCGACAACAATTACGGCAGCGACGAGAACGACTACAACGAATCCGGCTACGGCACCTTCGGCTATGCCAGTACCTACGACGCCTATGGCAATCATAGTTGGGGGCGGATCTTCGATGACACCAGCACGACCAGCAAGCGGGCGAACCGATCGAGCTTCGTCTCCGCGATGAACGAGAAGGTCGCGGCGATCTGCCAGAACATCAAGGATGACGGGCGCAAGGCCACCGGCGAGGACGGGATCGTCATCTTCACGATCGCCTTCGATCTCAACAATGGCTCCTCGGTGAAGAAGCTGATGGAGCAGTGCGCGTCCTACGGCATCACCGATCCGACGAAGAAGCTCTATTACGACGCCAAGAGCTCGAGCGACCTGATGGCGGCGTTCGATTCGATCACCGAACAGGTGTCGAGCCTGCGCATCGCAAAATAGCCTGCAGCCTCCCGGGGGGGAGGGGACGCTATTGCGTATCGAGCGTCAGTTCGAAGCGTTCGACGACGCTCGGCTGGATTACCCGGGCGGTCATCGTGACCAGCACGATCTGGGCGTCGAGGCTGTCCCCGGCCTCCATGGCGCGTTCGATCCGCTCGCCGACCCGCAGCGCCAGATCGACGTCGTTGGCGCCGGCAAAGCCTTCCGCGCCGATCATGCAATAGCCGAGGATCTCGGCCGCGGCACGGTAGGCTTGCGGCGCGGGAAACGCCCCGATCGCATGATCCTGCATCAGCCTGACCACCGTCAGCTTCACTGCCTCCGGCACCATCCGGGGATGCAGGTCGACGGAGCGCAGAGCGCTGTCGAGCTGTTTCAGATCCTCGGATCGCCCGAAGACACCGAACAGGCCGAGGGACGATCGTTGTCTGGTCATGGCGCGATCCTGCATCGACGGCATTGTACGGTCACGGGAGCGGTCGCACGGCAGCGAAGAAGGCCCCGGCCAACCGGTCTCTCCGCGGGCCCGAATTTCTTCTGCGGCCGATAGCCGTGTCGTTCCCGGTGTTTGTGGCTTCGTAACCCGTCGCGGCTATTGCAGATAGAGGCGGCAGGATCGGAGCCAGAACTTTGCCAAATATGGGTTTCTTTCTCGGCGTCGTGAACGGCCTCGGCATCTTCGCGCTGGTGACGATGATGTATGGCTGGGCCCTGCGCAAAGCCGAGCCGGGGCTTGGGCGAAGCCTTGCACTGGGCCTCTTGTTCGGTGTCGGGGCATCGCTGTCGATCGCCAATGCGGTCGAACTGGCGCCGGGCCTGCGGATTGACCCGCGGGCGGTCATGCTGGTCCTGGCGGCCCCATTCGGCGGACCGGGAGCCGCGACGGTGGCCGCGCTGGTCACCAGTCTTTTCCGGCTGCATCTCGGCGGCTCGGGTACGATGAGCGGGATCGCGAACATCGTGGCCATCGCGGCCATCGGTGCCTATTTCGCTCATTTCGTTTTCGAGAAGATGCAGCCGGCCCGCACCCGCGACCTCCTCGTGCTCGGCCTTCTCTGCAATGTGCCGTTTCTCTTCATCCTGACGGTGCCCGTCGACAGCGCGTCGCAGATCTTCCTGCGGACCATCGGTCCGATGACGGTTGCCGACGTGATCGGGGTTCTCGTCCTCGGTCGCTTTCTCTGCAGCGAGCGCAAGGCTTTCGTCTTTGGCCGGGCGCTGGAGGCGGAGGCGTCGACCGATCCGCTGACCCTTCTGCCCAATCGCCGCCATCTGGAGCGTCGCACCAGCGAGATGGTGGAGGTGGCACGGCGCAATGGCCGGCCGATCTCGGTGCTCGTCATCGACATCGACCGGTTCAAGCAGGTCAATGACACATATGGCCACGATGTCGGGGACACGATCCTCTTGAAGGTGGCGGATGTGGTCCGGGCCAATGTCCGCAAATCCGATGCGGTTGCCCGCTTCGGCGGCGAGGAGATCGTTGTGGCGATGGCGGATGCCACCCCGGCAGCGGCCCTGCAGACCGCCGAACGGATCCGGCTTTCCGTGGACGACAAGGTCTTCCATGGCGACCAGGAGAACGGCAACGTGACCGTCAGTGTCGGCGTCGCCACGCAGGAGGGGGAAGACCTGTCCTTCAAGCGCCTCTTCAAGGCCGCCGACGAAGCGCTCTTCCTCGCCAAGGACCGCGGCCGCAACCGCGTGGAAGTCGCGATATAAGGAAAGCCGGCGGCGGGCAGAGGGAGTGTACCAGTTCCGACACCGGCGACGGGGTGGCATGAGGATGCGGCACAGGTTTGACCAGTGCGTCCGGTCGGGTCCGCCACCAACTCGCCGAGGTCTTCTGAAGAGATTAGAAAAGTAAACCGATTAATGACGATAACGCGCTCCAGACCGCCCAGAGCATAACGCCGGTCGTGAGTACCAGTAACGTCGTTGCGAGCAAGCAGCCTTTCAGGAAGTCGTAATCCCAGGTGACGCTCACAATATCATGCGGCCGCCGGGCAGTCCTCTCCGCCGGGCGTTGGAGCGCCTTCTGCGTTGCTGACGAATTCTCAACATTGGTTTTGGCCGACATGAGGATGCGAGAACGATTCTGGACCCCTCGCTGTATTAGCGTCGGAGCAGACGTGGCCGTTAGCGGGCGAAGATCAAAAGGCGAGCGGCGCAGGTCGATACTAATGGGGATCCAGTGATGCCACGCAAAGATCCGTCTCATGAAGTCCATGAATGTATGCATGTATTTTGGATTGGTTCTTTCTGGCTCATCCATCCTGAGTGGATGACCTCACTGTTTGGACTGGTCCTTGATCTACGACGCAGGCGGATGGACCACATAAGGAGAGAGCGTCAATTCCAGGGACGGATGCTTCCGGCGAACTCCGGCTGTAAGCAACACGATTGTTGGCCGCGACCTAGTGCTCTCCACTCCGCCGATACCCCGAGACAATTATGGTGCAACATCACCGGTTGGCCTGCATCTCACGTCATAGACAGATTCGCGTTGTATTTCTGAGGGCACACATCCCATCCCCTCACTGCAGATGCAAGTGGCCTTGTTTGGATAGAGTGTTAGATGACCCCTGCTTACTAAAATACTTAACGGTCACGGGGAGTTCACGGTGAACCGGTGCGTTGAAGGCGCGCTGGCGGGGCGTTGCATCGTGCCGAAGTGTACGAGGGCCAGCGTCAGCACTAGCAATCGAAGCAACGCTTCGGGAGAATCGGCACATTAACAGACTGGGATCAGCGGCTGCTCAACGCGATGTATTCGGTTGTCGCTTGTATATCCCCGTGCATGGGTACGCGGCGAGGAGCCGCGTGGCCCTGCCGCAGGGCGCAAAGCAATTGGTGATCCCGACTGGATTCGAACCAGTGACCCTCAGATTAGGAATCTGATGCTCTATCCTGCTGAGCTACGGGACCGACCGCGCGCAACCTAGTCGAAGGCGCAGGGTTCGCCAAGTCTGCTCGCGAAGCTCTTGTGCGGCGATATTGCGGATCAGCGGACCTTGGGATCGGCCTGGGCGACGAGCAGCGCCGTGCCTTGGCGGATCGTCACGGCGATCGGCCCCAGCGCTTCGTTCGACTGGGTGAGGATCGAGTGGAATGGCAGGTCGACACCGTCGAGCGGCCATTTCGCGCCGGAGATCGTCAGCCCCGAAAGATCCGAGAATTTCAGGATCGAGAACTGCGTGCCGGGCGCAAGATCGAAGGCGCGGCGGTCCGGTCCCAGTGGCCAGGCGCGTTCGATACCGTCGAACAACTCCACGTCGATGCCGCGGGCGGCATAGCGCAGGGCCAGGATCAGATGTGCAAAGGCGTGGTCGCTGCGCGGGCCGCCGAGCGCGCCGACCAGAAGCAGGCCGGTCGCGCCACGCGTCAGCGCCGCCTCGATGGCGATCTCGCCGTCGGTCATCGCCTTGTCGCGGGGATAGGGTTCGCGGGGCAGGCTGGTCAGTTCGATCGCCGGTCGCGGCGGGCTGGAATCGAAATCGCCGACCCAGAGTTCCGGCGTAACCTGCAGTTCCGCAGCATGGCGCAGGCCATCATCCGCGGCGATGACCCGCGTGCCCTCCACCGCATTGATCAGCGCAGGGGTCGGGGCGATATGGCCGGCAAGGAGAATGGAAAAGCGCGACATCGCGGCTCGCCTACAGCATCGGGCCGCAAACGCCAATCGGCTGCTTCGACCTCGTAAGGAGATTGCCGGCCAGGGCATCGTCTGCTCGCAACGTCGGCGCGCAGCCTGGCAGTCTGACGCGAGAGCTCGGCACCGGGGCAGGGCAGAGCTGTCCCTTGGCTCAGGGGCGCGGCCGCCCTTGCCGGCAAGCGGCGTGGCCTCTAAGTCTTCCCATGCTCACACGGGGTGCCTTCGGGCTGAGAGGCGCATGCCGACCCGTCGAACCTGATCCGGCTCATACCGGCGGAGGGATGCGGGCGTCGGCGGGTGTCTCGCGGATGCTTTCGTTTCGAAAGCCGCCGTCTCGAAAGGCACCATCATGGCCCGACCCGTCTTCCTCCTGCCGCTGTCCGTTCGCCATCTCGGCGTTTGCGCCGCCGCCCTTCTGGCCGGCGTGACCGGAGCGGTCGCCCAGGCCGACAAGCCGGTGCTCACCGTCTACACCTATGAGAGCTTCACGCCCGAATGGGGGCCGGGCCCGAAGATCGAGGCGGGTTTTGAAGTGGTGTGCGCCTGCGATCTGCAGTTCGTTGGGCTCGAGGACGGCGTCGCGATCCTCAATCGTCTCAAGCTCGAAGGCCCCTCGACCGAAGCCGATGTCGTCCTCGGCCTGACCACCGATCTCATCCCCGAGGCCAAGGCGACCGGCATGTTCGCGCCGAGCGGGGCGGATCTCTCGGGTCTCGACGTGCCGACCGGCTTCTCGGACGACATCTTCGTCCCTTACGACTATTCCTATCTCGCCTTCGTCTACGACAGCGAAGCGATCGCCGAACCACCGGCGAGCCTCGACGATCTGGTCAATGGCGATCCCGAGGTGAAGATCGCCATCGAGGACGCGCGGACCTCGACGCCCGGCCTCGGCATGATGCTGTGGATGAAGAAGATCTATGGCGACGAGGCCGCCGCCAAATGGGCGCAGCTGTCGAAGCGCATCCTGACCGTGACGCCCGGCTGGAGCGAGGCCTATGGCCTGTTCACTAGCGGCGAGGTGCCGATGGTTCTCAGCTACACGACATCGCCCGCCTACCACATGATCGAGGAAGACACCGACCGCTATCAGGCCGCGGCCTTCGCGGAGGGCCACTACCTGCAGATCGAGGTGGCGGCGATGCTGAAGACGACCGAAACCGCCGAACTGGCGACCCGCTTCCTCGACTACATGCTGACCGCCGAGGTGCAGTCGCTGATCCCCACCACCAACTGGACGTTGCCGGTCGCGGACGGCATCGATCTGCCTGAAGCGTTTGGCCGCCTGGTGCAGGTGGAGACGCCGCTGATGATCGATCCGGAAACCGTGGCGGCGAACCGCAAGGCATGGACGCAGGAATGGCTCGAAGCGATCGGCCGCTGACGATCGAGCGCGCGTCCCGGTGAGGCGTTCATGACCGGTGCTGCGGATCGTGCCTGGCGGATCGGCCTCGGCCTCGGCGCTGCCGGTATCCTCGTCGGCTTCCTCGCCGGTGCCTTCGTCGTGCTTCTCTTTGCGACCGGCGCCGTACCCGATTTTCGGGCGGTGGCCGGCGATCGCTATCTCCTCGGCGTCGTCCTGTTCACCCTCGAGCAGGCGGTGCTGTCGACCCTCCTGTCGGTGGTGGGCGCCATCCCGCTGGCACTGGCCCTGCATCGTGCCCGCTTTCCCGGTCGCCGTGCGGTGCTGCGCCTGTTTCTCCTGCCGCAGGTGCTGCCCGTGCTGGTCGGCGCGCTGGCGATCCTCACCATCTGGGGCCGCAACGGTCTCGTCTCCGATGCTTTCGCGGCGATCGGACTGGCGCGGCTCGACATCTATGGTCTCTCCGGCATCCTGATCGCCCATGTCTTCTTCAACCTGCCGCTGGCCGCCCGGCTGATGCTGGCCGGGCTCGATCGCGTGCCGGCCGAAAGCTGGAAGCTCGCCGGGCAATTGTCGCTGAGCCCGCTGGCCACGTTCCGGCTTGTCGAATGGCCGGCCCTGCGCGGTGCACTGCCGGCGGCCGCAAGCCTGATCTTCATGCTCTGCGTCACCAGCTTCACTCTGGTTCTGGTGCTGGGGGGCGGGCCCGGCGCCACGACGCTGGAAGTCGCGATCTACCAGTCGCTGCGCTACGACTTCGATCCCGGCCGTGCGATCACGCTGTCGCTCGTCCAGATCGGCCTGACAGCGATCGTCCTGTGGCTGGCGACCCGTCTCGGCGGCGATGTCGCCGCCGGTTTCGGCCTTGGCGGCCGCGCGCTGCGCTACGATCGCCGCAGTCCTGCGCGGGCCGCGGTGGACGCGCTCGTGCTGCTCCTCGGCATCGGCTTCGTCCTGGCGCCCTTCGTCGCGGTGGTGGTGCGCGGCCTGGAAGCGGACCTGGCGCGATTGCTGGCCGATCCGGCGGTCCATCGTGCGGCGATCACCAGCATCGTCATCGCGACGGCCGCCGCGCTTCTTGCGATGGCCGTCTCGCTGGCCATCGTCCTTGCCGTCGAGGCGCTGCGCAACGCGCCGGAGGACCGGCTGTCCCCACGCAGGCAGGCGCTCGGTGACGGGTTGGAGACGACGGCCAGTCTCGTGCTCGTTGTTCCCCCCATCGTGGTCGGGGCCGGCTGGTTCCTCGCGCTGCGGCAGGTCACCGACGTCTTTGCCGCTGCGCCCTATGTCGTGGTCGCCACCAACGCCGCCATGGCCGTGCCTTTCATCGTGCGCATCGTCGGGCCGGCGCTGGCGGCGGCCAACCAGGCGACTGGCCGGTTGGCCGACAGCCTCGGCCTTGCAGGTCTGTCGCGACTGCGGGTGGTGGACTGGCCGGTCTTGCGCGCGCCGGTTGCCCTCGGCTTTGCCTTCGCCCTGGCGATCTCGCTCGGCGATCTCGGCGCCATCGCCCTGTTCGGCAGCCAGGACCTGGTGACCTTGCCCTATCTCCTGCTGCAGCGCATGGGCAGCTATCGCACGGCCGACGCGGCCGGACTGGCGCTGCTCCTTGGCATCCTGTGCCTGTCGCTGATGGCCCTGGCCGAGCGCGGACTGACACGAAGGGACCATCCGGCATGAAGAAGGCCCTCGTCCTCGATGACGTCCGCTTTGCCCATGGCGGCAGCGAGATGCGCTTCGATCTTGCGGTGGAGGCTGGCGAATGGCTGGCGGTCATCGGTCCGAGCGGCGCCGGCAAGTCGACGCTGCTTGACCTCGTAGCGGGGTTCGCTGCGCCCTCCGCGGGCACGATCGCCGTCGACGGACGCGCGATGGCTGGTGTCGCGCCGGCGGAACGCCCGCTCAGCATCGTCTTCCAGGACAACAATCTGTTTCCCCATCTCGACGTCTTCCGCAATGTCGCCCTCGGCATCGCGCCCGATCTCCGGGTGGCTGCCGCGGACAGACGCCGCGTCGAGGCGGCTCTGGACGCGGTCGGGCTGGCGGGCTTCGGCAAGCGGCGCCCGGCCGAGATGTCGGGCGGCGAAAGGCAACGCGTGGCCTTGGCGCGGGTCTTTCTGCGCGATCGGCCGCTTCTCCTTCTCGACGAGCCCTTCGCCGCCCTTGGCCCTGCTCTTCGCCGCGAGATGCTGGCGATCCTGACCGAATTGCGGGTAGGGCGCGCGGATCCGCCGGCGATCGTCATGGTCACGCACCATCCCGAGGATGCTGTCGGCCACGCCGACCGGACGGCATTTCTCGACGCCGGCGAGATCGCGGCGATCGGGCCGACGCGCGCCCTGTTGGCCGGAGACGGCGATCCGCGGGTGGCGCGCTATCTCGGCACCGTCGCGCCTAGGGAACGACCTTGACCCCGACCGACAAGGGACCGGCCCGCTAACTTCGTGACTGACGTATTTCCGGCGGATTTTCCCGGTAGCGGACAGGGAAGGCACGAGGCAAGCGGCGGCGCTTTTTCGAAATCTGTTGCTGATCGATCCTAACCCGTGTGACAGCGGTTCGGATAAGCCTTGAGTCTCGGGAAGCGAAGCGGTTCTGTGGGGGCGACGATCGCAGCGATGGCAATGAACTCCGGTCCTGGTCGTGCGGGACGCCTTGTGCGCCGCATGATCGGCGGTGTCGCGCTCGGCGCGTTGCTGGCGACCGGCGCCTGCACCACGATCGAAGCGGGGCTGGATGGCCTGTCGCCTGCCAGCAGCAGCGTGCAGGCGGGATATGCTGCGACGCGTCGTCCGATTACCTTCGAAAACGTCCAGCGCAGCGATCCGCAATCGGTCATCGGACGCTCCCAGCACCCCAAAATCCTGGCGGCCTATGGCGGCGCCTATTCCGATCCCAAGCTGGAGCGCACGCTCGCCACCATCGTCGGCAAGCTGGCTGCCCAGACCGACGATCCGAACCGCGCCTACCGCATCACCATCCTGAACTCGCCCAACGTCAATGCCTTCGCGCTGCCGGGCGGCTACGTCTACATCACCCGTGGTCTCGTCGCCCTGGCCAACGATTCGGCCGAGGTGGCTGCGGTGATCGGCCACGAGATGGCGCATATTACCGCCAATCACGGCATCGAGCGCCAGCAGCGCGAGCAGGCCGCCGAGATTGCCAGCCGGGTCGTCAGCGAAGTGCTGGCGGGCGAGCCGGCCGGGCAGGTCGCCCTGGCGCGCGGCAAGCTGAGCCTTGCCCAGTTCTCGCGCCAGCAGGAGCTGCAGGCCGACATTCTCGGCATTCGCCACATCGCCAAGGCCGGTTTCGATCCGTTCGCCGCCGCGCGCTTCCTGCAGGCGATGGATTCCTATGCCAAGATCCGCACGGCCTTCCAGGCCGGCGATCCCGAGCTGGACTTCCTCTCTTCGCATCCGTCGGCGCCGCAACGCATCGATCTCGCCAACCGGCATGCGCGGGAATACGGCCAGCCGGGCACGGGGGCGACGGATCGCGATCGCTATCTGGCGGGCATCGACGGCATGCTGTTCGGCGATTCCGCCGTCGAAGGCTATGTCCGCGAGCAGCGCTTCTACCATCCCGGTCTCGGCATCACCTTCGAAGTGCCGAAGGGCTTCGTCATCGACAACACCGCCGAGGCCGTGCTGGCGAGCGGCCCCAACGACACCGCGATCCGGTTCGATGGCGTCGCATTGCCCAAGACCACCGGCCTCGTCGACTACGTCAACAGCGGCTGGATCGGCGGGCTCGACCCGTCGAGCATCCAGGCCTTCAAGATCGGCAATCTCGACGCGGTGTCGGCCCGGGCTGAGGGCGGCGAATATGTCTTCGACGTCACCGTGGTGCGGGTCGGCGGACAGGTCTATCGCTTTCTGACGGCCGTGCAGGCAAGTTCCGCGGGCACGGCGGCCGGGATCGCAGGGAAGGTGGCGAACTCGTTCCGGCTTCTCTCGACGGCCGAGAAGGAGAGCCTGAAGCCGCTGCGCATCCGGATCGTCACGGCATCGGCCGGCGACAGTACGGCTTCGCTGGCCGCCCGCATGGTTGGGGTTGAGGGCAAGACGGCGATGTTCCGGCTGCTCAACGATCTCGATGCGAATGAGAACGTGAAGCCCGGTACGCGGTACAAGATCGTCGCCGAGTAACCGGTCTCCCCCTGGCGCCAGACTGCGATCCAACGAAAAAGGGGCGCCCGATCGGGAGCCCCTTTTTCGTTGGAAGTGATGCTGGCGATCAGCTCACATAGGCACTGCGGTCGGCGTTGGTCTCGAGCAGCGCAGCGCGCAGCTTTTCCAGCGCACGGGTCTCGATCTGGCGCACCCGCTCCTTGGAGATGCCGAGCTTGGTGCCCAGCGCTTCCAGGGTGGCACCGTCGTCCTGCAGGCGGCGCTCGCGGATGATCTTCAGCTCGCGCTCGGACAGAACGTCGAGGGCACTGTGCAGCCAGGTGACGCGACGCTCGTCGTCGATCGACACGGAGACCATCTCGTCCGGCAGGGGCGAGTTCGACACGAGGAAATCCTGTCGGTCGGCGCTGCCAGATTCGTCTTCCATCAGGGGGGCGTTGAGGGAGGAATCAGGGCCGGACAGACGGGAATCCATCAGCGCCACGTCGCCTTCCGACACCTTCAGTGCCGTCGCGATTTCCTTGTACATGGCGCTGCCGGTCACGCCGCCGTCGGCGCCCTGGCTGAGCCGTGCCCGCAGCCGGCGCAGATTGAAGAAGAGAGCCTTCTGGGCCGAAGAGGTGCCGCCGCGAACGATCGACCAGTTGCGCAGGATGTAGTCCTGGATTGATGCCCGGATCCACCACGTCGCATAGGTGGAGAAGCGCACTTCCCGCTCCGGCTCGAACCGTGCCGCTGCCTCCAGAAGACCGACATGGCCTTCCTGGATGAGGTCGTTCATAGCGAGGCCGAAATGGCGGAACTTGGCGGCCATCGAGATGACGAGGCGCATATGGGCGGAGGTAATCTTGTGAAGGGCTTCCTGGTCGCGCTTTTCCTTCCAGCGCACCGCCAGTTCGTACTCTTCTTCGCGCTGCAGGTACGGGGCGGACATGGCCGCGCGGATCAGCGTACGGCGAGCGGACTGTGACTTCATCGGTTACCCTCCGGTCAAGCTTATGAGGCGCTGTGGCCTACCGAGCGAGGCTGCTTGCGGGTTCACGCGTCGGTGTTCATGAAACACGGATTGGCCGCAAACGTTCCCGGAGGGGAAAACTTTTTTGGCTTAGGTAGCGGGGGTGCCGTATTCGGCAAGGGAACCGGGCCGATGGCGGCCGGCGCGCAAGATCGCGCAAAGGCGATCAGGATCGCCGTGTGTGAAGCCTATGCCAGTTTGCACGCAGAGGCAACGATGGCGCTCGGGGCCCGGCGCCACAAGAAAGGCCGGCGCACCTTGCGGTGGCCGGCCCGGCTTCGTCCGTGGACGATAGTCATGTTCGAAGGCGGCCTCAGGCCGCCTTTTCCTGCTCGTCGGTCTCGCCGGTGGCAGCCGCCGGTGCATCGGCCTCGCCTTCGGCTTCCGCTTCTTCCTCACCCTTGGCGACGCGCTTCGGGCCCTTGTTGAGGTTGAGCTCGATCAGCTGCACCGCCTCGGTCTCGGAGACCTCGTTGACGGCCGCGAGTTCGCGGGCCATGCGGCCGAGCGCGGCTTCGTAGAGCTGGCGTTCGGAATAGGACTGCTCGGGCTGGCTGTCGGCGCGATAGAGGTCGCGGACCACTTCGGCGATCTGGATCAGGTCGCCCGAATTGATCTTGGCATCGTATTCCTGGGCGCGGCGGCTCCACATGGTCTTCTTCACGCGGGCGCGGCCCTGCACGACCTTCAGCGAGCGC
This sequence comes from Aurantimonas sp. NFXS3, assembly GCF_049132005.1. NCBI lineage: Bacteria > Pseudomonadati > Pseudomonadota > Alphaproteobacteria > Hyphomicrobiales > Aurantimonadaceae > Aurantimonas > Aurantimonas sp. NFXS3. Next base: position 846,721 of record NZ_JAGDDZ010000002.1, read on the forward strand.
TCGACGAAGTCCGTTTCAGAGAGTTTGCGCATGCCGACGGATTCGGCCTTGGCGACCGGGACCTTCAAGCGCATCTTGTCTTTCTCGAAGTCGATGACGAAGAGCTCGAGCTTCATGCCCGCTACTTCCTGCTCCTCGATCGCTACGATCTGGCCGACGCCATGAGCCGGATAGACGATGCTCTCTCCGGTCTTGAAACCCTGGCGGTTGGAAGCCTTCTTCTGACTGCTCATACGCTTTTTTAAACTCCCTGTTGTGCCTGGCCGCGGCAGCCGCTAGACACGGGTGGCGGCGCAGGCGCCGCCGTTTGCTTGGGGCCCGGTGGTACTTGCCGGACCGCAGTCGATCGGTGTAATCGCCTCCCGTGTTCCCGCATGAGCGCCGCATGGACCGAGCGGTCGCAAGCGGACGGACATTCTTCTCGGTAGGGGAAGCATCCTTTTCGGACAGGCCCGAGAGCGCTGGACGGCGTCAAGAGCTGGCCATGAGGCCGACTGTGTGACGACCCTACACCAATCTGACGAAAAATTCAAGGTTTCTGCCACTTAGGCGGTCGTTCGTCGCGGCGCAGCATCCGCGCGGCGCGATTCGCGGCGTGCCACGTCGTACGGGTTCCATCCACCTGTCTGCGACGCAGGCAATCAGCGGGTGGGCGCGGCCTTCAGTTCCCCTTCGGCGAACCCGGTACCATGTGCACCTCCTGGCGAAAGTGCAGGTATTGCGGATCGAAGTCGCCGACATGGGCAAAGGCGGACCAGTCCTTGATCGTCATGCGGGAACGCTCCCGCTCGATCAGGTTCTCCGCTTTGAATTCCTGCAGCACCCGGTTCACCGTCACGACGGTGAGGCCAAGCGCATCGGCCAGTTCGTGCTGGGTCAACGGCAGATGATAGACGAGGTCCGGCGCAAGCTGCACGGCCCGTAACCTGACCGCGAGTTCGCAGAGAAGATGCGCCGTGCGGCTCTTGCCGGACAGGCGGCCGAGCCCGACGATCCATTCACGGAAGATCGCGCCGTCGATGAGTGTTTCGAGCCACAGGGCGGCGGCGACATTGGGCCGCTCCCGGCAGAGGTTCCAGACGGCCTTGTGAGACACGAACCCCACGCGCGACGGGGTGGTGGCCGCAAAACTGTGGTCCATCCGGCGGATATGCAAGCTGTGTAGGTCCGGAATATCACCCGGGACGTTGAAGGCGATGATCTGCCGGCGGCCATCGCGAATGTTGCGATAGCGATAGGTGAAGCCTTCGATGAGGATACAGCAATGGGAGACCGTCTCGCCCTCGCTGACGATATCCGTGTCGGCGGCGACGTCACGAACGGCGATGGGCAGGGCCGACAGCGCGGCGCGATCCTCGTCGTTCAATTCCGCGATCATGTCGAGGCGGGTGATCAGCTTTCGATGGGCGTCAGTCGCCAATGCACATCCTTCCATTCCGTCGAGAGTGAAGACGATGGCATTCCGCGCCACAGCCCCATTCCGCTTGACCGACACCTTCGGCATGACAGGCAAATGGTTTGCCTGCAAGACACGGCGCCCGCTGCCTGGGATGGTTGCATCATGCAATGGTGATGACGTGCGATCTACCCGTCTAGAGTAGGCAAATTGTTGCCCGGATACCGGACATTAACCGTTTCGAACAAAATTGCCGGCATAGTCGAACGAGTTCAATGATCCGATTGACCGAGCGCTGTGGCCCATCTTGACCTCATCCTAGTGCTGCTGAACGGGCTTGGCCTGATGGCGCTGATCGCTCTGGCGTTCGGTACCATCGAGCGCCTGATGTCGGACCCGGCGCTGAAGCGGTGGCTGCATGCGCCTGTGTTCGCGATGGGCACCGTCGCTTCGATGCTCTCTCCGGCGCATCTCGCCGACGGCATCATCGTCGATACGCGCTGCGTCATCGTCGCCTTGGCAGGAGCGTTCGTCGGCTGGCCCGCGGCGCTGGTGGCAGGTCTCGCCGGCGCGATCTACCGGATGGGGCTAGGCGGTGCCGGTGCGCCCGTCGGCGTCGCCACGATCGTGCTGGCCGCCGGCGTTGGGCTGATCTGGGGCCGACTGTACCGGCATGGCCAGACCGCGCGGCGTCGTCATCTCGTCGTGCTCGGCCTGCTCGTATCAGCTCATATCGGACTGTTCGTCCTGCTGCCGTTGCCAGATCCGCTGGGTTTCACCTTGAACCTGATCCCCTTCGTGGTGCCGACCTATGTCGCGGGCGTCTTCGTGATGGGGTCGATGATGCAGCGGGAGACCCGCATGATGCGGCGCGAACAGAGCCTCGAGGTGGATGCCTTCACCGATGCCCTGACTGGCCTTGCGAACCGTCGGGCCTACGACGCGCTGATCGCCGAGGAACTGGCACAAGGTCGCGGCGCGGATATCGGCGTGACGCTGCTCGTCGTGGATTTCGATCACTTCAAGCAGGTCAACGATACTTATGGACACGAGACCGGCGACGAGGCGTTGAAGGCCGTCAGCCGTATCCTGCGGTCCTGCGTACGCGAAGGCGACTATGTCTGCCGCCATGGCGGCGAGGAATTTACCGTGATCCTGCCGCAGACCGGACTGCCGCAAGGCCGGCGCACGGCCGAGCGCATTCGGCACGCCATCGAAGCGGCTCCGCTGATCGCCGGCGACCGGAACCTGTCGCTGACGGTCAGCATCGGCGTTGCCGGAGCGCCGCAGCATGGCGACGATCCGAACACGCTGTATCGTTGCGCCGATGCGGCGCTCTACGAAGCGAAAAGCGCAGGACGCGACCAGGTGGTTGTGTATGGGCGCCCTCAACTGCGCGAGATCGTGTCGCTCGACGAAACTAAGGTGCTGGCGCTCGCCAGCTGACGCATTCTCCTACTGACCACGGCCGGAAACGCGCGCGGACCCCTCAGCTTCGGGCGAGGGCGGCCTCGGCGAGGCGCTGCCAATAGCTGGCGCCGAAGACGAGAGCGTCGTCGGCGAAGTCATAGCTGGCGCTGTGCAGGCTGGCGCTGTCGCCATTGCCGATGAAAACATAGGCTCCGGGGCATTTCTCCAGCATGTAGGAAAAATCCTCGCCGGCCATCAACGGCGCCGCCGCTGAATCCACCGCATCGGCCCCGGCGATGTCGGCGGCGATCCCGGCGCAGAACTCGGCCTCCGCCGGATCGTTGATGGTGATCGGGTAATTGCGATCGTAGTCGACCCGCACATGCGCGCCATGGGCGGTGGCGATCCCCTGCGCGATCTCGCGGATCCGGGCTTCGGCGAGTTCCCGCAGTTCGAGCGACAGGGCCCGGACCGTTCCCGACACGACGGCCTCGTCCGGGATCACATTGTGGGCGAAGCCGGCATGGAACTGGGTGACGGAGACGACCAGCGACTGCAGCGGATCGGCATTTCGCGCGACGATCGCCTGCAGCCCCTGGACAATGGCCGCGCCGACGACGATCGGGTCGACTGCGCGATGGGGGAGGGCGGCATGGCCGCCGCGCCCGTCGACGGTGATCACGAACTCGTCCGTCGAGGCCATGATCGGGCCGCCCCGCATGCCGAACCGGCCGATCGGCATGCCCGGCAGATTGTGCATGCCGTAGACGCGGCTGAGCGGCAGCCGCTCGAACAGCCCGTCATCGATCATCGCCTTGGCCCCGGCGCCGCCTTCCTCTGCAGGCTGGAAGATCAGCGCCACGGTTCCGTCGAAGGCGCGTGTCTCGCAAAGGCTGCGGCCGGCGGCGAGCAGCATCGTCGTATGGCCGTCATGGCCGCAGGCATGCATCATGCCGGGCACCTTGGACGCGTAGGCGACGCCCGTCTCCTCGGTGATCGGTAGCGCGTCCATGTCGGCGCGAAGGCCGATCATCGGCCCGCCCGCACCGCTTCGGCCATGCACCAGACCCACGATACCCGTCCGGCCCATTCCGGTGATCACCTCGTCGCAGCCGAAGTCGCGCAGCTTGCCGGCAACGAACGCCGCGGTCTCGTGGACCTCGTAGAGCAGTTCGGGACGCTGGTGCAGGTGCTGGCGCCAGCCGGCGATCTCCGGTTGAGCATCCGCGATTCGGTTGTTGACAGGCATGGGCGACTTTCCGACTCTCTGGTTCGGACCTACAAGGGAATGTGAGGTCGATGCGTCAACCCGGCATTGCCATGCTTGGGACACAGCCCAAGCTTAGGCGCCCGTCTGCTTTATCGGATCGACGAAAAACGGCAGCCTGACCGCAATCAATGAAGGAATCCAGCGTGAAGACGCGCGCGTCCCGACCATTTCCCGTTTTTCCCCTCGTTTGCCTTCTGGCGCTTGTTTTTGCTGTCGTGCCCCTGGCCGGCGGGCCCGCACTGGCCCAGGCAGCGAAGGCCGACGCAGCCGCGACGGATACGGCGCCGCCAATGGCCTCGATCGTCGTGGACGTGGCGACGGGCAAGGTCCTGTCGCAGCAGCATGCGTCCGAACGGCGCTATCCGGCTTCGACGACGAAGCTGATGACGGCCTATCTGGCGCTGAAGGCGCTTCGCGAATCCCGGCTGTCCCTCGACTCGCCGGTGATCGTCACGCGCCGCTCCGCTGCTGAAGCTCCCAGCAAGATGGGATTCAAGCCGGGCTCGGTGATCCGTCTGGACTTCGCCCTGCGGATGATGCTCGTGAAGTCGGCCAACGACATTGCCTATGCCATCGGCGAGACGGTTGGCGGATCGATGGAAGAGTTCGTCACGATGATGAACGATGCCGCCGCGCAACTCGGCATGCAGGACACCCGTTTCATCAACGCCAATGGCCTGCCGGGGGAAGGGCAACATACCTCCGCCAAGGATCTCGCCATTCTGGGTGTTGCGATCCGCCGCGAATTTCCAGCCTTCGCCGATTATTTCGGTACGGAGGCGATCTCCAACGGCACTGCGATCCTGAAGAACGGCAACAAGTTGCTCGGTCGCTTCGACGGCGCCGATGGCATGAAGACCGGTTACATCTGCGCCTCGGGCTTTAATCTCGTGTCGTCTGCGACCCGCAACGGCCGCACGCTCGTGGCGGTGGTGATCGGCGCGAACGGCACCATTCCGCGCGAGCGGTTGTCGGCCGAAATCCTCGAGGCGGGCTTTGCAACCGATCCCGCCTCCGTCGACATTCGGGTGGACGAATTGCCGGTCGCATCCAGCACCGAGCCGCTGGATGTCTCCGATTACATCTGCTCGGCGGAAGGTCGTACGGCGCGGGCCAACGAGCGTGTGGAGGAACGCGACCGCGAGCAGACCTTCGGCTCGCCCTACCTGCGTGATCTTGACCGCTCGCCGGTGGTCTTCCGAGTCGCCCTCGGTGGCGCCGCCGGCAACGCTATTGCCGAGCCCGGCATCTCGATCATCTCCGCCTATGGCATTCCGCTGCCGACCCCACGCCCCGACTATACGCCGGCGCCGGCCGCCGAAGTCGATGCGACGCCGCAAGTGCCGGCACCGACCGATGCGCCCGTGCCAGCGGCACCCTCCGGGGAGGCAGTCGAGACGGAGGAAAAGGAAGTAGTCGTCGAAGCCACCGGCTCGGGGGATGTCGACGGGCGCGCCACGGATCTGGGCATCGATCGGGACGGCAAGACCTCACGGCTCGCCATCCGGCGCGACGACGCTGGCGATCTGCGCAAGGCGACGACGGCGCCGGTGCCGAGCGCCGCAGAACGGCCGGCAAACTGACCCGCGCCCCGATCCGCCTCACCGTCCTCACCGGCTTCCTCGGTTCCGGCAAGACGACGCTACTCAACCGCCTGCTTGCCGAGCCGGCGGTCACGAACACGGCCGTCGTGGTCAACGAATTCGGCGAGGCGGGCATCGACCAGCTTCTGATCGAGACCGAGTCCAGCGATGGTGTGATCGAACTGTCGGACGGATGCCTGTGCTGCAGCGTGCGCGGCGAACTCGTCGAGACCCTCATCCAACTGGCGGAGCGTCCCCGATCCGACCGAGAACCGCCTCTTGAGCGGGTGATCGTCGAGACGACGGGGCTTGCGGACCCGGCACCGATCCTGGCGTCGCTGATGGCGCAGCCGGCGCTCCTTAAGGCTTACGTTCTCGATGGCGTGATCGCAGTGGTGGATTGCCTTGCCGGAAGCCGCAATCTTGCCGAGCGCAGTGAAGCGCGCCGGCAGGTCGCCATCGCCGACCGCGTCGTCGTCACCAAGGCCGACCTTGCCGACCAGGGCGCACGGTCCGCACTCGATGCGGCCGTGCGGGGGCTGAATTCCGGAGCCGGACTGGTCGAGGCCGGCGATGGCCTGCCCCTGGCCGACCGGCTCTTGCATTGCGGCCTCTACGATCCGTCCACCGGCGTGGTGGATGCAAGGCGCTGGCTGGGGCTCGCAGATGATGCCGAAGCCCGGTCGGAGGCGAATTGTGATGGCGTGCACGCGGACCATGCACACCACGCAGGGCATCACCACCATGGCCCAGGTCACGAACATGCGGGCGACAGCCATCACCATGGCAGCGTCCGGTCGTTTTCGCTGGTGGAATCAAACCCCGTCGCCTGGGAAGCGGTCGAGGCGTTTCTCGACCTGCTGCGCGCCACGCAGGGCGAGCATATCCTTCGGATGAAGGCGATCGTCCATCTGCGCGAAGCCTCGGATCGCCCCGTCGTCCTGCATGGTGTTCGCGAGTACCAGCATCCCCCGGCGCAACTTGCCGCCTGGCCGCAGGGGACCCGCCGCGAGACGCGCATCGTGCTCATCGGTGATGCGTTGCCCGAAAATTATGTCCGCGATCTCTTCGCCGCCTTCACCGGCGGCGCGCGCGTCGACGCGCCCGACCGCACGGCCCTGGAAGACAACCCGCTGGCGGTGCCGGGCTACAGCTTTCCCTGAGTGGCTCGTTCACCAACCACCTTGCAGCGGAAGCGGCTGTGCAGGGAAGCCAAGCCGGTCCGATCTTCTTTCGCGGTGGCCGCGATCCTATCTGGGGGCGGTGCCTGAAACCCCGTCCCTGCAATGAAGGTCCGACATGAGCGAGTATGCGATCGATCCCCAGATCATCGTCGATTTCTGGCGAGACGCCGGGCCTGAGCGGTGGTTCGCCAAGAGCGATGCCTTCGATGCGACGATCCGGCAGCGTTTTGGCGATATCTACGAGCAGGCGGCAGCGGGCGACCGCGATGCCTGGATCGAAGAGCCTACTGGGGCTTTGGCGCTGGTCATTCTGCTGGACCAGTTTCCGCGCAACATCTTCCGCAATTCGCCGCAGGCCTTCGCCACCGATGCCAAGGCGCTGGCGATCTCCCGAACGGCGCTTGCCCGTGGCGACGACCGGATTGTGGGCGAGGATCTGAACGCGTTCCTCGCGATGCCGCTGATGCATTCGGAGAATCTCGCGGATCAGGAAGCCTGCGTGGAGTGGATGGAAACCATCGGCGGGGCGGGCAACCGCAAGGCCGCTGCCGAGCATCGCGACATCATCGCGCGTTTCGGCCGATTTCCGCACCGAAATGCCGTCCTGGGGCGCCAATCCACCCCCGAAGAGCTCGAGTTTCTTGCCTCCGGAGGATTTTCCGGCTGATTCCGGGTGAAGTCCGTACTTTTTTAAAGTCCTCGGCATATGCCTTGTTAAGCCCCTCCCGCTACTTTGTAGCCGACTACGCATGATGCGTGGCCAGCGGATCAGGCAGGGGCTGCTGAAGGTGACCCATGGTAGCCAAACCCTCGATGAGTGATCTCATCGGCGGACTCCCGCCGATGGCCTCGGTCGTGCCGCTGCACGAGGGCCCGGTGAATGCGACTCCCGAACTCGATCTGACGGTTCCGTTCGGCCGCGTCTCGCGCCATTTGTCGATCTATGCACCGAATGCAGTTTTCGGCCTGATCGACGAACTGGCCCATCTGTCGCGGCGCGCGATCGAAGCCAACGTGTTCTTCGACCCGCAGTTTCTCGCACCGGCCATGCCGCGTCTCGACGACCGCAAGGTGCGTCTCATGGTCGTGCGCGACGAGAAGGGCAGCCGCAGCCGGCTTCGCCTGCTGATGCCTTTCTCGGTCGAACGGTCGGCCTTTATTGGCGGCGTCGCGACGATCCGTGCCTGGACGCATCCCTTCGGTCCTCTGGGAACGCTGCCGGTGGACGGCGACGATCCCGCCGGCACGCTGTCGAATTTCCTGTCCACCCTGACCGCCCCCGAACTCGGCCTGCCCGACGTGCTCGTCATTCCGGACGTGCGCATCGACGGATCAATGGCGACGACACTGCTCGCCGCCGCCGCGAAAGCTGGTCTGCCGACGGCCGTCGCCAACCGCGTGTCCCGCGCAGCGCTGATCAAGAGCGCCGATACCGTTCGGCCAAGTCCGCTCTCCGGCCGCCGCCGCCGGGAACTCGCCCGCCAGACCCGTCGTCTGTCGGCAACCGGTCCGGTGTCGCTGGAGACTGCCCGGCAACCCGACGACGTGCGGCTGGCGCTGGAGGATTTCTTCTCGCTCGAGGCAAGCGGATGGAAGGGCCGTGCGCGGACTGCGCTGATCATCGACCGCTACCGGTCCGCCTTCGCCCGCGAGGCGATCAACGCGCTCGCACAGGACGACCGAGTCAGGATCTATACGCTGAAGACAGGCAGTCGCCCCGTGGCGAGCCTCGTCGTGCTCGTCGACCGCGGACAGGCCTACACCTGGAAGACCGCTTATGACGAGGCTTTCGCCGCCACGTCTCCGGGCCAGCAGATCGTCGCCGCCGCGACGCAGGCATTGCTCGCCGATCCCGCCGTTGAGCGTGCCGATTCCTGCACCGTCCCCGACCATTTCGTGATGAACCGCTTCTGGCCCGATCGCATCGCGGTGGGCACGATCGTCGTTGGCTTGACCCAGGAAACCGGGGGGCGTGTCGACAAGGTCGCCCGGGGGTTGGCCTCCATGCGCCGCTCGCGCAATCTCGCGCGCATCATGCGCCAGCGCGTGCAGGGGATGCTGTCCTTCCGCTGACCGGCCTTCAGGCTGCGCTCGCCTTCGCCGCGCCCTGCGCTTCGCGCGCGGCACGATCGCGGAATTCACGCCGCACGATCTTGCCGCTGGTCGTCAGCGGCATCGCGTCGACGAAGGCGATTTCCCGGGGATATTCGTGGGCTGACAGCCGCTCGCGCACATGGAGCTGGATCGTACGGGCGAGATCGTCGCCGGGCTCATGGCCGTCCGCGGGAACGATGTAGGCCTTCACGATCTCGGTGCGCAGCGGATCCGGCTTTCCCACGACGGCTGCCATGTGGACGGCCGGATGGGCGAGCAGGCAATTCTCGACCTCTCCCGGTCCGATCCGGTAGCCGGCGGAGGTGATGATGTCGTCGTCGCGCCCGACGAATTCGACATAGCCGTCCGCGTCCATCTGTCCCTGATCGCCGGTCAGGAGCCAGTCTCCGCGAAATTTCTCGCTCGTCGCCTTCGGGTTTTGCCAGTAGCCGAGAAACATGACCGGGTCGGGCGCGGCGATCGCAATCGTGCCGGTGACGCCACGGGGCACTTCCCGGCCGTCCGCATCGACGATCGCCACCTTGTGGCCGGGCACTGGCTTGCCGATGGCCCCGGCGCGGGAGACGCCGAAGGCGGCCGCCGATCCCAGCACCATGTTGCACTCGGTCTGGCCGTAGAATTCATTGACGGTAACACCGAGAACGTCACGCGCCCAGACGAAGGTGTCGGCGGGCAGCGTCTCGCCGGCCGAGCCGACCGTGCGCAGATCGAGCCCGGCGAGCGCCTCAGCATTTGCAGCGCCCTTCATCATCCGCAGCGCCGTCGCCGGCAGGAACGCGTTGCGCACCTTCTGTCGGACCATCAGCGTGAAGGCCGCGGCCGGGTCGAAGCGTTCGCGCGAATAGACGACCGGTACGCCGAGCAGCAGGGACGGGAGCAGCGCGTTGAGAAGACCGCCGGCCCAGGCCCAGTCGGCGGGCGTCCACATCCGGTCGCCGGCCTGCGGCATGTTCTCATGGTGAAAGCGCATGCCCGGCAAATGGCCGAGAAGCACCCGGTGCCCGTGCAAGGCGCCCTTCGGGGAGCCGGTTGTGCCGGAGGTGAAGATGATCATCGCCGGATCGTCCGGTGTGGTCTCGGCAATGGCCGCCATGCCCGCCGCCGCGCGTTCGAGATCGCCGAGTTCAGGCAGCTCGCCTCGGGTCGCCCCGACGGTGACGATGTCGGTGAGATCGGGCAGGGCCCCGGTGATCTCCTCCAGGACCGGCAGGCCGTTCGCGTCGATCACCACCAGCTTCGCGCTGCTGGCACGCAGCCGGAACTCCAGCGCCTCGGGTCCGAAGCGCAGCGCCAGCGGCACGGCGATGGCGCCGAGGCGGTAGACGGCCAGATGGACAATCACCGTCTCGAAGCTCTGCGGCAGGACGATCGCCACTCGGTCGCCGCGCGTCACGCCGCGCGCTGCGAAGGCGGCGGCCAGCCGCGCCGAGCGCCGCGCCAACTCGCCATAGCTCATCGTCGCCGCCGGCTCGGCACCGCGATCCTCGATCAGGCAGATTCGATCCGGTTCGTCGCGGGCCCAGGCATCGGCACAGGCCTCGGCGATGTTGAACCTGGCCGGCAAGTCCCAGTGGAACCCGGAATACAGAAGATCGTAGGGGGTGTCGGTGGTCGTCATGGCGTTCCGAGACTGTGCCGGAACATTGGTGCCCCTGGCCGGGATCGAACCAGCACTCCTTGCGGAACGCGATTTTGAGTCGCGCGCGTCTACCAATTCCGCCACAGGGGCGAACGGTTCAGATCCGTTCGTTGGCGGACTATAGCCGCGGCGCCCTTCGGGTCAATGGTCCGCGCATCGGCTTTCGCTGTCCGTTGCGTTCGCCTGCCGATCGTCCTATGCGGGCGACAGGGTCAGCCCCGTTTTGCTTCCACGGACATCCGCCATGCTCCGCCGCCTCTATGACTGGGTCATGTCGCTTGCCGCGACCCGCCATGCCGAGCGCGGCCTGGCCGCCGTCTCCTTCATCGAAAGCTCCGTTTTCCCGATCCCCCCGGATGCGCTGCTGATTCCGATGGTCATCGCCCGGCCACGCAGCTGGGTGCGGATCGGGCTCATCTGCACCGTCGCATCGGTGCTGGGCGCGTTTCTCGGCTATGCCATAGGCGCCCTGTTCTTCGACCTGATCGGCCAGCCCATTCTGGAGATCTATGGCAAGGCCGACGCCTTCGCCGAACTCAGCGCCCGCTACAACGCATGGGGCGGCTGGGCCGTGCTCTTCGCAGCGCTGACGCCGTTTCCCTACAAGGTGCTGACCATCTTCTCCGGCGTCACCGGGCTGAACCTCGTCACCTTCACGATCGTCTCGATTGTCGGTCGCGGCCTCCGTTTCTTCTTCGTGGCCTGGCTGTTGCAGCGCTTCGGCGCCCCAATTCAGGGCTTCATTGAGAAGAATCTCGGGCTGCTCTTTACCCTCTTCATGATCCTTCTGTTCGGTGGCTTCGTCGCCGTTCGCTATATGATGTAACGGATGATGGCATGGCACTGACTGACCGCTTCCAGCGCCCGACCGGCTTTCGACAGACGCTGGCTTCCGGCTTCCTCCTCGCCGGGACCGCGATCACGGTCGGCACGGCGCTGCTGTTCCAGTATGTCGGCGGCTACATTCCCTGCGCGCTGTGCCTGCAGCAGCGCATTCCCTACTATGTGGCGATCCCGCTGGCGCTGGTCGCCTTCGTGGCGGCTGCGGGCCGCGCACCGGCGCTGCTGACCCGGCTGCTTCTCCTGGCGATCGGCGTGATCATGCTGGTGTCGCTGTATCTCGGCGTCTTCCATGCCGGTGTCGAATGGGGCTACTGGCCCGGCCCGACGGACTGCGCGCAGGTTGGCGGCGGTGATCTGGGCGGCGGGGACCTCCTGTCGGCGATCGACGCCATCCGGCCGCCGTCCTGCGACGAGGCGGCGGGACGCTTCCTCGGCCTGTCCTTCGCCGGCTGGAATGCCATTGCCTCGGCCCTCTTTGCCGCCGTCGCGCTGCGCAGCGCGGTTGCCAAGGCCGATCGCTTCGCTTGAAGCATCCGCCGGGCCTGGCGGACCGGCGCTCCCCTGAAAGCGAAGCATGTCGACGCTGTTCCTCACCCTGTGGCCGCTCTTTGCCCTGATCCTGGCGGGCCTGGGCTTCCGCCGCTCCGGCTTTCCGGGCGAGGGCTTCTGGCCCGCCGCCGAGAAGCTCAACTACTTCGTGCTGTTTCCGGCGCTGCTGTTCTCCAGTCTCGCCAACGCACCGCTGGCCGATCCGTCGATCCTCAAGCTGGCCGGCGCGATCTTCGCGGTGCTGGTCGCCGCATCGCTTGTCATGCTCGCCTTGCGCCGGGTCTTCGCCTGGCCAGCCGCGCGCTACGGGCCGATCGTCCAGGGCATCACTCGGTTCAATACATATCTCGGCCTTGCCATGGTCGCGAGCCTCTATGGTCCCGACGGCTTGGCCCGTGCTGCGGTCATCCTCGCGGTCATGGTGCCGACGGTGAACGTCCTCTCGGTGATTGCGCTGACATCGGAGCGCCATACCAGCGCGCGCGAACTGGTCATGCCGGTCCTCCGCAATCCGCTGATCCTCGCCTGCCTCGCCGGCGCGGTCGTGGCGGCGCTCGGCCTCGGCATGCCCTTCGGTATCGATCGGCTGCTCGGTCTCATGTCTGCGGCCAGCCTGCCGCTCGGCCTGCTTTGCGTGGGGGCTGCCCTCAAGTTGAAGGCCGCGCGGGCCGAGACGACCATCCTGACCGTCAACAGTCTGGCACGACTGATCGCCATGCCGCTGCTGGCCTTCGCCGTCGCCCGGCTGATGGCGCTGCCGCCCCTCGACGGCGCGCTCCTGGTGATCTTCTTTGCCCTGCCGACCGCGCCGACGTCCTACGTGCTGACGACCCAGCTGAAGGGCGACGCGACGCTGATGGCGGGGCTGGTCACGTTGCAGACGCTGCTTGCCGCCGCCAGCCTGCCGCTGGTCCTGGCGCTGCTCATCTGACCGGGCCGGCCGTTCTGCCGGCCATGTCGGCCGTGGCCATTGCCGCCGCCGCCGCATAGCCGCCTGCCGCGCCGTCGACGAAATGGACGTGGTCGCTGCGGCTTGCGGAGGGGACGAAGCAGGTCATCAGCGCCGCGGCTTGACGATGCGTTCCGGTCCGCGCGAGCCCCGCCGCACGGGCATCACGCAGCCGCGCCTCGATCCGATCGGCCACTGCGGCGGTGCAGTCGAGGGTCATGCGCAAGCCGTCGTCGAATTTGCGGAAATCGCTGTTGCGCGCCAGTTCCGACCGATAGCGCGCCGGATCGAAGGCCCCGACCCGCGTGCCGGTCACGAAGCTGAGATGCGACAGCAACGTGCGGATGCCGACGGAGAGCCGGGACGCCCAGAGCGGAAGCCCGGTCATCGCCTTGCGCACTTCCGCCTCGATGGGAAGTCCCGCTGGCGGCCAGTGCAGTTCCGGCCCCTCCGGCGGCACGGGATTGCCGTCATGCCCCTCTTCGACGCCGAGCTCCAGGATGTTGCGCGCGAGAGCCGCGAAGGCATCGGGGGACGCATCCGGTCTCGGCAACAGAACCACCGACAGGATGAGGTCCCGGCGCGCCGGAATCTCGGAGAAGCGGCAGGACAGGCCGGCGAGGTCCGGGCGGGCCGTCGCCCCGTCTTCCGGTTCGATCCGGAATGCCCCGGCCTTCATCTGCCGTTCGGCCCAGGCGAGCCCACCGCCGGCGAACATCGCATAGGACACGTCGGGCGAGGGGGCGAAGCGGGCGATCTGCACGTCACGGCCGTTGTCGCGGATCGTCGCGACCGGCACCATCGCCACCCGCAAGGAGAGGCCAAAGGCACTCTGCGCCCAGCCCGCGACGGATGCGAGCGCGGCCCTGCCGATCTCGGCCTGTGCGGCAGGCAGGGCGAAGCCGGCACCGTCGCCGCCGAAGACGAAGGGGAATTCGCGGCCATGAAGGCCGTTCGCCACCGCCGCGATCACCGCCGCCGCGACCGTGTTCACGCGCTTGTAGCCGCCCGAACTGACGGCGTCGGTCGAGCGGACGATGTCGGCAACGCCGACGACCCAGTCTACCGGGAGAGGGCGATAGGCGCTGGCATCGCCGAGGCCGAGAATGCTGCTGGAAACGGGAAGGGCTTCGTAGAAGGCAAGGTCGGTGGACGCTGTGCCGCCGTCATCTGGTCCCGTCGCGCCCATCCCGATTCCTTGCCCCTTCCCACGGGGCTGCTGCCCGTCAGGCAATCATCTAGGGCGCAGTGACCAGAGCCGTCCACGACCGCGCGCGCAAAACCGCGTGACGGGATGGCCGCGAACGTTTGGGTCGGCGGTCCGCCTTCGGCAGTGCGCAGTCGCCGGCGAGCGGCCTATTCGGGATCGAGCTCGGAATCCCAGTAGAGATAGTCGAGCCAGCTCTCGTGCAGGAAGTTCGGAGGGAACAGCCGGCCATTGTTGTGCAGGTCGTGGACGCTCGGCTGGAAGGGCGTCTGGTGAGGGAACATCCGGGCGGCTTTCGGCATCAGGCCGCCCTTCTTCAGATTGCAGGGCGAACAGGCCGCCACGACGTTTTCCCAGGTGGTCAGGCCGCCGCGCGAACGCGGAATGACGTGGTCGAAGGTGAGTTCGTGGGGCGAGCCGCAATACTGGCACTGGAAGCGGTCGCGCAGGAAGACGTTGAAGCGGGTGAAGGCCGGATAGCGTGCCGGCTTGATGTAGGTCTTGAGGCAGACGACCGAGGGCAGGCGCATCGAATAGGTCGGGCTATGCACCGCACGATCGTATTCGGCGAGGATGGTCACCCTGTCGAGAAACACCGCCTTCACCGCGTCCTGCCAGGACCAGAGGGACAGAGGATAATAGCTGAGCGGCCGGAAGTCGGCGTTCAGAACGAGGGTGGGGGATAAGTCCTGAGTAACCGCGATCGTCACAGGTAGTCTTCCTACCTCCCATCGAGAAAAACCAAGCTGGTGCGAGTATCGTGCGCCATCGTGTCGGGTTTGTGAAGCCTCGTCCCGCAGGGGACGGCGGCGTCGTCAGGCCGGCATTGCAGCCCCTTGCCGGCGGACGCGACGGAAGATCTGTGGATAAATGCCGCAGCGCGTTACGTCAGCTGGTGGGCGCCGCCTCGCGCCGGGTGATCGCCGCGTAATAGGCCCAGAACAGCCGCGCTGCGACCGAGCGCCACGGCGCCCAGGGCAGGGCGAGCTCAGCCGATTGCCGGGCGCTCGGGCGGGTGTCGTGTTTGAAGGCGTGCGCCAGGGCCACCTGCAGCGCCAGGTCGCCCGAGGGGAAGATGTCGGGATGGCCGGCGCAGAAGAGGAGGTAGCATTCGGCCGTCCAGGGGCCGATGCCGCTGACCGCCACCAGCTCGGCGATCGCGGCGGCGGCCGGCGCGGCGTCCAGCCGGGCGAAGTCGAGGACGCCGCCATGGACTGCTTCGGCGACGGTCCGCATCGTCCGCTGCTTGGGACGTGACAGGCCGGCGCGGCGGTAGGCCGCGTCGTCGGCCGACAGGAAGGCCTGCGGATCGGCGATGTCGAACGCGCTCTCCAGCCGGGCGAAGATCGCCTCGGCGCTGGCGCGGGATACCTGCTGGGCGACGACGATGCGGGCAAGACCCGGCAGGCCGCCGGGATCGCGGCGCAGCGGCAGCGGTCCGGCGACCGCGGCAATGGCGCCGAGCCGCGGATCGGCGCACAGCAACGCGGCCAGACCCGCTGCGACATCGGCGTCGCTGCGAATGATCCCTGCCTTGCCTGGCACATCCTGCGGCCGCATGGTCTCGCCCGTCTGTCATGGTGCTTGCCAAAAGCGACCGTAGAAGTCGCGCCAGACGAGAGGAAGCCGATTCGATGCAGCCAGCGCCAGCCGTTTTCCGATTTGCCCCGAGCCCGAATGGCGAGCTGCATCTCGGCCATGCCTATTCGGTGCTGGTCAATCACCAGATGGCGCGGGAAGCGGGCGGCGAGTTCCTGCTGCGCATCGAGGATATCGACCAGGCCCGCTGCACCCGCGAATACGAACGCCAGATCGAAGACGACCTCGCCTTTCTGGGCGTCGACTGGGACGCGCCGCCGCGCCGCCAGTCGGAGCATTTTGCCGACTACGCCGCCGCGCTGGAAGCGCTGGCCGATGCCGAGCTGATCTATCCGGGCTTCATGTCGCGCGGCGAGATCCGGGCCTTTGCCCAGCGCTACGAAGACGACGAAGCGACGCCCTGGCCGCGCGATCCGGACGGGGCGCCGCTCTATCCGGCGCTCGACCGTGACCTGTCGAGCCGCCAGCGCGAGCGGAAAATGCGCGACGGCGAGCGCTTTGCCTGGCGGCTGGACACGGCCAAGGCGGTCGCCACGCTGGGCACGCTGACCTTCGCGGAAACCGGCCTTGCGCCTGAAGCGGGTGGCGGCGAAGTCGTGGCGCAGCCGCTGGAATGGGGCGACGTGGTGCTCGGCCGCGTGGAGACGCCGACGAGCTACCATCTGTCGGTGGTGGTCGACGACGCGGTTCAGGGCGTGACCCATGTGGTGCGCGGCCGCGACCTGTTCCCGGCGACCAGCATCCACCGCCTCTTGCAGGCGCTGCTCGGCCTGCCGGTGCCGCGCTACCACCATCACGAGCTGATCCTGGGGCCCGACGGGCGCAAGCTGTCGAAAAGCGCCGGCGACACCGCGATCCGCGCCTTGCGCGAGGCCGGGCTCGGCGCCGAGGACATTCGCCGCATGGTCGGCCTGCCGGCTGCGCCGCCGGCCCATGACGTCGGCCGGTCGGCCAGACGCTCCGGCTAGCGGCCCCGCGCTTGCCGGCCCGCGGACATCCCGGCGCTGCGTCGGCGCCCGAGCGCAAACACCGCCGGCGCGATTTCGTCATCCCGCCTGACGGTTCCGCCTTTCGGCGCGACCGTGGCCCTGCTAACCAGTGGCCGATCCCCATGACAAGAAGGCCGACCCGCCCGTGCAAAGGCTGCTTCCATTCTTTCCGGTCGTCTTCGTCCTGCTCTGGTCGACCGGCTTCATCGGCGCGCGCTATGCGATGCCCTATGCCGAGCCCTTCACCTTTCTGAGCCTGCGCTATGCGCTGGCGCTGGCGATCCTCGGCACGCTGGTGGTCGCCATGCGGGCACCCTGGCCGGGCCGCTGGCCGGCCATGCACGCGATGATCGCCGGCAGCCTGATCCACGGCGTCTATCTCGGCGGCGTATTCTTCGCCGTTCGCCATGGCCTGAACGCCGGCATCGCGGCGCTGATCGTCGGGCTGCAGCCGATCCTGACGACGATCCTGGCCGCCAGCTTCCTCGGCGAGCGGGTCCGGCCGCGCCACATTATGGGCCTCGGCCTCGGCCTTCTCGGCGTCGCGCTGGTGATCCTGCCCAAGCTCGACGGCGACGGCGCCTATGGCGTCCTGACGCTCGGCCCGGTGTTCCTGTCGGCGATCGCCATCTCGGTCGGCTCGGTCTGGCAAAAGCGCTTCGTCGGCGGCGTCGACCTTCGCACCGGCACGGCCCTGCAATATCTCGGCGCCTTCGTGCCGACGCTGATCCTCGCCATGACCGTCGAGACCATGGACGTGACATGGTCGGGCGAACTGGTCTTCGCGCTGGCCTGGCTGACCATCGTCCTGTCGATCGGGGCGGTGTTCCTGCTGCTCTTCCTGATCCGCGAGGGCGCCGTCTCCTCGGTCGCCTCGCTGATGTATCTGGTGCCGGGCGTCACGGCGGTGACGGCCTGGCTCCTGTTCGGCGAGACGCTGACGGCGATCCAGCTCGCCGGGCTGGTGCTGGCCGGCGTCGGCGTCGCCGCCGCCACCCGCGGCGGGCGGGCCCGGGCGATTTCCAAGAGCGTCTGAGACGCCTGAGGCGCGCACGGCCCGAAGCGCCCGCACAAACCGGCCCGGCCCAACCGGCCCGGAGGCTGCGACCGATCGCCGGGGCCGCCGCCCTTCGCCTCGGCGGGCGGCATGCCTATATGAGACCCGCACACACGCAAACCGAACCGCCACAAGGGCCGGCATGTCCGACTTCCTCACCTATATCGCCCTGGCCGTCATGATCGCGACGGCCGGCGTCCTGATCGCCGGCCTGTTCAACATGATGAAGGGCGGCGACGGCAATCGCTCGCAACGGCTGATGCGCGCCCGCGTCATGCTGCAGGGCGTCGCCGTGATCCTCATCGTCGGCGTGCTGCTGCTCGCCCGCTAGCCGCTCCCATCGCCAGGCAGCAATCCCCGGACGGACGCACGCGCCCCGGCCGCTGTTGCCCCGCGCCCATGCGGCCGCGGCCTCGCGCCCGGACGGGCCGAAGGGATGGAGCAGGCAACGGGACGCCGGAGGCGAACCCCTCGACGGTTTAATGTCATGCGGTTCGCCTCCGGCATCCCGCGCGGCGTCTTGAGCAACCCTTCGGCACGGGACCCGCAAGGGCGATCCGTGGCTGCCGGCTCTTCACGCCCGAAGGCGCTCAAGCGGACCGTTCCGCAGCCCCCTCGTAATGGGGGACGGTCCGGCGGTGCGAAGGGCCGTCCGGGCCGGGGCTTCTCCGGAAGAAGCCCCGTCGCGGACGCCGCCCGCCAGCCCCCGAACGATCCCGGTGATCATTCGCGCCCGTTCCGCGGGCCAGCGGTCAGGGCAGTATGGGGGAGGGGCGAGGGGTGGGGATAAGTTTGGTCCTCAGCAGTTAAAACTGCTAACTCGACTTCTTCAGCGACGAGAACATCGACTGAAGGTCATCGTTGGTAAATGATCCGCTCGAGATTGGTCGCTGGCTTTGAAAATCCGCTCCTGTTTGCGGACGGACATCTTCTTCCCATTGGCTTCTGAGATCTTCTTCGTATTGTATAGCTGAAATCCGCTCCTCAAACTCACTTTCCTTTAAGTAATCTACTGGCGCTGAGGTGAAGCTTTTGATGCTTGCGATGTGTTCCAGCCATCCTCCGATTACCTCCTCTGGATCGTCGTCGTGACCAATAGCGTCCATGTCGAGTATATCCACCGCATCAACAGCAGCTTGCACGAAATTATCAAATAACACTTCCGGAATTTCTATTTGAGAAGATTGGAGGTAGGACGCGAGTGTCGCGAGCTCTTCAAGCTCGATTTCGTGATTCCGTTCGGGGTCTAGGTACCTAGAAAGCTCCATACGGAGGTATCTGGCATAGGCCCGCGCGTGGGGCAGATACCTAAATTTCCCCTCCTCAAATGCTTCGATCAGAGAAGGGAGATAGGGCTCATTAATCCAGAAAAGACTTCTAATATCTGACACGCGAATGCGCTCACAAAAATGATCGCCACCAGTTGCTCCGACAAGTTGACCACAAAAATCGGCAATTTCGTCGAGCGGAAGACGTCCGTCAATGCGACCCGCGATCAAGCTTTCTAGCAACTCGTTTGCTATTTGCACGCGGACTACGTTATCAACGCTCGTTCTGACGTTATTCCAGAACGAGACGGCGGTAGCTAACGTAGGAACACAGCGCGCGAGCGTTAGGAGTACGGTTGCATCGGAGGTCTCGCGAGAAAGATAATCCTGTATTGATGGATTGATGAAGTTGGCTATATTGCAATCAATAATTACAAATGAAGACTTCACCTCGCGAACTGTCTCGTCGAAGATCGCAGAACGCATTTGCTCCTGGGCGATAATATTGAATCCGACCATAGACTTTTCGAAGAAGATCCGGAGTTTATTTAGATTTACGCCGGTTACTGGGTATATATCACGTTCGCAGAAGAAAAGGCAATAAAGCAGAACCTGGGCGCCTGTAGTTATGTGTTTTTTGAATGCCTTATCCCAAATCTTATCCGGATAATTGAGCGTCTGAAGGAATGCGTTTGGATATTCCGCTGGTGGAGTATCGCGTTGCCTCAATTCGTCGGTCATCCATTGTATTATGCGCGGCATGTAGTTGCTATGATCAACGATCCTGCGAACAGTATCTCCATCTAAAAGGCTCTGTATAGATTTCTCATCAATCTCTGAATGGTAGAGGTGATTGTATAAGATTCTTGCCTTCAGCTCCCTAGTGTAGGTTGCGAGGTTGAGAACCATTTCTGAAAGCTCAACCTCTCTGTCATCAAGCGCTTCTGACTGGGTGCGAGCTGCGTGAAGGATGTAGGAGCGTGTCGTGAGAACGAATTTCTTTCGTTTGTCCTTATGTACCTTAGACATAAACTTGACGATTTTACTGTCGGCTCTGCCCAGCGACACGGGGTCGAGTCTGATTTTTCCAAGGAAGTCGTCGAACACAAAGATTTGGGATTTTTCACGGTGAAACGCGCGAAAACCTTCATCTATTTTCGAAATCGCAACTAATTCCCAACCCGCTTCAATGTATCGCGCGGCGATAAACTGGGCCAGTGTTGTTTTCCCTACGCCAGGCGGGCCAGATACAATCAAGTTGTGTGTCGCTTTGAGAATCTCTTCTGATCTCTGGAGGCTCGGGTTGACTACAAATATCTTGAGTATTCTCTCAATTTCGTCCGCGGTCGCTTCCGTAAACACGGCAATTTCGTTTGTCAAAAGCCTCTCGAGTACGGTAGCGCTGGACAGCCAAAGCTTGATATTCCGCCTCTCAACATCAGCATGAGCGGTAATGTATGCGTTCATTTCTGACCGCCCCCAAACGTTCGGGGCCGTCACAGATGGGTGGTCCAGCAAGGAAACTATAGTAGATTTCCTTGCCACCGTAAGCGGCTGAGATGTTACGAAATAATATTCGGTCGGGTACAGTGTGTGGACATTTTTCTTCTCTAGCTTCACGGCTTTCTTTAGATCGGACCATGTACTGTTTTTATAGTGCTTAGCTTGTAAGACTATTTCATCACTCGCTCGGCTATGTCGGCCGTCAACTCCGCCGTCAGCTCCGACAGAAAATCTTTCGAACCTGAGGCCAGTTTCTGCGGAAACGAGATCAACACAGAGGCCTTCGAATTCAATCGGTGACAAGTTGGCGAAATCGTAACGGTCAGACATCGAAAACTACTCCCAAGCGAGGAAGCGTAATGCTACCGATAAAGGTGGAACAATCCACCATTTCCTGGTCATTTCGGTGCTTGGGCTCATAGGTTCTGCAGCCGGATTGGCGATAGTGGCGCTTCAGAGGTCGTCGTTGACTCAAGTCGCGTTCCGGTGACGCCAATTTCGAGCGTGTGCGATTGCGTTAAAAGATTCCGTCGGCGGTACGTTAATTATTGCTGCTTTAAGTCCTTCTTTGCCCCCCTGTCCTCCGCCCCTCCATCCCCTATGATGTCGCCAAACCGGAGACATCATGGTCAAGCTGAACAAGATCTACACGCGCACCGGCGATGCCGGGGAGACGGGGCTCGGCAGTGGCGAGCGGCGGTTGAAGAGTGATCTGCGGGTCGAGACCTACGGCACGATCGACGAGCTCAACGCCGTTCTCGGGCTGGTGCGGCTGCATGCCGAGGGCGAGCTCGACGCCATGCTGGCGCGCATCCAGAACGAATTGTTCGATCTCGGCGCGGAACTGGCGACGCCGGAGACCGGCGAGCCTCTGCCCTACGAGCCGCTGAAGATCGTCGCCTCGCAGGTCGATGCGCTGGAGCGCGAGATCGACGCCATGAACGCGCGGCTGGAGCCGCTGAAGAGCTTCGTCTTGCCGGCCGGCTCGCCCGCCGCCACCCATCTGCACCATGCCCGCACCGTGGCGCGGCGGGCCGAGCGGCTGATGGTCGCTTTGGCGAAGAAGGACGGCGAGACGGTCGCCGAGGTGGCGCTGCGCTACGTCAACCGCCTGTCCGACCATCTGTTCGTCGCCGGCCGCATTGCCAATGACGACGGCAGGGCGGATGTTCTGTGGGTGCCCGGCGCCAGCCGCTGAGGCGGCGGGATCGCCGACGCGGGGCGCACGGCCGGGACGGTTCGCGGCCCGGCGGCGTCTCCGGGTGAGGGGGCTGGCGTGGCGCGGCGGGCCGGGCGTCGGCGGTGACAGGGGGGCGCGGACGGTCGCGGGCGCAGTGGTTTCGGCTTGCGCTTTGGTCGGGAGCCCCGGCCTGGAGCCCTCCGGTCGAAAGCCGTTGGCCAAAAGCCCCCGGCCAAAAGTCCCCCGGCCAAGAGCCTGAAAGGTCCACCGTGTTCGTCCCCTTCTACGACGCCAACCGCCTGCGTCATATCCGCTTCCAGTATGTGACGGTGGGGCTGATCGCGGCCAATGCGCTGGTCTATCTGTTGGCCAAGGCGAGCGGCGAGACCGGGGCGTTCCTGTCGGCCTTCGAGATCTCCTACGGCTTCATCCCGGCGGTGGTGAACGGCTATGCCGAGCTGCCGCCGGCCTATGTGGCGGTGCCGGGCTGGCTGAACTTCCTGACCTATTCCTTCCTGCATCTCGACATCTGGCATATCGGCGGCAACATGCTGTTCCTCTGGGTGTTCGGCGACAATGTCGAGGACGCCTTCGGCCATGTGAAGTTCCTCGTCTTCTATCTCGCCTGCGCGGCGGCGGGGGCGGGGCTGCATGCGCTGATGTTTCCCGGCTCGGAGGCGACGCTGATCGGCGCGTCCGGGGCGGTGTCGGGCGTCGCGGCGGCCTATCTGATGCTGCATCCAAGGGTCTGGGTCTGGGTGCTGGCCTTCGGGCGCATTCCGCTGAACCTGCCGGCCTGGCTGCTGCTGATGGTGTGGATCGGCCTGCAGTTCGTGCTGTTCGCGTCGGGCGCCGAGGACGTGTCCTATGCCGCCCATGCCGGCGGCATCCTGGCCGGGGCGGCACTGACGCTGGTGCTGCGCCGGCGCGGCGTGGTGCTGTTCGACCGGCAGATCCAGACGCCGCGGGCGGTGGAGCTGGAGCCCAGCGACACCGGGCGATCGTGACCCGGCACTTGCAAGATCGGCGCGGGAACCGCACAAGGCCGCTACGAGACCGCGAAATTTTGACCATTACGTAAAAGTCAGATATCGCTCGCGGCCAATCGGCTCCGGTCGCCTGCGCGGATATC
Organism: Aurantimonas sp. NFXS3; assembly: GCF_049132005.1. Taxonomy (NCBI): domain Bacteria; kingdom Pseudomonadati; phylum Pseudomonadota; class Alphaproteobacteria; order Hyphomicrobiales; family Aurantimonadaceae; genus Aurantimonas; species Aurantimonas sp. NFXS3. Next base: position 869,594 of record NZ_JAGDDZ010000002.1, read on the forward strand.
GCGACGGCGACGCCGGGCCGGGCAGGACATGAGGCTTTCGGGCGCTCGGCGCCCAAAAAGGGAGAGACACGACCGATGAAGGTTCTCGTCGCAGTCAAGCGCGTCGTCGACTACAACGTGAAGATCCGGGTCAAGCCGGACGGCACGGGCGTCGACCTCGCCAACGTCAAGATGAGCATGAACCCCTTCGACGAGATTGCCGTCGAGGAGGCGATCCGCCTGAAGGAAGCCGGCACGGTGACGGAGATCGTCGCGGTGTCCGTCGGCCCGCAGCAGGCGCAGGAGACGATCCGCACGGCGCTCGCCATGGGCGCCGACCGCGGCATCCTGGTCAAGACCGACCAGCCGACCGAGCCGCTGGCCGTCGCCAAGATCCTCAAGGGCGTCGTCGAGGCCGAGAGCCCGGACCTCGTCATTCTCGGCAAGCAGGCGATCGACGACGACTGCAACCAGACCGGCCAGATGCTGGCGGCGCTGCTCGGCTGGAGCCAGGGCACCTTCGCCAACAAGATCGAGCTGACCGACGGCAAGGCGACCGTGACCCGCGAGGTCGATGGCGGCCTGCAGACCGTGGCGCTGAAGATGCCGGCGATCGTGACGACCGACCTGCGCCTCAACGAGCCGCGCTACGCCTCGCTGCCGAACATCATGAAGGCCAAGAAGAAGCCGCTCGAGGAGAAGTCGCCGGACGATTTCGGCGTCGACATCGCGCCGCGGCTGGAAATCCTGAAGACCGCCGAGCCGGGCAAGCGCGAGGCCGGCATCAAGGTCGAGAGCGTCGACGTTTTGGTCGACAAGCTGAAGAACGAAGCCGGCGTGCTCTGAGCACGCGCCTTGAAGGATTGGATGCCGGCCGGCCGCGCGCGGAACGCGCAGGCGACCGCCGGATGCCAGGGAGACCCGCGATCATGACCACGCTTCTCATCGCCGAACACGACAACCAGACCCTGTCCGAGCAGACCGCCAAGGCGCTGACCGCCGCCGCCCAGATGGGCGGTGACGTGCATGTGCTCGTCGCCGGTTCAGGCTCGACCGCCGTCGCCGAGGCCGCCGGCCAGCTGGGCGGCGTCGCCAAGGTGCTGCATGCCGATGCCGAGGCTTATGCCCACGGCCTCGCCGAGCCGCTGGCCGACCTCGTCGTCAGGCTCGCCGAGGGCTACGACGCCATCGTCGCGCCGGCCACCACCGCCGGCAAGAACGTCGCGCCGCGCATCGCCGCGCTGCTCGACGTGATGCAGATCTCCGACGTCGTCGTCGTCGAGGGCGCCGACACCTTCCAGCGGCCGATCTATGCCGGCAACGCCATCCAGACGGTGAAGTCGACCGACGCCAAGAAGGTGATCACCGTGCGCACCTCCGGCTTCCAGGCCGCCGGCACCGGCGGTTCGGCAACTGTCGAGGCGGTTGACGCGGCCGGCGATCCGGGCCTGTCGACCTTCGTCGAGGAAAAGCTCGCCCACAGCGAGCGGCCGGAGCTGACCAGTGCCAAGATCATCCTGTCGGGTGGCCGCGCGCTGGGCTCCAAGGAGAAGTTCGACGAGGTGCTGCTGCCCGTCGCCGACAAGCTCGGCGCGGCGATCGGCGCCTCGCGGGCGGCGGTCGATGCCGGCTACGCCCCGAACGACTGGCAGGTCGGCCAGACCGGCAAGGTCGTGGCGCCCGATCTCTACATCGCCGTCGGCATCTCCGGCGCCATCCAGCACCTGGCCGGCATGAAGGATTCCAAGATCATCGTCGCCATCAACAAGGACGAGGAAGCGCCGATCTTCCAGGTCGCCGATTACGGCCTCGTCGGCGATCTGTTCCAGATCCTGCCCGAGCTGAAGGACAAGCTCTGAGCGTCCGGCGCGCGGCTTTGACGAAGCCGCGCGCCGCCGCTAGGTTCGCGACGCAACATCGAAGGTGAGCGAAGGCGCGATGGCGGACAGTATCAAGCACGTTGGCATCGTCGGCGCGGGGCAGATGGGCTCCGGCATCGCCCATGTCTCGGCCCTCGCCGGCTACGGCGTGACGCTCTACGACATCGCCGAGGACCGCACGAGCGCCGGCCGCGACAAGATCGCCGCCACCCTCGACCGCCAGCTCGCCTCGCAGAAGATCACGCCGGCCGACCGCGACGCGGCGATGGCGCGGATCACCACCACCACCGACACGGCGGCGCTCGGCACCGCCGATCTCGTCATCGAGGCGGCGACCGAGGACGAGACGGTCAAGCGCAAGATCTACCGCGAGATCTGCCCGCATCTGGCGCCCGGCGCGATCCTGGCCACCAACACCTCGTCGATCTCCATCACCCGGCTGGCCTCGGCCACCGACCGCCCCGAGCGGTTCATGGGCATCCACTTCATGAACCCGGTGCCGGTGATGAAGCTGGTCGAGCTGGTGCGCGGCATCGCCACCGAGGACGCGACCTTCGAATCGGCGCGCCACTACGTGACCGCCCTCGACAAGACGATCAGCGTCTCGGAGGATTTCCCGGCCTTCATCGTCAACCGCATCCTCCTGCCGATGATCAACGAGGCGATCTACGTGCTCTACGAGGGCGTCGGCTCGGTCGAATCCATCGACACCGCCATGAAGCTGGGCGCCAACCATCCGATGGGCCCGCTGCAGCTCGCCGATTTCATCGGCCTGGATACCTGCCTGTCGATCATGCAGGTGCTGCATGACGGGCTGGCCGATTCCAAATACCGGCCCTGTCCGCTGTTGGTGAAATATGTCGAGGCCGGCTGGCTCGGCCGCAAGGCCGGCCGCGGCTTCTACGACTATCGCGGCGAGACGCCGGTCCCGACACGGTAGGCGGCGCGGTCACGGTGCCGCAATCGCCTCGATCGTCAGGGGCGGACCGGCATGATGCGCGTTGAGCGTCCCGAACGTGTCTTCGAGACTGCCGAGCGGCCGACTGGGATCCGGGCGGGCTCCGGGCGCTGCGGCGCTGAGGCTGACCCTGCCTTTCGGATCGAGCTTCACGGCAAGACTTTCGCCAGGATTCACGCCGAGATGGTCGAGCACAGTCCGGTCGAGGGTGACCGCGCCTCTCTTCGTGACGGTCAGGAAGGTTGTCATCGCGCTTTCTCCCGGTAGTCCGGAAGCGTAAGCCGCCAGCATGTCAGGACAACAGGCTCGCGAGGATGCTGGTGTGGCCGGTCGCTATTGCGAGGGCGCAGCAGCCGAAGGGTGATGAACCGGGCGACCGGAAGAAGACCGCCCGGAACAATCAGGGCTAGGCTGCTCGTCGGCGCATCACCGCCTCGTCGTAGCTGCCTACGTGGGTCTTGTGGTTCTTGATCTCGCTTACCCGATCCTGGTCCACATCGAAGTGGGCTGCGATCCTGTTCAAGAACCAGCCATCCATAATCATGAGATGAATCTGGATGGCCCCCTCTCTCGTGATGGTACGAGAAGGTTTGTTGTGGTCATGCGTCATCGTTAGAGTTCCTTGACTCTTGCAACGATGCCGAGCTTGACGAGTTGGGACAATTGACTCACAAAGGAGTCGGCAACAGCCCACTACCCCGCGCGCGGCACCAACCACGCGGGCTAAATGAGAAGGCTCCGTAGCTTGCCGGCGCGGAGCCTTTTTCATTTCATCAAGCAAAGACGTAGCCGGAGTCCGGATGAGTTGGCAAGGCGCGCGGAGGCGCGCCCCCAACCTAGACCGGCGACGTTCGCATAACCTCTTGATACTCATAAAGGTTCGGTGGTTCCTCCCAGCCCAACCTGCTGTTGCGTCACGTGCAACAACGCTTCTTCATACGCCGGACCTGCCTGATTCGCCAGCCATGCTGCGACGCACCCGATTCGCGAGCGCACTCAGATTGATAGCCCCCTCCTGCGAGTTTGGGGTCAGTGAGGCTGACCATGGGGCAACCAATCGCCGGCGAAGACAGCAATTCGCGCTTCGACCTATCGCTGGGTCCAGATGGCATTTATCGCGTCGATGGGAGGGCGATCCCAAGTGGTGACTACCCCGCCTGCGGCGTCGATAACCGCGAGTTTGTCGTTGCCGTCCATCACAGCGATGATGTGGTTGTAAGCCGCTACGGGATCATAGGTGGTGTTGACGTAGAAAAGGGATAGCTGGAACTGGTGCCACTGTCCCAAGTCTTTGATGCGGGTTCGAACCTCATCATAGTTCTGCCCCGGCGTGTGCAAGTCGTAGGCGATGAACAGATTGAAGGCCATCCGCATCCTCCCGTTGTGAAGCGATCACTCTACGCGACATCCGTGTGGTGTGTGAAGTATAATACCGCCTCGATGTCATATGCTTTAGATCAAACTGTCCCCCCGCTGGCCTTCACCGCGTCGATCAGCCGGATTGCGTCTGGGCGAGCCCATTCGGCCGGACCGTTGATGGCGGCGCGGGCGCAGCCGTCGGGGCCGACGAGAGAGATCGGCAGGCCGAAGGCAACGCCGCGCGCTTCAGGTCGTCGAACATGCCCGTGGCATCCCGGCGGTGGATGAGTCAGCGCCGGTCTATCCGCTTCAGCTGACCTGTCCGTGCTCGGCCAGGAAGTCGAGCAGGGCGCGGGCGCGGGCGGGGAGGCTGGCGGACTGGCCGATGAAGACGGCGTGGAACGCCTCCTTGTCGCCCGGATTGGCGTCTTCGAGGAGCGGCACCAGCCGGCCTTCGGCGATGTCGGCGCGGATGGTGAAGGCCGCCAGCCGTGCCGGTCCGACGCCGGCGAGGGCCAGGCGCCGCAGGCCTTCGCCGTCATTGATCTGGACGCGGCCGAGCGTCGGCAGGGTGACGTCCTCGCCGGCGTCGCTCCTGAGCGGCCAGCCCTTCATCGCCCGCGCATAGCCGAAGCCCAGCCGTTCATGCGCTTCCAGATCCGCGATCGTGCGCGGCAGGCCGTGGCGGGCGACCCAGCCGGGCGCGGCAACGATCATCATGCGCGTCTGGCCGAGCTTGCGCGCCATCAGGTTGGAACTGGGCATGGGACCGGCGCGGATGGCGATGTCGGTGCGCTCGGCGACGAGGTCGACGACCTGATCGGTCTGCACGATGTCGAGGCCGATCTCGGGATAGCGGGCGAGGAAATCCGGCAGGATCGGCGCCAGGACATGGCTGATATAGGAGGCGCTGGAATTGAGCCGCACGCGCCCGGCGGGCCGTTCGCCGGCGCCCGCCGCCCGTTCGGCGTCGGAGAGATCGGCGAGGATCCCCACGGCCCGCTCGTAGAAGCCCTGGCCCTCCGGCGTGAGCTGGAAACGCCGGGTGGTGCGATGGACGAGCCGCGTTCCGAGCCGCGCTTCGAGGCGCGCGACGAGTTTCGAGACCGCCGAGGCCGACATGCCCGAGACCCGCGCCGCCGCCGAGAAGCCGCCGCGCTCGACCACCGTGGCGAACACCTCCATCTCGGCAAAGCGATTGGCGTCGGGACGCGGCATTTGTGACGTGAAGTCCTGAATGTTGTTCCTGGCGGCAGTCTACTTCATCAAAGCACAAGCTGTCATCTGACGGCCCTGTTCATCATCAGGGATTTCGTCATGCCTCTTGCTCTCTACGCGTTGACCGCCGGTGCCTTCGGCATCGGGGTCACCGAATTCGTCATCATGGGCCTGCTGCTCGATGTCGGCGCCGATCTCGGCGTCTCGACCAGCGCCGCCGGCTTCCTGATCTCCGGCTATGCCATCGGCGTCGTCGTCGGCGCGCCGCTCCTGACCATCCTGACCAGCCGCTGGCCGCGCAAGACCGTGCTCCTGGCGCTGATGGCGATCTTCATCGCCGGCAATGTCGCCTGTGCGCTGGCGCCCAGCTACGGCCTGCTCATGGGCGCGCGAGTGCTGACCGCCTTTGCCCACGGCACATTCTTCGGCGTCGGCTCGGTCGTCGCCACGAAGCTGGTGCCCGCCGACAAGCGCGCCTCGGCCATCGCGCTGATGTTCACCGGCCTGACCGTCGCCAACATCCTCGGCGTGCCGCTCGGCACCTGGCTCGGGCAGGCGGCCGGCTGGCGCGCCACCTTCTGGGCCGTCGCGATCGTCGGCATTCTCGCCGCGGCCGTCATCGCCTGGGCGGTGCCCCGGGACGGCAAGCCGGAGGCCGCCGACGACTGGCGCGCCGACCTCAAGGCGCTCGGCCGTCGCCCCGTGCTGCTCGGCCTGCTGACAACGGTTCTCGGCTATGCCGGCGTCTTCGCGGTCTTCACCTATATCGCGCCGCTCCTGACCGGCATCACCGGCTTCGGCGAGGCGGCGATCTCGCCGATCCTGCTGCTCTTCGGCGCCGGGCTGGTGGCCGGCAATCTGCTCGGCGGGCGTCTCGCCGACAAGGCACTGGTGCCCGCGATGATCGGCAGCCTCGTCGTCCTGTTCGTGGTGCTCGTCCTGATGGGACCGGCGCTGCAGGGGACGGTGACCGCACTCGTCGCCGTGACGCTCCTGGGGGCGGCGGCCTTTGCCACCGTGCCGCCGCTGCAGATGTGGGTGCTGTCCAAGGCGGACGGCGCCGGCGAAAGCCTCGCCTCGTCCTTCAACATCGCCGCCTTCAATCTCGGCAATGCCGTCGGCGCCTTCGCCGGTGGCCTGGTCATCGATTCCGGCCCGGGCCTCGGCTACGTCACCTGGACCGCGGCGCTGTTCCCGCTGGCAGCCCTGGCGGTGGCGCTCACCGCCGTCCGGCTGGACCGGGCGGCCCCGGAGCGGCAGCCGGCGCAGATGGGCTATGCCGGCTGAGGCGCCGGCCGACACCTGCCGGAAGGGACGTCGTGCCGATCAGGCCGACGTCCCGCTCGCCTTCACCGCCTCGATCAGGCGGATGGCGTCGGGGCTGGCCCATTCGGCCGGGCCGTTGATCGCGGCGCGGGCGCAGCCGTCGGGGCCGACGACGAGGGAGATCGGCAGGCCGAAGGCGACGCCGGCGCGCTTCAGGTCGTTGAACACCCCCATGGTCTCGTCGCGATAGAAGGGCAGGGCGGTCAGATCGGTCTCGGCGTAGAAAGTCTTCGGCTTCTCGATGTCGCCCATGTCGACATTGATCGGCACCACGGCGAAGTCGTCGCCGCCTTCCTGGCGCTCCAGCTCGTCCAGCGCCGGCATCTCCTGGCGGCACGGCACGCACCAGGTGGCCCACAGATTGACCAGCAGCGTCCTGCCGGAGAAGTCGGCCAGCGTCACGGCGGCGCCGTCGCCGTCGGAAAAGGCGATGGCCGAGACGTCGAAGGGCGTTTCCAGCGCCTGCACCGCGGCCACCTCGCCGCGCGCCTCGGCATCCACCGCCGCGGTGATCGCCGCATCGGCCGGACAGGCGCTGGCGGTTTCGTTGCCAGACCCGCTCTCGCTCACGTATAGGACGACACCACCCGCCGCGATGCCGCAGACCAGCGCGACCGCGGCGATGAGACCGAGCCGCCGCCCGTTCGAAGTCGATCGTTTTGCTTCGGACATGTCGTCAAGAGCCCTTTCGAGTGTCCATGAGCCAGAATCCCGACAACGTCCCCGGTGCCGCCAACGCGATGTGGGGCGGACGCTTCGCCTCGGGTCCCGACGCGATCATGGAAGAAATCAACGCGTCGATCGATTTCGATCGCCGGCTTTATGAAGAGGATATCGCCGGTTCGAAAGCCCATGCCGCCATGCTGGCGCAACAGGGCATCATCACGGCGGATGACGCAGAAAGTATCATTGCGGGTCTGGAGGAGATCCGCGGCGAGATACAGGCCGGCCGGTTCAATTTCTCGCGAGAGCGCGAGGACATTCACATGAACATCGAGGCGCGGCTGGCCGAACTGATCGGCCCCGCCGCCGGCCGCCTGCACACGGCGCGCTCGCGCAACGACCAGGTGGCGCTGGATTTCCGCCTGCACGTCAAGACCGCGTTCCTGTCCCTCGACCGGGCGCTCACCGGCTTCATCGACGCGCTGCTCGCCAAGGCAGAGGACCACGCCGACACGGTGATGCCGGGCTTCACCCATCTGCAGGTCGCCCAGCCGGTGACCTTCGGCCACCACTGCCTCGCCTATGTGGAGATGGCGGCGCGCGACCTGTCGCGCTGCCGCGACGCGGTGAACCGGCTGGACGAATGCCCGCTGGGCGCCGCCGCGCTGGCTGGCACCGGCTTCGACATCGACCGACACATGACGGCGAAGGCCCTCGGTTTTCGCGAGCCGACCCGCAATTCGCTGGATTCGGTGTCGGACCGCGACTTCGCGCTGGAGTTCCTGTCGGTGGCGGCGATCTGCGGCACGCATCTGTCGCGGCTGGCCGAGGAGATCGTCATCTGGTCGACGCCGCAATTCGGCTTCGTGCGCCTGTCCGACGCCTTCTCGACCGGCTCGTCGATCATGCCGCAGAAGAAGAACCCGGACGCCGCCGAACTGGTGCGCGCCAAGCCGGGCCGCATCAACGGCGCGCTGATCTCGCTGCTGACCGTGATGAAGGGCCTACCGCTCAGCTATTCCAAGGACATGCAGGAAGACAAGGAACAGGTCTTCGACGCCATCGATTCGCTGGCCCTGGCGCTGGCGGCGGCCACCGGCATGGTGCGCGACATGACCATCCAGACCGGGGCGATGCGCAAGGCCGCCGGCCACGGCTTCTCCACCGCGACGGACCTGGCCGACTGGCTGGTGCGCGAACTCGGCATGCCGTTCCGCGAGGCCCATCACGTCACCGGCCGGGCCGTTGCGCTGGCCGAAGCGCGCGGCGTCGGGCTGGAGGAACTGCCGCTGGACAGCCTGCGGGAGCTGGATGCGCGGATCGGCGAGGCGGTGTTCTCGGTGCTCGGCGTCGACGCCTCGGTCAACAGCCGCACCAGCTTCGGCGGAACCGCGCCGGCCAATGTGCGGGCGCAGGTCGCCTATTGGCGCGAGCGGATGGCGACCGACGCGCAATGACGATCGCGGCGGTGGTGATTTTCCGCCGGGAAATCGCTATGACCGCTGACGGGGAAGCTGACGCCGGGATGCGGCGAGGGGTGACGACATGACCATTCGATCGAGCCGGACCTATCTGCCGCTGCTGCTCGTCGCCGCATCGGCGATGCTGGCGGGCTGCGGCATCAAGAACAATCCGGTGGCGCCGTCCTCCGGGCAGACCGGGGCATCGGCCGGTGCCGACGCGGTCGCCGCCAACAACGCCAGCAGCGGCTTCGGCACGGCGGGCTCGGCGGCGGGCGCCGTGCGCGTCTCGCGCATCCAGGACGACACTGCCATCGGACCGGCCGAGGTGAGCCGTAACAAGGGCGCCACCAGCAGCGGCTTCATCCTCGATCCGCTGCTGAATTGAGCCGTTCCCGCCCCTCTACCGAGTGCCGTCTGACCTGCCATGAACCATTTCGAAATCCGCGACGGCGTCCTGCATGCCGAGGACGTTTCCGTCGAAACGATCGCCCATGACGTGGGCACGCCCTTCTACTGCTATTCGACCGCGACGCTGACGCGCCACTACACGGTGTTCGCCGAGGCCTTCGCCGACATCGACGCGCTGGTCTGCTACGCCATGAAGGCGAATTCCAACCAGGCGGTGCTGAAGACGCTGGCCGCGCTCGGCGCCGGCGCCGACGTCGTGTCGGGCGGCGAATTGCTGCGGGCGCTGCGGGCCGGCATCCCGGCCGAGAAGATCATGTTCTCGGGCGTCGGCAAGAGCGTGCCGGAGATCGACCTGGCGCTGGCCTCGGGCATCTTCTGCTTCAACATCGAATCGGAGCCGGAGCTCGAGATGATCTCCGCCCGCGCCGTGGCGGCCGGACGCACGGCGCATGTCTCGTTCCGCATCAATCCCGATGTCGATGCGCGCACCCACGCCAAGATCTCCACCGGCAAGAAGTCCGACAAGTTCGGCATCGCCTATGAGCGGGCCGAGGCCGTCTACGACCGGGCCCGCGCTTTGCCGGGCATCGCGGTGTCGGGCATCGACATGCATATCGGCAGCCAGATCGTCGAGCTGGAGCCCTTCGACCAGGCTTTCGAGCGGCTGGCGGGCCTGGTGCGGCGGCTGCGCGGCGCCGGCCACGACATCGCCCATGTCGATCTCGGCGGCGGCCTCGGCGTGCCCTACAGCCGCACCAACACCCCGCCGCCGGCCCCGCCGGCCTATGCCGAGATCGTCAAGCGCCATGTCCGCGACCTCGACTGCAAGGTGGTGTTCGAGCCCGGCCGGCTGATCGCCGCCAATGCCGGCATCCTGGTCACCCGGGTGGTCTATGTGAAGGAAGCCGAGGGCAAGACTTTCGTCATCGTCGACGCCGGCATGAACGACCTGATCCGCCCGACCCTCTACGATGCCTGGCACGACATCCATCCGGTGCTCGACGATCCGGACGCGCCGCGCCTCGTCGCCGACGTGGTCGGCCCGGTCTGCGAGAGCGGCGACTATTTCGCCCGCGCCCGCGACATTCCGGCGGTGAAGGCCGGCGACCTCGTCTATCTGTCCTCGGCCGGCGCCTACGGCGCGGTCCAGTCGGGCACCTACAATTCCCGGCCGCTGATCGCCGAGGTGCTGGTCAAGGGCGACGCCTTCCACGCCATCCGGCCGCGCCAGACCATCGACGAGATGATCGCGCTGGACCGTCTGCCGCCTTGGCTGGGCGGCGACGACTGAGGCCTTTGGCCGCTTCACAGCTGCGTCACCCGCCTCGTCTTCGCCGCAAAAACTGTTACGCTCGCTGAAACTTGCGACGAACGAGGCTGGCCCCATGGCGCGACACGAGCGGCAGAGCGACTGGACCGCGTCCGGGCGTGTCGCGGCGACGCGGCGCATGGCCTGGGCGGCACTGCTGATCGAGCGCGCCTGGCCCCTGGTGCTGGGGCTCGCCTGCCTCGTCGCGGTCTTCCTGATCCTCGCCTGGTTCGGCCTGTTCGCCGCGCTGCCCTTCCTGGCCCGCGTCGCGGTGATCGCGATTCTCGCCGGGCTCGGCCTTGCGGCACTGTGGCGCAACCGCGGCCTGCGGCTGCCGAGCGCGGCCGCAGTGGATGCGCGCATCGAGGGGGCGAGCCGGCTGGACCACCAGCCGCTGCAGGCGCAGGACCAGCGCCCCGTCGGCGCCGACCCGTTTGCCGCCGCGCTGTGGCGTGCCCATCAGCGCCGCATGGCCGAGCGGCTGCGCGATCTCAGCGGCGGCGCGCCGGCCACCCGCACCGAGCGGATCGACCCCTATGGCCTGCGCGCGCTGGTGGCGCTGCTGCTGGTCACCGCCTTCGCCTTTTCCTTCGGTCCGGGCGGCGGCCGCGTCGTCGATGCGCTGGCGCCGGACGCCGCCGACAGCGTCGCCTCGGCGCGGGTCGACGCCTGGGTGACGCCGCCGGCCTATACCGGCCGCGCGCCGATCTTCCTGACCGATGTCGGTGCCTCGGACGCGCCCGTCACCGTGCCCGAGGGCAGCGAGTTGGAGGTGCGGATTTCCGACGGCTCCAACGCCGAACTGAGCTTCACCCCGGCCGGCGCCGAGCCGATCGCCATCGCCCCGGTCACGGAGAACGAGGGCGAGGTCGCTGACGCCGCGGCCGGCGATGCCGAGACCGAGGCCGACGCCCCGGCCGGCCCGCGCGAATATGCCTATGCCCTCGACATGCCGGGCGAGGCGGCGCTGACCACCACCTTCACCACCCTCGGCCGCTGGCGCTTCGACGTGACGCCCGATCTCGACCCGGAGATCGCCTTCGAGGGCGAGCCGGGTGTGGCGCGCAATGGCGCGCTGCAGCTCACCTACAAGGTCACCGACGATTACGGCGTACGGCAGGCCAATGCCGCGATCGCCGTCACCGACGACATCGTGCCGGACGATGCGCGGCCGCTGATCGCGCCGCCGGAGATCCGGCTGGCGTTGCCGCGCCGCACCAAAGGCACGGCCGAGGGCCGCACCAGCGCCGACCTGACCGAAAGCCCCTATGCCGGGGCCGAGGTGGCGATGACCCTCGTCGCGGTGGACGATGCCGGGCAGGAGGGCCGCTCCGAGGCGCTGACCCTGACGCTGCCCGAGCGGCGCTTCTCCAACCCGCTGGCCCGCGCCGTGGTCGAGCAGCGGCGCATCCTGGCGCTGGACGCCGACAGCACGACCCGCGTCGTCCAGATGCTCGACGCGGTGACCCTGCGCGGCGACGAATTCATCGAGAGCCCGGCGACCTATCTGGCGCTGAAGGCCGTGCGCACCCGCATCGCCACCGCCTATGACGACGCGGCGCTGGTCTCGGCGGTGGACTTCATGTGGGAGATCGCGCTGGGCATCGAGGACGGCAATCTGTCGCTGGCCGAACGGCGGTTGCGCGATGCCCGCGAGCAGCTCTCCGAGGCGCTGGAGAACGGCGCGTCGGACGCCGAAATCGACCAGCTGATGCAGGAACTGCGCGAGGCGATGCAGGAATACATGCAGGCGCTGGCCGAGGCGATGCGCAATCAGCCGCCGATGAACCAGGACCAGATGCAGGCCGGCGACATGCAGGAGCTGCGGCCGCAGGATCTGCAGCGCATGATGGACCGCATCGAGGATCTGGCGAAGTCCGGGTCCAAGGAGGCGGCCCAGCAGCTTCTCTCCGAACTGCAGCAGATGATGGACAATCTGCAGGCCATGCGCCCCGGCCAGCCGCAGAATGGCGAACAGAACGCCATGCAGCAGCAGATGAACAAGATGGGCGAATTGCTGCAGCGCCAGCAGCAGCTGATGGACGAGACCTTCGATCTCGGCCGCCGCCAGATCGAGCGCGAGCAGCAGCAGGGGCAACAAGGGCAGCAAGGACAGGAAGGCCAACAGGGCCAGCAGGGCGAGCCGCTGACGGCCGAACAGCTACGCGAGATGATGAAGCAGCTGCAGGAGCAGCAGGGCCAGCTCCAGGAAGAGCTGCAGGCGCTGCAGGAGCAGATGCAGGGCATGGGCATGGAGCCGTCGGAAGGCTTCGGCGAGGCCGGCGAGGCGATGGGCAAGGCCGAGGGCGCGCTCGGCGAGGGCGAGGATGGCGAGGCGGTCGGCCAGCAGGGCCGCGCCATGGAAGCCATGCGCCGCGGTGCCCAGGACATGATGCAGCACATGCAGGAGGCCATGCAGCAGGGGCAGGGCCAGCCCGGCATGCAGGGACAGGGCGGCCAGATGGGACAGGGCTTCAACGGCGCCCAGCAGCGCTCCGGTCGCGATCCGCTGGGCCGCCAGCGCCAGACCCAGGGCCCCGATTTCGGGCAGGATGTCGGCGTGCCGGACGAGATCGACACCGAGCGGGCCCGCGAGATCCTCGACGCGATCCGCAACCGGCTCGGCGACGCGCTGTCGCCGCAGATGGAGCGGGACTATCTGGAGCGGCTGCTCGAGACGCCCTGAGGCGGACCGGCCGTCAGGCGACATCGCCGCTGCGACGCCTCAGCGTCGCGGCGGTATTTCTCATCGAATGTCAGGGATAGAGCCCGGCTGTATTCGCGGTAGCGTCAGGCGCAGCGGCGGATATGCGGTGCGGTGGGGGCGTCGGCGGCATCGCCCTTTTGTGCCGCGCGCTCGGCCAGTATGCGGGCGACCTCGCGGCGCAGTTCGGCGATCGAGAACGGCTTTTCCACCACGCCCTCGATGATCGCGGTCAGATCCTCTGCCGCTTCCATCTGCTCGGCATAGCCGGTCATCAGAAGCACCGGCAGATGCGGCCAGGATGCGGCGATCTCGTGGGCGAGCTCGATGCCGGTGAGGCAGGGCATGCGGATGTCGGACAGGACGAAGTCGAAGGCGCCGTCCCGTTCGACCAGGACGTCCAGCGCCATTTCGCCGTCTTCGGCGACGGTCACCTCGTGACCTTCCAGCCCGAGCGCCCGCGAAACCAGGAGGCGAACGCCGGCGTCGTCTTCCGCGATCAGAATCCTCGCCAAGAGGGGCCTCCCATCGTCTGCCTACGCAACACCAAATTGCGCTTCTAAGGCACAATCCTTGCGCAAAGCTTGCGTGTCGAGGCTTTCGATCGTCGCAGCCAGATGGCGGCGGCCGCTCGGGCGGTCGTGCGGCAGGCGATGGTAGGCGCCGTCAGTCGACGACGCGACCGACGAAAGGCAGTTCGCGAAAGGCGTGGCCGACATCCATGCCGTAGCCGACGACGAACTGGTCGGGACAGGAAAAGCCGACATAATCGGCCTCGATATCCGCCTTGCGGCGCATCGGCTTGTCGAGCAGGACCGCGATCGGCACCTCGGCGGCACCGCGCGACAGCATCAGGTCGCGGGCGAACTTCACCGTGCGGCCCGATTCAAGAATGTCGTCGATGAGCAGCACCGTGCGGCCGGCGACCTCGCTCTCCACGTCGCGCAGGACGCGGATTCCGCCGGGTTCGGTGCCGGCGCCGTAGCTCGACAGGGAGATGAACTCGACCTCGGGCGCAAGCCCGGCATGGTGCAGGGCGCGGATCAGGTCGGCGGCGAAGACGAAGGAGCCCTTCAGCACCGAGATGACCAGAAGGTCCTTGGCCGGCACGGCCGCGATCTCGCCGGCGACCCGGTCGACGGTCTTCGCGATTTCCTCGACGCTGTAGAGCGGCTCGATCTGTTTGCCGCGGACGGTAATCACCGGTCAGCCGCTCCTGTGTCTTCGAATTCGACCCTGATGTCGCCCGCTGTATCATCCGCGACCGCCAGTGCCGAGAGGAATCGCACCGATTGTCCCGCCGGCAGGGCGGAAATCTGCGCGTTCAGCGGCTTGCTGCGGGTGATGCCGCCGGCATCGGTCAGCGCGATGCGGAGCGTCGGAACGGTCAGCGGGCCGGCGGTGTCGTTGGCGATGACGCCGGCGACCGACAGGACGGCGCCGCTGCCGCGCGGCACGACGTTGGCATCGACATTGCGCAGGACGAGGCCGGAGGCGCTGGTGACCGCATAGGGCGCGGCGACCGGCGAATCGGGCATCGACAGGAGAAGGACCGGCGCAGCCAGAAGACCGACCAGGAAGCCGCCGACGACGAGGACGGCGCGGCCGGGACTGAGCCGGCGGGCGCGCGCGGCAAGCGACGAGCGGGCCGGGGCGTCCTGCGCGGGCCGCGAGGCGTGGCGCGACAGCAGGAACGCCTGGCGCAGCAGGTCGCGCTCCTCGGCGGCGGCGTCGGGAAAGCTGCCATGGCCATGACCGCTCGCCCGGCGTCCGAAGGGACGCCCGCTTGATGTGGGCATCGCTTCGCTTACCGTCGGCTCGTGGGCGATCTGGCGGAGCGTCGAGGCATGGCGCGGCAGCGACTGGCGGCCGACGATCTCGGCCTCGCCGTCGATGGTGATGACGCGGCGGGGAGCCCGGCGCGTGTCAGCGTTGGTGCGAAACTCGGTCATCGCATCCTCTGTGCTTCGGCGTTCAGCAATCGGTAAGGATTTATGCTTAACAAACCGTGAATCCGGCTGCGGGGTGGCCGTCGCGGCGCGCGCCGGTTAGGACGGCCAACATTCACCACAAGTCCGGTGCATCTGGACGATCGAGGGCGACAAGACGGGGGCTTTGCGCAGTGATTCGGTTCGAGAATGTCGGGCTTCGATACGACATGGGGCCGGAAGTGCTGCGCGATCTGTCCTTCGAGGTGAAGCGCCAGTCCTTCCAGTTCCTGACCGGGCCGTCGGGCGCCGGCAAGACCAGCTTGCTGCGCATGCTGTTTCTGGCGCTGAAGCCGACCCGCGGCCTGATCACGGTTCTCGGCCGCGACGCCTCGACCCTGTCGCGCACCGACCTGCCGTCGATCCGCCGGCGCATCGGCGTCGTCTTCCAGGATTTCCGCCTGCTGGAGCATCTGTCGACCTACGAGAACGTCGCGCTGCCGCTGCGGGTGCGCGGCCGCGAGGAGGCCTCCTACCGGCAGGACGTGATCGACCTGATCAAATGGGTCGGGCTCGGCGAACGGCTGCATGCCTCGCCGGTGGTGCTGTCGGGCGGCGAGAAGCAGCGCGCCGCCATCGCCCGGGCGCTGATCGACCAGCCGGACATCCTTCTGGCCGACGAGCCGACCGGCAATGTCGATCCGCCGCTCGCCCGCCGGCTGCTGCGCCTGTTCATGGAGCTCAACCGCACGGGCACCGCGGTGGTCATCGCCACCCACGATCTCGACCTGATGGAACAGGTGGCCGCGCGCCGCCTGGTCCTCTCGGACGGACGCCTCGACATCTATGATTGATCTCGCCGACCACTGGATCGACCTGCGCGAAACCGTGCTGCGGCTCGTCGGCCGGACCGGCGAGGACAGGCCGGCGCCGATCGTGCCGCGCGCCAATGTCGCAGGCCGCGCGCTGATGACGGTCATCGCCATCATGACCTTCCTGGCGAGCCTGACCGTCGGCGCGGTGACGCTGGTCTCGGACACGGCGTCCCAGTGGCAGAACGACATCTCCCGCGAGATCACCGTACAGGTGCTGCCCGACGACGGCGTTGACATGGCCGCGGCGCTGGCCGACGTGCGGCGCATCGCGCTGACGACGCCCGGGGTCACCGGCGCGACCATTCTCGACGACGCGGCCACCGGCCGGCTGCTGGAGCCCTGGCTGGGCGACGGGCTCAATCTCGACGACCTGCCGGTGCCGCGGCTGGTGATCATATCCATCGACCAGGATTCGCCGCCCGACTTCGTCGCCCTCGTGGCACGCCTGCAGAGCGAGGTGCCGGCCTCCGAGCTCGACGATCACCGCGCCTGGGTGTCGCGGCTGGTGACCATGGCGCGGGCGACGGTGCTGGTCGGCGTCGGCGTCCTGACGCTGGTGCTGGTGGCCACGACCCTGACCGTGGTCTTCGCCACCCGCGGGGCGATGTCCGGCAACCGCCACATCATCGAGGTGCTGCATTTCGTAGGCGCCCGCTCCTCCTTCATCGCCCGCGAGTTCGAGCGGCACTTCCTGCGGCTCGGCCTCGTCGGGGCGGTGATCGGCGGCGCGACGGCGCTCGTCCTCTTCGCGATGATGGGGTTCTGGACGGCGAGTAACACCGCGACGCCCGAGGCCGACCAGATCAGCGCCCTGTTCGGGTCCTTCTCGATCGGCTGGATCGGCTATGTCGGCGTCGTCGCCCTCGTTGCAACCGTGGGAGGGCTGACGGCGTTTACATCTCGCCTTACTGTGGTCCGTCATCTCGCGGAGATCGACATGATCTCGCCGGTCGAGCGGTAAGGTCCGGTTAACCCTGGACTGGAAAGACTGCGTCTCAGGACGAGGACACGGACAAAGCGATGTCGCATTCCGAGAGGAACATGATCCGATGATCCTAGCGTCATCGGCCCACCCCCATTCTTCCGGCCCCGGCCGCGACGCGCCCGGCGACAAACCGGTGCGCCGGTCGCATCGCTGGATGCCGAGGGGCGTACGGCGGCTGTGCCTTGCGGCGGTTCTCGTCGGCGTGCTTCTGGGCGGCTATCTGGCCGGCGGCTTCGTGCGCTTTGCCGAGGAGGTGAGCCTTCTCGCCAAGCCGGCGCCGATCGGCGCGGCGGACGGCATCGTGGTTTTGACCGGCGGCGCGCTGCGCATCGACCAGGCGATCGACCTGTTGAAGGAGGGGCGGGGCCGCCGGCTCCTGATCAGCGGCGTCAATCCGGGCACCAGCGCCGCGACGCTGGCCCGCATGACCGACACCGACCGCGATCTCTTCGCCTGCTGCGTCGATCTCGACTATGCCGCGCTGAACACGGTGGGCAATGCCGAGATCGCCCGCAACTGGGCGCGCGAGCAGGGCTTTCGCGACCTCATCCTGGTGACCAGCGACTATCACATGCCGCGCTCGCTGCGCGAATTCGACCGCATCGGCGAACTGCGCTCCGTGACCCCCTATGCCGTGCGCCGCGACGACCTGTGGTCGGCCGAGCTGATGCCCAACACCGCCGGGCTGCGCGTGCTCCTGACCGAATATGCCAAGCTGATCGCCGCCCGGGTGCGGCTGGTCTTCGGCGTCGCCCAGACCGACAGCGTCGCCACCGAACTTGCCGGTCTCGATCCCTGAGGCCGGCCGCCGACCAGCCCCTCGATTCTCGCCGCCCGACGTCGTATGGCGTCGGCACGTCGCCGGCCTGCAATCCTGTCCGTCCCTGCCGCGCCGACCCATGCCGGAGGCGCTTCCAGCCATGATCTTCATCCGCTCGCTCGCCTTCAACGTGCTGTTCTACGTCAATCTGATCGTCCAGATGATCGTGCTTGGCCCGCTGATGTTCTTCGGCTCGGAGGCGACGGGCTGGTGGGTCGTCAAGAACTGGGCGCGCTCCAGCGTCTGGCTGCTCGAGCATGTCGGCGGCGTGCGCTCGAAGATCACCGGTACCGAGCATGTGCCCGCGGGCCCGGCGATCATCGCCGCCAAGCACCAGTCCTTCTGGGACGTCTTCGCCATCATCCCCGATCTCGACCGGCCGACCTTCATCCTGAAGAAGGAGCTGATGCGCATTCCGCTGTTCGGCTGGCTGGCCGGCCATATGGGCATGATCCCGGTGGACCGGGCCAAGCGCGGCGGCGCCGTCGCCTCGATGATCGAGGGCGCCCGCAAGGCCGTCGCCGAGGGCCGTCAGATCGTCATCTTCCCCGAAGGCACGCGCACCGCCCCCGGCGCGATCGCCGATTATCGCCAGGGCGTCTTCCGGCTGTACGAGGATGTCGGCGTGCCGGTCGTTCCGGTGGCGCTGAATTCCGGCCTCTACTGGCCGCGCCACGCCTTCCTGCGCCGTCCCGGCACGATCCGGGCCGACTATCTGCCGCTCATCGAGCCGGGGCTGAACCGCGCCGACTTCCTCTCGCATCTGCGCGATTCCATCGAGACGCGCTCCGCCGATCTGATGGCGGAGGCCTATGCCAGCGACGGCCATCTGCCGGCGTCGCAGGGCCCGCGCGACGTCTGAGGCGCGCGTGGCGGGGCTAGCGATGGAGGTGCGCGACCACCTGTTCGAGCCAGGAATCCCGCAGCCCCATCTCGTGGATGTGGTCGAGGGCGCTCGTCACATAGTCGACATTGGCGCCGGACTGGCCGTGCGAGCGCTGCACCACCGTGGCGGCATGCTCCACCGTGACACGGCCGGCATACTGGCTGTGGCCGCGATCGACCACATAGGTCAGGGCGCGCACGCTGCGGCCGTCGGTGAGGCGGACCGGCAGGGTCATCTCGCGATAGACATGGGTGACCAGCTCGCGCTCGCGCAGATAGGCAATGGTGGGGTCCCGCTCGGCGGCCGGCACGCGGAACGCCATGCCGACGCAGGAGCCGCCGCGATCCAGGCCGAAGACCAGCCCCGGCTTTTCCGGCGTGCCGCGATGGACGTGGGAGCGCACGCACAGGGCCCGGTGATAGCCGCCGAGCCGCGCCTGCAGGCGTTCGGTGAAGTCGAAGCCCGGCCGCCAGATCAGCGAGCCGTAGCCAAATACCCACAAATCGTCCATTGCCCTCGAAATGCCCCGCCCGTCCGCGATATCGGTCGGGCCCTCAAAGGATAACGCCATGGCGACGTCAAGCGGCGGCCCCGGGAAAGCCGGTCGCGCCTATCTCTGGATCATCGCGATCGTCGTGCTTCTGGCGGCGGGCCTGTCGGGCGCCTGGTACTATCTGGCGAACCAGCTCGACACGCGCGTCGCCCGGGTGATCGAGGATGCGCGGGCGCGCGGCACCGCGATCGACTGCGCCAACCAGGCGGTCTTCGGCTATCCGTTCCGGCTCGGCCTGCGCTGCGACGCGGTGACGCTGGACGCGCCGCGCGACGGCGTGCGGGCGACCTCCGGCGCGTTGCGCACCGCCGCCCAGATCTACCAGCCCAACCGCGTCGTCGCCGAACTAGACGCGCCGCTGATCGTCGACACGGCGGACGCGCCGCCGCTGGAGCTGCGCTGGCAATTGGCGCAGGCGAGCGCGTCCTTCTGGACCGAGGGGCTGGACCGGGCGGCGCTGACCATCGAGGTGCCGGTGGTGGCGCTGACCCAGCCGGCTGCCGACCGCCTGCCGCTGGCCGAGGCCGCGCGGGTCGAGGCGCATCTGCGGCGCCGCGACGGCGATCTCGACGTCGCCCTGTCGAGCCGCGACACCCGCAGCCTGGCGCCGCAACTCTCAGAGGTGCCGCCGGGTACGGCGGGTCTCGACCTGACGATCCGCGGCGCGGCGGACTGGCTCGGCGGGCGGGCCGCCGGGGCGACGCTGGGCGAGCTCATGGCCGGCCGCGAGGGCGCGCTGCGGATGCTGTCGATCGATTTCGGCGACGCGGAAATGGCGCTGTCGGGCGAGTTCTCGGTGGGCGTCGACGGCCTGTTGAGCGGCGATTTCGAGCTCGCCGTGCAGGACCCCGCGCGCATCGCGGCGCTGGTCGCGGCGGCCGCGCCGGATCTGGCGTCGCCGGCCCAGACCATCGCCACGGCGCTGTCCTTTGCCGGGCGCAGCGAGAACGGCCGCAGCGTCATCGGCCTCAATGTGCGCAACGGCAATGTCGCCGCCGGCGTCGTGCCGCTCGGCCGGATCCCGCCGCTGCGGTGATCAGTCCTTCGGCGTCGGGGTGGGCGCTGCCGCCGGGGCCGGGGAATGGTCGCGGCCGAAATCGGGCTTGGCGGTGTCCTGTCCGGCCTCGATGACGCCGCGCCGGATCGCCCGGGTGCGGGTGAACAGGTCGAACAGCGTCTCGCCGTCGCCCCAGCGGATCGCCCGCTGCAGGGAGGCGAGGTCCTCGGAAAACCGCGCCAGCATCTCCAGCACCGCGTCGCGATTGGTCAGGAAGACATCGCGCCACATGGTCGGGTCGGAGGCGGCGATGCGGGTGAAGTCGCGAAAGCCCGAGGCCGAGAACTTCACCACTTCCGACTGGGTCACCGTCTCCAGATCGGCGGCGGTGCCGACGATATTGTAGGCGATGAGATGCGGCACGTGGCTGACGATCGCCAGCACCAGGTCGTGGTGCTCCGGCGTCATGATCTCGACGTCCGAGCCGCAGGCCTCCCAGAAGGCGCGCAGCCTGGCGACCGCGTCCGCGTCGGTGCCCTCGACCGGGGTGAGGATGCACCAGCGATTGTCGAACAATTCGAGGAAACCGGCATCCGGTCCCGACTGCTCGGTACCGGCGATGGGATGGGCCGGAACGAAATGCACATGGCTTGGCAGATGCGGCTGCATCTGCTGGACGATGGCGCCCTTCACCGAGCCGACATCGCTGACGATCGCGCCGGGCTTCAGCGCGCCGGCGATCTCCTTGGTGACCGCGCCGCAGGAGCCGACGGGCACGCACAGGATGACGAGATCGGCATCCCGGACCGCGTCCGAGGCGTCGAGATGGTAGCTGTCGCCCAGCCCCAGCTCCTCGGCCCGCGTGAGCGTCGCGGCGCGGCGGGTGGTGATCGCGACATGGCCGGCCAGCTTGCGGGCGCGGATATTGTGCGCCAGCGACGAGCCGATCAGGCCGATACCGATCAGCGCGACACGCTGAAACAGCGGCTCGCTCATGGCTGCCCCCGGCCGAGGAAATCGGCAAGGGCGGCGACGGCGCCGCGATTGGCCTCTTCGGTGCCGATGGTCATGCGCAGCGCATTCGGGAAGCCGTAACCGGCGACCCGGCGCAGGATGAAGCCCTTCGACGTCAGGAAGGCGTCGGCATCGGCGGCGGTGCGGCCGGCCTCGTCAGGGAAATGGACCAGGACGAAATTGCCGACGCTCGGCGTCACGGTGAGGCCGAGGCCTTCCAGCGCGCCGGTCGTCCATTCCAGCCAGCGGGCATTGTGGTCGACGGCGCTCTCGACGAAGGCGCGCTCGCGGATCGCCGCGGCGCCCGCGGCGATGGCGGCGGCGTTGAGGTTGAACGGTCCGCGCACCCGGTCCAGCGCATCGACGATCGCCTCGGGCCCGTACATCCAGCCGATCCGCAGACCCGCAAGGCCGTAGATCTTGGAGAAGGTGCGGGTCATCACGACGTTTTCGGACGACGAGACCAGCTCGATGCCGGCGCCGTAATCATTGCGCCGGACATATTCGGCATAGGCGGCGTCGAGGACGAGGATGACGTGGCCGGGCAGGCCGGCGTGCAGCCGCCGCACCTCGTCGAAGGGCAGATAGGTGCCGGTCGGATTGTTCGGATTGGCGAGGAAGACCAGCTTCGTCTTCTCGGTGACGGCGGCGAGGATCGCGTCGACATCGGCGGTGGCGTCGGTTTCCTTCACCGCGACCGGCGTCGCGCCGCGCGCCAGGATCTGGATGCGGTAGACCAGGAAGCCGTGCTCGGTGTGGATCGCCTCGTCGCCGGGCGACAGATAGCACTGGCACAGAAGCCCCAGCAGTTCGTCCGAACCATTGCCGCACAGGATATGGCGGCCGTCGAGACCGTGGACCTCGGCGATGGCGTCCTTGAGGGCGGAGGACTGGCCGTCGGGATAGACCTCGAGCTGCGCCAGCGCGGCCACGGCCGCCTCGCGCGCCGCCGGCGGCGGTCCGAGCGGCGTCTCGTTCGACGACAGCTTGTGCAGCGTCACGCCGGCCGGCGCCTTGCTCTTGCCGGGGACATAGGCCTCGATGTCGAGGACGCCCTTGGTCGGAACGGGTCTCATCGTCCGCACTCTTTCGCTGCGGCGTCGGCCCCTGGCGCCGGATCAGCTCCGGCGGGCCCGACGCGTCAATTCAACGACCCGGAGGACGCCCCGTCAGGAGGCGCCGCGATCCGGGGATCGGTCCGGCCGTCCCGGGCGGCCCGGGCGCGTGGGCGCGATGGTCGTCAGGATGGCAGCCGGAAAGGAGCCGCATAGCCCCCGACCGGCCGGATGTCGAGACCGTCGCCCATCGCCGCCTTCACCGCGTCCTCGCCGCCGGTCGTGGCGACCAGCGCGCTGAAGCGGTCGGCGCCGTAGGGCGCCTCGGCGATCACCGTCACCCCGTCGCCCGGCGTCGCCATGCCGGTCAGGCCGTCGACGCAGTAACAGGCGATTTCCGGCTGCACCGGATCGGCCAGCGGCGGCGCGACGACGAGGCAGGGCGTGCCGGCGGGACGGCCCGGCGCGTCGAAGAAGGGCAGCCGTGCGACGATCTGCGCCGAGCGGAAGCCCTGCCACCAGGGCCGGCCGGCCGCGCCGATCGGCACGATGCCGAGGCGGTCGCCGCCGTCCTCGATCGCCGCGATCACGTCCTGCCTGGAGCCACCGATGGTCATCGGCACCGAGAAGCCGAAATAGAAGCGCGCCGTCTCGACCGCCGCGACCAGGTCGCCCTCGTCGGCGACATGCACGGCGAACGGCGCCTGCAGGGCGGTGAAGGTGGAGATGATCTCGCGCCACAGATGCTCGATGGCGGTCAGCGGCAGATGGCCCTGGTGGCGGCCGGCCAGGCGGCGCATCATCTCGGCCTCGCGGCCGGGGCGGAAGGCCGCGCCGTTGCGGGCCGTGCCCTTCACCTCGATCAGCTCGTCGATGACGGTGGCACGCTGCATCAGAAGCCGGTGCACGGACTCGTCGATGGCGTCGATCTTGGCTCTCAGTTCGGCAAGCCGCGACGGGTCGGCCTTGGCGGGTCCGTTCATCTGTCTGGCACTCCCCTCCGGCGCCCCTCGCGCGCCATTCTCTACAGTCTGTCGGGCTTGTATCGGGCCGCTGCGCACTTGGCAAAGTCATCCCGCCACGGGCCGGCGACGGGCTAACGGGCACGGCCGCCGCGTCGCCGCGATTGCCGCGACGCCTCCCAGTGCGTATCTGTGGCAGCGAACGACGCGCCGGCACCACGAGACGTGCCGGACAGCCCGCCCTTTCGCGCCAGCGATCAAGCAGCCGGTAAGACCCATGAGCGCCGAACCTTCCCGCGAACAGCTCGACTATTCCCTCGGCAGCCGCGAGGCCAACGAACCCTCGAGCCCGGTCGCCCGCTTCGGCCCCGACGAGCCGCTGCATCTGGACGCCGGCCGCGACCTGTCGCCCTTCCAGATCGCCTACAACACTTACGGCACGCTGAACGCCGACAAGTCGAACGCCATCCTCGTCTGCCACGCTTTGACCGGCGACCATTATCCGGCCAGCCGCTCGCCGGTGACCGGCAAGCCCGGCTGGTGGTCCTCGATCATCGGCGAGGGCAAGCCGATCGACACGTCGAAATACTTCGTCATCTGCTCCAACGTGATCGGCGGCTGCATGGGCTCGACCGGCCCGGCCTCGATCGACCCGGCGACGGGCAAGCCCTACGGCCTCGGCCTGCCGGTGATCACCATCCGCGACATGGTGCGGGCGCAGGCGATGCTGGTGACGCGGCTGGGCATCGACACGCTGTTCGCCGTGATCGGCGGCTCGATGGGCGGCATGCAGGTGCTGCAATGGACGGTGAGCTATCCCGAGCGGGTCTTCGCCGCGCTGCCGATCGCCACCGGCGCGCGCCATTCCTCGCAGAACATCGCCTTCCACGAGGTCGGCCGGCAGGCGGTGATGGCCGATCCGGACTGGCAGGGCGGACGCTATTTCGAGTTCGGCAAGCGGCCGCACAAGGGGCTCGCCGTGGCGCGCATGACCGCCCATGTCACCTATCTGTCGGAGATGGCCCTGCAGCGGAAATTCGGCCGCAACTTGCAGGACCGCGACCAGCTCGGCTTCGGCTTCGACGCCGACTTCCAGATCGAGAGCTATCTGCGCCACCAGGGCATGACCTTCGTCGACCGCTTCGACGCCAATTCCTATCTCTACATGACCCGCGCCATGGATTATTTCGACATCGCCGGGGACTATGAGGGCCGGCTGGCCAACGCCTTCCGGGGGTCGAAGACAAGGTTCTGCATGGTCTCCTTCTCGTCCGACTGGCTGTTTCCGACCGAGGAGAACCGCGCCGTGGTGCATGCCCTGAACGCCGCCGCCGCCTCGGTCTCCTTCGTCGAGATCGACACCGACCGCGGCCACGACGCGTTCCTTCTGGACGAGCCGGAATTCTTCGCGGCCATCGACGGCTTCGTGTCGTCGGCCGCAACGGCGCGGGGACTTTGACCATGGCGCTTGCCGACGCACCCCTGCCGACCAGCGAGAGCGTGTCGAAGGACGCTGCGACGCGCGTCGATCTGGAGATCATCGCCGACCTCGTCACGCCGGGCAGCCGAGTGCTCGACATCGGTTGCGGCGACGGCGCGCTGCTGGCGCTTCTGGAGCAGCGCCGGCAGGTCGACGGCCGCGGCATGGAGTTGAGCCAGCCGGGCGTCAACGAATGCGTCGCGCGCGGCCTGTCGGTGATCCAGGGCGACGCCGACCGCGATCTCGTCCACTATCCGGACGACGCCTTCGACTATGTCATCCTGTCCCAGACCATCCAGGCGACGCGCAATCCCAAGCTGGTCCTGTCGGAGCTTCTGCGCATCGGCAACCGGGCGATCGTCTCCTTCCCGAATTTCGGCCACTGGTCGATCCGCTACTGGGTGGCGCTGCGCGGCCGCATGCCGGTGACCCGCAATCTGCACCAGGCCTGGTACGACACCTCCAACATCCATTTCTGCACCATCCGCGACTTCGTCGCCCTGGCCGAGGAGGTCGGCGCGACGGTGGAGACCGCCATGGCGCTGAACTCTACCGGCCAGCGCATCGGCATGAAGCTGCCCTGGGCGTTCTGGAACCTGTTCGGCCAGCAGGCGGTGTTCGTCCTGAAGCGCTAGGGTGAGGATGGGGGCCGGTCGATGGTGAGGCGGGGACAGGCAGGCGCATGACCCGTTACGATTCGCGCCGCTGGTTCCTGGCCGCCTGCCTTGCGGCGCTCGCCGGCTATGTCGACGCGATCGGCTTTCTGAAGCTCGGCGGCCTGTTCGTCTCCTTCATGAGCGGCAATTCGACCCGGCTGGCGGTGGGGCTCGCCGAGCTCTCCGGCATCGCCGGGCTGGCCCTGGCGATCGTCGCGGCCTTTGTCGGCGGCGTGGTCGCCGGGTCGCTGACGGCGCATGTGGCGGGGACGGCCCGCAAGGCCGCCGTGCTGATCCAGGTGGCGGTGCTCCTGGCGGTGGCGGCCGGCCTCGACGCGACGGTCGGGCGGCCTTACGCCTCGCTGACGCTGGCGGCGGCGATGGGCACGGTGAACTGCGTCTTCCAGCGCAATGGCGAGGTCAGCATCGGCGTCAGCTACATGACCGGTACGCTCGTGAAGCTGGGCCAGCACATCGCCAATGCCTGCCTTGGCGGCAAACGCTTCGGCTGGGTGCCGTATCTCCTGCTCTGGACCGGCCTTCTGGCGGGCGCCACGCTGGGCGCCCTGGCGCATGGCGCCTTCGAGGCGGTCAGCCTCGCTCCCGCCGTCGCCGTCGCCGCACTCCTCGCCTGGCTTGCCCATCGCATGGGGCCGGCGGAGCCGCTGCGCGACATGATCCGGCCGGCCGGCTGAGAGGCATCGCCGCGACGTCCGGAACCGGGGCGCCGTCCGGTTCCGGTGTCCTCGGGAAGACTGTCTCAGTTCGTGATGGCCGGCGGTGCGTCGGCGTCGAGACCGAGGAAGGCCGCGATGAAGGCGGCGATCTCGGCATGGGCGCCGGCCCGGTCGGTGCCGGCGGGTTCGTCGCAGATCGGGTCCTCGCCCTCGGCGATGAGCAGGGCCGGCGCCTCCGGCTTGCATTCGGCGAGGAAGGTGAAGTGGTTGCCCGGTGCGACCGCCGCATAGCTGGCGTCGGGCAGGCGGGCGACGAGGTCGCTGCCCGCGGCGCTGACGTCGATGGCGGGCCAGCGGGTCTCGTCGCCGAGATTGACCAGCAGCACCGGCAGGGTCATCGCGGCGATGCTGTCCGGCGTGATCGCGTAGCTCATGCCCGGATCGACGGCGACCGCAGCGGCGATCCGCGCGTCGCGCATGTCGCGCTCCCAGTCGTCGGGCAGGGCGGCGAGATCCACCCCGCCCTGGGCGAAGAACACGCAATCGGCCGCGCGGTCGCCGAGCCGGGCGCAATAGTCGCGATAGGCCCGGCGATCGAGCCGCGCGCCGGCCAGGTTCAGCGCCGTCGCGCCGCCGAGGGAAAAGCCCAGCGAAGCGATCCGGCCAGCGTCGACATGCGGTGCGAAGGCGGGATCGGCAAGAATGGCGTCGAGCGCGGCCGTCAAATCGGCGGCGCGTTCGCTGAGCCGGATCGACCGGCGCGGCGAGGAATCGCCGGTGGTGCTGCCGGGATGGTTGACCGCCAGCACCATGGCGCCGCGGGCGGCGAGCTGCGCCGACAGCCAGGACAGATTGTCCATGTTGCCGCCTGACCCGTGCGACAGGAGGACGAGGGGGAAGCGGCCCTTGGCAATGGCGGCGCCGACATAGGCTTCGGTGCCCTCGAATACCGCGTTCTCGCCGACGATGCCGCGATAGGTCGGGGTGCCGAGCGGGTACCAGAGCGAGGCGGCGAGCGGCGCCGGGCGATGCGGCGCCGCGACGGTCAGCCGGTCGTAGCCGGCCAGCGGTTCGGCGATGGCGGAACCGGTGAGGCCGGCAAGGAGGGCGGCGGCGATGAGCGATCGGGACATGGGGTGATCCTTTCGGGTTGGACTGACCCGTTCTGCATGGACGGCGCGCCCCCCGATCGGCGTCCGAAAACCGGTTTCAGGTCGAGCCGAACCGGTTTTTGGTCTAGGTCGCGGTGAACGGAGGTCGTTTCGCCATGCTCGTTCTGCCGATCCCGCTGATCGTCTCCCTGATCCTGGGCTTCCTGCTGCTGCACGCCGCCCTGAAGAAGGACCGGCCGTGGCTATTCCTGCTGCTTTTGGCCGCCTGCGCGCTGCAGGGAGTGGTGATCTCGCTGGCGCAATATTACGGGCTGACGGGTCTGCGCCTCGTCCAGCCGGTGACCGCGACGATCATCCCGCCGCTGGCCTTCGCCACCTTCCAGGCGACGGCGGTGCGGCGCTTCGATCCGGGGCGCGCGCTGCCGCATCTGGCGGGACCGGTCTTCACCGCTTTCTGCGTCGCCTTCGCGCCCGTCCTCCTCGATCTGGTCGTGCCGGGGCTCTTCTCGGCCTATGGCGTCGCGATCCTCGTTGCGGTGCGGGCCGGCGCCGACAGCCTGCCGCTAACCCGGCTGGAGACCGCCGACCGGCCGGGCCGCGTGTGGAGCGTCATCGCGCTGGCGCTGATCCTGTCCGCCGTCAGCGACGGGCTGATCGGGGTGCTGCAGCTGTCGGGCGCCGGATGGACGCAGCCGCTGATCATCAGCCTGTTCTCCTCGCTTTCGCTCGGCCTCGTCGGCGCCCTGTGCCTGTCGCAGAGCCTGGCAGGTGGCGATGCGGCGGCAGCGGCGGAGGAGAAGACGGCGGCCGAGCCGACATCGGAGGATGTCCGGCAGGATGCCGAGATCATGGCGCGGCTCGACGCGCTGGTCGCCGAGGGGGCGCTCTATCTCGACGCCGATCTCACCCTCGAGCGGCTGTCGCGGCGGCTGCTGGTGCCGGCCAAGCGGCTGTCGACGGCGATCAACCGGACCACCGGCGAGAACGTCTCGCGCTACGTCAACGGCTTCCGCATCCGCCATGCCTGCGCGCGCCTGACGGCCGGCGAGAGCGTGACCGCGGCCATGCTGGACAGCGGCTTCAACACCAAGTCGAACTTCAACCGCGAGTTCCTGCGGGTGACCGGGATGGCACCGGGGGCGTGGCAGGCGGCCAACGCGCCGGATGCGCCACGGCGCGTGACGGCGCCGGCCTGAGAGCGCGCGGCGTGGCGGCTAGCGGAACAGCCGGGCGCCCGCGCCGGCGCCGGCCGGCACCAGCACCGGCTTGATCGCCCGGCGGCGTTCTCTCGCCATCGAGGTCACCGGCACGCCGCGATAGAGCTGCTTGGTCGCCTCGATGATCACCGCGCCGGCAAAGACCGGCCACAGGTCGCGGCCGACCCGCTCCAGCGGCGTGGCGAAGCTCAGCATGGACCGCCGCTGGAAGGGCGGGAAGAGCAGCGCCTGCGACCAGGCGGTGGGCGTGAACATGGTGGCGCGCAGAAGGCGGGTCAGCTGGCCGCGCGACCACGGCCGGCCCGAGCCGAAGGGCGTATGCTCGAAGCGCGCCCAGATGCCGCGGCGGTGGGGGGCGACGATGACGATGCGCCCACCCGGCGCCAGCACCCGCCAGGCCTCGGCCAGCATCGCCTCCGGGCTCTCGGCGAATTCCAGCGCATGGACGATGAGGACCCGGTCGACCGAGGCGTCGCCCAGCGGCAGATCCTCGATGCCGATCAGCGCGGTCAGCGACGCAGCACCGGCCGGCCAGACCTGCGCCCCCTGGGCCCCCGGCATGAAGGCCAGCGCCCGCTCGGCGTCGGCGGCGAAGCGGTCGATATAGGGCACCGCATAGCCGAGGCCGACCAGCCGCTCCTGCGAGATCGGCCGCCACAAGGGCGTCAGCGCCAGCGAGACGGCCCGCGCGGCCGCCGCGCCCAGGGGCGAGGCGTAGAAGTCGCGCAGGTCGACGATGTCGGCATTGGTCGTCAGTGTGTGCTCTCCGGTTCGGCGTCCGTCCCGCCAGCGATCCTTACATAGAACGATTGCAAGCTGGCTCGAAACTCCCGTCGCGCAATCGGCGGGCGCGAGCGACCGCCGGATGGCGGCTGACATCGCGCCATGCTGCCCTAACTCGCAGGACAGCATCAATCAGAGGGGGACGAGTGCTTATGGCTTCGATCGAGATCCGCCAGTTCGGCTGCCGGAGCGACAATTTCGGCGTGCTGGTGCACGACGGGGGCACCGGCACCACGATCGCCATCGACGCGCCTGAGGAACAGCCGATCCTCGACGCGCTGGAGGCGGCCGGCTGGACGCTGACCCACATCCTGACGACCCACCATCACGGCGACCATGTCGAGGCGAATCAGGCCTTGAAGGCGCGCTTCCAGGTCGAGATCATCGGCCCGGCCAAGGAGCGCGACCGCATTCCCGGCATCGACCGAACGGCGTCCGGCGGCGACACGCTCGATGTCGGCGGCATCCGCGTCGAGGCGATCGACACGCCGGGCCACACGCTGGGCGAGGTCTCCTACTACATGCCCGACGCCAAGGCGCTGTTTGCCGCCGATGCGCTGTTCTCGCTCGGCTGCGGTCGCCTGTTCGAGGGCGATGCCGCGATGATGTGGGACTCGCTGCAGCGGCTGCGCGCCCTGCCGGACGACACGATGCTCTATTGCGGCCACGAATACACCGCCACCAACGCCCGCTGCGCCATCGACATCGATCCGCAGAACCTGGCGCTGCAGGAGCGGGTGAAGGAGGTCGAGCATCTGCGGGTCGAGGGCAAGCCGACCCTGCCGGTGTCGCTCGGACGCGAGAAGAAGACCAATCCGTTCCTGCGGGCCGACGATCCGGAGCTGAAGGCGGCCATGGGCATGGAAGACGCACAACCGGCGGAGGTCTTCGCGGCCATCCGCAAGAAGCGGGATGGTTACTGATGAGCCTGAAAGCGCTGCACCTCGTCCGCACGCTCGACCTGAAGCCGCATCCCGAGGGCGGCTGGTATCGCGAGACCTTTCGCGACGAGGCGACCGGGGAGGGCGGCCGGGCCGCCTCCACGGCGATCTACTATCTCCTGGAAGCCGGCGAGACCTCGGAATGGCACCGTGTGACCGATGCGGCCGAGGTCTGGCACTGGTATGGCGGCGCGCCGCTGGTGATCACCATCTCGCAGAACGGCCACGACGCCTCGGCGCACCGGCTGGGCCCCGATGTCGAGGCCGGCGAGCGGCCGCAATTCGTCGTGCCTGCCGGCTGCTGGCAGACCGCGACGAGCCTTGGCGAATACACCCTCGTCGGCTGCACCGTGGCGCCCGGCTTCGACTTCGCGTCCTTCGAGATGGCGCCGGAGAACTGGCGGCCGACGCCGCGCAAGGCCTCCGGGAACTAGCGCGCCACCGCTTCGCCGCGCCGTAGCAGCCGCCGGAACAGCGGCAGCGCGGCGAGGCAGGCCCCCAGCGTGATGAGGATCGCCGAGATGACGATGGTGCCCGACAGCGCCGCCTCGCCCGCCGCGATCAGCACCAGCGTCGACAGGAGCGGCGCGGCATAGCTCGCCGCGCCGATGACCTGGATGTCGCCGTGCTTGACCCCGTAGTCCCAGACATAGAAGGCGCCGCCGACCGGCAGCAGGCCGAGCAGCAGCACCGCGATCCACTCGCCACCCGTCTGCGGCCAGACCGTGGTCTCGAAGGCGAGATGGGCGAGGAGCGACAGCACCGCCGTCACCGCGCAGAAGCCGGTGACCACGTCGCTGGGCACGTCGCCGAAGCGCCGCGACAGCAGCGAGTAGCTCGACCATGTGAGGGCGCAGAGCCCGGCGAGGCCGTAGCCGAGCGCATAGTCGGGGGAGAAGGCCAGCGCCCCGCCTCCGGTGACGATCAGCGCTGCGCCGGCAAGGCCGCAGAGGGCGCCGAGGATGTGGAACCAGCGCAGGCGCTCGCCGGGCAGGGCGGCCGATCCGAGCACGATCAGCAGCGGCCAGAGATAGGCGATCAGGCCGGCCTGGGCCGCCGGGGCGTTGCGCAGGGCGGCGAAGTACAGGGCGTGGTAGCCGAACAGCCCGCCGACGCCGAGGAGCCACACGGCCGGCCGCTGGCGGAAGACCGCGAGGCCGCCGCCGCGCAGCTTGAGGGCGACGACGCCGATGATGGCGGCGATGGGGAAGGTCATGGCGGCCAGCTGGAACGGTGGGACCGCGCCGCTGCGCGCCGTCAGAAGCGCCAGGACAGCCCACATCAGGACCGCCGCAAAACCCAGTATCGTGCCCATGTCCACTCCTGCTGCCGCGGCGATCTATGCTCGCCCCGTGTGCGGCGGGTCAATGGCACGGGGGCGGATCTCGCCGGCGGTGCGGCTGTCGGCGGAACGGCGAGGCGCGGCGGGGCCGCGCCCGGCCCGTATCAATCGACGGAGACCGACAGGGCCGACAGGGTCAGCGGGCCGACGGTGGTGGGGATATGGGCATAGACCGGGACGTAGACGTCCTCGCGGGCGATCGGCGCGAACCAGAGTTCCAGCGTCTGGCCTTTCAGGAACTTCAGCCCCTTGGAGGATTTGTCATAGCCGCTGACCGGGTCGATCCGCAGCTTGCAGACCGCGGCATTGCCCGAAAAGCCGGGCATGTCGAAGCGCCGGGTGCCGGCCGGCGACAGCTTCAGGTCGAGGCGCGACCAGCCGTCATAGAGCGGCAGGGTCCGGCGGCACACCGAGGCGGCGTCGCCGGTCTTGATCATCAGCCCGCTCAGGGGATCGACCACCGAGCGCAGCTGGGCGCGCTGCACCGGCACGTAATCGGGCTTGGCCTTGGCGCGCTTCGGGCCGACCTTCGCCGAGGTCACGCGGCCGCCGCTGAAGGCGACGTCGCTCGACCAGCGCTTGGCGTCGCTGGTATAGTCGAGGCCGTAGCTTTCGGCCGCAAAGCCGCGGCTGGTGACCTTGCCGGCGACCCGGCTGGTGCCGCGGGTGTTGGAGACGAGGCTGCCGAGCCCGGCCGAGGACAGGGTGCCCTTCACCGAGAATCGGCTGCCGTCGATGGTGGTGTCGAAGCTCGCCTTGCCGACCGGCAGGCCGATGATCGAGACGCCGTAGCGCGTCGTAACCGTCTGCTCGGCCCGGACCGGAGCGAGGCCGGCGGCGAGCGTTGCCGCGACGGCGACAAGGGCGAGAATCGGTCTGGACATCATGGGGCGAAGGCCTCTCGCGGCGAAGGGGAACGGGCAGCTTTCGGGCAGACGGGACAAACGGTGCGAATTTGTGGCGATCGGACGGGCAGGTCGCCGCGTCGCGCGGCTTGACGCATCGTCCGGCCCGGACTATAGACCCGTTCGAATTTCCGGTCATACCCGATGTCGATGATCGCGCCTGTTGCGGTGGCGCGTCTCGGTCGGGCGTTACGTTAATCTGAAAGGTGATCCGATGTCACGCGCCTGCGAACTCACTGGCAAGGCTGTCCAGTCCGGCAACAATGTCAGCCACGCGAACAACAGGACGCGTCGCAAGTTTCTGCCGAATCTGTGCCAGGTCACGCTGATCTCCGACGCGATGGGCCAGCGCTATCGTCTGCGCATCTCGGCGCATGCGCTGCGTTCGGTCGAGCACCGCGGCGGTCTCGACGCGTTCCTGGCCAAGGCCGACGCGGCCGAGCTGTCGCAGCGCGCCCGTCTGCTGAAGCGCCAGATCGCCAAGAAGATCGCCGAGACGGCAGCCGCCTGATCAGGCCGTGCTGACGGGGGCGCGCCAGCGCCCCTGATATCCGACATATCCGGGCCGGTCGCCTTCGGGCGTCCGGCACAAACTGGTTCCATCACCCAGGTTAAAAAAATGCAGCTCCTGCGCATCTATCTGCTTCCCGTCATCGCCATGACGGCGATCGTGCTCGCGTCGAACGTCGCGGTGCAGTTCCCGGTCTTCGCCCAGATCGGCTCGCTGCAGCTGGCCGACATCCTGACCTACGGCGCCTTCACCTACGCCTTCGCGTTTCTCGTCACCGACCTGACCAACCGTCGCTATGGCCCGGCCATCGCCCGGCGCGTGGTCTATATCGGCTTTGCCGCCGCGGTCGCCTGCTCGATCGTCGTGCCGCCGGTGCTCTACGATCTCGGCTTCCTGGAATATGCGACGGCCGCCGAGCGGCTGCTGCGAATCGCCATCGCCTCGGGCGGGGCGTTCCTGGCCGCGCAGCTCCTCGACATCGCGGTGTTCAACCGCCTGCGCCAGGAAAGCTGGTGGCGGGCGCCGGCGGCGTCGTCGCTGTCGGGGTCGGTGGTCGACACGATCACCTTCTTCACCGTCGCCTTCGCGCCGTTCTTCCTGTTCCTCGGCCCCAATGACGGCTTCGCGCTGGAAAGCGCGCCGCTGCTCGGCCTGATGGCCGTGGAGGCACCGCGCTGGGTATCCTGGGCGATCGGCGATTTCACGGTGAAGCTGTTCATCGCGGTGTTCGCGCTGGTGCCCTACCGGATCATCATGCAGCATTTCATGCCGGTCCGGCCGGTGGCGGCCGCCGGCATCTGACACCCCTCAGTGGGTGCGCGCCTCGTCCTCGGCGAGGCGGAATTCCAGCACCATGTTGCGCTGGAAATACGAGCCGTTGTCGTCCGACATGAGCGTCAGCCGGGTCGCGCCGGTGTCGTCGGTCCAGGCGTCGATCGCTTCCATGTTGTCGATCTCCTGGCCGAGATCGAAGGACGCGATCACCGGGCCGTCGACGAGGGCGCCGGGACGGATGCCGTTTGACGCGACCCGCCGGATCCGGATGCCCAGCCCGCCGACCCAGCCATTGTAGCGCCGCTCCAGGAGCAGGAGGTCGCCGCCGGCGAGGAACGTGCCGTCCGAGACCTCCCAGTCGGTATCCTTGCGCACCGTGAAGAGACCCGATCGCGGACCGTCGAGGATTGCGGCGAAGAGATTGCCGGCGCGGTCGATGGAATGCTCGCTCACCGTCACCAGCGCACCGGCCAGCGGCCCCGAGGCCGGTGCGGCCGCCAGCATCTCCAGCCCCTTGTTGCCGCGCAATTCGCGCCGCGGGATCGGCAAAGCGAGCGGCGAAGGCCGGCTTGCCGCCATGCTGGGGGCGGCAGCGAAGGCGGCGATGCGGTGATCGCTCTCGAAGGACACGACGACCCTGTCGCCGTCGATCGCCAGCCCTTCGGCGTCGGCATCGCCCTTGCGGCGATGGGCCTGGCCGTCGGGGGCGAGGATCGGGTCGAGCGTCGCCTCGGCGATGCCCACCGGCCGGCCGTCGGCGTCACGCGCGATGCGCCCGCCCAGCCAGTAGCCGGTGTCGGAGACCGCGAGGAAGCGGCTGCCGCCGTCGCGGAACCGGAAGGCGGACAGGCCCATCAGCCGGCTGTCATCGGACCAGAA
The DNA here is from genome assembly GCF_049132005.1 of Aurantimonas sp. NFXS3. Taxonomy (NCBI): domain Bacteria; kingdom Pseudomonadati; phylum Pseudomonadota; class Alphaproteobacteria; order Hyphomicrobiales; family Aurantimonadaceae; genus Aurantimonas; species Aurantimonas sp. NFXS3. Next base: position 904,213 of record NZ_JAGDDZ010000002.1, read on the forward strand.
GGAAAAGCCGCCGACGAAGTCGAGCGCGCCGAAGCGGACGCGGTCGGAGTTCTTGTCGAACCGCGCGACGGGCTTGGCAGCGATGTCGAGGCCGCTGCCCGCGGCGACGGGCGCGGTGGTGGCCAGGAGGAGGGCGCAGAGCGCCGTGGCACTGATGCGCCGGCTGCGCCCGCCCATCAGCGTCCGGCGCCGCCTGCACGGCGCCGCTGTCCGCGCCGGCCGCCGGCCTTCTCGTCCTCGAAGAGATCGGCGAGCTGCTCGGTCATGGCGCCGGCCAGTTCCTCGGCATCGACGATGGTCACGGCGCGCCGGTAGTAGCGGGTGACGTCGTGGCCGATGCCGATCGCCAGGAGCTCGACCGGCGAGCGGGTCTCGATCTGCTCGATGACCGCCCGCAGATGCCGTTCGAGATAGTTGCCGGGATTCACCGACAGGGTCGAATCATCCACCGGCGCGCCGTCCGAGATCATCATCAGGATGCGGCGCTGCTCGGGCCGGGCGAGAAGCCGGTTGTGGGCCCAGATCAGCGCCTCGCCGTCGATGTTTTCCTTCAGCAGCCCCTCGCGCATCATCAGGCCGAGATTGCGCCGCGAGCGGCGCCACGGCGAATCGGCGGATTTGTAGATGATGTGGCGCAGATCGTTGAGGCGGCCGGGCTTCTGCGGCTTGCCGGCCTTCAGCCAGGCCTCGCGCGCCTGCCCGCCCTTCCAGGCGCGGGTGGTGAAGCCGAGCACCTCGACCTTGACGCCGCAGCGCTCCAGCGTGCGCGCCAGGATGTCGGCGCAGGTGGCCGCGACGGTGATCGGACGGCCGCGCATGGAGCCGGAATTGTCGATCACCAGCGTCACGATCGTGTCGCGGAAGTCGGTGTCGCGCTCCATCTTGAAGGACAGCAGCTGCATCGGGTCGATGACCATCCGGCTGAGCCGGGCGGGATCGAGATAGCCTTCCTCCAGGTCGAAGTCCCAGGAGCGGTTCTGCTGGGCCATCAGGCGGCGCTGCAGCCGGTTGGCCAGCCGGCCGACGACGCCCTGCAGGGTCGAGAGCTGCTTGTCGAGAAAGGCCCGCAGCCGATCGAGCTCGGCCTCGTCGCACAATTCCTCGGCGCCGATGGTCTCGTCGAAGGCCTGGGTGAAGACCTTGTAGTCGCTGTCGAGATTGAAGCCGTGCTGCGACTGGTTGGGGCGCCGCGACTCGCCCGGCGTCTCGGTGTCCTGGCTGTCCTCGTCGGAGGGATCGTCGGCGGTCGCCTCGGAGGATTCGGCCTCGGCCGCCTCCTGGTTCTCGCCTTCGCTCTCGTTCTCCTGGGCCTCGGCCTCGTCGGTGCCGCTCTCCTTCTCGGAGCCGCCCTCGTCGGAATCGCGGGTCTGGTTGTCGCCCTGCTCTTCCTCGCTGTCGGTGTCGTCGCTCTCGTCCTCGTCGCCGAGGCTCTCGGCCATCTCCAGCGAGACCAGCATGTCGCGCATCGCCCGCGCAAAGGCCTGCTGGTCGCCGACAGTCTCGCTGAGCCGGTCGAACTTCGCGCCGGCCTTCTCGTCGATGAAGTCGCGCCACACGTCGACCAGCGCCTCGGCGCTGGGCGGGATCGGGCGGCCGGTCAGCTTCTCGCGCACCATCAGCGCCACCGCGTCCTCGATCGGCGCCTCGGCGCGGTCGGTGACGTCGGCGAGGTTGGAGCGGAAATACTTGTCCTCGAGCATCGTCGCGAGATTGTCGCCGACGCCGCGCATGGCATTGGCGCCGATCGCCTCGCAGCGGGCCTGCTCGACGGCGTCGTAGACGGCGCGGGCGCTGCGGCCGTCGGGCGACAGGCTGGAATGCAGCCGCGAATCGTGGCGCGCCTTGCGCAGCGCCATGGCGTCGGACAGGCCGCGGGTGACGCCGAGATCGGTCTTGGAGACGCGCTTGGGCAGGTCCGGCAGGCGGGCGCGCTGGCCGCTGAGACCCGGACGCTCGGAGGCGTAGGTGACCTCGAGCTCGGCATCGCCGGCGATCGCCCGCAGGCAGCCGGCGACGGCGCGCCGGAACGGCTCGCTATCGGCCGGCTTGCGGTCCACAGGACGCGTGTTGTCGCCGATCTTGGCCATGGCCGCCTAGTCCAGAACGAGGTTGGCGGCGCTCTCCGGCAGTTCCTCGCCAAAGGCGCGCTGGTAGAACTCGGCGACGAGCGGGCGCTCCAGATCGTCGCACTTGTTCAGGAAGGTGAGCCGGAAGGCAAAGCCCAGATCGCCGAAGATCTCGGCATTCTCGGCCCAGGTGATCACCGTGCGCGGGCTCATCACCGTCGAGAGGTCGCCATTGACGAAGGCCGAGCGGGTGAGGTCGGCGACGCGGACCATCTGGGAGACGGTCTCGCGGCCTTCCTTGGTGGCGTAGGTCTTGGCCTTGGACACGACGATCCCGACCTCGTGGTCGTGGGGCAGATAGTTCAACGTCGTGACGATGGACCAGCGGTCCATCTGCGCCTGGTTGATCTGCTGGGTGCCGTGATAGAGGCCGGTCGTGTCGCCGAGGCCGACGGTGTTGGCCGTGGCGAACAGGCGGAAGGCCGGATGCGGGCGGATGACGCGGCTCTGGTCGAGCAGGGTCAGCCGGCCGGAGGATTCCAGCACCCGCTGGATGACGAACATCACGTCGGGGCGACCGGCGTCGTATTCGTCGAACACCAGTGCGACGTTGTTCTGGTAGGCCCAGGGCAGGATGCCGTCCTTGAACTCGGTGACCTGCATGCCGTCGCGCACGACGATGGCATCCTTGCCGACGAGATCGATGCGGCTGACATGGCTGTCGAGATTGACGCGCACGCAGGGCCAGTTGAGGCGGGCCGCGACCTGCTCGATATGGGTCGACTTGCCGGTGCCGTGATAGCCCGAGACCATGACGCGCCGGTTCTTGGCGAAGCCGGCGAGGATCGCCAGCGTCGTCGGCTTGTCGAACAGATAGTCCGGGTCGATCTCTGGGACGTGCGGGTCGGACGCGGAAAAGGCCGGGACCGTCAGGTCGCTGTCGAACCCGAAGGTGTCACGCACCGAGACCGTGGTATCGGGCAGGGGGGCCACGTGATGTTCCGCTGCACTCATACTACCTCCAACGGTCCGGCGGCTCTCCGGCGAGCCTCGGGGACCAAGTCATCACTGTCGGTTTGCGGGCGAGAGGGCGGGGCCCCGACGGGCTCCGCGATCATCGCCGCATGGCGTTTGCGCACGCTGGTTTTCGGGGTGGCCGGCGCGTTCCCCTCGCGCTTAGCAAAAACCTGACTGTTTCAAAAGTTTGTAGGCCTGGATCACTTCGCGCAGCTTGTCCTCGGTGCCGCGGTCGCCGCCATTGGCATCGGGATGCAGCTGCTTGACGAGTTGTTTGTAGCGCGTGCGGATCGCTTCGCCACTCGCCTCGTCGGTGAGGTCCAGCGTCTCGAACGCCTTGTGCTCCAGCGAGCGGACCTTGGGGCGCCGCGGCTGCGGGCGCCCGCCACCCTCCTCCGGGAACAGGTCGAAGGGGTCGCGCATGCGGCTGTTCCAGCGCTTGGCCCGCGCGGCGCTGGCCGCCTTGGCGCCGTTGCCGGCGGCCGTGCCATTATGCCCCATGGTCCATGTCGGCCGGTGGCCGGTCATGGAATCCTTGAGGTGCTGCTGGATGTCCTTGTCGTTCAGACCGGAGAAATAATTGTAGGACTTGTTGTACTGGCGCACGTGATCGACGCAGAAATGCAGGTACTGCCCTTCGTGATCACGGCCCATCGGCGCCTTGTAGGAGCCCGGCTCGTTACAGCCTTCCCACGCGCAGACTTCGGCCCGGCGTGGCTCCGCCTTGCCCTTGGTCTTGCGCTTCCCCTTGACGCGGATCGCATCGAAATATTCGGAGTCGAGTTTCATCGCGTCCAATAATGGTGCCCGGGACCGGTGCGGACAAGAATTGACATCCCGGAAAAAGCCCGAAAATGCAGAGGGTCCGCCTGCTTCGCGCAAGCTTCGCTTGGCGCGGTGCGGCGACCGCTACTACAGGAGAGTGACTGCCATGAACACCAGGGCGACAATCGAGACCAAGCTGGCCGAGGCGTTTGCGCCGGAGCATCTGGAGATCATCGACGAGAGCCATCTGCATGCCGGTCACCACCACGCCGACAGCGACCATCACGCGACATTCGACGGATCGGGCGAGACGCATTTCCGGGTGCGACTCGTGAGCGCGGCCTTTGCCGGCCAAAGCCGGGTGGCGCGCCACCGCGCGATCAACCGGGTGCTGCAGGACGAGCTGGACGCCGGCGTCCATGCCCTCGCCATCGAGGTTTCGGCGCCGGGCGAGGCGCGTCGCCGCTGAGCGCGGGCCGGCAAAGCGGCGAGCGCGGCGCCTGACAGGAGACCCGACGCCCGGTGCGCCCGCCTGATACCGGCAGGCTGTGCCGCTCAGTCGCGGCGCGTCGCCTCGGGATCGGAGACCGTATCGGCGGCGTCGGACGAGGCGGGCATGTCGTCGGTGTTCGTCAGGTCGGCGTCGACCGGGCGCGGTCCGGGCGACCATTCGTCCCGATCCGCCGTTTCGGTGACGACCTCGCCAGTCTCGAAATCCGTCGCGTCCGGCTCGATCGTCTCGATGCCGTAATCGTAATCGTCGATCTCCGGCTCCAGCACGGGCGCGACCTCGCCGCTCGCCAGGGCATGATGGCCACCCTTCTTGGGCGGAACCAGGATGGTGGCCGGCCGGATGCGCAGCTTGGCGATGCGGTTCTTCTCGCGCTTCAGGACAGTGAAGCGCTTGTGGAAGAAGGTGAAGGCCTGCCGCTCTTCCGGAATCGTCTGGGTCTCGTGGATGACCAGCCCGGCGATCGTCACCGCCTCCTCGTCCGGCAGGTTCCAGTCCAGCGCCCGGTTGAGATCGCGGATCGGCACCTGGCCGTCGACGATGACCGAGCCATCCGCCTCGATCTTGACGCCCTGCATGTCGACATCGTGCTCGTCGGCGATGTTGCCGACGATCTCCTCGAGAATGTCCTCCAGGGTGATCAGGCCTTCGACCTCGCCATATTCGTCGACGACGATGGCGAAATGGGTCTTGCGGCGCAGGAAGGCGTTGAGCTGGTCCTGCAGCGTCGTCGTCTCGGGCACGAACCAGGGCTGGGCGCAGATCTTGAGGATGTCGACCTTGGCCGGGTCGTTGTCGACCTCGTGCAGCGCCCGCAGGATGTCCTTGGCATGCACCACGCCGACGATGTTGTCGTAATGGGTCCGCCAGACCGGCATGCGGGTATAGGGGCTTTCCAGGATCTGCCGCACCACCTCGATCGGCCCGTCATCGACATTGACCTGCCGCATGGCGGTGCGGTGGACCATGACGTCGGAGACCTCCAGCTCGTGCAGGTCGAGCAGGCCGCCGAGCCGGTTGCGGTCAGCATTGACCAGCGAACCCTCGCGGTGGAGCACCTCGACGGCGCCGCGCAGTTCCTCGTGGGCGGTCAGGAGCGAGGCGCCGGATTCGAGACTCACCCCGAACAGCGCCAGGATGCGGCGGACGATCCAGTTGACCACCCGGGTCAGCGGCCCGAGCAGCGCCACCACCCAGCTCACCGGCCGCGAGACGGCCAGCGAGAAGCCGTCGGGCCGGGCGATCGCCGCGGATTTCGGCAGCACTTCGCCGAAGATCACCACGATGACGGTCATGCCGATCGTCGCGTAGACGACGCCGGCCTGGCCGAACAGGCCGAGAAAGGCCGTGGTCGCCAGCGACGAGGCGAGGATGTTGACGAGGTTGTTGCCGATGAGAAGGGCGCCGATCAGCCGGTCCTTCTTCTCGATCAGCGTCTGGACGAGCGTGGCGCGGGCGTCGCCATTCTTCTCGTAGCTCATCAGCCGGGCCCGCGAGACCGCGGTCAGCGCCGTCTCCGAGCCCGAGAAGAAGGCGGAGATGGAGACGAGGACCAGGACGATGCCGAGGAGAATCCAGAGGGTCACGCTCATCGGGTCAACTCTTCAGTCAGGAAGGCCTCGACGGCGGCCGGGTCGACGTCGCTGGCGATGAAGGCCTGGCCGATGCCGCGGGTGAGGATGAAGGTGAGGCTGCCGCGCCGGACCTTCTTGTCCTGACCGATGCCGGCCATCAGCGTCGCCACGTCGAGCGGCGCACCGGGAATCTCGGCAATGCGTGTGGGCAGGCCGACGGCGGCGAAATGCGCCGCGCAGCGCTCGGCATCGGCGGGCGGGCAGAGGCCGAGCCTGGCCGAGAAGCGATGCGCCAGGACAGTGCCGATGGCGACGCCCTCGCCATGGACGAGGCGCTTTGCGTCGTAGCCGACCGCCGCTTCCAGCGCGTGGCCGAAGGTGTGGCCGAGATTGAGCAGCGCGCGGCTGCCTTCCTCGCGCTCGTCGGCGGCGACGACGGCGGCCTTGGCGATGCAGCTCTGGCGCACCGATTCGACCCGCTCCGGCCCGCCGGTGAAGATCGCCTCGCGGTTGGCGTCGAGCCAGTCGAAGAAGTCCGGCCGGTCGATCAGCGCCATCTTGGCGATTTCCGCGTAGCCGGCGGCGAACTCGCGCGGGCTCAGCGTGTCGAGGAGGGCGGTGTCGGAGAGGACGAGGGCCGGTTGGTGGAAGGCGCCGATCAGGTTCTTGCCGCGCGGCGAATTGATGCCGGTCTTGCCGCCGACGGAGGAATCCACCTGCGCCAGCAGCGTCGTCGGCATCTGCACGAAGCCCATGCCGCGGCGCACGATGGCGCTGGCGAAGCCGGCGAGGTCGCCGATCACGCCGCCGCCGAGCGCGATGACCACGTCGCCGCGCTCGAGGCGGGCGCCGATGATCTGGTCGACGACGTCGGTGAGCTGCGCGAAGGACTTGGTCGTCTCGCCGGGCGGCACGACGATCTGCACGTGGTCGATGCCGGCGGCCCTGAGCGCAATGGACAGCCGCTCGTAATGCAGGCCGGCGACCGTCGCGTCAGTGAGGACGGCGGCGCGCACGCCGGGCAGGCGCCGGGCGATCTCCTCGCCGGCGACGTCGATCAGGCCGGGGCCGATGACGATGTCATAGCCGCGGTCGCCGAGCTCGACCCTAACATGGCTGCGGGGCGCGGCCGGCGCGTCGGTGGTGGCAGGGGCGGCGGGAACACTGCTCATCGGTCGGTCTCCGTGGCGAGGTGGCGGTCCAGCGCCTCGATGATTTCCTGGGCGATCACGTCCCGCTTCACGTTGCGCGTCGGGATGGTGATGTCGGCTTCGGCATAGATGGGATAGCGGGTCTCGATCAGGCCGCGCATCACGGCGCGCGGATCGTCCTGCTTGAGCAGCGGGCGGTTGGCCCGGCGCCGGACGCGATCCATCAGCGTGTCGAGATCGGCCTTCAGCCAGACGGTGATCGCCGACTGCTGGAGAAGGCTGCGGGTCTCCTCGTGCATGTAGGCGCCGCCGCCGGTGGCCACGACCTGCGGGCCCTCGCCGATGAGGCGGCCGACGACGCGGGCCTCCAGCGCCCGGAACTCGGGCTCGCCATAGGCCTCGAACAGCTCAGGGATCGACATGCGCGAGACCAGCTCGATCTCGTGGTCGGTGTCGTGGAAGGGCAGGTCGAGAAGCGCCGCGACCCGGCGTCCGACCGTGGTCTTGCCGGCGCCCATCAGGCCGACGAGGGTGACGGAACGCGTGCCCAGGCGGTCCTGGATGGTGTCGGTTCCGCCCGATGGCAATTCGCTTCTCATTGCGCCTTTCGCAGCCGTCCCACCCTTGCCGTATGCAAACATGAGGAAATCTTAAAGTTCGCCGTTTACCCCGTCAGGGGCTGCCCGTCTCGCTTGCGTTGCGTCCCGTTCGCGTTAGAAGCGGGCGATTGCAAGGGACGCCCACACCAAGGTGAGTTCGCCAGACCGCGATGCCGACACTCGTCCGCCTCCTGACGACGCTCCTGATCCTTGCGGCCATCATCTACGGCATCATGGCGGCGCTCGTCTACTTCGTCGATCCGACCCGCCGGGAAACCACCGTCGAGATTCCGATGCCGTCCACCGAGCCCGCCGGCACGGGCGGCGGCCTGCGGCCATGAGCCCGGCGCCGGCCCCCGGCGCGCCCGCCGCCACGGGGCTTTCGGCCCGCGAGGGCGCCGACATCGAGACCTTCCTGGAGATGATGGCGGTCGAGCGCGGCGCGGCCGACAACACCGTTGCCGCCTATCGCCGCGACCTCGAGGACGCCAGCGGCTTCATGGCCGGGCAGGGCGGCTCGCTGATGACCGCCACCACCGAGGACATCCGCGCCTATGTCGGCCGGCTCGCCGCCCGCGGCTTTGCCGAGACCAGCCGCTCGCGCCGGCTGTCGGCGCTGCGCCAGTATTACCGCTTTCTCTATGTGGAGGGCCGGCGCGGCGACGATCCGACCGGTCCGATCGAGGGCGCCCGCCGCAAGCGGCCGCTGCCCAAGGTGATGAGCGAGGACGAGGTCGACCGGCTGCTCGACCGGGCCGCCGCCGAGGCGGTCGATCCCGAACAGTCGCCCGCCCGGCTGGTGCGGGCCGCGCGCATGCATGCGCTGGTCGAACTGCTCTACGCCACCGGCATGCGCGTCTCCGAACTGGTCAGCCTGCCGCGGGCCGTGCTGCGCGGCCGCCAGCGCATGATCGTCGTGCGCGGCAAGGGCGACAAGGAGCGCATGGTGCCGATCGGCGAGGCGGCGCGCGATGCGCTGACCCGCTTCGCCGAGGCTATGAAGCTCGCCGGCGTCGGCGAGGAGGGGCGCTGGCTGTTCCCGGCCCTGTCGGAGACCGGCCATCTGACCCGCCAGGCCTTCGCCCGCGACCTGAAGGCGCTGGCCGCCCGCGTCGGCATTCCGGCCGAACGGATCTCGCCGCATGTGCTGCGCCACGCCTTCGCCAGCCATCTCCTGCAGAACGGCGCCGATCTGCGGGCGGTGCAGGAGCTGCTCGGCCATGCCGACATCTCGACCACCCAGATCTACACCCATGTCCTGGAAGAGCGGCTGATCCGGCTGGTCACCGACCATCATCCCCTGTCGGACGAGAGCCGGCATTGATGCGCCGCACGGTTTTCTTGACAAGGGTGCGGCGCATGGCCAGTTTCCGCCGCAACACAGACGTTGCGCCGCGGGCGGGGCGCATGCGGGCCAGACCCACGTGCGCCGCGCGCCCTGCGGTCAGTCGGCCGTCGCGTCCGGTCGCCAAAATCTCGAAGGACGGCTCGACGCCGCGCACCCATGCATAATTATCTCGATTTCGAAAAACCCGTCGCCGATCTCGAAGGCCAGATCCTGGAACTCAAGAAGATCGAGGGCAAGGACGCCGTCGACGTCACCGACGAGATCCAGCGGCTGGAGAAGCGCTCCCGCGAGGCGCTGGCCGATCTGTATCGCAAGCTGACGCCGTGGCAGAAGACCCAGGTCGCCCGCCATCCCGACCGGCCGCACTGCCTCGACTACATCGCTGCCCTGATCACCGACTTCGTGCCGCTGGCCGGAGACCGCTTCTACGCGGAAGACCACGCCATCATCAGCGGCTTCGGCCGCTTCGACGGCCAGTCCGTCGCGGTCATCGGCCAGGAGAAGGGCTCCGACACCCAGACCCGCCTGAAGCACAATTTCGGCATGGCCCGGCCCGAGGGCTACCGCAAGGCGGTGCGGGTGATGGAACTTGCCGAGCGCTTCCAGATCCCGGTGCTGACCTTCGTCGACACCGCCGGCGCCTATCCGGGCATCGGCGCCGAGGAGCGCGGCCAGGCCGAGGCGATCGCCCGCTCCACCGAGGCCTGCCTCAATCTGCGCGTGCCGATGGTCTCGCTGGTCATCGGCGAGGGCGGTTCGGGCGGCGCCATCGCCATCGCCACCGCCAACAAGGTGCTGATGCTCGAGCACGCCATCTATTCGGTGATCTCGCCGGAGGCCGGCGCCTCGATCCTGTGGCGGGACGCGACCCGCGCCCGCGACGTGGCGCAGGCGATGAAGATCACGGCGCAGGATCTCGCCGGCTTCGGCATCATCGACGGCATCGTCGAGGAGCCGCTGGGCGGCATCCACCGGGCACCCGCCGAGGGCATCGCGGCCGCCGCCGAGCGCGTGCGCGCCGCCTTCGCCGAACTGGCCGAGCTCGACGGCGACGGCCTCCGCCGCCAGCGCCGCGAAAAGTTCCTCGCCATCGGGCGGAATCTCTAAAGCCTGTTGCCTGGCGGCAACGCCCTCCCGTTCCCTTGGGCTTCAAGCTCTGCAAGGATGCTCCCGGACGACGTAAGGTGAGGGGCGAAATCAACGCAGCCTGTCGTCGTCCGGCCTGTCGTCGGCAATCGATCTAATTTTGAACATTAACGATTGCTTAACGACGGTTGCGGCAGAACGGGGAAAGGCATGCGACGGGATATCCGACTGGGATATGGCCGCCGCGATGGTCCGGGCGCTTCGCAGGCGCCGGTCCGAGTGGGGACGGCCGATGTGCCGTCAATGCGATGGGGATGAGGGGATGTTGTTTCGACGCCTCGTGACGGCCGCCGCGCTTGCGACAGCCATGTTCGCAGTTTCCGCCTGCCAGTACGAAGATCTGCTGCCCGCCGAAGCGCCGCTGCCGGCCGCTCTCGTGCAGGCGATCAAGTCCAACGGGATGGGCGTCAAGTCGCCGATCCTCGTCCGCCTCTACAAGGAAGAGTCGGACCTCGAGGTCTGGAAGCAGAAGACCGACGGCACCTACGCGCTCCTGAAGACCTACGAGATCTGCGCCTGGTCCGGGAAGCTCGGCCCGAAGAAGAAGGAAGGCGACCGTCAGGCGCCAGAGGGCTTCTACACGGTGACGCCGGCGCAGCTGAACCCGAATTCCAATTTCCATCTCGCCCTCAACATGGGCTATCCGAACACCTATGACCGGGCCAATGGCCGGACCGGCTCGCATCTGATGATCCACGGCTCGTGCAACTCGTCCGGCTGCTATGCCATGGACGACGAGCAGGTGCAGGAAATCTATTCGCTCGCCCGCCATTCCTTCGAGGGCGGCCAGCGCGCCTTCCAGATCCAGGCCTATCCCTTCCGCATGACGCCGAAGAATATGGCGCGGCACCGCAATTCCGAGCATTACGACTTCTGGAAGATGCTGAAGAAGGGCTCGGACTATTTCGAGATGACCCGCCAGCAGCCCAATGTCGGCGTCTGCGACCGCCGCTACGTCTTCGACCAGAGCGCCGAGACGGTCGCCGGCCTGTCGGCCACGGGCGCTTGCCCGGACTTCTCCCTGCCGGCGCAGGTCGTCGCCAAGGTGGAAGCCGACCATGCAGAGGAGGAGAAGATCGCCTCGAGCTTCTCGCCGAGCGACTTCGCCGAGACCTCGACCTTCAGCTACCGCACCGGCCAGCCGATCACGCCCGAGGCCTATGCCCAGGAGCAGCATCGCCGCGAGGGCTATGACCGCGAAGGCAACCGCGTCGGCGGCGGTGGCGGCTCGATCTTCTCGAGCTTCCTGAAATAGCGCAGCCGGACGGCGGCGGGGCGATCAGGCCCTGCCGAACCATCCGGTTTAGGAAAAGCCCGCGGCATCCGTCGCGGGCTTTTTCGTGTTCGGGCAGGAGCCGCAGGGCCATTCGGAGGCGCGGCCACGGTCGGTGAGAGCGGGCTGCCTGGTGGGGTCTGTACCGCGACCCTCACGGCGACGCGCGCCCCAGCGCAAGACACACAAGGCACGAAAAAGGCCGCCGGACCTTTCGGATCCGGCGGCCTCGATGTGTCGCTGCGGTCTGCCTCAGACGAAGGCGCCGTGGCAGTGCTTGAACTTCTTGCCGGACCCGCAGGGGCAGGGCTCGTTGCGGCCGACCTGGCCCCAGCTGTCCGGGTTCTCCGGATCGCGGCGCAGGCCGTCGGCGGCGGCCGGGGTGAAGTTGGCGGTCAGCCGCGCGGCGCCATCGCCCATCTCGTCCACGCCGGTCGTGGCGTCGACATGATGCGCCTCCATCGGCGGGACCTGCGGCGCCGGCTGGCGCTGCTCCGGCTGGACGATCTCGACCCGGGTGAGCTGCGAAGTGGTGCGCTCGCGCAGATTGCCCAGCATCGCCTCGAACAGCTCGAAGGATTCCGACTTGTACTCGTTCAGCGGATCGCGCTGGGCGTAGCCGCGGAAGCCGACGACCGAACGCAGATGGTCGAGATTGACCAGATGCTCGCGCCACAGGGCGTCCAGCGTCTGCAGGACGATGTTGCGCTGGACATAGGTCATCACCTGCGGGCCGAAGCGCTCGGCCTTCTCGGCGGCGGCGCGGTCGGCATGCTCGCGGATGCGCTCGCGGATGTCGTCCTCGGCGATGCCTTCCTCGTTCGCCCATTCCGTGATCGGCAGGTCGAGATTGAGGTATTCCAGCGTCTCCGCCTTCAAAGCCTCGGTCTCCCACTGCTCGGGATAGGCCTTTTCCGGAATGTGACGCGAGACGATGCCCTCGATCGTGGCGTGGCGCATGTCCGCCACGGCCTCGTCGAGTTCCTCGGAATCCATCAGCTCGATGCGCTGCTCGAAGATGACGCGACGCTGATCGTTCATCACGTCGTCGTATTTCAACAGGTTCTTGCGGATGTCGAAATTGCGCGCCTCGACCTTCTTCTGGGCCTTTTCCAGCGCCTTGTTGATCCACGGATGGACAATGGCCTCGTCCTCCTTGAGACCCAGCTTGGTCAGCATCGAATCCATGCGGTCGGACCCGAAGATGCGCATCAGGTCGTCCTGCAGGGACAAATAGAACTTGGAGCGGCCCGGATCGCCCTGGCGGCCGGAGCGGCCGCGCAGCTGGTTGTCGATGCGCCGGCTTTCGTGGCGCTCGGTGGCCAGCACGTAGAGGCCGCCGGCCTCGATGGCGATTTCCTTCAGCCGCTTGATGTCGGCCTTGATGGCCTCTTCCCTGGCGGTGCGCTCCGGTCCCTCGGCCATGTCGGCGAGTTCGCGGTCGATGCGCATCTCGGCATTGCCGCCGAGCTGGATGTCGGTGCCGCGGCCGGCCATGTTGGTGGCGATCGTCACCGCGCCCGGCACGCCGGCCTGGCTGACGATATAGGCCTCCTGCTCGTGGTAGCGGGCGTTGAGGACCTGGAAGTCCTTGAGCCCATCCTTGCGCAGGCGCTCGGCCAGAAGCTCGGACTTCTCGATCGAGGTCGTGCCGACGAGGATCGGCTGGCCGCGCTTGGCGCAGTCCTGGATCTCGCGGCTGATCGCCCGGAACTTCTCCTCGACCGTGCGGTAGACCTCGTCGTCCTCGTCGATGCGCTGGATCGGCAGGTTGGTCGGGATCTCGATGACGTCCAGGCCGTAGATGTCGCCGAACTCGGCCGCTTCCGTCTGGGCCGTGCCGGTCATGCCGGCCAGCTTGTCGTACATGCGGAAATAGTTCTGGAAGGTGATCGAGGCCAGCGTCTGGTTCTCGGGCTGGACGGTCACGCCTTCCTTGGCTTCCAGCGCCTGGTGCAGGCCTTCCGAGAAGCGGCGGCCCGGCATCATGCGGCCGGTGAACTCGTCGATGATGACCACTTCGTCGTTGCGCACGATGTAGTCCTTGTCGCGCTGGAACAGCGCGTGGGCCTTCAATGCGTTGTTGACGTGGTGGACGATGGCGACGTTCTCGATGTCGTAGAGCGAATCGCCGACGAGATGGCCGGCGGCCTCCAGAAGCCGCTCCAGCTTCTCGGTGCCGTCCTCGGTGAAGGTCACCGTGCGCTGCTTCTCGTCGATGTCGTAGTCGCTCTTGTCGAGCTGCGGGATGAACCCGTCGATCGTCATGTAGAGCTCGGACCGGTCGTCGAGCGGACCGGAGATGATCAGCGGCGTGCGCGCCTCGTCGATGAGGATCGAATCGACCTCGTCGACGATGGCGTAGCGATGGCCGCGCTGGACCATCTGGCTGCGCTCGTACTTCATGTTGTCGCGCAGATAGTCGAAGCCGAGCTCGTTGTTCGTCGCGTAGGTGACGTCGCAGGCATAGGCCGCGCGGCGCTCCTCGTCGGACATGCCGTGGACGATGATGCCGACGGTCAGGCCGAGGAAGCGGTAGAGACGCCCCATCCATTCCGCGTCGCGGCGGGCGAGGTAGTCGTTGACGGTGACGACGTGGACGCCCTTGCCCTCGAGCGCGTTCAGATAGACGGCGAGGGTGGCGACGAGGGTCTTGCCTTCGCCGGTCTTCATCTCGGCGATGGCGCCCGAATTGAGCACCATGCCGCCGATCATCTGGACGTCGAAATGGCGCATGCCGAGGGCACGCTTGGCGCCCTCGCGCACCACGGCGAAGGCCTCGATCAACAGATCGTCGACGGTCTTGCCGGCGGCGATCTCGCTGCGGAACGTCTCGGTCCGCGCCCGCAGCTCGTCGTCGGTGAGGGCGGCGATGTCGGCTTCGCGTGCCGCGACCGCCTTGACCCGGGCGTCGTAGCGTCGAACGACCCGGTCGTTCGCCGAACCCAACAACTTACGGGCGAGCCCGCCAATACTGACCATAACCGGTCCTTCCAAAAGATATCGCACCGTCGATGCCGTGGCCGGCTTGCAGGCCGATGCCACCGATCCTACCAACTTGCAGAATTTCGGGAGGCTTCAAACTTTGCGGAAGTCGGCTGGACTTTCGGTTGGCGCGAGAGATAAGAGGGGGCCAAACCGATGTCAACGGCGCGCCCGGGAGGCGACCGCGCCGTCGAGGCGGGACGAACAGAAGCGGCTGCATCTCTTGCCGCAGGCACCTTCGGCCCTCTCTCCCGTTCCCTCGGACTGCCCATCCAACGCTATCGCAAGGACGTTCTTTGCCATGAACACCGCTTTTCGTTCGACCCTTCTGGCCGGCGCGCTGGTCTTCGCCGCATTCGGCACCGCTGCCCATGCCGCCGACGAGGACGTCGTCGCCCGGGTCGGATCGGAAGAGATCACCGAGCGCGACCTGAAGGCGGCCGCGGCCGAGGTCGGCGAGCAGTTCGCCCGCCTGCCGGCCGACCAGCGCAAGCTCGCCGTCCTGTCGGCGCTGATCGACATCAAGGTGCTGGCTCGCCAGGCCGAGGCCGAGACGCTGCAGGACGATCCCGAGGTCGCCGCGCAGATCGACTTCCTGCGCGAGCGCACGCTGCACAACGCCTATTTCGCCCGCAACGGCGTCGCCAACATCACCGAGGAGGAGCTGAAGGCGCGCTTCGACAAGGAAGTCGCGGCGATGCCGGCGACCGAAGAGGTCCATGCCCGCCACATCCTCCTGAAGACCGAGGAAGAGGCCAAGGCGGTGATCGGCAAGCTCGACGGCGGCGCCGACTTCGTCGAGCTCGCCAAGGAAAGCTCCACCGGTCCGTCGGGCCCCGAGGGCGGTGACCTGGGCTTCTTCAGCGCCGGCCAGATGGTGCCGGAATTCGAGAAGGTGGCCTTCACCATGGAGCCGGGCACCTACACCAAGGAGCCGGTCCAGACCCAGTTCGGCTGGCACGTGATCAAGGTCGAGGAGAAGCGCGAGGCGCCGAAGCCCGAATTCGACGCGGTGAAGGACCAGGTCCGCCAGGTCGTGCTGCGCGAGAAATATATGGGCCTCGTCCAGAAGGCCCGCGACGAGCTGCCGGTCGAATATGTCGACCCGGCGATGAAGAGCCAGGTCGAGGCGCTGGAGAAGTCGATGGATCCCGCGGCCGCTCCGGCCGCGCCCGCCGAGCAGTAAGCGGTCGGCGATCCCCATGGCCCAGTCCACCCCGGTCTCGCCTCTCGCCCCCACGGAACTGGCTGCGCTGCCGCCGATCGACGGCATGCGCATCGCCACGGCCGCGGCGGGGATCAAGTACAAGGGGCGCACCGACGTCCTGATGATGGTGTTCGACGCGCCGGCCGCGGTCGCGGGCGTCTTCACCACCTCGCGCTGCCCGTCGGCCCCGGTCGACCATTGCCGGGCAAGCCTTTCCGGCGGCACGGCGCGGGCCGTCGTGGTCAATTCCGGCAATGCCAACGCCTTCACCGGCCGCCGCGGCCGGCAGGCGACGGAGGCGACAGCCGAGGCCGCCGCCGACGCCGTGGGTGCGACGCCGCGCGAGGTGTTCCTGGCCTCGACCGGGGTGATCGGCGAGCCGCTCGACGCCCACAAGTTCACCGGCCTGCTGGCAGGTCTTGCGGAAACGGCGGGCGCCGATGGCTGGCGCTCTGCGGCCGACGCGATCATGACCACCGACACCTATCCCAAGCTCGCCACTCGCCAGGTGGCGATCGACGGGGTGACGGTGACGATCAACGGCATCGCCAAGGGCGCCGGCATGATCGCCCCCGACATGGCGACGATGCTGTCCTTCGTGGCGACCGACGCGGCGATCGCCGCGCCGGCCTTGCAGGCGATGCTCACGGAAGCCGTCGCGCCGAGCTTCAATTCGGTGACGGTGGACAGCGACACCTCGACCTCCGACACGCTGCTGCTGTTCGCCACCGGCGCGGCCGCGGCGCGCGGCGGCGCTACGATCGAGACCGCCGACGATCCGCGGCTCGACGGTTTCCGCGTGGCGCTGAGCGAGCTGCTTCTCGATCTCGCCCGGCAGGTGGCACGGGACGGCGAGGGCGCCCGCAAGGAGATCCAGGTCACCGTCGAGGGCGCGACCAGCGACGCGGCGGCCAAGCGCATCGCCCTGTCGATCGCCAATTCGCCGCTGGTCAAGACCGCCGTCGCCGGCGAGGACGCCAATTGGGGCCGCGTGGTCATGGCCGTCGGCAAGGCCGGCGAGGAAGCCGACCGCGACCGGCTGGCGATCCATTTCGGCGACATCCGCGTCGCGGTCGACGGCGAGCGCGACCCGGACTATTCCGAAGACGCCGCGGCGGCCGTCATGCGCCACGCCGAAATCCCGATCCGGGTCGATCTCGGCCTCGGGCAGGGGCGCTGGACCGTCTATACCTGCGATCTCACCAAGGAATATGTCGCGATCAATGGCGATTACCGAAGCTGAGAAGATGCGGCAGCTGGCCGTGGTGCGACGCCTGGAGGCGGCGGGCTTTCGCGCCTGGCCCGCCTCCTCGACCGGGTTCGACGGCACCTGGGCGGTGCGCGTCACCGCCTCGTTCCCGGCCAAGCGGCTGAACTCCGTCAATCCGCTCGACCCGTCCGACAATTCCGACATTCCTTCGCGCCTGCAGCGGGCGGCCAAGACCTTTGCCGAGCATCGCCGCTCGATCATGGTCCGCCAGTCGCCGCTGGCCCCGCCCGACCTCGTCGCCCATCTCGACGAGAAGGGCTGGTCGCGCTTCGACGAATCCCTGGTGATGACCGCCGATCTCGACAGTCTCGACCTCGCCGGGCAGGTGGATCGCATCCCGATCCGCGACATGAGCCGCTATGTCGAGGCGAGCCTGGCGGTACATGAGCGCGCGGCCGCACTGCGCTCGGGCCTGACCGGGGTGCTGGAATCGATCCGCCCGCCGACAGGGCTGTTCATCCGCGAGAACAAGGACGGCTCGCCGGTCGCCGTGGCGCTGGCGATCCACGACAACGATCTGGCCGGCCTGCTCGACGTCGCCGTGCACCGCACGGAGCGCCAGCGCGGCGTCGGCCGCGACCTCGTCAAGACGGCGCTGCGCTATACCGCCCACAAGGGCGCCAAGACCGCCTGGGTACAGGTCGAGGCCGACAATGCGGCCGGGCTGTCGCTCTATCGTTCGCTCGGCTTCAACGAGGCCTATCGCTACGTCTACCGCGCCCCGCCGGGCGGCGGCGCGTGAGCGGGCCGGGGCAGCGCCTGCTGCTGGTCGTCGCCTGTGCGCTGGTCGATTCCGACGGCCGCATCCTCATCGCCGAACGGCCCGCCGGCAAGGCGCTGGCTGGCCTGTGGGAGTTTCCCGGCGGCAAGCTCGAGCCGGGCGAGACGCCCGAGGCGACGCTGATCCGCGAACTGCGCGAGGAACTGGGCATCGAGACGAAGGCGGCGTGCCTGGCGCCGCTGACCTTTGCCAGCCATTCCTATGACGACTTCCACCTCCTGATGCCGCTCTATGTCTGCCGGCGCTACGAGGGCATCGCCATGCCGCGTGAGGGCCAGCGGCTGAAATGGGTCCGGCCGGCACAATTGCGCGACTATCCGATGCCGCCGGCCGACGAGCCGTTGATCCCGCATCTGATCGAACTGCTCTGAGCCGTCCCGCCGGGGCTTCGGCGGGGAGGTGGCGCGGCCCAAGACCGGGTGCACTGTGGCGCGCATCGCCGGCTTAAGGGCTCCTTCACCATCCACTGGCATGATCGGACCCTCACTTCCGCCTTGCGAGGGGACCATGCGCACGATCGACAGGCACGAAGATCGGATCGAGGAGCCGGCGTCGGACATCCCGGCGGCAGGCACCGGTCTGTTCCGTGCGACACTGCTGTTCGGCGCTCTGGCGGTGTTCCTGTCGCTGCTGGTGCCGCCGATCGCCGAGCGCAGCGCCAGCTATGTGGCCGGCGACAATCGTCCCGATCTCGACATGATGGCGACGGGCTCCGTCGCCAAGTCCAGCGAATACACGCTCCGCCGCAGCGTCCTGCAGCCGGCCGATGCCGCGCCTTGCGTGATCTACGCCGACGGCCGCCGCCTCGGCAGCTGCTGAGGGCATTCGGCGCGCAGGCGAGAGGCACGCCGCAGGGACGGTTGGACACCTTCGCCATGCTTTCGATGCGATCCGGCCGATCCAGGCCCGTACCGCCAGCGCGGTTCTGTCGCCAAACCGCTTTTTGCCGGGGCGGCAAAGCTGCTATGGCACGGCGGTGACGAAACTTGATCCTTCCCCCTCGCCGCGCAGCGCCGTCTATGGCGCGCCGCTTTCCAGTCTCGTGGACGTGCCGGCCGGCGCCGTGCAGCTGTCGCCGCTGCGGCCCGGCGCCGAGGCGCTGGAGGCCCAGCCCGATGCGGCCTTCGCCGAACTGGTGATCGCCGCGCCCCCCGGCTCGATCGAGCGGCGCTTCGTGCTGGCCCATGCCCTGCGCACGTTGGCGCCCGGCGGCGCGATGACGGTGCTGGCGGCCAAGGACAAGGGCGGCCAGCGACTGCGCGGCGAGCTGGAAGCCTTCGGATGCGAAATCGCCGAGCATTACAAGTCGCGCCAGCGCGTCTGTTCGCTGGTGCGGCCGGAGACGCTGCACGGCCTGGAAGACGCCATCGCGGCGGGCGCGCCCGTCACGGTCGAGGAGATCGGGCTGCGCTCCCAGCCGGGGATCTTCTCGTGGAACCGGGTCGATCCGGGAACCTCGCTGCTGCTGCGCCATCTGCCGAAGCTCGCCGGCCGCGGCGCCGATCTGGGCGCCGGTCTGGGCGTCCTGTCGCAGGCCGTCCTGGCGTCCCCGGCGGTCGAGGAACTGACGCTGGTCGAGATCGACCGCCGCGCCGTCGAGGCGTCGAAGGTCAACGTCACCGATCCGCGGGCACGCTTCGTCTGGGCCGACGCCCGCGAAACGGCGCTGGGCGATCTCCACTTCATCGTCTCGAACCCGCCCTTCCACAGCGAGGGGATCGAGGATCGCGGGCTCGGCCAGGCCTTCATCACGGCCGCGGGGCGGATGCTGCGCCGCTCCGGCACGCTGTATCTCGTGGCCAACCGGCACATGCCCTATGAAGAGGTGCTGCGAACCAGCTTCAGGAGCGTGAAGCCGCTGGCCGACGAGGCCGGCTACAAGATCTTCGAGGCGCGCAAGTGAGCAAGACGCCGACATCGCGGCTCGACCGGCTGCTGGCCAATATGGGCTACGCCTCGCGGCGCGAGATCCAGATGCTGGCGAAGAACGGTCGCATCCGGCTCGACGGCGCCGCCTACCACGACGCCGACAAACGGATCGCGCTGACGCCCGATCTGGAGGCGCGGCTGGTGGTCGATGGCGAGGCGCTCGATCCCTTGCCCGGCTTCGCGCTGATGCTGCACAAGCCGCTCGGCGTGACCTGCTCGCACAAGGAGGCGGGACCACTGGTCTACGATCTCCTGCCGCAGCGCTGGCGCCGGCGCGACCCCGCCATCTCGACGGTCGGCCGGCTCGACAAGGAGACCTCCGGCCTCCTGCTGATGACCGACGACGGCAAGCTCCTGCATCGCATCATCTCGCCGAAGCGCCATGTCGCCAAGCGCTATCGCGTGCATCTGGCCCGGCCGATGACCGGCGACGAGGCCGCGCTATTCGCCGCGGGCACGCTGATGCTGGAGGGCGAGGAGAAGCCGCTGGCGCCGGCGGAGCTGGAGGTCGTGGGACCGCAGGAGGCGGTACTCAAGATGCACGAGGGCCGCTACCACCAGGTGCGCCGGATGTTCGCGGCGACGGGCAACCATGTCGAGGCGCTGCACCGCGAATCCGTCGGCGGCCTGAGCCTGCCGGCCGACCTCGCGCCCGGCGCGATCCGCCGGCTGGACGACGCCGATCTCACCGCGATCTTCGACGGCGGAGCCCGGAGCGGCGGCTGATCGCTGCGCGGGGGCAGGGCGGATCGGCGCCGCGCCCACCCCCAGGGGAGCAGGCAGGCCCGCGCCGGTATGATCGCATTCCGCGCTCCGACCCTGGCATGCGAGGACAGCACCGCCGGAAGCGGTGCCGTCCTGTCATGTCCGGCGTCGTCCTGCGTCAGGCGTGTTCGAGCGCGCTCGCGGACTGCATCGCCAGGATGTCGTTGGTCGTGATCGCCTTGCCGCCGATGCCCCATTCGCCGCTGGCCAGCTCCTGGATCCGGACCCAGGTGACGCCGCGCATCGCTTCGCCCTCGATCCTGACCATGGCATCGGTGACCGTTTCGATCATCTCCTTCTTCTGCTCCGGCGTGAAGACGCCCTTGATGAGTTGAATATCGACAAGCGGCATATCCGTTCTCCATTGCTTGAGGTCGGCTGCAGTCGGACCGGGCCGACCCATACGGCTTAGCGCGCGCCGCGAGCCGATGCTGGAAGGCGGCGTGGAGAGCGCCCGGAGATTTCGTGGAGATGTGCTAGGCTCCCGCCGGGTTACGCTGCCCGCAAGGCAGGTCGATGCGATACGTCTTCGAACCGTTCGAACTCGAGCCCATGAAGGGCGAATTGCGACGCGACGGCCAGCCCGTCGCGGTGGAGCCGCAGGTCTTTGCCCTGCTCCTGCTTCTCGTCGAGAATTCCGAGCGCATGGTCTCCAAGGAGGAGATCGTCGAGAAGATCTGGGACGGACGGGCCGTGTCCGACGCCGCGGTGTCCAGCCGGATCAAGTCGGCCCGGCGGGCGCTGGGCGACGACGGACGCCAGCAGCGCCTGATCCGCACGCTGCACGGGCGCGGCATCCGCTTCGTCGGCGAGGTGGCGATCGTCGTCGCGCCGCCGGCTGCCGCCGACCCGGTGGACAGCGCGACACGCGGCCTGCCCGCGGGCCGGCCGTCGATCGCCGTGCTGCCGTTCCGCGCGATCGGCACGCCGGGGGCCTATGGAGCCATCGGCGAGGCGGTGGCGCATGATCTGATCGCCTCGCTCTCAAGGCTGCGCTGGCTCGACGTCATCGCCCGCGGCTCGTCCTTCCGGTTCCGCACGCCCAAGGTCGATGTCGACGAGATCGGCCGCCTCCTGAATGTCGGCTATTGCCTCTCGGGGATCGTCGAGATCTTCGGCTCTTCGATCACGATCATCGTCGAACTGGTCGACACGCGCAGCGGCAGCATCCTGTGGGGCGATCACATCGATGCGAAGATCGACGACGTGCATGCCGTGCGGGCGAGGGTGGTGGCGGAGGTGGTCGCCGCCCTGGAGGTCCGGATCCCGCTGAACGAGGCCAGCCTGGCGACCCTTTCGGGCCCGGAGAACCTCGACGCCTGGGCGGCCTACCATCTCGGGCTGAAGCATCTCTATCGCTTCAATCGACAGGACAATGCGGCCGCAACGAACCTGTTCGCCCTGGCGATCGAGAAGGAGCCGCGCTTTGCACGGGGATATGCGGGCCTGTCCTCCGCCAATTTCCAGGGGGCGTTCCTGCGTTATGGCGACCGCAAGCACGACCGGGCCGAGGCGCGGCGATGTGCCGAGCGCAGCGTCGAGCTGGACCCGGTCGATCCCTTCGCGAATTTCGCCCTGGGCCGGTCGTTCTGGCTGGCGGGCGACATCGACGCCAGCCTGCCCTGGCTCGACCGGTCGACCGAGCTCAGCCCCAATTACGCGCAGGGTTTCTATGCGCGGGCATGGGCCGATACGATCACCGAACGCAATCTCGACGGCAGCGACAATGTCGATCGCGCGCTGGCGCTGAGCCCGCTGGACCCGTTCCGCTATGCCATGCTCGGGACCTGGGCGCTGATCTGCCTCAGCCGCAGCCAGACCGCCGAGGCGGCGGTCTGGGGCGATCGGGCGGCGCGGGCGCCCGGGGCCCATGTGCTGATTGCCCTGATCGCGCTGGTGGCGCGCGAGTTGAACGGCGACAGCCGGGAAGCGGCCGCCTGGGCGCGGGATGTCCGCAACCGGCGCAGCGGCCTCTCGCGTGCGCATTTCTTCGCCGCCTTTCCCTACAAGGAGGGATCGTTGAAGCGCGGCATCGCCCACGCGCTTCGGCAACACGGCTTCTAGAAGGACGCCATCCTCGAAGAGTGTCCGCGCCCGCGACGCCGTCGCCGCCTACAGCTTGTCGGAGCGATCCTTCAGGGCGTCGGCAAGGCTTGCCCTGGCGCTGCCGGGCTTGAGGGGCTTCTGCTGGCTTTCATGCGGGCGCCAGCCGGAAAGGTAGATGATGTCGAAGGTCGCGCGGATGCGCCCGTCCGGATCGGAGAAGCGTTCGGCGTAGATTTCGGCGGCGCGCAGGAACAGCCGGCGCGAGGCGGGGCGGCGGGAGCGCTCGACCAGCATGTTGGCCATGCCCATGGCGCGCAGATCGGCCATCAGTTCGAACAGGGAATCGTAGCGCACCGTCAGCCGGTCCTGGTCGGTCACCGGCAGGGCGAAGCCGGCCCGCTGCAGGAGACCGCCGGCATCGCGCACGTCGGCGAAGGGCGCGACGCGCGGCGACACGCCGCCGAGGAGTTCGGCCTCCGCCGCAAACAGCGAGGCGCGCAATTCGTTGAGCGTGCCGCCGCCCAGAAGCGCGCAGAGGAAGAGCCCGTCGGGCTTCAGCGCGCGCCGCAGCTGCACGAGGGCGCCGGGCGTGTCGTTGGTCAAGTGCAGCGACAGGGTCGAGACGATCAGGTCGACGCTCTCGGCGGCCAGCGGCAGCATCTCCTCGTCGCCGACGACGGCCATGGGGCTGTCGCCGAGAAGGGCGGGCAGGCGTTCGATGCGCAGGACGCGGCCGGCCTGGCCGCCCTGTTCCAGAAAGCGCGCCATCTCGCCGGTATGGCCGCCGAGATCGACGGCGGTCTCGAACTTGCGGTCGACCAGCGACAGCCGGTCGGCGAGTTCGGCGGCGATGGCCTTCAGAAGGAAGCGCGGGCTGTCGGAGGTCGCGGCCGCGTGCCAGCGCCGGCGGCGGCGGTCGAGGAGCGCCCGGTCGAAGACGATGTGGTCGGGAGCGTCGGGCATGGGGTTCTCGGCTTCGGTCAATCTGGTCGGGCGCGGCGACAGGCGCTTGTAGCTTGTCGCAGGTGGAGTATCGTCAAGCACAGGGAGGCGCGACCGGCTTCGCGTATCGAGGAGGAAGCCGATCCGCCCTGCGGGCACTGCGCACCAGGGACGGGCGGAACGATGAGCTTATTCAGGCGCGGTTCGGCGGCGATCACCGGCTCCCTCGGCCGGCTGCTCTTTCCGCCTGTCTGTCCCGGCTGCCAGGCGGCGGTCACCGGTTCCGGCACGGTGTGCTGCGCCTGCTGGCCGAAGCTGCGTTTCATCGAACGTCCCTATTGCGAGGTTCTCGGGCTACCCTTCGCCTATGATCTGGGCAAGGGGTTCCTCTCGGCCGAGGCCATCGCCGAGCCGCCGCCCTTTGCCCGGCTGCGTGCCGCGGTGCTCTACGAGGATCTGGCGGCGCGCCTCGTCAGCTCGCTGAAATATGCCGACCGCACCGATCTGGTGCCGCTGATGGCCGGCTGGATGAGCCGCGCCGGGGCCGAGCTGATCGCCGATGCGGAGGTCGTCGTGCCAGTGCCGCTACATCCCGGCCGCCTGTGGCGGCGGCGGTTCAACCAGTCGGCGGAGATCGCCCGGCTGGTGGCGCGCGGCGCCAAGCTGTCCTTCTCGCCGCTGTCGCTGAAGCGGGTGAAGGCGACGCGCAGCCAGGTCGGGCTCGGTCCCGCCCAGCGCCGCGCCAATGTCCGCGGCGCCTTCCAGGTGGTGGAGACCCGCCGCGACGAGCTGGACGGACGCCGGGTGCTGCTGGTCGACGACGTCTATACGACCGGCGCCACCGTCGCGAGCGCCACCCGGGCGCTGAAGCGGGCCGGGGCCCGCGACGTCGACGTGCTCACCTTCGCAAGGGTTGCGACCGGCACCGAGTGAAGCCATATGCTGGTCCTCAACCAGCTGGGAATGACACTCCATGCCGAATGTGACGATCTACACCCGACAGCTCTGCGGTTTCTGTTCGCGCGCCAAGCAGCTTCTCGACCAGAAGAACGTAGCCTACGAGGAGAAGGACGCCTCGTCCTCGCCGCAGCTGCGCCAGGAAATGCGCGAGCGCGGCAACGGCGCCGCCACCTTCCCGCAGATCTTCATCGGCGACACCCATGTCGGCGGCTGCGACGAGCTCTACGCCCTGGAGCGCGCCGGCAAGCTGGACCCGTTGCTGGCCGCCTGACGGGGCGCCAGCCTCGGGATGGCCAGCCTTGGGAAGGCAAGCCTCGTGAAGGACATGCCATGACGACGTTTCGCGCCGCGGTTCTGCAGATGCGCTCCGGCCGCGAGCCGGCCGACAACGCCGCGGCGCTGGACGCGCTGGTGGCCGAGGCGGTCGCGGGCGGTGCGCATTACGTCCAGTCGCCGGAGATGACCGGCATGCTGCAGCGCGACCGCGCGGCGCTGATGGACCGGCTGCGGACGGAAGACGACGATCTCCTCGTGGCCACGGCCAGCGGCCTTGCGCGGCGCTACGGCATCCATCTGCATCTCGGCTCGATCGCCGTGGCGCTCGAGGATGGGCGCGTCGCCAACCGGGCGCTGCTCTTTGCGCCGGACGGCCGGCGTGTTGCGCGCTACGACAAGATCCACATGTTCGACGTCGATCTCGACAATGGCGAGAGCTGGCGGGAATCGCGCACCTATCGCCCCGGCGGCGCCGCGGTGCTGGCCGATCTCGCCTTTGCCGACGGGACAGCGCGGCTCGGCTTCGCCATCTGCTACGACATGCGCTTTCCGCATCTCTTCCGTGAGGAGGCGCTGGCCGGCGCCGAGATCCTGACCGCGCCCGCGGCCTTCACCCGCCAGACCGGCGAGGCCCACTGGCATGTGCTGCTGCGCGCCCGCGCCATCGAGAACGGCGCCTTCGTCATCGCCGCCGCGCAGGGCGGCCGCCACGAGGACGGACGCGAGACCTATGGCCATTCGCTGATCGTCGATCCCTGGGGCGCGGTGGTCGCGGAGGTCGAGGGCAACGAGCCGGGTGTCGCCTTCGCCGATATCGACACGGCGGCCGTTGCTGCCGCGCGCGGCAAGGTTCCGAACCTGAAGAATGCCCGCAGCTTCACCGTCGGCGATGCCGAGGTCGCGGTGACCGGTGCCCGCGAGGCGGCCGAGTGATCAGTTTCGCGCTGCGCTGTCAGCCCGCCTCTCATGCCTTCGACGGCTGGTTCCGCTCCGGCGAGGATTTCGAGCGCCAGGCGGCGGGCGGGCTGGTGTCCTGCCCGGTCTGCGGGTCGACGGATGTGTCCAAGGCGCTGATGAAGCCGGCGGTCGCCAAATCCGGGCGGCAAAGCGCGGCAGGCGATCGGGCGCAGGCGGTGGCCGAGGGACCGGCGGCGCCGGCCGAGGCCCGCTATGCCGGCGGCGATGCGGCGGCGGTCTATGCCAAGCTGCAGGCGATCGCGCGGGAGCTGCGCGCCAAGTCGGATTATGTCGGGCCGAAATTCGCCGAGGAAGCGCGCCGCATCCATTACGGCGAGAGCGAGAAGCGCCAGATCTACGGCGAGGCGTCGCCGCAGGAGGTCAAGAGCCTCGGTGAGGAAGGGATCGCGGCGCTGCCGCTGCCGCCGCTGCCCGAAGACAAGAACTGACCGAAGCCGGGAACTGAAGACCGCCTGTCGGCCTCAGCCGCGTGCGGTCCGCGCCAGGGTCACGCCCTTGTGCCGCCGCGGGCCGCCCTCGCCATCCTCGAACAGGCCCTGTTCGGTGGCCTGGCTGTAGAGAAGGTCGCCCTTGGCACCGGCAATGGTCCGCAAATCCGCCAGTTCGCACAGCGCGGTGATCTGGAAGGCGAGGCCGCGCAGATGCACGCGATTGTAGCAGAAGAAGGCGAGGCGGGCGCGGGTCGGCCCCGGGATCTCGCGGATCAGCGCCTGCTTCGTCGCGTCGTCGGAGCGCAGCAGGAGGGCCAGGATCTCCAGATGGACAGGACAGTTGGCCTCATTGGGAATGCTGTCTGATCTCGGCGATACCATGACGTCCTCTTGGGTCTCTACACGTGCTGGTTCTCAGCTCCATGATGCATGCCTCGGTGCGCTCACGACGCCCGCAGGACGAGCATCGCATTCGAGCCTTGTCTCCAGCTTGAACACGGATCCGTGAGGCCGGCTCCGCGCCCCTCAGGCCGAGGGGCGGCGGGCGAGGACCATGTAGTTGACGTCGGTGTCGCGCGACCGCTTCCAGGCGTCGGCGAGCGGGTGATAGACCACGCCGACCTCGTCGATCATCGACAGCCCCGCCGCCTCGACCGGATCGCCGATCTCCTTCGGCCGCACCAGCCGCTCATATTGATGGGTGCCCTTGGGCAGCCAGCCGAGCACGTATTCCGCGCCGATGATGGCGAAGGTCAGCGCCTTGAAGGTGCGGTTGATGGTGGCGACGAAGAGCAGCCCGCCCGGCTTCACCATCGCCGCGCAGGAGGTCAGGAAGAGGTCGACGTCTGAGACGTGCTCGACGATCTCCAGCGCCAGCACCACGTCGAAGGTCTCGCCGCCTTCGGCGATCGCCTCGGCGGTGGTGGCGCGGTAGTCGATGGCAAGCCCGCTCTCTGCGGCGTGCAGCTTGGCGACCTCGATATTCGTCTCCGAGGCGTCGGCGCCGACGACCCTGGCCCCGAGCCTGGCCATCGGCTCGCAGATCAGCCCGCCGCCGCAGCCGATGTCGAGCACCGACAGGCCGTCGAAGGGCTTGTCGGAGGACAGGTCCAGGTCGAAATTCATCGCCAGCTGCTCGCGGATATATTCCAGCCGCACCGGGTTGAACTTGTGCAGCGGCTTGAACTTGCCGACCGGGTTCCACCATTCCTGGGCCAGGCGCGAGAATCGCTCGACCTCGGCCGCGTCGATCGTCGTTCCGTCGGGTGCGCTCATCTCGTCCTCGTTGCCTGTCGTGGTGGTTCGGCATGTTCGCTCCGGCCGGCCAAAGTCAAGCGTGGCGGCGCGGCGGAGGCGATGCGAGATGGTGTCCGCAAGCCGCGGCGACATTGCGGTTTGAGGTCGCATCGGCTAGGGAACCCCCGCCCGCCGCGTGCTGGGTCCTTCGGACATGTCCGGCCGTTTCGCGACGCCGGACCGTTCGGGGTCAGTTCACCAGACATCTTGTCGAACCACCGAATGCCGATCCCATGGCCCGACTCGTCCTCAAATTCGGCGGCACTTCCGTCGCCGACGTCAACCGCATCCGCAATGTCGCGCGTCATGTGAAACGCGAGGTCGACGCGGGCCACGACGTGGCCGTGGTCGTCTCGGCGATGTCGGGCAAGACCAACGAGCTCGTCGGCTGGTGCCGCGAGGCCTCGCCGATCCACGATGCGCGCGAATATGACGCCGTGGTGGCGTCCGGCGAGCAGGTGACGGCCGGCATCCTGGCGATCACGCTGCAGGCGATGGGCGTCAATGCGCGCTCCTGGCAGGGCTGGCAGGTGCCGATCCGCACCGACGGCGCCCATGGCGCCGCCCGCATCCAGGAGATCGATTCGTCGGAGATCGTGCGGCGCTTCGCCGAGGGGCAGGTGGCGGTGCTCGCCGGCTTCCAGGGCATCGCGCCCGACAACCGCATCGCGACGCTCGGGCGCGGCGGTTCGGACACCTCGGCCGTCGCGGTGGCCGCGGCGATCAAGGCCGATCGCTGCGACATCTACACCGACGTCGACGGCGTCTACACCACCGACCCGCGCATCGAGCCGAAGGCCCGGCGCCTCAGCCGCATCTCCTTCGAGGAAATGCTGGAGATGGCCTCGCTTGGCGCCAAGGTGCTGCAGGTGCGCTCGGTGGAACTGGCCATGGTCCACAAGGTGCGGACCTTCGTGCGTTCTTCTTTCGAGGACCCGGACGCGCCCGGCATGGGCGACTTCGACAACCCGCCGGGGACCCTCATTTGCGACGAGGATGAAATCGTGGAACAGCAGGTCGTCACAGGCATCGCCTACGCCAAGGACGAGGCGCAGATCTCGCTGCGCCGGGTCGAGGACCAGCCGGGCGTCGCCGCGGCCATCTTCGGGCCGCTCGCCGAAGCCGGCGTCAATGTCGACATGATCGTCCAGAACATCTCCGAGGCCGGCACCTCCACCGACATGACCTTCACGGTCCCGGCCGGCGATCTCGACAAGGCGACCGCCGTCCTCGAGAAGGCCAAGACGGAGATGCGCTACGACGCCATCCAGAGCGAGCAGGGCCTGACTAAGGTCTCAGTCATCGGCGTCGGCATGCGCAGCCACACCGGCGTTGCCGCCACCGCCTTCAAGGCGCTGGCCGATCGCGGCGTCAACATCCGCGCCATCACCACGTCGGAGATCAAGATCTCGATCCTGATCGACGGCGACTACACCGAACTGGCCGTGCGGGCGCTGCATTCGGTCTACGGTCTCGACAAGGCATAGACCTTAAGGGTCGCCGGACTGCCGGCCTTGCGTGCCGGCGTGACGGGCGCGCAACCGGGCCGCGAAGGGGAAAACCTATTGCTGCCTTCCGATTGGGTTCTGTCGGGGCAGCTTTATGTGATCTGATACGGGGAAGGGGATCGCGCGGCCGACCGGAATCATCCGGGCGGGCGTCGGCCACCTGGAACGGGACATCGCGTTGAACAGAAGCGACATGTCAGGGCCGCGCGTTCTCATGCGCCGCATCCGGGAGCTCATGGTCGAGCCTCTCGACCCGCAGTCGCGTCTCGACCAGATTTCCCGCCTGATCGCCCAGAACATGGTGGCCGAGGTCTGCTCGCTCTACGTCCTGCGTGCCGACGGCATTCTGGAACTCTATGCCACCGAGGGCCTGAACCCTGGTTCGGTCCATCTCGCCCAGCTGAAACTCGGCGAGGGCCTCGTCGGCACGATCGCCGCGACGGCGCGGCCGCTGAACCTGCCGGAAGCTCAGAAGCATCCGGCCTTCACCTATCTTCCGGAGACCGGCGAGGAGATCTACCACTCCTTCCTCGGCGTGCCGATCCTGCGCGCCGGCCGCACGCTCGGCGTGCTGGTCGTCCAGAACAAGGCGGCACGGGTCTATCGCGACGAGGAATCCGAGGCGCTGGAAACCGTCGCCATGGTGGTCGCCGAGATGATCGCCGCCGGCAGCCTGGAAGGCCTGTCGCGGCCCGGCGTCGCCCTCGACCTGTCGCGCTCGGTCTCGTTCACCGGCGTGCCGCTGTCCGACGGCATCGGCCTTGGCCGGGTGATCCTGCACGAGCCGCGCGTCGTCGTGACCAACCTCTTCAACGAGGACATGGAGATCGAGGTCGAGCGCCTGACCAAGGCGCTGGGCGTCCTGCGGCTGTCGATCGAGGACATGCTGTCGCGCCGCGAGGTGGCCGGCGAGGGCGAGCACCGGGCGGTGCTGGAAGCCTATCGCATGTTCGCCCACGACCGCGGTTGGGTGCGGCGGCTGGAAGAGGCGGTGCGCAACGGCCTGACCGCGGAAGCTGCGGTGGAAAAGGTCCAGAGCGACATGCGGGCGCGCATGATGCACATGACCGACCCCTATATCCGCGAGCGGCTGCACGATTTCGACGATCTCGCCAACCGGCTGCTGCGCCAGCTGATCGGCCATGACGGGCAGGCGACGCCCGACGACGCGATCATCGTCGCCCGCTCCATGGGCGCGGCGGAATTGCTCGACTATCGCCGCGAGCAGATCCGCGGCCTCGTGCTGGAGGAGGGCGCGGCGACCAGCCACGTCGTCATCGTCGCGCGGGCCCTCGGCATTCCGGTGGTCGGCCAGGTCAAGGGTGCGGTCTCCATGTCGGAGAGCGGCGATTCGGTCATCGTCGACGGCGAGGATGGCGGCGTGCATCTGCGCCCGCAGCCCGATCTGGAAGCCCTGTTCTCCGACAAGGCCAAGTTCCGCGAGAAGCGCCAGGAGCGCTACCGGTCGCTGCGCGACATGGCCTCGGTCAGCCGCGACGGCGTCAAGATCGACCTGCAGATGAATGCCGGCCTGCTGGTCGACCTGCCGCAGCTCGACGAGGCCGGCGCCGAGGGCATTGGCCTGTTCCGCACCGAGCTGCAGTTCATGGTCGCCTCCACCATGCCCCGGGCCAGCGACCAGGAACGGCTGTATTCGGCGGTGCTGGACGCGGCCGGCGGCCGGCCCGTGACCTTCCGCACCCTCGATGTCGGCGGCGACAAGGTGCTGCCCTATCTGAACCAGTTCCCTGAGGACAATCCGGCGCTGGGCTACCGGGCGCTGCGCCTGGCGCTCGACCGGCCGGGCCTGATGCGGACCCAGCTGCGGGCGCTGCTCAAGGCGGCGGCCGGCCGGGAATTGCGGGTCATGTTCCCGATGGTGACCGACGTGTCGGAGCTGCATCTGGCGCGCGACCTGATCAGCCGCGAATACAAGCACCTGACCCGCTTCGGCCATGTCATGCCCGAGCGGCTGAAGATCGGCGCGATGATCGAGGTGCCGGGCATCCTGTTCCAGCTCGACGAGGTGATGCAGCTGCTCGACTTCGTGTCGGTCGGGTCGAACGACCTGTTCCAGTTCTTCAACGCCGTCGATCGCGGCAATGCCCGCGTCGCCGACCGCTTCGACGATCTGTCGCCGGCCTTC
Organism: Aurantimonas sp. NFXS3; assembly: GCF_049132005.1. Lineage (NCBI taxonomy): Bacteria > Pseudomonadati > Pseudomonadota > Alphaproteobacteria > Hyphomicrobiales > Aurantimonadaceae > Aurantimonas > Aurantimonas sp. NFXS3. Next base: position 935,183 of record NZ_JAGDDZ010000002.1, read on the forward strand.
CTGCGGGCGCTGAAGCTGATCGTCGATGCCGGCATCCGCCATTCGGTGCCGGTGACCCTGTGTGGCGAGATGGCCGGCCGGCCGCTGTCGGCGATGGCGTTGATCGGCCTCGGCTTCCGGTCCATATCCATGGCACCGCCCTCGATCGGGCCGGTGAAGGCGGCGATCGTCGAGATGAATGTCGGCCGGGTGACCGAGCTGGTGACCGCCTATCTCGACGGCAGCCATCCGTCGGATGCGCCGCGGCGGGCACTGGTCGACTTCGCCAAGGCGCAGGGCATTCCGTATTAGCTGATCCGGCCCGCCGACCCGGATCACCGTCGCGACCTCGCGCAAGAGGGCGCATCCTCTTCCCCGCACCTGTTCAGGACCACATGGCGACCCTGCCGAAATCCAGCCTCGACGAAATCCTCAACCGCTTCGCGCTGCTCGAGCACGAGATGTCGAAGGGGCCGGAGCACGAGGTCTATACCAAGCTGGCCGCCGAATATTCCGGGCTGGAGGAAGTGGTCGCGGCCATTCGCACCTATCAGAAGGCCGAGCAGGAACTGGCCGAGGCCCGCGCGATCCTCGACGAGCCGGCGGCCGGGCGCGACATGCGCGAACTGGCGGAAATCGAGATCGACGAGCTGAAGGAACGGCTGGAGACGCTGACCGCCGAGATCCGCATCCTGCTGCTGCCCAAGGACGCCGCCGACGAGAAGGGCGCGATCCTGGAAATCCGCGCCGGCACAGGCGGCTCGGAGGCCGGCCTCTTCGCGGGCGATCTCTTCCGCATGTATCAGCGCTATGCCGAGATGAACCGCTGGAAGGTCGAGATCATCTCGGCCAGCGAGGGCGAGGTCGGCGGCTACCGCGAAGTGATCGCCGCGATCCGCGGCGTCGGCGTGTTCTCGCGGCTGAAGTTCGAATCCGGCGTCCACCGGGTGCAGCGCGTGCCCGAGACCGAATCGGGCGGCCGCATCCACACCTCGGCGGCCACCGTCGCGGTGCTGCCGGAAGCCGAGGACATCGACGTCGAGGTCAAGACCGAGGACATCCGCATCGACACGATGCGCGCCTCGGGCGCCGGCGGCCAGCACGTCAACACCACCGATTCGGCGGTGCGCATCACCCATCTGCCCACCGGCATCGTCGTGACGTCGTCGGAAAAGTCCCAGCACCAGAACCGCGCCCGCGCCATGCAGGTGCTGAAGGCCCGGCTGTTCGACATGGAACGCCAGCGCGCCGACGACGAGCGCTCAGCCGCCCGCAAGAGCCAGGTCGGCTCCGGCGACCGCTCCGAGCGCATCCGCACCTATAATTTCCCGCAAGGCCGCGTCACCGACCACCGGATCAACCTGACGCTCTACAAGCTCGACCGGGTGATCGAGGGCGAGATGGACGAACTGGTCGATGCGCTGGTCGCCGACCATCAGGCGCATCTCCTGGCCGCCGTCGGCGTCGATGCTTGACGAGCCGGGCGGGCCGACGCTCGGCGACTGCCTGCGGGACGGGCAGGCGCGGCTGCGCGCCGCCGGCTGCGACACGCCCGATCTCGACGCGCGGCTGCTGCTGGCGGAGATCTGCGACCGGCGCCCCGGCGAGGTGCATTCGGCGTCGGGCGCCGTGGTGTCGGTGGCGGACGCGGCCCGCTTCGACGCGGTCCTGGCGCGGCGGGCGGCCGGCGAGCCGGTGCACCGCATCATCGGCCGGCGCGCCTTCTACGAGCATGACTTCCTGCTGTCGCCCGAAACGCTGGAACCGCGGCCAGACACCGAGGTGCTGGTGGAGGAGGCCCGCAAGGCGATGGCGGCGATCGTCGCGCGGGACGGTCGCTGCGTCTTTGCCGATGTGGGCACCGGCACCGGCGCCATCGCGGTCTCGCTGCTGGCGCTGTTCGCCGAGGCCGAGGCCGTCGCGCTCGACATTTCGGACGGGGCGCTTCAGACCGCGCGGCGCAATGCGATCGCCGCCGGCGTCGCCGACCGGATGCACACTGTGCGGGCGAACTATCTCGACGCGATCGCGGGACCGCTTGAACTCGTCGTGTCGAATCCCCCATATATTCCGCACGACGATATCGCAGCCCTGTCGCGCGAGGTGCGTGACCACGACCCCCTGCTCGCCCTCGATGGCGGCGCGGACGGGCTCGATGCCTATCGCGCGCTGGCGACGGGCGCCCGCCGGATCGTGCGGTCGCAGGGCCTGGTGATCGTCGAGATCGGCGTCGGCCAGGAGGGCGACGTGGCGGCGATCTTCGCGGCCGAAGGTTTCATCCTCGATGCGGCGACCCGGGACCTTGGCGGCGTGATCCGGGTCCTGACCCTGCGGCTGGCGATCGGCGACGCGGGTCCGGTGTAACCAAGTTTCCAGCCGGCGCCGCAATCGCAGGGTATGCAGACAAAAAACACTTGTGGCAGTGCGGTTTCCCCTCTAGGGTCTGACGAATACGGAACATCCGAGGGGGACATCCCTCAGGCAGCGCCGCCAGGCGACCCGAGGAATGCTCGTGGTGACCGGTAGGTCGTCCGTACAAGCCGGCGCGAGGGTATCGCCAGCCACAACCGACAAAACCTCTAGTTGGCGGCATTGCTGCGGCAGGCTGCACCTTGAGCAGACGCGTGATCCGCGTCTTTGGGCAACAGCCATACCGGCACGACCGGTGCATCCAAAAAGACAGGAAGTTCATGAGGCCAGGACAGCAGCAGAAAAACCGTATGCGCGGACGCGGTCGCAAGGGCCCGAACCCGCTTTCGCGTGGCTACGAGTCGAATGGCCCGGACGTGAAGATCAGGGGCACCGCCCAGCATATCGCCGAGAAATACTCGACCCTGGCGCGTGACGCCTCGGGAGCCGGCGACCGTGTCATGGCCGAGAACTATCTGCAGCACGCCGAGCACTACAATCGCATCGTGGCGGCGGCGCAGGCGCAGTTCCAGCCGCGCGACGATCGCGACAACCGCGACGATTCCAGCGACGACGACGACGACGATCAGCAGGACAACTCCAGCTATCGCGACGACCGGGACGACCGCGACAACGACGCGGACGGCGAGCGCAACCGGGGCAATCGCGACAACCGCGACGGCAACCGCAGCCGCGACCGCGACAACAACCGGGATCGCGACGGCAACCGCGACCGCGATGGCAACCGCAATCGCAACCGCGACGACAACAGCCGCGGCAACCGCGACAATCGTCAGCAGGACGACAATCGCGGCAATCGCGATCGGCGTGACCGGTCCGAGCCGAACGGCACCGGCCCGCAGCCGATGGTCGCCGAAGAGGCGGACCGCGGGTCCTCGCAGGGCGACGATCGCCGCGAGCGCCCGGCGCGCGGCGAGGCCAATGGCAGCGACGCCGACGGCCGCCGCAGCGAGACCGTATCCTCCGACGAGCAGAACGAACGGCCGCGTCGCCGCGCCCGCACCCGTCGCCCGCGCGACGAGGATGGCGTGACGAACGAGGCGGCAGCACCCGCCGCACCGGCACAGGCCGCCGATGCCGGCGAGAGCCCCGCGACGGCGGCAGCGCCGTCCGATGCGCCCGAGGCGGATGCCGCACCGGTGAAGCGCCGTCCCGGACGGCCGCGTAAGAAGAAGCCGGAAGACGGCGCCGATGGCGAGACCAAGGCCGGCGGCGACAACGACGCCCTGCCGGACTTCCTTTTGGCCTCCAACGGCTGAGCCGACCGGGCAACCGATCCGCGAACGAGACAAAGGGCGCTGCGAGCTTCGCGGCGCCCTTTTTCGTGGGCGCTCCCGGGTGTGACCGACCGGCGCCTTGATCTGGCGCATGGCGGCGGGCGAAACATTTTTGCAACAGTCGTGCGTCTGGCCCTTCCGGGTGAGTTGCGCCTCACCCATATATTCAGCGGGCGGCCTGCCGGAACGGGGGCCGGACTCCAGGAACGTGCGGACGACGCCTGCGGGGTGGTTCGCCGATAGGAGAAGCGATCCATGAATATCGAGAAATACACCGAGCGCGTTCGCGGCTTCATCCAGGCCGCACAGACCCAGGCGGTCTCGCGCGATCACCAGCAATTCACGCCCGAGCACCTGCTGAAGGTCCTGATCGACGACGAGGAAGGCATGGCGGCCGGCCTCATCGAGAAGGCCGGCGGACGGCCGCAGGAGGTCCGGATCGCCGTCGAGGCGGCCCTCGACGCCATGCCGAAAGTGTCGGGCGGCGGCTCGCAGATGTATCTCGCCCAGCCGCTGGCGAAGATCTTCGCCACCGCCGAGGAGATCGCCAAGAAGGCCGGCGACAGCTATGTCAGCGTCGAGCGCCTGCTCCTGGCCATGACCATCGAGAAGGCCGCCAAGACCGCGACCATCCTCGCCAATGCCGGCGTGACGCCGAACGGGCTGAACGCGGCCATCGAGTCGTTGCGCAAGGGCCGCACCGCCGACAGCGCCTCGGCCGAGAGCGGCTACGACGCCCTGAAGAAATACGCCCGCGACCTGACGGCGGCTGCGCGCGAGGGCAAGCTCGACCCGGTGATCGGCCGTGACGACGAGATCCGCCGCACCATCCAGGTCCTGTCCCGGCGCACCAAGAACAACCCGGTGCTGATCGGCGAGCCCGGCGTCGGCAAGACCGCCATCGCCGAAGGCCTGGCGCTGCGCATCGTCAATGGCGACGTGCCGGAATCCCTGCGCGACAAGCAGCTGATGGCCCTCGACATGGGCTCGCTCATCGCCGGCGCGAAATATCGCGGCGAGTTCGAGGAGCGGCTGAAGGCCGTCCTGTCCGAGGTGACGGCCGAGGCCGGCAACATCATCCTGTTCATCGACGAGATGCACACGCTGGTCGGCGCGGGCAAGGGCGACGGGGCGATGGACGCCTCCAACCTGCTGAAGCCCGCCTTGGCGCGCGGCGAGCTGCACTGCGTCGGCGCGACGACGCTCGACGAGTATCGCAAGCATGTCGAGAAGGACCCGGCGCTGGCCCGGCGCTTCCAGCCGGTCTTCGTGAGCGAGCCGACCGTCGAGGACACGATCTCGATCCTGCGCGGCCTGAAGGAGAAATACGAGCAGCACCACCAGGTGCGCATCTCCGACAGCGCCCTGGTGGCGGCGGCGCAGCTGTCGAACCGCTACATCACAGACCGCTTCCTGCCCGACAAGGCGATCGATCTGGTCGACGAGGGCGCGGCGCGGCTGCGCATGCAGGTCGATTCCAAGCCCGAGGCGCTGGACGAGATCGACCGCCGCATCATGCAGCTTAAGATCGAGCGCGAGGCGCTGCGCCGCGAAAGCGACGACGCGTCGAAGGACCGGCTCGAGCGGCTGGAAGGGGAATTGGCCAATCTGGAGGAGGAATCCGACCGGATCACCACGACCTGGCAGGCCGAGAAGTCGAAGCTCGGGCTTGCCGCCGACCTGAAGAAGCGACTCGACGAGGTCCGCAACGAACTGGCCGTCGCCCAGCGCAAGGGCGAGTTCCAGCGGGCCGGCGAGCTCGCCTATGGCGAGATCCCGCAGCTCGAGGCGCAGCTCAAGGAAGCCGAGGCCCAGGACGGGGCCGGCACCGCCGGCTCGATGGTCGAGGAGACCGTCACCGCCGACCACATCGCCCATGTCGTCTCGCGCTGGTCGGGCATTCCGGTCGACCGGATGCTGGAGGGCGAGCGCGACAAGCTCCTGCGCATGGAAGACGCGCTGCAGACGCGCGTCGTCGGCCAGGGCGAGGCGGTGCAGGCGGTGTCGAAGGCGGTGCGCCGCGCGCGGGCCGGGCTGCAGGACCCGAACCGGCCGATCGGCTCGTTCATCTTCCTCGGGCCCACCGGCGTCGGCAAGACCGAGCTGACCAAGTCGCTGGCCGCCTTCCTGTTCGACGACGAGACCGCCATGGTGCGGCTCGACATGTCGGAGTTCATGGAGAAGCACTCGGTCTCGCGGCTGATCGGCGCGCCTCCGGGCTATGTCGGCTACGAGGAGGGCGGCAGCCTGACCGAGGCGGTGCGGCGGCGGCCCTACCAGGTGGTGCTGTTCGACGAGATCGAGAAGGCCCATCCGGACGTCTTCAACGTGCTTCTGCAGGTGCTCGACGACGGGCGGCTGACGGACGGGCAGGGGCGCACGGTCGACTTCCGCAACACGATCATCATCATGACCTCCAATCTGGGGGCGGAATTCCTCACCGCCCTGCGCGACGACGAGGATGCCGAGGCGGCGCGCGACCAGGTGATGGACGTGGTGCGGCGGGCCTTCCGGCCGGAATTCCTCAACCGTGTGGACGAGACCATTCTCTTCCACCGCCTCCATCGCTCCGAGATGGGCGCGATCGTCGACATCCAGATGAAGCGGCTCGACCAGCTTCTGGCGGATCGCAAGATCCGGGTCGAACTCGACGAGACCGGCCGCGAATGGCTGGCCGAGCGGGGCTACGATCCGGCCTATGGCGCGCGGCCGCTGAAGCGGGTGATCCAGCGCGAGGTGCAGGATCCGCTGGCCGAGAAGATCCTGCTCGGCGAGGTCCGCGACGAGAGCGTGATCAAGATCGCCGGCGGCGGCGACCATCTGATCTTCCACGTGGTCGGCTCCAAGGCCGGCGCACCGGGAGACCGGGTCGCGGCCTGACGGGCTCCGGAGCGAAGATGAAAAAGGGGCGGTCCGTCGGGCCGCCCCTTGTCGTTTCAGCCCTGGCGTCGCGTCAGATATAGGCGGGACGCCAGTAATCGTCGATGCGCTGGCCGGTGTCGGGATCGTTCCAGCCCGGGGAAGCGTCCGGGGCAAAGCGCGGTGCGCCTTCAAGCTGCTCGCGGGTGATGCCGACGACATAGCCGCCCTGCCGCGCGTCGTATTTCAGGACGTGCCAGGGCAGCGGATGATAGTCCTCGCCGATCCCCAGGAACCCGCCGAAGGACAGGATGGCGTATTTCACCTGGCCGTCGCGCTTGCCGATGACGAGGTCCTGGATATGGCCGAGATGGTCGCCGTCGGTGTTGTAGACCGCGGTGCCTTCCACCCGGCTCGCCTCGATATTGTTGATGCCGACCTCGTTGTCGGTCTCCTCGCTGGCCATGATATGGCGGCCTTCGGTCGATGACATGATCGTTCTCCATCCAAACGTCTCGTCGGCGCAACGGCTTCGCGCAAGGCGCGGTTCCGGGAGGTCATGCGCCCCGCGCGCCGCCCTGCGGCGAGGGGGACGAAACGCCCGAAGATTGGGACGGCCAGACAAGAATGGCGATCGGGGCCATCTTTCTCAGCGTCATGGCCGGGCGTATGGTGATGGCGGGCGCGTGATCGCCCGCGCACGCCCGCCGGGCGAGGCGCCTCGTCCGTTCAGGATACCCGAAAATGCAGTTCTGTTTCCGTCCCGTCCTCGCTGCGGCCGTCGGCGCGGTGTGTCTTGCCGCCGTATCCGCCCATGCCGAGAACCGTGACGTCACCGTTACCAACGCCACCAGCGTCGCGATGATCGAGTTCTACGCGTCCAACACCGGGACGAATGCCTGGGAGGAAGACATCCTCGGCGTCGACGTTCTGGAGCCGGGCGAGGCGGTGCTGGTGACCGTCGATGACGGGACCGGCGCCTGCATGTTCGACTTCAAGGCCACCTTCAGCGACGGCACCGACGCCACAAAGGCCGGCGTCGACGTCTGCGAGATTTCGGAATTCGATTTCACCGACTGATCGGTCGGGTTTTGGGAGAAACCACGATGTGGACGTCCATACGCAGTCTGACACTGGCCGCCGTGCTTCTGGCCGGCGCGGCACCGGCCCTCGCCGACCCGTCCGGCCACTACACCATCGCCGGCACCAATCCGGACGGTTCGACCTACGATGCCAGCGTTCTCGTGGCCAAGGTCGGGGACACCTTTACCCTGACCTATACGCTGCAGGACGGCACCAAGCTGCAGGGCACGGGGATCGGCGACGATGACGTCATGGCCATCGGCTATCTCCAGGATGGCGAGAGCGGCGTCGCGCTGATGTACCGCGAAGGCGGGAAATGGATGGGCGTGTGGAGCTATATCGGCGCCAAGACGCTCGGGACCGAGGAATGGCGGCCGCAATAGCGAAGGCCACGAAACGCTTCGGCGGGGCCGCGCATCACCCGTGCGGTCCCGCCGGACTCATCGCAAAGGGAGTTGCGGGATGACGAAACGGTTCTGGTCCCTGTGCCTTGCCGCGCTGTTGATGACCGCGCCGGCGTTCGCCCAGAGCCACGAAGAGGTCTCCGCCCGGATCGAGGCGCTGCAGGGCGATGCCGCGGGATTTGCCGAGGCCTTCGACCTTCTGACCGAGGCGATGCGCTACGGCGATCCGATCACCGTGGCGCAGCTTGCCGAGTATCCGCTGACGGTCCGCGCCAATGGCGAGGAATACGAACTGATCGAAGCCCAAGACCTCGTCGACAATTACGACCGTCTCGTCATGGCGGAGACGCAAGCGATCGTCGCGGACCAGGATTTCGCGGACCTCTTCGTCAATGCGGAAGGGGTGATGTTCGGAAACGGCGAGATCTGGATGGCGTCCGTCTGCGACGACAATGCCTGCAGCCGGACCCATTGGGCGATCATCGCCATCAACAACTGACCGGCCGGCGCCGCGCGCCCTGTGGCCCGGCTTGTCCGGAACCGGCCGGATGCGGTCAGTCTTCCTTGAGATAGACCTCGACCGGGCCCTTCAGCTTGATGGTCAGCGGCTGGCCACGGCGGTCCTTCGCCTTGCCGGCCTGGACGCGGATCCAGCCTTCGCTGATGCAGTATTCCTCGACATTGGTGCGTTCCTCGCCCTTGAACCGCACGCCCACGCCCCGCGTCAGCAGGTCGGCGTCGTGGAACTCGCTGGACGGGTCGGAAGACAGCCGGTCGGGAAGGGTGTCGCTCATGGTCGTATCCTGATGTTGGCGCTGGCGCGCATGTGATGCCCGCACATAAACGCTTGCGGCCGCGCGCCCAAGTGGGGACCGGCAAAACGACGCTCCGCGGCGGTCGATCCTGAGGCGACGGACGCGTTTTCTTCAGAATGACTGACACTTGCGTGAGGTTTCGCCATTTTCATGTCCGGTTCATCCGCCATGTCGGATAGTGCGGGATAAAGGCCTGGAGAGCAGGATCCGCGTCCGGATGGTCGTCCGGCGGTGGATGCGACGGGGCGTCCCGGCGGTGCATGGTGCGCCGGCGGGACCAGGCTGTGCTGGAGAAAGCAAGATGAAGCCTATCGTGGCACTCTGTCTGTCGACGCTTGCGCTGACGACCGCGGCGACCGGGGCGCAGGCCCAGTCGGGCGAGATCCGTCTGGCCCAGGGATACGACCAGTATGGCGACGTCGCCGAGGTCTATGTGGACGAGAGCGGTCGCCGGGTGGTGATCGATTCCACCGGCCGCATCATCGCCATCGAGGAGCCGCGCCGCGAGCGCTTTCGCGAGCGCCGGGCGCGCTTCGGCGAAAGGGGCGGCGCCATCATTGACGCGCCGCCGCCGCCGGGCGTGACGCTGGAGGGCCGCGTCGATTTCGGCCCGCGCTCGGCCGATCCCTATGCCGATGACGGCTACGACCGCGAGCGCGATTACGGCCCCGATCCGGTCTATCGCGACGAGCCCCGCTATGACGGGCCGATCGAGGCCGCGCCGCTGCCGGACGCCGGGAGCGAGCCGCGCCGCGAGGCCGAGCTTCCGCCCGTCCAGGGCCCGGACTATCCGGCCGATGGCGCCGCCGACACCCAGACCAGCGTCGACGATCTGCTGACCGATCCGGGCGCTATCGGCACGGCGCCGGCCGAAGGCCGCACCATCACGGAAACCGATCCGGCCCCGCCGGTCGAGGCGCCGAAGGGCAAGAACGCCGAGGCGGAGATCGCGGCGCTGCAGATCCTGCTCGACCGCGCCGGCATGTCGCCGGGCGTCATCGACGGCCGCATGGGCTCGAACGTCAACAAGGCGGTCGCCGCCTATGAGGAGAAGTTCGGCCGCAGCCTGCCCACCGGCGACGCCAAGGCGCTGGCCGAGGAACTGGACGCCACCGGCGGGCCGGCGATCACCACCTACGAGATCACCGCCGAGGACGTCGCCGGTCCGTATGTGGCGGCGATCCCGTCCGACTACGGCGAGAAGGCGCAGCTACCCGAGATGAGCTTCGAGCGCGTCTCCGAACGGCTGGCCGAGCGGTTCCACATGGACGAGGAGTTCCTGCGCAAGATCAATCCGGGCGCCGATTTCGATCGGCAGGGCACCCGCATCAAGGTCGCGGCGACCGGCGAGAACGTGAAGGGCGAGGTCACCAAGATCATCGCCGACAAGGGCCGCGAGCAGGTGCGCGCCTATGCGGCCGACGGCAGCCTGATCGCCGCCTATCCCTCGACCATCGGCTCGTCCGACACGCCGTCCCCGTCGGGCGTCGTGCAGGTCAACCGCATCGCCTTCGATCCGAACTACACCTACAATCCGAAGGTCAATTTCAAGCAGGGCTCCAACGACAAGGTGCTGACGATTCCGCCGGGCCCGAACGGTCCGGTCGGCACGATCTGGATCGCGCTGTCGAAGCCGACCTACGGCATTCACGGCACGCCGGAGCCGTCCAAGATCGGCAAGACCAACAGCCATGGCTGCGTCCGCCTGACCAATTGGGACGCGACCGAACTCGCCAAGATGGTGAAGCCGGGCGTGACCGTGGAGTTCGCCGAATAGGCACGATCCTGACGACGGCGCCGGGGCGGGCGGGCAGATCGCCGCTCCGGCCGTCCGTCGGCGGGCCTTCGGCATGACGGCGATCTCCCTCGACGACACCAAAGCACCCGCCGCAGCCAGTGCGGCGGATGGCCTGTCCGCGCCGCATGGCAGAGCCGACATCGGCGACATCGCCATCGTCCATGACGATCACCCGGCGCAGGGGGCGGCCGATGGCGTGCCGGTGCTGCTCCTGCATGGCGCGGTGCAGACGCGGGCGGTCTGGGCCGGGCAGGTGCAGGCGCTCGCCGACCGGCATCGCGTCATCGTGCCGGATCTGCGCGGCCATGGCGCAACCCCGCTCGGCCAGGAGCGTCTGACCATCGACCGCATGGCGATCGATAGTCTGGCGCTCATCGACCGTCTCGGCATCGACCGCTTTGCCGTCTGCGGCGTTTCGCTGGGCGGCATGGTGGCGCTGGAGATCGCGGCCCGCGCGCCGGACCGGGTGACCGCGCTGGTTCTCGCCAATACGCCCCGCTCCCTGTCGGGCATTGGCTGGGTGCGCCGGCTCGTCGACTGGCTCGACCCGCAGCGCCTGCTGCACCCGACGTTCCACCTCCTCGGCCAGGCCCGCACGGCACGGATCGGCCTGGCGCTGGCCGCACGCCTCGTCGGGCCGTTCTGGGTCGGACGGGACGCGCGGCGGCATTTCATCGCCGGCTTTCGGGCGATGTCGCCGGACGCCATCGTCGCCACCTATCGCGCCATCGTCGAAAGCCGGCCGCTGGATCTCGGCCGCATCCGCTGCCCGTGCCTGGTCATCGACACGCTGCATGACGCGACGACGATTCGCGAACAAGCCGCCGATATCGTCGCCGAGGCGCCCAATGCCAGGAGCGTGGTGCTGGAGGCCGGCCATGTCGCCAATCTCGACAATCCGGCCGTCTTCAACCGCGTCCTCGCCGAGTTCCTGGCATTGCCCGGCCGGAACTGACCGCTGCGGCATAGTGCCCGCCGCCGGCCCTCGAGCCACCGGAAGCGCCGCAATGGCGGGGCCGCAGGGTCGTTGGCCGGCTCGATAGATAAGACGTGATCGTCGTTGTCGGGTCATGGACGAAAGCTAGGTCTTCTCGAACGCGGTTGTCCGGCGGCCCGCCTTCAGGGCGAACCGGCGGCCGGAACCAGTTCGAAGAGGTTCGACATGGCCCATGTTTCCCGCAAATCGCTGACCGACGTCTCCGCGCTCGCGGCCCGCTACCGTGCAGTGCGCGAGGACAGCCGTGCCCTCGGCGCACCGCTGTCGGACGCCGACGCGACCGTCCAGTCGATGCCCGACGCGAGCCCTGCCAAATGGCATCTGGCCCACACGACCTGGTTCTTCGAGACCATGGTGCTGAAGCCGAATCTCGCCGGCTACGAGGTCTTCGACGACAGCTACAACTACCTCTTCAACTCCTATTACGAGACCATCGGCGAGCGGCAGCCGCGACCGCGGCGGGGCATGATCACGCGGCCGGCGCTGGACGAGATCTTCGCCTATCGCGCCCATGTGGACGCGGCGATCGAGACGCTGATGGAGCGCGGCCCGGCACCGGATGTCGCCGAGCTGATCGAGCTCGGCTGCCATCACGAGCAGCAGCATCAGGAATTGCTGCTGACCGACATTCTGCATCTCTTCGACCAGAGCCCGCTGAAGCCGGCCTATCGCGACCCGCAGCCACTGGGCGTCGCGGCCGATCCGGGCGAGGCGCGCTTCATCGGTTTCGACGGCGGCATCGTCGAGATCGGCCATGACGGCGACGGCTTCGCCTTCGACTGCGAGGGGCCGCGCCACCGCGCGCTGCTCGAACCCTACCGCCTGGCCGACCGGCTGGTGACCAATGGCGAATATCTGGCTTTCGTCGAGGATGGCGGCTACCGCGATCCGCTGCTGTGGCTGTCGGCCGGCTGGGGGACGATCCTCGGCGAGGGCTGGACCAGGCCTTTCTACTGGCACGAGCGTGACGGCGAGATGTGGACCATGACCCTGCGCGGCGCGCAGCCGCTCGATCTGAACGCGCCGGTGACGCATCTCAGCTATTTCGAGGCCGACGCCTTCGCGACCTGGGCCGGCAGGCGCCTGCCGACCGAGTTCGAATGGGAGAATGCCGCGGCGAGTCTGCCGGTCGAGGGCAATTTCGCCGGGTCCGGCCGGCTGCGGCCGAAGCCCGCGGCGCCGGGCGAGGGCCTGCGCCAGATGTATGGCGACGTGTGGGAATGGACGCGCAGCCCGTTCTCGCCCTATCCGCGTTTCAAGCCGGTCGAGGGGGCGGTCGGCGAGTATAACGGCAAGTTCATGTGCGGCCAGTTCGTGCTGCGCGGCGGCTCCTGCGCCACGCCGGAGAACCATATCCGCACGACCTACCGCAATTTCTTCCCGCCGGACGCGCGTTGGCAGTTCTCCGGCCTGCGCCTCGCCGAGGACGCGTGAGCATGCTGGACCGCATCGACACGCTGGCCCAGCAGCGCGAGGCCTTTCGCGCCGACGTTCTCGACGGCCTGTCGCGCACGCCCAAGACCCTGCCGAGCCGCTGGCTCTACGACGACCGTGGCTCGGAGCTCTTCGAGGAGATCACAGCGCTGCCGGAATATTATCCGACGCGGACCGAGACCGGCATCCTGAAGGAGAAGGCCGGGGAGATCGCCGCGGTCTTCGGTCCCCGGGCGGTGCTGATCGAGTATGGCGCCGGCGCCGGCATCAAGACCGAGATCGTGCTGGGGGCGCTGGAAGCTCCGCGCCTCTATGTGCCCATCGACATCTCCGGCGATTTCCTGGAAGCGTCGGCCGAGCGGATCAGGAAGCGGTTTCCGGGCCTTGCCGTGGAGCCGGTGGTCGCCGACTTCACCGCCGAATTCGACCTGCCAGGGGACCTGCCCCGGGACGGGCGCCGGGGCGGGTTCTTCCCCGGCTCGACCCTCGGCAATCTCGGCCGCAGGGAGGCGCTGGCCTTTCTCGCCCGGATGCGCCGACATGTCGGAGCAGGCGGCGTTGCCGTCATCGGCGTCGATCTGAAGAAGGACATCGACACGCTGCTGGCCGCCTATGACGACGCGGCCGGCGTGACGGCGGCCTTCGACATCAACATACTTGAGCGTATGCAGCGGGAGCTGGGCGCCGACCTGCCGCTCGACAATTTCGCCCACGAGGCGCGCTGGAACGGCGAGGCCTCGGCCGTCGAGATGCACCTCGTCGCCCGCGACGCCTGCACGCTGACGGTGGCCGGCCGTTCCTTCGCCTTCGAGGCGGGCGAGACGATCCACACCGAAAGCTCGCGCAAATACGATGTCGAGGCCCTGGCCGGGATGGCCGACGAATCCGGCTGGTCGCTGGACAAGGTCTGGACCGATCCGGACGGCCTGTTCGCCCTCGTCAGCCTGTCGGCGGTCTAGACCCTCCGACGCCCGACCTGCGCCGCCCGTCCTGCGGCGTCCTGTTCACTGACCGACGCCCGGCTCGACCGCCGGGCGTCTTTCGTCGTAGACCCGCCTCCGGGGCAGGCTCGTGGCCGCGCGGTCGTCGGAGCGCCCCTTGGACGAACCATGACAGGACGCGGGACATGAGCGGCGAACGCATCGTCATCGTCGGCAGCGGCCAGGCAGCGATCCAGCTCGCGGCCAGCCTGCGGCAGGAAGGCCATGAGGGGCCGATCACCCTGATCGGCGACGAGCCGGGTCTGCCCTATCAGCGGCCGCCTTTGTCCAAGGGCTACATGAAGGAGGGCGATCCCGAGCGCCTGGTCCTCAAGCCGCAGAGCTTCTTCGAGCGCAACGCCATCACTTTGCTCGACGCCACCCGCGTCGCGTCGATCGACCGCGCGGCCCGCACGGTGGCCACCGACGACGGCGCCAGCCATGGCTACGATCATCTGGTTCTGGCCACCGGGGCCCGCAATGTGCGCCCGCCGATCGCCGGCGGCACGCACAAAGATGTCGTGGAACTGCGCACGCTCGCCCATGCCGAGACGATCCGCCGGCGCCTGGCCGACACGCGCCACGCCATCGTCGTCGGCGGTGGCTTCATCGGGCTGGAATTTGCCGCCATGGCGCGGCTTGCCGGGGCAGAGGTGACGGTGCTGGAGGCCGCCGACAGGCTGATGGCCCGCGCCGTCTCGCCGGCGATCTCGGACTTCGTCCTGGAGCACCACCGCGCCGCGGGCATCGCCATCCGGCTCGGCGCCAGGGTGGCGCGCATCGACGACGACGAGACCGAGCGGGTCGTCGGCGTGACGCTTGCCGATGGAACGGGCATCGAGGGCGACCTGGTTCTCGTCGCGACCGGCGTTGCGCCGAATGGCGAACTCGCGGCCGAGGCCGGGCTTGCGGTGTCGAACGGCATCGTTGTCGACGAGACGCTCGCCACCGACGATCCGGCGATCTCGGCCATCGGCGACTGCGCCTCGGTGCCGGGGCCGCTGGGCACCCATCTGCGACTGGAATCGGTGCAGGCGGCGATGGACCAGGCGCGCCATCTGGCGAAGCGGATCGTTCACGGCACGGCGGCGGCCTATCATGCGGTGCCGTGGTTCTGGAGCGACCAGGGCGCGCTGAAGCTGCAGATCGCCGGGCTGACCAGCAGCGCCGATTGCTTCGAGACGATCCGGCAGGAGGATCTGGTCACGGTGATTGTCGGCTATCGCGAGGGGCAACTCGCCTCGGTGGAGACCATCAACGCCCCCGGCGAGCACATGGCCGCCCGCAAGCTGCTCGGCCGCGAGGCGCCGATCAGTGCCGACGAGCTGCGCGACAGCGGCTTCGACCTGCGGGCGCTGGGCAAGGGGCAGGCGGGATCACGCGATCGCAGCGTCGCCTCGGCCTGAGCGGCACGGATCGAGCGCTTTGCGTCTACCGGCCTGAGGGCCGCGTCAGGATGTAGACGCTGACGCTGCCCATGATCAGCGCCAGGCTGACGAGGACGAGCGGGTGGCCGACGGTCACCCATGCCAGCACGAAGGACGCCAGCATCGCGGTGACCGCGGCGATCTTGGCCCGGCGCGGGATGATCCGGTGTTTGCGCCAGGCGACCAGCGTCGGCCCGAAGCGCGGATGCGCCTCCAGCCGGCGGGCGAGATCGGGATGCGAGCGGGCAAAGCACCAGACCGCCAGGAGCAGGAAGGGCGTCGTCGGCAGCAGCGGCAGCACGACGCCGAGCCCGCCCAGCACGACGCAGCTGTAGCCGAGAACCAGATAGAAGGGCTTGGCGAAGGGTCGCATGACGGCGCCAGAACAGGATGACCGGGGAGCCGGTTCGCCGACCGCTACGGGCGGTGTGCGTCCCGTGGGGGGTGATCCGTTGCGAGCTAGCCTTAGTACCGTCAACGTCAAGGCGCGCGCCGCGAGCCTCAAGGCCGCCGCGCGCTGTTGTCGTTTATCTTCTTGCGGTCAGCCCGCCTTTGAACTGCGGACCGCGCCGGAGCCGAGCATGCGGTCGATCTCGGCCGCGTCGTAGCCGGCTTCGCGCAGCACCTCGGCGGTGTGTTCGCCGAGCAGCGGGGCCGGGCGGGTGACGCCGCCGGGCGTGTCGGAGAACTTGATCGGCAGGCCGATCGCCTTCACCCGGCCGGCGGTCGGATGCTCGGTCTCCACCACCATCTCGCGCGACAGGGTCTGCGGGTCCTCGTGCATCTCCGAGATGTCGAGGACCGGGCCGGCCGGCACGCCGGCGGCTTCCAGCTGCGCCAGCCATTCGGCCGAGCTGCGCTGCGAGAAATGCCCGTTGAGGATCTCCTCCAGCGCCGGCAGATTCTGCATGCGGCCGTGATTGTTGGCAAAGCGCGGGTCCGACGCCAGCTCCTCGGCGCCGATGACGGCGAGCATGCGCTCCCAGTTCTTCTGGTTCGCTGCGCCGAGATTGATCCAGCCATCGGCGGTCCGGAAGGCCTGATAGGGCGCGTTCAGCGGATGCGCCGAGCCGAGCGGGCCGGGCGAGGCCCCGGTGGCGAAGGCGATGGCCGACTGCCAGTAGGTGTGGGTGATGCCGGCCTCGAACAGCGAGGTGTCGACCTTCTGGCCCTCGCCGGTCTGCAGCTTGCGGGCATAGGCGGCAGCGCAGCCGAGCGCGCCGAGGATGCCGGCGGTGATGTCGGAGACCGGGGCGCCGGACTTCACCGGCGGGCGGCCGGGGCCTTCGCCGGTGATCGACATCAGGCCGCTCATGCCCTGGGCGATCAGGTCGAAGCCGCCGCGATTGGCATAGGGGCCGGTGCGGCCGAAGCCGGAGATCTCGCAATAGATCAGGCCGGGATTGACCGCCTTCAGATCCTCGTAGCCGAGCCCGAGCTTCTCCATCGTGCCCATGCGGTAATTCTCGATGACGACATCCGCCGTCTCCAGCATGCGCCGCAGCACCGCCTTGCCGTCTTCGGACTTCAGGTCGAGGACGATGCCGCGCTTGTTGCGGTTCATCATCATGTAGGCGGCGGATTCGCCGTTGATGTCCGGCGGCAGGAAGCGCCGCGTGTCGTCGCCGTCGGGCTTCTCGACCTTGATCACGTCGGCGCCCATGTCGGCCAGCATCATGCCGCAGACCGGGCCGGCCATGATATGCGCGAGCTCGATGACCTTCATGCCGTCGAGCGGGCCTTTCGCCTGTGCCATTACTGGCCTTTCCATTCCGGTTTGCGCTTGCCGAGGAAGGCTTCCATGCCTTCCTTGAAGTCCTCGCTCATATAGGCCTGCACCACGAGGTCGCGGTCGTCGGCCTCGGCGCCCTGGACCCGCAGGCGGCGCAAGGCCTCCTTGGTGGTCGAAAGCGTCAGCGGCGCATGGGTGGCGAGCAGTGCCGCCAGTTCTTCGGTGCGGGCGATCAGCGCCGCGTGGTCCGGCACGATCTCGGCGATCAGCCCGGCATTCAGCGCCTCTTCCGCGCCGACGAGGCGGGCGGTGAAGATGATCTCCTTGACCCGGCCGGCGCCCATCAGTGTCGACAGCCGCGACAGATTGGCGATGGACAGGCAATTGCCCAGCGTGCGGGCGATCGGGAAGCCGAACTTCAGGTCGGCGGTGGCGATGCGGATGTCGCAGGCCGCCGCGATGCCCGCGCCGCCGCCGGTGCAGGCCCGCGCGATCGCCGCGATGGTGGGAACCGGGCAGGCCTCCACCGCGCCGAGGACGACGTCCATCCGGTGCTCGTAGTCGAGGGCGTCCTGCTCCGTGTCGAAGCCGCGGAACTGGGTCATGTCGGTGCCGGCGGCGAAAGCCTTGTCGCCGGCGCCGGTGACGACGAGGCACTTCACCTCGCCCCCCAGCGTCGTCTCGCGGCAGATCTCCGCGAGACGGTCGTACATGGCGAAGGTCAGGGCGTTGCGTGCCTGGGGCCGGTTCAGCGTGATCCAGCCGATCCCGTCGCGGACCTCGTAGAGGAGTTCGTCGGTGCTCATGGGTCTACCTGTAGAAATATTCGACGAGGAACATCGGGACTGCCGGCACATAGGTGCACAGGAACAGGACGAACAGCAGCACCCCGACAAAGGGCAGGTTCGCCTTCGACACCTCCCATATGTTGGCCTTGGCGATCGAACAGGCGGTGATCAGCACCGAAGCGACCGGTGGCGTCTGCTGGCCGATGGCGAGGTTCAGCGTCACCACGAGGCCGAAATGCACCGGGTCGATGCCGGCCTGCTGGATCAGCGGGACGATCACCGGGACGACCAGAATGATCGCCGCGGCCGAGTGCAGGAAGAACCCGATGACCAGGAAGAAGACGTTCAGGATCAAAAGGATCAGGTACTGGTTCGAGGTGATGTCGAGGATGCCCTCGGCCAGCTGCTGGGGCACGCGCGCCTGGGTGAGATAGCTGCCCATCAGGATCGACGCGGCGACCAGGAGCATGACCACGGCGGTCTGGATGCCGCCTTCCAGCATCGCCTGCTTGAGCTGGCCCCAGTCGACCTCGCGGTACCAGATGCCGACCAGGATGGCCGCCACGACGGCGATGCCGGCGCCCTCGGTGGCGGTGACGAAGCCGCCGAAGATGCCGCCCAGGATGATGACCGGCAGGGAGAAGGTCGGCAGCGCCTCGACGAAGGTCGTGCGCAGCCGGCGCAGGTTGAAGGCCTCCTCCATCGGCAGATTGTATTTCACCGCATAATAATAGGCGACGCCCATCAGGCCGGCGGCCCCGATCAGGCCGGGGACGACGCCCGCGACGAACATCTGCTCGATGCTGGTGCCGGCGGCGACCGCATAGAGGATCATCGGGATCGAGGGCGGGATGATGATGGCCAGCGAGGCCGACGACGAGGTGATCGCCGCCGCGAAGGGGGCCGGATAGCCGCGCTTCTTCATCTCCGGAATGATGATGGAGCCCATCGCCGCGACGTCGGCCACGGCCGAGCCGGAGATCTCGGCGAAGAACAGCGAGACGCCGACATTGACCATGGCAAGGCCGCCGCGCACGAAGCCGATGACGGCCGAGACGAAGGCGATCAGCCGTCGCGTGATGCCGGTGGCGTTCATGATGGCACCGGCCAGGACGAACATCGGAATGGCGATCAGCGAGAAGGAGCGGGCGCCGTTGTACATGTCGAGGGCGATGGTCACCAGCGCGGCGCCGCCGTCGCTGATGAAGATCGCCAGGACGGCCGCCAGCGCCAGCGCGACGGCGATCGGCACGTTGATGCACACCATCGCGACCAGCGCGAGGAAAATGACGAACATCATCATGGATGCTGGCCCTTCTCAGGAGTTTCACCATGCGCCAGTGGCGCATGCTCAACGGAGCGTCCGGCCATGACGTCGCGCCAGTAGTCGGGGAAGCTGAGCAGTTCGGCGACGATGAAGAGGATGGCGCCGATCGGGATGATCGACTGGGTGAGGGCGACCGGCACCCAGGTCAGGCTGACCAGGGATTCACCCTCGAGAATGTTGAGGACCTCGAGACCCGACCAGGCGAGGAGCACGAAGAACAGCAGCACCAGCCCTTCGGCGAAGAGCATGGCGACCTTGCGCGCCGATGGCGGCAGCGACAGCAGCACGTCGTCGAAACCGATATGGCTGCGCTTCAGAGCCGCCAGCGCGGCTCCGTAATAGGTGATCCAGGCCAGCAGGACGCCGGCGATCTCGTCATACCAGGAGAGCGAGGCGCCCATCTTGCGGTAGATCACCGCCGCGACCACGACGGTCGTCAGCCCGACCATCAGCGCGATGACCACCCATGTCAGGAACTCGCCGAGGATTCTCGCCAACTGGCGCATAGGGCCTCCCGCGTCGCGCGGACGCAGCTTTCATCGTCGATTTCAGGGAGAAGGGTGCCGGCCGAGGGATCGACCGGCACCTGTCAGGATGATCGCAAGCCGGTGAAGGCTCAGGACCCGGAGGCGAGGGCCTGGATGTCTTCGACCAGCTTCTGGCCGCCTTCGACCTGCGTGCCGAATTCCTCGTAGATCGCCTTGGATGCGGCGATGAACGCGTCCTTGTCGGCCTCGTTCACGGTGACGCCGGCTTCCTCGATCTTGCTGATCAGCTCGTCGTCCATCTGCTGCGAACGCTCATAGGCGAAGTCGCTGGCCTGGGTGGCGCAATCCTGGATCGCCGTCTTCAGCTCCTCGTCCCAGCCGTCCCAGTTGCGCGAGGAGGTGGCGAGATAGGCGGGCGAATAGACGTGCCCGGTCATCGACAGGTACTTCTGCACTTCCTGGAATCGGCCCGAATAGATCTGGGCGAGCGGGTTCTCCTGGCCGTCGATGACGCCGGTCTGCAGGGCGGTGAACACTTCCGAGAAGGCCATCGGCGTCGGGTTGGCGCCGTAGCTCTGGAACATCTTCACGCGCCACTCGCCCTTGGGGACGCGCAGCTTGATGCCTTCCAGATCGGCCGGGACGTTGATCGGCTTGACGTTGTTGGTCACGTTGCGGAAGCCGTTTTCCCAGAATCCCAGGATCTGGTAGCCGCGGCCGGCGGCGGCATCGACGAAGGTGTCGCGCATTCCGTCGCGGACCTTCTTCATGTGGTCGCGGCTCTTGATGAGATACGGCATCTCGAAGACGCCGAAGGTCGGCGACACCGAGCTCATCACCGACGAGGGGATGGAGAAGTCGATCTGGCCGAGCTTCAGCTTCTGCAGCATCTCCTCGTCATTGCCGAGCTGCGAGGAGCCGTAGACCTCGACGGTGGCCTTGCCGGACGCGGCGACGCATTCGGCGAATTTCTCCGCTGTCGCCTCGTAGAGCGAGCCGGGGTCGCCGACATGGCCCAGATCGAGGGATTCCTGCGCGCCGGCCGCGGAGCCCATCAGGGCCACGGCGGCGACACCGAGCATCAAGGTGCGAATGTTCATTGGTTTCCTCCCAGTTTTCGTTTTGGGCAGCTCCTCAACCGCCCGGTGGTCGTTCTGCGTACCGCCTATTCCGCGGCCTGTCTCGCTTCGGCTGCGCCGGACTGTGCCAGCACGGCCATCGCAGCCTGAACGCCGCCTGCCTTGTGCGCCACCCCGGCGACCTGCAGACCCATCTCGACGCCTCCCAGCGTGCCGATCAGGGTCAGGTCGTTGTAGTCGCCGAGGTGGCCGATGCGGAAGATCTTGTCGGCAAGCTTCGAGAGGCCGGCTCCCAACGACATGTCGAAGCGCTCGAGAATGACCTTCCGCAATGCGTCGGCGCCCTTGCCCTCCGGCATCAGGACGGCGGTGAGCGCGCCCGAATGCTGGGCAGGGTCGGCGCAGAGGACTTCCAGCCCCCAGGCCTCGACGGCGGCGCGCGTCGCTGCGGCATGGCGCTGGTGCCGGGCAAAGACGTTGTCCAGCCCTTCCTCGTGCAGCATCTCGATCGCCGCATCGAGGCCGTAGAGGAGATTGGTCGCCGGGGTGGAGGGGAAGAACCCGTTGGGGTTCATCGCCAGCATCTCGTCCCAGGCCCAGTAGGAGCGCGGCAGCTTCGCCGAGGCCTGCGCCGCGATCGCCTTGTCGGAGAGCGCGTTGAAGGAGAGGCCCGGCGGCAGCATCAGGCCCTTCTGCGAACCGCCGACGGTGACGTCGACGCCCCATTCGTCGTGCCGGTAGTCGACCGAGCCGAGCGAGGAGATGGTGTCGACGAGCAGCAGCGCCGGATGGCCGGCGGCGTCGATCGCCTTGCGGACGTCGCCGACCGGCGTCACGCAGCCGGTCGAGGTCTCGTTGTGGACGACGCAGACGGCCTTGATCTCGTGGCCGCTGTCGGCCTTCAGCCGCTCGCCGATGGCCGCCGCGTCGGCGCCATGGCGCCAGTCGCCGGCAATGAACTCGGTGCGCAGGCCCAGCCGCTCGGCGAGCTTCTTCCACAGCGAGGCGAAATGGCCGGTCTCGTACATCAGGACGAGGTCGCCGGGGGACAGCGTGTTGACCAGCGCCGCTTCCCAGGCGCCGGTGCCCGAGCCCGGATAGATGACCACCGGGTTCTTGGTCTGGAAGATCGTGCGGATGCCGGTCAGGACGCGCTTGGCCATTTCCTGGAACTCGGGTCCGCGATGATCCATCGTCGGCATGTCCATGGCCCGCAGCACCCGGTCGGGCACATTGGTCGGTCCTGGAATCTGCAGAAAATGCCGGCCGGCTTTGTAGGTCACGATGGCGTCTCCCGGGGACCGCGACGCTTTGTCCGCCAGTCCGTTTCCTCGTCGCACGCTCTTGCCGACGTGCCTGTTTTCGGGTCCAATTGGATTATGAATTCATTATGCGTGTCAAGCGGCATTCTGCAGATCGCCGCCGGGAGGGGTCGACACAGATGGGGGAAATGATCCGGCCGGGCCTGAGCCGCCGGCTTGAGCGGGAAATTGCCGGCGAGGTTTATTTCGACCGCTTCAACCGCGGGCGTTACGCCACCGACGCCTCGATCTACCAGATCATGCCCGCCGGCGTGGTCGTCGCCCGCACCGGCGACGACGTGGCGGCGGCGCTCGACGCCTGCCGCGAGGAGGGCCTGCCGCTGACCATGCGCGGCGGCGGCACGTCGCAATGCGGCCAGACGGTCAATTCCGGCCTGATCGTCGACACGTCGAAGCATCTGAACAAGCTGCTGGAGCTGGACGTCGCCGGCCGGCGCGCGGTGGTCGAGCCGGGCATCGTCCTCGACGATCTCAACCGGCTCCTGAAGCCCCACGGCCTGTGGTTTCCCGTCGACGTCTCCACGGCGTCACGGGCGACGATCGGCGGCATGGCCGGCAACAATTCCTGCGGCTCGCGCTCGCTGCGTTACGGCACGATGCGCGACAACGTCATCGCCATCGACGCGATCCTCGCCGACGGCACCGCCGGCCGCTTCGCCCAGCTCGACCAGAATGCCGCGAACGAGCCGCCGCGCGAACTCGTCGCCGCCATGCTGGCGCTGGGCCGCCGCGAGGCCGGCGAGATCGCGGCGCGCTTTCCCAGGGTGCAGCGCCGGGTCGGCGGCTACAATCTCGACGCGCTGGTGCCCTCCGACGACCCGATCAACCTCGCCCATCTGCTGGTCGGCTCGGAAGGTACGCTGGGCATTTCCACCGCTATCGAGATCCGGCTGTCGCCACTGCCCAAGGCCACCAAGATCCTCGGCGCCTGCCACTTCCCGACCTTCCGCGCGGCGATGGAGGCGGCCCAGCACATCGTCGCGCTGAAGCCGACCTCGGTCGAGCTGGTGGATTCGACGATGATCGGGCTCGCCCGGCGCATCGACATGTTCCTGCCGGCGCTGGAGGCTTTCGTCGAGGGCGACCCGGCGGCGCTGCTGCTGGTGGAATTCGCCGATACGGCGGAGGAAAACGACGCCAGCATCGCGGCGCTGAAGGACGTGATGAGCGATCTCGGCTACGGCTTCGGCCGCGGCGGCGATCACGAGGGCGGCGTCGTGCCGGTCGCCGATCTGAAGCTGCAGGCGGCGATCGCCGAACTGCGCGCCGCCGGGCTCAACATCATGATGTCGATGAAGGAGGAGCGCAAACCGGTCTCCTTCGTCGAGGATTGCGCCGTGCCGCTGGAGCATCTGGCCGATTATACCGACCGGCTGACGGCGATCTTCGAGAAGCACGGCACCCGTGGCACCTGGTACGCCCATGCCTCGGAGGGCTGCCTGCACGTGCGCCCGGTCCTCAACGTCAAGCTCGACAACGACGTGAAGACCATGCGGGCGATCGCCGAAGAGGCCTTCGCCATGGTCCGCGAATACAAGGGCTCGCATTCGGGCGAACACGGCGACGGGCTGGTGCGCTCGGAATTTCACACCCAGATGTTCGGCGAGCGCATCGTCGCCGCCTTCGAAGAGGTGAAGACCGCCTTCGATCCGCACACGCGCCTCAATCCCGGCAAGATCGTCGCGCCGCCCAAGATGGATGACCGCAGCCTGCTGCGCTATCCGCCGGGCTACGCGGTGGACGAGATCCTGACGGCCTTCGACTGGTCTGCCTGGCCGGGCGCCTCCGGCGGCCTGCAGGGCGCCGTGGAGATGTGCAACAACAACGGCGCCTGCCGCAAATCGGCCGGGGCGGTGATGTGCCCGAGCTACCGGGTGACCCGCAACGAGCGCGACGTCACCCGCGGGCGGGCCAACACGCTGCGGCTGGCGATCTCGGGCCAGCTCGGCCCGGACGCGCTCGCCTCCGACGAGATGGCCGAGACGCTGAAACTGTGCGTCTCCTGCAAGGCCTGCCGCCGCGAATGCCCGACCGGCGTCGACATGGCCAAGATGAAGGCCGAGGTGCTCTACCAGCGCGGCAAGACCAACGGCTTCTCGCTGAAGGACCGGCTGATCGCCGACCTGCCGCGCTATGCGCCGGCCGCGGCCCGCATGGGCTGGCTGATGGGCCTGCGCGACCGCGTCCCGGCCTTCGCGGCCCTGTCGGAGAAGATGGCCGGCTTTTCCGCCCGGCGCTCGCTGCCGGCCTTCCGGAAGGACTGGTTCCGCGATGCCGAGGGTCATGTCGCAGGCGTGGCGGCCGGGGCGGGATCATCTGCCCGTCAGGGTACGGCCGCTCCGGCGGAGAACATCGGCGGGGCAGGGGACGGGATCGTCCTCAACCCGGAAGGCGCCGGCGGCGACACGGCGACAGTGAACCGCGCCGATCGGCGCGGCGTCGAGCGCACCGGCCCGGCGCCGCATCCGGGCCGGGTGACCGGCGTGGTCCTCTTCGCCGACACGTTCGACCGCTGGTTCGACCCGCAGGTGCTGCGCGCCGCGGTGAAGGTGCTGAAGGCGGGCGGCTACCAGGTCGAGACCGCCAGCCTCGGCCGCAACGAGCGGCCGCTGTGCTGCGGGCGGACCTATCTCGCCGCCGGCATGGCCGATCGCGCCAAGGCGGAAGCGCAGCGCACCATCGACGCGCTGCTGCCGCATGTGCGGGCCGGCAAGGCGATCGTCGGGCTGGAGCCCTCCTGCATCCTGACCCTGCGCGACGAGTTCCTGGCGCTGGTGCCCGGCGAGGCCGCCGAGGCAGTGGCGGCGTCGGCCATGCTGTTCGAGGAGTTCCTGATGCGCGAGGACAAGGCCGGGCACCTGTCCCTGCCTCTCGACGGCATCGGCCGCGAGGCCTATCTGCACGGCCACTGCCACCAGAAGGCCTTCGGCGCCATGTCGGCGGTCGAGGGCGCGCTGCGGATGATCCCCGGCCTCGACCTGAAGGTGATCGAATCGTCGTGTTGTGGCATGGCGGGCGCCTTCGGCTATGATGCCGAGACCATCGACGTGTCACTGGCCATGGGCGAGCTGTCGCTGCTGCCGGCGGTGCGCGCGGCACCGGCCGATGCGGTGATCGTCGCCGACGGCACCTCCTGCCGGCACCAGATCGCCGACGGCGCTGCACGCCGCGCCGTGCATGTGGCGGAAGTGCTGGCGGGCGCGCTCCATGGAGCTGCGCCGTAATGGCGCCGGTTCGGGTTGGCTCCCGGCCGCCGGCGCTCGATGCGGCCCGTATCCGCGGGGCCGGTCATTCCACGACGGGACACGACGCATGAGCCTTGCCGATACCGATTTCGACGCGCCGCTCTCGCGCCCCGCGCTGGCCGTGGAACTGACCGACCGGATGCGCCGGATGATCATGGAGGGCGAACTCCAGGCCGGCGAGAAGGTGCCCGAAAAGGCGCTGACCGAACGCTTCGGCGTCTCCCGCACGCCGGTGCGCGAGGCCCTGAAGGTGCTCGCCCACGAAGGCTTCGTGCAACTGGTGCCGAACCGTGGGGCCATCGTCTCGGGCGAGACGATGAACGAACTGACCGAGCTGTTTCCGCTGGTCGCGGCGCTGGAGGGCCTGGCCGGCGAACTGGCGGCCGAGCGCGCCTCCGAGGCCGAGATCGCGGCGATCGCCGATCTCACCCGCCGGCTCGGCGCCGCCTACGAGGCGCGGGACCGGCCGGCCTATTTCGAGATCAACCAGGCGATCCACAGCGCCATCCTGGCCGCGGCGGCCAATCCGACGCTCTCCCAGCACCATGCCATGGTGGCGCGTCGGGTCTACCGGGCGCGCTACCAGGCCAATCTGACGCCGGAGCGCTGGCTGACCGCGACCCGCGAGCACGAGGGCATCCAGGCGGCGCTGGAGGCGCGCGACGGCCCGCTGCTGGGCAGCCTGATGAAGGCGCATCTGACCCATAAGCTGCAATCGCTGCTCGCCCATGCCGAGGCCGAGGCGGCCGCCGGCTAGGACGTCGTCACCGCCACGCGGCAGGCCTGCCGGTCAGTCGCCCACGTAATCGGCGTCGGCTGCGGGCTGCGCGGCCGGCCGGCGCGGCTTGCGCATGGCCAGCACCACCGCGATGAGCAGGAAGCAGCCGGTGATCGTGTAGAGCCCGATCGAGATCCAGCTCGACACGAGGATGCCGGCATCGCCGCCGGAGATCGCCAGCGCGCGACGCAGCATGCTTTCCATCTCGCCGCCGAGCAGCAGGCCGAGCACGACCGGCACCACCGAAATCTCCAGCTTGCGCAGCACGAAGCCGAGCACGCCGAAGCCGACCATGACCTGCAGGTCGAAGGTGGAATGGCTGATCGAATAGATGCCGACGAAGGAGATCATCACCACGAAGGGCATCAGCGCCCACATCGGGATGGAGAGCATCCGGGTGAACAGGCCGACCAGCGGCAGGTTGAGGATCAGGAGGAAGACGTTGGCCATGAACAGCGCCGCGATCAGCCCCCAGACGATGTCCGGCTGGTTCTGGAACAGCAGCGGCCCGGGCGTGATGTTCAGCGAGATGAGCAGCGCCAGG
Organism: Aurantimonas sp. NFXS3; assembly: GCF_049132005.1. Taxonomy (NCBI): domain Bacteria; kingdom Pseudomonadati; phylum Pseudomonadota; class Alphaproteobacteria; order Hyphomicrobiales; family Aurantimonadaceae; genus Aurantimonas; species Aurantimonas sp. NFXS3. The sequence continues at coordinate 961,969 of NZ_JAGDDZ010000002.1, forward strand.
AGCACCGCCGTCGTGCCCGAGCCCGGCACGCCGAGCGCCAGCATCGGCACCAGCGCGCCGCCGGCCGCGGCATTGTTGCCGGCCTCAGGCGCCGCGACGCCGCGGGGATCGCCCTTGCCGAAGGTGTCGTTGTTGTTCGAATAGCGCTTTTCCAGCGTGTAGGCGATGAACGAGCCGAGCGACGCCCCGGCGCCGGGCAGGATGCCGGAGATGAAGCCGAGGCCGGAGCCGCGGAACATCGCCCCCAGCGACTTGCGGATATCGGGCCAGCGGGCGAAGGCGCGGTTGACCGGCACCGCGCCGGAATGGCCGCCGATCCCGTGTTCCAGAAGGATCAGCGCTTCGGAGATGGCGAACAGACCGACGATGGCCACGATGGCGTGGAAGCCGTCATAGAGATGGAAGCTGCCGAAGGTGTAGCGCGGCACGGCGCTTTGCGGATCGATCCCGACCGTGCCCAGGGCGAGGCCGATGCCGGCCGCCAAGAGCGTCTTGGCCGGATTGGCGCCGGTGATGCCGCCGATCGTCGCGAAGGCCATGACATAGAGCGCGAAATACTCGGCCGGGCCGAAGCGGATGGCGAACTGCACCAGCAGCGGGGCGAACAGCACCAGGCCGATGGTCGCGGTCACGGCGCCGACGAAGGACGCGATGCCTGAGATCGCCAGCGCCTCGGGCGCCTTGCCCTGCTGGGCCATCGGATAGCCGTCGAGGCAGGTCATCATCGCCGGCTCGTCGCCGGGAATGTTGAGCATGATCGACGAGATGCGGCCGCCATACATGCAGCCGTAATAGACGCAGGCGAGCAGGATCAGCGCCGAGCCCGCGGGCAGCTGCAGCGAGAAGGCCAGCGGGATGAGGATCGCCACGCCGTTGACCGGGCCGAGGCCGGGCAGCGCGCCGATGATCGTGCCGATGAAGCAGCCGAACAGCGCCAGCCCGATATTGGTCGGGGTCAGGGCGGTGGCGAAACCGTCGGCGAGAAAACCAAGAATTTCCACGTGATCTCCTTGGCACCGGCCAGGCGGTGACTAACCGAAGAGCGGTCCTGTCGGCAGGGGCAGGCCGAAAACGCCGTCGAAGAGGAAGAACAGCCCGAAACCGATCACCAGTCCGGTGATGACGGATTGCAGCCAGCTGGCACCGAGGATGCGGGCCAAAAGAAGCGCCGCAACGCTCGTCGACAGCGGAAAGCCCGCCGGTTCGAGAATGATCGGATAGACGATGAGGACCGCCAGCATGGCGATCTGGCCCCAGACATGCGGCCAGCGGAACCAGACCGGATCGGGATCCGGCTTGACGATCAGGAAGGCCGCGAACAGCCCAAGCGGCACCGCGACCATGCGCGGAAACAGGCTCGGGCCGGCCGGATCGCCGTAGGCGACGCTGTAGCCGCCGGCGGCGATCCAGTACCAGATCGCGAGGGCGAGCAGAATCGCCCCCGCGATACGGTCACTGAGACGCAGGCTCGGGGTCGGTCTAGTTGATGACACCGATGGCCTTCGAAATCTCGGCTGCCTTCTTCTCGGACTCGCGGACGAAGGTGTTGAACTCCTCGCCGCCGCGCCAGATCGGCGTCAGGCCGGATTCGGTCGCGGCCGTCTGCCAGCTTTCCGAATCGTAGAGCGCGTTCATCTTCTCGACCCAGAAATCATAGGCGTCGTCGGGGACTTCGCCGCCCATGTAGAAGCCGCGCCAGTTGTAGCCGACCGCGTCGACGCCCTGCTCCTTGGCGGTGGCGATGTCCGGATAGGCCGGCAGCCGCTCGTCGGACATGACCGCGAGAGCCTTGGCGTCGCCGGACTGGATGAAGCCGCCGATCTCGCCGATGTCGGTGAGGACGACGTCGATATGGCCGCCGAGGAGCTGGGTGACGGCGTCACCGCCGCCGGAGAACTCGACCCAGCGGATGTCCTTCAGCTGGTCGGTCGGAACGCCGGCTTCCTGCGCGAGGATCAGGAACCGCAGATGGTCCCAGCCGCCGATCGAGGAGGAGCCGCCGACCACGACGCCGGCCGGGTCTTCCTTGACCGCGGCGAGAACGGCGTCGAGCGAGTCGTATTCGGAGTCCTTGTTGACCAGCATCGTGCCGACATCGGCACCAAGCATGCCCAGCCAGCGCATCTGGTCGATGCCGGCCGGATACTTGCCCTGGGCGATCTGGGTGATGCCGACGGTCGAGGTCGCGACGATCAGATTGGGGTCGTCATTGCGCTTGGACGCGACATTGGCGAAGGCTACCGCGCCGACGGCGCCCGGCATGTTGGTCACCTGGACGGCGCCCGGAACGAGACCCTCGTCCTGCAGGATGCGGCCGACGGTGCGGCAGGTGAAGTCCCAGCCGCCACCCGGATTGGCCGGTGCGATGCATTCGACATTCGACGGCTCGAATGCGGCAGCGGGCATGGCGATCGCCGCCACGGCCGCGGCCATCAACAAACGTTTCAGAAACATGACTTCCCTCCCTCAGGCGGCAGTTCTTGCGTCCCCGCCATTGTGTCGGCCGTGGGAGATCGTGCCGACAGCGGCATTCTCCCGTGTGCCTTCCCTAGTGGATGACACCGAAGCATTCCGGCGGTCAAGGCTGGTGCGATGCTCTCTTGTGCTGCAACGCGGAAGAAAGTCGTGCTGCGATGCAGCATGGGATTTCGAAATTTACTTTCGGCGGGCCCGTCGCGTATGGGAACCGTAATGCCAGCGAAACAATGGGAGGGGGGCGATGGCCGACGCATGCGACGTGCTGCCGATGCCAATGCGCGCGGGACGCCGGATCGCCATCGCCACGGCGAGGCGTTGACCCGTATGGACCAGCCGCTCGCCGGTATCCGCGTCGTCGACCTGACGCGCATCCTGTCCGGCCCGTTCTGCTCGATGCTGCTCGGCGACCTCGGCGCCGACGTCATCAAGGTCGAGGCGCCGGGGCAGGGTGACCATGTCCGCGGCCTCGGGGCGATCGTCGACGGCATGTCCTGGTACTTTGCCGGCTTCAACCGCAACAAGCGCTCCCTGACGCTCGACCTGAAGAGCGACGCCGGCAAGGCGGTGCTGCGCCGGCTTCTCGCCGACGCCGACGTGCTGGTGGAAAACTACCGGCCCGGCGTCCTGGCCGCGATGGGCTTCGACCGGGAGACCCTCGACGCCATCAACCCGCGGCTCGTCGTCGGCTCGGTCAATGGCTACGGCTCCACCGGCCCCTATCGCGACCGCCCGGCCTTCGACTTCATCACCCAGGCGATGTCGGGCTTCATGTCGGTGAACGGCTCGCAGGAAAGCGGGCCGATGCGCGCCGCGCCGCCGCTGACCGACCTGATCGCCGGGCTCTACACGGCCTTCGCCATCGTCGCGGCGCTGCGCGTACGCGATCGCGACGGCGAGGGGCAGGCGGTCGAGGCCTCGATGATGGGCGGCATGATGTCGATGCTGGCCTATCTCTCGGCGGCGCAACTGGCGACCGGCAAGACGCCGCCGGCGACCGGCAACGACCATCCCATCGCCTCGCCCTACGGGCTGTTCCGCGCCGCCGACGGCCATGTCGCCGTGGCGCCCTCGACCGCCCCGACCCTGCGCCGTTTTCTGGAGGCGATCGGGCTGATCGGCCTTCTCGACGAGCCGCGCTTCGCCAGCAATGCCGACCGCGTGGCGAACCGCGCGGCGCTGAACGCCCTGATCGACGACGCCATGTGCCACGAGCCCCAGGATGTCTGGATCGAGAGGCTCAACGCGGCGGGCGTGCCCTGCGGCCGGGTCCAGACCCTCGGCGAGGTATTCGCGGACCCGCAGGTCGCCGCGCAGGAGATGGTTCTGGACGTTCCCCATCCCGGCCACGGCACCGTGCGGATGACCGGCTTCCCGATGAAATTCGCCAAGACGCCCTCGCAGCTGCGCCATCCGGCGCCCGATCTCGGGCAGGACACCGAGGCGGTGCTGGCGGAAGCCGGCTATGATGCCGCCGACATCGCGCAATTGCGGGCGGACGGCGTCGTCTGAACGCCGGCTGCCGAGGCGGTCGTTCGTCGCCGGCCGGCGCACGCTCGCCTGATCGAACAACTCTGGAGGACCATGCCATGACGACGATCCCGACGATTCCCCTGTTCAGCGGCGGACCGGAGGTGGCGCGCCTCTGCCTCGGCACCATGATGTTCGCCGACCGGACCGACGAGGCCGAGGCGGCGCGCATGCTCGACCGCTATTTCGAGGCCGGCGGCAATTTCATCGACACCGCCGATTCCTATACCGGCGGCAAGTCCGAGGCGATGCTGGGGCGGCTCCTGAAGGAGCGCCGTGCCGATTGCGTGCTGGCGACCAAGGTCGGCAACCCGGTCACCGATGTCGAGGGATCGGGCGGCCTGTCGCCCGGATGGATCGCCCGGGCCGCGGAGATGTCGCGCGAGCGGCTGCAGACCGAGACGATCGACCTCTACTATCTGCATCTCGACGACGAGACGACGCCGCTGGACGAGGTGATCGGTGCGCTGGGCGAGCTGATCGCCAAGGGCACCATCCGCCACTGGGGCTTTTCCAATTTCCGCGGCTGGAAGATCGCCGACATGGTCCGCATTGCCGACAGGCTGGGCGTGGCGCGGCCGGTCGTGGCGCAGCCCTACTATCACATGCTCAACCGCACGTCGGAGACCGACTATCTGCCCGCCTGCCACCATTTCGGCATCGGGGTCGTGCCCTATTCGCCGCTCGGTCGCGGCATCCTGACCGGCAAGTATCGCGGCGGCGTGCCGGACGATTCCCGCGCCGCGCGCGGCGACAAGCGCATGCTGGAGGCGGAGTTCCTGCCCGGCACGATCGAGGCGGCCAACAAGGCGGCCGACTATGCCGAGCAATCCGGCCGCGATCCGGGCGCCATGGCGCTGAACTGGCTCCTGGCGAATGCCGCCGTCTCCAGCATCCTGATGGGGCCGCGCAGCCTCGCGCAACTCGACGGTTATCTCGGCGTGGTGGGCGCCCGCTACGACGCGGAGGACGAGGCGTTTCTCAGCGGGCTCTGTGCGTCGGGCCATACGCCCGTCGTCGGCCACAGCGATCCACGCTATCCGTATCGCGGCCGCGTGCTGCGCTTCTAGCGGCGAGGCTGTCGGCGGCTGGTGCCCTGCCGGGCATCGCCGCTGTCACCCTGCGCCGGGCACGGCAGTCCGGCGGGCCAGTTGATGGCAACGGGAGCGCGGACGGGACAGGACGCGGCGAGGCCGCGATCGATGCGGGGAGAGGGAGGGGTCAGGCGGCCTGCTGGCTCTGCCGGCCGCCGCGGCGTGGTGGCTGCCATGCCGCCAGACCCGTCGCGATCGCCGCACAGGCAAGGCCGACGGTGCCCGGCGCCCCCTCACGTTCGAAAGCGGCGATCTGTTCGGCGGGAAGGCCGAGGCGTGTCGCGGCATCGTCGTGGGAGAACCACATATGGTCCAGCCACGCACCAAATTCGTGGGCGGTCATCCGAGTTACCTCCGACTGGGATAGTTCTATTTGGCCCACGAAGATCGACCGGAGTCAATTCCATCAGCGCCATTCTTATAGTTCATAAGCGGCAGTTATTTGTTTCAGATGACAGAATCGTTGCTATACGCAACCATCGACTGACCGGCGCGGTCGCATGCGCCAGCCGGCACGCCGCGCCGCGACGCCAGCCGGCCATTTCGGCGCTTGATGCGCGTCGGGCAGGCTTCTAGACCGGTTGGGGAGGAGTCCGCCGCAAGGCGGCCGATGGCCACGGGCCGGGATTTCGGGAGGAATCGTCTTGGATTTTGCGCTCACCGACGAGCAGAGCCAGATCTTCACCATGGCGCGGGATTTCGCCACCGAGAAGATGGCGCCCCATGCCGCCCGCTGGGAAGACGAGAAGGCGCTGCCGCGCGAGGTACTGACCGAACTGGCCGGGCTCGGCATGGCGGCGATCTATGTGCGCGACGACTACGGCTCCGGCCTGTCGCGGCTCGACGCGGCGCTGATCTTCGAGGCCCTGTCCTATGGCGACCCGTCGGTGTCGGCCTTCCTGTCGATCCACAACATGGTCGCCTGGATGATCGACAGCTTCGGCAGCGAGGAGCAGCGGGCCGAATGGCTGCCCAAGCTCGCGTCGATGGAGAAGGTCGCGAGCTACTGCCTGACCGAGCCGGGCTCGGGCTCCGACGCCGCCGCACTGCGCACCAGCGCGAAGCCGGACGGCAATGGCTACGTCCTCAACGGCACCAAGAGCTTCATTTCCGGCGCCGGTTTCTCGGACCTCTATGTCGTGATGGCACGGACCGGCGACGCGGGGCCGAAGGGCATTTCCGCCATTCTCGTCGAGAACGGCACCGAGGGCCTGTCCTTCGGCGCGCTGGAGAAGAAGATGGGCTGGGTCGCCCAGCCGACCGCCGAGGTGCGCCTCGACGGCTGCAGCGTGCCCGGCGGCAATCTTCTCGGCGAGGAAGGCAAGGGCTTTGCCTATGCCATGATGGGCCTCGATGGCGGCCGGTTGAACATCTCGGCCTGCGCGCTGGGCGCGGCCCAGGCGGCGCTCGACAAGTCGGTCGCCTACATGCAGGACCGCCAGGCCTTCGGGAAGAGCCTCACCGAATTCCAGGCGCTGCAGTTCCGGCTGGCCGACATGGAAACCGAGCTGCAGGCGGCGCGCATCTTCTTGCGCCAGGCGGCGTGGAAGCTCGACACCAAGGCACCCGACGCGACCAAGCATTGCGCCATGGCCAAGCGCTTCGTCACCGACACCAGCTTCAACGTCGCCAACATGGCCCTGCAACTGCATGGCGGCTACGGCTACCTCGCCGATTACGGCATCGAAAAGATCGTGCGCGATCTCCGGGTCCACCAGATCCTGGAAGGCACCAACGAGATCATGCGGATGATCACCGCACGCGCACTCCTGGCGGAGCATTCATGAGCATCGAGACCAACGCAGCCAATGACGACGTCCTGATACGCGCCGAGGGGCGGGCGGGGCGCATCACCCTCAACCGGCCGAAATCCCTGAACGCCCTGTCCCATGCCATGTCGCTGGCGATCGAGGCGGCGATGGATAGCTGGGCCACGGACCCGGCCATCGACCTCGTGATCATGGACGCGGCCGGCGACCGGGCCTTCTGCGCCGGCGGCGACATCCAGAAGATCTATCACGACAGCCGCGCCGGGGACCTGTCGGCGGCCCGCCGTTTCTGGGCCGAGGAATACCGGCTGAACGCGAAGATCGCCCGCTATCCCAAGCCCGTGGTCGCGCTGATGGACGGCATCGTCATGGGCGGCGGCGTCGGCCTCGGCGGCCATACCAGCCACCGCGTCGTCACCGAGCGCTCGATGGTCGCCATGCCCGAATGCGCCATCGGCCTCGTGCCCGATGTCGGGGCGACGCTGATCCTCGCCAACGCACCCGGCCGGCTCGGCGAATATCTGGCGCTGACCGGTTTCCGCATGGGGCCGGGCGAGGCGATCGCCGCCGGCTTTGCCGACACCTGCGTCCGCTCCGACGATCTCGCCGGGCTGACCGCGGCGCTGGTCGAGAGCGGCGATCCGCAGATGATCGCGCGCTTTGCCGACGCGCCGCCGCCCTCGACGCTGGCCGAACAGACCGAGGCGATCGACGCGGCATTTTCGGGCGTCGACGCGGCCGACATCCTGCAGCGCCTCGCCCTCGACGGCGGGGAATGGGCGCAGCGCACGGCCGCGCTGATCCGCAAGGGCTCGCCGATCTCGGTCGGCGCGACGCTGGAGCTGGTGCGGGCGTCGCGGGCCGAGCCGACCATCGAGGCGGCGTTGCGCAACGAATACCGCTTCACCTACCGCTCGATCGACGAGGGCGAATTGCTGGAGGGCATTCGCGCCGCGGTGATCGACAAGGACCGCACGCCGAAATGGTCGCCGGCGCGGATCGAGGACCTGCCGCGGGAGCGGGTCGCCGCGATGCTGGCGCCGCTGGGCGAACACGAACTGACATTCGACCAACAGGCAGGGGAGGAACGGCCATGAAGATCGGTTTCGTCGGTCTCGGCAATATGGGCGCGCCGATGGCGGCCAATCTGGCGAAGGCCGGCCATGCGGTGAGCGGCTACGACGCGGCCGGCGTGACCGCCGAGGGTGTCGCCCCCGCCGCAACGCTCGCCGAGGCCGTGACGGGCATGGAGGCGGTGATCACCATGCTGCCGAATGGCGACATCGTGCGCGCCGTCCATGGCGACATCGTGCGCCAGGCTGAAGCCGGGGCATTGCTCATCGACTGCTCGACGGTGGACGTGGACAGCGCCCGCGCCGCCCACGACATGGCCCGCGAGGCGGGGCTCTTGTCGCTGGACGCGCCGGTCTCCGGCGGCACCGGCGGCGCGGCGGCCGGCACGCTGACCTTCATGGTCGGCGGCAGCGACGAAGCCTTCGCCAAGGGCAAGCCGCTCTTCGACATCATGGGCCAGAAGGCGGTGCATTGCGGCGAGGCCGGTGCCGGCCAGGCGGCGAAGATCTGCAACAACATGATCCTCGGCATCTCGATGATCGGCGTCTGCGAGGCGTTTCACCTTGCCGACAAGCTCGGCCTCGACCGCCAGGCGATGTTCGACGTGGCCTCGACCTCGTCGGGCTCCTGCTGGTCGATCAACACCTATTGCCCGGCACCGGGCATCGGTCCGAAGAGCCCCGCCGACAACGACTACAAGCCGGGCTTTGCTGCCGATCTGATGCTGAAGGACCTCAACCTCTCGCAGACCGCCGCGGAGACCGCCGGCGCGACCACCGAACTCGGCCGCCACGCCCGCGACATCTACGCGGCTTTCGTGGAGTCCGGCGGCAAGGGCCGTGACTTCTCGGCGATCCTCGACAAGCTGGCGAAGCAGTAGCGCCGTAGCGCGGCAGGCCCGTCGCTCAGGCCTGCCGCGCGCTTTGACCTCAGGCCGGCGTCACAGCTTGAGCGTGCGCAGCCTCAGCGCGTTGCCGATCACCGAGACCGACGAGAGGCTCATCGCCGCCGCCGCGAGCATCGGCGAGAGCAGGAGGCCGAAGACCGGATAGAGGACGCCGGCCGCGACCGGCACGCCGACGGTGTTGTAGACGAAGGCGAAGAACAGGTTCTGCTTGATGTTGCGGATCGTGGCGCGGGCGAGGTGCCGCGCCCGCACGATGCCGTTGAGATCGCCCTTCACCAGCGTCATGCCGGCGCTTTCCACGGCGACGTCCGCGCCGGTGCCCATGGCGATGCCGACATCGGCCGCCGCCAGCGCCGGCGCGTCGTTGACGCCGTCGCCGGCGACGGCGACCTTGGCACCGCCATTGCGCAGCTCCTCCACCAGCGCCTGCTTGTCCTGCGGCGACAGGCCGGCCCGCACCTCGTCGATGCCGAGCGCCGATGCGACGGCCTTGGCCGTGCGCTCGTTGTCGCCAGTCGCCATGACGATCCGCATGCCGCTCTCGTGCAGGGCGCAGATGGCAGCCTCCGTCGTCGGCTTGATCGGGTCGGAGACCGCGATGAGCCCCGCCGCCCGGCCGTCGATGGCGACGAACATCACCGTCTTGCCGTCCGTCTCCAGGGTCCGCGCGTCGGCGTCGAGGGCGCCCGCATCGATGCCCTCGGCGGCGAGCATCGCCCGGTTGCCGAGAACGACGGCCGAACCACGCACCTCGCCCCGCACGCCCTTGCCGGTGACCGCGTCGAAGCCGGTGGCCTCCGAAAGCTCCGCGCCGCGTTCCTGCGCCCCGGCGACGATCGCCTCGGCCAGCGGATGTTCCGAGCCGCGCTCGAGACTGGCGGCGGCCGAGAGAAATGCCGTCTCGTCGCCCTCGAGCACGACCACGTCGGTCAGTTGCGGCCGGCCCTCGGTCAGCGTGCCGGTCTTGTCGACCACCAGCGTATCGACCTTGGCGAAGCGCTCCAGCGCCTCGGCATCCTTGATCAGGACGCCGGCCGAGGCGCCGCGCCCGGTGGCCGTCATGATCGACATGGGCGTCGCGAGCCCCAGTGCGCAGGGGCAGGCGATGATCAGCACCGAGACGGCGGCGACCAGCCCGTGCACCATGGCCGGCTGCGGCCCGACCAGCGCCCAGACGACGAAGGCGACGATCGCCGACAGCACCACGGCCGGGACGAAGTAGCCCGCGACCCGGTCGGCCAGCCCCTGGATCGGGGCGCGCGAACGCTGCGCCTTGGCGACCATTTCGACGATCCGCGACAGGGTGGTGTCGGCGCCGACCGCCTCGGCCTCCATGACGAAGCCGCCATTGCGGTTGAGCGTGCCGCCGGTGACCGTGTCGCCGGGGTTCTTTTCGACCGGCACCGGCTCGCCGGTGATCATGGATTCGTCCACCGAGGAGCGGCCCTCGACCAGCGTGCCGTCCACCGGCACGCTCTCGCCCGGCCGCACCCGCAGGCGGTCGCCGGACGCCAGGGCATCGAGCGGCACGTCTTCCTCGGTTCCGTCGGCCTTGATGCGGCGGGCGGTCTTCGGCGCCAGATCCATCAGCGCGCGGATCGCCGAGCCGGTGCGCTCGCGCGCCTTCAGCTCCAGCACCTGGCCGACGAAGATCAGCGCGACGATCACCGCCGAGGCCTCGAAATAGACCGGCACGACGCCGTCCTGGCGGAAGGATGCAGGGAACAGGCTGGGCAGGAGGGTGGCCACCACGCTGTAGCCATAGGCCGCACCGACGCCGATGGCGATCAGCGTCCACATGTTGGGCGAGCGATTGACGATCGACGCCCAGCCCCGCTTGAAGAAGGGCAGGGCCGCCCACAGCACCACCGGCGTCGCCAGCGCGAATTCCAGCCAGACCGCCAGCTCCTCGCCGATCCAGTCGCGGATCGGCAGACCGACCATCGGGCCCATCGAGATGATGAACAGCGGGATGGTGCAGAGCGCGCTGACCCAGAGCCGGCGGGTGAAGTCGATCAGTTCCGGATTGGGGCCTTCCTCGCCGGTCGGCACGCCCATCGGCTCCAGCGCCATGCCGCATTTCGGGCAGTCGCCGGGATGGTCCTGGACGATCTCCGGATGCATGGGGCAGGTGTACTGCGTGCCTTCCGGCATAGGTTCGGGGGCCGGGCGGTCGCCGAGAAAGGCGTCGGGATCGGCCTCGAAACGCGTCTTGCAGCCGGCCGAGCAGAAATAGAACCGCTCGCCGCCATGCTTGGCCATGTAGCGGGCATTGATGCGTTCGATGCTCATGCCGCAGACCGGGTCCGTCGCCGTCAGGTAGTCCTGCGGCGCGGCGACGAATCGGTCGTGGCACCCCTGCGAGCAGAAATGCACCGTGCGGCCGTCATGCTCTGCCTTCGGCTTGCCGGCCTCGGGATCGACCAGCATGCCGCAGACCGGATCGCGGGTGACGGCCCCGCCGTCGTCGTGATGGCTGTGACCGTGATCGTGGTGCGGGTGATGACAGGCGGTGCTTGTCTCGGACATGGGAGCGCTCGCTGCGAAAGGATGACCGCCCGCAGGCGGATTGGTCGCAAGATGGAGATTCCAGCCACTGGAAGGTCAAGGGCGGCGGGCGACCGATCGAAGCCGCGTTCCGTCGCCAGCGTCGGCGCCTCCCGACCCCCATGGGTGCGGGGCCGCCTGTTCCTGCACGCGATATTTCTGCGCGACGGTCTTTGAACGGCGCGGCGGCTTACCCACCTAGCGGCGACGCACGGTGCTCGCCGCGCGAGCGGTGACGCATGTCTGCCGCCCGCCGCAACGCCACCGGCAGCTTGCCCACGCCGGCGGACGACGTTGGCGAAAGACAATTCGAGACCGGGACACCCGACGCCCGGATAGGAACATTCTGGTGGATTCGACTGCGATTGGCGGCATGGTGGCCGAGGAAATACCGTTCTGGATCTGGGCGGCGACGATCGGCGGCATCGCCGGCCTGTTCATCTTCGATTTCCTCTCCCACGTCCGCAAGGCGCACGAGCCGAGCTTCAAGGAAGCGGCGGCCTGGTCGGTCTTCTACATCGTGCTGGCGATCCTCTTCGGCTTCGGCGTCTGGTATTTCTGGGACAAGACCCACGGGGTCGAGTTCTTCGCCGGCTTCATCACCGAGAAGAGCCTGTCGGTCGACAATCTCTTCGTCTTCGTCATCATCATGAAGAGCTTTGCGGTGCCGCGGGTGCACCAGCAGAAGGCGCTGCTGATCGGCATCGTGCTGGCGCTGATCATGCGCGGCATCTTCATCGCCGTCGGCGCGGCCGCGATCGAGCGCTTCTCCTGGGTGTTCTACCTGTTCGGCGCCTTCCTCCTGTGGACGGCGTACAAGCTGGCGGTGGAGAGCTTCTCCCACAGCCACAGCACCGACGAGGAATACGAGCCCAACGCGGTGGTGAAGTGGTTCCAGCGTAATGTGCGCACGACCACGGAGTTCGCCGGCGGCGCGCTGACGATTCGCCGCGACGGCCTGCGCTATTTCACCCCGATGTTCGTCGTCATCGTCGCCCTCGGCATGACCGACCTGCTCTTCGCCCTCGATTCGATCCCGGCGATCTACGGCCTGACCGACGCGCCCTACATCGTCTTCACGGCCAATGCCTTCGCGCTGCTGGGGCTGCTGCAACTCTATTTCCTGCTGGGCGGACTGCTGGACCGGCTCGTCTATCTCGGCTTCGGCCTGGCGCTCGTCCTCGGTTTCATCGGCGCCAAGCTCATCGTCCATGCGATGGAGGCCAATACGCTGGGCTTCATCAATGACGGCCAGCCCATCGAGGGCCTGCCGCATATCTCGACCAGCTTCTCGCTGGCGGTCATCGTCGGGATTCTCGTGGTCACGACCGTGGCCAGCCTGATACGCTCGGGCATGGTCGCCAACCGGGCGGCCGACCGGCCGGGCGAGGAGCATTGAGCTTGCCCGTCCGCCGCGGCTCGAACAGGGGAACGGCGTCCGATGGATGATCCGAAACACGGCGAGGCCACCGAGCCGGCCGACGCGGCGCGGCCTGCGGTCGCAGCCGGTCCCGGCGCGGCCGATCTCGACGCCCGCAGCGCGGCGCTGGCCCGGCGTCTTGCCGAGCAGCGCCAGCGCATGCCGCAGCTGCGCGACGAGCCTGCCGACCGCACCAGCGGCATGCAGGGCGTCGCCCAGGGGCTCAAGATCGCCAGCGAGTTCGTCGCCGGCATCCTCGTGGGCGTCGGCATCGGCTATCTGATCGACCAGCTGGCCGGCACGACGCCCTTCGGCCTGATCGTCTTCCTGATGATCGGATTCGCCGCCGGCGTGCTCAATGTGATCCGTGGCGTTTCGGGCACAACCCCGCCCCATGGCCGCGGCCCGGCCTGAACCGGCCCCTTCGCGCTCGTTCCGCGTGCGTTTGCAGTGGTCAATCTGACAACGGGGTGTTGCGAAGCGCAGTCCGGGACGCTATGGGCAGGACGGCCCGCGCCAGGGCCTGCCACGAGATGACGAAGGACCAGTGAGTTTGGCGACGAACCCGACAGATCCAATCCACCAGTTCCAGATTTCCAACATCGTTCCGATCGAGATCGGCGGGTTGGACTTCTCGTTCACGAACTCCGCCCTGTTCATGGTGGTGACGGTCGCTGTGGCGACCGCCTTCCTGTACTATTCGACCCGCGGGCGCGGCCTCGTGCCGAGCCGCATGCAGTCGGTGAGCGAGCTCTCCTACGAGTTCGTCGCCAACATGCTGCGCGACGCGGCAGGCTCCGGCGGCATGCGGTTCTTCCCGTTCGTCTTCTCGCTGTTCATGTTCATCCTGGTCGCCAACCTTCTTGGCATGGTCCCGTATTTCTTCACGGTGACCAGCCACCTGATCGTGACCTTCGCGCTGGCCCTCCTGGTGATGGGCGTCGTGGTGGTCTACGGCCTGATGAAGCACGGCCTGCACTTCTTCAAACTCTTCGTGCCCGAGGGCGTGCCGGCCGCCGTGCTGCCGCTCGTCGTGGTGATCGAGGTGGTTTCGTTCCTGTCGCGGCCGGTGTCGCTCTCGGTTCGTCTCTTCGCCAACATGCTGGCGGGCCACATCACGCTGAAGGTCTTCGCCGGCTTCGTGGTGTCGCTGAGCGCCTTCGGTGCGCTCGGGATTGCCGGTGCGATCCTTCCGCTGCTCATGACCGTCGCTTTGACGGCACTCGAATTCCTGGTCGCCGCACTGCAGGCCTACGTCTTTGCGGTTCTGACCTGCATGTATCTCAACGACGCGATCCATCCAGGCCACTAAGACAAGTTCCAGGATACAACGGGGCGGCGTGGAAGCCGCCGCAACCACCCGCAATCGAACAGTTTCAAAAGGAGTTTCGACATGGAAGCGGAAGCAGCAAAGTTCATCGGTGCCGGCCTCGCCTGTTTCGGTATGGGCATGACCGCCCTCGGTCTGGGCAACATGTTCGCGAACTACCTCGCCGGCGCGCTGCGCAACCCGTCGGCTGCCGACGGCCAGTTCGGCCGCCTGATCTTCGGCTTCGCCGTCACGGAAGCCCTGGGCATCTTCTCGCTGCTCATCGCCCTGCTGCTGCTCTTCGCCGTCTAATCGGCGTCCAGCGCAGGTAAGAAGACCGGCCGGCGGCAGCTTCTGTCGCCGGTCCCCCTATGCCGGGAGCCCTCGATGTTCGTCACCCAAGCCTTCGCACAGGCCGATTCGCTCGATGCCGTGGAATTGCCGCCTGCGAGCGACACCGCCGAGATGCATGGCGAAACGATCCATGTAGAAGGCGAGCATGGCGGCTTCCCGCCTTTCAATGCCGAATATTTCCCGTCGCAGATCCTCTGGCTCGCGATCACCTTCGGAATCTTCTACCTGGTTCTGAAGAAGGTGATCCTGCCGCGGATCGCCGGAACGCTCGAAAACCGCCGCGACCGGATCGCCCTCGATCTGGAAGCCGCCGAGCGGATGAAGTCCGATTCGGACGAGGCCAAGGCAGCCTACGAGCAGGAGCTCGCCGAGGCCCGCGACCGCGCCCACAAGATCGGCCACGACGCCCGTGAAGCAGCGCGCAGCGACGCCGAAGCCGAGCGCCAGCGCCTCGACGCAGAGCTCGACGAGAAGCTGGAAGCCGCGCAGCTGCGCATCGCCGCCGTCCGCGACGAGGCGATGAAGGATGTCGGCCAGATCGCCGAGACCACCGCCGACGCCATTCTGCGCGACGTCATTCGCCTGGAGGTCTCCCGCGAGGAGGTCGCCAGCGCCGTGACCGCTGTTCGCAGCTGAGGAGCCGACCATGGACAACTCATTCTGGGCCTTTGCCGCCCTCATCATCTTCCTGGCCATCGTCTGGTATCTGAAGGCGCCGGCCAAGGTCGGTTCCACGCTCGACCAGCGGGCCGACCGGATCCGCAACGAGATCGAGGAAGCGCGCGAGCTGAAGGAAGAGGCCAAGCAGCAGCTGGCCGAGTATCAGCGCCGCCGTCAGGAGGCCGAGGAGGAGGCGAAGGAGATCGTCGCCGCCGCCAAGCGCGAGGCCGAGTTGATGCTCGCCGATACGCGTCGCAAGAACGAGGAATATGTCGAGCGTCGCACGGCCATGGCCGAGACAAAGATCTCGCAGGCCGAGACCGACGCCATCGCCGAAGTCCGCGCGACGGCGATCGACGTGGCGGTGGCCGCCGCGGCCAAGATCATCTCCGACCGCAATTCGGGCGGCAATGCCGGCCAGTTCACCGAATCCTCCATCGCCGAGGTTCGCAGCCGGCTCAACTGAGCCCGGCGGCGGTCCCGATCCGGGGCCAGTATCGCGACGTGACGTTCAAAGGGCTGCCATCGGCGGCCCTTTTTCGTTGTGCGGGCATGGAAGGCTGAGCGGAGCGGGCGGCGTCCGGCCTATTCGGCGGCGTCGAGCAGGTCGCGGCGCAGCGGGCTGAAGCTCATCCGATGGATCGGCGTCGGGCCGAGCCGGGCGATGGCGCCGAGATGCTCGGGCGTGCCGTAGCCCATATGGCGGGAAAAGCCGTAACCCTCATAGGCCCGGCAGGCCCGCGCCATGATCCGGTCGCGCGTCACCTTGGCAACGATCGAGGCGGCCGCGATGCTGAGGCTGAGGGCGTCGCCGGAGATGACCGCCGTGCCGGCGCAGCGCAGGGCGGGCGGCACGTCGCGCCCGTCGACGAGGACATGGCAGGGGGCTTGCGGCAAGGCATGCAGCGCCCGCCGCATGGCGAGGAGGGTGGCGCCGCGGATGTTGAAGCGGTCGATCTCGTCGGCGCTGGCCGAGGCGATCCCGATCCAGCCCTTGGCGACGATCTCGGCGAACAGCCGCTCGCGGTCCTCGGCGGTCAGCTTCTTGGAATCGTTCAGCCCGTCGGGAAAGTCGCGGGTGGGAAAGATCACCGCGGCCGTGACCACTGGCCCGGCCAACGGCCCGCGCCCGGCCTCGTCGATCCCGGCGACGAAGCGCTTGCCGTCGGCCAGAAGCCCGGCCTCGCGCGAGAAGTCGGGCCCGGCCGCGACGGCGGGGCGGCGCGCGGATTTCTTTGCGCGAACGGGAGAATCGGAGGAACGGCGAGCCATGTTGCGGCGAGACTCGCGCATTCTCCGATTCTCCACAAGCCTCGCCGTGTTCGGGGTGGCAAACCGGCGAGACCATCCGGCCGAGGGGGAGGCCGGACGATGGGGTATCCCTGGCGTCAGAGCAGGGCGAGCTGGACGCCTGCGCCGCGCGGCGGGGTGAACAGATCGCAGCGCAACTGCGTGCGGCTCTCGTTCAGGCCGAGCCGGCGCGCCGCCATCTCGAAGCGCCGGCGGATCTGGAAGGCATAGGGCCCGGTGCCGCGCATCCGCTTGCCCCATTCGGCGTCGTAATCCTTGCCGTCGCGCATCGAGCGCAGCAGCGACAGGACATGCCGGTAGCGGTTCGGGTAGTGGCGCAGCAGCCAGTCCTTGAACAGCGGCGAGACTTCCAGCGGCATGCGCAGGAGGACGTAGCCGACCTCCCTTGCGCCGGCGGTCTGCGCTGCTTCCAGGAGCCGCTCGATCTCCGAATCGGTGAGGCCGGGAATGATCGGCGCGGTCATCACCATGGTCGGCACGCCGGCCTCGCTGAGCGCCTTGACCGCCTCCAGCCGCTTGGTCGGGGTCGCCGCCCGCGGCTCCATCGCCCGCGCCAGCGTCCGGTCGAGGGTGGTCACCGACAGCGCCACCTTGGCCAGCCCCTTGGCGGCCATGCGCGACAGGATGTCGATGTCGCGCAGGACCAGCGCTGACTTGGTGACGATGCCGACCGGATGGTTGGCGGCCTCCAGCACCTCGAGGATCTCGCGCATCACCCGCCAGCTCTTCTCGATCGGCTGGTAGGGATCGGTGTTGGTGCCGATGGCGATCGACTTCACCTGATAGCCGGGCTTGGACAATTCGCGTTCCAGGAGCTCGGCGGCATTCGGCTTGGCGAACAGCTTGGATTCGAAATCGAGGCCGGCGGACAGCCCCATATAGGCGTGGGACGGCCGCGCGAAGCAGTAGACGCAGCCATGCTCGCAGCCGCGATACGGATTGATCGAGCGATCGAAGGAGATGTCCGGCGAGGTGTTGCGGCTGATGATGGTCTTGGGCTTTTCGACCTGCACGTCTGTCTTGAAGGCCGGCAGCTCGTCCAGCGTGTTCCAGCCATCGTCGACGGCCTGCCGCTTGAACGGTTCGAAGCGCCCGCTCGGGTTGAGCCCGGCGCCGCGACCGCGCCGCCGCTCGAAGCCGATGCGCAGTCCGGCCTCGCCGATGATGTGGTTGGCGATATCGACGCCGTCCGGCGCGGAGAAGGCGGCCTGATCGGCCTTGGCGATGTCCTGCATGACGTTGCTCTCCCCATGTTCCGGCTGCGTTCTGTGACTGACGTCCTAAACCCGTTAAGAGAACAAGACAAGAACAAAAACGTTCCGATCTGGTCAGGGCCGATGGGCTCGGCTAGACGAAAGGGATGCTGAGCGTTTTCATCGACTGTGGACCCGAGGATCACTGGCTGGCGGCGACCCTCGCGCCGCTGATACCCGGCGCCGTCGAGGGGCTGGTGCGCGAGGTCGTGCTGGTCGATCGCGGCATGGGGGACAATGCCCGCAAGGTCTCCGACCACGCCGGATGCCGGATCGTCGCAGCGGAGGATTTCCGCGACGCCATCGAGACGGCGCGGGGCGACTGGCTGCTGCTGCTGGAGCCGGGCGCGCGGCTTCTGCCCGGCTGGATGGAGGCCGTGGTCGAGCATGCCGACATGGTGGGGGCGGGACGGGCGAAGACGCAGGCGGCGCGCTTCCGCCGGGCGCCGAACGACCAGCCCGGCTTCTTTGCCCGGCTGCGCCAGATCCGCACGGCGATGGCCGAAGGGTTCCTGGTCCAGAAGCGCCAGGCGATCGGCTTGTCGAAGCTCGCCTTCAGCCTCGAGGAGGTTGCCAAGGGCGTTGCGGTGACACGGATGCGGGCCTTCATCCGCCCGGCGGTACGGGGCCGGCCCGCGAGCTGACCGTGCGGTTCAGGCGGTCCGGCCGCCGCGGCGCAGATGCTCGTCCAGACGCGGCATGATCTCGACGAAATTGCAGGGCTTGTGGCGGTAGTCGAGCTGCGCCTTGAGAATGTGATCCCAGGCATCGCGGCAGGCGCCGGGCGAGCCTGGCAGGGCGAAGACGAAGGTGGCATCGATGACGCCGCCCGTCGCCCGCGACTGGATCGTCGAGACGCCGATCTTGTCGTAGGAGATGCGGTGGAAGACCGCCGAGAAGCCGTCCATGCGCTTTTCGAACAGCGGCTCCAGCGCCTCGGGCGTCACGTCGCGGCCGGTAAAGCCAGTGCCGCCGGTGGTGATCACCACATCGACGTCGTCGCGCCTGCACCAGCCCTGGACGACCTCCTGGATCGCCGGCACGTCGTCGGTGACGATCTGCCGGTCCGCGACCCGGTGGCCGGCCTCGGTCAGCCGTTCCACCAGCAGCGAGCCGGAGCGGTCCTCGTCGAGGCTGCGGGTGTCGGAGACGGTGAGGATCGCGATGGACAACGCGATGAAGGGTCGTTCGTCGCTCATGGGGCTTCCCTTGGCATGTCTGCGGGGGCGGCGCGGTGCTCGGCACCGGACAGCCACCATTCGGGATGGGACGCGGCGATCCGGCTACGCGCGCGGGCAAGCCGGGCGTCGTCCTCGAACAATCCGTAGACGGTTGCGCCGGAGCCGGACATGCGGGCGATCAGCGCGCCTTCGCCGGCCAGCGCGTCGCGCACGGCGACGATCTCCGGTGCCAGCCGCTCCGCCGGTGCGGCGAGATCGTTGCGGGTGGCGTGAAGCCAGGCGACCAGTTCGGCGGCGGTGGCGAATCCCTCGGCCGGGACCGGCGGCAACGGCGCGTTGTCGCGCTGTTCCAGCGCGGCGAAGACCGCCGGTGTCGAAACCGGCACGCCCGGATTGACCAGCAGCATATGCAGCGCCGGCAGGTTCGCGAGGGGCAGGATCTCCTCGCCGATGCCGGAGACGCGCGCAGCACGACCCGCAACGCACATGGGAACGTCCGCGCCAAGCGTGGTGGCCTTGGCGAGCAGGACATCCCGAATGGCAGGCACCGCGTCGCCGATCATCCGCAGGAGCGCCGCTGCGTCGGCCGAGCCGCCGCCGATCCCGGCGGCGACGGGCAGGCGCTTGTCCAGCGTGACGGACAGGGGCGGAAGCCGCAGGCCGGCATCGGCCAGCACCTGCCGGGCGACGGCGATGGTGCGGTGGAGAATGTTGTCCGCGTCGGTCGGCAGGCCCGGACCGAACGGCCCGGCCATGACGAGGCGGTCGGCGCCCTCGGGCGCTGCGCCAACCGTGAGGACGTCGCCGGCATCGCCGGCAAAGGCGATCAGGCTTTCCAGGCGATGATAGCCGTCAGGGCGCCGCCCGACGACATGCAGGGCGAGATTGACCTTGGCCGGCGCCGTCAGATGCAGCGGCTCCGCCAGCGTGAACGTCATGTCCGCCGGACTGCCGCTCACTCGACCTTGGTGGCGGGCGCGTCGCCCGTCGGTGCCGGGGCCTCGGCGGCCGCGGCCTTGCGGGTGTCGTCGCCATCCTCGGCTTCGGCCCGCTCGTTGGCCGCGGTCAGGCCGTCCTCGATCTTGGCGCGGATCGTCGCCTTGACGTCCTCTTCCGGCTCGGGCTGGCCGATCAGCGCGCGCTCCCACTGGAAGCGGGCCTCGCGGTTGCGGCCGACATGCCAGTAGGCGTCGCCGAGATGGTCGTTGATGGTCGGGTCCATCGGCGTGATCAGCACGGCGCGTTCGAGCTGCTCGACGGCCTCGTCGTAGCGTCCGAGGCGGTAATAGGCCCAGCCGAGGGAATCGATGATGTAGCCGTCATTCGGCCGCAACTCGACCGCCTTGCGGATCATGTCGAGGCCTTCCTGGAGGTTCTCGTTCTTGTCGACCCAGGAATAGCCCAGATAGTTCAGCACCTGCGGCTGGTCGGGCGACAGTTCCAGCGCCTTGCGGAAATCCTTCTCCGCCTTGTCCCACTGGTCGGTCCGCTCGAAGGCGATGCCGCGCTGGTAATAGAGGTTCCAGCTGGCTTCGCCGGTCGCCTCGGTCAGTTCGATTGCCGTGTCCAGCGCCTTGGCGGCCGGAGCGTAGTCCTTGTCGGCGGCGAGCACGTCGGCCAGCGCGGTGTGGGCCTTCGGGTCCTCCGGATAGCTGCGCACGGCGCGCTCCAGATGCGCCTTGGCCTCCTCCTTCTGGTCCGAATACCAGAGGTCGAGGCCGATCTGCAGCTCGGCCGTGCGGCGATAGGCGGAGTTCTCCGGGATCTCGCGGTAGAAGGCGATCGCCTGTTCCAGCCGCTCCGAGCGTTCGGCGATACCGCCGAGCGCGGTGAGCAGCGACGGGTTCCGGGGCGCCAGCGCCCGCGCCATCTGGAAATACAGGAGCGCGACCTGCTGGCCGTCGCCGCGATTGATCGCCTGGCCGAGGATGTAGAGCGTTTCGGCCGCGCCCTCCTGCACGCTGGCGACGGCGGGCTCGATGGTCTCGCCCTTCTCGATGCGGCCCTTCAGATGCAGCAGCGGGTCGTAGGTCGGCACAAGGTCGAGGCCGGTCTGGAGCGCTGCCAGCGCGGCGTCCGTCTTGCCGTCGCGCACTTCCAGGCGCGCCAGCGCCTCGGCGGCGCCGAGATAGGCGTCGGGCGAGGTGCGGGCATTGTTCTGGTCGTCGACGACAAGATGCAGCGCGCGGCGGGCGACGTCGTCGCGCCCGGCGACGACCGCGATCAGGCCCTTCTGATAGGCGTTGAAGACCGCGAACCAGGGCGCGCCCTGCAGATTGTCGATGCGCAGCAGCGCCTCGTCGACGCGGCCCGCGCCGACATCGGCCCAGGCCATCAGCTCACCCAGCAGCAGCGCGTCGAGGTCGCTGGGATCGACCACGTCGAATTCGGCGATCGCGGCGTCGAAGGCGCCCTTCGACAGGGCGTCGACGCCGAGCGCGATCCGCGCGACCTTGCCGGCCTCGGGCACGTCGCGCAGCTTCGAGGCGATGTCGACGGCGTCCTTGAATCGGCCATCGGCGAGGAAGGCGAACATCGCGTCCTGCTGGAGCAGCTGCGAGGTCGGGTCCATCGACAGGGCCTGGACGAAGAGATCGCTGGCCGTCGCCATGTCGCCGCCGATCTGGGCGGATTTGGCGGCCAGATAGGCGCCGGACAGGGACTGGGCGGTGATCGGGGCCGGTTCGCTCGCTGCCGTATCCGCCGCAGCCAGGGCAGGCGCCGCGGTGGCGCCGGCCAGAAGCGTGACGGTGAGAAGTCTCAGAAGCCGCATTCTGTGCACGTGAAATCCTCTTCCCGGGGCACGCCCGCAGACGATCGAACGCCGCGTTTCGTGGTCGAATGTGATGCCGGTCACCTGTCTGGCCGATTCGCCGAGGTGAAGCCAAGCCACACGGCAATGCAAGTCCCGCCCGTTCTGGACCCAGAGATTGTCGGGAATGCGACCCGCGGCGGGAGTCTCGCCCCCGCGACGATGGGTCAGCTCACCCGGTCGATGCAGAATTCCACGACGCCCAGCATCGCGTCGCGGCTTGGGCTCTGCGGCAGGCCGCTGGCGGCGGCATAGGCGGCCTCGCCATACTGGCGGGCGCGTTGGACCGTCTCTTCGAGTGCGCCGTGCTGGTGGATCAGCGCGGTGGCGCGGGCCAGCGCCTCGTCGTCGTTGCGACCGCCCTCCATCGCCTCGCGCCAGAACGCCTTCTCGGTGTCGTCGCCGGCCTGATAGGCGAGGATGACGGGCAGGGTGATCTTGCCTTCGCGGAAATCGTCGCCGGTGTTCTTGCCGAGCGCGGCGGCGGTGCCGCCATAGTCGAGGACGTCGTCGACGAGCTGGAAGGCAAGACCGAGGCTGCGGCCATAGTCGCGCATGGCGGTGCGTTCGGCCTCGCCGGCGCCGGCGATGACCGGGCCGACTTCGGCGGCCGCCGCGAACAGCGCCGCCGTCTTGGCGTCGATCACGGCGAGATAGTCCGCCTCGCTGGTGGTCATGTGCTTGGCGGCCGACAGCTGCCAGACCTCGCCCTCGGCAATGACCGAGGAGGCGGTGGACAGGATGTCGAGGGCGGTCAGCGAGCCGACCTCCACCATGGTCTTGAACGCCTGGCCGAGCAGGAAGTCGCCGACCAGCACGCTGGCCTGGTTGCCCCAGATGGTGCGCGCCGTCTTCTTGCCGCGCCGCAGGTCGCTCTCGTCGACCACGTCGTCGTGCAGCAAGGTCGCCGTGTGCATGAACTCGACGCTGGCGGCGAGCTTCACATGGGCGTCGCCGCGATAATCATGGGCCAGGGCGGATGCGATGGTCAGCATCGGCCGCAGCCGCTTGCCGCCCGACGAGATCAGATGCTCGGCGATTTCCGGGATCAGCTCGACGTTGGATCCGGCCATGGCGAGGATCAGGTCGTTGACGCGAGCCATGTCCGGCGCCGTGACCGCGATCATCGGCTCGATCGAGGCGCGGCTGTCGGTCCGCTCGACGGGGCTGGCCAGGCTCACAATGCTACTCCGTGGGTTTGCGTCGCTGCGCTCGCACGGGCGAGGCGGCTTGTCGAGGGCACAGATGGCGTCCCGATCGCGGTTATAAAGGCCGCGCGACGGTGCGTCGCCTGCGGCGCGGCGGCTTCGCGGTTCGAGCGCTTGCTATGGCCGGCGCTCTTCAGGCACTTAAGGGGCGTTGCGGTCGTCATCGGCCGTCCCGTTCGTCGGCTTCGGTCGTCAAGATTCGCGGAGCCATTCATGCAGGAACTCATGCGGTCCAACGATGCGGTGCTGCTGTCCTTCGTCGATGCACTGCTGAAGGATGCGGACATTCCGCATTTCCTCGCAGATGTCCATATGAGTATCCTCGATGGATCGATCGGCGTCCTGCCGCGCCGCGTGCTGGTGGACACCGATCGCATGGATCAGGCCCGCCGCATCCTCAAGGATGCCGACCTCGGTCATGAACTCTCCTGAGCCGCAATCACCCGCGTCCTGCGGGGCCGACATGGCGACCCGCTGCGACCGCTTCTATGGCGGCCGCTTCGCCCTCATGCAGCCGCAGGGCCGCGGCTATCGCTCCGGCCTCGACGCGCTGCTGCTGGCCGCGACCCTGCCGGCGACGGCGACGGGGCGCCTTGCCGACATCGGCGCGGGGGCCGGCGCCGTCGGGCTGGCGGCGGCCTGCCGCAACGCCTCCGTCGAGGTCACGCTGGTGGAAAACAGCCCGGTCATGGCCGATCTCGCCCGGCGCGGACTGGAGCTGCCGGCCAATTCCGAACTGGCCGGGCGCCTGCGGCTCGTCGAGGCCGACATCCTCGCCGGCGGCACGGCGCGCGCGGCGGCGGGGCTCGGTGACGGCGCCTTCGGCCATGTCCTGACCAATCCGCCCTACCATCCGCACGACCACCGGATCTCGCCCGATCCGCTGCGCGCCGCGGCGATGAGCGCGGCGGACGGCGATTTCCTCGCCCGCTGGGTGCGCGCCTGTGCCGCGCTGCTCTCCCATGGCGGCCGCTTTGCCACCATCGTGCGCACCGACGCGCTGCCGACGCTGCTGGCGGCCTGCGACGGGCGGATCGGGGCGCTGCGGCTCCTGGCGATCCATGCGCGCGCCGACGCGCCGGCGCCGCGACTGCTGGTGCTCGGCCGCAAGGGATCGCGGGCGCCGCTGAGCCTGTTGCCGGCGCGCATCCTGCACCGGCCGGACGGCACGCTGACCGAGTTCGCGACGGCGGTGGCGGAGGGGACCGCCGATCTCGGCTGCTAGTAGCGACCGGCGCCGCAGCCTTGCGTTGCGAAGCGGTGCGGGACGCTTACATGAAGGGCATCCTGTTCTGCGACAAAGGCCCATCCTCTTGGCGAACCGTCTGACCAAACTCGTTCCCGCCCGCCTGCGCCCGGATCACACGGTCATTCCCGTGGTGCGGCTCAGCGGCATGATCTCCTCGGGCGGCACGGCGCTGCGGCCGTCGCTGTCGCTGGCCTCGGCCGCGCCGCTCCTGGCCAAGGCCTTCGCCCACAAGAAGGCACCGGCGGTGGCGATCGTCATCAATTCGCCCGGCGGATCGCCCGTCCAGTCGCGGCTGATCTACCAGCGCATCCGCGATCTCGCCGAGGAGAAGGACAAGCAGGTGCTGGTCTTCGTCGAGGACGTGGCGGCCTCCGGCGGCTACATGATCGCCTGCGCCGGCGACGAGATCATCGCCGACCCGTCCTCCATCGTCGGCTCGATCGGCGTCGTCTCCGGCTCCTTCGGCTTCGTCGAGGCGATCGCCAAGCTGGGCATCGAGCGCCGCGTCCACACCGCAGGCAGCAACAAGGCGACCCTCGACCCGTTCCAGCCCGAGCGGCCGGAGGATGTCCAGCATCTGAAGACGCTGCAGCTGGAGGTGCACAAGACCTTCATCGACCTGGTCAAGGACAGCCGCGGGACGAAGCTCGCCGATCATGACGACCTCTTCACCGGCCTGTTCTGGTCCGGCCTGCGCGGGCTCGAACTCGGCCTCGTCGACCGGCTGGGCGATCTGCGCGGCACGCTGCGGGCCCGCTTCGGCAAGAAGGTGAAGCTGGAACTGGTGCAGGCCAAGCGCACCCTGTTCGGGCGTCCGCAGCCTGGCGTGCACGCCGGCATGGCGGCGGGCGACGGGCTGGCCGGGATCGGCGCCGGCTTTGCCCGCGAGGTGATGGGCGTCGCCGAGGAGCGGGCGCTCTGGGCCCGTTTCGGCCTGTGAACAGGCATCGGGCGGTGCGGCCTTACGATCACGGCCGCCTCGCCGCGAATGTGAAGGGCGGGCCGCTGTGATCCTGCCGCTTTTGGTTGCCAAGGTCGTGGCCACGGCGCATAATTGTCGGGGAACGGAGCGATGATCGCCTACATGCCGCAGTTACTACTTCTGGGTCTCGTGGGGGCCGCCGCGCTGTTTGGCTACAAGCAGATGAAGCGCGATGCCGAACGGGTGTCGGAGAACAATCGCCGCTCGGAGGCCGAGAGCCGCACGGGCGCGCAGGGCACGCTGGTGCGTGGCCCCGACGGCGTCTATCGCATCAAGAAGGACTGAGATCCGCGCCAGCGCGGGTCCTGGCATCGCGTGACGCCGTTCAAGCGCCGCGCGATGCGCGATGACGCGTCCTTGCCTTTCAGGTCCCGCTTGGTCCGCTGATCCCTTATGAACCGCCGGTTGCGTAGGCGGCTGCCCATTCGCAGGACGCAGGTGTCGGAACTCGGCGCGCTTTGCGGGGATTACCCGGTCATCCCACGAACGCGATGATCCCGGAGTTCCGCCATGAAAGCCATTACCTGGCACGGCAAGCACGACATGCGCTGCGAGACGGTGCCCGATCCCGAAATCGAGCATGGCCGCGACGCCATCATCAAGATGTCGGCCTGCGCCATCTGCGGCTCCGACCTGCATTTCTACGACGGCTTCATGCCCGGCATGGAATCCGGCGACATTGTCGGCCATGAATTCATGGGCGAGGTGGTCGAGGTCGGCAAGGACAACAAGAAGCTGGCGGTCGGCGACCGGGTCGTCGTGCCCTTCACCATCGTCTGCGGCGAATGCGACCAGTGCCGGCGCGGCAATTTCTCCGTCTGCGAGCGCTCCAACCGCAATGCCGAGACGGCGGCCAAGATGTTCGGCCACACCACGGCCGGCCTGTTCGGCTATTCGCATCTGACCGGCGGCTATTCCGGCGGCCAGGCGGAATATGTCCGCGTGCCCTTCGCCGATTTCGGCCCGGTCAAGGTGCCGGAAGGCCTCAGCGACGAGGAAGTCCTGTTCCTCGGCGACATCCTGCCGACCGGCTGGCAGGGCGCCAAGAACTGCGACATCCAGCCCACCGACACGGTGGCGATCTGGGGCGCCGGCCCGGTCGGCCTCTTCGCCCTGCAGAGCGCCATCATCCAGGGCGCCAAGCAGGTGGTGGTGATCGACGAGGTGCCCGAGCGCCTGGCGATCGCCGCGCGGATGGGTGCCATCACCATCAATTTCCAGGAAGAGAGCACCGTCGAGCGGCTGAACGACCTGACTGAGGGCAAGGGCCCGGAATGCTGCATCGACTGCGTCGGCATGGAGGCCCATTCGGGCTACGAGGCCGAGCATCTGTTCGACCGCGCCAAGCAGGCGATCATGGCCGAGACCGATCGCCCGCATGTCCTGCGCGAGATGATCTATGTCTGCCGTCCGGGCGGCACGATCTCGGTGCCGGGCGTCTATGGCGGCCTCGTCGACAAGATCCCCTTCGGCGCGGCGATGAACAAGTCGCTGAGCTTCAAGATGGGCCAGACCCACGTCAACAAATGGGCCGACGACCTGCTCGGGCGCATCCAGCAGGGGCAGTTCGACACCACCTCCTTCATCTCCCATCGCGGCACGCTGGAGGATGGTCCGGAGCTCTACAAGACCTTCCGCGACAAGACCGACAATTGCACCAAGGTGGTGCTGACGCCGTAAGGCGCCGGCGCGGATTTCCGAGATCGAAGGCGGGGCGGATCTCGATGATCCGCCCCGTTGTCATTCAGGCCGCCGGCGACGCCTCGCCACGGCCCCGTCCGGCCCGGCGAAACGCGCCGTGCCTTGACCGCTTCGCGGCGCTCGTGGCAACTCGCGGCCAACTCCCGCCTCCTTCGAGGGGCCGCAAGCCGGATTCCGCGAAATGTCTGATCTTCCCCCGCACATGGACCCGCGCCGTTCCTTCCAGGCGCTGATCCTGACGCTGCACCGCTACTGGGCCGATTACGGCTGCGTCGTGCTGCAGCCCTACGACATGGAGGTCGGGGCCGGCACCTTCCATCCGGCGACGACCCTGCGCGCACTCGGCCCCAAGCCCTGGAACGCCGCCTATGTGCAGCCCTCGCGCCGGCCCAAGGACGGCCGCTATGGCGAGAACCCCAACCGGCTGCAGCATTATTACCAGTATCAGGTGATCCTGAAGCCGAACCCGTCCAATTTGCAGGAGCTCTATCTCGGCTCGCTGCAGGCCATCGGCATCGATACCGAGCTGCACGACATCCGCTTCGTCGAGGACGACTGGGAGAGCCCGACGCTGGGTGCCTGGGGCCTTGGCTGGGAATGCTGGTGCGACGGCATGGAAGTGTCGCAGTTCACCTATTTCCAGCAGGTCTGCGGCATCGAATGCGTCCCGGTGGCGGGCGAGCTGACCTACGGCCTCGAGCGCTTGGCCATGTATGTGCAGAATGTCGACAACGTCTACGACCTGAACTTCAACGGCCGCGAGGGCGACGAGAAGGTCACCTATGGCGATGTCTTCCTGCAGGCCGAGCAGGAATATTCCCGCTACAATTTCGAGATCGCCAACACGGCGGTGCTGTTGAAGCATTTCGAGGACGCCGAGGCCGAATGCCTGGCGGTGCTCGCCGCCGGCGCGCCGGAGGGGGCGAGCCCGCTGCATCGCTGCGTGCTGCCGGCCTACGACCAGTGCATCAAGGCCTCCCACGTCTTCAACCTGCTCGACGCGCGCGGCGTGATCTCGGTCACCGAGCGCCAGAGCTACATCCTGCGGGTGCGCACCCTCGCCAAGGCCTGCGGCGAGGCGTTCCTCTTGACCGAAGCGGGCGGAGCGTCCGCGGCGATCGCCGCCGCCTGATCCTCTTTTCCGAGGTCACGCGTGCTTGGGCCGTATATCATGCGGGAAACCGACGCCGAGGTGCTGAGGAACTGCCTGCGGCTTGCCGCCGGCTCCAGCGTGATCGAGTTGGTCGAATGGCGCCTCGCCATGGTGTCCCCGGATGAAGGCAGCTCCTGATGAGTGATCTTCTCTACGTCTTTTCCGCTCTGCTGGTGGGCGCCGGTCTGCTGGCCGTCGCCGCGATGTTCATCGCCGGAACATGGGGCATCTGGCACCAGATGGCGGCCGACCGCCGGGCCCGTCGGCAGGGCGACGCGGAGATCCGGCGCATGGGCCGCGAGCTTCGCCTCGGCCATTGAGGCTCGGCGCGATCCGGGCCGCGAGACATCATTCTTCCGCCTGACGCTGTAACATCGCGCGCCGCGCCTTAAGTGCTCGCCTTCCATCGGACGAGAGGTCGATCGCATGCAGTGGCGCGGACGCAGGCAATCCAGCAATATCGAGGACAGGCGCGGCTCGGGAGGCGGCTTCGGCGGCCGTGGCGGCGGCATGCGCCTGCCGGTGCGCGCCGGCGGTGGCGGCACTATCGGCATCATCATCGTCGCGCTGGTCCTGTGGCTGGGCTTCGGCATCAACCCGATGCAGCTGCTCGGCATGGCCGGCGGCGGCGGGGGCGGCGGCAGCGTCCAGACCACCCGGTCCGGCCCCGGCGTCGCCGGCACGGCGGACGAGACCGACGATTTCGTCGCGACGGTTCTGGCCGACACCGAGGATGTGTGGAGCCAGCGCTTCCAGGCGGCCGGCGAGACCTATCCGGCGCCGACCCTCGTTCTGTTCGAGAACCGGGTTCAATCGGCCTGCGGCATTGCCGGCTCGGCCAGCGGCCCGTTCTACTGCCCGTCGGACCGCAAGCTCTATATCGACCTCAGCTTCTTCGACCAGCTGCGCAACCAGCTGAACGCCCCGGGCGACTTCGCCCAGGCCTATGTGATCGCCCACGAGGTCGGCCACCACATCCAGAACATCACCGGCGTGCTGCCACGCTTCAACCAGGCCCGCCAGAATATGAGCGAGGCCGAGGCCAACGCCATGTCGGTGCGGGTCGAGCTGCAGGCCGACTGCTATGCCGGCGTCTGGGGCCACGATACCCGCCAGGCCGGCTATATCGAGGATGGCGATATCGACGAGGCGCTGAACGCGGCCCGGCAGATCGGCGACGACACGCTGCAGAAGCGCGGCCAGGGCACGGTGGTGCCGGACAGCTTCACCCACGGCACCTCCGAACAGCGCCAGACCTGGTTCCGCCGCGGTTTCGAAACCGGCGATTTCGGTGCCTGCGACACGCTGGACGGCGCGATCTGAGGACGGCTGCGTTCGCAACTGACGGCTCGCCGCCATGGCGATGACGCGCCGCGAGGCGAAGGCGCATCGCGCGCGCCGTGCCATCGCTTCGCAGACCACCGCGCTGGAGGAGAGCCTCTGGCGCGGCATCCGCCTGATCCCCGTCGAGGGAGCGCATTTCCATCGGCAGGTGGTGATCGGGCCGTATCTGGCCGACTTCGTCTCCCATCGCCTGCGCCTGGTCATAGAGGTGGACGGCGCCCAGCATGACCGTCCCGAACAGGCGGCGAAGGACGCCGTGCGCGACGATTGGCTGGCGGACCGCGGCTACCTGGTACTGCGCTATGCCAACAGCGCCGTGCGGGCCGATGCGGCGACGGTGCTGGACAGCATCCGCGCTGAGGTGGCGGCGCGGCGGCTGCTGCCCCCCGGCGAGGAACCGCCGAAGCCGGCGCGCGTCGGCAAGCCGCGTCCGCGGCCGAAGCCCGGCAGCTCCTGACAGGGGCGAGCGCACGCATTGCCATCCTTGACACGATCCGAGCCGTGGTCGAAGAGCGACGCCGAACGTGGGACGATCGATGATCTTGCCCCCAGCCTCCTCTTGCGGGGGCCGCGCAGGCGGCAGATGGGGACCGGTCGTTCCTGCCACCCCACCCCGGCGCACACGCGCCGACCCTCCCCATCGAGGGGAGGGCGAGGATAAGCCGAGCCCATGCCCGACCTTCTGCTCGAACTTCGCTCCGAGGAAATCCCCGCGCGCATGCAGCGCAAGGCGGCGGGCGATCTCAGGAAACTCGTCACCGACGCGCTGGTCGAGGCGGGGCTGACCTATGAGGGCGCCCGCGAATACTGGACGCCGCGGCGGCTGACACTGGACGTGCGGGGCGTCGATGCCCGCTCGAGGGACGTCGTCGACGAGCGCAAGGGCCCGCGCACCGACGCGCCGGAAAAGGCCATCCAGGGCTTCCTGCGCGGCGCCGGCCTCGCCTCGATCGACGAGGCGACGATCCAGTCCGATCCCAAGAAGGGCGATTTCTACGTCGCCACCATCCGCAAGCCCGGCCGGCCGGCGGAAGAGATCATCGCCGAGGTCATGCCTGGCATCGTCCGCGGCTTCCCCTGGCCGAAATCCATGCGCTGGGGTCCGGCCTCGCGCGCGCCCGGCAGCCTGCGCTGGGTGCGTCCGCTGCAGTCGATCCTGTGCACCTTCGGGCCCGAAACCGAGGAGCCGGTGGTCGTCGACTTCGAGGTCGACGGCATCCGGGCCGGCAATGTCACGCGCGGCCACCGCTTCCATGCGGCCGACGAGTTCCGCGTGCGCCGCTTCGACGATTATGTCGCCGGGCTGGAAAAGGCCTTCGTGGTCCTGGACGCCGAGCGGCGCAAGGACATGATCCGCCACGACGCGGAGAACCTTGCCTTTGCCCGCGGGCTGGAAGTGGTGCCCGACGAGGCGCTGCTGGAAGAGGTTTCCGGCCTGGTCGAATGGCCGGTGACGCTGATGGGCGAATTCGAGGAAACCTTCCTGCAGATCCCGCCCGAGGTCATCCAGCTGACCATCAAGGTCAACCAGAAGTGCTTCGTCACCCGCCGGCAGGGCGGCGACGGCACGCTGTCGAACCAGTTCGTCCTGGTCTCCAACATCGCCGCCAGCGACGGCGGCGCCGAGATCGCCCGCGGCAACGGCAAGGTCGTCCGCGCACGGCTCTCCGACGCGCTGTATTTCTGGCAGACCGACCAGGCCGACC
The DNA here is from genome assembly GCF_049132005.1 of Aurantimonas sp. NFXS3. Classification (NCBI taxonomy): domain Bacteria; kingdom Pseudomonadati; phylum Pseudomonadota; class Alphaproteobacteria; order Hyphomicrobiales; family Aurantimonadaceae; genus Aurantimonas; species Aurantimonas sp. NFXS3. Next base: position 993,008 of record NZ_JAGDDZ010000002.1, read on the forward strand.
TGCCGGGCCGTGACGCGCTGGCCCCCGCGGCCGAAAAGTTCGGACTCGATCTGGCGAAACCGCTCGATCAGCGCATGGCCAAGCTCGACGCGCTGGGCGTCACCTTCCACGCCAGGCTTGGCACCCAGGGCGAACGCGTCGGCCGCATCGCGGCGCTGGCGCAGGAGATCGCCGCGACGGTGTATCCCGAAGGCGCGACGCTCGCCGGCGCGAAGGTATCGGCGGACGACCTCAAGACGCTCGTGAAGCGCGCGGCCGTGCTCGCCAAGGCGGACCTGACCACCGAGGCGGTGGGCGAGTTCCCCGAGCTGCAGGGGCTGATGGGCCGCTATTACGCGGCGCTGCAGGGCGAGCACCCGTCGGTGCAGGCGGCGCTCGAAGAGCATTACAAGCCGCTCGGGCCGACGGATTCGGTGCCAACCGATCCGGTGGCGATCTGCGTGGCGCTGGCCGACAAGCTCGACATGCTGGTGGGCTTCTGGGCGATCGACGAAAAGCCGACGGGCTCCAAGGACCCCTATGCGCTGCGCCGTGCGGCACTGGGCGTGATCCGGCTGGTGCTGGACAACGACCTCGTCATGGCGCTCGGCGGCTTCATGCCGGCCAGCGACCTTCTCGCCTTCTTCCATGACCGGCTGAAGGTGCAGCTGCGCGAATCCGGCGCCCGTCACGATCTGGTCGATGCGGTGCTGTCCGGCGGATCGGGCGGCGATCGCGGCGACGACCTCCTCGACGTCACCCGCCGCGTGACCGCGCTCGGCGCCTTCCTCGACACCGAGGACGGCCAGAACCTTCTCGCCGGCACCCGCCGCGCCGCCAACATCCTCGCCGCCGAGGAGAAGAAGGGCACCCGCGTCGCCGACGCCGTGTCGCTCGATCTCCTCAGCGAGCACGAGGAAAAGGTGCTGGCCGGGGCCATCGACCGGGCCGAGATGGAGCTCGACGCAGCGCTCGCGGTCGAGAACTACGCCCACGCCATGACGGCGCTCGCCGAATTGCGCATTCCGGTCGACGCCTTCTTCGAGACCGTGCTGGTCAATGCCGAGGACGAGGCAGTGCGCGCCAACCGTCTGGCGCTGCTCGACCGCATCCGTGCGGCAACGCGTCGCGTCGCGGACTTTTCGCGCATCTCCGGCTGACCCACTTAGCCGCTTGAGGCGGCTCTCAAGGCCTGACACGACAGCAGACGGCGTCCGCAACACCATGCGGGCGCCGTTTTGCGTTGTGCCTCGCGCTGCGCGTCATCGGCTGATCGAACAGCGGGTTTCAGGCCCGCCGGGCCGGGCGCGCCCGCGCCGTTAACCCTCGGGTAAACATAAGCTTCGATAACATGAAGACTTGTGTCAAATTGCTTGCATTCCCGCAGCAATTCGGACAGCGCGCCGCAGGCTGTAACATTTCGTGATCGGGATGCCCGGAACCTGCCAGAATTCGATGAGAAGGGTCTGACAGTGCCGATTGGCGGATTGGAGCGGATGCTCAGGGGATCGCCTCCCGGCCCATTCGACTGCAAGAGACTTCGAGGGGAAACCACCGAATGACGAAGACGAGCGCCGCCTTTGCGGCTGCCCTGAAATTCGCCTGTACTCTTGCTGCCGGCGTCATGCTGGTCAGCGCGACGCCTGCACAGGCAGAATGGAATGCGCCTTGGAAATCCGAGGACAACGCTCTCGTCATCGACGCCTACGAGTTCAATCCCATCAACTGGCAGGAACTCGCCTCCGACAAGCGCATCGCCGGCTTCATCAACAAGGCCTCGGACGGTCTGCCGCCCGAATGGAGCTGCGGCAAGTCCAGCGGTGACGATTACAAGCTCTGCAAGAACCGGTGGTGGAAGTACTCCGTCACCAAGGAACTCTACATGACCCGTCGCGAGATGGCGAAGATGAAGGGGCTCCTGTGGGGCGCCTACCATCTCGGCCGTCCGGGCAATCCGCGCGAGCAGGCCGACCATTTCGTCGACTTCGCCGAGCCGGCCGAGGACGACCTGATCGCCCTCGACATCGAGGACAACAGCGACGAGTGGATGAGCCTGTCGGACGCCGAGATCTTCGCCGACCAGATCAAGATCCGCACCGGCCGCTATCCCGTCCTCTACACCAACGGTTCGACGGCGCGTTACATCTCCCAGAACAAGGCGGAATATCCGCTGCTGTCGCGCCTGCCGCTCTGGTACGCCCGCTACCGCGAGGACATCACCGGCAAGTTCCCGGAAGAGACCTGGCCGAGCTACGCCCTGTGGCAGTTCTCCTCCATGCACAATTGCAACAGCCGCAGCTGCCCCTACCGGGTGAAGGGCGCCAAGACCGACATCGACGTCAATGTCTCGTCGCTCGACGTCGCCGGCCTGAAGGCCGCCTGGCCCTTCGCCGAACTGATCGACAAGCCGAAAGCGCCGCAGGAGACCGATCCGGCCATGCTGGTGGCCTCGCTCGACGAAGGCACCAAGGCCGAGATCGCCAAGGCGGCCAAGCCGCGCAGCGAGGTTGCGAAGGCCAAGGATGCGCCGTCCGCGCCGGTTGCCGGGACCGTGGCGGCGGCCTATGGCCCGAGCGAGGTCCATGCCACGCTCGATCCGCTGAAGATCCTGACCGAGGTCGCCCGCAAGGAGCAGGACGGTCCCAAGCGCGTCGTCGCCGAGCCGGGTGCTGCGCTGGCCGGTGCCGTTCTCGATACGGCCGCGGTGGAGCAGCTCGGCGACCATGTCGAGACGCTGAAGGGCGCGATCGCCTATGCGGCGAACGAGATCGACCGGCTGTTCATCGGCCGCGCCGAGGCCGCAACGCGCCCGGAAGGGGCGTCCGCGCCGCAGCTCGACGAGATGCCGAACGCCGATCGCCGCGCCGGGCTCGACCCGAAGCAGCGCTCGCGCTTCCTCGCCATCGTCGAATCGGCGGCGGCCGCCCAGCGGGCGAACGCCCTGCCGATGCCGGCGCGGGTTCTCTCGCAGCTTGGCCCCGACACCTCCGAGCGCGGCAGCCGCGTCGTGCCGCAGGCCGAGCGCCATGCCGGTCTGGAGCGCCCCGAGCGCCGCATTCTGAGCGCATTCGCCGCCACCCGCTGAGACCGGCTTCGGGCCGCCGTCTCCGCTAGGGGCGACCGGCCATCGCCGTCCGACGTGAAGCCTGCCGGCGCGAACCGCGCAACGGCAGGGCGTGATAGCCGGCCATTCGCACGGCATCGGCGCCACCTGATCGGGCCCGCGCCTCTTTCCTTTCCGCTCCGCTTCTGCAATCGGTCCTGACCGTGAAGACCGAACTCCTCTCCGCCGATGCGCCCGATGCGGTGCGCCGTGCCGTCGCACTGCTGGCGGCGGGCGAACTCGTGGGCATTCCGACGGAGACCGTCTACGGCCTTGCCGCCGACGCGACCGACGGTGCCGCCGTCGCGCGGATCTTCGAGGCCAAGGGCCGGCCGCGCTTCAACCCGCTGATCTGCCACGTGCCGGACCTCGCCATGGCCGCGACCCTGGCCGAGATCGGCCCGGTCGCCGCGGTGCTCGCAGAAGCCTTCTGGCCGGGGCCGCTGACCATGGTCTTGGCCCTGAAAGAGGGCTCGCCCGTGCATCCGCTGGCAACGGCCGGCCTTGCCACCGTCGCCATCCGCGCGCCGCAGGGCATTGCCGGCCGGCTGGCCGCCGCGCTCGGACGGCCGCTCGCCGCGCCCAGCGCCAACCCGTCCGGCCGGGTCAGCCCGACCAATGCGGGCCAGGTGCTGCGCGGCCTCGGCGGACGTCTGCCGCTGATCCTCGACGGCGGGCCCTGCGAGGTCGGGGTCGAATCGACCATCGTCATGCCCGAGGCCGATCGGCTGGTCCTGCTGCGGGCCGGCGGCGTCGGCCGGGCGGAACTGGCGCAGGCGACGGGCCTGCCGGTGGTCGATCCGGCCGGCGATGCGGCGATCAACGCGCCGGGCCAGCTGACCTCGCATTATGCGCCCGCCGGCCGGGTGCGGCTCAATGCGACCGATGTGGCGCCGGGCGAATATCTGATCGCCTTCGGGCCGGCGCCGGTCGCCGGGCAGGACCAGGCAGCGGCGATCGTCAATCTCAGCCCCTCCGGCGATCTGCGCGAGGCGGCGGCCGGGCTCTTTGCCGCGCTGGCGGCCTTCGACGCGCCGGAGATCACCGCTATCGCCGTGGCGCCGATCCCGCAATCGGGTCTCGGCGAGGCGATCAACGACCGCCTGCGTAGGGCCGCTGCGCCGCGCGGCTGACGACGCAACACTTCGATCCGGATTGCCCCTGGCGCCACGGGGACCGCGTCTCGACGGATCACGCCGTGCGGGCTATTCACATGGGCATGACCGAGATCGATACCGCCCTTCCCGAAGCCCTTCTTGCCCGGTTCGCCGCCATTGTCGGCGACGCCAATGCGCTGCGCGCGCCGGACATGGTGGCGCCCTATCTGCATGAACCCCGCGACCTGTATGCCGGCCAGACGGCGCTCGTCCTGCGCCCCGGCAGCGTCGAGGAGGTGTCGGCCATCCTGCGCCTTGCCAACGAGACCGGCACGGCGATCGTGCCGCAGGGCGGCAATACCGGCCTCGTCGGCGCCCAGTCGCCGCGCTCGAAGCGCGAGGTGCTGGTCAATCTCTCCCGGCTCGACCGGATCCGCGACGTCGACCCGGTCGGGCGGACCCTGACGGTGGAGGCAGGCGTCGTCCTGAAGCGCGCCCAGGAAGCGGCCGACGATGCCGGTCTCCTGTTCCCGCTGTCGCTCGGCTCGGAAGGCTCCTGCCAGATCGGCGGCAATCTGTCGTCGAATGCCGGAGGCACCGGGGTGCTGGCCTATGGCAATGCCCGCGAACTCTGCCTCGGCGTCGAGGCGGTGCTGGCCTCGGGCGAGGTGATCCACGGCCTGCGCCGCCTGAAGAAGGACAATCGCGGCTACGATCTGCGCCATCTGTTCATCGGCGGCGAGGGCACGCTGGGCATCATCACCGCGGCGGTGCTGAAGCTGTTTCCCAAGCCCGCCGGACGCGAAGTGGCCTATGTCGGCCTGGCCTCGCCGGCGGCGGCGCTGGACCTCCTGAAGCTTGCCGAGCGGCAGGCCGGCCAGCAGCTCACCGCCTTCGAGCTGATCCCGCGGATCGGCCTCGACTTCACGCTGCGCCACACCCAGGGCGCTCGCGACCCGCTGGAATCGCAGCATCCCTGGTACGTGCTGATGGAGGTCTCCTCGAGCCGGTCGCAGGAGGAGGCGGCCGCGACGCTGGAGGGCGTCCTGACCGCGGCCTTCGAGGCGGAGATCATCGCCGACGCCGCCATCGCCCAGTCGCTGGCCCAGGCCGAGAACTTCTGGATGATGCGCGAGGAGATGAGCTGGGCGCAGAAGCCGGAAGGCGGCTCGATCAAGCACGACGTGGCCGTGCCGGTCGCCAAGGTGCCGGACTTCATCGCCGCCGCCGACGCGGCCGTCCTGGAGGCCATTCCCGGCGCGCGGATCGTTGCCTTCGGCCATCTCGGCGACGGCAACATCCACTACAACATCTCGCAGCCGGTCGGCGCCGACGCCGATGCCTTCCTCGCCCGCTGGCACGAGATGAACGACCTCGTCCATGGCATCGTCGCCGAGATGGACGGCACGTTCTCGGCCGAGCACGGGATCGGCCAGCTGAAGCGCGACGAGCTGGCCCGCACCAAGGCGGGCGCGGAGATCGAGTTGATGCGGCGGCTCAAGACGGTGTTCGATCCTAACAACATCTTGAACCCCGGCAAGCTCGTTCAGGTTTGATTCAAGTTTTCGTCTTGGTAACCCTCGTCGGAGTGAGGAACACTTAACCGCCTTTCTTAGCGCGACTTCAAGATGCGCATCCTACTGTCGTCATATCAAAGCCGGGAGACATCGGCTGACAGGGAGAGACCGAAACATCGGCTCTCGACAGAGGCAGAAGGCGTCAATCCATGAGCATCGCTCCGAACACAGCAGCCCGGCCCAATTGGGCCACCGTTCCGGTCCGCCTCGATCCCGCTGCCTCAGACCGTCGCCAGACGATCGAGATGGTCGAGGACGGGGAAATGGTCACCTACAAGGTCGATCGCCGGGGCGCTGTCGTCCATCGCAAGCTCGATCAGTCCGGCATTCCAGTGTCCATCGCGCTGCCGGCCCGCGCCTTCAAGGGCGTCGCGGCCCGCGCCATGGAGAATGGCGACGGCGAGGTGACCGTCACCCTCGAGCTACATCACCACGATCCCAAATGCACCGTGCCGCTTCTGGTGGCCAGCGACCTTTACGACGTGGCCGCCGACTGGCGCGGCTGGTCCGATCTGTTCGGCCTGCCGATGCTGATGGTCGAGGCCGACGGCACCATCCAGAGCCTCGAAGAGACGTTGGGGAAGATCAAGGCGGCTGCTCCGGCGCCGCGTCGGCGCTCGCCGAACCGCCAGCGCCGGCCGCGCTTCCTTGCCCGTCGCAAGCCGGGCCTCGGCATCCGCATGATCGTCAGCGGCGAGGAGATCATCGCCCGCCACTGATCGTCGGCAGACGACGGCAACAGATCGAGCGCCGCGCATCCTGTGAGGGATGCGCGGCGTTTCAGCTTGCCGGGATCGGGAAGGACAGCGACCAGAGCGCCGAGACGATCAGGCTGAAGAAGACGATCCAGCCGAAGATCGTGTTCGACTTGAACAGGCCGAGGCACTGGTCCGGATCGTCGATGTCGAGGGTGCGGATCTGCCAGATCATCTGGAAGGCACCGATCGCCAGGCCGGCATAGGCCGGCCACGTGACCCCGCCGCCGCTGGCCTGCCCGGTGGAGACGAAAGCGGCGAGGAACAGCACCAGCGTGCCCAGATACAGGATCGTCAGCGCGCCCTTGGTGCGCTCGCCGAACAGTCTTGCGGTGGAGCGCACGCCGACCAGCGCGTCGTCCTCCTTGTCCTGATGGGCGTAGATCGTGTCGTAGCCGATCACCCACAGGATGCTGCCGGCATAGAGCAGTACCGGCGCCAGCGACAGCGAGCCCCAATAGCCGGCCCAGCCCATCAGCGCGCCCCAGGAGAAGGCGAGGCCGAGGCCGAGCTGCGGCCAGTCGGTGAAGCGCTTCAGGAACGGATAGATCGCGACCGTGCCCAGCGACGCGATGCCGAGCAGGATGGCGAAATTGTTGAACTGGATCAGCACCATGAAGCCGACGGCGGCCTGCAGGGCGAGGAAGATCTTCGCCTGGCGCCGCGTGACCCGGCCGGAGGGCAGGGGGCGCGAGCGGGTGCGCGCGACCATGTCGTCGATCTTCTGGTCGACGAGGTCGTTATAGGTGCAGCCGGCGCCGCGCATGGCGATCGCCCCGATCAGGAACAGCGCCAGGTGCCACAGGCTCGGCAGGCCCGTATGCACCGCCCCGGCGGCCACCGCTTGCGGTGCCAGCGCGGCCGACCACCAGCACGGCCACAGGAGAAGCTGCCAGCCGATGGGGCGGTCCCAGCGGGCGAGCTGCGCGTATGGCCAGGCGCCGCGCGGCAGCGTGCGATAGACCCAGTTGTTCGACGGCGCGTCGGCAACGCGATCAGCCTTGTCGACGAGGGTGCCTTTGAGATTCGACATGCTTCCGACCATGTCCGCAAAAATGCCGCAGTCAAGTTTTTTCGACGGAGAACCGTGCGACTTTCTCGCGTCGGGAACTTGACCGCAGGGCGGACTGAAACGTAATCGGCAGCGTCGGCTGTCGGGCGCGGCCGGAACGGACAGGTCTGCCAAGATCAAAGACCGTCCGTCCGCCGTGAAATCTCGTGGAAATTCATCGCGTCCGGTGCGGGGACTTGCCGATCTCCGCCCGCGCGACAAAGACGCTGGCAGGACTGCATGACGATCAATGTTCTTCTCATCGGATCGGGTGGCCGCGAGCATGCGCTCGCCTGGAAGATCGCCCAGTCGCCGGAGCTGGGAAAACTGTTCGCCGCGCCGGGCAATCCCGGCGTCGCCGAACATGCCGAGATCGTCGCCCTAAACGTCGCCGATGCGGCCGCCGTCACCGGCTTTTGCCGCAAGCATGAGATCGGCCTCGTCGTGGTCGGTCCTGAACAGCCGCTGGTCGACGGTCTGGCCGATGCGCTGAACGAGGCCGGCATCAAGGTGTTCGGTCCCTCCAAGGCCGCCGCGCGGCTTGAGGGCTCGAAGGGCTTCACCAAGGATCTGTGCACGCTGCACGACATCCCGACCGCCCGCTACCGGCGCTTTTCCGATGCCGCCGCGGCCCGCGACTACATCAATGCCGGCGGCGTGCCGATCGTCGTGAAGGCGGATGGGCTGGCGGCCGGCAAGGGCGTGACCGTCGCCGAGACCAAGGAAGAGGCGATTGCCGCCGTCGACGCCTGCTTCGAGGGCGATTTCGGTGGGCCGGGCGCCGAAGTGGTGGTCGAGGAATTCCTCGAGGGCGAGGAGGCGAGCCTCTTCTGCATCTGCGACGGCGAGCGGGCGCTGTTCTTCGGCACGGCCCAGGACCACAAGCGCGCCTTCGACCGCGACCGCGGCCCGAACACCGGCGGCATGGGCGCCTATTCGCCGGCCCTGCCGATGACCGACGCGGTGACGAAGCGCGTCATGCGCGAGATCGTCGAGCCGACGCTGGCCGGCATGACGGCCGCGGGCACGCCGTTCCGGGGCGTCCTCTATGTCGGCCTGATGCTGACCGAGACCGGCCCGAAGCTGATCGAATACAATGTCCGCTTCGGCGATCCGGAGTGTCAGGTGCTGATGATGCGTCTGGAAAGCGACGTCCTGCCGATCCTGCTGGCCGCCGCCGAGGGCGACGTCTCCGGTGTGCGCCCCGAATGGTCCGACGCGCGGGCGCTGACCGTGGTCATGGCCGCCGACGGCTATCCCGGCACCTATGCCAAGGGCACCGCGATCCGCAGCCTGCCGGCGCCGGACGCCTCGATGCGGGTCTTCCAGGCCGGCACGACCCTGACCGAAGGCGGATTGGTGGCCTCGGGCGGGCGCGTCCTCAATGTCACCGCCACCGGCGACACGGTGAAGGAAGCGGCCCGCCGCGCCTATGAGGCGGTCGAGGCGGTGGACTGGACCGAGGGCTTCTGGCGCTCCGACATCGGCCACCGCGCCATCATGACCGAGGCCTGACGCGAGGCCGCGGCCGCCGCTGAACTCTCCCGCAGATCCCGTGCATCCCCGTCGCCGCGCCTGTCGAAGGGCGCGGTGACGCGTCGCCGTGCGTCCGCGCATGCGGCAATGCACATGCATGGCTGGGAAACCATCGGCGCGACCATACATTAGGCGCACAGGAGTTTCGAACCGGGAGCGCACCCCATGTCCTTTCGTCAGGAAAAGCTGACGCGGCCGATCTTCAAATGGGCGAAGACGGTAATGCCGCCGATTTCGGCCACGGAACGCGAGGCCATCGACGCCGGCACCGTCTGGTGGGACGGGGAGCTCTTCACCGGCAATCCCGACTGGGACAAGCTGGTCGCCATGCCGCCGGCGCGGCTGTCGCCCGACGAGCAGGCCTTCCTCGACGGTCCGGTCAACCAACTCTGCGCCATGATCGACGAATGGAAGCTGGTCTGGGAGGACCGCGACCTGCCGCCGGAAGTCTGGGACTTCATGCGCCGCAAGAAGTTCTTCGGCATGATCATCCCGAAGGAATATGGCGGCCTCGGCTTTTCCAACACCGCCCATTCGGAAGTCGTGCGCAAGGTCTCCTCGGCCAGCGTCGTCGCCGGCGTCACGGTGATGGTGCCCAACTCGCTCGGACCCGGCGAGCTGATGCTGCATTTCGGCGCGCAGGAGCAGCGCGATCACTGGCTGCCGCGGCTGGCCGACGGCCGTGAAATCCCCTGCTTCGGCCTGACCTCGCCGGAAGCCGGCTCCGACGCGGCGGCGATGACCGATCGCGGCGTCGTCGAATATGGCGAGCACGAGGGCGAGCGCAAACTCGGCATCCGGCTCAATTTTCACAAGCGCTACATCACGCTTGGCCCGGTCGCGACGGTGATGGGGCTCGCCTTCAAGATGTTCGACCCCGAGAACCATCTGGGACGCGGCGAGGATCTCGGCATCACGGTGGCGCTGATCCCGACCGATACGCCCGGTGTGCGCACCGGCGACCGGCACATTCCCGCCTTCACCTATTTCCAGAACGGCCCGCTCTACGGCGAGGACGTGTTCATTCCGCTGGACTGGATCCTCGGCGGGGCCGAGCAGATCGGCCAGGGCTGGACCATGCTGATGACGGCGCTGGCCGCCGGGCGCGGCATCTCGCTGCCGTCGCAATCGGCCGCGGCGGCCGCCTTCTGCGCCCGCACCACCGGCGCCTATGCCCGGGTGCGCACCCAGTTCAACGTGCCGATCGGCATGTTCGAGGGCATCCAGCAGCCGCTCGCCGAGATCGCCGCCAACGCCTATCTGATCGACGCCGCGCGGCGGCTGACCGTGGCGGCGCTCGACGAGGGCCACAAGCCGTCGGTCGTCTCGGCGATCATGAAGGCCCACGCCACCTATCGCATGCGTGAGTCCGTCGAGCGGTCCATGGACATCCATGGCGGCAAGGGCATCATCGACGGGCCGAAGAATTATCTCGGCGCCCAGTACAAGTCGGTGCCCATCGGCATCACCGTCGAGGGCGCCAACATCCTGACCCGCAACCTGATGATCTTCGGGCAGGGCGCCATCCGCGCCCATCCCTACATGCTGAAGGAATTGCTGGCCCTGTCCGACGAGGACGAGGATCGCGGGCTGAAGGAGTTCGACACGCATTTCTGGAAGCATGTCGGCCATTCGCTGACCAATGCGTTCCGCTGCTTCGTGCGCGGCTGGACCGGCGGCATGGCCGCCCCGGCGCCGAAGAACGCCGCCTTCATCGGCCATTGGCGCCAGCTCTCGCGCTTCGCCTCGGCCTTCGCTCTGGTCGCCGACCTGTCGCTGCTGACGCTGGGTGGTGCCCTGAAGCGCAAGGAGATGCTGTCGGCCCGGCTCGGCGACATCCTCTCCGAACTCTATCTCCTCGGCGCCGTCCTGAAGCGCTTCGAGGTGGAGGGCCGCCCGGAGGTGGACCGCCCGATCGTCGAGTTCATCATGCAGAAGGGCTACAACCGGATGTCGCTCGCCTTCGAGGGCGTGCTCGACAATCTTCCGGCCCGCTGGGCCGCCGCGGTGACCCGGGTTCTGGCCTTCCCGCTGGGCGTGCCCTTCCAGGAGCCGTCGGACGAGCTGACCGGCGAGGTCGCAGCGATCCTGATGCGGCCGTCCTCGCAGCGCGATCGCCTGACGCCGGACATCTATCTCGGCGAGGGCCATGCCGAGCATCCGGTCAAGGATCTGGAACTCGCCTTCGAACTCGTCACCGAGGCGGCGCCCATCGAGAAGAAGATGCGCGAGGCGAAGATGCGCGATCCGGCCGAGGCGCGCGATGCCGGCGTGATCACCGATGCCGAGTTTGACCGTCTGGCCGAGGCCAAGGCGGCGGTCGACAAGGTCGTGGCCGTCGATGCCTTCCCGATGGCCGACGTGTCCCCGATCGCCTCCCAACACGACCGCAACCGCACCGGAGGCGACGAAACCCACCGCGAGGCAGCCGAATAATGACCAGACCCGTCTATCTCGTCGACGGCGCGCGCACGCCCTTCATCAAGGCGCGGGGCAAGCCGGGACCGTTCTCGCCCGTCGATCTCGCGGTCCAGTGCGGGCGGCCCCTGATGCTGCGCCAGCCCTTCGGGCCGGACGCTATCGACCTCGTCATCCTCGGCTGCGTCAATGTCGTGGCCGACGAGATGAACCCGGCGCGGGTGGCCGCCCTGCGGCTCGGCCTGTCGGAAGAGATTCCGGCCTTCACGGTGCAGATCAATTGCGGCTCGGGCATGCAGTCGATCGACACGGCGTTCCGGACCATCGAGCTCGGCAAGGCCGACATGGTGCTGGCCGGCGGTGCCGAGGCGCTGAGCCATTCGCCGCTGGTGCTGCGCCGCGGCGCGGTCGACTGGTTCGCCAGGCTGAACGGTGCCCGCACGACCACCGACCGGCTGAAGGCCTTCACCGGCCTGAAGCCCCAATTCCTGAAGCCGGTGATCGGGCTGGAGCGCGGCCTCACCGACCCGATCTCCGATCTCAACATGGGCCAGACCGCCGAGATCCTGGCGCATCTCTTCGACATCTCGCGGCGCGACGCCGACAGCTACGCCGCCGAGAGCCACAACCGGCTCGCCCACGCCACCAAGGAAGGCTGGCTGAAGGACGAGATGCTGCCGGCCTTCTCGCGCGACGGCGAGGTCTTCGACCATGACGACGGCGTGCGGCCGGGCTCCACCGCCAAGAGCCTTGCGAAGCTGAAGCCGGTCTTCGAGCGCCCCTATGGCAAGGTGACGGCGGGCAACGCCTCGCAGATCACCGATGGCGCGTCCTGGACGATCCTCGCCTCGGAGGAGGCCGTCGAGCGCCATGGCCTGACGCCGCTGGCGCGGATCGTCGATTCCGAATGGGGCGCGCTCGATCCGTCGATCATGGGGCTCGGCCCGGTGGTTTCGACCGCGCCGATCCTCAAGCGGCAGGGAATGGGCGTGGCCGACGTCGATCTGTGGGAGCTGAACGAGGCCTTCGCGGCGCAGGTTCTGGCCTGCATCGCCGCCTTCGACGATCCGAAGGTCGCCGACGGCGTTCTCGGCCTCGACGGGCGCGGCGGCCGCATCGACCACGCCAACATCAATGTCGATGGCGGCGCCATCTCGCTCGGCCATCCGGTGGGCACAAGCGGCAACCGCATCACCCTGCATCTGGCCAATGCCATGCGCCGGCTCGGCCGCAGGCGCGGCATCGCCACCGAGTGCATCGGCGGTGGCCTCGGCGGCGCCATGCTTCTGGAAGCGGCCTGATCCGCCCCGCCGCCGGACCGCGAACCGGTCCGGGCGCCTGACATTCGACGAAAGACGAGAGCACACCCATGGGCAGAATGCTGAAGGCACTATCCGAACGCGCCCTCGAACTCGGGCCGGTGCGTGACGCGGAGCAGACCGGCAACTGGCGCGCCGCCACGGACGACGACTACGTCTACTGGCTGGTGCTCGATCGCCCCGGCAAGTCGGTCAACACCATCGACCGCAGCGTGATCGAGGAGCTGTCGCACCACGTCGACCAGATCATCGACCAACGCCCCTCGGCCGTCGTCATCCGCTCGGCCAAACCGTCGGGCTTTGCCGCGGGCGCCGACATCCAGCAATTCGCCGGCGCCTCGACCGGCGAGATCCGCGGCATGCTCAAGGAAGCCCATCTCGTCCTCGACCGGCTGTCGAAGGTGAAGGCCAAGACCATCGCGGTCATTCATGGCCACTGCCTCGGCGCCGGTCTGGAACTGGCGCTGGCCTGCGACCGGCGGATCGCCGTCGCCGACGCCAGCCTCGGCTTTCCCGAAGTGATGCTCGGCCTGCATCCGGGGCTCGGCGGGACCTACCGCTCGACCGCCATCGCCGATCCGGTGGAGGCGATGACCATGATGCTGACCGGCAAGTCGATGCCGGCGAAGAAGGCGAAGTCGATCGGCCTCGTCGATGCCGTGGTCGAGGAGCGGCACGTCGCCTCGGCCGTGCAGGCCGCGCTCTACAACGATCTGCCGACCGCGAGCCGCAGCCTGAAGGGACACGCCTTCTCGGTGAAACCGGCGCGCTCGCTCGCCGCCAAGCAGATGCGCAAGAGCGCCGCCGCCAAGGCGCCGCAGGAGCACTATCCGGCGCCCTACAGGCTGATCGATCTGTGGGAGGCACATGGCGGCGACGCCAAGGCCATGCAGGAGGGCGAGATCGACAGCTTCGCCGAGCTGATCGAGACCGACACCGCCCAGAACCTCGTCCGGGTGTTCTTCCTGCGCGAGACCATGCGTGCCCTGAAGGAGGGGGCATCCGGGATCCGGCACGTGCATGTGGTGGGCGCCGGCGCCATGGGCGGCGACATTGCCGCCTGGGCGGCGCGCGAGGGCTTTTCCGTGACGCTGGGCGACGTGGCCACGGCGCCGATCGGCAAGGCGATCAAGGCGGCCCAGAAGATGCTGAAGGCGACCCTGAAGGACCCGCTGAAGGTGCGCGATGCCCTCGACAGGCTGGTGCCGGACCCGATGGGCTACGGCATCGGTCGCGCCGACATCGTCATCGAGGCGGCGCCCGAGAAGATCGAGCTGAAGCGCAAGATCTACGCCGAGATCGAGCCGCAGCTGAAGGAGGGGGCGCTGCTGGCGACCAACACCTCGGCGCTACCCCTGGCCGATCTCGCCGCCGGTCTCGCCGATCCGTCGCGCCTCGTCGGCCTGCACTTCTTCAACCCGGTCTCGCGCATGCAGCTCATCGAGATCGTCAGCCACGATGCGATCAGCTCCGAGACGGCGCGCCGGGCGACCGCCTTCGCGGTGGAGCTGTCGCGCCTGCCGGCCCCGGTCACCTCGGCGCCGGGCTTCCTCGTCAACCGCTCGCTGACGCCGTACATGGCCGAGGCGCTGATCATGGTCGACGAGGGCATTCCGAAGGAGCGCATCGACGCCTGCGCCGAAGGATTCGGCATGCCCATGGGCCCGGTCGAGCTGACCGACCAGGTTGGCCTCGACATCGCCCTCGACGTCTCCGCCTCATTGCGCGAACGCCTCGACACGGCCTTTCCGGATTCGCCCGGCTGGCTGCAGACCATGGTCGACGAGGGCCGGCTCGGCCGCAAGACCGGTGCGGGGCTCTATGCCTATGACGAGGACGGCAAGCCGAAAAAGCAGCGCCTCGACGCGCTGCCGGACGGCTCGAAAGACGATCCGGACATGCTCGACCGGCTGATCCTGCCGATGCTGAACGCGGTCGTTGCGTGCCTGCGCGAGGGCGTGGTGGAGAGCGAGGACGTCGCCGACGGCGCGATGATCTTCGGCACCGGCTTCGCGCCCTTCCGCGGCGGCCCGATCCACTACGCGAAACAGCGCGGCGTCGACGAGATCGTCGCCCGGATGAAGGAACTGGCCGACAAGCATGGGCCGCGCTTTGCGCCGGACGAGGGCTGGCAGCGCCTGAAGAGCTGATGACGCAACGCTTCACCGAGGCCGATGCGCTGGCCGACGCGGTGATCGCGGCGGTCGGCAAGACGATCGTCCTGGCGCTGCCGCTCGGTCTCGGCAAGGCGAACCATGTCGCCAACGCGCTCTACCGCCGGGCGCTGCGCGACCCGCAGGTCGAGCTGACCATCCAGACGGCCCTGTCCCTCGACCCGCCCTCCGGCGGCGAGGGGCTGGAGGGCCGCTTTGCCGGGCCGCTGGCCAAGCGCCTCTACGACGGCGTGACCCGGCTCGACTATGTCGCGGACCGCCGCAACGATGCGTTGCCGCCCAATGTCCGGGTGGTCGAGTTCTTCCTCCAGGCCGGCGCGCTTCTGGGCAATCGCCACGCCCAGGAGAACTACGTCACGGCGAACTACACCCATGCCGCCGGCTACATCCTGGCGAGCGGCGTCAATGTCATCGGCCAGATGGTCGCGCCATCGGCCGACCGCAGCCAATGGTCGCTGTCCTCCAACACCGACATGACGCTCGACCTCCTGCCAGCGATGGACGCGGCGCGCGAGCGCGGGCAGCCGATCCTCTTCGTCGGCGAGGCCAATGCGAACCTGCCCTTCATGGGCGGTCCGGCGGCCCTGCCGACCGAGCGCTTCGACTGTCTGCTGGAGGGCGAAGACGTCGAAGCGGCGCGCCTGTTCTCGGTGCCCAAGCAGCCCATCGGTCCCGTCGAATACGCCATCGGCCTCTACAGCGCGGCGCTGGTGAAGGATGGCGGCACCATCCAGATCGGCATTGGCGGGATCGGCGACGCGCTCACCCATGCGCTCATCCTGCGGCATCGCGATCCGGTAACGTTTAAGGCGATGCTGGCGGCCCTCGGCAACTGGCCGGAAAGCCTCGAGCCTGAGACCGAGCCGTTTCGCGAAGGGCTCTACGGCCTGTCGGAGATGTTCGTCGACGGGCTGCTGGAGCTGTTCGAGGCCGGCATCCTCCGGCGCCCGGCCAGCGACGGCAACGTCCTGCATGGCGGCTTCTTCGTCGGCCCGCAGAGTTTCTATGCCCGGCTGCGGGAGATGGCGCCGGAGCGGCGGGCGCTCCTGTCGATGCGCGAGATCTCCTTCGTCAACGCGGTGCCGGCCGAGGACCGCGCAACCCACGCCGCCGATCGCCGCAACGCACGCTTCTTCAACGCCGCGATGCTGGCGACGGCGCTGGGCGACATCTGCTCCGACCAGCTCGACGACGGCCGGGTCGTCTCCGGCGTCGGCGGCCAGTACAATTTCGTTGCCCAGGCCTTTGAGCTGCCCGATGCGCGCTCGGTCATCGGCCTGCCGTCCACCCGCGGCGCGAACGGGCCCTCGAACATCCTCTGGGCCTATGGCCACACCACCATCCCCCGGCATCTGAAGGACATCGTCGTCACCGAATATGGCGTCGCCGACCTGCGCGGCCGCACCGACCGCGACACCGTGGCGGCGATGATCGGGCTGGCCGACGGGCGGTTTCAAACGGGGCTGGCCAAGGCGGCGATGGCCGGGACGAAGCTGGAGGGGGGCTTCGTGCCGCCTCAGCGCAACAGGCGTGCGGATGTGGTCGAGGCCCTGCGACCCTATGCAGACAGGCTGCCGGCCTATCCGTTCGGCACGGCGCTGACCGCCGAGGAGCGGCGGCTCGTGCCGGCGCTGAAGCTGCTGAAGTCGGCCAAGTCCGATCGCCTCGCCCTGGCGCGTCTGGCGCTGGCCGGCTGGCGCATGACGCCCGATCCGCGCGAGGAGGCGGCGCTGGAACGGATGGGGCTGGATGACCCGTCAGGGTGGCGGGAGAAGGGTCTATCGGCGGTTCTGGCCGGGGCGCTGCGCGCAACGCGCGACGACCCGCTGGGCCGGCCCTGGTCGTGAGGGGACCGGTCCGCGTGTCAGACCGCCACGCAGAGCGAGGACTGGCTGCCGAGGCCGGTGCCGCCGACGGTGATCCGGTCGCCTGCCTTCAGGAAGCGCGGCGGGTCGTAGGACAGGCCGACGCCGCCCGGCGTGCCCGTCAGGATGACGTCCCCGGGCTCCAGCCGCATGAAGCGGGAGATGTAGGAGATCAGATACGGCACCTTGAATATCATGCCGGCGGTGCTGGCGCTCTGCTGCCGCTCGCCGTTGACGTCGAGCCAGAGATCGATCGCGTCATGGTCGCCGACCGCATCCGGCGTCACCAGCCAGGGCCCGAGCGGCGCGAAGGTGTCGTGCGACTTGCCCTTCGACCACTGGCCGCCGCGCTGCAGCTGGAAGCTGCGCTCGGTGACGTCGTTGGCAAGGGTGAAGCCGGCGACGTGGCGCATGGCCTCCTCGACGCTGACATATTTGGCCGTGCGACCGATCACCACGGCCAGCTCGACGCCCCAGTCGACGCGGCTCGCCAGCTTCGGCAGTTCGATCCGGTCGTTCGGCCCGCAGGCCGCCGTTGCCGCCTTCAGGAACAGCGTCGGTTCGGGATTGACCTTGAAGCCGGCCTGGGCCGCCGCGTCGTGATAGTTCGGCCCGACGCCGATGATCTTGCCGATGCGCCGCACGGGCTTGCACAGCCGCACGCCTTCGGCCACCAGTGGAAGCGACGCGGGATCGAGCCGGCCGGCCGCGGCGAGGCGGTCGGGGTCGAGAGGCTCGCTGGTCTGGGAGGAGAGATGCTCGGAGAGGTCGCGGATACGGTCGTCGTTGTCGAGCAGACCGGGCCGTTCAGAGCCCCGGTCACCATACCGCACGAACCGCATGCAAATCTCCCTTCGAGTGATGCCAGTAGAATGGTTCGGGCGGCTTTCGGTTCCGCTCCTGTTGATTGACGATTACGTAAAAGGTAATTGCGTCGTGAGCCTGCCTCCGTCGCAATCCGCTCGGTTCGAGCATGAGGAGATCTACCATGTACAAGGCACCGGTCGATGACATCGCCTTCGCGCTGAAAAAGGTCGCGGGACTGGAAGCGGCGATGGAACAGGGCCTTCTGGGCGAACTGACCCCCGATTTGCTGGACGCCGTGCTGGAAGAGGCCGGCCGCTTCGCCGGCGAGGAGATCGCGCCGCTGGCCGATGTCGGCGACCGCGAGGGCACCTCGGTGAAGGACGGCGTGGTGACGACGCCGACCGGCTGGAAGGCGCTCTACGAGAACTGGTCGGCCGGCGGCTGGAACGCTCTGACCGGGCCGGAGGAATATGGCGGCCAGGGCCTGCCGACCTCGCTGTCGGCCGCCGTCTTCGAGATGTGGAACTCCGCCTCGATGGGCTTTGCCATCGGACCCACGCTGACCGTCGGCGCGGTCGAGGCGCTGGAGGCCCACGGCTCGGACGAACTGAAGGCGACCTATCTGGAAAAGCTGGTCACCGGCGCCTGGATGGGCACGATGAACCTGACCGAGCCGCAGGCCGGTTCGGACCTGTCGGCGCTGAAGACCAAGGCTGAACGCGCCGATGACGGCAGCTACCGGATCTTCGGCCAGAAGATCTACATCACCTATGGCGAGCACGACTTCACCGACAACATCGTCCATCTGGTGCTGGCGCGCCTGCCCGACGCACCGGCCGGCGTGAAGGGCATCTCGCTGTTCCTGGTGCCGAAGTTCCTGGTCAACCAAGACGGCTCGCTCGGGCGCCGCAACGACGCCTTCTGCCATTCGGTGGAGCACAAGCTTGGCATCCACGGCTCGCCCACCTGCACGATGATCTACGGCGACGGCAGCGTCGACGGCGAGGAGGCCGGTGCGGTCGGCTATCTCATCGGCGAGGAGAACCGCGGTCTCGCCTGCATGTTCACGATGATGAACAACGCCCGGCTGCTGGTCGGCGTGCAGGGCATCGGCGTCGCCGAAGCCGCCTTCCAGAAGGCGCTCGACTATGCCCGCGAGCGCCGCCAGGGACGCGCGACCCGTCTGGCGAAGAATCCGGAAGCCGGCGGCCAGATGAGCCCGATCCTCGACCATCCGGACGTCGCCCGCATGCTGCTGACGATGAAGTCGCTGACCGGCGCGGTGCGGGCGATCACGTATGCCTGCGGCCACGCGACCGACATGGCGAAGGCGCATCGCGCCGACGCCGAGGCGTCAGCGGCGTGGAAGGAGCGGGCCAACCTCCTGACGCCGATCGCCAAGGCGTTCTCCACCGATGTCGGCGTCGAGGTCGCCTCGCTCGGCATCCAGGTGCATGGCGGCATGGGCTTCGTCGAGGAGACCGGCGCCGCCCGGCTGCTGCGCGACGCCCGCATCGCGCCGATCTACGAGGGCACCAACGGCATCCAGGCGATCGATCTCGTGGCCCGCAAGATCGGCCAGTCCGGCGGCGAGGCGGTGCGCCGCTATTTCGCCGAGCTGGACGAAACGATCGAGGCGGTGCGCGGTCAGAACGAGGCGGCCTTCGGTGAGACCGGCGACGCGCTGGCCGAAGCGATGGCCGATCTGCGCGAGACGACGGAGTTCCTGTCAAACGCCACGGCCGCCAAGGACATGGACACGGCGCTTGCCGGGGCGACGCCCTATCTGCGGCTGTTCGGCCTCACCGCCGGCGCGGTCTATCTCGCCAAGGCGGCGCTGGCCGACACGACCCGCACCGAGCGCGCCCATCTCGCCCGTTTCATGGCTGAGAACCTCCTGTCGGAGACCGGTGCCCTGAAGCGGCAGGTCGTCGGCGGCGCCGCCAGCCTCGCGGCTGCCCATTCGATCCTGCAGTAGGACCGCGACCATGACCGATCTGATCCAGACGACGACCGAAAACGGCGTCCTGACCATCCGGCTGAACCGGCCGGACAAGAAGAACGCCATCACGCTGGACATGTACCGCACGATCACTGCCGCGCTTCAGGGCGCGGCCGGCGACGAGGCGGTGCGGGTGATCCTGATCTGCGGCGTGCCCGGCGCCTTTTCCGCCGGCAACGACATCAAGGACTTCCTGACACTGGCACAGGGCGGGCTGCAGCGCACCGAGATCCACGAGTTCCTGACGACGGTCGCGACCGCGCCGAAGCCGATGATCGCGGCCGTCGACGGTCTGGCGATCGGCATCGGTACGACGCTGCTGATGCATTGCGACATGGCCTTCGCCTCGTCGCGCTCGATCTTCCGCACGCCCTTCATCGATCTCGGCCTGACGCCGGAGGCCGGGTCCAGCCTCATCGGCCCGCGCATCATGGGCGACCAGCGGGCCTTCGCGCTGCTGGCGCTGGGCGACACCTTCGATGCGGAAGCCGCCCGCGAGGCCGGGATCGTCTACAAGGTCGTGGAAGACGACGTCGAGGCGGTGGCGCGCGAGACCGCCGAGCGGCTGGCCCAGAAGCCGCCGAAAGCCGTGGCGATCGCGCGCGAGCTCCTGCGCGGCGACCGCAAGGACATCGTGGCGCGGATCGAGCGGGAGATCGAGCATTTCTCCGAGCGGCTGACTTCTGACGAGGCCCGCGCCGCCTTCATGGCCTTCATGTCGCGCTGACCGGTCGGCGCCCCGCCGGGCGGGGCGTGGCGGTGGGTCCTGTCAGGACTTGCCGCGCAGCGAGGCATCATCTGCGGTGTTGGAATCTTCGGCCGGCGTCTCGTCGTCCTCTTCGGCAAACAGGAACTTGTAGGTTCCCACCATGCCGATGACGCAGACGAGCGCCGCGATGACGAAGATCGGCCAGGTCGAATAGGCCTCGAAGAAATGCCGGAAGGCCGAGCCGAACAGATAGGCGCCGGCTCCGTAGGCGGCGCTCCACAGGGCGGCGCTGATGCAGTTGTAGAACAGGAAGATCGGCCAGCTCATCCGCATCGTGCCGGCGACGAAGCCGTTGAGCTGGCGCAGGATGATGACGAAGCGGGCGACCAGCACGACGGCGAACCCGTAATTCTTGAAGCGCTCCTCGACCATGGCGAAGCGCTTTTCGCCGAGGCCGAAGCGCGAGCCCCAGCGCACGACGATCCGCCGCCCGTAGCGCCGGCCGACGACATAGCCGAGATTGTCGCCGACGATCGATCCGGCGAAGGCGGCAAACAGCACCGCCCAGATGTTCAGCGATCCTTCGCCGGCCAGCATGCCGGAGGCGACCAGAATGCTCTCGCCCGGCAGCGGAATGCCGGTGGATTCGAACAGCAC
This sequence comes from Aurantimonas sp. NFXS3, assembly GCF_049132005.1. Classification (NCBI taxonomy): domain Bacteria; kingdom Pseudomonadati; phylum Pseudomonadota; class Alphaproteobacteria; order Hyphomicrobiales; family Aurantimonadaceae; genus Aurantimonas; species Aurantimonas sp. NFXS3. The sequence continues at coordinate 1,014,057 of NZ_JAGDDZ010000002.1, forward strand.
GACCACGAACAGGAAGGCGTAGCCATACTGGGTGAGATATCCGGTCATGGCAGGGGCTTAGTCGCTCGGTCGCGGAGAATCAAAGGGATCGCGGCGGCGCCCGGGGCCGGTCAGCGCTCCAAGAGCGCGACCGCCTCGACATGGCGCGACCACAGGAACTGGTCCACCGGCGTCACCTCGACGAGGCGGAAACCGCCATCGACGAGAATGCGCAGGTCGCGGGCCATCGTGACCGGGTTGCACGAGACCGCGGCGACGCGGCTGATCTTCGACGCCGCGATCTCCTGCGACACCGCTTCGGCGCCGGCCCGCGGCGGATCGAAGACCAGGCCGTCATAGGCCTTCAGTTCCTTCGCCGGGATCGGCCGGCGATAGAGGTCGCGGCGCTCGGTCGTCAGCGGCTTCAGGCCGGGACGGGTGCGCCAGGCCGCGGTCATCGCGGCAAGCGGCGCAGCTTCCGATTCGACCGCATGGACCCGCGACTGGACGGCAAGACGCAGCGCGAAGGTGCCGGAGCCCGAGAAGAGATCGGCGACGTGCTTGGCGCCGGCCAGATGCTTCGTCACCCGCGACGCCATCGCGGTTTCGGCCGCTGCCACGGCCTGGACGAAGGCGCCGGGCGGCAACTCGACGGTGATGCCGTCGAAGGCGATCGAAGGCGGCCGCGTCATGACGAGGATCTCCCCGTCGACGGTGAGCCGCGCGAAGCCTTCGCTGACGGCCAGCGCGATGGCCTGACGCCGCTTGCCCTCGGCCAGCTTGGGCGCGGCGGTCGCGGCGACGTCGAGACCGGTGTCGGTCACGGTCACGGTGAGTTTCAGCGGTGTCCTGCGATCGGCCAGCAGAGCGGCGAGCCGCTGCAACGCGGGCAGGGCCCGCTGGATGGCGGGCAGGGCGATCGGGCAGACCTTGATCGGCACGATCTGGTCCGAATGGGCCGCATTGAAGCCGAGATGCACGGATTTTCCGGCGCCGACCGCCGACAGCGCCACCCGGCGGCGCGAGGCCGGCGGGCAGGCCACCAGCGGCGCGATCTCGGTGTCGAGGCCGACGCGCGACAGCGCATCGACCACGACGTCGCGCTTGAAGGCGGTGTAGAGCGCATCGTCGGCATGCTGCAGGTCGCAGCCGCCGCAGGTGCCGAAATGCGGGCACGGCGGCGTCTGGCGCTGCGGCGAGGAGGTGAGGACGGCGTCGAGCCGGAAGCGGCGCCCGGCTTCGGTCGCCTCGACCCGCTCGCCCGGCAGGGTGAACGGCACGAAGGCCGGCCCGGACGCTGTGTCGGCGACCCCGTCGCCCTGCGCCCCGAGCCGGTCGATGGTCAGTTCCAGGCTCATGATTTTTCGGCGATCAGCAGGAATTCGTGATTGCCGTCGCCGCCCGGGATCGGCGAGGGCGCGAGCCCCTTCACCTGCCAGTCGGGCTGGGCGGCGAGCCAGTCGCGCACGGCCTCGGCCACCTGCGGCGCGCTGTCGGGATCGCGCAAGAGGCCGTTCTTGGCGATCGCCTCGCGCCCAGCCTCGAATTGCGGCTTCACCAGAAAGACGCCGGTGGTGCCGGGCTCGGCCAGTTCCAAGGCCGGCGGCAGGGCCAGCCGCAGGGTGATGAAGCTGACATCGGCGACCAGCAGATCGAAGGTGCGGCCGCCGATATCCTCGCGGGTCAGGTCGCGGGCATTCAGGCCCTCGATCGCGGTGACGCGCGGATCGGCGGCGATGCGCGGATGCATCTGGCCGTGGCCGACGTCGATGGAGACCACATGGGCGACGCCGCGGCGCAGCAGCGCCTCGGTGAAGCCGCCGGTCGAGGCGCCGAGATCGACGGCCGTGCGGCCTTCGACGGGGATGGCGAACTGGTCGAGCGCCGCTTCCAGCTTCAGCCCGGCGCGCGAGACATAGTCGGCGGCCGGGTCGTCCAGCGTGATCTCGCTCTCGGGCGGCACGTTGAGGCTCGGCTTGGTGACGGTCTGCCCGTCGACCTTGACGTGACCGCGCATGATCGCGTCGCGCGCACGGGCGCGGCTGGCGGCAAGACCGCGGTCGCTGACGAGGACGTCGAGCCGGACGCGCGACAGATGTTGTTCTTCGGTGGAGGCCATCGGCAGGTCATGCGGCCAGCGGCGGCAAATGGCAAGCAGTAACGCGCGCGAAGCCCTTTATCGAGGAGGAGGTTACGCCTGCAGGACGCGGCTGGCTTCGGTGCCGAGGGCCCGGAAGACGGTGTCGACGATGCCCTGCCGGTCGAGTGCCGCCTGGCGGATCATCGTCTCCGGCGCGGCGTGATCGAGGAAACGGTCGGGCATGATCAGCGGCCGGATCTTCAGGCCGTGGTCGAGCAGGCCGCGCGCCGCCAGATGCTCCAGCACCTGCGAGGCGAAGCCGCCGCTGGCGCCTTCCTCGACGGTAATCAGCACCTCGTGGTTGCGGGCGAGGCGACCGATCAGTTCGGTGTCGAGGGGCTTGGCGAAACGCGCATCGGCGACGGTGGTCGACAGGCCGAAGGTTTCCAGCTCTTCGGCCGCGGCGACGCTGTCGGCAAGGCGCGTGCCGAAGGACAGGATGGCGACCTTGGTGCCCTCCCTGACGATGCGGCCCTTGCCGATCTCCAGCGCCTGCCCGCGTTCCGGCATGTCGACACCGGTGCCGTTGCCGCGCGGATAGCGGAAGGAGATCGGGCCCTCGTCGTAGACGGCGGCGGTGCGCACCATGTGGCGCAGCTCGGCCTCGTCGGCGGCGGCCATCACCACCATGCCCGGCAGCGGGCACAGGAAGCCGGTGTCGAAGGAGCCGGCATGGGTCGGCCCGTCGGCGCCGACATAGCCGGCCCGGTCGATGGCGAAGCGCACCGGCAGCTTCTGGATCGCCACGTCATGGACGATCTGGTCGTAGGCGCGCTGCAGGAAGGTCGAGTAGATCGCGGCGAAGGGCTTGTAGCCCTCGCTGGCCAGCCCGGCGCAGAAGGTGACGGCATGCTGCTCGGCGATGCCGACGTCGAAGGTGCGCTTGGGAAAGATCTCGCCGAACTTGTCGAGGCCGGTGCCGCTGGGCATGGCGGCGTTGACGGCGACGATCCTGTCGTCGTCCTGCGCTTCCTGGATCAGGCTGTCGGCGAAGACGCCGGTATAGCTCGGTGCATTGCCCTTGGACTTGGCCTGGGCGCCGGTGATGACGTCGAACTTCGACACGCCATGGTACTTGTCGGCGGAGTTCTCCGCCGGGCCGTAGCCCTTGCCCTTCTTGGTGACGACATGGACGAGGATCGGCCCGGTCTTGGCGTCGCGGACATTCTTGAGCACGGGCAGGAGATGGTCGAGATCGTGGCCGTCGATCGGCCCGACATAGTAGAAGCCGAGCTCCTCGAACATCGTGCCGCCGGTGAAGAAGCCGCGGGTATATTCCTCGGTCCGCCGGGCGCCCTCGCGGAAGAAGCCGGGCAGGTGCTGGCTGATCGACTTCGCCTGGTCGCGCAGGCTGCGATAGGTCTTGCCGGAGACGAGGCGGGCCAGATAGGCGCTCATGGCGCCGGTCGGCGGGGCGATCGACATGTCGTTGTCGTTGAGAATGACGATCAGCCGCGCGTCGAGCGCGCCGGCGTTGTTCATCGCCTCATAGGCCATGCCCGCGCTCATCGCGCCGTCGCCGATCACCGCGATGACGTTGTTCTTGCCCCCCGACAGGTCGCGCGCCACGGCCATGCCGAGGCCGGCAGAGATCGAGGTCGAGGAATGGCCGGCGCCGAACGGGTCGTATTCGCTCTCGGTGCGCTTGGCGAAGCCCGACAGGCCGCCTTCCTGGCGCACGGTGCGCATGCCGTCGCGGCGCCCAGTGAGAAGCTTGTGGGGATAGGCCTGGTGGCCGACATCCCAGATCAGCCGGTCGTCGGGCGTGTTGAAGACGTGATGGATCGCCACGGTCAGTTCGACCACGCCGAGGCCTGCGCCCAGATGCCCGCCGGTCTTGGAGACCGCGTCGATCAGGTCGGTGCGCAGCTCGTCGGCCACCTGCCGGAGCTGGCTTTCCTTCAGGGTCCGCAGATCGGCGGGGGAGGAAATCTGGTCGAGCAGTGGCGTTACCGACTTCGAAGACACTGGCGGGACCTTTCACTGCCTGTCAGATGCACGCGCCAGCGGCGCGAAACACTTTACATCGGTTCCAAAACGCGAGGTTCAACCCGCTGGCCGCAAACACGAACGGACAACGGCCGGAGGGAACGTCCGGTTGCCTTGTCCTTCGGGGAAGCGTCTCAATCGGGGTCGAGCGGCTCGGTGCCGACCGGCTTGCCGGCGCGGTTGAGCTTGATCTTCTCGACCTTGTCCTCGGCCACGGAGAGCAGCCGGTCGCAATGGTTCTTCAGCTTCTCGCCGCGCTCGTAGATGCGGATCGAGCGGTCCAGCGGCACATCGCCGCGTTCGAGATCCGAGACGATCCGCTCCAGTGCCGCGAGGGCATTCTCGAAGCTCATCTCGGCAATGTCGGAATCGTCGGTCGGGAGCGGGGCGTCGTCGCGTTCGGGCATGGTGTCCGTCTGTCTTGTGTTTCCGAATGTCCGGTGCCGGGCCTCTTGTCGAAGAGGTCGTGATCAGCCGGTCATCATCCGCTTGACATGGGCGGTGGTGGAGACCGCGAGGCCGTGCAGGTCGTAACCGCCTTCGAGGAGGCTCACAAGCCGGCCATCGCAGGCCCGGTCGGCCAGCGCCATCAGTTCGGCGGTGGCCCAGTCGAAATCCGCCTCGGTCAGCTTCAGATTGGCCAGCGGATCGCGGTGATGGGCGTCGAAGCCGGCCGAGATGATGACGAGGTCGGGATGGAAGTCCCGCAGCGCCGGCAGCACCCGCGAGCGGAACGCGTCCTTGAAGACGTCACTGCCGTCGCCGGCCGACAGCGGCGCGTTGACGATGTTGCCCTGGCCGGTCTCGCCCTTGGCGCCGGTGCCCGGATAGAGCGGCATCTGGTGGGTCGAGCAGTACATCACCGACGAATCCTCCCAGAAGATGTCCTGGGTACCGTTGCCGTGGTGGACGTCCCAGTCGACGATCGCGACGCGGTCGAGGCCGTGGACCGTCTGGGCGTGGCGCGCGGCGATGGCGGCGTTGTTGAACAGGCAGAAGCCCATCGCGGTCTGGCGCTCGGCATGGTGGCCGGGCGGGCGGGCGGCAACGAAGACATTGTCGCATTCGTCCGTCATCACGTCGTCGACGGCCGCCGTCGCCGCGCCGACGCCATGCAACGCCGCGGTGAAGCTCTTCGGACTGACGATGGTGTCGTTGTCGACACGCACCAGCCCTTCCTCGGGGATCGTCGTCGCGACCTTGCGGACGTAATCCTCCGGATGGCAGCGATAGATCGCCTCCAGCGATCCTTCCGGCGCCTCGGCCCGGTCGAGATGCTGGAACGCCTCGTCCTCGAGCGCGGCCGTGACCGCCTGCATGCGCTCGGGGCGCTCGGGATGGCCGGGACCGGTGAGGTGCTCGGCGAAAATGGGGTGATGATAGAGACGTGTCCGCATGGGGCGACCTTAGCGTCCTCGCGGACCTGTTCAACGATTTGTTTGACGATCCGGCCCGTGCCGGAGGCGGGGAGGGGCGTCAGCCCCGCCCGGTCTGGCCACGATGGCGCAGATAATGGTCGGCCACCGCGCAGGCGACCATCGCCTCACCGATCGGCACGGCGCGGATGCCGACGCAGGGATCGTGGCGGCCCTTGGTCATCACGTCGACCTCGTTGCCGTCCGCATCGACCGAGCGGGTCGGGGTGAGGATCGACGAGGTCGGCTTGACGGCGAAGCGGGCCACGACCGGCTGGCCGGTGGAGATGCCGCCCAGAATGCCGCCGGCATGGTTGGTCAGGAATTGCGGCGCGCCGTCGGGCCCGATGCGGATCTCGTCGGCATTCTCCTCGCCCGACAGGGTCGCGGCGGCGAAGCCGTCGCCGATCTCGACGCCCTTCACGGCGTTGATCGACATCAGATTGGCGGCGATGTCGCCGTCGAGCTTGGCGTAGATCGGCGCGCCGAGGCCGCCGGGCACGCCCTCGGCGACCACCTCGACGATGGCGCCGACCGACGAGCCGCTCTTGCGCACGGCGTCCAGATGCTCCGCCCAGCGTTCGGCGGTCTCAGCGTCGGGGCAGAAGAACGGGTTGCGGTCGACCTCGTCCCAGTCCCAGCGGCTGCGGTCGATGGCGATGGTGCCGATCTGGACGAGGGCCGCGCGGACCGTCAGGCCCGGCACGATCTGCCGGGCGATGGCGCCGGCCGCCACGCGGGTCGCGGTCTCGCGGGCCGAGGACCGGCCGCCGCCGCGATAGTCCCGCACGCCGTATTTCATGTCGTAGGTGATGTCGGCATGGCCGGGCCGGTAGCGCCGGGCGATGTCGGAATAGTCCTTCGAACGCTGGTCGGTGTTCTGGATCTCCAGCGCGATCGGCGTGCCGGTGGCGACGAGTTCGCCCTCGGTCTCACCCGGCATCACGCCGGACAGCACCCGCACCTGGTCGGGCTCCTGGCGCTGGGTGGTGTAGCGCGACTGGCCGGGGCGGCGCTTGTCGAGATAGGCCTGGATGCCGGCTTCCGAGAACCGGGTTCCCGGGGGCGTCCCGTCGACCACGCAGCCGATCGCGATCCCGTGGCTCTCGCCCCAGGTGGTGACGCGAAAGAGATGACCGAAGCTGTTGTGGGACATGGAATTCCGCCGAAAGGAGAAGAGGCCTGGAGGAAGCCTCGCTTACGTTAGCTTAACCAAATCCGTCAAATGCAACGGATCGAAACGAATTGTAATTTTCGCGCACGAGAATTGACACAATCGGGGCCAAACATCGCAGCTGACAGACGCCCCGGAGAGGGGCAGCGAGAACGCCGCGTGCCATGATGGCGGTCGCGGCGGAGGTGGAAGGACCATACAGTGACCAGGCAGATTCTCGCATTCTTCGCGACGTCCTTTCTCACCGTGGCGATGACGATCCCGGCCATGGCGGAAGAAGTCGACGGCACCATCGAGGCGATCGACCGCGAGCACGCCCAGTTGCGGCTCAGCGACGGCGTCACCTACCGCCTGCCGGAGAATTTCGACTACGACGTCGTCGAGCCCGGCATGGACGTGGTGCTGATCTTTGGCGAGACCGAGACCCTGCGCATCGTCGAGGCCGGCTGAGCAGCGCTCAGACCCAGGTCAGCCCGCCGTCGAGCCAGTGCAGGATGCGGTCCTGCGCGATGTCGCCGCGGGCGGCGGCCCGGTCGTCGAAGCCGCCATACATGCGCAGGATGCAGCGCGACACGCCGCCATGGGCGGTCACGATGGTCGGCCGCGACAGGCTTTCGAAGACGGGGCGCACCCGTTCGGCCAGAAGCGCATAGGATTCGGCCTTCTCGCCCGGCGGCACGAAGTTCCACTTGTCGGCTTTGCGCCGCTTCGGCCCGTCCGGATCGCTCTTGCGGACCTCGGCGAGGGTAGAGCCCTGCCAGTCGCCGAAATGCAGCTCCACCAGGCGCGGATCTGTCTCGAAATCGTCCGGGGGAAGGTCCAGTTCGGTGCGGATAATCCGCATCGTCTCGACGGCACGGCCGAGCGGGCTCGACAGGAAGCTGAAGCCGGAGGCGCCGGCGCCGAGGATGTTGCGCAGGCACAGGCCGTTGCGCCGGGCCTGCTCGCGGCCGAGGGCGTTGAGCGGAATGTCTTCCTGACCCTGCAGCCGGCCTTCGGCGTTCCAGTCGGTCTGGCCGTGGCGGCAGAGATAGAGTTCGGTCGAAATCATCGCAGCATCCGCCATGGCGTCGGAGAGAGGGACCGGCTTACGGCAGGTCCTTGACCACCGAGATGTCGGGCGCGTCGACGGCCTTCATGCCGACCACGTGGTAGCCCGAATCGGCATGGTGGATTTCACCGGTCACCGAGCGCGACAGATCCGACAGGAAGTAGAGGCCGACATCGCCCACCTCGTCGATGGTCACGGTACGGCGCAGCGGCGCGTTGTACTCGTTCCATTTGAGGATGTAGCGGAAATCGCCGATGCCGGAGGCGGCCAGCGTCTTGATCGGGCCGGCGGAGATGGCGTTGACGCGGATGTTCTTCGGGCCGAGATCGACCGCCAGATACTGGACGCTCGCCTCGAGCGCGGCCTTGGCGACGCCCATGACATTGTAGTTCGGCATCACCTTCTCGGCGCCGTAATACGACATGGTCAGCATCGAGCCGCCATCGGTCATCAGCTTCTCGGCGCGCTGGGCGACCGCCGTGAAGGAATAGACCGAGATCAGCATGGTCTTGGAAAAGTTCGCCTCGCTCGTGTCGACATAGCGACCGGTCAGCTCGTCCTTGTCGGAAAAGCCGATGGCGTGGACGAGGAAGTCGAGCTTGCCCCATTCGTCCTCGATGGTCTTGAAGCAGGCATCGATGGAGGCGGCGTCGCTGACGTCGCAATGGCCGACGACCAGCGCGTCGAGCTCCTTGGCCAGCGGTTCGACCCGCTTGCGCAACGCGTCGCCCTGATAGGTGAAGGCGAGTTCCGCACCGGCCTCGCGGGCCGCCTTGGCGATGCCCCAGGCAATCGAGCGGTTGTTCGCGACGCCCATCACGAGGCCACGCTTGCCGGTCATCAGACCCTTCGATTCGGCCATGGCGCGACTCCCTCAAGACAGCGTGCAAACAATGCTTTGGCGGCGGCGGGTATGGCATAGCCCCGCCGGGCCTTCAAGCACGCTTGCGCCGCCCTCTCCGGCAGGGGCGTCGTTTGCCGGGCGACCGTGGCCGATCAGCCGATGGCGTCTTCGCGCTCGGCCTGTTTCTGGAACAGCGCGGCGAGATCGGCGTCGCCCTCGGGCAGCATGATGCGCACCGACGCCATCAGGTCGCCGCGTCCGCCGACCTTCGTCGTCAGGCCCTTGCCGCGCAGGCGAAAAGTCTTGCCGGAATTCGTCCAGGCCGGAATGGTCAGCGCAATACGGCCGTCGAGGGTCTCGACCTCGACCTTGCCGCCGAGCACCGCGGTCTTCAGCGGCACCGGCAGATCGTGGATCAGATCGCGGCCGTCGATGCGAAAGCGCGGATGGGGCGCGAACTGCACGGTGACCAGCGCGTCGCCGGGCTTGCCGCCGGGCACCGGGGCCGGCTGGCCCTGGCCCTTGAGGCGGATCGTCTGGCCGTCCTCGACGCCTTCCGGCAGCCGGATCGCCAGCCGCTTGCCGGTCGGAAAGATCGCCTCGACCTTGGCGCCGGACACGACGTCGGCCAGCTTCACCTTCAGATTGGCGTTGATGTCCTCGCCCTTCGTACTGGCATTGCGGGCGCCGGCAAAGCCGGGTCCGGCCGAGCGACGGCCACCGGCCGCGCCGGCGAAGGCCTGCTCGAAGAAGTCCGAGAACAGCCCCTCGGCGCCCATATCCTCCGGGCCGCCCGTCGAGCGGAAATCGAAACCGCCGGGCCGCTGGCCGCGGCCGCCGCCGAAGCCGCCGGCGCCGAACGGGCTGCCGCCACCGCCGAAGCCCTGGAACTTCGCCTTGCCCTCGGCGTCGATCTCGCCCCGGTCGAACTGCGCGCGCTTGTCCTTGTCACCGAGAATTTCATAGGCCTGGTTGGCCTCGTTGAAACGCGCAGCAGCCTTCGGATCGCTGGCATTGGCATCCGGGTGATACTGCTTGGCGAGCTTGCGAAAGGCGGATTTGATCTCCTTTTCGCTCGCTGTCTTGGCAACGCCGAGGACGGCGTAAGGGTCGCGCATGACGCAATGGGTCCTTCACGAATGATGGCTGGGCGAATGTGACGCGGAGGGTCCGCGCCCTGCGCCTATATGGTGGATGCCGCCATGGAATTTAAGGGTCCAGGGCCCCGATCGGCGCCAGGATCACCTCAGCCGTTCTCGTCGAAGCGCACCAGGGCCCATTCGCCGGCACCGGTGGTGCAGGCCTCGCCATTGTAGAGCGCGACGCCGTCGAAGCGCTGGCGCGAGGTCTGGAAGGTCCGGCAGATGCGCGATCCGTTGCGCACTTCCTGCAGGGCGCTGATCACGCCGTTGGTCCCGGTCTGCGGATTGGCCCAGGGATAGCTCTTGGCCGCCGCCTCGATGTCGGCGGCCGACACCGCGTTGCGGACCGTGCGGCGGTCGGAGAGGCGCTCGAGATCGGGGATCGCCGAATTGTCGCTCGAGGCCGCCGGGGCAGGGGGCGGTGCGATCGAGCCGGTGATCAGCGTGTCGTCGATCATGTCGCCCGCATTCGGGCCGGCGACCACGCATCCGCCGAGCGCGAGCGCGAGCAGGCCGGCCAGGAGGATTTGGAACGATGCCATCGATCTCTTATCTGTTACGGCGCCGCGCCGCGAATCGTTGCGACGATGTCATATGCAAAGGATCATGACGATAATGGCTAGCGAAGCCTTAACTCTTGGTGAAAGACCCGTCGGCGACGATCCGATCGCGCTGTTTTCGGCCTGGCTGGAAGATGCCGAGGCGAGCGAGCCCAACGATCCCGGCGCAGTGGCGCTGGCGACGGTGGACGCGGCCGGCCTGCCGGATGTGCGCATGGTCCTGTTGAAGGAGTTCGATGCGCGCGGTTTCGTCTTCTACACGAATTTCGAGAGCGCCAAAGGGGCCCAGCTTCTGGCCAGCCGCAAGGCGGCCATGTGCTTCCACTGGAAGTCGCTGCGCCGGCAGGTGCGCGTGCGCGGTCCGGTCGAGATCGTCTCGGACGCCGAGGCCGACGCCTATTTCGCCTCGCGCCCCCAGGGCAGCCGCATCGGCGCCTGGGCATCCCACCAGTCGCGCCCGCTGGCAAGCCGGGTAGTCCTGGAGGAGAAGGTCGCCGCGCTCGGCGCCGAATATGGCGACGGCCCGGTGCCGCGCCCGCCTCACTGGTCGGGCTTCCGGCTGATGCCGACCCAGATCGAGTTCTGGCATGACGGCCAGTTCCGCCTGCACGACCGCGCCATCTTCACGCCGCGCGGCGAGCCGGGCGCCGGCTGGAACGTGGAGCGGCTCTACCCGTAAAGGCAAACGGCCTGCGGCTCAGCGCCGCGCCAGCATCTCGTCGACGAAGTCGGGCACGAGGCGGCTGGCCGGCCCGTGCCGCGCTTCGGAAAACAGCGTGGTGCCGGCCGACGGCTCGAGATTGAGCTCCAGCGTGCGGCTGCCATTGGCCCGCGCGTCCTCGACGAAGCCGGCGGCGGGATAGACCGCGCCGCTGGTGCCGATCGACACGAACAGGTCGGCTGCGGCCAGCCGGTCGTAGATCATGTCCATGTGGTACGGCATCTCGCCGAACCAGACGACGTCCGGCCGCATGCCCGCCAGGCTGCCGCATTGGCGGCAGGCCAGTTCCGTCGACAGCTGGTCGGGCGACGGGCCGCGTGTGCCGCAGCGGGCGCAGAGCGCTTTCGCCAGTTCGCCATGCATGTGGATCACGCCACGCGAGCCGGCCCGCTCGTGCAGATCGTCGATGTTCTGAGTGACCACCGTGACGCTGCCGGAAAATTCCCGCTCGAGCCGCGCCAGAGCGAGATGGGCCGGGTTGGGCTTCACGCCCGCGAGCCCGGCCCGTCGCTGGTTGTAGAAATCATGGACCATGGCCGGGTCGCGGGCAAAGCCCTCCGGCGTCGCCACGTCCTCCAGCCGGACCTTCGACCAGATTCCGCCGACGTCGCGAAACGTGTCGACGCCGGATTCGGCCGAGATACCGGCGCCTGTCAGGATGAGGATCGACTGGAACTGCATGGCACTCGTCCGGCTGTCGGGGCGCGATCGGGAGGGGCTGCGGGACGGCGGCGGCTCAGGTCTCGGTGCCGCCCACCGTCATGCGGTCCATGCGCAGATGCGGCTGGCCGACGCCGACCGGCACGCCCTGGCCGTTCTTGCCGCACATGCCGATGCCGGTATCCAGCGCCACGTCGTTGCCGACCATCGAGACCCGGTGCATCGCCTCCGGGCCGTTGCCGATCAGCATGGCGCCCTTCACAGGCTCGGCCACCTTGCCGTCGCGGATGCGGTAGGCCTCGGTGCAGCCGAAGACGAACTTGCCCGAGGTGATGTCGACCTGCCCGCCGCCGAAGGACACGGCATAGATGCCGTCCTTCACCGAGGCGAGGATCTCCTCCGGCGTGTGCGGGCCGTCGAGCATCATCGTGTTGGTCATGCGCGGCATCGGCACATGGGCATAGGACTGGCGCCGGCCATTGCCGGTGGAGGCCATACCCATCAGCCGGCCGTTCTGACGGTCCTGCATGTAGCCGACGAGCTTGCCGTCCTCGATCAGCACCGTGCGGTTGGAGGGCGTGCCCTCGTCGTCGATGGTCAGAGAGCCGCGGCGCTCGGCCACCGTCCCGTCGTCGACGACGGTGATGCCCTTTGCGGCGACCTGCTGGCCCATCAGGCCGGAGAAGGCCGAGGTCTTCTTGCGGTTGAAGTCGCCTTCCAGCCCGTGGCCGACCGCCTCGTGCAGCATGACGCCCGGCCAGCCCGAGGCCAGCACGATGTCGAAGGTGCCGGCAGGGGCCGCGACGGCCCGCAGATTGACGCGGGCCTGGGCGATCGCCTTGTCGGCGATGGCCTGCCAGTTCTCGGTGACGAAGAATTCCGAAAAGCCCGTCCGCCCGCCGGCGCCGAAGGAGCCGGATTCCTGGCGGTCGCCTTCGCCACAGACGACGGAGACATTGATGCGCACGAGCGGGCGCACGTCCTTCACCAGCCGGCCGTCGGCGCGCAGGATCTCGACATTCTGCCATTGCGAGCCGAGCGTGACGGAGACCTGGCGCACGTCATCGCCCTGGCCGCGCAGATAGGCGTCGATGTCCTGGAGCAGCCTGACCTTCGCCTCGAAGCCGGGCGAGGGGATCGGGTTCTCGTCGCCATAGACCTTGTGGTTGGTGCCGGCCGGCGCTTCGGCGTAGCTGCCCTGGCGCCCGGTCTTCACGGCGGAGACCGCCTGCGCGGCGCGCTTCAGCGCGGCATCGGAAAAGTCGCCGGCATGGGCATAGCCGACGGCCTCGCCGGACACCGCTCTCAGGCCGAAGCCCTGGTCGGTGGAGAAATTGCCGGCCTTCAGGCGGCCATTGTCGAAGACCAGCGATTCCGATTCGCGGTATTCGAGGAACAGCTCGCCATCATCGGCGCCGGACAGGGTTTCCCCGAGAATCGCGTCGATCTCGGCGCGTGAGATGTCGAAGCGCTCGATCAGCGACGCGGACATGGCAGGACTCCTCTGGCAACAGGCCCCGCAGATAAGCGTCGCGGCGCCGCCTGCCAACAGGGGCGCCGCGCGATGCGATCGTCGACGGTCCCGCGCCGGGGCGCAAACCGTCTCCGCAGGGTGTCAGGGGAGGGCGGCGAAGCCGTCCGCAAAACCGTTGAGATCGACCGGGATGCCGATGCCCTGTTCGGGGGTCTGGAAGACGATGAAGGTGGCGGTGGCGCCGCCCGACAGCGTCTTCAGGAGTTCGTCGGCGAGGATCACCTCGGCATAGCAGCCGTCGTCGAAGCAGCGCACGAACTGCGCGCGGCCGATATCCTTGCCGTCGACATAGAGGCCGAGACCGTTCGGCAGGAGAATGCCCAGCGGCGCCAGGACGCGCAGGATCCGGGCCTGCTGGTCGGCCGTCTTCAGGGCGACGATCGACAGGCCGATTTCCGGACGGTCCTCGGCGACGACGTTCTGCAGGAGCGCGCACTGGTCGCCCGAGGCGCCCGCTGGCTGGTCGCAGACGATGGCCCAGGCGCCGTGCTGGGACTTGACGGTGCCGGTCGCGCCGGACTGGGCGAAGGCCGGGTGAAGGCTGGCGGCGCAAAGGGCGAGGGCCGCAGCCGCCGTCTGAAGGGTTCTGATCATCGGGTCATCCGGTTCGAGACTGGATTGGAATGTGCCGGCGTTATAGCAAACAAATGGTTACCGGACAGCGTCCGTCGAACAGAACGGGCCGGAGCGGCGGCAAACGGGCCCGGTCGCGGCAATGCGAATCGTCCGCGGGGCGATGCCGTGGAGGCGCCGGAATGCCGGTCCCGGCGCAAAAATGCCGCAAGCTTGCGATGGTTCTAAGATGTTGCGGCGCGCCGGGTTTCGTGGTTTTAAGCGGCGAGCCGAAGATTCTTCCGATTTCGCGGGATGCCGGTGCTGGCGCCGGATGGCGGCAGGCGCTATTCGTCCCCGAAACGCCGGTTCCCACCACTGACGCACGAGCGCGCAGGGAGACAATGCGAGTGAAACGATCGATCTTTGCCGCGATGGCATCCATGGGGACCGCCGGTTCGGCTGTCGCACAGGAGAGTGACCTGCTTCCGGGTCAGCCGCACCCCTGGCAGATGGGCCTGCAGGAAGCGCTGTCCCCCATCGAGGCGCAGATCCACTGGTTCAGCGACTACACGCTCGCCTTCATCATTCCGATCACCATCCTGGTCGCCGTGCTTCTGGCCTGGGTGGTGTTCCGCTATCGCGCTTCGCGCAACCCGGTCCCCTCGCGCACCAGCCACAACACCATGATCGAGGTGGTCTGGACGCTCGCCCCGGTGATCGTTCTTCTCTTCCTGGCGGTGCCGTCCTTCCAGCTTCTGACGGCGCAGTACAATCCGCCGAGCGAGCCGGAGCTCACCGTCAAGGCGACCGGCTACCAGTGGTACTGGGGTTACGAATACCAGCCGTCCGAAGTGTCGGCCGAGGCCGAGGCCGAGCCGGTCTCCTTCGAATCCTATCCGCTGATCGAGGATGATCGTGACGCGAGCGGCAAGGCCGATCGCAACGTCTATCCGCACCTGCTCGCCGTCGACAACGAGATGGTCGTGCCGGTCGATACCGTCATCCGCCTGATCTCGACCTCGGGCGACGTCATCCATTCCTTCGCCCTGCCGTCGCTGGGCGTGAAGGTCGATGCCGTGCCGGGCCGCCTCAACGAATACTGGTTCGAGGCGCAGCGCGAGGGCATCTTCTACGGCCAGTGCTCCGAGCTCTGCGGCCAGGCTCACTACAACATGCCGATCGCCGTGCGCGTCGTGTCCAAGGAGCAGTTCGCCGCGTGGTACTCCGCCGCGTCGGGCAGCCTCGAGGACGCCAATGCACAGCTGACGGCGCGGATCCAGTCCGGCGACTCCGTCGCCGTGGCCGGCCGCTAACACGAACAGGGTTTGAGGGAGCTCGATATGGCATATGGTGCCACTCACGATGCCCACGACGCGCACATGCCGTCCGGCTGGCGGCGTTGGGTCTATTCGACCAACCACAAGGACATCGGGACGCTCTACCTGATCTTCTCGATCTGCGCGGGCATCATCGGCGGCGCGCTGTCGATCGCCATGCGCATGGAGCTTCAGGAGCCGGGTCTGCAGATCTTCGGCGACCCGCAGCTCTACAACGTGTTCACGACGGGCCACGGCCTGATCATGATCTTCTTCATGGTCATGCCGGCGCTGATCGGCGGTTTCGCCAACTGGATGGTGCCGATCATGATCGGCGCGCCGGACATGGCGTTCCCGCGGCTGAACAACATCTCCTTCTGGCTGCTCGCCTTCTCCTTCCCGCTGCTGATCCTGTCGATGTTCGTCGAGGGTGCGCCGGGTTCGAACGGCGCCGGCACGGGCTGGACGATGTATCCGCCGCTGTCGACCTCGGGTCACCCCGGGCCGGCCGTCGATCTGGCGATCTTCTCGCTGCACGTGGCGGGCGCCTCGTCGATCCTCGGTGCGATCAACTTCATCACCACGATCCTGAACATGCGCGCTCCCGGCATGACGCTGCACAAGATGCCGCTGTTCGCCTGGTCCGTGCTGGTGACGGCGTTCCTGCTGCTGCTCTCGCTCCCGGTTCTGGCCGGCGCGATCACCATGCTTCTGACCGACCGCAATTTCGGCACGACGTTCTTCTCGCCGGCCGGCGGTGGTGACCCGATCCTGTACCAGCACCTGTTCTGGTTCTTCGGCCACCCGGAAGTGTACATCCTGATCCTGCCGGGCTTCGGCATCATCAGCCACATCATCTCGACCTTCTCCAAGAAGCCGGTCTTCGGCTATCTCGGCATGGCCTACGCCATGGTCGCGATCGGTGTCGTCGGCTTCGTCGTGTGGGCGCACCACATGTACACCACCGGCATCTCGCTCAACACGCAGCGCTACTTCGTCTTCGCGACGATGGTCATCGCGGTTCCCACCGGCATCAAGATCTTCTCCTGGATCGCGACGATGTGGGGCGGCTCGCTGAGCTTCAAGACGCCGATGCTCTGGGCGATCGGCTTCATCTTCCTGTTCACCGTCGGCGGTGTGACGGGTGTGAAGCTGGCCAATGCCGGCATGGACCGTGTGCTGCACGACACCTATTACGTCGTCGCCCACTTCCACTACGTGCTGTCGCTGGGAGCGGTGTTCGCGATCTTCGCGGCCTGGTACTACTGGTTCCCGAAGATGTCCGGCTACATGTACAACGAGACGATCGGCAAGCTGCACTTCTGGCTGACCTTCGTGGGCGTGAACATCGTGTTCTTCCCGCAGCATTTCCTGGGTGCAGCCGGCATGCCCCGCCGCTATGTCGACTATCCGGAAGCGTACGCCGGCTGGAACTACGTGTCCTCGATGGGCTCCTATCTCTCGGGCTTCGCTGTGCTGGTGTTCCTGTACGGTGTCTTCGAGGCCTTCTCCAAGAAGCGCATCGCCGGTCCGAGCCCGTGGGGCGAGGGTGCGACGACGCTGGAATGGCAGCTGCCTTCGCCGCCGCCGTACCATCAGTGGGAAGAGCTGCCGCGGGTCCGCTGAGACCCATCGCAGGCGGTCTCCCGCACATCAATCGGCATCCCGGATCCCCGTATCCGGGATGCCTGATCGTCTGACGGCTCCGCAGTCCGGGAGCCGCGACTGCAAGCCACGGCGCAGCATCCCGACGGATGTGGAACAAGGCCGATGGCAGAACGACGCAACGGTTCGCACGACGACCGGCCCCAGGCGGGGTCAGGATCGCGCCGAACGGGTTCGAGGTTCGACTTGACGCTTCTCGACGCAAATCACACCAACGCGATGCCGGCGATCAGCCTGGCGGAGCCGCGCGACTACATCGCCCTCTTGAAGCCGCGGGTGATGTCGCTCGTGGTGCTGACCGCGATCACCGGCATGGCGCTGGCGCCCGGCGCCATCCACCCGACGCTGGCGGTGATCTCGATCCTGTCGATCGCCATCGGGGCGGGCGCCTCGGGCGCGCTGAACATGTGGTACGATTCCGACATCGACGCGGTGATGACGCGCACCGCCAACCGGCCGATCCCGGCGGGCCGCATCGACCGCGAGGCGGCGCTCGCCTTCGGCCTGATCCTGTCACTGCTGGCCGTCTCCATGCTGGGACTGGCATCCAACTGGTTCGCCGCCGGACTGCTCGCCTTCACCATCTTCTTCTATGCCGTGATCTACACGATGGGTCTGAAGCGCTCGACGCCGCAGAACATCGTCATCGGCGGTGCGGCCGGGGCGTTTCCGCCGATGGTCGGCTGGGCCGCCGTGACCGGCGGCGTGGCGATCGAGAGCATCGTCCTGTTCCTGATCATCTTCCTCTGGACGCCGCCGCATTTCTGGGCGCTGGCCATGTTCAAGCTGAAGGATTACGGCAGCGTCGGCGTGCCGATGCTTCCGAACGTCGCCGGCGAGCGGGCGACGCGCCTCCAGATCTTCCTCTATTCGCTGGTTCTCGTGCCGGTCGGGGTCGCCCCCTGGCTGCTCGGCTTTGCCGGGCCGGTCTACGGTGTCGCCTCGGTGCTGCTGGGCGCGAACTTCCTGCGCCACGCCTATGCGACGTTCCGGATGCCGGACGGCGACGAGAAGATGCTGCCGGCCAAGAAGCTGTTCGCCTTCTCGATCGTCTATCTCTTCGCGCTCTTCGTGATCCTGCTCGGCGAAGCCGTCGCACGGTCGCTGCTGCCGGCGGGGTGGTACTGAGATGGACGATGATCGCATCCGCCTGACCGAGGCGCAGCAGCGTGCCCGGCGCAATCGCTCCATCGCCATCGGCCTCGTTCTGATCGCGCTGGTGGTGATCTTCTATTTCGTCACTCTCGCGAAGCTGTCGACATGACCGACACCCAGCCCAACGCATCCGCGCAGCCGGCACGGCGCCGCGGCCTCGTCATCGCCGTTGCCTGCGCGGCCTTCGCTGTGGGCATGGTCGGCGCCGCCTACGCCTCGGTGCCGCTCTACTATTTGTTCTGCCAGGTCACCGGCTATGGCGGCACCACCCAGCGCGCCGAGACCGCACCGAGCCAGGTGATCGACCGGACGGTGCTGGTGCGCTTCGACGGCAATGTCGCGCCGGGGCTGCCGTGGAAGTTCGGCCCGAACGACCGCGAGGTCACCGTCAAGCTGGGCGAGACCCGCGAGACCAGCTTCCACGTCAAGAACCTGTCGGACAAGCCGGTGCGGGCCCAGGCGACCTTCAACGTTACCCCGGTGGCCGCCGGCGTCTACTTCAACAAGATCGCCTGCTTCTGCTTCGACAACCAGACCCTGCAGCCGGGCGAGGAGATCGACATGCCGATCGTCTTCTATGTCGATGCCGACATGCTGGAGGCCGAGGAGCTCAAGGACGCGCCGGGGATCACCCTATCCTACACCTTCTTCCCGCTCGACGAAGCGGAGGCCCCGGTGGCCGCCAGCAAGGGCGAGACGACGAGAACACCGACGACCGATCAACTCTAGAGAGCCGCGAGCGATCGCGGTGACTGTCGAAAACACCAATCAGATGCTGGAGTTGCCGAGCGAGTTTCGCTAAGCAGACCGCAGGGCATTCAGAAGAGACCGGGGACCCGCGATGGCCGACACGCACGCCAAGCATGACTATCACATCATCGATCCGAGCCCGTGGCCGTTCCTAGCCTCGGCCGGGGCCTTCATCATGATGATCGGTCTCGTCGGCTTCATGCGCTATGCGGCGGGCGGCCAGTTCGTCATGTTCGGCGTCGATCTCGCGGGCCCGTGGATCTTCTATCTCGGCCTCGCGCTGGTTCTCTACGTCATGTATGCGTGGTGGTCTGACACCATCAAGGAAGGCCAGGAGGGCGCGCATACCCGCGTCGTCTCGCTGCATCTGCGCTACGGCATGATCATGTTCATCGCCTCGGAGGTGATGTTCTTCGTGGCATGGTTCTGGGCCTTCTTCGACGCCAGCCTGTTCCCGAACGAGGCGATCCAGGCTGCCCGCACCGAGGTGCTGGGCGGTCAGTGGCCCCCGCAGGGCATCGAGGTTCTCGACCCGCTGCATCTGCCGCTGTTCAACACGGTCACGCTGCTCCTGTCCGGCACGACCGTTACCTGGGCGCACCATGCGCTGCTGCACAACGACCGCAAGGGCCTGATCTGGGGCCTCACGCTCACCGTCGTGCTCGGCGTGATCTTCTCCTACGTCCAGTATTACGAATACGCCCACGCGCCCTTCGCCTTCGGCGGCTCGATCTACGGCTCGACCTTCTACATGGCGACCGGCTTCCACGGCTTCCACGTCCTGGTCGGCACGATCTTCCTGGCGGTCTGCCTGCTGCGCGCCATGAAGGGCCAGTTCACCCCGCAGAAGCATTTCGGCTTCGAGGCGGCGGCCTGGTACTGGCACTTCGTCGACGTCGTCTGGCTGTTCCTCTTCTTCTGCATCTATATCTGGGGCAGCTGGGGCGCCGCGATCCACGTCGAATAGGCGGCGGACAAACGGAAATTGCGAAGGCGGCGCAGCGATGTGCCGCCTTCTTCGTTTCAGGACCATGCGCGCCGCGGGCTGCACAATGGGTCCGGGCCAGCCATGACGGAGTGAGCATTTGAGCGACACAGGCGGACGCCCTCAGAGAGCAGCCGACCCGGTGAAGGCCGGTGTCCTCGGTCGCTGCCCGCGTTGCGGCGAGGGCAAGCTGTTCGCCGGCTTCCTGACGGTGGCGCCGCGCTGCGCGAACTGCGACCTCGACTACGGCTTCATCGATTCGGGCGACGGCCCCGCGGTCTTCGTGATCCTGATCGTCGGCTTCATCGTCGTCGGCATGGCCCTGTGGGTGGAGGTCGCCTACGATCCGCCGCTCTGGGTGCATTTCCTCCTGTGGCTGCCGCTGATCCTCGGGCTGGCCCTGCCGCTTCTGCGCGCGCTGAAGGGACTGATGATCGCCATGCAGTATCGCCACAACGCCTCGGAAGGGCGGCTTCGCGATGACGTCTGATTCCGCTTCGTCCATCGGCGCAGGCGGCGCCGGATACGTTCCCCGCCGCATGTCGCGCGGCAAGTTCTGGTTCGCGCTTCTCGCCTGCCTCGTTGGGATCGTGATCCTCCTCGGGCTGGGCTCGTGGCAGGTCGAGCGGATGCAGTGGAAGCAGGCGATGCTGGAGCGCATCGACGCCCGCATCCATGCCGAGCCGATTGATCTGGCCGCCCTGCGCGCCCGCTTCGCCGACACCGGCGACGTGGACTACACGCCGGTGACCGTCACCGGGCGGTTCTTGCATGCCGGCGAGCGCTTCATGCTGACCACCTTCGAGGGCAAACCCGGCTGGAACGTCTTTACGCCGTTGCTCACCGATGCCGACGCCGTCGTCTTCGTCAATCGCGGCTACGTGCCCTACGAGATGCGTGATCCGGCCAGCCGCGCCGAGGGGCAAAGCGAGGGCGTGGTGTCCGTCACGGGGCTTGCCCGCGACGCACCGCGCGAGACGCCGGGCTATTTCGTGCCGGACAACGAGCCGGGCAACGCCACCTTCTTCTGGCGCGACATCGACGCCATGGCCGGGGGGCTGGCGCTGGATGCCGGCGTCACGGTGCTGCCGTTCTTCGTCGATGCCGGGCGGGCCGAGACGCCGGACGGTGGGCCCATCGGCGGCACGACCGTCATCGACATCCCCAACAATCATCTGCAATACGCCATCACCTGGTACGGGCTGGCGCTGGTGCTGATCGTCATGACCGGGATGCTGATCGTCGGCGACCGCCGCGCCGCGAGACGCGAAGCCAGCTGAGGCGCGCCGCCGGCGGCGATGTGCCGGCGCCGTCCTTCGCGGGCCATCGTCTGCGTGCCGCAATGCTGCGCCACAAGCGCCGCGAGGCTTGACACCCATGCGTCGCATCCCTTCATTCGGCGCGACATTCGCCCTGCCGAACAGCCCGGAGCTCTTCTTGTCCGCAACAGCCACCAAACCGAAGCTGACGATCCGCATGTGTGAGCCGCGCGGCTTCTGCGCCGGCGTCGACCGGGCCATCCAGATCGTCGTGCTGGCGCTGAAGAAATACGGCGCGCCGGTCTATGTGCGGCATGAGATTGTCCACAACCGCTATGTCGTGGAAGGGCTGCGCAGCAAGGGCGCGGTCTTCGTCGAGGAGCTGGATTCGGTCCCCGATGACGGCCAGCCGGTGGTGTTCTCCGCCCATGGCGTGCCGAAATCGGTGCCGGCCGCCGCCGAAGCCCGCGACCTGCTCTATCTCGACGCCACCTGTCCGCTGGTCTCCAAGGTCCACAAGCAGGCCATGCGCCACACGCGGCTCGGTCGCCATGTGCTGCTGATCGGCCATCGCGGCCATCCGGAGGTCATCGGCACGATGGGCCAGTTGCCCGAGGGCAGCGTCACGCTGATCGAGACCGAGGCCGACGCAGCCGAATATGTGCCGGCCGATCCGGAGGCGCTGGGCTTCGTGACCCAGACCACCCTCTCGGTCGGCGACACCGCGGGGATCATCGCGGTGTTGCAGGCGCGTTTCCCGCAGATGCAGGCGCCCTCGTCGGAATCGATCTGCTACGCCACGACCAACCGCCAGGACGCAGTGAAGGCGGCAGCTCCCGGCGCCGACCTGTTCCTGATCGTCGGCGCGCCGAACTCGTCGAACTCGCTCCGCCTCGTCGAGGTCGCCGAGCGCTCCGGCGCGATGCAGGGTGCGCTGGTGGAGGGGTCGCAGGACCTGCCCTGGGACTGCGTGAAGCCCGGCGGGGTGGTGGCGATGTCGGCCGGAGCCTCGGCGCCGGAGATCCTCGTCGACGCCATCGTCGATTCCTTCCGCGACCGCTACGACGTGACCATCGAGCTCGTGCGCACGGCGGAGGAGAACGAGAACTTCCCCGTGATGCGCAGCCTGCGCCAGACGCCGCTGACGCCCGTCGACATGGCCTTCGTCAACGGGCAGGGCTGACCATGGCTGTCTATACGGACGTCTCCGAGCCGCAGCTCGCCGAGTTCATCGGCGCCTACGACATCGGCGAACTGCTGAGCTACAAGGGCATCGCCGAGGGGGTGGAGAATTCCAACTTCCTGCTGCGCACCACGGTGGGCACCTACATCCTCACGCTTTACGAGAAGCGGGTGAACCGGTCGGACTTGCCGTTCTTCGTCGGGCTGATGGAGCATCTGGCCGAGCGGGGCCTGTCCTGTCCGCTGCCGGTGCACACGCGCGGCGGCGAGTCCCTCGGCGAATTGTCGGGCCGCCCGGCGGCAATCTTCACCTTTCTCGAAGGCATGTGGACCCGCCGTCCCGCGCCCCAGCATTGCCGCGCCGTCGGCGCAGCGCTGGCCGGCATGCACGGCAAGGCCGCCGACTTCCCGCTGCACCGGCGCAACGGCCTTGCCGTTGCCGACTGGCGGCCGCTGTTCGAAAGCTGCGGCGACCGGGTCGACGGCATCGAGGCGGGGCTTGCCGCAGAGATCGGCGCGGAGCTCGATTTCGTCGAGGCGAACTGGCCGGCCGATCTGCCGAAGGGCGTCATCCACGCCGATCTCTTCCCCGACAACGTCTTCTTCCTGTCGGGCGAATTGTCCGGCCTGATCGACTTCTATTTCGCCTGCAACGACCTTCTCGCCTACGATCTGGCGATCGCCGTCTGCGCCTGGTGCTTCGAGCAGGACGGCAGCTTCAACATCACCAAGGGCCGGGCGCTGATCGGCGGCTATGCCAGCGTGCGGCCGCTGAGCGCGGCGGAGCTGGCGGCCTTGCCGGTGCTGTGCCGGGGCGCGGCGCTGCGCTTCCTGCTGACCCGGCTCTACGACTGGCTGACGGTGCCCGACGATTCCTTCGTGACCAAGAAGGATCCGATGGAATATCTCGGCAAGCTGCGCTTCCACCGGTCGGTGAAGAGCGTCTCGGACTATGGCTATGACGACGAGCGGGTGACGGCATGAGCGCCGAGGGACGGGTCGAGATCCACACCGACGGTGCCTGTTCGGGCAATCCGGGACCCGGCGGCTGGGGCGCGATCCTGCGCTTCAACGGCAATGAGAAGGAACTGAAGGGCGGCGAGGAGCACACCACCAACAACCGGATGGAGCTGCTCGCGGTGATCCAGGCGCTGACGGCCCTGAAGCGGTCCTGCCCGGTCGATATCTATTCCGACTCGCAATATATGCGCGACGGCATCACCAAGTGGATCCACGGCTGGAAGCGCAACGGCTGGAAGACCGCCGACAAGAAGCCGGTGAAGAACGCCGAGCTCTGGCAGAAGCTGGAGGAGGAGAAGGGGCGTCACGACGTCACCTTCCACTGGGTGAAAGGCCATGCCGGCGACGAGATGAACGAGCGCGCCGACCAGCTTGCCCGCGACGGCATGGAGCCGTTCAAGCGCCGCAAGCGCAGCGCATAGGCGCGACTTGGAAAGTCCGCGCCCGTCCCCGCAGCACAGGCCGCGGGGACGGAATTATCCGGATCAGAGCTGCTCGAGAACGGCCTCGGCGGTCGAGCGCTCGGCCTGGCCCGGCGATTCCTCGACGTTCAGCGACTTCACGACGCCGTCCTCGACGATCATCGAATAGCGCTTGGAGCGCAGGCCGAGACCGGCGACCGAGAGGTCGATGTCGAGGCCGAGGGCCTTGGTGAACTCGCCATTGCCGTCGGACAGGAACAGGATCTTGCCGGCCGCGTCGTTGGCCTTCTCCCAGGCGCCCATGACGAAGATGTCGTTGACCGCGACGACGGCGATGGTGTCGACGCCCTTGGCGCGGATCTCGTCATTGTGGGTCAGGAAGCCCGGCAGGTGATTCATCGAGCAGGTCGGCGTGAAGGCGCCGGGCACGGCGAACAGCACGACCTTCTTGCCGGCGAAGATCTCGTCGGTGGACAGGTCTGCCGGACCGTCGGAGGTCTTGGTCTTCAGTGTCGCGTTCGGAAGCTTGTCGCCGATACCGATGGTCATCTGGTCGTTCCCTTCGTGAAATGCGTGGCGTTACGGCCCGGCGCCATATGAGGCGAGGTGGAGGGCTTTGTCGAGCCGTTCAGCCGGGCGTGTATGTGGTGACCGGCACCGCATCGGCGGCAAAGTCGCCGCGCGCGCCGGTGACCACCATGTCGACCGTTGCCGGCCCGTCCGTCGCACCGCGCGGGCGCCCGACGACGGGTACGCGGAATTCGAGACTGTCGCCATTGCGCACCGGCGTTGCCGGCTCGTCGAAATACCAGCCCTCCGGCCCGCGCACGAAGAGATCGGCGTCCTGCGCGTCGAGCACCGTCTCCACGGCGACGGTCAGCACGTCGCCGCCGGCGGGCAGAACGGCCGAGCTGATCCGCCCGAGCGGGCCGTCGCGGGTGGGCAGGGCGGCGAAGGTCGCCGCGACGGTCTCGGCCGCCGCCGCGTCGCCGGCTTCGGCCGCGAGCTCCGCCTGCACCGGAATGCAGATGTCCTGGCACACGCCGATGGCGAGGCTGGCGGTCACCGTGTCGAGCGTGGTGCCGGGCCGCGGGGTCAGCGCGTAGCCGATGGCGACGGCGTTCTCGTAGCCATTGGCGCGGGCGATGCCTTCGCCGAAGCGCAGCGGCGCCGGAAATTTCAGATCGGCGGCCGCCAGATTGTCCGTGGCCGTGAAGTCGATGTGCGGCGGGATGCCCGAGGCGCCCGGATCGAGCCAGTAGGTGTGCCAGCCCGGCGCGAGATCTACCAGCAGCGCGCCGCGAACCGTGCCGTCCGGCGCGGCTTCACCGGCAACGAGCCGCAGCGTCACCTGCTCGCTGGCATAGGTCGATGTGGAGCCTGCCTCGGCCGTTGCCGTTCCCATCGCCATCGCGGCGATGCCGCCGGCGATCCGCGCAATCCATCTCATCTGCGGTGTCCTCTGCCCTGAAACGATCTGCGGCGCATGGCCCGCCCGACCTCGTGGTTAGCGCGGTCAAGGGCCGCTGGCCATTCAACAAGCCGCGACGCCGACCGGCAAATCGGGCCGCGCCGCGCGCTCTGGTTTTGACATCGCCGCGATGCCATCTATCGTGAAAGCCCCGCAAGCATCTGGATGCCATGGATCTCGAAACCGAAATCGGCAGAAATTCGACGGACTCTTCCCTGGAAGGGCATTTCCTCATCGCCATGCCGGGCATGGGCGACGAGCGCTTCGCGCGCGCCGTGATCTATGTCTGCGCCCATTCGCCGAGCGGCGCGATGGGCTTTATCATCAACAAGCCGCAGCCGGTCGGCTTCGGCGAACTCATGACCCAGCTCGGCATCGTCGCCAGCGAGCGCGATATCCGGATGCCGAGATCAGGACAGGAGATCTGCGTCTGCATGGGCGGGCCGGTCGAGAAGGGGCGGGGCTTCGTCCTGCATTCGGACGACTATGATTCCGAATCCACCGTGGCCGTGGCCGACAACATCTCGCTGACCCCGACCATCGACATCCTCAAGGCGATCTCCAGGGGCGTCGGGCCGACGACGGCGATCATGGCGCTCGGCTATGCCGGCTGGTCGCCGGGCCAGCTCGAGAGCGAGATCGCGGCCAATGGCTGGCTGACCTGCAAGGCCGATCTCGACATCGTCTTCGACGTCGAACTGGACAGCAAATACGACCGTGCGCTGGGCCTGCTAGGCATCGAGCCGGCGTTCCTGGCCAGCGAGGCCGGCCACGCCTGAGCCGGGCGCGTCCTAGCTGGCGCGCTTCAGGCCCACCGCCCGGTCGTCGAGGATCTTGCGCACCTGATCGGAGCCGAGCGGCGGCGAGAACTTGAAGCTCTGGGCGAATTCGCAGCCGAGCTGGCGCAGCTGCATGACGTCGGCATCGCTCTCGATACCTTCCGCCACGACCTTCAGTCCCAGATCGTGGGCCATGGTGACGATCGAATGCAGGATGATCGGCCGCTGCGGCTGGCTGTTGTTCTTCAGGAAGGACTGGTCGATCTTCAGCGTGTCGAAGGGAAAGCCCATCAGATAGGCGAGCGACGAATAGCCGGTGCCGAAATCGTCCAGCGACAGGCCGACACCGAGCGCCTTCAGGCGGGTCAGCAGCTGGGCGGAACGCTCCGGATTGTCCATCACCAGCGATTCCGTCAGCTCCAGCTTGAGGCTGTTCGGCGAGATCCGGTAGCGCTCGATGACGGTCTTCACGTCGCCGATCAGATCTTGGCGGATGAGCTGCCGGCTGGAGATGTTGACCGAGACGAACAGGTTCTCGTCGCCGGTCATGCGCTGCCAGTCGCCGAGCCGGCGGCAGGCCTCCTCCAGCGCAAACTGGCCGAGCTGGACGATCAGGCCGGTGCTCTCGGCGATGGGCACGAATTCCGCCGGCGAGATCGCGCCGCGCCGCGGATGCTCCCAGCGCAACAGCGCCTCGAAGCCGGCGATGTCTTCGGTTTCCAGCGTGACGATCGGCTGGAAGGCAAGCGACAGCTCGTTGCGCTCGAATGCCCGGCGCAGATCCGATTCCAGCTCCAGGCGGCCATAGCCGACGCTGCGATAGGCCGGCCGGAACGGCTCGATGCTGTCCCCGCCATTGCGCTTGGCCTGGTACATGGCCAGCTCGGCTTCCTTGAGCGCCTCGTCCGAGGTCGAGGCATCGGTCCAGCCGGTGAGACCGATCGAACCGGTCAGGACGATCTCGCGATTGGCGAAGGCGATCGGCGCCTTGATGGCGTTGCGCAGGCCCTCGGCGAAATCGGCCACCGCGGTGACTTCGGTCTCCGACAGGAGGATCAGTCCGAACTGGTCGCTGCCGAGCCGGGCCAGCGAATCCTGCGGCTTCAGGAGGCGCTTCAGGCGGCGTCCGATGGTCAGGAGGATGGTGTCGCCGGTGGCGATGCCGAAATCGTCGTTGACCTGTTTGAAGCGGTCGAGGTCGATGACGATGATCGTCGGCTGCACGTCGGCCCGCGTCATGGCAAGGACGCCGATGGCCTCCAGCCGGTCGCGGAACAATTCGCGGTTCGGCAGGCCGGTCAGTTGGTCGTGCAGCGCGTCGTGCAGCAGCCGTTCCTCGGCCTTCTTGGCATCGGTGACGTCCTTGAGCGTGCCGACGCAGCGCACCACCTCGCCATCGCTGCCGAGCACCGGGCGGGCGCGCAGCGAGACCCAGTGATAATGGCCGTCCTCGTCGCGCAGGCGGAAATCCTGGATGATGCGGCCGCGGCGATGTTCGAGGATGGTATCGAGCGTGACCTTGAAGCGGTCGCGGTCGTCCGGATGCAGGACCGGCAGCCAGTCGCGCGCCGGCCCGTTCATGGTGCCGACCGGCATGCCGGCCAGCGTGTCGCCGTCGGCGCCGGCGAAGATGCGGTCGCGGCTGACGTCCCAGTCGAAGATCGCGTCGCCGGTGCCGGCGAGCGCCAGCGAGCGACGCTCCAGGTCCGACAGCAGCCCCTGCGCGAAGCCGCCGCCGGCAAAGGCGTGCTGCATGACGGTGAAGCCGATCAGGAGGACGATAAGCACCAAGCCGCCGCCCAGCGCCGGCTGAATTATGTCGTTGTCGATGCGGCCGGTCACGGTGGACCAGCCGGCGAACACCCAGAGGATGACGAGGCACCAGGTGGGGATCAGCATGATCGCCCGGTCGGAGCGCTGCACGGCGAGCGTACCGATGATGCCGAGGCCGAGCGCGGCCGTCGCGGCCAGCGAGATGCGGGCAATGCCCGAGGCGACCACCGGGTCGAAGGCGGCGACGACGCCGACCGTGCCCAGCGCCGCCAGCCACATGATGGTGAAGATCGACAGCACGCCGTGCCAGCGATTGAGATTGAGATAGGCGAAGAGGAACAGGACGAGGGTGAAAGCGAGCGACACTTCGGTGCCGGCCCGCCAGACCCGTTCCTGCCCGGGAAGGATCGGCACCAGTTTTTGCCAGAAGTCGAAGTCGATGCAGATATAGGCCAGCACCGCCCAGGCCAGCGACGCGGTGGCGGGGAACATCGCCGATCCCTTCACGACGAACAGGATGGTCAGGAACACCGCCAGCAGGCCGGCAATGCCGAGGACGATGCCGCGATAGAGCGTGAAGGCGTTCACCGTATCCTTGTAGGCGTTCGGCTCCCACAGGCGCAGGTCCGGCAGGTTCGGCGAGGCCAGTTCGGCGACGAAGGTGACGATCGCGCCGGGATCGAGGGTCACCAGGAAGACGTCGGCATCGGTGCTCGGCTGGCGCTCCAGTGCAAAGCCCTGGCTGGGCGTAATCGAGGCGATGCGCTGGGAGCCGAGATCGGGCCAGACGACGCCGGAGCCCACCAGCCGGAAATGCGGGGCGACGACGAGCCGGTCGATCTGCTTGTCGGTGTTGTTGGCGAGCGCGAAGACCGCCCAGTCGCCGGAGGCCTGCGCCGACTGCGCCTCGATCTCGATGCGGCGCACGATGCCGTCGGCGCCGGGGACGGTCGCAACCTGGAAGGCACGGCCCTTGCCACGATAGACGTCGACGGCGGGCAGCATGTCGATGGCGGTGTCGCCGCGCGAGATGCTGACGGCTTCAAGCGCGAGGGACGGCGGCGCCGAGACGACGAGCGCAACGAGGACGAAGGCCAGCGACAAGAACCACCGCGCGGCCAGACCGATCGGCCCGACGCCGCTTTTCCGATTGCTGATGGCTTTCGCCTTCACGTTGTGCCCCGACCTTGCATTCCGACTCACCCCCGCCCGCGCTTCGCGTTTATTGCACCACGGCCGCGCCCATGCGAGCCCTGGGCTGCGAAGACGACCATTCTTCGGCCAGAAGCGAATAGAGATAATGGTCTTCCCAGCGTCCGGCGATCTTCAGATAGCTTCGCAGATGACCCTCGCGGACGAAACCGCATTTCTCCAGGAGCCCGATGGAGCGCCGGTTGCGCGGCAGGCAGGCCGCCTCGATCCGGTGCAGGCGGTGCACGTCGAAGGCGAACAGCTTCATCTGCTCAACCGCCCGCGCCATCAGGCCGGCGCCGGCATGGCGCTCGCCCATCCAGTAGCCGAGCGTGCCCGACTGGGCGACGCCGCGCCGGATCTGGCTGAGCGTCGTGCCGCCATAGAGCGTGCGGCCGGAGGCGTCGAACAGGAAGAAGGTGTAGCTGACGCCGTCGCGCGCATCGTGCGCATAGCGGCGCAGGCGCTGGCGATAGGCCTCCCAGGACAGTTCGTCCGCGGCCCAGAGCGGCTCCCAGGGTTTCAGGAAGTTGCGGCTTTCGCCGCGCAGGTCCCGCCACGCCGCATAGTCGCTGCGCCGGGGCATGCGCAGAAGGATGCCCTCGCCGTGCAGCGCGGGGACGGGCGGCCCGGCGAGATGCTCCAGGATCCTCATCGGCGGATCAGTGGCTGGTCGCGAGCCTCGCCTCGGCGCCGGACGACGCGCCGGCAAGCCGTTCGGCAAGGACGTCGCGGCTCGGCAGACGGGACACCGGTCCGATGGCGGCAAGGGTGGGCACGGTGCCCACGAACGTGCGCTCGGCGAGATCAGCGAGCCGCGGCGCGGTGATCGCCTCGAGCCGCGCGATGAGTTCCTCGTTGGTGATCGTCGCGCCGTTGAACAGCATCTGCCGGGCGATCTGCGCCGCGCGGGCGGCCGGGCTTTCCTGCGACATCAGCAGGCTGGCGCGCATCTGCGCCCGGGCCCGGTTGACCTCAGGCTCGGAGATGCCGGCCGCGGCCCGGGTCAGCTCGTCGGCGATGACCGGCGCCAGTTCCGCCAGCTCCTCCTCGCCGGTCGCGGCATGGATGCCGAAGATGCCGGAATCGGAGAAGCTCCAGTGGAAGGCGTAGATCGCGTAGCACAGGCCCCGGCGCTCGCGGATCTCCTGGAACAGGCGCGAGGACATGCCGCCGCCGAGGATCAGCGACAGCACCTGCGAGGCGTAGAAGTCGCGGGCGTAATAGGCGCGGCCCTCGAAGCCGAGCACCATCTGCGCGTCCATCAGGTCGCGCTCCTGGCGGAACTCGCCGCCCGTATAGGACGCCGCCTGGCGCGGCGAGGATTCCAGCGGTAGCGGCGACACCGAGGCCGTTCCGCCGAAGGCCGCCTCGATCTGGTCGACGATGGCGCGGTGCGACACGGCGCCGGCCGCCGAGACGATCATCTTGTCGGGCGAATAGTGCCGGGCGAGATAGCCGCGCAGATCGTCGGGCGAGAAGGATTTCACCGTCTCGCGGGTGCCCAGGATCGGCCGGCCGATGATCTGCTTGTGAAAGGCGGCTTCCTGGAAATGGTCGAAGACGATGTCGTCGGGCGTGTCTTCCGCCGCGCCGATCTCCTGCAGGATGACCTGCTGCTCGCGTTCCAGCTCCTGCTCGTCGAAGCGCGAATCGATCAGGATGTCGGTCAGGATGTCGAGCGCCAGCGGCACGTCGTTCTTGAGGACGCGGGCATAGTAGGAGGTGGTCTCGACGCTGGTCGCGGCGTTCATCTCGCCGCCGACATCCTCGATCTCCTCGGCGATCTGCCGGGCGCTGCGCCGGCTCGTCCCCTTGAACGCCATATGCTCCAGAAGATGGGCGATGCCATGCTCCCGGGGCGCCTCGTCGCGGGCGCCAGCCTTTACCCAGATGCCGAGACAGGCGCTCTCCAGATGCGGCATCGTCTCGGTCGCAATGGTCAGTCCGTTCGAAAGCTTGGTGACCTCGACGCTCATGCTTCGGCTCCCTGGTCGACGGCGCGCGTGCGCGCGAGGATGTAGGATTCCACGGCGCCGATCTCGTTCGGCAGGCGATCCATGGTCTCGCGCTTCTGCATCAGGTCGCCGTGGCTGGGCGGCAATGCGGGGGTGATCTGGACGGCCTTCTCGATCGCGTCCGGGAACTTCGCCGGATGGGCGGTGCCGAGCGTGATCATCGCCTCGCGGCCGAGCCGGCTCCCCGCCACGCCGACGCCGACGGCGGTGTGCGGATCGAGGAGATAGGCCGTGCCGGTGAGGGTGCGGCGGATGATGTCGGCGGTCTCGGCCTGGTCCGTCGCGCCGGCATCGAATTCGGCCCGGATCGCCGCCAGAACCGCCTCGGGCAGGGTGAAGGAGCCGGACTGGGCCAGCTGCTGCATCAGGCCGCGCACCATGTCGCCGTCGCGTCCGCTCGCCTCGAAGATCAGCCGCTCGAAATTCGACGACACCTGGATGTCCATCGAGGGCGAGGTGGTGGCGTGGACGCCGGTGGTCTCGTAGCGGCCGCGATCGAGCGTGCGCACGAGAATGTCGTTCTCGTTGGTGGCGATCACCAGCCGCTCGACCGGCAGGCCCATGCGCTTGGCGGCGTAGCCGGCGAAGATGTCGCCGAAATTGCCGGTCGGCACGGTGAAGGAGACGGCCCGCTCCGGCGCGCCGAGGCTGGCGGCGGCGGTGAAGTAATAGACGATCTGGGCCATGATCCGGCCCCAGTTGATCGAGTTCACGCCCGACAGCGCCGCCTTCTGGCGGAAGGCGGCGTGATTGAACATCGCCTTCACCAAGGCCTGGCAGTCGTCGAAGGTGCCGTCGACGGCCACCGCGTGGACGTTGTCCGCCCCCGAGGTCGTCATCTGGCGCTGCTGCACCGGCGAGACGCGGCCATGCGGGAACAGGATGAACATGTCGGTGCGCTGGCTGGCGGCGAAGGCCGCGATGGCGGCGCCGCCGGTGTCGCCCGAGGTGGCGCCGACGATGGTGGCGCGGCGGCCGCGCTGGGCGAGCACATGGTCCATCAGCCGCGCGATGAGCTGCATCGCCACGTCCTTGAAGGCCAGGGTCGGGCCGTGGAAGAGCTCCAGCACGAAATGCGACGGGCCGAGCTGGACGAGGGGCGCGACGGCCGGATGCGGGAAGGTCGCATAGGCCTCGTCGACCATGCGCTTCAGATCGTCCGGGGCGATGTCCTCGCCGACATAGGGCAGGAGGACCTCGAAGGCGACTTCGGCATAGGGCCGGCCGGCGAATCCGCGGATCGTTTCCGCCGAGATCTGCGGCCAGGTCTCCGGGAGATACAGCCCGCCGTCATTCGCGAGACCTGCCAGAAGTGTGTCGGCAAAACCGAGGACAGGAGCCTCTCCCCGCGAACTCACATATCTCACTTCGTCTCCACTTCGCTTCGGACCGGGATCGCTCCCGGCATTCTGTTCGGCCGCGAGCGCACCGTGTGCCGGTCGGCGCTCCGCCATGTTCCGCTGTCGGTCGCCTAACCGACGGGCGGCTGATATAGAACGGCGCGCCACGATAACGGAAGGACCGAGCGATGCATATGGTAGTGCCCCCCATAGCGACCAATGGTGAACGCAACGCCATCGACGAGGGCATTTCCGTGCAGGGTCCCGGCACCGCGATCAGCCGCCGTCTTCCCGCGCTGCGCCGGCTGGCCGGTGGCCTCGCCCTCGGCGGTGCGCTGGCGCTGCTCGCCGCCTGCAATTCCACCACCCCCAAGGCCGATCTCGGCGATGCCGGGGCGCTGGCCATTCCGCCGTCCTCGGTCACCGCATCGAGCCAGTTCGACCAGGGCGGCGAGGCCCGCTACTGCCCGACGGTGACCCTTCGCGAAGGCACCGCGATCCTGCGCAAGACCATCGGCTCCGAGGTCGACTACGTCGCCAACATCGCCGAGACGACCCGCGACTGCCGCATCGTCGACGGCAAGCTCCTGATGAAGATCGGCGTCCTCGGCCGCATCACCCCCGGGGCCGTGGCCCAGGACCGCAGCGTGCGCCTGCCGATCCGCGTCGCGGTGCTGCGCGGCAACGACGTGGTCTACTCCGAGCTTGGCCAGCAGACCGTCGCGATCACCCGCAATGGCGGCGCCCAGACCTTCACCTATGTCGACGAGTCGGTGCTCATCGACCCGGCGCCGACCGCCGGCATCGTGATCTTCGCCGGCTTCGACGAAGGCGCGCCGGAATAGCGCGCCTGCCGTTCAGGCGTCCTGCCAGCTGACGAAGGCGTCGACGACGGCGGGAAAGTCCGCAAGCCGGCTGATCACCGTCTCGGCGCCCGCCTCTGTCAGGGCGTCGGCATGGCCCGGAAAGCTGTGGCCGGCGCCGGTGAAGCCGACGACGCGGCAGCCGGCGGCGACGGCGGCGGTCACCCCATGGACCGAATCCTCGATGACGATGGCGGCCTGCGGCGCCACGCCGAACTGCTCGCAGGCATGGACGAACACGTCCGGCGCCGGCTTGACCTTCTGCGTGCCGACCTCGGGCGCGCTGAAGACATGCGGGAAGAAATAGTCCCATAGCCCGACATGCTCGAGCTCCAGCTCGAGACGCTGCGACGACGAGTTCGAGCAGATGCAGCGCGGCAGGGTGAGCTGATCCAGCGCCATGCGGGCGCCGGCAATCTCTTCCACGTCGGATTCCAGCCGCTGGTCCACCTCGGCATTGACGCGAGCGATGAGATCCTCGGGGAAGCTGCGGCCCAGCTCGTCAGACAGGCGCTTCAGGATCATCGGCCAGGTCAGCCCGGCAAAGCGGATGGCGAGTTCGCCGGCATCGATCTCGACGCCGTGCTCGGCGAGGATCTCGGCCTGCACCTGCGCGGCGATCACCTCCGAATCGACGAGGACACCGTCGCAGTCGAAGATCACGAGCAGGGGTTCGGACATGGGGGGCTCCGAAGAAAGTTTTTGGCGAAGGGCGACGGCGCGAAGGCCGACTGCGTCGAAGGTTGCGCGGGGCGCAGATGGTGCGAGGGGTCCGGTAGCACGAGCACGAGGGCGCGACAAAGGCAGGATTTCACCGATTGTTTACGTCGTTCGGTAACCATGACGCCGGTTCAATGTCCTGCGTAGTCCGGTGGTGAAGATGGCTTACAAGCGTTCCGCGTCCCTCAAGGTGGTTAATTGCGAAGCGGAAAAACCCGCCTGGCTGGACCGGATCCACAAGGGGCACTGCGTGTCGCAGATGGCCGCGCTGCCCGAGAATTCGGTCGACGTGATCTTCGCCGACCCGCCCTACAATCTGCAGCTTGGCGGCGATCTGCACCGGCCCGACCAGTCCAAGGTCGATGCGGTGGACGATCACTGGGACCAGTTCGAGAGCTTCCAGGCCTATGACGCCTTCACCCGCGCCTGGCTCCTGGCCGCGCGCCGGGTGCTCAAGCCGAACGGCACGATCTGGGTGATCGGCTCGTATCACAACATCTTCCGCGTCGGCGCGATGATGCAGGATCTGGGCTTCTGGATGCTGAACGACGTCGTGTGGCGCAAGACCAACCCGATGCCGAACTTCCGCGGCCGCCGGTTCCAGAACGCCCACGAGA
Source organism: Aurantimonas sp. NFXS3 (assembly GCF_049132005.1). Taxonomy (NCBI): domain Bacteria; kingdom Pseudomonadati; phylum Pseudomonadota; class Alphaproteobacteria; order Hyphomicrobiales; family Aurantimonadaceae; genus Aurantimonas; species Aurantimonas sp. NFXS3. Next base: position 1,048,347 of record NZ_JAGDDZ010000002.1, read on the forward strand.
CGATGATCTGGGCGTCGCGCGACGCCAATGCCAAGGGCTACACCTTCAATTACGACGCCATGAAGTCGGCCAATGACGACGTGCAGATGCGCTCCGACTGGCTGTTCCCGATCTGCTCGGGCGGCGAGCGGCTGAAGGACGCCGAGGGTCGCAAGACGCATCCGACCCAGAAGCCGGAAGCGCTGCTCGCCCGCGTGCTCCTGTCGTCGACCAAGCCCGGCGACGTGGTGCTCGACCCGTTCTTCGGCACCGGCACGACCGGCGCCGTCGCCAAGCGTCTCGGCCGCCATTATGTCGGCATCGAGCGCGAGGACGTCTATATCGAGGCGGCCGAAGCCCGCATCGCCGCTGTGGAAGCGCTCGACCCGACGGTGCTCAAGGTCTCGGCCGGCAAGCGTGCCGAGCCGCGTATTCCCTTTGCCAGCCTTCTGGAAGCCGGCCTGGTGAAGCCGGGCACCGAGCTGACCGACGCCAAGCGCCGCTGGACGGCGCGGGTGCGGGCCGACGGCACCATCGCCATTGGCGAGGACGCTGCCTCGATCCACCGCATCGGCGCCAAGGTGCAGGGGCTCGACGCCTGCAATGGCTGGACCTTCTGGCACATCGATTCCAAGAAGGGCCTGACCCCGATCGACACGCTGCGCCAGACCATGCGCGAACAGATGGCCGTCGAGGCGGTCTGACCGCCTTCGGACCTCTACTTCACGTCTGACGTTTCAAGGCCTGCCGGCCGCTTCGACCGGCAGGCCTTCTGCTGCCAGTTCCCGGGCGAGCTGGTCCGGGTCGATGAAGTGGATGGCGCTCCAGCCGGCCGCGCGGGCGGCGTCGACATTCGCGCGATTGTCGTCGATGAACAGGGTGCGCTCCGGTGCCAGGTCGAAGCTGCGGGCATGGTGGTCGTAGATCGCCGGGTCCGGCTTGATCAGGCGGATGTCGCCGGACACGGTCACGCCGCGGGTCGCGGTCAGGAACGGGAACTTCGCCTGCGCCTCGCGAAACGTGTCGGAGGCGAAATTGGTCAGCAGCGTCACGTCGACGCCGGCATCGATCAGCCCATGGAGCAGCGCCACGCTGCCCTCATAGGCATGCGGCACCATGCGGTGCCAGTTGCGGCGGAAGGCGCGGATCTCCTCGGCCATCTGCGGATGGCGGGAGATCGCCTCGGCCTCCGCATCCTCCCACGGCCGGCCGCGATCCTGCTCAAGGTTCCAGTCGTGCGAGCAGACCTGGTCGAGGAAGAACTGCCGGCGTTCGTCGGACGGAATGATGTCGCGGAAGGGGATGTGCGGGTCGTAATGGATCAGCACCTTGCCGATGTCGAAGACGACATGCTGGTGGGTCATCGGCTCTGTCTCCGTTTCGGTGTCTCGGCGGGTTCCGGCGGGCTGGCCTCGGCGCGCACCAGCACCTTCTGCATCAGGGTCGGCAAGGCTTCGGCGCCGCGGGCCTCCGGCGGGCACCACCAGCCTTCGACCGGCGGATCGTCGGTGAGTTCGGCCCGGTAGACCTCAAGTTCGAGCCGGAAATGCGTGAAACTGTGCGCCACCGTGCCGCAGAAGCGCCAGTCGGCGGCAAACGGCGCGGCATCGGCGCCGGTCGCGCCGTCGGCCTTGGCGTGCCAGCCGGTGCCCGGCGGTTCGCTCATGCCCTGCAGCATGCCGGGCGCCTCGCGCCGGCGCAGCCAGACCGCGCCGTCCGCCGGCCGCGTCGCGACAAAGGCCGCGCCCTTGCGCTCGGGGACCGCCGCCTTCGGCTTCTTCACCGGAAAGGCTTCCGCACGCCCCTCGGCGCTGGCGCGGCACATGGGACGCACCGGGCAGACCATGCAGGTCGGCCGTTTCGGCGTGCAGATCGTCGCGCCGAGATCCATCATCGCCTGGGCAAAGTCGCCGGGTCGCTCCTGCGGGGTGAGATCCGCGGTGCGCAGCCGGATGTCCTTGCGGGCCTGGGGCAGGGGCGTTTCGATGGAAAACAGCCGGGTGACGACCCGCTCGACATTGCCGTCGACGACGGCCGCCGGCTCGTCGAAGGCGATCGCGGCGATCGCCGCGGAGGTATAATCGCCGATGCCGGGCAGGGTCCGCAGCGCAGTCGCCGTCTGGGGAAAGGCGCCGCCGAACTCCTCCGTGACGCGGATCGCGCAGGCATGCAGATTGCGGGCGCGGGCGTAATAGCCAAGGCCGGCCCATTCGCCGAGAACCGCCGGCTGCGGCGCGGCTGCGAGATCGGCGACATGCGGCCAGCGCGTCGTGAACTTGGCGAAATAGGCCTTCACCGCCGCCACCGTCGTTTGCTGCAGCATGATCTCCGACAGCCAGACCCGGTAGGGCTCCGGCCGGATGCCACGCGCCCGGTCCTGTGGCGACACGCGCCAGGGCAGCACCCGCGCATGGCGATCGTACCAGGCAAGGAGATGATCCGCGAACGGACGGAGATCGGCGGGCATGGGCAGGTTGAACACTCGGTCTGGATGGCGGGCCGGGGATCGGCGGCGAGGCCCGATGCGGGCCGCGTCCTGGGCGATGTAACGGCCCGGCGCGGCGAATGCGAGCCGTCCGTCTGTCGCAAGCAGGTCGGCGTCCGCTCTGGCGACGTCCACGTCGTTTCATGCTATCCGTGCGGCGCGCGGTCCGGTGCCGCGACACGCCCTGTTGCCGCGTGTCGGACCCACGCAGACATCGATCCGGAAAGGTCGTCCCGTGACATCGCCCTATGACCCGCGCGCCAGGCGCCGCACCGGCACCCCGCAACCCGTCGCCGATCTCGTCGGCGGCCTGATGGACCCGATCCTGCGCCGCAAGGCCGGCATGACCACCGGGCTGGTCGCCGCCTGGGGTGAGATCACCGGGCCGGGCCTGCGCGACCTGACACGGCCGGAGAAGCTGGTCTGGCCGGCCCGGCGCGACGAGGGCGACCCCTTCGAGCCGGCGACGCTGGTCATCGCCTGCGAGGCAGCGGCGGCGCTGCGCCTGCAGCACCAGACCGGCGAATTGCTGGCGCGGGTCAACGCCTTCTTCGGCTTTGCCGCCGTGGCCCGGATCAAGATCGTTCAAAAAGCCGTCAACCAGCACCGGCCGGACCGCAAGCCGAAGCTGCGCGATCTCGCCCCCGTCGAGCATCAGCGCGTCGCCGAGATGGTCGCCCGGATCGAGGATCCCCGGCTGCAGAAGGCGTTGCGCGACTTCGCCGAGACCACCCTGCGCCGCTCGAAAGGCTGAGCATCGCACGGTTCGGCCACCGCTGCCCGGCGGCCGCCTGAGACCCGCAGGCATTGGAAATGCCGCATTTCTCCCGTACATCCCGGTGAGAACGCGTTTCTCTTTGCAAGCGAGGCTCCATCGATGACTCATCCGCTGACCGCCCGTACCCGCCTGGCGAAGGCGCCCCGAATTGCCGCCTTCCTCGCCGGAGCCGGGCTGCTTGCGATCGCCGGCTGCACGGACGAGGCGGAGAGCACCGCGGCCAGCGCCGTTCTGCCCAATTCGGGTGCCGTGCTGATGGCCCAGGCCGACACCGCGCCGGCAACCCCCGCGACGCCGGCCGTCGAGGCGCCCGAATCCAGCGGTTCGGTGGATGTCGCCGATCTGATGGCCGAGGGCCCGCTGCCCGACGTGGTGATCGGCGATGCCGATGCGCCGGTGACGATCGTCGAATACGCCTCGATGACCTGCAGCCACTGCGCCGACTTCCACGAGAATTCCTATCCGCAGATCAAGACGGACTTCCTGGACACCGGCAAGGCCAAGCTGATCATCCGCGAATTCCCCTTCGATCCGCGCGCGCTCGCCGGTTTCATGCTGGCCCGCTGCACCGGTGACGACGCCAAGCGCACGGCGATGATCGATGTCCTGTTCAGCCAGCAGGACGACTGGGCCCGCGCCGACAACGCCTCGGCCGCGCTTTTGAAGATCGCCAAGCTCGCCGGCATGAGCCAGGACGAGTTCACCAGCTGCCTGAACGACAAGGAGATGCAGGAGAAGATCGTCGAGATCCAGCAGAAGGGTCAGAACGAATTCGGCGTCAACGCGACCCCGACCTTCTTCATCAATGGCGACAAGTTCTCCGGCGCGCTCAGCGCCGAGCAGATGGCCGCCGCCATCCGCGCCCGCATGTAGGTCCTGGGCCGTCCAGCATGGCTGGACCCTCGCCTGACCGGCCCGCCGCGGCATCCCTGCCGCGGCGGGCTTTTTTGCGTCGCAGCAATTGGCGGGGCATTGGATTTCTTCTAGACATGAAGGAAGGTTCGCGGGAGGGGTGCGAACCGGCGGGATTGCCGCTCCCGCTTTGCGGCGCGCGATGGCGGGGCGGAAGTCTCCCCGCAGGCGCAGACGCCGCGCCGACCAGAAAAATGACGCGGTCCGCAAAGGACCCGTCGAGCTCGAGGGGGACGGTCGACCGCATTCGATGCCCAAACGGATCTTCACATTCCGGCGCGGAGCGGCCGATCGCACGGCCGACGCGTCCGAGGCCCTGGGGCTGAAGGGTGCCAATCTGGCGCTGCTGGCGTCGCTGGACGTGCCGGTGCCGCCGGGCTTCACCCTCGCCACCTCGGTCTGGCGCGAGGTGCAGAGCGGCGGCGACGGCCTGCCGCAGGAACTGCGCGCCGATCTGCGCATGGCGATCGAATGGCTCGAGGGCGTCACCGGTCGCGGCTTCGACGGCGACACGCGCCCGCTGCTGCTGGCGGTGCGCACCAGCGCCCGCGCCCAGATGCCGGGGCTTGCCGAATCGGTTCTCGATGTCGGCCTCAACGACCGCACGGTGGATATTCTCGCGGCCGAGCTGGACGACCCGGCCTTCGCCTATCGCAGCTATCGTCGCTTCATCGAAAGCTACGCCCATCTCGTGCTGGCGGTCGATCCGGCCGAGTTCGAGGACATTGCCGACGCGGAAGCCGCCGAGGCGGGCTGGACCGAGGAGCCGGGCGACCGGGCCGGCTGGCGCGCGCTGATCGCGCGCTACCAGACCTATCTCGACGCCGAGATCGGCGCCGTCGTGCCGCAGACCCCGCTCGAACAGCTCTCCGCCGTCATCGAGGCCGCCTATGCGACATGGCGCAGTCCGCTGGCGACCTCGCACCGGCTGATCCAGGGCATTCCTGAAAATGCCGGCCTGGCGATCACCGCCCATGCGATGATCTTCAACGAGCATGACCACAATTCCGGCACCGGGCGGGCCGTCTCCCGCGACCTGACCACCGGCGAATCCCGCCTGTCGGGCGAATTCGGGCTGGTGGCACCGCGGGCGCGCGAGATCGGCGAGAAGCCGCCGGTGCTCGATCTCGGAACCCTGTCGGATGGCGACGCGGCCCGCTTTCCGGCGGATCTCGCCGAGCTGACCGAGCATGTGCGCCGCATCGAGGCGCATGTCGGCGATGTCGTCGAGGTCGACTTCATGGTCGGCGACGGCGAACTCTTCCTGATGCAGTCGCGGGTGGCGCGGCGCACGGCGGGGGAGGCGATCCGCATCGCCGTGCAGTTCGTCGACGAGGGGCTGATCAACGAGGCCGAGGCGATCCTGCGCATCGATCCGAACTCGCTCGACGAATTGCTGCATCCGACCTTCGAGCGGACCGCCGACCTCGTCGTGCTGGGCCGCGGCATGCCGGCCTCGCCGGGCGCGGCGACCGGCGAGATCGTCTTCACCTCCGAGCGCGCCCAGGAACTGGCCAACGAGGAACGGCCGGTGATCCTCGTGCGCAACGAGACCTATCCGGAAGACATCCACGGCATGCATGTGGCCGAGGGCGTGCTGACCATCCGCGGCGGCACCACCAGCCACGCGGCGGTCGTCGCCCGCGGCATCGGCCGCCCCTGCGTGACCGGCGCCGGCGCGCTGCGCATCAATGCCGGCACCGCCACGCTGCATGCCGCCGGCAAGGTGCTGCGCGAGGGCGACACCATCACCATCGACGGAACCTCCGGCGAGGTGATCGAGGGGGCCGTGCCGCTGTTGCGGCCGGCGCTGACCGGCGATTTCGCCATGCTGATGGACTATGCCGACCGGGCCCGCCGCATGCGGGTGAGGGCCAATACCGAGACCCCGATCGAGGCACGCTCGGCGCGCGCTTTCGGGGCCGAGGGGATCGGGCTCTGCCGCACCGAGCACATGTTCTTCGAGGGCGACCGGGTGCGTTCGATGCGCGAGATGATCCTCGCCTCGGACGAGACCGGCCGGCGGGCGGCGCTGGAAAAGCTCCTGCCGATCCAGCGCTCCGATTTCACCGAACTCTTCGAGATCATGGCCGGCCTGCCGGTGACGATCCGCCTGCTCGATCCGCCACTGCACGAATTCCTGCCCCAGAGCGACGGCGAGATCGCCGAGACGGCCGCGATGCTGGGCGTCGACGAATCCGTCGTGCGCCAGCGCATCGCCGCCCTGCAGGAGTTCAATCCGATGCTCGGCCATCGCGGCTGCCGGCTGGCGATCTCCTATCCGGAAATCGTCGAGACCCAGGCGCGGGCAATCTTCGAGGCGGCCATCGAGGCCGGCGAGAAGGCCGGCGAGGCGGTGGTGCCGGAAATCATGGTGCCGCTGGTGAGCCTTCGCAAGGAACTCGACTTCGTGAAGGGGCGCATCGACAAGGTCGCGGCCCTGGTCATGGACGAGCGCGGCTGCGAGATCACCTATTCGGTCGGCACGATGATCGAACTGCCGCGCGCCATCGTGCGCGCCGACACCATCGCGGAGATCGCCGACTTCTTCTCCTTCGGCACCAACGATCTGACCCAGACGGTCTACGGCATCTCGCGCGACGACGCCGGCAATTTCCTGTCGACCTATGTCCGCCAGGGCATCATCGAGCGCGATCCGTTCCAGACCATCGACGTCGAGGGTGTGGGCGAGCTGATCGCGCTGGCCGTGGAGAAGGCGCGGCGCACCCGGCCGGACATCTCCCTCGGCGTCTGCGGCGAGCAGGGCGGCGATCCGGCCTCCATCGCCTTCTTCGAGCAGACCGGGCTCGACTACGTCTCCTGTTCGCCCTTCCGCGTGCCGATCGCGCGGCTCGCCGCGGCGCAGGCGACCATCCGCGACGAGCGCTCGCGACGCGGCCGGGCCCGCCGCTAGACGCCGTAGTAGAAGTAGATCGCCACGCAGGTGACGAAGCCGACGATGACGTTCATCGGCACGCCGATCTTCACGAAATCGGTGAAGCGGTAGTTTCCGGCCGCATAGACCAGCGTGTTGGTCTGGTAGCCGATCGGCGTGGCGAAGGACGCCGAGGCGCTGAACATCACCGCCACCACCGCCGCGCGCGGATCCATGCCCAGCGATGTCGCCAGGCTGATCGCCACCGGCGTGACGACGACGGCCACGGCGTTGTTGGTGACGATCTCGGTGAGGATGGACGAGATCGCGTAGATGATCAGCAGCACCAGGAAGGGCGAGGCGCCCTGCAGCAGCGGCTCGACCAGCTCGACCAGAAGCTCGACCGCACCGGCGTTCTGCATGCCGAGGCCGATCGCCAGCATGGCGAAAATCAGGATCAGGATGTCGCCGTGGATCGAGCGCCAGGCTTCGTCGGCATCCAGCACCCGGACCAGCAGCAGCGTCGCGATGGCGACGAAGGCGAGGATCTGGATGCTGGCAATGCCCATGGCCGCCAGCACGACGACCGCCAAGAGCGCGCCGATGGCCAGCGGCGCCTTGCGCCGGCGATAGGGCCGTGCCTCGCTGAGATCGACGCCGATCAGATCGTTGGATTCGGCGATGCGGGCGATGGCGTCGGGCCGGCCTTCCAGCAGCAGGCGGTCGGCCGGGCGCAGCTTGGTGTCGTGCAGCGAGGGGCCGGGCACATGGCGATGGCGCTGCACGCCGAGAATGTGCACGCCGGAGCCGGAGATATCGACGAGCTCGGAAATCTTGCGGCCGATGCCGCGGCGATGCGGCGCAACGGTCGCCTCGACGACGACCCGTTCCTCGTCTTCGGCCGCCGCGGCGGTGACCCGCGCGACGCGGAAATTCTCGTTGGAATGCAGGGTCAGCAATTCCTCGGGCGAGGCGAAGAGGATCACCCGGTCGGCCTTCTGGATCACCACCTCGGCGATCCCCTTGCGGATGGTCTCCGAGCCGCGCCGGATTGCCACCGGGCGGATGCCCCGCGCCGAGAAGGACGTGGATTCGCCCAGCGTCTTGCCGATGGTGCTGGCGCCCTCGCGCACGACGATCTCGGTGAAATACATGTCGGCATCGGAGCCGCCGAGAACGTCTTCGGCGGAGGTGCGGTCCGGCAGCAGCCTGGGACCGACGAACAGAAGGTAGAGGATGCCGGTGATCGCGGTCACGATTCCGATCGGGGTGATCTCGAAGATCGAGAACGCCTCCAGCCCCTGACCGCGCGCGACGCCGTCGACCAGGAGGTTGGTCGAGGTTCCGATCAGCGAGCAGGTGCCGCCGAGAATGGTCATGAAGGACAGCGGGATCAGCAGCTTCGTCGAGCCGACGCCCATCTTGCGCGCCAGCTCGGTCATGATCGGAATGAAGACGATCACCACCGGCGTGTTGTTCATGAAGGCGGAGGCGACGAGGACGCCGATGCCCATGATCGCCAGGGTGATGCGCGGCCGCTTTTCCGCGCTGGTGACCAGCCAGCCGGCCGCCCCCTCGAGCGTGCCGGTTCGCACCAGTGCGCCGGACAGGACGAACATCGCGGCGATGGTGATCGGCGCCGGGTTCTGGAAGACCGAGGTGAACTCGTCGTCCTTGATGTAGCCGAGGACGAGGAAGGACACGGCCCCGCCCGTGGCGATGACCTCCGGCGGATAGAGTTCGAGCGCGAACGCCACGAAGACCAATGCGACGATCGCAAGGGCGATGAATGCGGAATAATCCGTCAGGAAGGCGTCCATGTAACCCATGCAATATTGGTTCAGGAACGCTGATCTGCAGGAGCCCGAGGCTTTTGCAAGGGGCGCGTATGATCAGTCTGGCGATATACTGATCACGCGCTCATCCTGGCCCGCCCAAAGCCCGCCAATGATCGGCCCCGGCCCGCCCGAAACGCCGCGGCGCGACCCCGCGGCGGTCGCCGGAGCGCCGGGTCAGGCCGTGCCTTCGGGCCTGACCGAGCCGAAGGGCAGGTCGTCGCGGATGCGGGTCAGGACGCCGACAAAGGCACGGGCAAATCCGCGCAGGCGCTCGTCCACCTCGTCGTCGTCCGGCACCCGGATCTCGGTGCCCTCGTCGTTGAGGACCGCGAAGGCGATCCGGTCGCGGTTCTGGCTCTCGACCCGGACCGCGGCGATGCGCGAGACATTGTCGAGCGTCCCGTCGGCCGGCATGTCGAAGAGGAATTCCCCGCCCACGCTGCCGGCGGCCGCGCGCACGCAGTCGGCGAAGTCGATCTCGGTCAGGTCCTGCATGTCGAGGGCCAGCTCGAACTCCACGGCGCTGAAGCTGTCGCCGTCGACGTCCGGCACTGCGACGGTCTGTTCTGCAATCTGCATGGCACCACCACTCAATCCGTTCGTCCCTTGCCGGCGATGGTCACGCGGCGAGACGGCTGAACTATGGCAGGGCGCCTTTTGCATGCTGGACATCGGGCCCGGCTTTTCCGATTGTCGCGCGGGGCCATGTCTCGGCCCGCAGTCAGGGAGGACGGAATGCAGGGTTTGATGCAGCAGTGGCCGCTGCTTTGTTCGAAGGTGATCGACCACGCCGCGACCTATCATCCGCTACGCGAGGTGGTGAGCCGCTCGGTCGAAGGGCCGATGCATCGGACCAATTACCGCGAGGTGCGGGCCCGGGCCATGAAGCTGGCGCAGCGGCTCGACCGCGAGGGGATCAAGCTCGGCGACCGCGTCGCGACGCTGGCCTGGAACACCTGGCGCCATCTGGAATGCTGGTACGGCATCGTCGGCATCGGTGCGATCTACCACACGCTGAATCCGCGGCTGTTCCCCGAGCAGATCGCCTGGATCATGAACGATGCCGAAGACCGCATCATCTTTGCTGACGTCACCTTCATGCCGATCCTCGAGGCCATCGCGCCGAACGTGCCGAGCCTCGAGAAGATCGTCGTCCTGACCGACGCCGCGAACATGCCCGAGACCAAACTCGCCAATGTCGTTGCCTATGAGGAGTGGCTGGCCGAGGCCGACGGCGACTTCGCCTGGAAGGAGTTCGACGAGAACACCGCCGCGGGCATGTGCTACACCTCCGGCACGACGGGCAATCCGAAGGGCGTCCTTTACTCCCATCGCTCCAACCTCTTGCATTCGATGATCGCCCAGCAGCCCGACGCCATGGGCCTGTCGTCGCGCGACCGGGTGCTGCCGATCGTGCCGCTGTTCCACGCCAATGGCTGGGGTCTCGCCTTCTCCTGCCCGATGGCCGGCGCCGCGATGATCATGCCGGGCGCCAGGATGGACGGCGCGTCGGTCTACGAGATCCTGACCAACGAGAAGGTGACCTTCAGCGCCGCCGTGCCGACCGTCTGGCTCATGCTGCTGCAGCATCTGGAGAAGGTCGGCGGCGAACTGCCGGACCTCAAGAAGGTCGTCATCGGCGGGTCGGCCTGTCCGCGCGCCGTGACCCAGAAGTTCCAGGAAGTCTACGGCGTGCAGGTCATCCACGCCTGGGGCATGACCGAGATGAGCCCGCTCGGCTCGCTCTGCACCATCAAGCCGGAATATCAGGACCTGACCGGCGACGCGCTGCTCGACATCGAGGAGAAGCAGGGCCATCCGCCCTTCGCCGTCGAGATGAAGGTCACCGACGACGAGAATGTCGAGCGGCCCTGGGACGGCAAGACCTTCGGCCGGCTGAAGGTGCGCGGCCCGGCGGTCGCCTCGTCCTACTACAAGGGCACCGGCGCGGAGGCCTTCGACGAGGACGGCTGGTTCGACACGGGCGACGTCGCCCATATGGACCAGCACGGCTACATGCAGATCACCGACCGCGCCAAGGACGTGATCAAGTCCGGCGGGGAATGGATCTCGACCATCGACCTGGAAAACCTCGCCGTCGGCCATCCGGACGTCGCCGAGGCCGCGGTGATCGGTCTCGCCCATCCCAAATGGGACGAGCGCCCGCTGATGGTCATTGTGCGCAAGGAAGGTCGCAATGTCTCCCGGGAGGACATCCTCGCCTATCTGGAAGGCAAGATCGCCAAATGGTGGATGCCCGACGACGTCGCCTTCGTCGACGAGATCCCGCATACGGCGACCGGCAAGATCCAGAAGATGACGCTGCGCGACCAGTTCCGCGACTATCGCCTGCCGACCATCTGATCGGGTGACGGACGCCCGGGCGGTCTTTCTGCCGCCCGGGCTTTCCTCTATGTTCGCGGAACCCCTGCCAAGGTCCCGCCCATGAATTCGATCTACGGACGCCTGCCGGTTTCCGGCCACTATCTTCAGAAGCGGCTGCGCTTCGCCGGGCTCGCCCGCGGGCTCGCCGCCTTCGCCATCGCGCTGATGGTGGCGGCGGTGGTGTTCTATCGCCTCGGCTGGATCGTGCCCCAGGCGCTGATCGGCCTGCTGCTGCTGGTCGGCGGTCTTGCCGCGCTTGCTCTCGTGGTGGCCTGCTACGGCCTGCTGCGCGTCTGGTTCGCCGGCGTGCGCGGTGGGCACAAGGTGTTCGCCGGCTTCGTCCTGTCGCTGATCGCGCTGTCCCCCTTCGCCACCGGCGCCTATCTCGCCCGCGTCAATCCGCAGGCCAATGCCGCCTATACGGACGGCTTCGCCCCCGAGGCCACCGCCGCGCCGGCGCTGGCGCCGGCGACCGCCCCGGCATCGGCCTTCGCCGCGCCGACGGAGATGCCCAGCGTGGTGCCGGGCCGGCGTTATCTCGCCGATGCCCCGCGGGTCTACCAGGCCGCGCGCACGGTTCTGGCCGATCACGGCTGGACGGTTGGCGAGGTCATCGTCGGCGACCCGGCACTGGCGGGAGCGGAGGCGGAGCGGCAATCCGACGATCTCGGCGTCAGCACCGGCGCGGTCCCGCTGCCGACGCCGCGGGCCGGCATCGACGCGATGGTCGCCGATGACGGGCTCGACCGTCCCGACAGCGACCAGTACCGCGTCGCGGCGGTGGCGCGCGACCGCCTGTTCGCCCTGCCGAGCGACGTGACGATCCGGCTGGTGCAGGAGGGCGGGGAGACCTTCGTCGACCTGCGCGCCGTCTCGCGCGCCACAGGGCTGGATCTCGGCCAGAACCGCCGCTTCATCGAGGCGTTCCTGGCCGATCTCGATCTCGCCATGTCGGGTCTGGAAACCATCGACGCCGGCTGAGCAAGGTCGCAGACGCGGCCCCGCGGCCCCGCGGTCTCAGGCGGCGGTGTAGGTCGTCGCCAGTGTCGGCGGCCCGTCGCAGGCGACGACGCCGCGCGCGACCAGATCTTCCATGTGCGCCAGCACCGACAGGCCGGCCGCCCCGTGCAGGCGGATATCCACCGTCTTGTAGAGCGCCGCGACGATCTCCGGGATCGTCCGGTCGCCATCGGCGAGGCGCCTGACGATCGCGGTCTCGCGCATGCGGCGATGGCCGATCAGCCCGCGCACGAAGGGTTTGGGCGCGGCGATGACGCCGCCATGACCGGGCAGATAGAGCTGGTCGTCCCGCGCTGTGAGGCGCTCGAGCGACGCCATGTAGTCGCGCATCGCCCCGTCCGGCGGCGCGACGATGGAGGTCGACCAGCCCATGACGTGATCGCCGGAGAAAAGCACGCCGTCCTCGCCGACGGCGAAGGCCAGATGATTGGCGCAATGGCCCGGCGTCGCGACGACGGAAACCGGCAGGCCGCCGAGCGTCAGCTGCTCGCCGTCGGACAGGATCCGGTCGAAGGCGAGATCGGTGTCGCCGGCCGCTTCCAGCCGGTGAGCCTCGCCGTCGCGCAGCGGGCGCGAGGCGCGGTGCGGTCCGCCGCCGACGATCGGCGCTCCGGTGAGGGCGGCCAGTCGCCGCACGAGGCCGGTATGGTCGCGATGGGTATGGGTGAGAAGGATCGCCTCGACCGGCCGGCCGGCGATGGCCGCGACCAGCGCGTCCAGATGGGCGTCGTCGTCCGGTCCGGGATCGACCACGAAGCAACCGTCCCGCCCGGCGACGTAGCTGTTGGTGCCGGCAAAGGTGAAGGCGCTGGGATTGTTGGCCGTTACCCGACCGATATGGGCGGCGACCGGGACCAGCCGGCCATAGGCGGGATCGAAATCCGTCTGGAACTCAGGCATGTTGGCGCGATCGGGCCTTTCGCTTCTTGCCGCCCTTCTTCGCCGCCGGGGCAGGGCGATCGGATTGCGCCGCCGCTTCGGCGATCTCGAACAGATCCGTCGTCAGGCGGCGAAGGGCGGCGTCGGTCCGCGTTTCGTGCGGCGAGTCGTACGCCACCAGCAGCCTGTCCTGCCCGTCGATCCCGATCGTGGCAAGGCCCTCGGCATGATCGGAGCCGCGGATCACCGGCAGGTCGAGGATCCGCGCCAGGAGCCCGGCCTGGTAGACCGGCCGGCCCGGATCGTAGTCGTCGATGACCACCACCGACTGCATCTCCTCCAGATCGGTCGTCGCGCCGGTGAGGATCAGCAGCCGGTCGTCGCGCCATTCGAGGTCGCGGATCGCCTGTCCGTCGAGATCGACGGCCTGCAACTGGTAGCGTTGGCCGTTCTCCAGCTTGCGGGGCTTGAGGGCGCCGGATCCGGTTTCCTTCATCTCCAGCCGCACGATCATCGCATGGCCGCCGATCACCGGCCCGCGCAGGCCGAGAAGCACCGTGTCGCCCTGGACGGCCAGACCCTCGATGTCGAGGCCGTTCTCCTTGCAGGGATGGTCGACGAAGGGGCCGATCAGCGCATCCTTTGACAACATCTTGCGGATCGGCGTCCTGGACGATTTCGACATCTTCACCATCGCCGCGCGCCGGCCCGGCACGCCGTCCAGCGCATCGATGGCCGCGACCGGCTCGAAGACCCCGTCGCCGCGATCGATCAGCGGCACCCGGCCGAGAAAGCCCCGGTTGGGGTCCCAGTCGATGTCCTCCATGTCCGCCAGGCCACCCTCTTCGGGGTCGTCGCGCTTCAGCGAATGGGAGCCGCAGATCCACAGATAGCCATCGGCGATCGCCAGGCCTTCGATGTCCATCTCGCCGGACGGCCCGTCGGGCAGGTCGAAGGCTTCGCCGAGCGGGAAATTCGCGTGCCCGGCGGCGTTCGTCCCGGCCTCGTCGAGCACCACGCGCTCGATCGTCGCGGTCTCGTCGCAGGTGCAGAAGATCGACCGGCCGATGACCGCCAGCGCCGAGACGTCCTCCCAGATCGGGTCGTGGACATGGGCCAGCTCATCGATTGCGCGGAAGGTGAGATCGACGGTGCCGGACCGCGACCGGTCAAGGGCCATGGACTTGTCGATCGCGGTTGCCTCGGCGGCGGGCAGGCGGGGGCGCCGGTTCTTGGCCATGACAGCGTCTCGTCGTTGCGGATGCTCGAGGACATCGCGCGGGGAGCGCCGCAAGCAAGGGCGCAGGCGATCATCGCGTGGGACGACGGTCGGCAAAGGGGCTGCCGGCCCCGGCCACCGGGCCGCGGGCATGGCGCCACACCCGCCATCGCAGCCGGCCGAAACCGCCCCGATCGTCCGGCGACAATCCGGCGCGCCGCACCGCGTGCGAACCCCGTCACGGGTCGTTGCATGGACGCTGGCCAGAGGCTATAGGACCGCCATGCGCCTTGGGGCGTCGCCAAGTGGTAAGGCAGCGGCTTTTGGTGCCGCCATTCGCAGGTTCGAATCCTGCCGCCCCAGCCAGAACAATTTAACCCGTTGAAATCGTTGACCTGAAAAGCCGGGCTGGGAAAGTGTTTTCCCTGCTGGGACACACGACTGTGGCACAACCGTATGACACGGAGTGTGGGAAATGGGGATTGCGACAGGTCTCGAACGTCGCGGCGCAGTTTACTACTGGCGAAAGCGGTTGCCTGAATATCTCGCAGAGCGAATCGGGCTGACACATGTTAGGTTGAGCCTTCGAACGAAAGACGTTCAGACGGCGCGATTTCTTGGCGCGTGTTTGAACGCCAAGGCTGCAGATCTTCTCATGACCCAGTTGATGAGCATCACAGAGCACGAGCTCAAAGAGATTTTTCGGATCACTTTCGAGCAGCACCGCCAAAAACTCACGATGCTAGCGAATTTCTCGCGCGACGAACGAAGCTTTTCCGCTGCAGTACATATTGCTGATGAAGAGGCGAAGGGTTGGGCTTTCTGCATTTTCTCTAAGAAAGGACCGCATGCGACAATCGATGACGAAGATCGGCAACGCTTCCGCGAAAAAGGTTTGTCCGAGGATGCCATAGAGCGTATCGAAGCAGCTGTTGATGATATGAGTTCGAACGGCGAGTCTAAACCTTCAGAAGCCCGCCTGATGAGAAACGTCGAAGCGGTTGGAGCTAAAGTCACTGCAGGTACGATGGCGACCGCGAGGCCGATTTATCTGCAAGCAATGGGGGAAGCTCTCTTGCTCGCAAGAAAGCGCTACCAAGAGGATCCTCTCGATTTCGCGTCACTAGTAGCCTCCTGCGATTCTTCCGCTACCAGCTTGGTTGTTGCGACGGAAAGCCAACTTTCAATAGACGGTGTTAACAGCGATACGCAGCGCACTAACCGAGATGACCCCGATGGAGGGAAGGCTTTCATGGGGGGCGGCGCTGCAGTTACAGATCCTTACGCGGCTACAGATGCGAGGATAAATGCATCGACCATCGAAGCAGTCGGCACAGAGCTGATTGCAAAGCGATGCACTGATCAGCGGTGGGACCCTAAGACCGCCCGGCAAGCTCGGATGATATTCGACCTCTTCGGTCGATTCCTCAGGGAGGAAGCCAACGTCTCTTCGATATCCGATATCAAGCAGAACCACCTGGACGCGTTTGAGAAGTTTCTCCGTCAGCTCCATAAGTCGTACGGAAAAAGCCCTAAGGATCGGAAGAGCTCAATAAACGAGTTGCGACGTGACAGTGAAATGCGGGCGAAATCTGATCGTGGGCTTACCGGCGCTACGCGGAATCGTCATCTCACGTTTATCAATCAGTTGATTCGTCGGGCAAAATCTTCCGGAATAGAAGTCAATGCGCAGCTCGATCTCACAGAATTGCGCTCTCCCAAGAACGGGCGTAGTCGAAATGATCGGCCGATACCTAGGATCTCACAGGTTGAGACGTTCTTCAAGCAACCAGTTTTCACCGGCTGCGCGGATTGGGATAACCTCGAGGATTCGGGTGCAAATATATTCCATAGAGCGGCCTATTTCGGTCCAATGATCGCGCACTATCAGGGGATGAGAAGAGAGGAATATTGCGGTCTGGCGGTTGATGACGTCATCATCGACAACGGGGATGTGCCGTATATCCATGTCTGCGAGAACGGATTTCATCGCCTGAAAAATTCGCAATCGGTTCGCAATCTCGCTCTGCACCCTGAGCTCATTCGCTTGAATTTTCTTGAGTATCTCCAAACCATTAGAAGCCTTGGCTATGTGAGGTTGTTTCCGGATCTGTATTCAGCATCAAGCAAAAGCCCGCTCGGAGACCGCATGTATGATGAGCTTACGCCTGCGATGCGAAAAAGCGGGGTCACCCCTCATCAAATCCGACATTTCTTCAACAATGATCTCAAGCAGAAGCGAGTTTCTGCGGAGTTTAGGGCGGACCTTATGGGACACGGGGGAACAACCGAGACGACAGAACGTTATTGCAACCCCATTGACGTAAGTGTGCAGCAGGAAGATTTGGCCAAAGTGGCAGTCGTAACGTCGCATCTGTCACCCGCCCCTGTGCAGCTTGTTCCGTGGGTGATGCGCAATGAAATGGCGCCTTGGAGCAAAGCGGCGCGTGATGCGCGCAGCACGTGACGTCGGAAGTTGCCGAGCGTTTGAAGGGGTTGAGATGCGCAATCTCCGACATCACGCGTCTGGATCGTTCCGCTGCTGCGTCCGGCGAAGGATAATACGGAGCGCCATGCCTTTGCTGACTGGCATCAAACGGTGTTGGGCATGGCGACTTCCGTTCAGTAGCACCAGCCCGCTCCTTAGCTGCATCGACTACGGTTCCTAGTCTTCATGAGGGACGTTTGAAGGACGATGAGAACCGTTGATGCAGACAAGGGTATTAAGCGGATAGATCCCCGCGGCGAACTCTGCCGAACCCGCGCCAGCGACGCTTTCGCTGTAATGTTAAGCAAGCAGATGCTAGCCGTGGCGCGAGTCAGGAGGTTCGGCAAGAGCGCGATTTGGCGCTGGATTCCTTAGACGGCAGCCGCCGACGCGACAATTGAACCGCGCTTTGGTGAGGGGGCGTTCGAGCGACTGCATGCCTATTGCATGCGGATCGATCGCCCGATCAGAGCAACGTTGGAAAAGGGCCTCTAGCGCCTTCCTCGGTGGAAACTTAGCCTGGCCCGCAAACAGCGGATCCCGCGGCACAGCTCACCTCCTTCCGATGAAGCTCCAGACCAGCCTTAATCTGAACCGGAGACCAGCTGAGGCCTTGAGGTCGTGGCGCACTAGCTTTGCAACCAACGCAAGCGTACCGGCCCGTTGTTTATCGGGCATAGCTGCCAGGCGATTGACAATGTCGGCGAGATTTTCATCCGCCGCGAGTGCTCTCAGCGTCTCCGGGCGTATGGTCTGCGCGGGGCCGTCCGCGGCGTTTCCCTCAGCGTCTGCGACTGAGTGCTCCATAGCCGTGACAACAGCCTCGATGATCTCGCGACCGGCGGCCGACCGGTCGACCAACATTGCGGCCGCCTTGGCGGTCCGGCGCGTGTCGTCATCATTTGTGAGATAGAGATTGAGCTGCCGCTTCTTGGGCGGTGCTTCGTTCTGATTGGTGGGGACGCGCGCGTCCCGCGAAGCACGGATCCAGGCGCGTACATCCTTGAGGCCAGCAGCCCGAAGGTCCCTGTTCCTGATCGAGCGTCCCAAGACCGCTCCTGCAGTGTGATCAGTGGGAGCAGCAGCAGCCGCCTTATCGCCTGTTGCCAAGTTGTTGGTCCTCATCACGTATCGCGATTCTAGAACATTCTAGAATCGCCGATCTGGAGATAAGTGGCGGCAGACCGCATGCACCGCAACGTCTGGGCGGTACCGTGTCGGTCTTATCTTAACAGGCCAAGCTTGTTATAAATTGGAAGTGACGCGGACAGATCGAAGATGTGGTTGCGGCATCTATCCAAGCAGCTATGAGGCATCGGCTCCCTCAAATGATATTCAAATGCCGAGCGTTTACCGTAGAATCTCGACTGCTTCCGGCATTTACTTGTCATCCACGATTTCGCGCCAATATCGCTGATACGTCCGCAATCACGCGGTCGCAACATCGGTCGGAATGCAGGTAGCTGGTAGAGCGGCTACCGGAGGAGTTGGAGCTCCCCCAGCAGCCTGACCATCACTGACTCAGGTAAGGAGATCAGAATGGCTCACACTGTGATGCCGCGCACCCGTGCGTCTTGCAATACCCCTATCACGTCCATCCGTCCGCTCCTTCAGCATCAGGCAAGCCTGGCGCCGAGGCCTGACGTTTCACGCCATGCCGTGTTGCTCGCCGACATCGCCTCCGCGCAGCACAATCGCATCGAGCCCGGCGATGAGCCGCCGGTCGTCCCAGCAGTATTTGCCGGCGCGGCGGTGCCCAGCGTCTCGAAGGGCAGGGCGGGCCCTCCCAACGCTCCCTGCGAACTGGAACGCTCGCCGGCGGCCGCTCCGCGTCCTGTCCCTGATGAGCGCGTCCCCGACGCACGAGCGACCGCGTCCGTCTCCACGCCGTTCGGCCCGGTGTTCTCTGCCAACGAGATCACCGCGACGCGGTGGCTGCTGAAGACGCTCAGCGACGAGCAGCTGTTTCTGGTCCCGCCTGAGGGGATCAATGCCCCCGGCTGCGTCATCGACGACGGTCTGCTGACCAGGCTCGCCCGGATCCGCGTGATCTGCAGGGTCGACGCAGGCCCGTTCGGCATCCTCGTCACCTCCGCCTAGACAGCCGACGCTGACCATCCCGCCATGCGGGGTGGCCGACGCGCGATCGTCACGTGTCGCGTGTCGATCGGCGCTGCTCTCGCTCATCCCATCATTCCAGACACGTCGTCCGCCGATCGTCATCGCGGATGCGGAGGAACCGCTATGCCCAGAACCAGCAAACTTGGAACCAGCAAACCAGACGGCCGCCGCTCACGGCAGGCCAAGGATGAACCCCGCACCGCGTCGACACCGGAAGCGCGCGTGCAAAAGCTCGCGCTCGACATCGTCGCCAAGGCGGCGAAGGCCGCTGCAAGTCCGACCCCCGAAGATCCATGCTTCGGTGCATGGACGCCGTTGCAGGCCTTCGGGCTTTCGGTCACGACTCGCACAGGGCAGGCGCTGCCGGGCGTCATCGCCATCGGCCTTGAAGCCGATCCGCGGCTGAAGGTGCTCCAGGAAACGCGCCTGCCCATCACAGCAACCGCACTCTCCATCGGCGACCAGGACACGGCCAGGGATGTCGTCCTCGGCGATGACGATCGCACCGTCCGGTACCTTGCGGTCGATCTTATCGTCATCGACCGGACCACCGGTCATGCGACGTTGCTCGACGTCAAGCGCGGCAGTGCGCTCTATTCCTCGCGGGCGCGCCTCGATCTCTGCACTGCCATGGCTGCCTGCGCGCTCACCGCGCCTGCCGCCCTTCGCCGGATCAACGTCTCGATCGCCACGGCGTCATGGGGGATCATCGACCTTGGAGGGGCTGCCGGTTTTGCCGAGGACCGCTGCGTGTCCGGCGCCAAGATCGACACGTTCTTCGATGTCCCCATCACGCCCCTGATCGAGCTGTTCAACCAGACGATCGCGACGGGTTACTCGGCCGAGATGCAGCGATTGGTCGGCCGAGTGTTTGACACGCCGGATGTGACACAAGGCGGCGCGGACGAATGGACCGAGAGCGATGGCCAGACATCGAGGGAGCTCACGGTCAGGTCGGTCGGTTGCGCTCCCCGTCTGCCGCAGCGCCTGATCGGTCCGCATGAACGCCGTCGGCTGGCACTGGTGTCTGGAAGCAGCAGTCGCTCCCGGAAACGGGGTCGGACATGACCATGGTGCCGTTTGCCCGAGGCGACCGGCAGGGTTCGCGCGAGAGGCGGGGGCGCGATCCGGCTGCGGTCTCGGCGCGGATCTGCGCCATGCCGGCGTCCACCCTGGTGGCCTACACGATCCGCCGCAGCCGCGCCGGTGCGGCGCGCGGCGAGATCGCGTCGCTGATCGGTCGACTTCGCCAGGTCGATGATCCAACGGCCGCTGTCCTTGCCGATCATCTCGAGCAGTTGCGGCGCATCCGGATGAGGCAGACGCCGTGACCAAAGGCGCCACCGGATAGCACTGCGTGATGTGCCGTCACACCAAAGGGGAGGGCGCTGCCATCAGCGCTCTCCTCCCTCTCCGATCACAGCAACCGGCGTGCCGTGCCGACCGGCCCGAAGACGCGAGGAAGGCCCCGATGCCGACAGATCTGCGAACAGGCTTCGAACAGCTGCGCGAGCGCGCGCGAAGGGAACAATACGTCATGCAAGGCGAACTGGAAGACATCGCGGATTCGGGTTCGCACAGGGATCGGATCGTCGGGGCGCTGAGCCCGTCCGCGCGCCTGTTGTTCGATGCCATCGACGGCAACGTGGCGGCCGCCACACGCTCGCGAGGCGAGCGGACGCTCCTCGTCACCGTCAGGGTGTTCTCGTCTGAGTGGCTCGATACGGCGCGGCAAGCGGTGAAGGCGTCGATCCGCGCCGCATGGCCCGATCAATACCTGACGATCACCGTTTTGACGGCGACGTCCGAGAGCCGGCTCGAGCACGGCTATCCGTTCGAGCTTCAGCGTCTGCCCGAGATGCTGGCCGAGGCGTCACCCTGCCTCTGCCTCTTTCCGCCTGACCATGAACCGCAAGAGATGCTGCGCGCCATCTCGGATGCTGTGGTCGAGATCGCCGATCCTGCACGCGAAGATATCGAACGCCTGCTCGGCCTGGGGGACGCGTTGCCCCATCTGCCGGACGGCACGATGGGCTCGGCCTACCGGCCGCTCGAACTCGACTTTGCGGTCGGGCGCGGCCGCTCCCCTGCCGAGCGTCTGCGCCTGCTGCAGGAGATCCGTGAACTGCGGCTGGCGGATGAGGCACGCGAGGGTGCTGGACGCTCTGGCGCAAGCGTGGAAGCGCGGCCGCGCATCGAAGACCTGCATGGCTACGGCGACGCCGGGCGATGGGCCCTGCAACTCGTTGCCGACCTGTCCGCCTATCGTAAGGGCACGATCGGCTGGGAGGACGTCGATGCCGGTGCTCTCTTCGTCGGGCCGCCCGGGACGGGCAAGACCCTGCTGGCCCAGGCCATCGCGAACTCTGCCGGCGTCCACTTCATCGCCACCTCATATGCCCAATGGCAGTCGAACAGGTCCGGTCATCTGGGGGACGTCACCAAGGCCATTCGTGCCGTGTTCGAGGCGGCCGCGAAGAACCTGCCGGCGATCGTCTTCATCGACGAGATCGACACCGTCCAGGGCCGCGGCGGATCCGACAGGTCCGCCGACGCCTGGTTCACGGCGATCGTTACCTGCCTCCTGGAATGTTTGGACGGGATTGGCCGTCGCGAAGGCGTCGTGGTCATCGCGGCCTGCAATGACGATGCGAACCTCGATGCGGCGCTCCTCCGGTCGGGACGTCTCGACCGGCGGTTCTGGATCGACCTCCCGGACGAAGCATCATTGGCCGGCATCTTCCGCCACCATCTTGGCGACGGCATCGACCCGTCCGCAATCGATCGGGTCGCGACGCTGTTTGCCGGAACGCTGTCGGGCGCCGATGTCGTGCGCATTGCCCGCGATGCACGGCGTTGGGCGCGGCTTGCAGGCCGGCCCCTCCAGACCGAGGATCTGATCGCGGTTGCGGTTCCCGGCGACGAGCGTGCGCCGGCTGTCCGCCGGCGCATTGCCATCCATGAGGCTGGCCACGCCGTTGCCCGCATGAACTTCGGGCAGGTGCCGACATCGCTTTCGCTCGTCGAGACGGAACACAGCGGCGGCGCCGTTGTCTTCGATGTCGACGAGGCGTCGTTCGAGGGCCTTCCCGGTGATGTCGTCAAGGAAGCGGTCTGCATGCTGGCCGGTCGTGCCGCCGAAGAGGTTATCCTCGGTTCGCCCTCAGCAGGTGCCGGTGGCTCTGCCAGTTCCGACCTTGCCCAGGTGACCCGCATCGTTGCGAACGCGGAGACCTCCCTCGGGTTCGGCGGCACGCTCGTGCATGGCGCACAGATCGACGGCGCGGCGGTCCACCGTCGGCTGGCACGGCTCTATGCCGAGACGATCGTTCTCGTACGCCGGCACCGGGCCGCGATCGAGGCGCTGGCCCATCTTGCGCTCAAGCGGCGTGTTCTCGGACGGGCGGCACTCGCAGAGTTCGCAAGGGGCCACGGCTTCATGGATCCTGACCATGGAGGGCCCGCATGACCCGGCTGCTCGTCCTGTCCGACCTTCACCAGAATGACGGCGGCCGCTCCTTCGATCCGGCAACCGAGATCACCACGCCGTTCGACATTGCGGTCGTTGCGGGCGACTGCGCTGGCAGGCTGACGGCCTCGCTTACCTGGCTGGGAGAGCGGTTTGCCGGCGTGCCGACGATCTATGTCCCCGGCAATCACGACTGGTACCGCGATGGCTCGGCGTATGGCTTCACCGTCGAGGACGAGCTTCAGGCGGGCCGCGATCTGGCAGCCAGGCTCGGGATCACGCTCCTGTCCGACGAGGCCGCGACGATCGGGGGCGTGACATTCCTCGGCGCAACATTGTGGACCGATCTGCGGTCGGACTCCCACGTCAGCCGCGCGCAGGCCCATGCGGCAGCAAGACGTGGGATGAACGACTACCGCTGCATCCACCGCGCCTCGTCAACCCGGCGCTCGCGGCGGATCACGCCCGCAACCACGCTCGCCTGGCACCGTGCCTCATGCCGGTTCCTCGGCGACGCGTTCGCCCGTGGCATCGATCCACGCCGTACAGTCGTGGTGACGCATCATGCGCCGAGCCTGCGCTCCCTGGCGCTTCCGCATGACCCGCTGGACCATTGCTACGCGTCGGACCTCGAGCCTGCGATCGAGACGTGGCGGCCACCGATCTGGATCCACGGGCATATCCATGCGGCCCGCGACTACAGGATTGCGGAAACGCGGATAGTCGCGAACCCGCTTGGCCGTGCCGACGAGGCGGCGGGGTTCGATGCGAACCGGGTGGTCGAAGTGGCATGCCGACCAGGCCACAGCCGAAGCTTATGCCCTGCTTGTGACTTCTCCGTTCTTAACCGCGCCCGAAAGCCAATAGTGGAGGGTAACGCCCAAATTCCGGGAACGCAGATGTGAAACAACAAAACACTTTTCTCTTTCAATGAATCGTTTTTTTATATCGAGTAACAGGGGCACTGAACGATGACCAAAAATTATGCACCGGCAACACGAACTGCACTAACGGAAGAGGCGTATTTGCGGCGCGTGGATAAGCTCCGCATGCAGGGCGCGAGGGAGATGTGTGCGCCGACCATCTTCACGCTTGCTCAGACGGTCGATTGGTTCACCAGTCAGGAGGACCGCTGGTCCGCGAGCACGGTGCGGCAGTATCGGGCCGCAATTCGGTTTGCCGTAGAACATGGGTACAGACGCGGTCTCGTCGCCAATGCCGAAGTGCTTCTTGCTGCGCTGACGAAGGACCCATCGCCAAAAACGAAGTGCTCAGTTCGACGGACGTCAGCGAGAAAGCGCAAGAACGTGCCATTTGCGGAGTTCGAACGCGTGGTGAGAGTTCTGGAGTCCGGGAACGAACTCGATCAGCTTGCAAGCCTGTTCCTCGACTGTAACATCCGCATCGGGTTGCGCCCCATCGAATGGCAGTCTGTAACTCTCCGGGGGAAAGTCCTCGTCGTGCGCTGCGCGAAGTTTACAAACGATCGTGGGATTGCCGAGTTCAGAGGACTCGATTTGAAGCCGGTCATCGTTCCCCCTGAGAGGGGCGACTTCGTTAGGACGGTTCAGCGCCTTTTGAACAGACTTGTCTTGGCCGAGAAGGCGGCAGGAGGCTGGCCCACGCTCTGGTCGCGGATCGCGTCACGAATTGCCAGAGCTTGTCGTGTCCTCGCGATCAAGCGGATCGCCCTCTACACGACGCGGCATATCGCGCTCGCAACCGCAAAGCAGATCATGGTGCCAGTTGAGGTCGCCGCACTGGCAGGTCATGCGTCCGATCGTACCGCTATGACGCATTACGCCCGACACCGAACGGGGTTTGCTGCGCATATAAACTGCGCAATCCCTGTACCGGGGCTCCTCGCACTCGTACGGCAGCCGCCTCGTTCCGTCCGCCAGCCTGATGGAAAATTTGTGCGTGAACGCCGCAGTTCCGCGCCTGGTTATTGAATCGGTAAAGGGAAGAGTTCCAAGGCTCGATTGCGGCGGGGGCGGCAGCTAAGCGCCCTTTCCGGTCGTTCGAAGAACCTTGACAATATCCCAGAAGCGGACGTTGGTTTGAAACCGAGTGACAATCCGATAGGGGGCAGCTTCGATCCGATGGTTGGTTGCGAAAGGCAGCCGAAGCCTAAACCAGATGCGGCCTGGATGCGGTCACGTACGACCTGCAAGGGCAGTAGTACGTTTCGACTGCATCCTGTGGCAATAAATATAAGACATTCAACCAGGCTGAATGATCGTTTCACCCGTTCAGGGCTCATCGAGCTGTACTTCGATGATTTGGCGAAGCGCAACCGGACGCAAGGACGGCTGCCAAAGGCTGAGGACTCATGGACGGCCATCGACATCTGACGACTGGCTAGAGCAGATCCGGCCTATTCCGGTTCATAGCCGGCAGCGGCGAAATAGTTGGCGCATTCGTCTGGCTTGAAGAGCGGGATGACGGCGCCGACTGCATCCCATAGCCCGTCGACTGTCCTTTCGGC